>JACKKE010000009.1 GCA_020637595.1 Rhodobacter sp. | reverse complement strand
ATGGAACCGGCTGCTCGAACTGGGCGGCAACATCTACTACACCTCGAAGCTGGCCGCGAATGACGGCATCAACTTTCAGAACCTCGCCGGGCTGATGACCGGCATGGGGGTCGAGGCCTATCGCGACATGATGCTGCACGGCGGCCGCCCGATCGAGGGCAACCGCTATAAATCGGAATGGGGAGAAGAATAATGGCCCGTATCACCGCAGGCGTCGGCTGCAGCCACGTTCCGGCAATCGGGGTGGCGATGGATACCCACATCACCGACCAGCCCTATTGGGTGCCGGTCTTCAAGGGCTTCGAATTCAGCCGCGAATGGATGAAGGCGAACAAGCCCGACGTGATCTTTCTGGTCTATAACGACCATTGCACGGCCTTCGATGCCTCATGCATCCCGACCTTTGCGCTGGGGGCTGCGGCCGAATTCCAGCCCGCGGACGAGGGCTATGGCCCCCGCCCGGTGCCGGTCGTGCGCAACCACCAGAAGCTGGCGTCGCATATCGCGCAGTCGCTGATCCTCGACGAATTCGACATGACGATCATGAACGAGATGGAGGTCGACCACGGCCTGACCGTTCCACTCAGCGTCATGTTCGGCGACAAGACGCCCGACGATGACTGGGGCGTGCAGGTGATCCCGCTGGCGGTGAACGTGGTGCAATACCCCGCCCCCACCGGCAACCGCTGCTACAATCTGGGCAAGGCGATCCGCCGCGCAATCGAGAGCTATGACGAAGACCTGAACGTCATGGTCTTTGGCACCGGCGGCATGTCGCACCAGCTGCAATACAAGCGTGCAGGCCTGATCAACCCCGAGTTCGACAACGCTTTCCTCGACCGGCTGACCTCGGATCCGGTGGGCCTGTCGCAGATGCCGCATGTCGATTACCTGCGCGAAGCGGGCTCGGAAGGGGTCGAGATGGTGATGTGGCACGTCATGCGCGGCGCGCTGGACGAGGACGTCGTCGAGGTGCATCGTCACTATCACGTTCCGGCCTCGAACACGGCGGTCGGGCACATCATTCTGGAAAACAAATCGTATCACGACAGCCGCGCCAAACTGGCCGCGGAATAAGACCGGAGGGGAACCCATGCGTATCTGTGTCGCCGGCGCCTATGGCGCGTTCGGTATCAAGCATCTCGACGCCTTGAAGGCGATCGAGGGCGTGACCGTCACCTCGGTCATGGGTCCGACCCGCGCCAAGATCGACGCGCTGGCGGCCGAGCGCGGCATCGGCCACGCCGCGACCGACCTGGCCGAGTGCCTGGCGCGCGACGACGTGGATGCGGTGATCCTGGCGACGCCGACGCAGCTGCACGCCGAGCAGGCGATCCAGTGCATGCGCGCCGGCAAGCCGGTGCTGATCGAGATCCCGATGGCCGACAGCCTGGAGGAAAGCGAAGCGATCTGCGCCGTGCAGGAGGAGACCGGCGTGCTGGCGATGGCCGGTCAGGTGCGGCGCTATAACCCGTCGCACCAGTGGATCCACAACAAGATCGCCGCCGGCGAGCTGAAGATCCAGCAGATGGATGTTCAGACCTATTTCTTCCGCCGCTCGAACATGAACGCCAAGGGCGAGCCGCGGAGCTGGACCGACCACCTGCTGTGGCACCACGCCTGCCACACCGTCGACCTGTTCCAGTATCAGACCGGCGAAGTGGTCAGCCAGGCCTATGGTCTGGAGGGGCCGCATCACCCGGAACTGGGTATTGCAATGGACATGTCGATCGGCATGAAGACCCCGTCGGGCGCGATCTGCACGCTGTCGCTCAGCTTCAACAACGATGGCCCTCTGGGCACGTTCTTCCGCTACATCTGCGACAAGGGCACCTATATCGCCCGCTATGACGACCTGTTCGACGGCTATGACAAGCCGGTGGACCTGACCGGTGTTGCGGTGTCGAACAACGGCATCGAGCTGATCGACCGCGAGTTCATCGCCGCGATCCAGGAGGGCCGCCAGCCCAACGGCTCGGTGCATCAGGTGCTGGACGCGATGCGCACGCTGGATCGCATCGAGAAGTGCTTTCACTAAAGCTCTTCACCTGTTAAGGAAAGGCGCCACCCATTGCGGTGGCGCCTTTTTCGTTTCCCGACCGGAGCCCGCCCGTGTCATCGACACCTGAATACCGCTCGCCCTTCTCGCTTTTCCCGTTGATCGGCATCCCGGTATTCCTGGCCATTTCGAACCAGACGATGGTGTCGGTCGCCCTGCCCGATATCGGCGCGGACCTCGGACAGTTGCGCCGCCTGCCCTGGCTGGTCACCGGCTATCTGATCGCCGGAACGGTGGCCGGGCCGGTTTACGGGGTGCTCGGCGACACCTGGGGACGCGCCCGGCTGCTGATGCTGGCGCTGGGCCTTTACATCATCGGCTCGCTGGCCTGTGCGATCGCCGGTGATCTGACGCTGCTGGCGGCGGCGCGCCTGCTGCAGGGGCTGGCCGGTGGCGGGCTGATCTCGCTCAGCCAGGCGCTGATCGGCGATGCGGTTGCCCCGCGCCAGCGCGGGCGGGCGCAGGGGATGATCGCGATGATCAGCGTCATCGCCTCGACCCTCGGGCCGGTTCTGGGCGGGGTCGTTGTCGCGGCGATGGGCTGGCGGGCGATGTTCGTCATCACCGCCCTGCCGGCCTTTGCGGCGATGGCCGTGTTGGCCCGCTACAAGATCCCCCATGCCGCCGCCGAGCACCGCAAGTTCGACACCGGCGGTTTTCTGGCGCTGCTGGCCTTCGTGTTGTGCGGCACGCTGGCGATCGAGGCCGCGACCGAAGACGGCGGGCTGGTGTGGGTGGTGCTGGGTCTGCTGGGTGCGGCGGCGGGCTTTGTCGGGCTGCTGGGCACCCAGCGACGGGCGCGCAACCCGCTGTTCCCGCCGGATCTCTTTGCGCTGAAACCGATCCGGCTGGTGTCACTGCAGGTCGTCTGCCACGGCGCGGCGCTGGTGTCTCTGGTGACGCTGATCCCGCTGTTTCATGCAATCCTGCGCACCGACGGCGCGCTGGAGACGGCGATGACCATGCTGGCGCTGACGGTCGCGTTCGGGGTCTCGGGCTTCATCACCGGCAACCTCATCACCTGGACCGGGCGCACCGTCCTGTTCCCCTCGGTCACGCTGGCGATCTCGGCCCTGGGGATCGTGTTCCTGGGCGTCTACGGCCCCGGGTTGAGCCGCCCCGCCCTGATGGCGACCTATCTGTTGATCGGGCTGTCGAATGGCACCGGCATGGCGGTGATGAACACGATCGTCCTCTATGCCTCGCCCGATGCGCTGCGCGGGCGGGCGGCAGGGGCGGTTACCTTTTTCCGGTCGGTCGGCGCGGTTCTGGGAACCGCGCTGACCTCGGCCGTGCTGTTTGCGCTGGCGCCGCACCAGCCAGGGGTCGACGCCAGCACGATTCTGGGCGGCGAGGCGACCGTCGACCCGCAGATGCTGGCGCAATGGCGCTGGGCCTTCAGCGGTGCCTTCTTCTGCATCGCCTTCTACGTCGCCGGTGGTTGGCTGATGGCCCTGCTGAACCCGCTGCGCCGGGTCGAATGATCACACCACGGGCAACAGGGCCTGCCGGTCGATCTTGCCCGTGCCGGTCTTTGGCAGCTCGTCCCGGTATTCGACCAGCCGCGGATATTTGAACGGCGCCAGCTGCCCCTTGACGTGATCCTGCAGCGACCGCGTCACCGCATCGCCCGGCGCGATCCCGGCCTTCAGGCTGACCACCGCGCGCAGGGTCATACGCTTGTCGTCCAGCTCATGCGCCAGCACCGCGCATTCGTGCACGTCGGGGTGGTCGTTCAGGCAGCGTTCGACCTCGAGCGGCCAGACCCATTGCCCGCTGACCTTGATCAGATCGTCGGCCCGGCCCTGGAAGTAATAATAGCCGTCGCGCTCGATGAACCGGTCGCCGGTATAGATCCAGTCGCCGCGCATCGTCTCGCGGGTCTTGTCGAGACGGTTCCAGTAGCACGGCGCGGTGGAATGGCCGCGCACCCACATCACGCCTTCCTCGCCGGGTGCGGCCTCGCGGCCGTCCGGGGTCACCAGCCGGATTTCATAGCCCGGCACGCGCGCGCCCGCAGCCCCCAGCCGGTGGTCGTCAAGGTGGTTCGACAGATAGATGTGGAGCACCTCGGTCGAGCCGAGCCCCTCGGTCGGGCCGTGACCCACCAGCGCCTTCCACGCGGCATAGATATCGGCCGACAGGATCTCCGCCGCCGACATCGACTGGCGGATGCTGGACAGATCGCGCTGCGCCACGCCCTCAGCCCGTGCCAGTGCGGTGTAGAGGGTCGGCAGACCGAAGAACACGGTCGGGCGGTAGGCCTCGATCGCGTCCAGAACGGCGTCGGGGCGCGGCTGACCCGGCATCAGCACGCTGGTCGCGCCCACCGAGAAGGGAAAGGTGATTGCGTTGCCGAAGCCATAGGCGAAATAGATCTTTGGCACCGAGAAACAGATGTCCCCGGCGTGCAGCCTCAGGATCTGTTGGCCAAAGGACTGCTGGGTATAGGCCATGTCGTGGTGCAGGTGGACGATCCCCTTGGGGCGCCCGGTCGAGCCAGAGGAATACATCCAGAAGGCCATGTCGTCGGGCCCGGTGCCGGCACACTCCAGCGTGTCGGGCTGACCGGCCAGGAACGTGGCGGCGGCAACGCCCCCGGCCTCGGTGCCGTCGCCATTGACCAGGACCAGCGTTTCCAGCTTGCTGCCCGCGGTCACATCCGGGCCGAAACTGCCGGCCAGTGCCGCCTCGCACACCGCGACCCGCGCGCCGGTGTCCTTGAGGAAATAGGCCAGCACATCGGCCGGGGTCTGGATGTTGAGGAGCACCGGCACAAAGCCCGCCCGCACCGCACCAAAGAACGCCGCCGGATAGGCCGGCGTATCGTCGAGGAAGACCGCGATCCGTTCGCCCCGCTGCAAGCCCGCGGCGGCAAAGGCGTTGCCCCAGCGTGCGGCCTCGGCGATCAGCTGGGCATAGGTCAGCGTCCCGGCCGGGCCGGTCACCGCCGTTGTATCCGGGTTGCGCGTCAGGTTCTGCCACAGGATCTCCGAGCAGTTCGGATGCGCGGATCTGTCAAAGCCGATTTCCGCCCCGCCCGGTGTCTCGCCAACCGGATCGACGACCGCATCCGGGTGCTCGGCCTTCCAGGCGTCATAACGGGCCATGAACTCGGGCGTCATCTGCCGCATGCGGTCCATGTCGACCCGGCCCGAGCGCGTCAGATAGTCAAAGGCGAAATCCAGCGGCTTCAGCGCCATCTTCTGCGCAAAGGTCTCATACCAGCTGGCCGAGGTATTGGCCGCATCGACAATCTTCCTGGCGATCGGCTGGCGTTCCTTCTGATAGGCCTGCAGCGCCGCGGGCACGTCCGCCTCCGTTTCCAGCGCGCGGACCAGCGCAATGGCATCCTCCATCGCCAGCCGGGTGCCCGAGCCGATCGAGAAATGCGCCGTATGCACCGCGTCACCGAGCAGCGCGTAACGCCCCTGCGCCACCCAGTTCTTGCACCACAGCCGCGGGAACTGCCGCCAGTGCGACTTGTTGATCACCAGCGGCGCGCCCTGCAGCGTGTCGGCAAAGATCCCTTCGCACAGGCGCGCGCTGTCCTCCTCGTTCATCCGGTCGAAACCGTGGGCAAGCCAGGTCGCATGATCGCATTCGACGATGAAGGTGCTGCGATCGGCGGCATAGCGATAGTGATGGGCGTTCAGCGCGCCCTTGTCGGTGTTGACGAAGGTCTGCGTCAGCGTGTCGAACGGGCGGGTGGTGCCGAACCAGGCGAAATGGTTGTCGAAATTCTCGATCACCGGCTGGAAGTCGTCATGCAGCGCCTCGCGCAGCATCGAGTTCAGCCCGTCGCCGCCGATCACCAGATCCGCGTCCAGCTCGGCCAGAGAGCCGATGCGGTGGTTGAAGGTCACCGCGATGCCCAGCGCCTCGGCCCGCGCCAGCAGGATCTGGATCAGCTCCAACCGGCCGATGGCCGTAAAGCCCACGCCATCCAGCGTCACCTGCCCCTCGGGGTGGTTCAACGTCATGTTCCGCCAGCGTTCCATGTGCGGCACGATCAGGTCGTGGGTTTCGGCGTCGTCGGCCTTGAGGAAATCCAGCGCCTGATCCGAGAACACCACGCCAAAACCGAAGGTCGCGCCACGCGGGTTCTGTTCGAACACGCGGATGCGCAGGTTCGGGAATTTCCGCCGCATCAGGATCGCCGTGTAAAGGCCCGACGGACCGCCGCCCAGAATATCCACGCTGTCAAACGAAGCCATAGCTCCCCCCTCTTCCTTGCTCGACAAATGCTGCATCGCACGATAGAGTTTTTTACGGAATATGCAATGGATTTTGGACAGTGAAAAAATGACTGCTCTTCACCGCTACACCTGCCGCGTCAGCTTTGGCGATTGCGACCCTGCCGCAATTGCCTACTACCCCAATATTTTCAAATGGGTAGACACCACATGCCACGACTGGATGCGGCGCTTTGGCGGCCATGCGGCGCTGTGCCGGCAGCTGGGGGCGGTGGGGATCGGCTTGATGGATGCCGGCGCAAAATTCCGCTCGCCACTGCGCGACGGCGACGACCTGACGGTCGAGATCACCGGACTCGACTGGGGCGCCAAGGCGCTGCGCCTTCAGTATCGCGGGATGGTGGGCGCGCGGGTCGCTTTTGACGCCACGGAAACCCGCGGCCTGTTCAAACCCGCCGAGAACGGCCTTACCGCCGGGGCGATGGACGCACTGCGCGCACTGGTCGGGTCCGATGTCCGGGGATGAGGCCGCCGCCGGCGGGATCCAGTCGCTCGACGCCGCCCTGCGGCTGCTCAAGGTGCTGGCCGAGGCGGGCGGCGCCGCCTCGCTCAGCGATCTCGCCCGCCGCTGCGAGATGCCGCCGCCCAAGGTGCACCGCTATCTGGCCTCGTTCCTGAATGCGGGCATCGTCGAACAGGCCGGGCGATCGGGGAAATACGATCTGGGCCCCGAGGCCCTGCGGTTGGGCCTCGCCGCCATCGCGCGGCACGATTTCGTCAACCGCGCCGCCGATTCGCTGACCGATCTGGCCGCACAGACCGGGATGAGCGTGCTGCTGTCGGTCTGGGGCAACGAGGGTGCGACCGTGATCCGCTGGGAACGCGCCGAGGTGCCCACCGTGACCTCGATGGGGCTGGGCACGACGATGCCGTTGCTGCACTCGGCCACCGGGCGCGCCTTCCTCGCCTGGGCGCCGCCCGCGGCCATCACCGGCCGGATCGAGGCCGAATTGCAGCGCGCGCGCGCCATGCCCGGCCTGCTGCCGGACATCACCCCCGACACCGCCAGCGTCGCCGCGCTGCGCGAGCGGATCCGCGGCGCGGGGCTGGCCACTGCGGACGGCAGCTTCATTCCCGGGCTGGTGGCGCTGGCGGCACCGGTGCTGGACTGGCAGGGCGAGGCGCAATGCGTGGTCACGCTGATCGGCACGCTGCCCGCCGCGCTGGCCCCGCAGTCACCACAGGCTCAGGCACTGGTCGATTTCTGCCGCGCGCAGTCGGTCACGCCATAGCCGGGCATCGGGGTGCGAACCGCTCTGCTGAGGGCGCCCCGAATGCGGGACATCGCCCCTTGCCTTTCCTAATATTTCAATGATACATGAAATTATGGAAAATGAAGTTCTCGCCCGACTCAGCGCCCTCAGCCACCCTCAGCGGATGGCCGTCTACCGGCTGTTGATGCGCCGCTATCCCGACGAGGTTCCCGCCGGCGAGATCGCCCGCGCGCTGGATCTCAAGAACAGCACGACCTCGGTCTATCTGTCGGCGCTGCTCGATTGCGGATTGGCGACCCAGCGGCGCGTCGGCACCTCGCTGCTCTACGGCGCGGCGATGCCGGCGGTGCGCGCCATGATGGATTTCCTCGTCAACGACTGTTGCCGGGGCCGCCCGGACCTCTGCCCCTCACCCAGCCCGGATCATACCCCCATGCCCACACGCCGCTTCAACGTCCTGTTCCTGTGCACCGGCAATTCCGCCCGTTCGATCTTTGCCGAGGCGCTGTTGCGCGATCTCGGCGGCGACCGGTTCGATGTCTATTCGGCCGGCACCCACCCCGCCCCGGCGCTGAACCCGCGCGCGGTCGAGATGCTGCGTGCCAAGGGCCACGACACAGGCAACCTGCGCGCCAAATCGGCCGAGGAATTCCGCCAGCCAGGCGCGCCCGCGATGGATTTCGTGTTCACCGTCTGCGACCAGGCGGCAAACGAATCCTGCCCGCCCTGGCCCGGCCAGCCGCTGAGCGGCCATTGGGGCGTGCCAGACCCGGTCAAGGTCCAGGGCACCGCGGCGCAACAGGCACTGGCCTTCCAGCATGCCTATGGCGCACTGCGCAAACGGGTCGAGGCCTTCGCCGCCCTGCCGCTGACCACGCTCGACGCCATCGCCCTGCAACACGCGATCGACGATATCTCGACCCTGCCCGAAACCGGAGACCCGGCATGACAACCTTTGCGCTGAACGGCCTCGGCCGGATGGGGAAACTGGCGCTGCGCCCGCTGCTGCAGGCCGGCGCGCAGATCGCCTGGATCAACGACGCGGTCGGCGACCCGGCGATGCACGCCCATCTGCTGGAATTCGACAGCGTCCACGGCCGCTGGCCTGCGACCTTTGCCCATGATGCGGACAGCGTCACCATCGACGGCGCCCGCCTGCCCTTCATCGGCACGAAATCCCTGGCCGACCTGCCCCTGCAGGGGGTCGATGTGGTGATCGACTGCACCGGCGTCTTCAAGAACGCGGCGAAACTCCAGCCCTATTTCGACGCCGGCGTGAAAAAGGTCGTGGTCTCGGCCCCGGTCAAGGATGGCCCCACCGCCAACATCGTCATGGGCGTAAACGACCAGACCTATGACCCCGCGCGCCACCGCATCGTCACCGCCGCCAGCTGCACCACGAACTGCCTCGCCCCGGTGGTCAAGGTCGTGCACGAGGCCCTGGGGATCAAGCACGGCTCGATCACCACGATCCACGATGTCACCAACACCCAGACCATCGTCGACCGCCCGGCCAAGGATCTGCGCCGCGCGCGCTCGGCGCTCAACTCTCTGATCCCGACGACCACCGGCAGCGCCACGGCGATCACCCTGATCTACCCCGAACTCAAGGGCCGGCTGAACGGCCACGCGGTGCGGGTGCCGCTGCTCAACGCCTCGCTGACCGATTGCGTCTTCGAACTGGACCGCCCGACCACCGCGGACGCGGTCAACGCCCTCTTCAAGGCCGCCGCCGAGGGCCCGCTCAAGGGCATCCTCGGCTACGAGGACCGCCCGCTGGTCAGCGCCGATTACACCAACGACCCGCGTTCGGCGATCATCGACGGCCCCTCGACGATGGTCATCAACGGCACACAGCTGAAACTCTACGCCTGGTATGACAACGAATGGGGCTATGCCCGCCGCCTGGCCGAGGTCGCGCTGATGGTGGGCAAATCGCTCTGACCCGCCCCCATCTTTGCGTCCCAAATATCCCGGGGGGAGGCGAAGCCGGGGGGCAGCGCCCCCACTCCGCCCCGCAGGGGCTCAAGGGTCTTGCCGCGCAGCGGCGCCGTCAGGTCACGGGCCCAAAGCAGATGACGTGTGAACCAATGACCGCACCGAACCAACCCTCCAGTCTGGCCGCCTATGCCGCGGTGACGGCCGCCTACTGGGCCTTCATGCTGACCGACGGCGCGCTCAGGATGCTGGTGCTGCTGCATTTCCACACGCTGGGCTTCAGCCCGGTGCAGCTCGCCTATCTCTTCGTGCTCTATGAAATCGCGGGCGTGGTCACCAACCTCTCGGCCGGCTGGATCGCCGCGCGCTTCGGGTTGACGGCGACGCTTTATGCCGGGCTGGGGCTGCAGGTGGCGGCGCTGCTGGCGCTGACCCAGCTCGACCCCGCGTGGTCGGTCACCGCCTCGGTGGTTTTCGTGATGGCGGTGCAGGGGGTGTCGGGCGTGGCCAAGGATCTGGCCAAGATGTCCTCGAAATCCGCGGTCAAGCTGCTGGCCCCCAAGGACGGCGGCGGGCTCTTCCGCTGGGTTGCGCTGTTGACCGGATCCAAGAACGCGGTCAAGGGGCTGGGGTTCCTGCTGGGCGCGGCCCTGCTGGCGCTGGCCGGGTTCACGGCGGCGGTGCTGGGCATGGCGCTGGTGCTGGCGGCGATCTGGCTGGCAGTGATGCTGCGCATGCCGCCGGGCCTGCCCACAGGCCGCAAGGACGCCAAGTTCCATGAGGTCTTCTCGAAGAACCACAACATCAACGCGCTGTCGCTGGCCCGGGTCTTTCTGTTCGGGGCGCGCGATGTGTGGTTCGTGGTCGGCATCCCGATCTATTTCTACGCGGTGCTGTCGGACGGGACCGAGGCCGGCAACCGCGCCGCCTTCTTCCTGATCGGCGGGTTCATGGCCGGGTGGATCATCCTCTATGGCGCGGTGCAGGCCAGCGCGCCGCGCATCCTCAAGGGGCGCGACACCGGTGCACTGGTCGCCGCGGCCCGGCACTGGGCGGCGGCGCTGGCGCTGATCCCGGCGGGGCTGGCGCTGGCGGTCTGGGCGGCGGGGGCGCCGGCGCCCTGGCTGACCGCGACGGTGATCGCCGGGCTCCTGGCATTCGGCGCGGTCTTTGCGGTGAATTCCTCGCTGCATTCCTACCTGATCCTCGCCTTCACCACCGAGGGGCGGGTGACGATGGATGTCGGCTTCTACTACATGGCCAACGCGGCCGGCCGGCTTCTGGGCACGGTGCTGTCGGGGGCCAGTTACCAGCTGGGCGGATTGCCGCTGTGCCTCGCCACGGCGGCCGCGATGCTGGCGATCAGCGCGCTGGCGGCCACGCGGTTGAAGCCTGCGAACTAGTCTGGCCTTGCGGCCCTGAGATCGGTTATGGTCGGCGGGAACAAAGCGGGATCATCGCCGGTGACACCCCTGCCCCCAGCCCCTGACGCGGTCGAATTCCGCCCCGACCTGCACGCCACGCGCAAGATCATCCATGTCGACATGGATGCCTTCTATGCCTCGGTCGAGCAGCGCGACAACCCCGAGCTGCGCGGCAAACCGCTGGCAGTGGGCGGCGCAGGCCCGCGCGGCGTGGTCGCCGCCGCCAGCTATGAGGCGCGGGCCTTTGGTGTGCGCTCGGCGATGCCCTCGGTCACGGCAATCCGCAAATGCCCGGACCTGATCTTTGTCCGCCCCCGGTTCGACGTCTACCGCGCCGTGTCCGACCAGATCCGCGCGGTCTTTGCCGAACACACCGACCTGATCGAGCCGCTGTCGCTCGATGAGGCCTATCTGGATGTGACGGTGAACAAGCAGGGCATCCCCTCGGCCACGGTGCTGGCACAGGCGGTGCGCGACCGGATCAAGGCGGTGACCGGGCTCAACGCCTCGGCGGGGATTTCCTATTGCAAGTTCCTGGCCAAGATGGCGTCGGATCTGAACAAGCCGAACGGCCAGGCGGTGATCCCGCCGCGCGACGGACCGGGGTTCGTCGCGGCGCTGTCGGTGGCGCGGTTCCACGGCGTCGGCCCGGCCACTGCAGCCAAGATGGAGCGTCTGGGCATCCTGACCGGGGCCGACCTGCGTGCCCGCCCCCTGCCCTTTCTGCGCGAGCATTTCGGCAAGGCCGGCAACTGGTATTACCGCATCAGCCGCGGCATCGACGAGCGCGCGGTGCAGCCCCACCGCCCGCGCAAATCGCTGGGCACCGAGGACACGTTTCTCAGCGACATCTTCGACCTGGAGACCGCCCGGGCCGAGGTCGAAACCCTGGCCGCCAAGGTCTGGCGGCAGGCCAGCGACCGGCATCTGCACGCGCGCACCGTCACGCTGAAGGTCAAATACGCCGATTTTCAGCAGATCACCCGCAGCCGCACCCTGTCGGTGCCCTTGAGTTCCAGCGCGGAACTGGAGGGGCTCAGCATTGCGCTGCTCGACCCGCTGTTTCCCACCCGCAAGGGTATCCGCCTGCTGGGCGTCACCGTCTCGACCCTGAGCGCCCCCGATGAAACCGAACCCGCCGAGGCCCGCCAGCTCAGCCTTTTCTAGCCTTCAGCCCATCGAGCGCCGCCGCCTTTTCCGCCTCGTCCCAGAAGCCCACGAAAATGCCTGCGGCGAAGGGTGGCCTACCCTGCGCAATCTGCTCGTCGCTGATCGTCACCCGGGTCTTCAGCCCCAGCGCCCAATCGGTGATCTTGCCTTTCAGCCGCGCGCGCTCGGCCTCGAACCGGGGATCCGCGCCCAGGTCCACGAATTCGTCGGGATCGGTCTGCAGATCGAACAGCATCGGCCGGAACCCCTGCGATTCGATGTATTTCCAGCGCCCGTCAAAGGCCATCACCATCCGGCAGTTCGACGGATCGCGCCCCAGCGCCTTGCGCATCGGCCCGGCGGCGTAGTCCGCCTCGGAGAACACCACGTCGCGCCAGGAGGGCTGCTCGCCCCGGATCAGCGGCATGAGCGAGCGCCCTTCCAGGATATGCCCCTGCACCTCGCCGCCCATGTAGTCGACGATGGTCGGCACCAGGTCGATGGCCTCGACCAGCCGGTTGTCGACGGTGCCGCGCGTGGCGTCGGCCTCGGGCGAGGGATCGACGACGATCAGCGGCACGCGAACCGAGGCCTCGTGGAAGAACTCCTTTTCGCCCATCCAGTGGTCGCCCAGATAATCCCCGTGATCCGAGGTGAAGATGATCAGCGTGTCCTTCGACCGCCCGGTCTCATCCAGCCAGGCCATCAGCCGACCGATATGGTCGTCGACCTGGGTGATCAGCCCCATATAGGTCGCTGTCATCCGCTCGCGCGCGCCGGGACGCCGATAGATGGTGGCAAATTTCTTGGCCGCGGCCGCGGCATAGACCGGGTGGAAATCGGCCAGTTCCCGGTCGCTGCGGTGCACGGGGATCACGTCGTCGGAGCCATACATCGCGTGATAGGGCGCCGGCGCCAGGATCGGCCAGTGCGGCTTGATATAGGACAGGTGCAGGCACCAGGGCGTATCGCCGGCCTGGTCGATGAATTCCATCGCCCGGTTGGTGGAATAGGCGGTTTCCGAATGCGCCTCGGGGATCCGGGCCGGCAGATGGGCATTCTCGTTCATCCAGCCGTCATGCAGGCTGCCGTCCGGGGCGACAGCGGTCGCGGCCCAGTCCTGCCACGGGTTCTCGCCGTCAAAGCCCTGCGCGCGCAGGTAGTCGTTATAATGCGACGGTTGCTTGACCGCCGGCGGGTGCAGCCCGTCGAGACGGTCCCAGACGTCAAAGCCCGCCTCGCCAATGTGACGGCCCTGCGCGCTGTCGGGGTCGATCCCCAGCCGTGTCATGCCGGCGACATCGGCGGCTGCGTGGGTCTTGCCGCAGAGCACCGCGCGGGCGCCGAACCGGTTGAGGTGGTCGCCCAGCGTCCATTCCCCCACCCTGAGCGGCCAGCCGTTCCAACGCGCCCCGTGGCTGAGGGGGTAGCGCCCGGTATAGGTGCTCATCCGCGACGGGCCGCAGATCGGCGATTGAACATAGGCCCGCGAGAACCGCACCCCGCGCGCAGCCAGCGCGTCGATGTTCGGGGTTCGGATGGTCGGATGTCCCTCGTGGCCCAGGTAATCCCACCTCAGCTGGTCACACATGATGAACAGGACATTCTTTGCCATCGCCGCCTCCCTCAACGCACGCCTCGTGCCGCGCACCTTTGACATAGCCGGTTGCAACGTCAACCTCTGTTTCCCCGACCACCTCCGTTAACGATTTCCACGCAATCCGCCCGTTCCGGCGCGATTGTCCCCGTTTGCCCAATTAAAGCCCGATTTCGGGCCAAGATCGCCCACATTCCGGGGCTAGACCTGAACACTGATCCACTCTGTCGTGCAGGAGACCAGACCAATGACCCGCGCCCAATCCAGCGAAAACACCCCCCGGCCGGTTCACGTCTGACGACAGGCAACCCTGAAACGCCGCGCGGATCCCCCGTTGACGGCCCCCAAATCGAGCATCTCATCATGGCTGATCTTTCCGCGAACACCATCACCCTGACCCCCGGTGCCTCGACCGCCGAAGGGACTCGCCTGGACTACAACGGCGCCTCTGACCCTTCGGGCGGGATTGTCACCGACCTCGACAATATCGTGACCTCGACCGCGACCCCGGGGTCGCTGGGCGTCGGGGATACCGTCTCGGTCGGCGGCACCGCCCTCACGGTCAGTGCGATCGACATCTTTGACGCCTCGGTGGCCTATGACAACGGCGCCTCGACGGCCTCGAACGTGCCCTTTGCCATCGTCACCCTCGACGACGGCACGATGGTCGGCATGTTCCTCGACGGCACGGCGACCTATGGCAACACCTCGTCGGTCACCCTCGACACCCTGACGGGCAGCGGTCCGGTCGACGAAACCGACCTGTCCGACGTCGGCGTGGGCATCGCGGTGGCCGATGGTATCGTCAACGGCACCGATGCCGACGAGACCATCGCCGTCGGCTATATCGACGCGCAGGGCGATGAATTCACCAACTCTGGCTCTCATGTCGACGCTGGTGCGGGCAACGACACCGTCTATGGCGGCTGGGGCGACGACACCATCGAAGGCGGGTCGGGGAACGACTGGCTGTTCGGCGGTGACGGCAACGACGAACTCTGGGGCGGCGCCGACAACGACACGCTTTGGGGCGACGCCGGCGACGACACGCTCTATGGCAACAAGGGCGACGACAAGCTGATCGGCGGCGCGGGTGACGACCTGATCATCGGCGGTGCGGGCGACGACAGCCTGATCGGCGACAACAATCCGGGTGACCACGGCGGCCTGTCGCCCTCGGACCCCGCCGAACCGGGCTATGGCAATGACACGCTGGTCCTCGATGGCGGCAACGACACGGCCTATGGCGGGTCGGGCGACGATACCTTCGTGATCTCGGACGGCTTCGGCAATCACGACATTACCGGCGGCGAAACCGGTGAAACCAACGGCGACACGATCGACGGCGGCGGCCTGAGCGAGGATGTCACCGTGATCTATACCGGCGACGAGCAGGGCACGATCGGCAACGGCACCGGCACCACGAATTTCCGCGAGATCGAGGCGCTGCGCCTGGGTTCGGGCAACGACAACGTGCAGGTTGTGACGTCGACGACGGGTGTGGTTGACGGTTCGGACGGGTTCGACACGCTGGAACTGCCGACGCCGGCGAACCCCGGGGATCCGGCGCCGGTCGTGACGATCACCAGCTCGGTGCCCTATACCGGGGCCGGGGCGCCTCCGGGCACGATGACGATGTCGGGCTATGTCGATTTCCCCGACGGCTCGCGGATGTATTTCGAGAATTTCGAGGAGATCCTCTGCTTCACCCCCGGCACGATGATCGACACGCTGCGCGGCAAGGTGGCGGTCGAGGATCTGGCCCCGGGCGACAAGGTGCTGACCCGCGACCACGGCTATCAGCCGCTGGCCTGGGTCGGCCGGCGCGACCTGAGCGCGGCCGATCTGGCCCGCGTGCCGGCCGCCGCGCCGGTGCGCATCGCCGCCGGGGCGCTGGGCCGCGGCCTGCCCGAGCGCGACCTGATCGTCTCGCCGCGCCACCGGATGCTGATCACCGGCGCGCGGGCGGAACTGATGTTCGGCGAGCGCGAGGTGCTGGTCTGCGCGGCGGATCTGCTGGGCCTGCCGGGCGTGAGCCAGGATCTGACCGAGGGCGTGAGCTATATCCACGTGATGTGCGACGCGCATCAGATCATCCGCGCCGAGGGCGCCTGGACCGAGAGCTTCCAGCCCGCCGAGGCGGTGATGGGGGCGCTGGACGCGGCGACCCGGGCGGAACTGCTGGGGCTGTTCCCGGAGCTGGCGACCGAGGCGGGCCGCCAGGCCTTTGCCGCGGCGCGGCCGGTGCTGAACAGCGCCGAGGCCCAGGGGCTCTTCGCCGCCTGAGCCTGGCTGTCCATGCCATTGCCAGGGCCGTCCCGGATCGGGGCGGCCCTGTGCGTTTCGCGCCATCCACCACCACGGCGCCCGCATCCGGCCGGGGCGGGCGTATTTGCGGCAAGATGAAAGCGCAGGCGGGTTTCCCGTTGCATCGCAGGCGCAAGGCGGTCAGCATTGTTGCCAGTGCAACCCGCGGAGATGCCCATGAACGCCCCCGTGATCGACATCGACCCCGCCGCGTTCTGGGCCGACCCTTATCCGACCCTCGCGCGACTGCGCGCCGAGGCGCCGATTGCTTTCGTCCCGCAGCTGCGCGCAACCTTGCTGACCCGGCGCGATGCGGTCTGGCGCGAGGAAAAGAACATCGCGGTGTTTTCCTCGGTGCAGCCGCAGGGGCTGATGACCCGGCTGATGGGCCAGAATATGATGCGCAAGGACGGCGAGGTGCATCGCGTCGAGCGCGAAGCGATCTTTCCGACCGTCTCGCCGAAAACCGTCAAGACCGTCTGGCTGGAGGAATTCCGCACCACCGCCGCCCGGATCCTGGCCGATCTGCGCCCGGCCGGTGCCGCCAATCTGGTCACCGACTATGCGATGGCTCTGTCTGCCGAGGCGCTCAAGGCGATCACCGGGTTGCGCAACATGGACTGGCGCGAGATGGACCGCGTCAGCCAGGGGATGATCGACGGGTGCGCGAACTATCTGGGCGATCCGGCGGTCGAGGCGCGGTGCCATGATTGCACGGATTCGATCGACCGCCACATCGACGCGATGATCCCGGTGGTCGACACGGCCCCCGACCATTCGCTGCTCTCGGTGCAGCGGCGGGCCGGGATGTCGGATGCGCAGGTGCGGGCGAATATCAAGCTGGCCATTTCCGGCGGGCAGAACGAGCCGCGCGACGCCATCGCCGGCGCGGCCTGGGCGCTGCTGACTCATCCGCAGGCGCTGGCGCAGATCGCCGCCGGGCAGGCCAGTTGGAAGGACGCGTTCGAGGAATACGCGCGATGGATCTCGCCCATCGGCATGTCACCGCGCCGCATTGCGCAGACCGCGACGGTGGACGGGGTGACGCTGGAAGAAGGCAGCATGGCCTTCCTGATGTTCGGATCCGCCAACCGCGACGAGGGCTGTTTTACCAACCCCGAGGCCTTTGACCTGCTGCAGGACCGGCAGAAGTCGATCCCCTTCGGCGCAGGCCCGCATTTCTGCGCCGGGGCCTGGGCGGCGCGGGCGCTGATCGCCGAGGTCGCGCTACCGATGCTGTTCGACGCCCTGCCCGGACTGCGGCTGGACCCGGAAAACCCCGCGCGGTTTGGCGGCTGGGCGTTCCGGGGGCCCTTGTCGATGCATGTCCTGTGGGACGCCTGAGCGGTCAGGCCTGGATCAGGATCGCGCGGAAATCGTTGACGTTGGTCAGGGTCGGGCCGGTCACCACCTGACCGCCGACCGCGCCGAAGAAGCCGTGCGCGTCGTTGCGCGCCAGTGCCGCCAACGGGTCGATGCCCGCCGCCCGGGCACGCGCCAGGGTCTCGGGGCCGATCAGGGCGCCGGCCACCTCGGCCGCGCCATCGACGCCGTCGGTGTCGCAGGCCAGCGCATGGATGCCGGGTGCGCCGTTCAGGGCGATCGCCAGCGCCAGGCAGAATTCGGCGTTCGGGCCGCCCACGCCCTCGCCCGTGCGGGTCACCGTCAACTCGCCGCCTGAGAGGAGCAGCACGGGGGCCGCGCCGGGGGCCAGCCCCGCGCGGATCGCCAACGCCTGCCGCGCCATGTCAGCGGCAACGTCGCGGGCCTCGCCTTCCAGCGCATCGCCCAGAAGGCGCACCTCGCAGCCCTGCGCGCGAGCCATCTCAGCGGCGGCGGCGAGCGATTGCGCCGGGGCGGCGTAGATGCGGTTCTCGGTGCGCGAGAGCCGGATGTCGCCGGGCGCGATCACCCCGGTTGGGCGGCTCAGCGCGGCGCGCACGCTGGCGGGCACGGCGACCTGCCAGCGGTCCAGCACCGCACGGGCGTCGTCCGCGGTCGAGGCATCGCCCACCGTCGGCCCCGAGCCGATAAAGGCCGGATCATCGCCCGGCACATCCGAAATCATCAGCGCCAGCATTCGGGCAGGATACGCGGCGGCGGCCAGTTGCCCACCCTTCACCCGGCTCAGATGCTTGCGCAGGGTGTTCATCCGGTCGATCGGCGCGCCCGAGGCCAGGAGCGCGGCGTTGACCGCCTGTTTCTCGGCCAGGGTCACGCCCTCGACCGGAGCGATCAACAGGGCCGAGGCCCCGCCCGAGATCAGCGCCAGCACGAAATCGCCCTCGCCCAGGCCCTGAAGCAAGGCCAGCATCCGCGCGGTGGCCTCGGCACCGGCCTGATCGGGGACCGGGTGCGCGGCCTCGACGATCTCGATCCCCTGACAGGGCCGGGCATAGCCGTAGCGGGTGATCACCAGCCCCTCGCAGGGGCCCCAGGCGGCCTCGACCGCCTCGGCCATGCGGGCGCTGGCCTTGCCGGCGCCGATCACCACCACCCGGCCCGCAGGTTTTGGCGGCAGATGCGCGGCAAGCGAGCGCATCGGGTCCGCGACCTCGACGGCCTTGTCAAACAGCGTGCGAAGGAAGTGCGGCGGATCGTCCATCGGTTCCCTGCCAGAGCCGGGCGCAACCGCCGCGCCCAAGGCGGGGCGCGGCGGTCGGGGTTACTTTTCGGGGATCAACCCGCGCGGGGCAAAGCGCAGGACCAGCAGCAGGATCACCCCCATCGTGATCAGGCGCATATGCGCGGCGGAATCCAGCAGGTGTTCGCGCAGGGCGGACCCTTCGGGCATGAAGGCGGTGATCCCGTTCATCACCCACAAGCCGATGGGTTCGACCTCGACCCAGAGGAACCAGATCAGGAAGCCGCCCAGCACCGAACCCCAGTTGTTGCCCGAGCCGCCGACAATCACCATCACCCAGATCAGGAAAGTGAAGCGCAGGGGCTGATAGGCGCCCGGGGTCATCAACCCGTCGAGCGTGGTCATCATCGCCCCGGCCAGCCCGCAGACCGCCGCGCCCAGGATGAACACCTGCAGGTGACGGGCGGTCACGTCCTTGCCCATCGCCTTGGCCGCGGTCTCGTTGTCGCGGATCGCGCGCATCATCCGGCCCCAGGGCGAGTTCCACGCGCTTTCCGACAGCCAGATCACCAGCCCCAGCACGACGATGAACAGCAGCGCATAGGAACCCTTGACGAAGAGCGACGAGGCCTCGACCGGGTCAAAGCCCAGCCGGTCGGTCCAGGACAGGAAGGTCGCGCTGGCCTGCAGGTCGACCTCGTAGGGAACCGGGCGCGGCAGGCCGTTCACGTTGCGCACGCCGCGCGACAGCCAGTCCTCGTTCTTGAGCACCGCGATGATGGTTTCGGCAATCCCCAGCGTGGCGATGGCCAGGTAATCCGACCGCAGCCCCAGGCTGACCTTGCCGATCACCCAGGCCACCGCGGCGGCGAGAGCGCCACCGACCGCCCAGCTCAGCAGCACCGGCAGGCCCAGCCCGCCGAGGTAGCCGGCAGCGGCGGTGTTGGTGCTCTCGATCGCGTCCACCGCCGGGTCGAAAAGCGCGCGATAGGCAAAGAAACCGCCGATCAGGATCGCCGCCATCACCCCGGCCCGCGCCAGCCCCTTGGACATCCGGCGGAAGGCAAAGAAGGCGGCGACGATGGTTCCGGCCCCGACCAGCAGCGCCACGATCACCCGTGCGCCCCCGGCGGCCCAGGCATCATGCACGGGTGGCATCGAGGTCAGCACCACAGCCAGCCCGCCGAGCGCGACAAAGCCCATCGTGCCGACCGAAAAGAGCCCGGCATAGCCCCACTGGATGTTGACCCCCAGCGCCATGATCGCCGAGATCAGGCACATGTTCAGCAGGCCCATCGCGACCGACCAGCTCTGCATCGCGCCGACCGCGAGCAAGAGCCCAGCCATCACGGCGAACATCAGGATGTTGCGCATGTTCATAGCGATTGCCCCTTGAAGAGCCCGGTCGGGCGGAACAGCAGCACCAGCACCAGCAGCACGAACGAGACCGCGAACTTGTAGTCCGTGGACAGCAGTTGCATCAGCGAGTCGGGTTCGAGGCTTTCGGGCAGCAGGTATTGCAGGAACTTGCGGAAGGCATAGGTGACGCCGACCTCGGAAAGCGCGATGACAAAGCCCCCAGCGACCGCCCCCAGCGGGTTGCCCAGCCCCCCCAGGATTGCCGCCGCGAACATCGGCAGCAAGAGCTGGAAATAGGTGAAGGGTTTGAAGCTCTTGTCGATGCCATAGAGCGTGCCGGCGATGGTCACCAGCACGGCGACGATGATCCAGGTGACGGTCACCACCCGCTCGGGGTTGATGCCCGAAAGGAGCGCCAGATCCTCGTTGTCGGAAAAGGCCCGCATCGACTTGCCGGTGCGGGTGCGGTTGAGGAACCAGAACAGCGCCGCCACCACCGCCAGCGTCACCACCACGGTGATCACCTGACTATAGCGCAGGCCCATCCCCTCATCGAGGCCGGTCGCGGTGCGGAAATCGCGCACCGTGAACAGGAACCGCGCGCCATCGGCAAAGTTCTGGTCGTCCGGGCCGATGATGAAGCGCACGACGCCGTTGAACACGAACATCACGCCCAGGGACGCCATCACCACGACGATCGGCGCGGCCTTGACCCGTCGGTAGAAGCGATAGACCACCCGGTCTGTGCCCAGCAACGCCAGCGCGGTGACGACGATCCCCACCGGCAGCGCCAGCAGCGCGGTCGGCAACGGGTCGATCGACACGCCCATCGACTGCAGCCACCAGGTGAACAGGATCACCGCCATCGTCGCAAAGGCCATCATGTCGCCATGCGCGAAATGCGAGAACCGCAGGATGCCGTAGATCAGCGTGATCCCCAAGGCGCCCAGCGCCAGCTGACTGCCATAGGACAGCGCCGGGATCAGCACGAAGTTGGCCAGCAAGACCAGTGCGTTCAGGATCTCCATGCCTCAGCCCCCCAGGAACGAACGACGGACCTCGGGGTCGGCCAGCAGGGCCTGCCCGGTGTCGGTGAAACGGTTGGCGCCCTGCACCAGGACATAACCCTTGTGCGCGATCTCCAGCGCCTGGCGGGCGTTCTGTTCGACCATCAGGATGGAAATCCCGGTGCGCGCGATCTCGATGATCCGGTCAAAGAGTTCGTCCATCACGATGGGCGAGACCCCGGCGGTCGGCTCGTCCAGCATCAGCACCGTCGGCTTGGTCATCAGCGCGCGACCCACCGCCACCTGCTGGCGCTGGCCGCCGCTGAGTTCGCCCGCCGCCTGACGGCGCTTGTCCTTGAGGATCGGGAACAGGTCATAGACCTGCTCCATCGTGCCGCGATAGTCGTCGTTGCGGATGAAGGCGCCCATTTCCAGGTTCTCTTCGACCGTCATCGACGGGAAGATGTTGTTGGTCTGCGGCACAAAGCCCATCCCCTTGGCCACCCGCGCCTGCGGCGTCAGCCCGGTGATGTCCTCGCCCATCAGGCGGACATGGCCCTCGCGCAGCTTCAGCATGCCAAAGACGGCCTTCATCGCGGTCGATTTGCCGGCGCCGTTCGGGCCGACGATCACCGCGATCTCGCCCTTGTCCACGGCGATGGTGCAGCTGTGCAGGATATCCGCACCCGAGCCATAGCCGCCGGTCATCGCCTCGCCGATCAGCACGGCATCGGGATCGGGTTTGACGGGATGTTCAGACATGCCCCACCTCCGCCTTGACCTTGTTCTTCAACCCGGTGCCCAGATAGGCCTCGATCACCGCCTCGTTGGCCTTGATCTCGTCCAGCGTGCCTTGGGCCAGAACCTTGCCCTCGGCCATGCAGATCACCGGGTTGCAGATCCGGCCGATGAAATCCATGTCGTGCTCGATGACGACAAAGGTATAGCCACGTTCTTTGTTCAGGCGCACGATGGCGTCGGCGATGGTGTTCAGCAGCGTCCGGTTCACCCCCGCGCCCACCTCGTCCAGAAAGACGATCTTGGCGTCGGTCATCATCGTCCGGCCCAGTTCCAGCAGCTTCTTCTGGCCGCCGGAAATCTGCCCCGCCTTCTGGTCGGCGATATGGTCGATGGTCAGGAATTCCAGCACCTCGTCGGCGCGGCGGCGGATTTCCTCCTCCTCCAGTGCGACGGACTTGCGATGGAACCAGGCCGACCACAGCGTTTCGCCCGACTGGCGCGGCGGCACCATCATCAGGTTTTCGCGCACCGTCATCGAATGGAACTCATGCGCGATCTGGAAGGTGCGCAGCAGGCCCTTGTGGAACAGCTCGTGCGGTTCAAGGCCGGTGATGTCCTCGCCGGACATGAACACCTGGCCGGAGGTCGGTTTGAGCACCCCGGCAATGACGTTGAACAGTGTGGTCTTACCCGCACCGTTGGGTCCGATCAGCCCGGTGATCGACCCTTCGGTAATCTGCAGCGACGCCCCGTCGACGGCATGGAAACCGCCGAAGTGCTTGTGCAGGTTCTCGACACGGATCATGGAGAAACCCCTTGCAAGAGAACAGCCCGAGACGAGGCCTCGGGCTGTCCTGTTGTCAGATCACGGAGCGGATCAACGGTAGCGGACGGTCTGGAAGGCGCCGTCGACGACTTCCACCTCGCGGTAGTTGCCGGCGCTTTCACCGGAACCGATCAGCTCGACCGCCGAGGCACCGACATAGTCGACGTCGCCGCCGGCGGCGATGATTTCCAGCGCGTGGCCCAGCTGGCCGGGATAGATCATTTCGCCCGGGGCGTTGGCGACGTCCATCACGTGTTCCTTGTAGACCTGCGGATCGGTCGAGCCCGCAGCGGCCATCGCCAGCATGATCAGCGCGGCAGCGTCATAGGATTCCGGCGCAAAGGCCGAGGTGCCGTCGAAGCCGGCGGCCGCCGCCAGTTCACCGAACTGCGAGGCGCCCGGGCTGTCAGTGCCCGGATGCTGGCCGAAGGTGCCGTTGATTTCGTCGCCGAACACCTCGGTCAGGGTGTCACCGACCATGCCGTCGGGCAGTTCGAACGTGTCGAAGGCACCCAGATCGAGGGCCGAGCGGATGATCCCGCGGCCGCCCTGGTCCAGGTAACCGGCGACGACCAGAACCTCGCCGCCCGCGGCGGCCAGCGCGCCGACCTCGGCCGAATAGTCGGCCTTGCCATCTTCGTGCGACGCAACCAGGGTCACGGTGCCGCCGGCAGCCTCGAAGGCCGCTTCGATCGAAGCGGCGAGACCCGCGCCGTAGTCGTTGTTGGTATAGGTGATGGCGATCGAGTTGACGCCGCGGTCACGCAGGATGTCCGCGACCACCTGGCCCTGACGGGCATCCGACGGGGCGGTGCGGAAGAACAGTCCGTCGTCCTCGGCGGTCGACAGCGCCGGAGAGGTCGCCGAGGGCGAGATCATCACGACGCCGTTCGGGCGCGCGACGTTCTGCAGCATGGCGCCGGTCACACCCGAGCAGTCGCCGCCGACGATGCCGCGCACGCCGTCCGAGGTCACCAGACGTTCGGCCGTCGCAACCGCCAGACCCGAATCGATACAGCCGTCATCACCACGCACCGACACCACCGTGCCCAGCGCGAAGTTGCCCGAAGCGTTGACCTCGGCCATCGCCAGTTCGGCCGCGTCGCCCATCGCCGGCGTCAACGAATCGATCGGGCCGGTAAAGCCGAGGATGATACCGATCGGCACGTCGTCAGCCTGCGCAGCCCCGGCCAGCAGAGCGACGGTCGCCGTGGAAAGCAAAAATTTCTTCATGTGGTCCTCTCCGGTTGCATGGCAGCGAGGCTGCCTGATCGTTGTGTCGGCCCGTCTGATGCGGGCTCGAATACGGTTTGTAGACCGGATGCTAGTGTCGCTCAATTGAAAAGCCAAGAGATCGCGTCAGCGCAAACATGGATATGATTCACAGGCGCCTGGGTTTCCCCCAACGTCATCTGCCGGCGCTGTTCGCGGCATCACCTGGCGGACAGCCCCGCAGGATCCCGCGCGCTGCTTGACAAATTCGCCACAGACATGCAGGCAGGACAGCGGTTTCAACTGTGTTCATGGCACCATTCCTCGCCAGCCGGACCTGCGCGGATATTTGGTCCGCCAGCGAGCACCCAGGACGCGCTGCGATGAGTGCCACGATGATTTAGACCCTGCACGTCACGGCCGATTTCCCCACTTCCTGACAGACCGATTGCCCCCATGCCCTCAGCCAATACCCGCCGGAAACTCGTGCTCCATATCGGCCATCACAAGACCGGCTCGACCTCGATCCAGAACGCCTTTGCGACGGGCATGGTCAGACTCGACGGCGGCACGATCCTGTATCCGGCGGAGATGGCGCACAACTATCTGCGCCGCCACGTCGATGCCTTTATCGAGGACGGCAAGATCCTGAACGGCGGGCCGGGAATGCCGAACCTGCCCGCCCTGGCGGAAACCCTGCAGACCAACAGCTTTGACTATGCCGTCCTGTCAGGCGAGGAGTTCGAGGGGGCCTCGCCGCGGGCAGTGAAGAAAACGCTGTCGCGTTTCCTGCTGCCGCACGTCTCGGATCACCTCGTGGTTTGCTACATCCGTCCGCATGCCGCGCGCGTCCTGTCGAGCTATGCCGAACAGGTCAAGCTGGGGCTCTTCGACGGCACGCCTGACGAATTCCTGGACAAATGCCTGCGGCGGCAGCGGTTCTTCTTCACCAAGCCGCTGTCGACCTGGCGCAAGGTCTTTGGCGAGCACTTCGTGCTGCGGCCGATGATTCGCGAACAGCTGGTCAACAACTCGGTGCTCGACGACTTCCTGGCCGCAAGTTTTGACGCGGATACCCGAGTGTCGGTCGTCGGAGACCAGAGCGCCAACGAGTCGATGAGCCTCGAGGATCTGATGATTGCCCGCATCGTCCAGCAACGGATGCAGGAGCGCAATCGCCAGATGCGCCACGCGATGGGGTGGGAGCTGTCGCTCAAGCTTGCCGCCAATACCCTGCCGGGGGTGCGCAGGACCAAGGTGCGTCTGCACAAGGCGCTGGCCGAGAGAATCCGCACGACCTACCTGGCGGATGCCCGCGATCTGGACGCCCGGTTCTTTGACCGCAAGCCGCTGCTGGCCAGCGAACTGGAGCGTGCGGTGGACGAGGCCCTGCCCGAAGCGCAATCGTTCGAGCCAAGCGATCATTTCGACGCGACCGCCCTGCGCAGCATCGAGGTTCTGGCGGACATCATCGACGGCATGCTGGATCACAACGACGAACCCTGGCCGGCCTATCTGCGCGCGCACCGGCTTGCCGAGCTGCACGAGGCGCGCGCCGAAAAACCCGCACCGCGCAAGGCCCCTGGTGCAGCGCGGGGCAAAACCAACTAAAGCAGCGGCGGCTTCGCTTTCCGCGGACCGGAAGCCGCCGCCGCGACCGCTGACACTGACCGAGTAGGAACTATGCGAGCAATCTGTCACATCGGGCATCACAAGACCGGAACCACCTCGCTGCAGGCCTTTCTCGCGCAGAATTCCCATGAGCTGCTGAAGGCGGGCACCCTCTACCCCTGGGTCGAGAACGAGGGCGCCGCCAATGCGGTCGCCAAGGCTCTGCGCGGCCGTGACGATGACGACGAGCTGTCGATCAACATCCGCGAGGCGCACAACGCGCTGGCCTTTCGCATGCTGGCCGATACGCTGCCGGCCTGGAAGGTGCCCGGCTATCACCGGATGCTGCCGCATTCCAACCAGATGATGCGCGCGATCGAACTGCAGATCCGCGAGTTGCAGCCCGAAACGACGACCCTGTGCTCGGAGGTCATGTCGCATTTCGGCAAGATCGCCCCGGACCTGATCACGCGGCTGCGCACCAAGGCGCTGCGCAGCGTCAGCGACATCTCCGTCTGGTGCACCCTGCGCCGCCCCGATGAACAGCTGGTGTCCTGGCACGGGCAACAGCTGCGCTTTGGCCAGGCCCCTGCCCCGCTGTCGGATCCCGAACGCGGGCTGAAGCTCGACTGGCTGCATGTCGACTACCGGGGCGTGATCGAGCCCTGGGCGCAGCTGATCCCCGAAGCCAAACTGATCCTGCGCCCCTATGACGAGGTCAAGGCCGAAGGCGGCTCGATCGACGACTTCTTCAAGCACAGCAAGATCAAGCGCCCGGCGAAACTGCAGCCGGCGCAGCATCTCAACGTCGGGTTCCAGCCGGCGGTCATCATCCTCTTGCGCAAGGCGAACAAGCAATTGCCAAAGCCCGTGGCCGCGCAATTGGCCAGCCACATGACGGCGCTGACCCGCGGCATGGAGTTGTTTGGCACATCGCAGGTCGAGTTCCTGGGCGAGGCCTCGCGCAAGAAGCTGGTCGAGCATTTCGCACCAATCCACGCCTGGCTGTCGCAGGTCAGCGGCCGCAAGGCCTTCTTTGCGGACATCGACAAGATGGCTCAGTGCAACCCCCGTTCCGAGGCCGAGGCCCTGCAGCAGTTCCTGGACCAGTTGACGCCGGACCGCCTGCAACGGCTTCCGTCGAAAGAGTTGCGTGATTTCCTCGCCCAGCAGCACGCCTGATCGAAACCGGAGATGACCGAGACCATGACCGACAGGCACTATCCGATCCAAAGCCTGCTCTGGCCCGAGCTGGGCGTTTCCACGGAACAGCACATCTATTTTCGCCTGTCAGGCCCGGCCGGGTTCTCGTCGTCACGGCGTCAGATCGAACTGACCAAGGGTGGTCATATCGCCTTCGACACGGCGGCGAACCTTTTCAATCTGCGCAAGTGGAACAAGCACTGCGGGCTCGACGACCTCAGCCTGCGCATCGACGGCGCCGGCCGGTTCGAAATCACCGTGTTTCAGACCTCGCCAGTCCTGTCCTGGGAACGGATCCACGAGGACATCGCGGTGATCCCCGACAGCGGGTCGCTGCGCATCGACCTGACACCCATGCTGCAGCGCACCGATCTGAGCGTGCTGTTCTTCACCCTGACCGCGCTTGACGACGCCATCGTAACCGGCGCCGCCTGGGAAACCGCCGCCGAGCCCCGGCGCACTCCGGCACTGTCGCTGGCGATCACCACCTTCAAACGCGAAGAGGCGGTCGCGGCCAGCGTGGCGCGGTTCGAGGCCTTCGTGCAAACCAGCCCCATCGCCGAGCACCTGCACCTGATCGTCGTCGACAACGGCAACAGCGCGTCCCTGGCCGCCTCGGACCATGTCACGCCGATCGTCAACAAGAACCTGGGGGGATCCGGCGGGTTTGCCCGCGGCCTGTTCGAGGCCCAGCGCCGGGGCTCGACGCACTGCCTGTTCATGGATGACGACGCGCTGATCCACATGCCGGCGCTCGAACGCACCTGGTGGTTCCTGTCCTATACCAAGAACCTGGACGTCGCCGTCTCCGGTGGTCTGACCCGGGCGGATGCCCGCTGGCAGGTCTGGGAAAGTGGCGCGGTCTTTGATCGCCACTGCTTCCCGCAATGGCACAACTTCGACCTGCGCCATTTCCCGTCGGTCCTGGCGATGGAGCACGAGGGCAGCAAGCCCAAGCCCGCGAATTTCTATGGCGGCTGGTGGTATTTCGCCTTTGCCATCGAACGGGTGCGCAACTGGCCGTTCCCGTTCTTCGTGCGCGGCGACGACATCAGCTTTTCCATCGCCAACAAGCTGGACATCACCACCCTGCCAGGGGTGATGTGCTTTCAGGACGCCGATTTTGCCGACAAAGAGTCGCTGACGACTCTCTATCTCGACATGCGGTCGCACATGGTGCACCACATCGTCCTGCCCTATCTGGACCGTGGCCGGTTCGAGGTGTTCCGCGTCATGGCCTGGTTCTTCATGCGCAGCATGATCCAGTGCCACTATGAGACACTCGAGGCGCTGAACCTGGCGGCCGAGGATGTCCTCAAAGGTCCGCAGTTCTTTGCCGAGAACGCCGACATGGCCGCGCGCCGGGCCTCCCTGAACGCCCTTCGCAAGACCGAGAGCTGGGCGCCGGTCGAGGCCATGAAACCGCAAGAGCGCCGCCGCTTCGACCCCCATCGCAGCCGTTTTCGGCACTGGCTGTTGAAATATTCGCTCAACGGTCATCTGCTGCCGTTCTTCAGGCTTTTCGGCAATCGGATCGTCCTGAACGCCGGGCAGCGCGGCCAGCTGCACCCGGTCTGGGGCGCGTCCTCGATCACCTATATCTCGAGCGACGGCGAGCAGTCCTTTACCGTGCAGCATTCCAAGCTGCGCGCCTACCGGCAGGGCATCAGAATGCTGCGCAACATGGTCACGCTGCTCACGCAATATGACCAGCTGCGCAGTTCCTGGCTGTCCGGCTACCGTGAGTTGACGACCAAATCGTTCTGGGCCGCAAAGTTCGACGAATGACGCGCCGACCCGATGGCAGGGTCTGCCCGCGCCAGAGGTCGGACTGTCGGCATAGCCACGGCCAACTGTCGCGTGCAGGTCATTCCGTGCCCCTATTTCGCAAAGGAGTTTTTACATGACAAAGAAATGTCTGATGGTCGGCGCGGGCCTGTCCGGTGCTGTGACTGGTCGCATGCTGGCCGAGGCCGGCCACGCGGTGACCGTGGTCGACAGCCGGTCGCATATTGCCGGGAACTGCCATACCGAACGCGATGCCGACACGCAGGTCATGGTCCACATCTATGGCCCGCACATCTTTCACACCGATGATGCCGAGGTCTGGGACTACGTCAACCGGTTCGAGCGGTTCATGCCTTACATGAACCGGGTCAAGACCACCTCGCGCGGGGCGGTCTATTCGCTGCCGGTCAACCTGCACACGATCAACCAGTTCTTTGGCCAGACGCTGCGCCCCGACGAAGCCCGCAGCTTTCTGGAAAACGTCGCGGACACCTCGATTACCGAGCCTGCGAATTTCGAGGAACAGGCACTGCGTTTCGTCGGGCGCGACCTCTACGAGGCGTTTTTCAAGGGCTATACACTGAAGCAGTGGGGCTGCGATCCGACCGAGCTGCCCGCTTCGATCCTCAAGCGGCTGCCGGTGCGGTTCAACTACGACGACAACTATTTCTTCCACAAATTCCAGGGCATGCCGGAAAACGGCTATACCGCGATGATCGGACGGATCCTCGACCACCCGGGCATCACCGTGCATCTGGACACGCCGGTCACGCGCGCGGTCGCCGCCGACTACGATCACGTCTTCTATTCCGGTCCCATCGACGGCTGGTTCGGCTATCAGCTGGGGCGGCTGGGCTATCGCACCCTCGATTTTGAACGGTTCTCGTATCAGGGCGACTATCAGGGCTGCGCGGTTATGAATTACGGCGATGTCGATGTGCCCTGGACGCGGATCACCGAACACAAGCATTTCTCGCCCTGGGAAACGCACGAAGGGTCGGTCCTTTACCGCGAGTTCTCGCGCGGCTGCGAGCCCGACGACATCCCCTATTACCCGATCCGTCAGGTCGCCGAGAAATCCATGCTGGCCGAATATGTCGCGCTGGCCAAGGCCGAGACGAACGTCACCTTTGTCGGGCGTTTGGGCACCTATCGCTATCTCGACATGGATGTGACAATCCGTGAGGCGCTGGATTGCGGCCGGATGTGGCTGGCGGCGCAGGAAACCGGGGCGGCGATGCCGGCCTTTGCGGTCAACCCGCTGTAAAGGCCCGGTCGGACAACAGGCGGAACACGCAGGCAGGCATGGCACAGGCAAGGGCAGAGGACTGGATTTCCCGTCAGGGCATCCGCCCCGCGCGCCTTGCCGGCTTGGTGACCGATCCCGACGGCGCGCGGCACGTCACCCTGATGAACCTGGTGTTCCGCGACGACTACGGGCTTGCGCACAAGACCTCGGTCGCGCTGGCCCCCTGCCCGGCCGCCAGCCCGGACCGCCCGCTGGCCCTGAGCTTTGACTCGCACAGCAACGCATTCCCCGAGGATTTCTATTGCCGCATCGGCGTGACCCAAGCGGTGTTTCGCGCGACCCTGCGCGCGGCATCCTGTCGGGTGCGGGTCATTCGGAGGGATCCGGCCGGCAAGGAACAGCTTCTCGCCGAGGCCGACGGTCATGGCGATCTGGCCGTTTCCATGCCCGTCGACCTGCTGCCGGGTGGCAGCCGCTGCATCGTCCAGATCGACGCCACGCCCGATCTGACGATCCTTCAGGCCGGCTGGACTGCCCCCGCGCCCGATATCTGTCGCCCGCTGGGGCTGTCGATCACCACCTACAACAAGGAACCCTATCTACGGGCCAATCTGCAGACGATCCTCGACAGCACGCCGGCGCAGGACGGGCTGCTGGAAGTTCTGGTGGTCAACAACGGCCGTCCGATCGACAGTCTGCCCGGCACGGTTACCGTGATCACGCGCGACAATATCGGCGGCACCGGCGGCTTCATCACCGCCTATGAGCATTTCCGGCAGCGCGGCTTCGCGCATTTCCTGGTGATGGACGACGACATCCTGATCGCGCCCGATTTTCTGGAACGCATCTATGCGATCTCGTGCTTTGCCCGCGGGGTGCATGTCGGCGCGATTGCGGAAATTCAGAACACCCCGAAGCGCCGGATCAAGGAACAGGGCGCACGGATTTCGCGCAGCGAGGTCATGGGGCTGGAACTGCACAACGAAGATCTGCTGCTGGACGGCCCCGACCTGCCGCGCCTTTATGCCGCCGAGGACAGCGAATACGGCGGCTGGTGGGGATTGCTGGTTGACCTGTCGGCCCCGCGGCGCCTGCCACCGGCGTATTTCTTCATCAAGCGGGACGATATCAGCTTTGGCGTCGACAGCGCGGCGGCGGGGTGCCCGACGCTGGTCTTTCCCAACCTGCACGTCACCCATTCCGAGATCGGATCGCCGGTCTATTTCTACTTTGACGTCCGCAACGACCTGGTGATGCGTGCCCGCAGCGACCCGCCGATGCCGCTTGATCCCTGGCATCTGCGGGTGGTGGCCAACTGGTGCCTGGTCACGTTGCAGCCGGACCGACAGCAGATGCTGAACCGGGCGATTCGCGATTTCCTGCGCGGCCCCGAGGCGCTGGCCGCGCTCGACCCGCACGCGCTGCTGGCCGATCTGCGCCAACTGGCCGATCCCGCCATGCCTTGGCCCGCGGATGCGCCGGTTCTGACGGTGGCGGATGCGGGCCAGCACGGCCGGGCCGTGGATTTCTTGCGCTGGCGCAGCTATCGCCAGGACGGCCCGGTGCCGGTGATCGTCGGCAACCCCACGGGCCTGACGGGGGGGCGCGCAGCCTATTACGAAGGGCAACCCGGAACCGACACCGTGCGCCTGCACAAAAGACGGTTCCGGTCGCTCTGGCACTATCTGCACACGCTGATCCTCTTGCGCCGTCTCAAGCGCCGTTATCCGGCGATGCAAGAACGGTATGCGCGGCCCTGACCGCATCGCGGCCGGTCTCCGCCGGTCGGGTCACGACTCCCACAAGTCGAAATCGCGGGCATAGATCCGCTGGCACAGCGCCACCGCCTCGGCATCGACCTCAAAGGGATCCACCTCGACCCGTTGCCGGTTCTCCCAGGGCATCGACGCCGTCATCGGCAAACCCAGCCTTTCCTCCAGCGCGCGCACGAAGCCGGCCATGTCATCCATCTTGCCAGTGATCGTTGGCTGGAAGACCGCGGGCTTGATGAAATCGTGCTGCGGCCGCCAGTGGCCGTCGACCGCATCGACACCGACCCGCTCGGCTTCGGCCTCGACAAAGCGCAGGAACAGGCGGAACCCGTCGATCGTGCCGGGATGGACGCGCCAGTCAAAGCCGAAGGCCGCGTTGATGCGCAGCCTGTCGGGCAGGAACCAGGGGCTCTGCATCGTGTCCGAGAGACAGAAATAGCGAAACGCCGAGGCCGCGCGCTGCATCGGCTCGCGCAGCATCACGATGCGTTCGCGCGGACCTTTCGGACCCAGAACCTCGCCGGCGGACAGACCCAGCAGATAGGCGCGTGAAAACACCTGGCAATCGGCCAGCATGTGCACCGGCGCCGCCGGATTGATATCCCGCCCGGGCTGCAGCGAGACCGTCAGATCGGTGCCGAATTCCGCTTTGAACAGCAGCGTCAGGATGCTGCTCGAGGCGGTCTTGCCGACCGACATGAATCCCCAGCGCATCGACGGCGGCACGATGATCAGCCGCAAATAGGCCCGCGCGGCCTCGACGGTCGGAAAGTGGTCCGGGAACTCCGCAAGGGTCCGTCGCAAGACAGGCGTGGGTTCGGTGGCGGGTTTAGACGGGGCGAAAAGCGGGTGGGGCAGGGTCGGCATTGCGCAGTCCTGATCTGGAAACCGACGCCGCACCAACGACGTGGCGGGAGATTGTCTGCCAAGCCTGCGATATTTCGCCTTCTCGGACAACCATGCGGCCCCCGCGCCCGCCCGGTCACGTCTGCGAGACGCGCGGTTTTCCACCGTGACCATCGCGCCCCTGTGCAGTTTCGAGGCAGCTTTCGGAGGCAATCCGCTCAGCTCTTTTCGCGCGAAGACTTGGCTGTTGATCTCCCGGGGGGGGTGCTATAGCACCCGGGGCATAGTTCCAGTCCAGACCCGTTTTCTTAAAGGTGATAACGCAGCCATGACTTTGCGGGCCGCAATTATCGGATATGGCAAGATGGGGCAGATCCGCCATCAAGCCATGATCAAGCACGGTGGTTTCGAGGTCGTCGCCGCCTGCGACACCCATACCGACCCCAATGCAGAAATCCCTGTCGTAACCGACCCGATGCGCGTCTACGACTATGACCCAGACGTCATTTTCTGCTGTGTTCCAAACAACATGATCCCCGACGTCGTCTGTGAGGCGCTGGACCGCGGGAAGCATGTGTTCTCGGAGAAACCGCCCGGGCGCAACTCGGATGACGTGCGCAAGATGCAGGCGGCCGAGGCGCGGAACCCCGCGCTGGTGCTGAAGTTCGGGTTCAACCACCGGTTCCACGACGCGATCGAGGACGCCAAGCGGCTGATCGACGCCGGCACGATGGGCGACCTCTATTTCATGCGCGGCGTCTATGGCAAAGCCGGCGGTGCAAATTACGCGCAGAACTGGCGCAACGACCCGGCCAAGTCGGGCGGCGGCATCCTGATCGACCAGGGCATCCATATGCTGGACCTGTTCCTGATGTTCGCCAGCGACTTTCCGAACGTGCAATCGGTGGTGCAGCGCAAATTCTGGACCGATGTCCCGGTCGAGGACAACGCATTTGCGCTGATGCGCAACGACAACGGCGTCGTCGCCTCGCTGCATTCCTCGGCCACCCAGTGGCAGCACAAGTTCACGCTGGAACTCTATGCCCGCGGCGGGTTCATTTCCGTCAACGGGATCCTGTCGGCATCAGGGACGTATGGCACCGAGGTTCTGAACGTCGCGCTGAACCGGCTCGACAAGGACGGCAACCCGATCCCCAACCCGGAAAGCCAGGAAATCCGCTATACGGTCGACCGGTCCTGGGACAAGGAAATCACCGAGTTCTACGAGGCCGTGGTCAACGGCGCTCCGGTGAAATGCGGCACTTCGCAACAGGCGCTGGACGTGATGCTGCTGGTCGAACGGATCTATGCCGCCGACCCGGCCTGGTCCGAACAGCGCACGGCGGCGATCGCGGGAAGATGGTGACAGGCATGCAGACCCCCGTTTTCATCGACGACCTTCCCGATTCCTCGGCGGTGGGCAGCCGCAAGTCCGAACGCTATCGGCAGGTCCGCAACCGGGCACTGGCCGAGATGCTTCTGGACGAGGCCGTCACCTGGCACGAACGCCCCTGCCCGGCCTGCGGCCAGGATCGCGCCAGCAGCCGGAACTTCAGCCAGGCGCTGATGCCGTTCCAGCGGTGCAGCGCCTGCAACACGATCTATGCCGCCCGGGTGCCCGACCAGCGGCATCTGGATCAGGAACGCCTGCAGATGCTCAGCGATCTGCCGCCCGAACCGGCGGACAGCGCCAAGAGCACGCGCGAATTCGAATTCGTGTCGATCCTGAACTGGCTGCGCCTGACCGAAGCCCGGCACGGCAAGCCGCTGAACACGGTGGCCGAATACCGGTTCTCGTCGCAGGCGCCGTCGCTGCCGCAGACCGTCGAGCGGATCGGCAGCACCCGCGACTGGACCTTTCTGCCGCTGAGCGACAGCGGCTCGGCCAATTTCGGCGATCTGCGCGATCACCTGCAGGCCAGCAGCCCGGACGCCGTGCTGCTTTATGGCGAGATGGACCGGATCGCGGAGCCCGCGCAGCTCTTGCGCGTGGTGCGGGCCAACCTGCCGCGCGGATCGCTGGTGTTTATCGCCACCTCCTGCGCCGACGGGCTGGAATACGAGATCCTGGGCGCCGACTCGCCCAGTTTCGTGCCGCTGGACCGGCTGAACATCTTTTCGGTGGGCGGGTTCAGCGCACTGGTCGAGGAACTCGGCTACAAGGCGATCGAGATCTCGACGCCCGGGCGTCTCGACGCTGTGATCTTGCAGAAGTATTTTACCGAGATCGAAGGCTCCGACGTGCCCTTCTGGTCCGGCTTCTTCCGCAGCGCGAACAAGGACCGCCTGCACGATCTGCAAATCCTGCTGCAGCGCAGCCTGCGCTCCGGCGTCATGCGTTTTGTTCTGGAAACCTGATTGAAAGTGACCCCTACCATGAGTGAACTTTTCCCTGTCACCTATTTCGAGACCTGCGACCGCTTCGCCGCCGGATACTTCGACGAACTGGCCAAGGCCGCGAAATCCTGTGATCTGACGGCCCTGAACACCATTGCCGAAATGGTGCGGGAAACCATCGACAGCGGCAACTTCATCTATATCTGCGGCAACGGCGGTTCGGCCGGGATCGCCAACCACTCGCTGTGCGACTTCCTGAAATGCGTGCGCACCGATACCAACCTGATGCCGCGCGTCATGTCGCTGGCCGCCCATACCGAGATGAACTCGGCGCTGGCCAACGACATCTCGTATGACGAGGTGTTCGCCTATCAGCTGCAGAGCATGGCGCGCCCGGGCGATCTGGTCTGGACCGTCAGCTCGTCGGGCAATTCGCCGAACGTCGTGCGCGCGCTCGAAGTGGCCAAGGAAAAGGGCCTGCGCTCGATCTCGTTCACCGGCTTTGCGGGCGGGCGGTCGCGCGGTCTGGCCGACGTCAACGCGCATGTCGACGCCCAGAACTATGGCGTGGTCGAAGACATCCACATGAGCTTCATCCACATCATCACGCAGTATCTGCGCATGTCGCACATGGACAAGGACCTGCTGGGTCAGCGGAAGTTCTGAAACCATGCCTGCGCACCGCGGACCGGCGAACCACGACCTGCGCACAGCCCTGGGCGGCGTCCTCGAAGCCGCCGCCCATGACATCCTGTCGGCCCCGCCCGAGGTATTCGCCAAGGGCGGCGACGGAATCGACCTGGTGACGTCGATCGACTTTGCCCTGCAGGAACGCCTGGTGCACGACCTCGAGGCGCTGCTTCCCGGCTCGACCGCCGTCGGAGAAGAGGGCTATGCCGAACCCGCTGCCGGGTCCGGCCCGGTCTGGATCGTCGATCCGCTGGACGGCACCGTCAACTTCGTCGCGGGACTGCCTGCCTATGCGATCTCGGTCGCTCTCTTGATCGACGGCCAGCCGGTGCTGGCCGCGGTCCACGACATCCCCCACCGCTGCACCTATACCGCGCTGGCCGGGGACGGGGCGTTCCTCGACGGCGCCGCGCTGACCCGGCGAACCACGGCGGCCCGGCTGGCGGTGCTCAGTTCGGGCCTGCTGGCCGATCTGGCCTCGTGCGATCCGGCGACGCTGGGCGCGGTGCTCAGACGGTTCAAGCTGCGCAACTTCGGCAGTCAGGCGCTGCATCTGTGCCACGCCGCCGCCGGCCATGTCGCGATGGTCGCCAGCCGGGAGGCGCGCGGTTGGGATGATCTTGCAGGGGCGCTGATTGCGCGCGAAGCTGGTCTGATCTACGGCAGCTATCTGCCCGATCCGACACGCCGCCCCGGGGACGAGCAATATTCGCTCTGTGCACCGGCCGACCTTTTTGACCATTACGCCCTGACCCTCGCCGCGAGCGGGCGCACAAACACCAACGGAGCCTGACATGAAAACCGTCGCGATGATCCCCGCCCGCATGGGCAGCCAGCGCCTGAAGAAAAAGAACCTCGCCCCTCTGGCCGGCCGGCCGCTGATCACGCACGCGATCGAGAAATGCCTCAAGGCCGGCTGCTTTGACGAGATCTATATCAATTCCGAGGACGCGGGCTTTGCGCCCTTTGCCGAGGAATACGGCGTCAAGTTCTACCAGCGCCCGACCGAGCTGGGCAATTCCATCGCCACCTCGGAACAGTTCGTCTATGACTTCCTCAAGAAGGTCGACTGCGACGCGCTGCTGCAGGTGCATTCGATTGCGCCGCTGCTCACCGCCGAAGAGGTCGGGGACTTCACCCGCACCTTCCTGGACTCCGAGCACGACGTGATGCTGGCCTGCATCGAGGACAAGATCGAGGTCGCCTACAAAAACCAGCCGGTCAACTTCAGCTTCAGCGAAAAGACCAACTCGCAGGAACTGATCCCGACGCAGCGGATCACCTGGTCGATCACCGGGTTCCGCGCCAAGTCCTATGTCGAGGCCGTCGAGGCCGGCCGCATCGGCACCTACAACGGCTCGATCGGCTTTTATCCGGTCAACCCGATCTCGGGCCACGTCATCAAGACACAGCTCGACCTCGATATCGCCGAAGCCCTGATGGGCGTGCTGTCCAAGGCCGACGGGGCACAGGCATGAAGGTTCTTGTCTCGAACATCATGATGCTCAACGAGCGCGATCGTTTCGATGCGATCCTGCGCGACAAGGGCATCGAGCCGGTCTGGCCCGAGGTCAAGCAGTTCATGGGCGAGGAGCAGTGCCTGGGCTTTGCCGGCCAGGTCGACGGCTGGCTGGCCGGCGACGACCGGATCACCCGCGCGGTGATCGAGGCCTTCCTGCCGCGCCTCAAGGTGATCTCGAAATGGGGCACCGGTCTCGACTCCATCGACCTGGCTGGCGCGCGCGATCTGGGTGTGCCGGTCTGCAACTCGCCCGGGGCGTTTCGCGACGCGGTCAGCGAATACGCCATCGGCCTGCTGCTGGGCGCCAGCCGCCGCATCGCCGCGACCGACCGCGCGGTGCGGGCCGGGGGCTGGCCGAAGGGGCGCTATATCGGACTGACCGGCAAGACGATGGCGGTGATCGGGTATGGCGCGATCGGTCAGGGCGTCGGACAGCGCGCGCGCGGCCTGGGCATGACGGTGATCGCCCTCGATCCCTACATGACCCAAAGCCCCGATGGCGCCGAGATGGTGGATTTCGAGACGCTCAAGGCGCGCGCCGACGTGGTCTGCCTGTGCTGCAACCTGACGCCCGAGAACTATCACCTGATCGACGCCAAGGCCCTCGACGGCATGCGCGACGCGGTGATGATCGTCAACGTCGCCCGCGGCGGCCTGATCGACGAGATGGCACTGGCAGCGGCGCTGCGCACGGGCAAGGTCAGCGCGGCGGCCCTCGACGTGTTCGAATCCGAACCGGTGCCGGGTGATCATCCGTTGCTGGCCTTCGACAACGTCGTGGTGTCGAGCCACAACGCGAACAGCACGATCCAGGCCATCGAGGCGGTGCACGCCAACACGCTGAACAACCTGTTCACCCATCTCGGACTGTGATCGGGCAGCCAGCATGAGGAATCTGCTGCAGCGCGTCACCTGCGGGTTCAGGGCAGGGTCGGAACACCATTTCGACCTTGCTGCCTGGCGCGCGGCGACCGGGTTGCGGTATTTCGGTATCGAACTGGCCCTGCGGCAGGGCAGCGCCGAAGTGCGCCTGCGGCATATCGGTGCGGACGGCGGCGAATTGCCGGACGCCGCCCATCTGGTGCGCACGATCCCCGGATCGGCCTACAGCCCGCCGCTGGCCCTGGCCGAGATGGGCGCGCGGCTGATGCCCGAGGTCGTCGCGGCCTCGGACGATGCCGAGTATGACCTGAACGTCTTTACCGACGACCTGCCGGTTCAGGCGGCGCCGCGCGTGGCCTATGTGGTGACGGCACCGACGCTCGACGCCCTGCAGCCGACGCTGATGGCTTTTGCCGCCGTGCCGGATGCCGGGCGGCTGCTGGTGATCCTCGACAGTGACGAGACGCTGCCGCCCCCCGGTCCCTCGGTCACCATCCTGCGCCGCGCCCCCGCCGGGGCCTGGGGGCAGGCGCTGCACGCGCTGGCCTATGGCGAGGCCCTGTCCTGGCATGCTTCGCATGTCGCGCTGGTCGAACCCGGCGTGCAGATCCCGGCCGAGACCTTTGCCCGGCTGCGCGACATGCTGCGCTTTGCGCAGCCCGGGCACCATATCGGGGCCGTTCTGCACGGCGCGAATGGCGAGGAGCTGGCGCGGGGCCGCACCGTCGACCTTACCGCGCTGAGCACCGCGGTCACCGCCGGCCCCGCCGCGCTGGCGGCATCCCTGATCGTCTTTCCGCGGCGCGCGATCTATCGGCTGGGTCTGCCCTGGCCGGGGACGCCCGCCCTCGGTGCACTGGACTATCCGCTGCGGTTGCGCCGGGCGATGGGTGAACCGGTCATCCCCGCCGGGCTGCATGTCGTGGCCCCCGCCCTGCCCCCGACCGTTCTCGACGGACCGGATCTGCGCGCGGGCCTGTTGCTGGCCCTGCGCGAAGGCGCCGTGGACAGTGCCTCGCTGTCGGACCGCGCGGCCGGAGCGATGGCCGAGCTGCTGCACACGGGCGTGCACGCGGCGCTGACCGACGAGGCCCCGCCGCAGCCGCAGGGCCGCGGCCTGCTGGGCCGGCGCCCGCTCCGCCCCGCACCCAACTCGCCCGACCAGGTTGCCGCCAAGGCCGCCACCCTCGATGATGACTATGCCGGTGTCTCGTCCTGGAACCGCCTGCTGGCCGGCACACCCGGCCTGCCCGGTGCCGAGATCCGCGCCCTTGACCGGCAGATGGCGGCCCTGCACACCCAGCTCTGCGATCAGGATGATGCCCTGCAGGCCGCCATCCAGACCCAGACACGACAGCTGCAGGCGCGGCTCGATGCGGCCGGGATCGGGGATCCGGCCCGCACGCGCGCCGACCTCGACCGGGCAAACATCCTTGCCGTGGCATCGCTGCGCGGGCGACATACCGGGCGCCGGGCGGTGATCGTCGGCAATGGCCCCAGCCTGCGGATCAGCGATCTCGACCGCCTGAAATCCGACATCACCTTTGCCTCGAACAAGATCTTTCTGGCCTATGACCAGACCGGCTGGCGCCCGACCTATTACTCGGTCGAGGACCATCTGGTGCTGGAGAACAGCCGGGAGCAGATCGAACGCCTCGGCGGCTCGACCAAGATCTTTCCCTCGAACATGCGCGATTTCCGCTATCACGCGTCTGATACGATCTTTGTGCCGCTGCTGCCGCCTAAATCCTTCTCCGATCCCCTCTCGGACCCCGCGTTTCCCGCTTTTGGTCAGGAACTGACGCAGGGGATCGGATGGGGGTCGACGGTGGTTTACAGCCAGATCCAGCTGGCGCTCTACATGGGGTGCTCGGACATCGTGCTGATCGGCCTCGACCACAGCTATGACCTGCCGGACACCAAGGTCGGCAATGCCTATGTCGCGGCGGGCGAGCGCAACCACTTCCACCCGGACTATCGCCGGCCGGGCGAGGTCTGGCACCAGCCGAACATCGAGGTGCTCGAGGTCTCCTTTGCCAGGGCCCGGGCGGTCTGCGAGGCACGCAACGTGCCGATCATCAATGCCAGCCGCGAATCCCGGCTCGACGTGTTCGAGCGCGCGGATTTCGAGACGCTGTTTCCCCACCAGGAGAGTCCGGCATGACCGCCGTCACCGTCCATGACACCCGCCCCTGCCATCTGGGCGAAGGTCCGCTGTGGCACCCGGAGCGCAACACCCTCTACTGGTTCGACATCACGGCCGGGCGGCTCTTGTGGCGCGACGGGGCCGAGATGCGCCAGCACCAGTTCGACCGCATGGTCAGCGCCGCCGGCTGGATCGACGCAAAGCGCCTGCTGATCGCCGGCGAAACCGGCCTCTTCGCCTTCGATCTGGACACCGCCACGCGAACCCTGGTCTGCGCCATCGAGGCCGACCAGCCCGGCACACGCAGTAACGACGGGCGCGCCGACCCGCATGGCGGGTTCTGGATCGGCACGATGGGCAAAGGCGGCGAACCGGGTGCCGGCGCGCTCTATCGCTATTATCGCGGCACGTTGCGCAAATTGGGCGAGGGGTTCACCACCCCCAACAGCCTGTGCTTTGCCGCGGACGGACGCACCGCGTTCTTTTCGGACACCCGCCGCCGCACGGTCTGGCGTCAGGCGCTGTCGCCGGTCGACGGCTGGCCCGTGGGCGACCCCGAGGTCTTTCTGGATCTGCGCCCCGGCACGGCCGACGGCGAACGCCGGCCCGACGGCGCGGTGATCGACGCCGAAGGCTGCCTGTGGAGCGCACAATGGGGATCGGCCCGCGTCGCGCGCTACAGCCCCGACGGCGCGCTGCTGTCGACCATCGCGCTGCCCGCCAGCCACACCTCCTGTCCGGCCTTTGGCGGCGAGGCGCTCGACCGGCTTTTCGTCACCACCGCGCAGCAGAACCTGTCGCCCGAGCATCTGGCGCAGGAGCCCTTGGCCGGGCAGACCTTTGTCATCGACGGCGCCGGGCGCGGCCGCCCGGAACCGGCCGTCACGCTCTGATCCAAACGCGCGCCTTCGGCGGCGCCCACAGCAAGGAACGACCGATCATGTCCGACCCGCAGGCCACCCGGCTCACCGCCCTTCTGGCACAGGCCCGCGCCGACGGCAGTCCGGCGCAGTTTGCCGCCAGCGACCTGCCCGACACCGTCGATGCGGCCTATGCAGCCGCCTTTGCCGCAACCCCGGCGGACGACATCGCCGGCTGGAAGATCGGCGGCGCCAATCCCTGGTCGCAGGCGGTCTTCGCCAATGCCGAGCTGTTCTTCGGCGCGCTTCTGGCGCGCGAAACGGTCACCGAAGGGGCGTCGTTCCCGCTCGACGGCCTTGTTGCGCCCCTGGCCGAGCCCGAGATCATGCTCGAGCTCGGGGCCTGGCCGCCCCGCGCCGACACGCCGGTGTTCACCCGCATGGCACTGGGGATCGAGATCCCCGCGACGGTTCTGCCCGACGACGCCAAGCCGCGCCTTGCCGGACAGGTCATCGACCGCGCAGGCGCCGGCGGGCTGTGGGTCGGCCCGGCGGAGCCCTTTGACGGGGCGCGGCTGACCAGTGCCTTTTCGGCCCGTTACCGGCTGAACGACGAGGACTGGCGCGAGGGGCACAGCGGCAACGTGTTCGGCGGCCCGCTGGGCTCGGCCCTGCTGTTCCTCGGCCAGGCGCTGCGCCGCGGCGCCCCGCTGCGCAGCGGGCACTGGATCGCCACCGGCGGCCTCGTGCCGGCGACGCGGGTCCAGCCAGGCACCCAGATCACCGCCGAGGCCGCCGGACTCTCCTTGACGCTGGACCTCACCTAATCCCACAAGGCACCGTCAGCGGCGCAGAGAAGGACTTGGCAGAATGATCACCGATGTCACACACCACGGGATTCACCTCCTGCAGCGATATGTCCACGCCTTTGGGTCGACAATCGTCAACGCCTTCGACCTCGATGCCTGGAGCCGGGCCAGCACGCTGGAAACCTTTGCCGTCCGGCTGATCCTCCGCGCGGGCACGGCCCGCGTGGCGCTGATGCACATCCCGGCCGATGGGCCGCGCACCGAACTTGCCCAGCTGGCCCTCGACACGCCGGGAACAGCGGCAACCGGGCTGTTCCGTCCTGCCCAGATGTCCGGCGCGCTGCTGCCGGTGGTGCTGGAACACTCGCCCGGTGCGAATTTCGATGTCGTTTTCGTCACCGACGACGAGCCGTCGCAGCCCCATGCCCGCATCAACTATATTTTCTGCACCTACAACCGCGCCCAATACGTTCAGCACAATGCCGATGTCTTTCGCGAGTATCGGCGGCGCTGGCGCGATCACGCCCGCTCGGTGCATCTGACTGTCGTCGACAACGGCAGCGCCGATGCGACAACGCCGACCTGCGGTGTCCAACCCGACGAAGCGGTGACCGTTTACACCAACCACAACACCGGCGGTGCGGGCGGTTTCGGACGCGGGATCTACGAGAGCGCCTATGGCGCGCTGCCCGGAGAAGGGTTCAGCCATGTCTGCCTGCTGGACGACGATATCCACCTGCACCCCGAGATGTTCGCCCGCAACACCGCTTTCGTGCGCTATCTGAAACCGGGGTTCCACATCGGCGCACCGATGTATCCCACCTCGTCGCCGGAATCCGGCCCGGCCCTCAGCGCCTGTTTCGGGCACAGGTTCCGCGGCACCATCCATCCCAGCGACACCGCGATTGGCGCCGGCCTCCAGACCACGGCGATCGAGGATTTCGTCCGCATGGATCGCAAACCCGACACCACCGGCTGGTGGTGGGACTGCATCGCGCTCAGCGATGTGCATCGGATCGGCCTGCCCTATCCGTTCTTCATCAAGATGGACGATGTCGAATACGGCCTGCGGCTGAAGGAAGCCGGGGTCGAACTGGTGATCCCCTATTCCTTCTGGGTGCTGCACGACGACTTCGAAGAGAAGTATTCAGCGGCGATGCAGTATTTCCGGTTCCGCAACCGCTGGCTTCTGCTGGCGCAGTTCGACCGGCTGGAGGCTGAGAAACTCGCAACCGAATGGACCCACCTGGTCCGCGGGTTCGTCGCCACCCGGCGTTACGAACACGCCCAGCTGCTGCTCGACGGGATGGAGCATTTCCTGGCCGGCCCCGACAGCCTGTTGCGCAACGAAAAAGAGATCCTGGCCGGCATCTTCCGGGTCGTGAAGGTGGAAAAGAACGTGCCGATCCCGGAAATCCCCGCCGGCTCGGAACTGGTCAACGGCCTCTATGCACCGACCTCGCCGCGCACGCAGTGGCTGAACAAGGTGACGGTGAACAACCACTTCCTGCCGCTATCCGAGTCCCTGGTGATCGACACCACGCAAAGGCACGCGGAAACCGACTGCCGACGCGGCAAGACGGTCACCTTCTGGAACGGCAACAAGGGCGTCGGCTATACCGTGACCCGGGATTCGCGCAAGGCTGCGGCTCAGATGATGCGCCTGCGGCGGCTCGCGCGCCGGCTGCGTGCCAGCATGCCCGCGCTGGCCGAGACCTATCGCGCGCGCAAACGCCACCTGACCTCGCCGTCGTTCTGGGCCGAATACGGCCATTTCGGCGCGCCTCTGCGTCTGGCGCCGGCGGAAAGCGCCGCCGAAGCGGCGATGCGCCACGAGGTCGGGCGCCTTCAGCAGGCACAGCAGGTTGAAACCGCGCGCCGCCGAGCCTCGGCGGTCTCGGTATCGGACGAGGACCTGGTGTTCCTCAACGCGATCCGCAATCGCCATGCGGGGCAGCGGTGCTTTGTCCTCGGCAACGGGCCCAGCCTGAAGGTCGAAGACCTCGAACTGCTGAAGAACGAGGTGACCTTTGCCGCCAACAAGATCTATCTGTGTTTCAACGAGACGCAGTGGCGGCCGACCTATTACTCGGTCGAGGATCTGCTGGTGGCGCAGAACTGCCAGGCCGAGATCATGGCGCTTTCGGGGATGACCAAGATCTTCCCCGACCACATGCTGCGGTTCCTGCCGCGCCGCGCCAACCACCACTACGCACGCTGGCTGCCGCCGGCCGACAACCGTGTCCAATACCGCGAATTCTCGCGCGACCTGACCAAGGGCATCTGCTGGGGATCGACCATCACCTATTCGATGCTGCAAATGGCCGTGCACATGGGGTTCCGGGAAATCTATCTGCTGGGACTCGATCACAGTTATGTCGAGCCGTCGACAAAGCAGGATGGCGCGCTGGTGTCCGAGGGTGAGGTCAATCACTTCCACCCCGACTATCGCAAGCCCGGCGAACGTTGGCACATGCCGGTTCTGGACCGGCTCGAGGCCTCGTATACCCACGCGCGCGACTATTGTGACTCGATCGGCGTCAAGGTCTGGAACGCCAGCCGCTTTTCCAAGCTCGAGGTCTTTCCGCGCGCCGATCTGGACGCGGTTCTGGGGGTGTCGAAACCCGCGGCAAAACCGGCCAGGAAACCCGCGACCAAACGCGCGCCGCGCAAGACCCCCGCGAAATGATCCGGCGGCGGGTCTGCGGGCGCGCCCTCAGATCCCGTCGCCGACAAAGGCCTTTTCGACAACGAAATCGCCCGGCTGCGCGTTCGAGCCCTCGGTGAGGCCAAAGGACCGCAGCAGGGTCGCGACATCCTGATTGAAGGCCAGCGAGCCGCAGACCATCGCCCGGTCGACCTCAGGCGTCAAAGGCCCCGGCAGGCCAAGGTCGCGAAACACCTGCCCTGAGGTCAGGGTGTCGGTGATCCGGCCCATATGCGGCGAGGGCTGGCGGGTGGTCGTCGGATAATAGTGCAGCTTGCCGGCGATCAGATCGCCAATCAGCGGATCGTCGCGCAACCCCTCGACCAGCGCGCGGCCATAGTCCAGCTCGGCCCCTTCGCGGCAGGTGTGCATCATCACCACGCGCTCGTTGCGCTCCCAGGTTTCGGGTTCGCGCAGCAGGCTGGCAAAGGGCGCAAAACCGGTGCCCGTGGCCAGCAGCCACAGGCGGTGTCCCGGTTTCAGCGCGTCATGCACCAGCGTGCCCACGGGTTTCGGACGCAGAATGATCGGGTCGCCCGGCTGAAGGTGTTGCAGGCGCGATGTCAACGGGCCGTCAGGCACCTTGATCGAGTAGAACTCCAGCTCGTCATCCCAGGCGGGCGACGCGATGGAATAGGCCCTGAGCAGGGGCTTGCCGCCCTCGCCCGGCAGGCCGATCATCACGAACTCGCCCGACCGGAAGCGCAGGCTGCGCGGGCGGGTGACGCGAAAGGAAAACAGCCGGTCGGTCCAGTGGGTGACCGTCGTCACGGTTTGCAGATCGGGGTTCACGGCCTGGTTCATGCGGGCCTCCTCAGGCGGGCGCGATAGTCATGGCCCTGCCAGTCGGCACGGGCGCGCCACTGCGCTTCGGGCTGGCGGGCGGCAAGGGATTCGTCGATCTCGACCTCGTCAAAGCCCGAGCGCCGCGCCATCGCGTATTGATCCGCGATCACATGCCCGGCGGCGCGCAGTCGGCCGGTGAATCCCGCGCGCCTGAGCCGCGCGGCCAGGGTAAAGCCCCGCCCGTCGGCAAAGCCGGGAAAGGCCACACGGATCGCGCTGACCCCGGTGAGTTGCCCCTCAAACGCGGTCGGATCCACGTCCGAGGCCAGGTCGAACCAGTCGCCCTGATGGGTGTCGGGGCCAAAGCCCGCGTCGGTGACGATGATGCTCATGGGTCTCTCCTGCTCGCGGTCTCAGCCCGCGCGGCGGCGGATCACGCGGCCATCCACGATATGGATGCCGCACTCGGTCTTGTCCTGGCCGCGCCAGCGCCCGGCGCGTTGATCTTCGCCCGGGGCCACCGGCCCGGTGCAGGGTGCGCAGCCGATGGACGGAAAGCCCCGCGCCACCAGCGGATGCCGGGGCAGCGCATGGCGATCCAGATAGCCCGCGATCTGCTGCGCGTCCCAGCCTGCCAACGGGTTCAGTTTCAGATGCCCGGTCGCCTCGTCATGCTCGAACAGATCCAGCGCCGTGCGGTCACCGCCCTGGAACCGTTTGCGCCCGGTCACCCAGCCGTCGAAGCCCGCCAGAGCACGCTCCAGCGGCCGGATCTTGCGCAGGGCACAGCACTGGTCGGTGTCGGCCCGGTGAAGCACGCCATCGGGATCCTCGGCGAACATTTCGTCGCGCTCGGGCGAGATCACCCGAAGGTCCGTCAGGCCCAGATGCCCGGCCAGGTCGCGCTGATAGGCCAGCGTCTCGGGGAACAGCATCAACGTGTCGATGAACACCACCGGCGTGGCGCGGTCGATCCCGGCGACCATGTGCAACAGCACCGCCGAATCCGCGCCAAAGCTCGACACCATCGCGACCCGGCCCAGCGCGCCCGACAGCGCAAAGCGCAGCGCCCCTTCGGCGTCGCCCGCATAGGTGGCGTTCAACCGGCTGAGATCACGCGGCATAGAGCGCCTCCTTGAAGGGCGCCAGCCCGAGGCGGCGATAGGTTTGCAGGAAGGTTTCCTCACGCCCCGCCCGCAGCGCGAGATAGGCGTGCAGGATCCGCTCGATCGCCGGCACGATCTGGTCATCGGCAAAGCCGGGGCCGGTGCGCTCGCCCAGCGTCGCGTCCTCGGACCCGTCGCCACCCAGCGTGATCTGGTAATTCTCGACCCCGGCGCGATCCAGCCCCAGAATGCCGATATGCCCCACATGGTGGTGCCCGCAGGCGTTGATGCACCCCGAGATCTTGATCTTCAGGGGGCCGATGTCGCTCGATCTTCAGCGCCTCGACCCGTTCGGCGATCTCTTGCGCCACCGGGATCGAGCGCGCGGTGGCCAGCGCAATAATCCATGCCCGGGCAGGCGATGATGTCGCTGACCAACCCCACATTCGCGGTGCCCAGCCCCTGCCCTTTCAGCGCCTTGTGCAAAAGCGGCAGATCGGCGCAGGCGACATGCGGCAGGATGATGTTCTGTTCGTGCGAGAAGCGGATGTCGCCCTGCCCGAAGCGTTCCGCCAGATCGGCGATCCAGACGCATCTGGTCCGAGGTCACGTCGCCAGGCGTCGCCCATGCGCCTTGAGGCTGATGGTGACGATGGCGTGGCCCGGGTCGCGATGGGGGTGCAGGTTGGTATCGGCCCAGGCGCGGAACACGGGATCGGCGCGATAGGCCGCCTGATAGGGCAGATCCGCCGCCGCGCCCGGCGCGGGCGCCGCGAACATGCGCTTCAACCGGGTCAGCTGTGCCAGGGGGTCGCGGCCTGATCGAACTGCGGCGCGATCTCGGCAAAGCGGGCCTCGACCAGCGCGCGCACGGTGTCCAGCCCGTTCTCATGCACGGTGATCTTGATCCGTGCCTTGTATTTGTTATCGCGCCGGCCCAGCAGGTTATAGGTGCCCACCACGGCCTCGAGATAGGGCAGCAGATCGGCGGCGGGCAGACCGGGGTGCAGGACCTTGCCGATCATCGGCGTGCGGCCCAGCCCGCCGCCCACGATCACCTCGAACGTGCCGGGCGCGACCATGCGCAGGCCGATGTCATGCGCCTTGACCACCGTGCGGTCGCGGGGCGAGCCGGTCACGGCGACCTTGAACTTGCGCGGCAGGAACTGGAACTCAGGGTGATCGGTGGACCATTGCCGGATCAGTTCGGCGTAAGGGCGCGGGTCCTCGATCTCATCCGCCGCCGCGCCCGCGAACGGGTCCGAGGTGACGTTGCGGATCGTGTTGCCCGAGGTCTGGATCGCGTGCAGGCCGACCTCGGCCAGGGCGTCCAGCATATCCGGCACATCGGTCAGGCGCGGCCAGTTGAACTGCATGTTCTGGCGCGTGGTGACATGGCCATAGCCCTTGTCCCAGCGGTCGGCGATGGCCGCCAGCGCGCGCAATTGCCCGGGGTTCAGCGTGCCATAGGGCACCGCCACGCGCAGCATATAGGCGTGGAGTTGCAGATCGAGGCCGTTCATCAGCCGCAGCGGCTTGAACTCATCCTCGGTCAGCGAGCCGTCGATGCGCCGCGCGACCTGATCGCGGAATTGCCGGTTGCGTTCCGCGATGAAGGCGCAGTCCGAAGTCGTCATAGACATACATGATGGGATCCTCAGGCCGCGGCCTGCTTGCCACATGAGCGTAGTTCGAGGGGCCGCGGCGGCGAAATCCTCGCGGAAATGGGCGGGTTCCAGACCGTGCAGGGGTCTGGCGGACATCGGCGAGGTAACAGCCCCACCACCTCATGCCCGCGCCGGGCGGCGGCGGTGGACAGCGCGGCCTCGGCCTGCTCCTTGTCGGCATAGGATGCCGCCTGCGTCAGATGCCGGGTCCAGTCGCCGGTGGCGGTCAGATAGACCACGTCGCCCTCGATCAGGGCGTTGGCGGTGACGACTTGCACGATGGGGTCACGGGTCATCAGGCCAGATCCTCGATGAGTTGCGGAAGTTGCCCCACCGCCCGCGCGGGGCTGAGGCCGTAAAAGCAGGATGGCCGGGCCGGTAAGCTGCGCCGCGTCCCCGCCAGCCGATCCAGCCGCGAGGCCAGAACGCGCTGATCAGGGGCGCGCGGCGTTTTCCACCAGCGTGACCGGGGTCGCCGGGGCAGCGCCATGCATCATGAGCCGCCCTTGCAGGAACCGCGCCGCCTTCTGCCCATATAGATCGCCGCGACGGCGCTCCGGGCGGGCCAGCGCGTGCCAGTCCTGTTCGGCATAGCCCCTGCATGTCATGCGCGGTGATCAGACGCAGGTCCGCATTGCGCCCGCGCCGGGTCAGGCTGCGGCCGATGGCGGCGGCGGCGGCGCTGGCGGCGGTGATGCCGGGGTCACCGACCAGTCGATGCCAGCCGCGCTCAGCGCCTCGGTTTCCTCATCGAGGCGAGCAAAGACGCTGGCATCGCGCCCCTTTCAGTCGCACACGCGGGCACCCGCCTGCGCATGGGTGATCATCGCCGTGTGGATGTCGTCCTGCGGGGTCGAGGGGCCGAAGCCCTCCCTTGCCCACCGGCACGAACAGCGCCTCGCGCCGGGCGAGATCCAAGATCGCCTGCGGCACCAGCCGGTCATGGATCACCACATCGGCCCTGTCCAGCAGGCGGCGCGCCTTGAGCGTCATCAGCTCGGGGTCGCCGGGACCGGCGCCGACCAGATCGACGCGGCCCGGTTCCTCGCCCGCGTTCAGGTGCTGCTCCAGCAGGGCATGAAGGGCGTGATCCAGCAACTCCTCGCCCGCTTCCTCGGCCAGCACCTCAGGGCCGGTGCGGAAATAGTAGTCCGCCCAGAAGTCACGGCGACGGTGGCCCTGTGGCAGCGCCTCGGCCACGGGGCGAAACAGCTTGCCCGCCCGGGCGAGCGCGCCCAGGCCCTGCGGCAGGCGCTCCTCCAGATCGGCCTTGATCGCGCGCGCCAGCACCGGCGCCGCGCCCTCGGTGCCGATCGCCACCGTCACCGGCCCGCGGTCGACGATCGCCGGGGTGATGAAATCGCTGGCCTCGAGGTTGTCGACCACATTGACCGGCACCGCCGCCGCACGGGCGAGCACGCGCAACCGGTCATCCTGCGCGTGATCGCCATGCGCGGCGTAAACCAGCACCGCACCACGCAGGTCATCGGCCTGCACCGGACGGCGGGTGATCACCACCCCGGCCTGTGCGGCCCCCTGCACCAGATCGTCCGAGGGGGCCGTTGCAAAGAGCGCGATCCGCGCCGGGGTCCGCGCCAGCATCCGCAGCTTTGCCAAGGCGAACGCCCCGTTCCCGGCAATGACGACCGGGCGACCGGAAAGGTCCACATAGATCGGAAGATGATGCATGGGCGGGTTCCACTGCTCTGACTTGCGTCAGAATGTGGAATATTTTCCCAATACAGACAATTCGTCCAGAGAAACAAGGAATTTTGTCCCTCCCCATCGCATCCACAGGACAACAGACCCGAAACCCGGCCCCGATCCGGCACAGCGTTTCTCTGACTTCCGGTGGCCGGGAACGGCGCATCCGGGCAGGTTCGCCCCGGCGGGGTGCCGGGCGCACCGAATCGGCCCGGACCGCTCCGGACGGATCGCCCGCGCGCTAGTCCTGCTGCGACGCCACACCCGCGCTGCCAAAGGCATGCCAGCCGCCGTCAACGCTGAGCAGCGTTCCGTTGACATAGCTGGCGGCCGGCGAGGCGAGGAAGACAATCGCCTCGGCGATGTCGCGCGGGCGGCCCAGATCACCCATCGGGATACGGGCGCGGATCGTCCTGGCGTCGATATGCCCGCCCTCTTCGAGCGCCGCGACCCCGGGCGTGCGGATGTAGCCCGGCGCGACGGTCGCGGTGCGCAGACCCTGCGGCCCCAGTTCCGCCGCCAGACAGCGCGTCAGGATGTCGACCCCGGCTTTTGATGCGCCATAGGCGTGGCGGGGCGCCATTGGCGCCAGCCCGGCAATGGACCCCAGATTGACGATCACCCCGCGGCCCGGCCGCATCTGGGGAATCGCCGCCCGGGCGCAGAGGAACGGCCCGGTCAGATTGACCTCCATCACGCGGTCGAGGTCGGCGCTGGTCTGTTCGGCGGCGGGTTTGAACGTGTCCGCGATGGCTGCGTTGTTCACCAGCACATCCACCGGACCCAAGGCCTCGCGGATCGCGGCGAAGGTCACCGAAACCGCCGCCTCGTCGCTGACGTCACAGGTCCAGCCCTTGCCGCCCAGCGCCGCGGCCCGGGCGACCACAGACGGATCCCGGTCGATCAGGGCGACGCGGTCGCCCTGACTGGCAAAGCGTTCGGCAATCTCGGCACCGATGCCGCCGGCCGCGCCGGTGATCGCGATCACACGCGGTGTCGCGTCCGCTGCGGGGCGGACCAGCTCGTCCGCGGGCACACCGTCGACCGCGGGATGCGCCTCGCCCGGCTGGTTGAACGACAGCCAGCCACCGTCCACGCCCAGGATCGCCCCGGTCACATACCGCGCCTTGTCCGAGGCCAGGAAACGGATGGCCGACGCCATTTCGTCCGCCCGGGCCAGCCGCCCCATCGGGATCCGCCGCCGCACCGCCGCGAGGTCGGCCCTTGCCCTCGGCCTCGAGTGCGGCGATTCATCGGGTGCGCACATAGCCGGGGCGATGGCGTTGACGCGGATCCCGCGCGCCGCCCATTCACAGCCGAGCGACCGGGTCAGCGAAATCAGCGCCGCCTTGGACGCAGCATAGGCATTGCGCCGGGGATTGCCGAGCACCCCGGCCAGCGACGCCGTCATCACGATGGCCCCGCCCGGCTGCACCGCGCCGCGGCCCTCGCGAGCCGCGACAAAGGCCGTCGACGTTGGTGCGCAGGGTCAGGCGGAAATGCGCGATGTCGGTGTCCACGGTCGGCGCCATCGTCGGACCGATGGCGGCGTTATTCACCAGCACGTCGATGCGGTCGGTGTGCCGGTCGATCTGCGCCCAGCGCGATGATCTGCGCTTCGTCCGACAGGTCACACTCGAACGCGAGGTGATCCGCGCCGTGGGCCGCCACCGCCGCAGCCACGCCGATCCAGGCAGATCGGCGCGACAAAGGCGGGTTTCCGGGCTCTGCGAACTCGGCCAGCAAAGCCCGGCCGATCGCCCCCGGCCGCGCCGGTAATCAGAACAGTGCGCATCGCGTCATTCCCCGTTCAGGCGACGGAAGAATCCGTCCCCGATACAGCAGGCTCGCCCCCGGCCCCATCCGCAGGCTCTGCACCTGGCCCAGAAACACGGTGTGGCAGCCCTGGTCGATGGCGCCCGCAACCGAGCATTCGAAACTGCTGACTGCCCCGCCAGAACCGGCGCACCGCACTGCCCCTCGGACCAGTGATCGGCGGCAAAGGCATCGCGCCCCTCTGCAGCGGCGGCGAAGAAAAGCAACGGGCGATTTCGGCCTGCTCGTCGGTCAGATAGGTTGACTGCAAAGCTGCCGGCCTCGCGGATCCGTTGGCGGCGGGCTTGTCGTTACGCGCAGGCAGACGACAACAGGGTCGGCGGCTCGGTCGTGGCCGAACAGATCGCCGTGACCGTCATGCCGCCCCAGCCGGCCTCGTGACGATAGGTCACCACAGCAACCGGCGAGACGACATGGCGCATCGCATTCTTGTATTCGTCGACCGAAACCACATCAGGCCGTATCGGCATCAAAACGCGTTCCTTCTCGTCGGGTTCGGGGGCGGCCGATGGCATAGACCGGATCGTTCGGACAGGCGCCACCGATCGGCTGGCGCGGGCCGAACCGCTCGGCCTCGGTCGCTTGCGGCACCGGCTGATCCTCGGCCCAGTCGTAGACCACGGTGCGGGCGGCGATGCGCCACGCGCGCCCCGTTTCTCGAACAGGTCGCAGTAGCGGCAATCAGCATGACCTGCCGCACCACGCCATCGGCGCCGCGCGCCGCCGCTGATGGGCGGTGAAATAGCTTTCGACGGCGGCGGTGGTGGCGCTGGAACTCGATCAGGATGTTGCTGATGACGTGGACATTGCGCGGCCAGTGGCCCAGACCTGCCGGGCCCAGTCGATGAACCCTCGGCCGACCCCTGATAGGGGCCGTGCCGGTCGGTTGCGTCAGGCCAATAGGCCGATCTCAGCGCGGCCTCGTCGGCGCGGTCCACCCCGCGGCAGTAACGATAGAGGCAGTCCTGAATGGCAAAGCGGTCTCAGATTTCGGTGTCGGTCATGCTCCCTCCAGTTCGATCAGCGCATCCAGCGCGACGACCCCCTGCCGCCGGCAGCACGCGCACCGGGTTCAGGTCGATCCCGACCACCCGGTCACGATGGGCGGCGGCAAAGCGCGACAGGTCAGACAACAGCTGCGCCAGCGCGTCGATATCGGCCGGGGCCGCACCGCGCACGCCTTGCAGCAACGGGAATCCGCGGATCTCGCGGATCATGCGGTGCGCCTCGGCCAGGTCGAAGGGGGCAGCGCGAAAGGTCACGTCCTTGAGCACCTCGACAAAGATGCCGCCCAATCCGAACATCACCACGGGCCCCAGCACCGGGTCGCGAGTCACGCCAACGATGGTCTCGACCCCGCCCTGCACCATCGGCGCGACCAGAACCCCCTCGATCCGGGCGCCAGGCACGGCTTCGGCCGCTCGCGCCAGGATCCCGGCACTGGCCACCCGAACCGCCTCGGCATCTTTCAGGTTGACCGCCACGCCCCCCAGCTCGGTCTTGTGCGCAATGTCCGGCGAGCAGATCTTGACCACCACGGGATAGCCCAGCGCCTCGGCCGCCGCAGTGGCAGCGTCGGGATCCTGGGCCACTATCTCGTCGGCAAAGGCGATGCCCGCCTGACGCAGCACGGACTTGGCCGAAGCCTCGCTCAACGGCCCCGGGGGCAGGTCCATGCGGGGCATCGGGGCCGGGCGCGAAACCGGCCGGTCAAAGGACCGCCGGAACCCGACCAGCGCGCCCAGCGCGCGGGCCAGGGCCGAGCCATCCTCGAACACCAGAAAACCGTCGGCCTCGTAGCGGCGCACGACCGCATCGGGGGCGGACATCGTCAGCGCACGGATGCGCCCCTCGGTGCCAGCCAGCGCCTCGAGCAATGCCTGGCGCAGGGGTTCGGCATAGGTTTTCGACCCCGGCCCGGTGCCCAGAATCCCGGCGAAGATGTCGTAGCCGCCGCGCGCCATCATCACCCGCACACAGTGCTGCAGCAGGTTCAGGTCGCTGACCGCCTGCGCGGTGGCGTCAACCGGGCTGCGCGGCGAGGCGTAAGGCAGCATCGCCAGCAGTTCAACCTGCGCATCCTTGGGCATCGGCGCGACGTCGAGACCCGAGGCCTCGGCGTCGTCGGCCAACTGGATGCCGGAAACCGCCGGACATCGTGAAGATGCCGATCCGGTTGCCTTCGGGAATACGCGCCTGCGCGCAGGCATAGGCCACGTCCAGCTGTTCGGCCGTGGTGGCTGCGCGATGCACTCCATACTGGCGGAGGACCGCGTCAAAGACCGCGTCCGACCTCGCCAGCGCCGCGGTGTGCGAGGCCGCCGCCGCGGCCGCACCTTCGACGACCGGCCGGTCTTCATAAAACGATCGGCTTGGCCATCGACCGGGCGGTTTCCAGCGCCTCGATGAACTGGTCGCGGTCGCGCACCCTTCGGTATAGGCCATGACGACACGGGTCTCAGGCTGGCGCACGATCCAGTTCAGCGCCTCGGCCACGTCGATGTCGGCCTCGTTGCCGGTGGTGATCCACTGGCTGATGCCCATCCCCCGCGCGCGCCAGATGCGCCAGATGCGCCCCATACGCGCCACTCTGCGAGAGACGATCCCGACCGGGCCGGGCTGGATGAACGCGGTGTCGAGGATCACGCTGAACGTGCCATACCAGCCGATCGCCGGATTGAAAGCCCCAAGGCAGTTGGGGCCGAGCAGCCGCATCCCGCCGCGCGCGCATGTAGCGACGATTTGTGCCTGCAGGGCCGCGCCCTCGGCCCCGGTTTCGGCAAAGCCGGCGGAAAAGATCATTGCGGATCGCACGCCCCGGGCGGCGCATTCCTCGACGGCGGCCAGCGTGGCGGCGGCAGGCACCGCAAGGATCGCCGTGTCGGGCGTTTCCGGCAGCGCCGAGATCGAGGGCCAGGCGGGCAGGCCCTGCACCGTCTCGCGTTTCGGGTTCACCGGCAGGACGCGCCCGGCAAAACCCGAATCGCGCAGATACCGCAACGGGCGGCCGCCGATGCGCGACACATCCTCCGAGGCCCCGACCAGCGCCACGCTGCGCGGGGCAAGGAGAACGTCGAGAGCGTCAGACATCGGCAGGTTCCAACATGAGGCGCGGCTCGGCCAGGCCCTTTACGCCCAGCCCGTCCAGCGCATAGAGGCATCCGCCGTGCGGATGGCGAGAGATTGCGCGGCCCGAACCGCTGTCCTTGATCGAGGTGACATAGAGCGTCGCCAGATCGGCCCCACCGAAGGCCACGCAACTGGGCATGTCGGTCGGCGCTTCGATCAGCCTGTCCAGTTTGCCGCTCGGGGCAAAGCGGGCGATCTTGCCGATATTGATCAGACAGACCCAGACATAGCCCTCGGCATCGACCGTGGCGCCATCGGGACCGGAGTTGAATTGCTGGGTGTCGGCAAACACGCGCGGGCAGGCCAGTTCGTCGTCATCCTCGCCGCCGGCGTAATTGCAGGCGCGAATGAAGCGATCCAGGCTGTCGGCGAAATACATCGTGCGCCCGTCGGGGCTGAAGCAGATCCCGTTGGCGATCCGGATCCCGTTGGCCAGAACCTGTGCGCTGCCGTCCCCCGAGACCCGCACCAGCTCGCCCACCGGCTCGGCATAGACGCCCATGCCGCCACAGACGAACCGTCCCTGCCGGTCCACCTTGCCGTCGTTGAAGCGCATCCGCTCGTTCGGCCGGGCCGGACGGTAGAGCGGGGGTCACGGCGCCGGTATCGGGGTCGATCAGGGCGATCTGGTCAAAGAGCCCGGCCACCAGACGGCCGTCCTCGCACAGACCGATCGAGCCGATCATCGACGGCGTGCCGGTCTGCCTGAACTCCCCCGATCCGAGGTCATGCCAGCGGATCAGGCAGGAAACGCCATCGACCCAGTAAAGCCGCTGCCGGCGGTCGTCCCACAGCGGGCTCTCGCCCAGCATGTCGGGGGTCGACGACACGCGCGTGGCTACGATCTTGCCATCCGAAAGGGTGATCATGGAAACGCCCGGAAAAACAGGCGGCCGATCGAGGATCGGCCGCCAGGCTGGGAGGAGTTCAGTTGTTGAACAGCGGGCAGGTGCTTTCTTCCCGCGACCGCCAGGACTGTTCGGCCGGGATCAGGCCGAGAACCTCGTAATAGTCCCACGGGCCGGTCGATTCCTCGGGCGATTTCACGCGGACCATGATCATCGGGTGCATCACCACACCGTCTTCGCGGATCGACACGTCATGCATGATCGCATCGTTGACCGGCGTCGCGCGCATCGAATCCATGACCGCCACGCCTTCGTCGGTGCCCGAGGCGGCCAGCGCCTGCAGGTAGTGGTTGACCGCCGAATAGGTCACCAGCTGCGCCTCGTTCGGATAGCGCCCGTCATAGGCCTCGTTGTAGCGCGCGGTCAGGGCACGGGTCGCATCGTCATAGTCCCAGTAGGCTGACGCCGAGAACACCAGACCCTGCGTTGCTTCCAGACCGATGCCGTGGACGTTGTTGGTCAGGATGCCCAGTGGCGCGATGGTCTGGCCGGCGGCGGTGATGCCGAATTCCTCGGCCTGCTTGATCACGTTCGCCAGGTCGGCACCGGCATTGGCGATGCCGATCACCTGCGCGCCGCTGGCCTGGGCCTGCAGCAGTTGCGACGAGAAATCGGTGGCGCCAAGCGGATGCAGGGTCGACCCCAGCACCTCGCCGCCCGCCGCCTCGATGAAGCGGGTGGCGTCGGCCTGCCAGGGCATGGCCGAAGGTGTAGTCGACGGTGATGAAATACCACCGCAGATCCCCCTGTTCGAGCTGCGCATTCACCGAGCCCCGGGCCAGCGTGTAGGTGTCATAGGCCCAGTTCGTCGTCATCGGCGAGCACTGGCCGTTGGTCGTCTCGGTCGTGGCGGTGCCGGCGACCAGATAGGGGCGGCTGTTCTGGCGCATCACGTCCTGCACCGCCAGCGCGATCGACGAGGCCGAGCAGCCAACGATCGCATCGACGCCCTCTTCTTCTCGACCCAGCGGCGGGCGGTGGCCACGCCGATGTCGGGTTGGTTCTGGTCGTCGGCCACGACGATCTCTCGATCGGCGTGCCGTTGATCGAGCCGCCGCTGTCCTCGATGGCAAGGCGCGCCATCGTCACTGACCCTGCGCCGCAGTTGTCGGCATAGGGGCCCGACTGGTCGTTCATCACGCCGATGCGGATGACGCCATCGGAAAAGTCCGCAAGGGCCGGCGAGGCGAAAAGCGGCGCGGTCAATGCGGTGCAGGCAAGCATCAGGCTGGAAGCCTTTGGATGTCTTCATGGTCATGGTCTTCTCCCTGGGTGCGGCCGGGCCCCTCCTGCCCGACCAAATCCTGAATTACGACGTGAAGGCGTAGGTCACGCCCCCGTCCACGAACAGCATGTCTCCGGTCACAAAGGACGCCTCGTCCGACGCGAGGAACACCGCGGCATTGGCTATGTCCACGGGCTGGCCCAGCCGTCCCAGCGGCATCTTCTGGCGCCGCCGCTCCCAGCCGTCCTCGGTCACGACAAGGTTGGCCCCTGTCGGTCTGCAGGTGGGTCCGGGGGGCGATCGCGGTCACGCGGATGTTGTCCGGACCGTATTCCGCCGCGCCTGAGCGGGCGTCGCCGCGGCCACCGCCGCCTTGATCGCGGAATACATGATGCCGTTCTTCATCGCGAGCACCGCCGACGGCGAGGGCGATGTTGACGATCACCTCCCCCGTGCCCGGCCTCGCGCATCTGCGGCACCGCGGCCTGATAACCCCAGATCACGCCCTTGAAACCCACGTCGATCATCCGCCCGATCATCGCCTCGGTCTGCTCTTCGAGCGGGCCGTAGCGGTTCCACATCGCGTTGTTGACCAGGATCGTCAGTGGTCCGAAGGCGTGTTTAAGCTTGGCGGCGGCGGTAAAGACCTCCTCACGGTCGGCCACGTTGCCCTGCAGCGCGATGGCACGGCCACCGGCCGCGACGATCTCGTGGACGACGGCCTCGGCCACCTCGGCCTTCAGATCCATGACACACGACGGTGCCGCGCCTTCAGGGGCATAGGCAAGGCTGATCGCCTTGCCGATCCCGCGACCGCCCCCGTGACCATCGCCACCTGCCCCCTGAGTCTCGCCCTGCATCGGCTCGCGTCCTCCCTTCCGCGTCCGTCCGCCCGTCCGCCCCGCCCCGCTGTCACGGCCGCCCGGGCCCGGCCGCACAGGGCGGCAGGCGCGCTCGGCTGGCGCTGCGGTGATGGCATGGGCCGTCGGTCGGCCTTGATGGGGGGACGATTGCACGGGCAATTGCATGAGGCGAGGAAATTCTGTAGGTGAATTCGAGTTTCACACTTGTGAAATCCATGAGGACCAGCCCATGTCGAACGCCCAGGTGAAATCCGCCGTCCGTGCCTTCGAGATCCTCGAACACTTCCGTTTGAGCCAGCAGCCGCGCACGATGTCCGAGTTGTCGACCGACCTCGGCTATCCGTTGTCCAGCACCACGGTCCTGCTCAAGACCTTGGTAAATCTTGGTTATCTGAACTACGATCGGGTCAAGCGGGTCTATTTCCCGACCACCAAGGTGACCGGGCTGGGCGACTGGGTGCCACGCGCCCTGTTCGGGGCGGGCCAGGTGATCGACGCCATGAACGACGTGCATGCGATCACCAGCGAAGGGGTGTTCGTCGGCACCCGCAACGACGTCTACCTGCAATATCTGAAGACCAAGCAGTCGCTGCACGCCCTGCGGTTCTACATCGACGAGGGCACGGTTCGGCCGATCACACTATCGGCAGCGGGCTGGGTTCTGCTGGCGACGATGCCCGATGACAAGATCGAAAACATGGTGCGTCGCGCCAACATCGCCACGCAGAACCCGGCCGAACGGGTGCTGGTGCCCGAGATATTCAAGCGTATCGAAGAGATCCGCCTGAAAGGCTATGGCTGGGCCGAGGGGGTCCCCTTTGCCGGCGGCGCGACCATCGCCGTTCTGATGCCCGGCACGATCCTCGGCAGCCCGGTCACGCTGGCGTTGGGGGGGGTGGCCGAGCGGGTCAGGAAGAACTTTGAGAAATACCTCGGCGCGCTGATGACCGCCGCCCGGTCGGCCCAGCGCGCGCCCGATTTCGACACCCCGATCCACATCGAGCTGTAGCCCGGCGTTTTTCACACCTGTGAATGTTTCGCCCAACTCGGCTGAAGTGTTGATCGCTTCGGCCGGACACGGCAGCATCCCCTCCAACGGCGGACGGCCCAGGAGGAGGGCCGTGTTTCGGCGGCAGGGAGGGGCGGCGAGCGTCCGTCCGGGTCCGCCCCGCGGGGAGCCCCAGTCGGAGGAATGGCGGATATGGAACGAAACCAGACCAAGGCGCAGCGCGTCGATATGGTGATCGTGGGCGCAGGCTTCGGGGGCATGTATGCCACCTGGAAGTTCCGCGAGATGGGCCTCGACATTGTCAGCATCGAGGAAGGCGGCGATGTCGGTGGCGTGTGGTACTGGAATCGCTATCCGGGTGCGCGCTGCGACCTTCTGGCGGTCGACTACAGCTATGGCTTCTCGGAGGAGGTGCAGCAGGACTGGACCTGGTCCGAGCAATTCGCCGCCCAGCCCGAAATCCTGGCCTATGCCAATTTCGTCGCCGACCGCCTGGATCTGCGCAAGCACTACCGCTTCAACACCCGGGTCGAGGCCGCGAACTGGGACGATGCACGCCAGCTCTGGGTGGTGCGCACCGATGACGGCAATGTGCTCGAGGCGCCCTATTGCGTCATGTCGACCGGCCCTCTGTCCAAACCGACCGACCCCGACATTCCCGGAATCAGCCGCTTCAAGGGGCCGTTGCTGCGCGCGGCGAAATGGCCGCATGACCCCGTTGACCTGAAGGGCAAGCGGATCGGCGTGCTGGGCACCGGATCGAGTGGCATGCAGATCATCCAGACGCTGGGCCGCACCGATTGCGAGCTTTTCGTCTTCCAGCGCACGCCCAGCTTCACCCTGCCGATGCGCAACCGCAAGCACAGCGCGGACTATACCGCCGAGCTGAAGCGCAACTATGCGGCGATCCGCGCCGCGTGCCGGATGAACCCGACCGGCGGCGCGCGGCCGGTCTCGACCCGGCCGTTCTTCAGCCTGCCGCCCGATCACCGGCAGGAGTTGATGGAGGAAGCCTGGGCGCATGGCGGGCATACCTTCCTCGGCATCTTCTCGGATCTGATGACCAACCAGGACGCCAACGATCAGGTCGCGGATTTCGTGCGCGACAAGATCGGCGAGGCGGTCAAGGATCCGGTTCTGGCAGAAAAGCTGAAACCCCGGGGCTATCCGATCTTTGCCCGCCGGCCCTGCCTCGATTCGGGTTACTACGAGACCTACAACCTGCCCAACGTGCATCTGGTGGATTGCCTCGAGGATCCGATCGTCGAGATCACCGAGACCGGCATCCGCACGCAATCGGGAGTGACCGAGCTGGATGTCCTGATCCTCGCCACCGGGTATGACGCGCTGACCGGCGCGATGCTGTCGTTCGAGATCACCGGCCGCGGCGGGCGCAAGCTGTCGGAGAAATGGCAGGACGGGCCGCGCTCGTTGTTCGGCATCCTGATGGAGGGCTTCCCCAACCTGTTCATGTCCACCGGTCCGAATGGTCCGGCGGCGCTGGCCAACATCATCACGATCAGCGAGAACGACGTGGATTTCGCCGCCAATGTCATCCGCCACATGCAGCGCGAGGGGCTGGGCGCCGTCGAGGCCCGCCTTGCCCCCGAGGACGCGTGGATGGAGCAGATCCGCCGCCTTGCGCAGGGCAACCTGATGACCAAGGCAAAGACCTGGTGGGTCGGCGCCAACGTCAAGGGCAAGCCGCAGGGCATGCTGATGTGGACCGGCGGCTTTCACAAGTATCGCGAGGCCTGCGAGGCGGTCGCCGCGAACGGCTATCGCGATCTGGCGTTCGAGCCGGCGAAAACCCTCGAAGCCGCCGCGCACTGACCGCGACCGGCCTGTGATGTCCCCGGCCGCGCGCCATCGCGGCCGGGCTGCCCCCCATTCGACCGGAGAATGCCCATGTTCGGCCTGATGCAGGATCGGCCCCTGCTGATCTCGTCCCTTCTCACCCACGCCGAGCGCTATCACCCTGCCAGCGAAATCGTCTCGGTTCCCTGCGAGGGTCCGGTGGTGCGCACGGACTGGGCTGGTATCGCCCGCCGCGCGCGGCAGATGGCGCAGGCCCTGCAGCGCATGGGCGTCAAACCCGGCGACCGGGTGGCGACGCTGGCCTGGAACACCCACAGGCATCTCGAACTCTACTATGCCGTGGCGGGGATCGGGGCGGTGCTGCACACCGTGAACCCCCGTCTCTATCCTGAGCAGATCGACTATATCCTGAACCACGGCGGCGCCGAGGTGCTGCTGTTCGACCTGCCCTTCCTGCCGCTGGTCGACGCGCAGATGGACAAGCTGCCGACGCTGCGCCACGCGGTGGTGATGACCGACGCGGCGCACATGCCCGCCGGCCGCGACGACCTGGTGTGCTATGAGACCGTGCTGGCCGCCGAGGACGGCGCCCTGGTCTGGCCCAGCTTCGACGAGCGCCAGGCCTCGGGCCTGTGCTATACCTCGGGCACCACCGGCAACCCCAAGGGGGTGCTCTATTCCCACCGCTCGACGGTGCTGCACGCCTTTCTGTGCTGTGCCGCGGATGGTCTGCACCTGTCACGCGCCGATGCCACGCTGCTGGCGGTGCCGCTCTTTCACGTCAACGCCTGGGGGATCCCCTATGCCTCGGCCATGTGCGGGGCGAAACTGGTGCTGCCGGGGCTGAAACTGGACGGGCAGAGCCTCTATGACCTCGCCCGGGCCGAGGGGTGCACCCTGTCGCTGGGCGTGCCGACTGTCTGGATCGGCTTGTTCAAATACCTCGACGAGGCCGGCATCGACCCGGCAACCCTGCCGTTCGAGCGGGTGCTGATCGGCGGCTCGGCCGCGCCGCGCGCCTTGCTCAGGCGGTTCCACGAGGCGGGCGTGCACGCCTTTCAGGCCTGGGGTATGAGCGAGACGAGCCCGGTCGCCACCGTCGCCACGCTGCTGCCGCACCAGCAGGCCCTGGGGCTGGACGGAAAGCTGGACGTGCTGACCCGGCAGGGGCGGGCGATGTTCGGGGTGGAACTGAAGATCGTGGGCGAGGACGGCCAGGAACTGCCGCAGGACGGCAGCGCCTCGGGCGAACTGAAGGTGCGCGGGCCCTGGGTGACCTCGGGCTATTACGGCGGGGTCGGCGGACAGGTGCTGGACGCGGACGGCTGGTTCGCGACCGGCGATGTGGCCCGGATCGACACCGAGGGCTTCGTCACGCTGACCGACCGGGCAAAGGACGTCATCAAGTCGGGCGGGGAATGGATTTCCTCGATCGACCTCGAGAACGCCGCCCTTGGCCACCCGGCGGTCGAGGCCGCGGCGGTGATCGGCGTCTATCACGAGAAATGGCAGGAGCGCCCGTTGATGCTGGTCGTGCGCAAGCGCGACACCGCGCCGGAGCCTGCCGAAATCCGCGCGGTGCTGGAGGACAAGGTCGCCCATTGGTGGCTGCCTGACGCCATCGTCTTTGTCGACAGCCTGCCACTGACGGCCACAGGCAAGCTGGACAAGAAGGCGATGCGGGCGGTGTGGAAGGATTACCTCGCCACCGCCTGACACCGCCGCCGCCGGCGCGGGGTTTCGCCCTCGTCCCCTCCGCCTTCGGCGCAGGCGCCTCGGGCGACCCGGGGGCCTCGCTGCGCTCGGCAAGGGGGGCTTTCTGCCCCCCCTCTGCGCTGCGCGCATCCCCCCCCGAGGGCAGCTCTGGAGTAATGGAAATCGCAATGGGTTGCGGTAGCGAGATGCGCCCAGGGAATGCGGCCCGCACAAGACCCTTTACAACCGTTGGAAACGGTGGAGCGATCTGGGTGTGCTTGCCGGGATCTTCGAGGGATTGGCTGCTCGCCGACCGGAGCTATGATGCCGACTGGTTTCGGGACGCCTTGAAAGACAAGGGCATACGGGCCTGCATCCCGGGCCGGAAGTCACGCGGCCAGGTCGTCCGCTACGACAAACGGCGGAACCGGATTGAGATCATGGTCGGCAGGTTGAAGGACTGGCGCCGGGTTCGGTCCGTTTCGATCCGCGCCCCCCGGGAAGGGGGCGACAGCTTTTGGTAGGATACAGGAGCTGACGGTGGAAGATTCGCCTTAGCGAAGCGATATTTTGTGGAGTTTCACATCAGGTGCTCTGTCGCCGGATCGGCCTGGAACCGCCATTTCCGCAAAGGCCCGGCCATGACGTTGAGGTAGTACATCTCGATGCCGTGGGGGGCGGCGCAGGGGTGGTGGCCTTTGGGGACGAGGACGACGTCGCCGTCCTTGACGGTCATGGTTTCGTCCAGCGTTCCGTCCTCGGTATAGACGCGCTGGATGCCCCAGCCATTCGGCGGGTTCAGGCGGTGGTAGTAGGTTTCCTCGAGATAGGTGATGCGGGGAAAGTCGTCCTCGTCGTGGCGGTGGCTGGGGTATGAGGACCAGTTGCCGGCCGGGGTGAAGACTTCGGTGACCAGCAGGCTGTCGGCGACCTCGGCGGCCTCCATAGCGATGTTGTTGATCCAGCGGGTGTTCTGGCCCGTGCCGCGCTGGGTCAGGGTGATGCCGTCCGGGCCGAGGTGGCGGGCAGGATGGTTGCCCTTGCCCGGCGCCGCACAGACGGCGACGATGCAATCGGTCTCGGCCACGGCCGTCCAGTCGGAGCCGTTCGGCAGGTAGAGGCAATGCGGTGGGGTCTTCTCGAAGACGTTCATCCGGTCGCCCAGAACACCCCAGTCCTGGCCCGCGCCCGTGACGCGGGCCTTGCCCTCGACCATCACCAGGATCACCTCGTCGGTGCCGGTCAGTCCGCACGCGGTGTCGCCCGGCCGCAACCGGTGCAGCGCAAAGCCGACATAGCGCCAGCCGGCCAAGGCCGGGGTCACGCGGTGCACCTCGCCGCGGGTGCCGAAGGGTTTGAGCAAGAGGTCAGCCATTGTCTTTCTCCTTGGGGTCGCGCCAGTCGACCAGCAGCACCCAGGCCGCGTAAAGCCCCAGCGCGCCGATCATCAGCGCCCAGCCGGGGCTCTGTGTGAGCGCCTCGAACCCCGCCCAACCGAGGCAGAAGGCCACCACGACGACGCGTCGCCAGAGCGGGCGGAAGAACGGGTGGTCTGCGTCGATCAGCGGCATGCGGGCCCTTTCAGCGCGGGTCGAGGCCGGTTTTCCGGGCGAGGCGTTTCAGCGTCGCGAGGCCCAGCGTCTGGTACATCAGCGGATTGCGCACCGCCGGGTCCTGCTCGGCTTCGATGACGATCCAGCCATCGTATTGGTTCGCCGCGAGGATCGCCAGCAGGGGCTCGAAGTCGACCGCGCCTTCCTGGTCGCCAGGCACGGTGAAGACCCCGGCCCGCACACCGTCCATGAACGAGAGGCCCTCGGCCTCGACCTTTGCCTGCACCGCGGGGCGCACGTTCTTGGCGTGGAAGTGGCGCACGCGACCGATGTGTTTCATCAGCACCGCGACCGGATCGCCGCCGCCAAAATAGCAGTGACCGGCATCGAACAGCAGCTTCGTCGCCGGGCCGGTCGCCGCCATGAAGGCGTCGATGTCCTCGGGCGATTGCACCACGGTGCCCATGTGGTGGTGATAGACCAGGTCGATCCCCTGCCCCGCGCAATGCGCCGCCACCGCCTCGACCCGCACGCCAAAATCTTTCATCCCGGCCGCGTCCAGCACCGGGCGGGTGCTCAGCGGTTGCGCCAGACCCTGCACCGAGTTCGAGGTCTCGCAGGTGATCGCCACCGTGCAGCCGTTGTGCTTGAGCTTGTCGAGATGCGGCTGGATCGCCTTGATCTCGTCCTCGACGCTGTTCGCCAGCAGGTTCAGCGAATGCCAGCCCGAGACGAACTTGAGCCCATAGCCCGCCAGAAGCGCCCGCAGCGCCTCGGGGTCGTCCTGCGGCCACCGGTGGCCGTTCTCGATGCCGTCAAAACCGATGAGCTCGCCCGCCTCGTGCAGGATGCGGCTGGTGGGGATGTCGGCGCCGAGGGTCTGGTCGTCGTCGTTGGCCCAGGCGATGGGGTTGGTGCCGTAGCGGATCATGGTCGTGTCTTTCAAAGCGCCTCAGTTGACGAGGCTCTGGTTGGCAATCTGTTCGATGTAAGCGGCATAGCGGTCGCGCTGCTTTTGCCGGTCGGACACGGCGGGAACCGCCACGTCCCAGAAGAACCCGTGGCTGCCCGCCGTGGTCTTCAGCCCGACGCCGGGGAAGTCCTTCGCCGTGGTCTCGATCACGATCACGGTGGGGATGGTGCGCCCCCGTGCGGCCTTGATCTCGGCCTCGAGCTGATCGGTGCCGGCGGCCTTGACCGCGTGCGCACCCATCGCGGCGGCATGGGCGACATAGTCGATCTCGGGTTGGGCCTCGATCGCGCAATCGGCATACATGTTGTTGAACGCCTCGCCCGCGCAGCCCAGCGTCTGCAGCCGGTTGATGCAGCCATAGCCCCGGTTGTCGGTCAGCACGACGGTGAAGGGAATGCGCCGCATCACGGCGGTGGCCAGTTCGCTGTTGGCCATCATGTAGCTGCCGTCGCCGACGAAGCAGATCACCTCGCGTTGGGGCGTGGCGAGCTTGATGCCCATCGCGCCGGCGATCTCGTAGCCCATGCAAGAATACCCGTATTCCATGTGATAGCCGCCCTGGCTGGGCTGCCACAAGAGCTTGAGCGCCCCCGGCATGGTGCCCGCCGCGCACATGGCGACCGCGTTCTCGCCGGTCGCGCGCTGCACGGCGCCGATCACCTGGCCGTCCGTGGGCAGGGCCGCCTGATCGTCGGGCCGCGCGCAATAGGCGTCGACCGCGCGCAGCCAGTCTTCGCGGGCCCCGGTATCCGGCGCCTCGACTTTGTAATCCCCGATCGCGGCGGCCAGCGCCTCCAGAGCGACCTTTGCATCGGCGACGAGGCTGACCGCGCCGTGCTTGGCCGCGTCATAGCCGTGGATGTTGATCGACACGAGCACAGCGCCCTCGCTGAACAGCGTCCGCGAGCCGGTGGTGAAGTCCTGGAACCGCGTGCCGACACCAAGGATCAGGTCGGCCTTGACGCTCGCCGCATTCGCCGCTGCCGAGCCGTCGACGCCCGAGGCGCCGAAGTTCATCGGATGCGCCTGCGCCAGCGAGGATTTTCCGGCCTGCGTCTCGACCACCGGGATCTGGTGCTTGAGCGCGAAGTCGGCGAGCACCGCTTCGGCCTGGCTGTAGACCACCCCACCGCCCGCGATGATCACCGGGTTCTTCGCGGCCTTGATCAGGCCCGCAACACGCGCCAGTTCCCCTGCATCCGGTGCCGGGCGGCGAATGTGCCAGACGCGCGGTTCAAAGAATGCCTCTGGATAGTCATGGGCTTCGGTCTGCACGTCCTGACAAAAGGCGATCGTCGCCGGGCCGCAGTTCGCGGGGTCGGTCATCGTGCGCAGCGCGCGCGGCAGGGCCGACAGGATATGCTCAGGCCGGGTAATGCGGTCGAAATAGCGGCTGACCGGCTTGAAGCAGTCGTTGGCGCTGATCGTGCCGTCGTCGAAATCCTCGACCTGCTGCAGCACCGGGTCCGGGCGGCGGTTGGCAAAGACATCGCCCGCGACGATCAGGATCGGCAGGCGATTGACATGCGCCAGCGCAGCAGCGGTCACAAGGTTCGTGGCCCCCGGCCCGATGGACGAGGTCACAGCCTGCGCGCGGGTGCGCTTTTTCGCCTTGGCATAGGCGATGGCCGCATGGCCCATCGTCTGCTCGTTCTGGCCGCGCCAGGTCGGGAACACGTCGCGATAGGCGTGCAGCGCCTCGCCCACGCCCGCCACATTGCCATGACCAAAGATCGCCCACATCCCGTCGATGAAACGCTCGCCGTCTTCGGTCATCTGCACCGACAGCCACTTCACCATCGCCTGCGCCGCCGTGAGCCGGATCGTCCTAACCATCTCTTCAGTCCCCGTCTGTCAGGATGGGGGCCTCACCAAGGGGGCCGCCCATGTTCATGCTTCTCAGGATGCTTTTGCGGCTTTGGCCATAGACGCGTCTCTGGCCGCATCCCAGATCGCGCACAGCCGCGCATACCGCCCGGCCATCTGCGCGACGGCGTCCGCGTCCGACATCTCGCCCTTCATCCAGGCACGCGCCGCGTCGCCAAATATCGTGCGGCCAACGGCGAACCCCTGCACCAGCGGCTGCCTGGCCGCCAGCGCAAAACTCTCGGCCAGTTCCGACTCGGGCGCATCCAGCCCCAGCACCACGATCCCCCTCGTGCGCGGGTCGTTCCGCTCGATCGCCGCCACGGCGTTCGACCAGGCCGCATCCGTCTTGAACGGCTCGAGCTTCCACCAGTCTGGGTAAATCCCGGCGTCATAGAACTGCTGGATCAGCACGGCTGTCGTGGTGTCATCGACCGGCGCGACCTTGGACGGGATGATTTCCAGCAGGAACTCCAGCCCGTTGCGACGGCTCGCGGTCCAGAGGCGCTTGACCACGTCCTCTTGCTTGGCGCGCGTCTCGGCATCGTCGGTCGGGTGGCAGAAGACCAGCAGCTTCACGACATTCTCGCGCGCCCACTGGTTCAGCCCGCCGAAGTCCGGCCCCAGCTCCGGCTCGATCTCGATCGGCCGCGAACCCGGCCATTCGGTCGGACGACCGACCCACAGCCCCGTCCCCGAGGCCCGGTGCAGTGCGTCCCGCCCGATTCGGTTGTCGCACAGGATGCCATAGCCCCCCTGCCCGCCCTGCACCTGCAAGGCGGCGTCGAGGCAGAGCTGCTTGAACGCCCCGCCCTTTTTCAGGGTGTAGCCGGGCATCTCTTCCAGCTGCATGCGGTGATCAAACGCGAAGGTTCTGACGCTCGACCAGTCGCCTGACCGGTTCGTGGCCCAGTGGACCTGCTCCAGCTCGGCGTCGTTCCTCAGATCCTTGCGCACGATCCCACGCTTGAAGAAGAACTGCATCTCTTCCCAGCTGGGATAGGCGGGGGTGCAGCCGTGGCGGCTGACGGCAAACGCCCCGCAGGCGTTCGCGTACTTGAGCGCGGTCGGCCAGTCCTCGCCGTCAAGCCAGCCTTTCAGCAGCCCCGACATGAACCCGTCGCCCGCGCCCAGAACGTTGAACACCTCGATCGGGAAGCCGGGCCCGGCCTCGCCCTCATCGAGCGTATCCGGCACCGCGCCGGTGAACGCGACCGCGCCCGCCGCGCCGCGCTTGCAGACCAAGGTCGCGCCCGAGACCGCCCGCACCGCGCGCAGGGCTTCAATGGTGTTCGTCGATCCGCCGGCGATGTGGAATTCTTCCTCGGTCCCGACGATCAGGTCGAAATAATGCAGCGTCGACTGTAGCTTGGCGGTCACCACAGCGCTTTCCACGAACCGGCTCTCGCCGTCACCATGCCCCGCCACGCCCCAGAGGTTCGGCCGGTAATCGATATCCAGCGCCGTCTGCAACCCGGCCTCGCGCGCGATTTTCAGCGCCTTCAGCGTCGCCGCCTCGACCTGCGGGTTCGACAGATGCGTGCCTGTCGCCACCACGGCGCGGGCCGAGCGGATGAAATCTTCGTCAATGTCGGCCTCGGTCAGGCCCATATCGGCGCAGTTCTCGCGGTAGAAGATCAACGGGAACTGCTCTTCGTCGCGGATCCCCAAGATTACCAGCGCCGTCAGACGGTCTTTGTCGACCTTGACGCCGTTTGTGTTCACCCCTTCCCGCGCCAGCTGCTCGATGATGAACCGGCCCATGTGCTCATCGCCGACGCCAGTGATGACGGCAGATTTCAGCCCCAGCCGCGCTGTCCCGCAAGCGATGTTGGTCGGTGAACCGCCGATATACTTGTCGAACGACCCCATATCTTCAAGCCGCCCGCCAATCTGCGTGCCATACAAATCCACCGACGAGCGGCCAATGGTGATCAGGTCAAGGGATTTCATTGCTCAGCCTCCAAGTGGGATCGGCCGCCCCTGGGACCGCGCCATCGCGTGGATGACCCGTTCGATCTTCAGCCCTTCGGCGAAGGTCGGACCGCAAGGGGTGCCGTCTAGGATCGCGCGAACGAAGTCGCGCGCTTCAATCGTCTTTTGTTCGTTGAACCCGAAATTATGCCCGGGTCCGGGGCAGAAGGCCGCGTAATCAGGCTGTTGCGGCCCGGTCAGGTGCCGGGTGAACCCCGCGTCGCCGCGCCGGTGCACCCAGAGTTCGTTCATGTTTTCCTGGTCGAACCAGATCGAGCCCTCGGAGCCGTGGATCTCCCACTGCAGGCGGCAATTGCGGCCCAGCGCCACGCGGCTTGTCGCAAAGGACCCTTGCGCGCCCGAGGCAAAGCGGATCAGCGCCAGCGCGCTGTCCTCGTTTTCGACCAGTTGCGGGCCCTCGGGCGACGGGCGCGTGGCGATCGAGGTCTGGGTCATCGCGGTGATTTCCGAGATGTCGCCCATCAGCGCCACCATGTGGCTGATCAGGTGGCAACCCAGATCGCCGAGCGCGCCAAGCCCGCCCTTTTCCTTGGTGTCGCGCCAGGACCAGGGTTTCGACGGATCGCCCGCGTAGTCCTCGTCATAGACGCCGCGCATCGCATGGGGGGGGCCGATCTCGCCGGATTTGACGATCCGCACGGCCTCCTGAAAGGCCGGAGAGCGCAGGTAGTTATAGCCGAGGATCGTGACCTGGTTCGGGTAGTCTGCGGCGAGCGCGGTCATCGCCTCGGCGTCGTCCAACGTCAAAGCCATCGGCTTTTCCAGCCAGACATGCTTGCCCGCCTTCAGCGCCACCTCGGCCATCGGACGGTGCATGCCGTTCGGCACGGTGATCGACACCACATCCACCGTCGGGTCGGAGCAAGCCGCAGCCCAGTCGTCGGTCGACCGGGCGAAGCCAAAGTTCGCGGCGCAGGCGGCGGCACACGAGGGATCGGGGTCAAACAGGACCTCAAGGCGCGGGTGCGCTGCGCCGCTGAAAACTGTGCTCAGGGTGTGCCACGCCAACGCGTGACACTTGCCCATGAAACCCGTTCCGAGCAGCGCGACGCCGAGAGACCGGTCGGGACGATTGGCAATTGATGTCATGTCCGATCCCCTCCCTTCCGCGCCCGATATCAGCCGACCGACACGGCGATGCCTTCGGCCGCCGAGTGCACCGCAGCCTCCGCGAGTTCCAGCGCCTTCAGACCGTCGAGACCCGTCGTCGGCGTCGGAGCGCCGTCTTTCACTGCCGCAACAAAAGCCGCGATTTCGTTGGCATAAGCCGCCGTGTAGCGCGTCATGAAGAAGTTTAGCAGCGGCGGCTGGGTGAACCCGTCACCGTTCGCCAGCTCGATCTTTGCCTCGCGAGTGTTCTGGGCGGCGACCATCCCCTTCGATCCCAGAACCTCGATTCGTTGATCGTATCCATAGGTCGCGCGCCGCGAGTTGGTGATGATGCACTGCTTGCCCGAGGCCGTGCGCAGGATCACGTTGACGCTGTCGTAGTCGCCAAGCTCGCCGATTTCCGGGTCCGTCAGAACTGAGCCCTGGGCCATCACCGAGACCGGTTCTTCCCCCAAGAGCCACCGGGCCATGTCGAAGTCGTGGATCGTCATGTCCCGAAAGATGCCGCCCGAGACCTTGATATAGGCGGCGGGCGGGGCACCCGGGTCGCGCGAGGTGATGGTGACCATCTCGACATCGCCGATCTTGCCCGCGTCGATCGCGGCCTTGACCGCCATGAAGTCCGGGTCAAAGCGGCGGTTGAAGCCGACCATCAGCGTCGCGCCCTCGGCCTCGACGGTAGCCAGCGCCTGACGGACGCGTGGAACGCTCAGATCGACCGGTTTCTCGCAGAACACGGCCTTTCCGGCGCGGGCGAATTTCTCGATCAGGTCGGCATGCGTGTCGGTCGGGGTGCAGATCACCACCGCGTCGATGTCGGCGCTGCCAAGGATCGCGTCGATGGTGCGGATCTCGCAACCGAAGGCCTTGCGCGCCGCCTCGGCGGCGGCTGCGAAGGGCTCGGCGATGGCGACCAGTTCCGCCCCGGGGACCGAGGCGATGGCGCGGGCGTGGACCTGGCCGATGCGGCCTGCTCCGAGAACGGCGAAACGAAGGGACATGGGGACCTCGGGGAAAAGAGAAAGCCGTGTGGACAGGCCGGGACTGCCAGCCGTTGAAAGAGGAACCGGGCGGTCGGAGCGTGCGATCCGGCAAGGAGGAACCGGAGTCCGACCGCCCGGCGGGAACAGGTGGCGGATCGCACCGCCACCCGGGAGACGTTACGTGGCGTCGGCGTATTCCGGCTGCGTCTTGGCGCCGGTGATATAGGCGACGATGTCCTGGCCGTCGGTCTCTTCCTTGCGCAGGTTGGCGCAGATCCGGCCCCGGCGAAACACGACGATGCGGTCGCACAGATCCATCACCTGCCGCATGTTGTGGCTGATCAGGATCAGGGGTTCGCCGTCTTCCTTGAGCGTGCGGATGATGTTCTCGACCTGCGCGGTCTCCTGCACGCCCAGCGCCGCCGTGGGTTCATCCATGATCGTCAGCTTGGAGTGGAAGGTCGCGGTGCGGGCGATCGCCACGCATTGCCGCTGGCCGCCCGACATGTTGCGGATCGCCTGGCCGACATTGGGGATCTTGACGGCGGTCTTTTCCAGCCCCGCCATCGTCGCCGCCCGCATCGCCTTGTAATCCAGCACGCGGAAGGGTCCGAGGAAATTCCAGAAGGTCTTTTCCCGGCCCAGGAACAGGTTGTCCGGCACGTTCAGGTCGTCCGCCAGCGCAAGGTTCTGGAACACCGTCTCGATACCTGCGTGACGCGCTTCCAGCGGCCCCTCGAACTGGACCTCGCGGCCGTCGAACCAGATCTTGCCGCGCGTGCGCTGCTCAACGGCAGTGATCTGGCGCACGAAGGTCGATTTCCCCGCCCCGTTGTCACCCATGATCGCTACATGCTCGCCCTTGCGGATCTCGAAATTCGCCCCTTCGAGGGCGTGCACGCCGCCGTAATGCTTGGTCAGCCCCTCGGTGCGCAGCACCACGTCGCCAATCCGGGCCCCCGAATGCGGGGCCGAGGCGCCGGAGATGTTGGTCTGAAGATCGCTTGCCATATCCCTGTCTCCTCTCAGCGGGTGCCGGCGCGGCGCTGGCGCCACTGGTCGAGCACGACGGCGGCGACGATGATCACGCCCTTGACCATTTCCTGGTAGTAGGCATCGAGCCTGAGGAACGTGAACCCCGAGATGATCACCCCGAAGATCAGCGCGCCCAGCACCGTGCCGACGATGGACCCGCGCCCGCCGGTCAGCGACACGCCGCCGATCACGGTCATGGCGATGGCATCGAGTTCGTACATCACGCCCATGCCGGCCTGAGCCGTCAGGTTCTTGGACGACAGCACCAGCGCGGCAATCGCGGCCAGCAGCCCGGCGATGGTGTAGACCAGCACCTTGTGACGCTCGACCTGGATGCCCGACATCCGCGCCGCATCCTCGTTGGAGCCGATGGCATAGGTGTGCTTGCCATAGACGGTGTAGCGCAGGACCAGGAAAAACAGGATCGCCAGACCGATGAAGATGAACACCGGCGTCAACCCGGCGCCAAGCGCCTTGTAATTCTCGGTCGGGAATGAAATCGGACGGCCTGCAGTCCACCATTTCGACGCACCGCGTGCGGCAACCATCATGCCCAGCGTAGCGATGAATGGCGGAATTTTCGTGTAGGCAATGATCATACCGTTCACGAGGCCCGCGACCAGACCACAGGCCAGGCCCACTGCGATCGGTGCGATGACCGGCAGATCATGCGCCCAGTCTCCCAAAGCCGCCGTCGGGTTGGCGTTGCCGTTCACCTGCGCGACCTGCGCAAAGCTCATGGCCACCATCGCCGTGACGCCGACCACCGAGCCGGGGCTCAGGTCGATACCGCCGGAGATGATGACCTGCGTGGACCCGATGGCGATGATCCCGACAATCGACACTTGCAGGATGATGATGGTCAGACGGGCTTCGTTGAAGATCGAGTCGAACCGCCCCGCACTGTCGAACAGAAAGCTCTGCCCCATCAGGATTTGGCCCAGGACCTCGAAAATCGCGACAATCAGGACCAATGCCCCGAATACGTTGACTTCGTTCGGCCAGTGCCGCTTTTTCGCATCAAAGGTCAGCCCCCCGATGCCATGTGCTTGCTGCTTGCCGGACATGCCCTTGCCTCCTCGATGGATGAACGGTCGATGAAAGTTGTGAACGGCACCGGAGCGCCGTTCACCGAGTGCCGCCGACGCGGCGCTAATCCGCGTCGAAGACCAGGGGATCAGTTGCGCGAGGTGAACTCGCTCAGGTTTTCGGGGGTCACCAGAAGGAAGGGAATATAAACCCTCTGGTCCACCTCTTCGCCGCTCGCCAGCGCGATCGCGGCGTTCACCGAACCCGCACCCTGACCGGCGGCATCCTGGAACACCGTGGCGTCCATCTGGCCGGCGGCCATCGCCGCCAGCGCGTCCTGGGTCGCGTCGACACCGGCGACAACCACGGCATCCATCGAGATGCCGGAGGCCAGCATCGCCTGAATCGCCCCGATCGCCATTTCGTCATTGTTGGCAATCACGCCGTCGAATTGTTCACCCGAGGACAGCCAGTTGGTCATCAGGCTCTGGGCCTGGTCACGCGACCAGTTGGCGGTCTGCTCGTCGATGATCTGCAGCTCGACGCCACAGTTGCCCGAGGCCATCACGTCATGGATGTCGGCGGTGCGCTGCACGGCGGCCTGGTTCGACAGTTCGCCCATCATGACATAGATGCGGGCCGGGTTGGTGCCGGCGGCGGCGAACAGGCGGCAGACCTCCAGGGTTTCCAGGGTGCCCGAGTCACGTTCGTCCGAGGCGACGAAGGCCTGGTTGTCGGGCAGCGTGTCGACGTTGATCGGCTCGCGGTTGACGTAAACCAGCGGCAAACCGGCGGCTGCGGCGGCAGCGGTCATCGCTTCGGTGGCCGAGGTATCGACCGGATTCACGATGATCGCATCGACGCCCGAGGCAACGAAGTTGTTGATCTGGTCCAGCTGACGAGCGACGTCGTTCTGCGCGTCTTCGACCTGCAGCGAGACACCGCTCAGGCCGTCGGCGTAGGCGATCATACCGTTACGCAGCACGGTCAGGAAGTTGTCGTCGAACAGGGCCATCGACACACCGATGTTCTGGGCGCTGGCCGCCGACGTAAAGATGGTGACCACGGCGGTCGCGGCAATAAGTGTCTTCTTCATGGATTTCCTCCCAAAAACGGTGTCCGGCACACCGGGTCCAGAACCGGAACCCCCTCTCCAAGGGGCAAGACATTCTCCGCTCAGGCCGCCTTGGCCCGCAGTTGCGAAGAGATGTATTCGAATGAGGTCTTGATCGCCGTGTAGGGGTTGGCGATCGCGTGCGTCTCGGGCGAGAAGCACTCGTAAGAAATCGGGCCATCGTAACCGGCGGCGATCAGCGCCGCGATTTGCTCGACGTTACCCAAGCGGTCGCGGCTGTCGACCAGCGCACGGTGCTCATCTTCCATCTGGCCGATGGCCAGCTTGGGGTCGACGACGGCCGAGATGTGCACGATGCCCGTGAACTCGGGGTACATCGGGCCGCCGTCGGCCAGCGTGTGATGGAACGTGTCGTGCACCAGCTTGAACTGTTTGTGGGCGTCCAATGCATCAAGGGTCTCGACCAGTTCGGACTTTGAGCGCAGCGACGAGCGCAGAAAGCCCAGCGGCTCGACCAGCGCGACCAGCCCCGAGTCGTCGATCATCGGCTTGATCGCCTTCAGCGCGACGCGCAGATTGGCTTGACGTTCGCCGTTGCCACCGCCGGTGCCGTCATTGCGCGGGATCAGGCTGATGGTCTCGGCACCGCAGGCCTGCGCGGTGGCGATCAGGCTGCGAACGGCGGCCTCGCGCTCGGCGTCCCAGGAGTTGAACGGGTAGACCTGGCTCAGGCCGACCAGACGCACGCCCTTGTCGCGGGCCAGCGCGCCGGCCTCGGCCGGGTGCATGCCGTCGAACAGCGGACGGGCGATGTCGTTGCGCACTTCAACTCCGACGCAGCCGAGGCGAGCCGCAAGGTCCAGAAACTCGGCATAGCCCAGATTCGGCGTGGTCATATGATTGAGCGCAGTCTTCATCGCTTTCCCTCCCGTGGCCGCGCCGGCTGTCGGGCCGGGTCGACGTCAACGGGGGCGAACCTGCATGCCAGTCCCGATTCGGTCAATTTGACGCACCCGATTTCACGTCAGAAATGACGTTTTTCTGCGCATGCAAAATGACGCTTTTACGTCACGCCACGATTTCGGGCAGGACGATCCGGGGTTCAAGGAAATGCTGCGCCGACAGGCCGTCGTCGCCGCGTTGCACGGCATCGATCATCAATCCGACCAGATCGCGGCACAGGTCCGCCAGCGGAGTGCAGATGGTCATCACCACGTAACCGTCCATCAACGCCGCCCGGCTTTCCGCGGTAAGTTCGTTGACCACCAGCGAAACGCGCGGCGACGGATGCAACTCGCGCAGGGCGGCGATGGCGCCTTCCATGCCGCCGCCCGCGACATAGATTCCCTGCAGGTCGGGGTGGCGCCGCACCAGATCGATGGTGGCCTCGTAGGTCACCTGACGGGTTTCCAGGTTCACCAGCGTGTCCAGAACCGTGAACTCGGGCGCGCTCTCGCGGATGAACGACCGGAAACCTACTTCGCGCAAATCGTGCCCGTGCCAGCGGTGCCCACCGACGAAAATCGCCACCGCCCCCGGCTTCCTGGCGGTTTTTGTCACCATCCAGGCGGCCTGCCGACCGACCTTCATGTTGTTCATGCCAAGATAGTTCCGCCGGATTCCCTGAGCAAAATCATTGAGAAGGGCAAAAACAGGAATGCCCTTTTCCTTGAGATCCTGCACCGCTTGGTCGAGTTTCTGGTGATTGACGGCGACACCGGCCACCGCGTCGCAGTTCCGACCCAGCTCGGCGAGCAGTCCGGCGAATTCGTCCGGAGATTGCGACGTCGCATACTGGATATCGACGCGTGCCCGCACATCCGTCCGCCCGGCAACGGCGCGTTCGATCTCGTCAGCAAAGATCCGGTAGAAGTTCTGCGAGCGCTTGACGAGAACGACGCCGAACCGCATCTCGGGAACGTTGGAACTCAGCCGGTGGTCGATCAGGCTGCGCGCGTGATAGCCGACCGTGTGCGCCGCGTCGGCTATCTTGCGCATCGTTTCGTCGCGCACCTTCAGGCGCCCGTTCAGGGCGCGGTCAACGGTTGTGACGCTGACCCCCGCCTCGCGGGCTACGTCCTTGACAGTCGGCCGACGCGACATTCTGCCTCCATGACGTTTCTTCGTCATTGATGGAAGCAGAATGCCGGGCGCGTGGCAAGGCCCGACGACGCACGCCTGGAAAAGACGCGCCTCATGGAACCGCCCGCGTCAGCCGTCGAGCCCCGCGTGGAAGGCGGCGAACCGTGCAGCACGCCGTAAGCCAGCCAGAACGGCGCCGATCCCCAGCTGGGCCAGTGCGCGATGCCAAGACCGGCAAAGGCCGCCATCAGGCCGGACAGAAGGATCGTGTCACGGATCGCCCGCTGATCAGACCGGGCCATCAGCCCTTTCATCACCTTGCGCGGCACGTCACTGTGATACCACTCGGCGGTGGTGAGATCGGTGTCAACGGCACGGCGCGCGTCCCCTCCCGGAAGGCTGTCATCGCGTTTCGTCATCGCGTCCTCCGAACGCAAAGGTTTGGCGGACCCAAGGGGGAATTGGCGAAATCATGTAAATATGAGGTGTGGTTTTTCCCTCATATTCCCTCAAGTTCATGTTAGCCATACTGAGGGGATCCCCTCATATCCAGGATGCCATATGGCCAACCGCCCGACCCCAGCCGATGTCGCGAGAGAAGCCGGCCTCAGTGAAGCGACCGTCGACCGCGCGTTGAACGGTCGCGGGAACGTCAGCGACCGGGCGGTACAGAAGGTCGCTCAGGCCGCGCGCAAGCTGGAAAGCACCGCCGAGGCACGGACGGATCTCGACGTCAGGGGCTCGATCCGGTTCTCGCCCTCGCAGGCGGCAGAGGGCGCCGCTGTGATCGCGGCAACCGCGCTCAACCACCCGACCATCGACCGCACAGTCACCGAATTGACCGACGCCGGGAAGACGGTCTTGCCCTGCTCAACCATTTCGCCCGTGACCGCAGGCACGCCTCTTTCGGCCTCGACAACCTGCGCGTCGGGCGCATTGCCACCCAAACCCGCGAGCCAGGCAAGGTCGGCGTCTTCGTGGGCGGCGCCCGCCGGAACGGGCACGTGCTGCGCGACGTGGGTTTCCAGTCGTTCATCCGCGAAAGCGCGCCCGAGTTCACGGTTCTGGACGCGCTGGTGAACCTGGAGACCCGGCAATTCACCTACGTGGCGACGCTCGACGTCCTGCGGCGGCGCCCGGACCTGCGCGGACTCTACATCGCGGGTGGCGGGATGGAGGGCGCCATCGCCGCACTGCGCGAGTTGCGCCTGGCGGGAAAGGTCGCGCTGGTGGTCAACGAGATCACCACAGACAGCCGCGCGGCGTTGGCCGATCGCTATGTCAGCATGGTGATCGCGACACCGCTCGCCGACCTTTGCCGAGCGACCATTGGCAGCATGGTACGGCTGGCGCGGCGGCAGACCGCGTCGCAACGGAAGTGGTTCCTGGAACCCCGGATCTACCTGCCCGAGATGGTTTAGGCCGATGATTTCATTCAGGATCGAGAAGCCGTGACCAAACCGACCTACAGCGGCATCGCCACCCTGGCCAAAGTCGGCACCGCGACGGTCGAGCGCGTCCTCAACGGCCGCGGCGGCGTTCGCCCGCAGACCGCCGCCCGCGTGATTGCCGCTGCGCGGGCACTCGATTGGCCGGGCCGCCTGCCCGAAACGCACCGAGGGCTTTTGCTGGTCGAGGTGATCATCGTCGGTCCAAAGGCGACATTCTTCCGGCGCCTCGCCGCTGCGTTTCGCCGCATCGGGGCATCGCTGGACAGTTCGGTTCAGGTCCAGGTCACGTTCTTCGACCCTGCTGACGCGATCAGCGTGGCGGACCATATCCGAAGGCCCGCCCGCCCGCGTGCCGCGCTCATCATCGCATCGACCTACGACCCGCAAATCCGGCCTGCGCTCGCCGAACAACTCGCCAGCGGCCTCCCGATTGTCGAGATCGTGACGCCGGTGCTCGACGGCGCGGACTTCGTCGGGATCGACAACTACGCGGTCGGACGCTCTGCCGGTTACATGCTGTCGCGCATGTGTCAGGCCAGCGGCACCATTCTCGCGGTCTGCCACAGCGGCGCCTACCAGGTGCATCGGGACAGGGTCCGCGGGTTTTCCGATTTCCTCGCCGAAAAGGGCCGCCCGGATCTGAATTTCAGCTATGCGATCTTCGGGCTTGATGACCCGGGCGTCATGCGCCGCCGGATGGAAGCCGCTTTGTCTCAATGGCCCGATGTGGTCGGCGTTTACAGCGTCGGGGGGCAAATTCGGCGCTCCTCGACCCGTTGTCGCGCCAGGAAACCCATGTGTTCTATGTTGGACACGAACTGACCGAGAACTCCCGTGCGGGGCTTCTCAATGGGGTCGCGGACATTATTTTTTTTGATCAGATCCCCGAGGCGCAGGCCCGGCGAGCGATCGATCTGACGATGGCAAAGATCGGCTTGACCGACGATACCGTCGAGAACCCACCAATCCGGTTCATCACCTTCACCTCGGAATCCATTTGATCTGATCAAATCAAGGTTCTCGGAGTAAAGTTTCCGCCGTCCTTCTAGGTTGCCGCAAACCAACCAAGGGGATTGCGCCATGAATCGGCGACCGACCGTATTCGACCTCCAGCAGCAAAAGGGGACCCGCAAATGGCTTCAGATGCATGTCGACAGTGGCGCCGAGGCCGCGGCAGCTACCGAAGCCGGCCTCGTCATCCTCTCGTGTGAGCCCGATCATACGCTCGAGCCGATCCGCGCCGCGGCCCCAGCCGCCTTCATTTCGGCGGGTATGCCGCACGGTTCGGTCGCGTCCCCGTCCGAGGCCATCCGGGCCGGGTTCGAAATCCTGCAGCGTGGCGCCGATGCAGTCTATTGCTCGCATTCACCGCAATTCATCGAAGCCATGACGCGCGAGGGAATCCCAGTCACCGGGCATGTCGGCCTGGTTCCGAACCGGGCGACCTGGACCAATTTCCGGGCCGTCGGCAAGACCGCAGACGAAGCCCTGCGCGTGCTGCGCCACGTCAAGGGCCTCGAAAACGCGGGCGCTGCGGCCATCGAGGTCGAGGTCGTACCGGTCGAACTGGCCGATCATATCACCCGCAACTCGCCGATGATCACGATGGGCATGGGCTGCGGGGACGTGTGCGACACGCAATACCTTTTCTCGTCGGACGTGCTGGGAACCCACACCGGCCACTATCCGCGTCACGCAAAGAAATACGCGGATTTCGAGGCACTCGAGGCCGAGTTGCAACGCAAGCGCGAAGAGGCGTTCCGCGCCTTCGCCCGCGACGTAGCGACTGGCACCTATCCAGAAGTCCGGCACCAGGTTCGCATGGATCCGGCGCAATTCGATGAATTTATTACCCGCGCACAAACGCTCTGAGGCCAGCATGGACGATCTGAAATACGGCACCCGGAACAAGCGCGGCGACTGGGCCCCGACGGAGCCCGCCGCCACCGCGCCCCTGTTCACATTTCCCCCGCAGCCGCTCAAACTGTTGCGGTGGTTGCCGCATTACTTCCTGCCCTTCAACGTCCTCTGGGCGGCCTCGGCGGTGGCATGGTGGCTCTGGGTGATCCCGGACGTCGAGACGATGCGCAGCCTCGCCTGGGGATGGGTGCTTTGGCTTTATGCCGTGAACGCGCTCGCGATCTTTGTTTTCTTCGGCGCGGTCGAACTGCGCCTCTATGTTCTGCGCGCGCAGGGCAACCGGTTCAAGTACAACGGGAAATGGCCCTCGGAGCAGCCGTCCGACGTGTTCTGGTTCCGCAGTCAGAACCTCGACAACGCGCTGCGCGGGTTCCTGATCGGCATCCCGATCTGGACGCTGTTCGAAGTGATGATGCTCTGGGCCTATGCGAACGGCATCGGTCCCTGGGTCGCACTGGCCGACCATCCTTGGTATCTGGCGATGGTGGCGCTGCTGGTCCCCGTGATCCACGAGGCACATTTCTTCTGCATCCATCGGCTGATCCACACGCCGTTCCTCTACAAATGGGTGCATTCGATCCACCACAACTCGGTCAACCCCAGCCCGTGGTCGTCGCTCAGCATGCACCCGGTCGAGCACCTCGCCTATTTCGCGACAATCTTCTATCACTTCCTGATCCCGTCCAACCCGTTGATCGCGCTCTACCAGCTGCACACCGCCGGGTTCGGCGCGATCCCCGGTCACATCGGGTTCGACAAGATGGAAATCGGCGAAAACCGCGCGCTCGATAGCCATGCCTACATTCACTACCTGCACCACAAGTTCTTTGAAGTGAACTACGGCGACGGGCTGATCCCGCTCGACAAGTGGTTCGGCACCTTTCACGACGGCTCGAAGGACGGCGAAGCGCGGATGAATGCCCGCTTTCAGGCCAAGAAAGCCCGTCTCAACGCCAAGAACGGGAGCGCCGCATGACGACCTGGATCGCCGCCTGCCGCTTCGACGACATCGAGCCGGAAGATCTGGTCCGGTTCGACCACGCGGGGAAGTCCTATGTGGTCTACCGTTCGCCCGACGACGAGGTGTTCTGCACAGATGGACACTGCACGCACGAGCACGTCCACCTCGCGGACGGGTTGGTGATGGACTACGAGATTGAGTGCCCGAAGCACAGCGCGACCTTCGACTACCGCACCGGAGAGGCCATGCGCGCACCTGCCTGTGTCAACCTTCGCACCTACCCGACGCGCATCACTGGTGAGGTGGTTGAAATTGCTGTCGATTGATTGACCCGCAACAGACCGGATCGCCGCACCGGCCAGACATCTTTCGAATTGAGCATCGCGTGGTCGGTTTGTAGATCACCGACTTCGGCGCTGGGCGCCTCGTCAGCAACACGACGGTGGTGGACGTGCACGTGGCCGACCTGCCCGCCCCGCGTCTGGGCGATATGATCGTGATCGGTGCGGAAAGCCATGTCGTCCAGGGCGAGCCGCTGCGCGACCGGGAACGGCTGATCTGGACGCTGGACCTGAGGCCCGCATGAAGCTGAAGCTCGAGATCAGCCCCGACCTCGCAGCCCTGTTGCAGGCGAAAAGGCTGTCACCACTGCCATGCGTGAGGCGGGCGCTGGCCTGAAATCCGCCTGGCGCGGCCAGATCACAGGCGCGGGACTTGGCACCCGGCTCGCCAACTTGAGGTGCCCCTAGATTTGTAGATGCTTTGCCCCCTGACTTTGAGGTTAGGAGGCCGACATGGCGAAAGGAACGCACCATCAAACTATGGGATCAAACACTCAAAGCCGGGCAAGTCCATTCTGTTTCTCGACTCGATCGAGCCGGCGCAGAGGGCTCCCGGATCATGCCGACCACCAGGCCGAGAGCGAATTGGGCGACAGCATCACCGGCACATGGTGATGCCCCTCGCCTTGCGGCAGCGACAGGCGGATCGTGACGCCGGCGACGATCTGCGGCCCCTGGCGTGGCACGCCCCGATCCCGCCAGAAAGCCGCCGTGTCCAGCTGCAGGTCGACCGCGCCATCGGCTGGCAGGGCGGTGACCGCAATTTCGCAGCGCAGCCGGCCGCCGGCGTCGGTCACGCCCTCGGCCAGAACTGCGTCGCCCGCGCAAAGCCTGAGCGCGACACCGGCGGCGTGGGTGCCGTCGGTGCCGTTCAGGACATGGGTGGTGAAGGTGATGCTCATGCGATGCTCCTCACTCGATTGACGCCTTGTCGCGCTTGTCCGAGGTTGCGGCAATGATCGGACTGATCACGCCACGGGTTTTCACGTTGATCAGCGCGGGTTTGCCGCTGGCCATGCCGCGCCGGACCGCCGCGGTAATCTGGTCACGGTGGGTGACCAATTCGCCATAGCCGCCCAGCCCCTCGACCATCGCGTGGAAGGGGATGTCACGGAAATCGGTCGCCACGTGCATCGGCGTCTTGAACAAACGCTCCTGCTGCTGGCTGATCGCGTCGAGCCCGCCGTTGTTGTCGATCACCACGGTGATCGGCAGCCCCTCGCAAAAGGCCGTCTCGATCGACAGGCCCCCGGCCAGAAACGCCCCGTCGCCCGAGACCAGCACGACATTCGACGCGGGGTGGATGTTCTTGGCCGACATCGCGAAGGGCACGCCGCAGCCCAGCATCGAGTTGATGCCCGGGTTCAGCATCCCCGCCAACTGCCCGCCGCGCCAGCCGATCATGTTGACCGCGATCTCGGTCCAGAAATGCGTGTTGCCGCCGTCGAAGACCAGCCAGTCGCCGGCGCCCATCGCCTTTTGCACCTCCAGCGCCAGATGCAACGGGTGCACCTTGCGGCCCTCGGTATCGTCCTGCGCGGCCTCGGCGGCGAGTGTCGCCTCCCAGCCCTCGACCCAGTCACCACGGCGGCTGCGCTGCAGATCGAACCACTGCGGCCAGGTCCGGCCGACGCCTGCCAACGCCTCGCAGAAGGCGCCGGGGTCGCAGAGCAGCAGGTCATCGGCGGGGCGATTGAACTCAAGCTCCTCGGCACTGCCGTTGACGCAGACGACGCGGGTCGTGGCCGGGAAGAACGGCGCGTTCCCGAAGTTCAGCGTATTGTCCAGTTTGCCGCCGATCACCAGCACCAGATCGCTGTCGGAAATCGCCGGCTTCGAGGGCGGATACTGGTGGAAATCCGCCAACCCCATCCAGGGCTCGGCGTCTTCGCCCATCAGCTTGCGATGCCCGGGCTGGCCATAGACCGGCAGGCGCAGGGCGCTTGCAGCGGCAACCAGCGCCTCTTCGCCGCCCGACCACCAGACCGAATGCCCGGCAATGATCACCGGACGCTCGGCCCGACGCAAGAGGTCCAGCACATGCGCCAGCGCGGCGGGATCGGGCCAGGCGCGCGCCACCGGACGCGGGCCGCGGTGGTAGGGGCGCTCGGCGAGGCCCGCATCCTCGGGGAAGGACGAGAACATCAGGTCGACCGGCACCGACAGATGCACCGCACCCGGATAGCCCGAAAGCGCCGCGGTCCAGGCCCGGTCGACGTATTCGCGGATCCGCGTGCCGTCACGCACCTGCACCGAATACTTGACCAGCGGCGCGGCAATGGCGACGTCGTCGATCTCCTTGAAGCCGCCCGCATTCTCGCGCTTGAAGGTCGAAGACGAGGTGATGAAGATCACCGGGCTGCGCTCGCCCAGCGCCTCCATCATCGCCGGCACCGCATTGGCAAAGCCCTCGGGCCCGACGAAGCAGACGGCAGGCTTGCGCGTCAGGCGCGTGTGGCCGTCGGCCAGATGGCCCGCGACCTGTTCATGGGGCGTGTTCATCACCGGGGTCTGGCATTCCGCCATCCCTTCCAGCGCCGGGTTGCAGAACCCGCCGGCGAGCGTGAAGACGTGCTCGACGCCCTTTTCCTTGAGCGCGCGCGCCAGCAGCGCACCGCCGCGAATGCGTGGTGTGTCGGTCATTGCGATACCTGTTTTCGGGGATACGGCGGGCCGGGTCAGCGCCCGGCCCAATGGCTCAGCCGGTCACTGCGGCTCGATACCGGCGGCCTGCATGATCGCCAGATTGGCGGCCAGCTGGCGGTGCATCTCGGCAGTGGCCTCGGCGGCGGTGCGGAACTGGATCGGCGCGCTCATGCTTTCGGCGACCTCGGCAAAGCCGGGGTTCTCGGCAGCGGCGGCCAGCGTCGCCTCGAGCCGCGCGATCACGTCCTCGGGCGTGCCGGCCGGGGCGATCAGCACGGTCTGCATGTCCATGCCGATCGGCAGGCCCAGCTCGTTGATCGTCGGCACGTCGGGGCTGCCGATGTTGCGCTCCGAGGTCAGCGCGGCGATCACCTTCATCTGCTCGGGATAGCGGTGATGCACGCCGCCGGAATAGGCCAGCAGCGCCTGTTCGCCCAGGATGGCGTTGATCATGCCGGGGCCGCCGTCGACCGGCAGCACCTCGATGTCGATATCGTTGGCGCGCGCGATCTCGGTGGCAAAAACCCGGGTCGTCGCCGAAAGCGCGGCATAGAGGATGCCCGGGTGCTCGCGGGCATAGGCGACCATGCCGGCGTAATCGTCGAAGGGGGCCGAGGTCGGCGCGACCAGCGCGATGTCAAAGCTGGTGATCATGCCCGCATAGGCGAAATCGTCGATCGAGAACGGCACTTGGGCCATCAACGCCGGCGTCAGTGTGATCGTCTGCGAGGGGTTCAGCATGATGTTATAGCCATCCGCCGGCATTGCCCTGAGGCCGGCCAGCGCCGCGCCCCCCGCCGCACCGGGGCGGTTCACCACGTTCACCGGCACGCCCAGTTCCTCGGTCATCACGCTGGCCAACGCGCGGCCCAAGAGGTCGCTTTGCCCGCCGGGGCCAAAGCCGATGATCAGCGAAATCGGACGGTCGGGCCATTCGGCCAGTGCGGGCGAGGCAGCGGTCAGCGCGATCAGCGCCGCGGCTTTCAGGGTGTTCAGCATCAGGTCTCCTCCGATTTGCGTGCGGTGCTGCGCGCACCGCGGGTAAAGCGCCAGACGGCAATTGCCGTCAGGGCGAGAAAGATCAGCGCGATAGGGTGGTGGATCAGGTTCCAGGGATCGCGGCCCAGGATCTGGATCGACTGGCGAAAGGTCAGCTCGAAGGTGCGGCCGACGACAAAGCCGATCAGGAAGTTCACCACCGAAAAGCCCAGCTTGATGAACACGACACCGAGCACCGCGAAGACCAGCATCACCTGGACGCCGAACACGCCGCCGCCTTCCAGCCAGGCGCCGATGACGCACAGGAACAGGACCACCGGCACGACCCGGCGCGTCGGCACCCGCACCACCTGCGCGAAAAGACCCTGCAAGGTCATGCCGATGAGCAGCAGCGCCAGACTGGCGGCGATCATCGCGGCATAGATCCCGCCGACGAGGCGCGGTTGCTGGGCGAACATCAGCGGTCCAGGCGCGACGCCGTGCAGCATGAAGGCACCGATCAGGATGGCGGCGATGACGCTGCCCGGGATGCCCAGCGCAAAGAGCGGAATGAGGCTCGCCGGCACGACGGCGTTGTCGGCGCTTTCCGAGGCCGCGACCCCCTCGATCGCGCCCGTGCCGAAACGTTCGGGCTCCTTGGCCCGCGCCCGCGCCGCGCCATAGGACAGGAACGAGCCGACGCTTGCCCCCAGTCCGGGCAGGATGCCCACGCCGATGCCGATGGCGGTGCCGCGCGCGATGGCCGGGGCCGAGCGGCGCCAGTCGTCGCGGGTCATGCGGCTGTCGTCGGGATGCGCGCCCTTGGCGATGCTCGCGCCCTGCTGATCGAGCGCCGCGCGATTGCCGGCCTGCAGGATCATCTCGCCCACCGCCAGCATGCCGATCGCCATCGGAATCAGCGGAATGCCGTCGAACAGGCGGTAATCGCCGAAGGTCAGGCGCGGCAGGCCGGATTCGATCTCGAGCCCGACGGTCGCGGCCAGAAGGCCCAGGCACGCCGCCACCAGCCCCTTGGCCAGCGACTGCGCCGAGAGCCCGGCGACGAAGGTCAGCGAAAAGAGCAGCACGGCGCAGATCTCGACCGGGGTGATCGACAGCGCATAGCTGGCGATCGGCTGCGCCAGCACCACAAGCGCCAGCGTCGAGCCCAGATCGCCCAGCACCGAGGCATAGAGCGCGGCCTTCAACGCCTTGCCCGCCTTGCCCTGGCGCGCCAGCGGATAGCCGTCGAGGGCGGTGGGCGCGGATGAGGGCTCGCCCGGCACATTCAGCAGGATCGCCGACACGGCGCTGCCCGCGGCCGAGCCCTTGGCGATGCCGATCAGAAAGGCGATGGCTGGCAGCGCCGGCAGAGCGAAGGTCAGCGGAATGGCGATGGCGACGGCGGTCGCCTTGCCCAGCCCCGGCAGCGCGCCCACCAGATACCCGATGGCGACACCCGCCGCGACCCAGAGCAGGGTGACAGGGTTCAGGATATCGGCGAAACCGGCAAGGATCGGTGTCATGGCCTCACCCCACCGTCGTGCCGAGAATGCGGTAAAGCAGCAGCCAGCCCAGCGCCAGCGACCCCACCGGCAGCAAAACCAGCGCGATCGGGTTGCGTTCGCCCATCATCAGCGCCGCGCCGGTAACCAGCAGTGCGCCGGCGGGCAACGGGCCACCCAGCCCCAGCACCCACAGCGCCAACAGCACCAGCGCCGGCAGCGCGACCAGCGCCGACAACTCGCCGCGCGAGAAGGGCCCGGGCCGATGCGGCGGAATGCGCCCGCCGAACAGCGCCGCGCCCGCGATCCACAGACCCAGCGCCAGGATGCCCGCCACCGCAACCTGCGGCACCAGCCGGGGCGACAACTGCCCCGAGAACCCGCGCGGGATCTCGGCGGGGATCACCCAAACCAGCAGCACCACCGCAAAAGCGGCCAGCGCCAAACCGGCGATGGTTTCGGTTGCGCGCATCTCCTCCCTCCCTCTGCGATTGCAGGGCGCCATGCCCCAAGCGCGAAGACGGGGCCGGCCGGGCAAGGCTAGCAAGGGGCTGCGCGCTGCGGAAATATTGTTTTCGACGTTTTGTCATGCCAAAATGGCATGGTCAGGCTAGGGGTGCGCCCGGTGAACATCAAGCTCCAGCAGCTGAAATACCTCGTTTCCGTGGTCGACCACGGCAGCATTTCCGCCGCGTCTGTCGATCTGGGCATAGCTCAGCCGGCGGTCTCGCGCCGGCTCGCCGATCTGGAGGCCGAGGTCGGCGCGCAGCTCTTGGTCCGGCGGTCGACCGGGGTGACACTGACCGAAACCGGCAAGGGGTTTCTGGAACACGCGCGCGCGGTCCTGCGCCAGCTCGAGCGCGCCGAGCGTGACCTCGCGCTGGCGCGCGGCGTCGCGCCGGACGAGGTGCGCTTTATCGTGCCGCCGGCGCTCAGCCGGTTCGTCGCGGCGCCGCTGGTGCGCGCGGTGACGACCGATTACCCCACCATCCGCCTGACCTGCATCGAGACCCATTGGGACGACGCGCGCCGCCGCATGGAGGATGGCCAGGCCGATCTCGCGCTGGTCACCAACGGCCATCTCTTCGCGAATACCGAGGCTGAGCCCTGGCTGAAGGACCGGATCTATTTCGGCGGCGCGGTAACGCCCGATCTGCACGGGGATGCGCCGATCACTTTGGCCGAGATCACCCGCCACCCGCTGATCATGCCCAGCCGGCGCTATCTGATCCGGCGGATGCTGGACGATATCGCCGTGCACGAAGGCCTGTCCTTGAGCATCAAGCACGAGATCGACTCGGGCGCGCTGGCGGAATCCTTCATGGAGGAGGGGCTGGGGTTCACCATCTCGATCTGGCAGACGTTCTTTGCCGGGGTCGCACGGGGCCAGATGTTCGCCCGTCCGATCATGGTGCCGGCGCTGGATCGCACGCTGACCATCGTCACCCAGCGCCCCGAACATCGCACCAATGCCGTCATCATCGCCACCGGTTATCTGCGCGACCGGCTACATGCATTGCTTCGCGCAGGCATCCTTCGCGGTGAACTGCTTATCGCTTCGAGGGAGGCCTCAGACTAGTTCGAACTTGTCTCTGTTTGCCAGACACCGTTCCGCTTCAGTTCGCGCAGAGGCCGCGCCACTCGGTAAGAGCGGCGGCACGACCGGTCTTGAAATGGTCTCTCTTCGAATGGCCGCGATCCTGGTCGAAGTGGTTGCAGGAGGAGGCGTGCACAGAAGCGAATTTCTGCAAATTTCGCATCTGCCGAAACCGCAACATCGCCCGTTATCGCCTTCGACATGGGAGATGCTGTCGCCCGTCGTGTTCGAACGGCAGCGAAACCTGAAACCCGAAGGCGTCTAGAAGACTCGGGGCTATTCAATAACTCCCTCGCCGTCTGGTCCGCACTCGCCATAACATAGGCCCGCAGCCTCTCGGCGTGTTATCCCACCGCACCCATCCACCGGCCGTTCCGGCCGCGCGATCAGACGCGGCCGGGTTTCTTCAACCGCGCCTCGATCTCGCCCACGACGCCCTTGCGGAAGAACAGGATCACCACGAGGAACACCGCCCCCTGGATGATCAACGCCCATTCGCCGTATTGCGCGAGGTAGTCGTTCAGCAGCACGATCATCGCTGCCCCCACCATCGGCCCGGTCAGGGTGCCGAGGCCACCAAGCAGCGTCATAAAGATGATCGTGCCCGAAATATGGAACGAGACGTCGTGCAGCGTGGCGATCTGATAGGCTGCGGCCTTCATCGCCCCCGCCAGCCCCGCCAGCCCGGCCGACAGGGTCAGTGCCAGAACCTTGAAGCGTTCGGGGATGAAGCCGAGCGATTCCACCCGCGCCTCGTTGTCACGGATCGCCTTCAGCACCTCGCCGAAGGGCGAGTGCACGACCCGGTAGAAGACCAGGATCGCCAGCACGCTGAACGCCAGGATGACATAATAGAGCGCCAGGTTGCTGCTGACATCGAACATCCCGAACAGCGCCGAACGCGGGATGCGCTGCAATCCGTCCTCGCCGCCGGTGAAGGGGGCGCGCAGCAGCAGGAAATAGATGAACTGCGAGATCGCCAGCGTGATCATGGCGAACTGGATGCCGCCGCGGCGCGCCGCAATCAGCCCGACCACCCAGCCCAGCGCCGCCATCGACAGCGCCGAGAGCAGAAAGCACAGCTCGATCGACAGCGCCGTGTTCTTCAGCAGCCAGCCCGCGAAATACGCGGCGGTGCCGAAGAACATCGCATGGCCGAAACACAGAAGGCCGGCATAGCCCAGCAGCAGATTGAAGGACGAGGCGAAGACGACATAGCTCAGCACCGTCATCAGCAGGATCGGATAGACATAGAACGGCGCGGCAATGGCGAGGACGGCCAGCAGCACGAGCATCAGGGCACGGTTCATCGGGACGACTCCGGGGCCGAGAACAGGCCATTGGGCCTGAGGATCAGCGCAATGATCATGATGACGAAGATCGCGAGGTTCGAGGCCTCGGGATAGAAGACCTTGGTCAGGCCTTCGACGATGCCGATCAGGTAGCCCGTCAGGATCGCCCCCAGGATGGACCCCATGCCACCGATCACCACCACGGCAAAGATGACGATCATCAGGTTCGACCCCATCGACGGCGAAACCTGATAGATCGGCGCGGCCAGCACGCCCCCCAGCCCGGCCAGCGCCACGCCGAAGGCGTAGGTCAGGCTCATCATCAGCGGAACGTTGATGCCGAAGGATTCGACGATCTCGGGGCGTTCGTTGGCGGCGCGCAGATAGGCGCCGAGCTTGGTCTTCTCGATCAGCAGCCAGGTGGCGACGCAGACGACCAGCGAAAACACCACGACCCAGCCGCGATACCAGGGCAGGAACATGAAACCGAGGTTGATCCCCCCCGGCAGCGGCGAATTGTAGGGCAGACCCGACGAGCCGAACTCGAGCCGCATCAGACCTTCGATGATCAGCACCGCCGCATAGGTGGCCAGCAGGCTGTAAAGGTGATCGAGGTTGCGCAGCGGCTTGAGGATCGTCAGTTCCATCGCATAGCCAAAGGCGCCGACCACCAGCGGCGCCAGCACCAGCGCGCCCCAATAGGGAATGCCGAGGTGGTTCAGCATGAGCAGTGCGACGAACGCGCCCAGCATGTATTGCGCCCCGTGGGCAAAGTTCACGACGTGGATCAGACCGAAGATGATCGCCAGCCCCAGGCTGAGCATGGCATAGAAGGATCCGTTGATCAGGCCGATCAGCAATTGTCCCAGCAACAGCTGGATCGAGATATGGTCGAACATCGGCTCAGACCCCCAGGTAGTGCTTGACGCGGTCGAGGTTGGCGGCGAGGTCGGCGGCGTCCAGCGTGTCGACGACGACACCATTCTCGACAACGACATGCCGGTCGGCCACCTTGCGGGCAAAGGACAGGTTCTGTTCGACCAAGAGGATGGTGAAGCCTTGGGCCTTCAGCCGCAGGATCTGTTCGCCGATATCCTTGACCACCACCGGTGCCAGGCCCTCACTGGGTTCGTCGAGCAGCAGGAACCGCGCCCCGGTGCGCAGGATGCGGGCGATGGCCAGCATCTGCTGTTCGCCACCCGACAGCTTGGTGCCCTGGCTCTTCAGGCGCCGCTGCAGGTTCGGGAACTGCACCAGCAGGTCGGCATCGGGGATCCCCCCCGCCTTCAGCACCGGAGGCAGGGTCAGATTCTCGGCCACGTTGAGCGATGAGAAGATCGCGCGCTCTTCGGGGCAATAGGCGATGCCGGTGCGGGCGATCTGATAGGTGCGCCGGCCGATCAGCTGGGTGCCGTCGAAGACGATGGAGCCCGTGCGCTTGGCCACAATCCCCATGATCGCGCGCAGCGTGGTCGATTTCCCCGCCCCGTTACGGCCGATCAGGGTCACCAGTTCGCCGGGTCGCACGTCAAAGTTCATGCCATGCAGGGCCTTGGACTCGCCATACCAGGCTTCCAGATTCTCGACCTTCATCAAGGGGTCAGTCATCGACGCCTCCCATGTAGGCGGTGATCACCTCGGGGTCGTTCGAGACCGCGTCATAGGTGCCTTCGGTCAGAACCTCGCCATGCTGCAAGACGGTGATCCGCTCGCACAGGCTGGAGACCACCGACAGGTTGTGTTCGACGATCAGGATCGTGCGACCGGCCGATACCTGCCGGATCAGGTCGGTGATCGGCTCGACATCCTCGTGCCCCATGCCGGCGGTGGGTTCATCGAGCAGCATCACCTTGGGGTCCAGCGCCAGTGTCGTGGCGATCTCCAGCGCGCGTTTCTTGCCATAGGACAGCTCGGTCGCCAGCGTGTCCTCGCGCCCCGCCAGGCCGACCTGTTCCAGCAGTGCCCGTGCCCGGGCGTTCAGCCCCTCGACCGCCCGGAGCGAGCGCCAGAACTTGAACGCCGTGCCGTGGTTCGACTGCAACGCGACGCGCACGTTTTCCAGACAGGTCAGATGCGGGAAGGTGGCCGAGATCTGGAACGAGCGCACCAGGCCCATCCGCGCCACCTGCGCACTGCGCAGCCCGGTGATGTCCTGCCCGTCCAGCAGCACCTGCCCCTCGGTCGGGGTCAGGGTCTTGGTCAGCAGGTTGAAGCAGGTGGTCTTGCCGGCGCCGTTGGGGCCGATCAACGCGTGGATCGACCCGCGCCGGACCTTGAGGTTTACGGTCTTGACGGCGTGGAACCCGCCAAAGCTTTTCGACAGGTTCCGCGCTTCTAGGGCATAGTCGGATTGCGTCATGGCACTCACCGCGACGGCAGGCCGAGGACGGCCTTGGACAGGATGTTCCGCTGGATCTCGTTCGATCCGCCAAAGATCGCCGGCGCGCGGGCATCGAGAAACAGGTTCATCGCGTCCACATGGCCGCTGCCGACGGGCAGGTCATCGTAGAATCTCGCCTCTTCACCGGCGACGGCCAGGGTTTCTTCGGTGATGCGCTGATACAGCTCCGAGCAGAACAGCTTGAGCACCGATACATCGGCCCCCAGCGTGCCCCCCTCGCGCAACACCTTGGCGAAACGTTCAAAGGCCGAGCCGAGGTCATAGAGATCGAGCCGGAGCTTTGCGTAGCGCGAGCGAAAGGCCGGATCGTCGAAGGCCCCGCGATCCTCGGCCAGCATTTCCAGCCGGGTCAGGGCGTATTCCGGCCGTGAAGGCGCGCCCAGAAAGATCCGCTCATGCCCCAGCACGGCCTTGGCCAGCGCCCAGCCACCGTTGACCTGCCCAACCACGTTCTTGGCCGGCACCCGCACATCGTCAAGGAAGACCTCGCAGAAATCGGCCTCTTCGCGCAGGTTCGGGATCGGCCGGACAACAACACCGGGCGAGGTCAGATCGACCAGCAACACGGTGATGCCGTTCTGCGGCTTGGGCGCGTCCTTGTCGGTGCGCGCCAACAGCAGGATCCAGTTCGCGCAATGCGCCAGCGTGGTCCAGATCTTTTGCCCGTTGATGACGAACTCGTCGCCCTCGCGCACCGCCGAGGTGCGCAGGCTGGCGAGGTCGGACCCCGCGTTCGGTTCCGAATAGCCCTGGCACCAGACGTGTTCACCCGACAGGATGCGCGGCAGAAAGAAGTCCTTTTGCTCGGGCGTGCCGAACTCGATCAGCAGCGGGCCGGTCAGGCCGATACCGTGGTCGGGGATGCGCGGGCAGCCCAGCCTGGCCCATTCCTCGACATAGACGATGTGCTTGGCGGCATTGAGGCCCATCCCGCCCCATTCCTGCGGCCAGACAGGCGACAGCCAGCCCTTGCGGGCGAGCGCATGATACCATTCGGCCACCTCGTCAAAGACGGGGCGCTGCTTGCGCATGAAGCGCAGGTGGGCCGGGCAATTGGCATCCACCCAGTCGCGAAAGATCGCCCGGAAGTCCTCGTCCGAGAGGGCGTTCCAGTCCTGCTGCTCGGGATGCATCACAGATCGTCCCGGAACACCGGCGGGCGCTTCTCGAGGAAGGCCTGCATCGCTTCCTTGCCATCGGGATGGCGGGTCAGCTCGACGGTCAGGTTCTGCTCGAAGCGGTAGCCGTCCTTCAGGCCCATCGTCTCGACGGTGTTGAGCGCGCGCTTGGCCAGCCGCACCGCGGCGGGACTCTTCGAGGCAATCTGGCGGGCGATATCCATCGCCGTGGCCATCAGGTCTTCGGGCGCCACGCAGGCCTCGATCAGGCCGCGGCGATAGAGTTCGGCGGCGGGCACGCGCCAGCCTGTCAGCACCATGCGACGGGTCAGCGACATCGGGAACACACGCATCGTGTGGCGCACACCGCCCATCAGGCCGATGTCGATCTCGGGCAGGCCGAAGACCGCGTTGGTCGAGGCGACGATCATGTCCGAACAGATCGCCAGCCCCATCCCCGCGCCCAGCGCCGGGCCGTTGACGGCGGCGATCACCGGGATGTTCATTTCCAGGATGACAAAGCCCACCTCTCGGGTGCGGCGCAGGTGGCGGTTGGTGTCGCCGGGCTGCCCCTGCCCCACCTTGCCGCGCGACTTCAGATCCGCGCCGGCCGAAAAGCACTTGCCGTTGCCGGTCAGGACGACGCAGCGCACACCGGGGGTTTCGTTCAGTTCGTCGAACACCTCGATCAGCTCTTCCACGAAGGCGCGCGACTGCGCATTCACCGGGGGGGCATCCATCGTGACGACGGCGACGTGGTCGGTGATCTCGGTCTTGATCAGCTCGTTACGCATTCCTTGGTCCTTTCAGGCGGCACGTTCGGCGTCGAGGAACGCCAGTCTCAACTCTTCGGGTTGACCCAACGTCGCGTTCAGGGCGATCGCGCGCTTCAGATACAGGCCGATGTCGCATTGGTCGGTGAAGCCCATCGCACCATGCAGATGCACCGCCTTGCGGGTGATCGCGGTGGCGGCATCGCCCGCCCGCGCCTTGGCCGCCAGAACGGCCTGCGCGAAGGCGGCGGGCTGATCGGCCAGCGTGGCCGCATTGGCAACGGACGAGCAGGCGAATTCGGCCTCGGCCCACATGTCGACCAGCCGGTGCTGGACCGCCTGGAAACTGGCGATCGTCTTGGCGAACTGCACCCGGTTCGAGGTATAGTCGACGGTGATCTCCAGTGCCCGCGAGGCGATGCCGGCCAGTTCCGCGGCCAGCGCCAGGCGGGTCATGCGGATCGCCTGGTCAAAGGCGTCCGTCACCGCAGCCCCCCGGGCAAGGACCGGACCGGCGACCGCATCGTGCAGGACAACCGATCCCAGCGTCGCCCCGTCGATTCCCGGCCGGCTGTGGACACGCAGCCCGGCGCTGGCGGCTTCGACCGAAACCAGCACCGGTTCGCCGGCCTCTTCGGCCAGGACGAGGAAAACCTGGGCCGATTGCGCCCCGGGCACGAGATGTGCCTCTCCGGTCAGCCGCCCGTCGGCAAGCGCCAGCGGCCGGACCTCGCCGCGCAGCCCCTGCCAGAGAACCGGCAGCACCGCACCGCCGATCAGCGCCTCGGCCAGCGCGTCGATATCGGCATCGAGCGCGCCCAGCAGCACGCTGGGAAACACCGCGAGCGTCGAGAAGGGCTCGGTCAGCAGCGCACGGCCCAGCGCCTCGGCCAGGGCGACGAGTTCCGCCGCCCCCAATCCCATGCCGCCTGCGGCCTCGGGCAGAACCAGCCCGGCCCAGCCAGCCGCGGCCATACTCGCCCAGGTTTCGGGGTCGAGATCGACCGCCGCAGCGCGACGCCGGCGAAAGGTGGCGGCGCCATCGGCGCGGGCGCCAAGCGTGGCCACACTGTCGCGCAGCATGGCGAGGGTCGAGTCGGGGTCGTCCAGAAGGATGATCGGCATGGCGGTTCCGTCGGGTGCATCTGGGCGCCTCGGACACCTCCCCCGCCGGTCGGGCAACACATGACCGCCGTCGCACCGCGTGCGAACGCGCGTCGTTGTCTTGCAATCCTCCCGGGCGGGACATGTCGTCCGCGCGCTCTCCTGCCCCTAGGAACCGGGCTTTGGGGGCGAAAGTCAAAACCTATCGCATTCTGGGAAAGCAGTTTCACAAGTGTGAAAGATACGACGATCCGCGCCATAGTGGAGATGTCCGGTGCTTTCCGGATCAGGGACAGGCCAACGCAACGATCACCCGCCGGCGCCAGTGCCGCGGCGTCCTGTTGGGCAGGGGACGGATTGGCAGACCCCGGGACGCTGGGCGATCAGACAGTCCGGCGCCCGGAGGTCATCCGATAGCGCAGGGCCAGTCGCGCCGTCCACAGGGAGATCGAGGCGATAGCCCGCCACGAGAGGGCGCGGCGAACCATCTTGAAAGACAAGCGCGAAGCGCACGGGCGTCCGATGCTCCACCTGCCATTGATTAACAATACGGTTAATCAATGGCGCTGAGATTTCCGTTTTAGTTACTCACAAATCTGGCTAGCCTTCGCTGAACTGACACCACCACAGTGCAGATACCAGGCAGACGAGGGGTCCGATGGCAGACGGCGACAGCGAGGCATTCCTGTCCATCCGCGAAGTGTCCAAGACCTACCGGACACTCAGCAAGGGAACGACGGTCGCCCTGACCCCGTCGTCGTTCGACATCGGTGCGCATGAGTTCGTCTCGATCGTTGGCCCCAGCGGCTGCGGAAAGTCGACGCTGCTGAATATCCTGGCCGGGCTGCTGGCCCCGACGACCGGCGAAGTGGTGCTGGAATCGCGCCCCATCACCGGGCCTGACGACCGCGTCGGGCTGGTATTCCAGCGCCCCGTGCTGCTGCCCTGGCGCAAGGTGATCGACAACGTCACCCTGCCCATCGAGGTCAAGAAGCTGCGCCCGAAACAGGCCTATGTCGACAAGGCCTATCAGCTGCTGGAGATGGTCGGCCTGAAAGGGTTCGAGAACGCCTATCCCAGCGAATTGTCGGGCGGGATGCAGCAACGCGCCTCGATCGCGCGGACGCTGGTCTATGACAGCCGCCTCTTGCTGATGGACGAACCCTTTGCGGCGCTCGACGCGATGACCCGCGACGAAATGAACGTCGAACTGCTGCGTATCTGGCGCGCGCAGAAGATGACCATCGTCTTTGTCACCCACAACATCCCCGAAGCGGTGATGTTGAGCACCAAGGTCATCGTCATGTCCGCCCGCCCCGGCCGGGTGCGCGAGATCATCCCCGTCGAGCTGGGCGAGCGCGGGCTCGATCTGACCGGCAACCCCGAGTTCGGGCGCATTGTCAGCCACATCCGCGGGCTGCTCGACCAGCCCGAACGCGGCGCGCAACCCTGAGGAGCCGGCCATGAACAGTCTCATCACCCGGGAACGGTTGGGCGATGTCCTCTTTGCCCTGGGTTCGATCGCCGTCACGCTGCTGCTGTGGGAAGGGATCGTGCGCTATTTCCAGATCCCGGCCTTTCTGGTCCCGCCGCCCTCCGATGTGGCAAGGGCGCTGATGCGCAACGCCGACCTTTACCGGGTGCATCTGGGCTATACGCTGCTGGCCACGGTCATCGCGTTTTTCGTCGCGCTGGTGCTGGGCATCGCGATGGGCACCCTGACCGCCGAGGTCCGGCTGGTCGAGCGCACCTTTTCCCCGATCCTGATCGCGCTGCAATCCGCCCCGCGGATCGCGCTGGCGCCGATGGTCATCGTCTGGTTCGGCTTCGGCATCACCTCGAAGGTGGTGCTGGGGGTCTTCACCGCCTTTTTCCCGGTGTTCCTGAATGTCTCGCACGGGCTTGCGGCCATCGACCGCGAGCAGGTGCGGCTGATGCAGTCGCTGGGGGCCTCGCCGTTACAGATCTTCTTCAAGATCAAGTTGCCGGCCTCGCTGCCCTTCATCTTCGCCGGTGCCAACATCGCGCTGATCTTCGCCATGCTCTCGGTGATCGTGGCCGAGTTCGTCGGCTCGAACCGGGGCATGGGGTATCTGATCGTCAACCAGTCGAACCAGCTCGACACCACCGGGGTCTTTGCTTCGGTCACGGTGCTGGCGGGGGTGGGGCTGGTCTTTCACTACACGTTGCAGGCCGTGCGCAGACGCCTGCTGTTCTGGGCCACCGACAGCGAGTCGCTGGGGTCGGGCCTGTAATCGCATCCAACAAGGGAGAACCGGTCATGTCCTTTACCCATCCCACCCGCCGCACGTTCCTCGCCGGGACCGCGGGCCTCGCGCTCGGCTCGCTGGCAGCGCCGGCGCTGGCGCAGAGCCGCCAGCAGGTGTCGCTCGCCTTTGGCGTGCCCTCGATCGGGGGCTCGGATCTGGGCTTCTTCTCGTCGATCCCCAAGGGCTTCGGCCTTTATGAGGACGAGGGACTGGACGTGGAGATCGTGCTGATCGGCGGCGCCAGCGCGGCCAGCAACCTGGTCTATGCCGGGCAGGCCGATTTCTCGACGCATGGCGGCGGCGGCACGATCAGCGCGGTGGAAAACGGCGTGCCGATCAAGGCCTTCATCTGCCAGATCGTCGACAACATCTTCAGCCTGGGCGTGGCGGCGGATTCGCCGATCCAGAGCATCGCCGACCTGCGGGGCAAGACCATCGGCATCGCCAGCGTGGGCGGCACGCCCGATATCCTGGCCCATGCCATCGTCGCACAGGCCGGGCTCGATCCGAACGCGGATGTCGAATACCTGGCCGTGGGGCTGGGCGCGCCGGCGCTGGACGCGCTGCAGCGCGGGCGTATCGACGCGATGCTGTCCTTTGACACCTCGTTCGCGGATTTCGAGATCCTCGGCCAGCAGATGCGCTATTTCCGCCCGGCCCCGCTGCCCAGCATCGGCTTCTCGCATGTCACCAACGCCTCGCTCGACACCATCGAGAACCGCCCCGAGGTGGTGACCGGCATGGCCCGCGCGCTGGCCCGGTCGCTGGTCTACATGGCCGCCGCCGATCCCGAGGAACTGGCCAAGCTGCATTTCAGCCTCTACCCGGAATCCGTCCCCTCGGGGGTCGAACGGACCGAGGCGCTGCGCATCGACCGGATGCGGTTCGAGGCGCGCAAGCAGTTCATGCGCTTTGACCAGCGGGTGTTCCAGCGGACCGAACCCCTGGGTAGCGCCGCCGCCTCGGACATCGAGCTGCTGCGCGACCTGCTGGGCCTGTCGGCGGATGCGAACGCGCCGAAACCGGCCTCGGATTACTTCGATGCCAGCTTTGTCGAGGCGATGAACGCCATCGACTTCGAGGCCGACATCGCCCGCGCCCGCGCCTTCCGGGCCTGAGCGCACAAGGAGACAGACATGGCGCAGGAGACAGCGATGACAGCGGCAACCCGAGTGGATCAGGGGCGCCTGATGGCCCATCTGCGCGCGCTGGCGGGATGGGTCAAGCTGTCGGGCAGCGCGGAAGAGCGCGAGAGCCTGCGCCATGTCGAAGCCGCCTTTCGCGAGATCGGCTTTGCCACCCGCATCGAGGCCGAGCACGGCTTTATCAGCCTGCCCGGCGAGGCCTGGCTGATCGCCGGGAACCAGCGCATCCCGGCGATCACCCATTCCCACGCCCCCTCGACCCCGGCCGGTGGCCTGACCGCGACGGTGGCCGATCCCGGCCGGGGGGCGGCGGGCGATCTGACGGGGCGGATCGTCCTGGTCGACAGCATCGCCACGCCTGCCGCCGCCGACCGCTATGGCCGGGCGGGGGCTGCGGGGGTGATCCATGTCAGTCCGCATGAGCATTTGCACCAGATGGACATCTCGCCCGTCTGGGGCAGCCCCGACAGCCGCAGCCTGGACCGTCTGCCGCGCGCGGCGACGATCACCATTTCCGATGCCGATGGCGCCCGCCTGCGCGAGATGCTGGCGGCAGGGCTGACCGAGGTGACGCTCCACGCCACGGTGGAAACCGGCTGGCGCGATATTCCCACCTTGATCGCCGAGGCCCGGGCCCCCGCGCGCCCCGGCTTCTCGCCCGATCATTACGTCATGGTCACCGGCCACCACGATACCTGGTTCGAAGGCGTCATGGACAACGGCACCGCCCAGGCCGGGATGCTGGAACTGGCCCGCGTGCTGCTGGCCGGGCGCGACCAGTGGAAACGGGGCCTGCGGTTTTACGTCTGGTCGGGGCATTCGCACGGGCGCTATGCGGGCTCGGCCTCGTATGTGGATCGCAACTGGCATGAGCTCGAGACGAACTGCATCGCCAATCTGAACATCGATTCCATCGGTGCACAGGGCGCCAGCGTCCTGGCCAACGTCGCCAGCCCCGCCGAGCTGCAGGGCGTTGCCGCGCGGGCGGTGCGGGCCGTGACCGGGCAAGAGCTGATCGGCGCGCGCCAGCAGCGCAACTGCGACATGTCGTTCTGGGGGGTGGGCATCCCGTCGATGTTCGGCCTCGTCAGCGAATTGCCGGCCGAGGATCCGCCCTGGGGCCCGCCCTGCGGCTATTGGTGGCACACCGAGCATGACACCCTCGACAAGATCGACCCCGCGCTTTTGGCCCGCGATACGCAGATCTGCCAACATGCGCTGGAAGAGCTGCTGCACGCCGATCTGCCGCCCCTGCGGTTCGATGCACTGATGGCCGAGTTGCGCGCGCGGCTGGCCGGGATCGCCCGCGCGCTGCCCGCTGCGCTGGACCTGCGCCCGGCTCTCGCCTTGGCAGAAACCGTCGAAACCGGCGTCGCCCGGCTGTTCGAGGCGGACAAGGCCGAGGGGCTGGATACGGTGCTGCTGCCACTCGCGCGGATCCTTGTGCCGCTGAGCTATACCTATGGCGACCGCTTCACCCCCGACCCGGCGCTGCCCCTGCCCTATTGGCCGTTGCTTCAGGCCCTGACCGTCGTCGCCAGCGATCCCGGGGCCGCGCAGCCCGTGCGGATCGCCGCGCGGCGCGATCTGAACCGGCTCGAGGACGCGCTGCGCCGCTGTGTTGCGATCCTGACCGCATGAGCGCCGATCCCGTCACCGCCCGGTTGCAAGCCCAACGCGACCGGGTGCTGGATGAGCTGATGACGCTGTTGCGCTTTCCCAGCGTCAGCGCCGATCCCGCCTTTGCCCAAGGCATGGCCGAGGCCACCGACTGGCTGCAAACCCTGCTGGAGCAGGCGGGGTTCCGGGGTGTCCGCCGTTTGCAAGCGGGCGGGCACCCTTCGCTCTATGCGGAAACCGCGCCGCGGCCCGGACTGCCGACGATCCTGATCTATGGCCATTACGACGTGCAGCCCCCCGACCCGCTGGAGAGCTGGACCTCGCCCCCCTTTGCCCCCGACATCCGCGACGGCCGGCTCTATGCGCGCGGTGTGACCGATATGAAGGGCGCGCTGGTCGCGGTGCTGGCGGTCCTCAGGGCGTTTCTGCAAGTCGAGGGGCAGTGCCCGGTCAACATCAAGCTTCTGCTCGAAGGTGAGGAAGAGACGGGCAGCGCCACGCTGGAACGGATCCTGCGCGAGAACCTGGACCTGCTGCGATGCGATGCTGTGATCTCGGCCGACGGGATGCGCGCCGAAGGGGCCGCGCCCAGTTTTGGCACCGGCTGCCGGGGCAACAGCCGGTTGAGCGTGACACTGCGCACGGCGACGGGCGACCTGCATTCGGGCCGCTATGGCGGCGCGGTGCGCAACGCGGTGCATGAACTGTCGCGGCTGATCGCCAGCCTGCATGACGCCGACGGGCGGATTCAGGTGCCCGACTTTCAGCCCCCGCCTGGCCTTGAGCCCGCGCCCAGCCTGCCCGTCGATCCCGGCCCCTTCTATGCCGGGATCGGCGCCGCGCCCTTTGGCGACCCGGCGATCCCGCTGGCGCAAAAGCTGACGGTCCATCCCAGCATCGACTGCAACGGGATCACGGGCGGCTATACCGGCGCGGGCAGCAAGACGATCGTGCCGGCTACGGCCACCGCCAAGTTCACGCTGCGCCACGCCTATTGGCAATCGGCGACCAAGGCCGTCGCCGCCTTTCGCCGCCACCTTGAGGCGCAGTGCGGCGCGGGTGTCGAGATCGCCTTTACCCGCGATGCGGCGGATGTGGATGCCTATGTCCTGCCGCGCACCCATCCGCTGTTTCTGGCCGCACAGCACAGCCTGACGGACTTGCACGGACACGAGGCGGCTGCGATGCTGGCCGGTGGAACGGTTCCGGTCATTCCGATGCTCAAGGCGCTTCTGGGGGTGGAAACACTGATGCTTGGCGTATCCGCGATGGACGAACGCGCCCATGCGCCCGACGAGTTCCTGCGGCTTTCCTCCTTTGACGAGGCGCTGGCGAACTGGCCCGCCGTGCTGCGCGCCCTGGGTCGGTTCCCGCCAGCCGCCTTTGCGTCATGCCCGACCTGACCGCCTCGCCCTTTCATCGCCACCCGATCAGCCTGCGCCATTTCAGGACCGCCGTGGCGCTGTCCGAGGTGAACAGCGTGCAGGCGGCGGCGGACCTGCTGGCCATCAGCAATGCCGCCGTGTCCAAGACCCTGCGCGAGATGGAGGAAACCACCGGCTGCGCGCTCTTTGAGCGCGGTCGGCTGTGGCTCAGGCCCACCCAGTCGGGCGAGGCCTTTATCCAGGCGGCGCGGCGGGTGCTGGCGGAACTGGGCGCGCTCGATGAGACCCTGCGCCATATCGACGCCGGGCTGAGCGGGCGGCTGGTGATCGGCATCGCCGTCAACTCGCTCCAACGGTTTCTGGGCCGGGCGGCGGTCGCCTTTCGCGCAAAGCACCCCGACATCAAGATCGAGATCCGCCACGGCACCGCGCCGGCCCTGGCGCAGCAGATCCTGAGCGGCGACATCCACGCGCTGTTCTGCTCGCCGATGCCCGAGCTGCAAAAGGACGGATTTCCGTATCAACAGCTGCACGAGAACGATTCGCGCATCGTCACCGGCGCCGGCAACACCCGCTATGACGAGGCCCGTTCGCTGCGCGAGCTGATCGGCGCGCCCTGGTGCCTGCCGCTGCAGGGAACGCAACCGCGCGAATACGTCACCCGGGCGCTGGCCGCCAAGGGCCTGCCCGCCCCCGCCGACACGATCGAAACCAGCGACCTGTTCACCACGCTGGCCATTCTCGACTCGGGCCCCTATCTGGCGATCCTGCCCGCCCGCGTCGCGGACGACCTGGCGCAGAGCGGACTGATCCGGTCGCTGCAGGTCGCGATGGACGGCAGCTTTCCCTCGGTCGGCATCGTCTGGAACGAGAATGCCAGCCAGCCCGCGGTTCGCCAGTTTCGCACCTTCATCGAGCGGGATCTGGCCTGACCGCGCCGCGCCGGGGCCGCCGGTGTCAGACCGGATGCGGCGCGGACTGGCGGACTGGCATGGCCGAGAACCCCTGGAACAGGAAGTTCTGGTTCGGCGCCGGCGGGCCATCCAGCATGAGGTCCGGCATCTCGCGCAGGATGCGTTCAAACACCATCCGCCCCTCGAGCCGGGCAAGGTTCGAGCCAAGGCAGGTGTGCGGGCCGGCGATGAAGGCCAGATGCGAGGCCGCGTTGGTGCGCGCCAGATCCAGCGTGTCGGGATCGGGGAACATCTCGGGGTCGCGGTTCGCCGCGCCTACCAGCACAAAGATCAGCTGACCGGCCGGCAGCTCGACCCCCTCGACCGTCACCGGCGCCAGGGTCTGGCGCAGCACGAATTGCAGCGGCGGATGCAGGCGCAGGATCTCGTTGACCGCGGTCATCGCGCGCGACGGATCGGCGCGCAGCGCGGCGGCCTGTTCCGGGTGCCGCAGGAGATAGTTCATCCCCTGCGACAGCATGGTCGAGGTCGTCTCGTGCCCGGCCACCAGCAGGAAAATCATGTGGTTCACATACTGGTCCCAGTCGATCAGCCCGGCCTCATGCTGGGCCTTGAGGAAGCTGATCAGATCGCCATCGGGATCGGCCGGGCGTTCCCGGGCATAGCGGGTGACAATCGCACCCAGCGCATCGCAGGCGGCATCGGCGCGGGCGATCAGTTCCGGCGGGGCCATCGGTTCGAGCCCGGCCACCACCGCATGCGCCCCCTCGCCGAATGTCTCGCGGTGATCGCGCGGAATGCCCAGGATGTCGCAGATCACATAGAGCGGAAAGGGCGTGGCAAAGTCGCGCATGAAATCGAAACCGGGGCGCCCCTTCAAGTCGGCCATGAACTCGCCGCACAGGGCTTCGACGGTCTCGGTCATGCGGCGGATGTTACCTGGACCGAAAGCCGGAAAAACGGCCCCGCGCACCTTGCGATGCTCGGGGCCGTCCATGAAGGCCATCGTGTTGACGTTGTAGTCATAGAACCGCCCGCGCGGCATGTTCGCCAGACGCTGCGCCGTGGCCTTGGCGACGTTCTGGCTGTCGCGCAGCAACTCGGAGCAGGCCCGGTAGCTGGTTGCGACCCAGGTGCCGTTGCCGTTGGGGTACAGTGCCCCCTTGGCGCGCAGCCCCTCCCAGAAGGCCACCGGGTCTTCGCGTAGCCGCGGCGAACGTGGATCGAAAGCGACGTTGCCGGGGGTCTGGTCGGACATGGTTTCCTCCTGAGAGCCTTGCGGGGCTGGCTAGTGTCCGGCGGCGATGACCCCGGGCAGCCAAAGGGCGATCTGCGGGAAGGCGATCATCAGCGCCAGCCAGGTGAGGTTGGCAACGATGAAGGGCCCCAGCGCGCGAAAGATCTCGCCCAGCTTCAGGTGCGGGGCCAGAGCCTGCACGATGAACACGTTCATGCCGATCGGCGGGGTGACCAGCGCGATTTCGATGATCATCACGTTGATGATGCCCCACCAGACCGGATCGTAGCCCAGGCTGACGACCAGCGGAAAGACGAAGGGCATGGTCAGCACCAGCGCGGCGATCGAGTCAAAGATCATCCCCAGCACGATATACATCGCCAGCAGCAGCAACATCACCATCAGCGGCGACAGGCCCATGTTCTCGACCGCGTCGACGATCTGCAGCGGCGCGTTGGTCAGCGTCAGCAGATAGCCCATCGACGAAGCGCCGATCACCATCGTCACCATCATCCCGGTCAGCGAGGCCGCTTCCAGCACCACGGCCTTCAGCTCGGTCCAGCTGCGCGCCGGCGAAAAGACCCAGAAGGCCCCGGTGACGAACACCCCGACCGCCGCCGCCTCGAGCACGGTGAACACGCCCGAATAGATGCCGACGACGACCAGCAGGATCGTCACATAGGCCCGCCAGCCCTGACGCGCGACCTGCCACCGTTCAGCCCAGCCGGCGCGTTCGGTCGGCGGGGCGCCGTCGGGATTGCGCTTGGCGATGAACCAGATCGCCAGCAGATAAAGCACGACACTGAGCAGCCCCGGCACGATCGCCGCGGCAAAGAGTTCCAGCACGAACTGCTCGGTCAACACGGCATAGAGCACCATGATGATCGACGGCGGGATCAACATGCCCAATCCACCGCCGGTGGCGATGGTGGCGGCGGCGAACCCGCCCGAATAGCGGCGCGTTTCCATTTCCGGCAGGGCGATACGGGTCATCGCCGCCGTCGTCGCCGCCGACGAGCCGCAGATCGCGCCATACCCCGCGCAGCCGACGATGGTGGCCATCGCCATGCCACCGCGGCGGTGGCCCATGAAAGCCTGCGCAACGCGGAAGATATCGCCCGAGATCCCGGCCGATGTGGCCAGGTTCCCCATTAACAGGAACATCGGGATCGTCGCCAGCTCCGAGCTGTTCACGGCGCTGGCAGGTTCGACCGCCAGCAGGGTCAGCGCCGGACCCCATCCGATGATGAAGGACACGCCGGTCACGCCGACAATCGCCATCGCGATGCCGATCGGCACCTCGATGAAGATCAGGACCAGCATGCTCACGAATGCGACAGCCAGCCAGAGAATTGGATCCTGAACCATTCAGACCTCCGCGTCGCGTTGGGTTTGCGGTGCCAGCGACAGGGGAACGGCCAGCGCGAACGCAGCAGAGACCGCAAACCAGACGGGCCAGACCGGGACGCCGATCAGCATCGTCGAGCGGTTCTCTGCCAGGGTGTCCATCGCATAACCGAAGACCTTCCACGCGATCACCGCCAGCACGCCCGCAGTGGCCGCGCGCGCGAGCGTGACAAACAGCCGGCGCAGCGGCACCGGCAGGCGTTCACCGACCATCGTCACCACCACCAGCATGCCGCGGGCAGCAGCAACGGCCAGACAGGGCGCCATCGCCAGGGGCACAAAGATCGCCCCCATGTCGCTGACCCAGCCCATCGGCGCGTTGAAGAAATAGCGAAGGATGACGTTGGCGCAGATCATCAACACATAGATCAGCACCAAACCCATCGAGCTGATCGCCAGGATCTGCGCCAGAGAATTGCAGGTCGCCGAGAAGGAGGCGCGGACACCGGTCCGCACCTCCCCTTGCCCTGCTCTGGAGGGATCATTGGGCACGCAGGCGCTCCAGGCTGGCGTTCATGCTCTCCAGAACCGCGCCGAACTCGGCCCCGCGATCGGCAAAGCTGGCCGCGATCGGACGGGTGCCTTCGGTGAAGCGCGCCATTGCCGCGTCATCGACCTCGAGCTGCGAGTGACCGTCCATGTCCAGGTTCACCTGCATGTAATGCGCGGCCTGGCGGGCAAAGATCTCGCCGGCGAAATGCGCGAACACCTCGCCACCGTGGCGCTCGAACGCGGCGCGGGCGGGTTCCGACAGGCGGTTCCAGGTGTTCTCGTTCATCGGCAGCAGCATGGCCGGCGCGCCCATCGGCAGACGGATGTGCTGGTGCACGACTTCGCTGACACGGTAGGCGACCAGCGCCCCCGGGCCCATCACCGCGCCGTCGACGGTGCCGCGCGACACGGCCTCGGCGGTTTCGGGCGAGGTGATACCGCTGGTCGGAACCGCGCCGAGGAACTCGACCGCTTCGGCCTGCGGGCGGCCGACGACGCGGATCCGCAGACCTGCCAGCGCGTCGAGGCTCTCGATCGGCGAGCTGAGGCTGACGATGTTCACGTCGGTGCTGAACACGCCCAGCATATGCGTGCGGTCCGGGGTCGGCAGCAGACCGGCCGAAAACGCCTCGGCCAGGGCGACCGAACCCTCATAGGGGTCGTGGATCAGGCCGGGGATCTCGATCACGCCATAGGTGTCCAGCGCACCCGGGGTGAACGACGGCAGGATCAGCGCGATATCGGCCACGCCGTCCTGCACCAGGCGCAGCTGTTCGGCCGGGTTGCGGCCCAGCGTGCCACCGGGGAAGATCTGATAGGCCAGCGTGCCCTCGCTGTCCGCGACCACCTGGTCGAGGAAACCGGCGATGATCTCGTCGTTCACGAAATTGCCCGCCGGGGCATAGGAGGCCACGCGCAGCGTGACCGTATCCGCCGAAGCCGCTTGCGGCGCCAGCGTGCCCATCGCCGCCAGTGCAGCCAGCGACAGACCTCCGAGCAGTGTGGTTCTTCTCTTCATAGTCGTTCCTCCAGGTTCTGACCCACCGCCCCGGCCGGGCTTCGACCGCACCGGGCACGGCATCTCTTTCGTGGCCGCAGTGATCGCGGCCGCACCGAATACTCTCTTTGCCGCCCCCCTGTCCGTTCTGTCTTAGAACCTGCGGTTTTGCAGCCATTGGGTCATGAGGTTTACGGCGTATGATTGGTGAGTTGGTTGGTCTTTGTAGTAGTGAGTTGCGCCGTCGATGCGTTGGTATGTTTTGTCTTTTGTGGTTGCGGCGTCGAAGACGCAGCGTGGGTGTGCGGTTGGGACGGCGTCGTCTGCGGAGTTCTCGACCACCAGGAGCGGCACGGTGACGGTCTTGATGCAGGCCTCGGCGTCGGCGCGGGAGTGGTCGGGGGACCATTGGCTGAGCCAGGCGCGCAGGGTGGTGAAGCGGGCGAGGCCGGCGGGGCCGTTGTTGGCCGTCTCGGGGTTGCCGAGGTAGCACCAGCCCGGGCGGCGGTCGTTGGGTTCCAGCGTCGGGTCGAGGAACCGCGGGTCGGCCATCGTGCGGTGCACCAGGAACGGCCGCTCGACCTCGGCGCCGCCGCGCGCCTTCAGCCTGTCCAGCGTGTCCAGCGCATGCTCGGTGATCCGGCGCACCCGCGCCCGCTGCGCCGCCGGTAGGTGGCGACGAACCCGGCCGTATAGGGCGGTTCGATCTGCCCGCCGTAGAGGTTCAGCGCCGGGTCGCAATCGTCGGGATCGAGCTCGTTGCGCACCGAGGGTCGATCCATTCCGCCAGGATCCGCGCCCGCCCGGTATGCGCGGCGATGAACATCAGCGCATCCGCCGGCTGCAGCCCAGCCCGCGTCAGGTCATAGACGTCGCCCGCCGGCGTGTGGGTGATCGTCGGCGCCTCGGCCTGGGACTGGTAGAAGGTCGCCAGCGACCCGCCCCCGACCAGCCGCAGAGCACGACGGTGCGATAGCCCAGGTCCTCGCGCGCGTGGCGCACATAGGCGCCCAGGTCCGCCACCACCTTCTCCATGATCAGCGGCGCGTCGTTCTTGGCATAGCGCGAGGCGCCGCAGATCACGTGATGCCCGGCCCGCGCCAGCTCCGCCGGCAAGGGCATCAGGTTCAGCGTCGAGGCCGGGTGCGAAGATCAGCACCGTGTCGCTGTCATGGCCTCAGGCAGCAGCCGCTGGCCCTCCAGGAACACATAGCCCTGCGGAGCCGACGAAGCCGTAGGTCTCGGTGAACGCCGCCTTCTCCTCGAAGGACAGGATGATCGGCTCGCGCCGCAGCTCATAGGTGGGTGTCAACGCCCGTCCCTCCGTCTTTCGCGCCCCAAACCCCGATCAGGCCCCGGATCTCAGCCGGATCTCAGGCCTCCGGCGCGACCCGCGCGCCCCCGATCAGGCCCGATCAGCCCCGATCAGCCCGCGCGTTGGCGTGCAGCGGATCGACATCCGGCGCGCGTTGCAGGTGCGCGACCACTCGGCCAGCGTCACCGGCGCCGCGCGCAGCATCGCCCCAGCTCGGCCGAGGTCGTGTCGATCGCCAGCTCCAGCCGGTGACCCGAGGGGTCGAAGAAATAGATCGACTGGCAGATCGTGGTCGGTCGGTCCCAGAACCTCGACGCCGCCCGCCTCGAGCCGCGCCTTGTAGGCCAGCAGCGTCTCCATGTCCGGAACCTTCAGCGCCAGGTGCTGCACTCCATTTCGGCGTCTCCTCGTCGAGATCCCGCCCTTGTCCTCGGGCAGCTCGAAGAAGGCGACAAAGCTGCCATCCGCCATCTGCGGGAAGATGTGGATATGCGGCGACCACTCGCCCGTCGACGGCACCGTGTTCTCGGCCACCGCGATGTTGAAATCGAGGTCCAGAAAGTCGCGGTAGAACGCCACCGTCTCTGCCGCGTCGCTTGCAAGCGATACGCCGCGTGATGAAGCCCGCTGATGCCCATGATCCGATCCTCCCCGGGATGATTCGACTGCGTTGGGAAATTTCGTATCCAAGAATGCGATTCATATCAATCATTAGTTGCTTGTTCGCCGTTTTTGGATACATTTTACCGCACACCACGGGATCAGGACCAGAACCATGACCCAGCTGCGGGCCCCCTCGCGGGCGTTGAACAGCCGCTTGTCCCAGGGCCAACCCCTGATGGCGCCCGGCATCTATGACGGCCTCTCCGCCAGGATCGCCGCCCAGGCCGGCTTCGAGGCCCTCTACGCGACGGGCTTCGGCGTCTCAGGCTCCACCCTCGGCATGCCCGACATCGGCCTGATGACCGCAACCGAGATGGCCGACCGCGCCCGCGCCCTCACCGACGCCGCCCGCACCGAGGACGGCACACCCGTCCCGCTGATCGCCGACGGCGACAGCAGCCACGGCAGCGAACTCAACGTCGCCCGCCTCGTCCGCCTCTACGAACAGGCCGGCGTCGCCTGCATCCAGCTCGAGGACCAGGTCTTCCCCAAACGCTGCGGGACACATGGCCTCAAGGAGGTCATCAAGGGCGCTGAGGCCGCCGCCAAGATCGCCGCCGCCGTCGCCGCACGCGACACCTCCGACTTCCTCGTCATGGCCAGCGCACCGACGCCCGCGCCGTCATCGGCTTCGACGAGGCCCTGCGCCGCGGCGAGGCCTTCCTCGACGCCGGCGCAGACATCCCACCTCTTCATCGAGGCCCCGCAATCCCTCGAGGAACTCCGAACCGTCGCCGAAAACCTTCAAGGGCGCAAAACTCGTCGCAAACATGGTCGAGGACGGCAAAACACCCTACCTCCCCGTCGCAGACCTCGACGCCCTCGGCTTCGCTCTCGCCATCTACCCCGTCTCCGCCCTCCTCGCCACTGCCCGACGCCTCGCAGACGTCTACGCCTCCATGCACACCGCAGGATGCCTCCCAAACGCCGAACAAAGGCTCTCATTCCCAGACTACAACAAACGCATGGGCCTCAACGCACTCGTCCCAAACGCCGTTGCATAGAACAATCACGACATCGGATACACAGCCACCGCAAAAACCGAGGCGCCAGAACAATGCCGCGCTCCGCGATGGTGCGGAAAAAGGCCCCGCATCTTGCGGGGCCTTTGTCGTTTCTCGGGCGCGGGGCTCAGAAGGGTTCGACCTGCTGCACCCAGACCCCGTCCTGCACCTGGTCGACCGAGACCAGCTCCGGCATCGCATGGTTGTCGACAAAGGCCTGCTCGCCATAGCTGGTGAAATCCAGATGGCGGCTGGCCTGCGCGGCGGCGACAAAGCTGTCGGTGGTCAGGTCCGGGCCGGCCGCCTCGAGGCAGGACAGGAACCAGTTGGTGTAGGAATAGGCGATCGCCGCATTCTCGTCAGGGTCCGAATTGTAGGCCGCGCGATAGGCGTCGATGAAGGCGCGCGCGCCAGCATCGGTGGTGTCCATCGGGAACATCTTCCAGCCGCCGATGCCATAGAGCCCGTTCACATCCGCCCCGCCCAGCGCCGCGACCAGCGAGGCGCGGCCCGGAATGCCGGTGAGAACCTTGACATCGGTCCAGCCCAGCTTGTTCACCTCGGACATGACGCCCACGGTTTCGCGGATGACGGTGCCGGCGATGATCAGGTCGCAGTTCGCCGCCCGGCAGCGCGCCACCTGCGACGAAAAGTCGATCTCGCCCGGGCGATACGAGGCGTCCTCGACGACCTCCATCCCCAGCGCCGCCATCGCCGGAACGACACCCGCGCGCATCAGGTCACCGAACGGCCCCTCCATCATGATCAGGCCGACGCGCTGCGATCCCCATTCGGGGATCATCCGCTCCATCGCCTTCTGCATGGTGGTGTTGTAGTTCTGCACCGTGGTGAACAGCAGCGGCGAGTTGTTCGCCACCCGATGCAACACCCCGGAGGCCGCCCAGGGCGCGAAGACGATGGTGTCGGCCTCGACCGCCTGGCCGACGGTCGCGGCGTTGGTGCCCGAGCCAAAGCTGTTCAGCAGCGCAAAGACCTCGTCCGAGCGGATCAGCTTTTGCACCGCTCGCACCGCAAGCTGCGGCTGGCTGCCGTTGTCCTCGACGATAAAGCGCAGCTGACGGCCATGAATGCCACCGGCGGCGTTGGCCTGACCGATGGCCAGTTCGGTCGCGTTGCGCAACCGCGCCATACCGGCGGCGGCGGGACCGGACAGGTCGATATGCGTGCCGATGACGATCTCATCGGCGGTGACTCCGGCGGCACGCGCCGGGCGCAGGCTGCCACCCAGGGCCAACGCGGCGGCACTGGTGGCGATCATCTGACGACGGTTCATAGTCATAACTTCCTCCCTTGATGGGTTTGACGGGGTGATCGTGGTTTCGGCATGTCCTCCACTCCCTCCTGCCGCCTCAGGCGGGATACATGCCGTCGATGAGGGTCGCGTATTTCTTCGCGATGACCTTGCGTTTCAGCTTCATCGTGGGTGTCAGTTCCTCATCCTCTGCGGTGAGAAGCTGGTCGATGATGCGGAAATCCTTGATCTGCTCGACCCGGGCCAGGCGCGGGTTCACGGCCTCGATCTCGGCGCGGATCAGATCGACCACGGCGCCCGCGCGCGTCAGGCTGGCGAAATCCGTATAGGGGATCGCCTGATCCTGCGCGAAGCGCGCGACATGCTCCTGGTCGATCATCACCAGCGCGGTGACGAACCGCTTGCCCTCGCCGATGACCACGGCGTCGGTGATATAGGGGCTGAACTTGAGCTGGCTCTCGATCTGCGTCGGCGTGATGTTCTTGCCGCCGGCGGTGATGATGATGTCCTTGATCCGGTCGCGGATCGCCAGATAGCCGTGCTCGCTGACCTCGCCGCAGTCTCCGGTCCGCAGCCAGCCGTCGGCTGTGACCGTTTCGGCGGTCTTCTCGGGCTGCTTCCAGTAACCGGCAAAGACGTTGGCGCCGCGGATCAGGATTTCGCCCTCATCCCCGATGCGAATCTCGGTGTTCCTTGCCGGCATCCCGGCCCAGCCCAGCTTGATCCCGCGCGTCGGCGTCGCGGTGGCAAAGCCCGAAGTTTCGGTCATGCCGAAGGCCTCGCGCAGCTCGACGCCCACCGACAGGAACCAGCGGATCAGATCGGGCGGCACCGGCGCCGCGCCGGTCAGTGCGCTGCGGCAGTTCTGAAGCCCCAGAAAGATGCGGACGTTGCGAAACGCCAGCCACGTCACCAGCCGGTCCACCGGGCCCATCGCGGGCGGGTCGCGCCCGTCAAGCAAGCCTCGACCCCGGCGCGACCACGCTCCAGCGCCCGGCGATAGATCCAGCGCGCGGGGGGGGCGATGGCGTCGCGCAGGAACAGCTCGATCTGCGGTGCATCTTTCCCAGAACCGGGGCGGCGCAAAGACGATGATGCGGCGCCACCTCGCGGATGTCGTTGGGCACGGTGCCCGAGTTCTCGGGGAAGTGCACGATCAGCCCCAGCGCGATCGCGTTGAACACCGACGCCATGCGTTCGGCGATATGGCACAGCGGCAGGAAGGACAGCGACTTGTCACCCGGTTTGGCATCCAGATACTCGGGCGCCTTGCACATCTGGAACACCGCGTTCGGTTCGAGATCATCGCCCTTGGGCTCGCCCGTGGTGCCGAGGTATAGACCAGAAACGCCAGATCCCCGGCTTGCCCGGCGTCGATCGCGTCCTCGAAATCCTGCGCATGGGTGGTGGCGATGTCGTCGCCGCGCTGGATGAACGCATCCAGAACTCGACGCCCGGATCGTTCAGCTTGCGCAGCCCTCGCGCTCGATCACCACGATACGCAGGGCGCGGGGCACTCGGCGCGGATCGACAGCGCCTTGTCCAGCTGTTCCTGGTTCTCGACGATCAGCACCCGGCAGACCGGGTCCCGCAAGATGTATTGCAACTGCTCGGCCGACGAGGTCAGGTAGACCCGCAGCCCACAATGCCCATCGCCTGCGCGCCGATGTCGGCGAACACAGCCACTCGGGCCGGTTCTCGGCCAGAACGGCGATCACCTCGCCGCGCTGCACGCCCAGCTCGCGCAGGGACAGGCCCACGGCGCGGGCACGTTCGTAATACTGCGTCCAGCTATAGCTCTGCCACAGCCCGCGCAGCTTTGCGCCTGAGCGCGGGTTTGCCCCCCCATTCGCGCGCGCGGGCGCGGAACACGCAGGCCGGGGTGTCGTGGCCCATGAAGCGGATCTCTGTGCTCATCGGCTCATCTCCAGGTCTTGCGACGTTTCCAGCGCTGGGCGGTGCCGGATTGGCCCTCGTGCCCGCTGCCCCCGCCCAGATAGGCCTCGCGCACGTCCTCTTTCTCGCTGAGGGCGGCGCAGGTATCGGCGGCGACGATACCCCAGTTCCATGATGTAGCCGTCATCGCCATGCTTCAGCGCGACGGCGGCGTTCTGTTCGACGACCAGCACGGCGGTGCCGGTTTCATCGCGGATCCGCAGGATGATGCCGAAGATCTCATGCACCAGCATCGGCGACAGGCCCAGGCTGGGTTCGTCCAGCATCAGAAGCAGGCGCCGACATATAGGCCCGGCCGATCGCCACCATCTGCTGCTCGCCGCCCGACAGCAGGCCCGCGTGCTGCGCATCGCGTTCCTTGAGGCAGGGAACCACTGATGCACGCGCTCGATGTCGCGGGCGACGGCATCGCGATCCTTGCGGGCGAACGCGCCCATCAGCAGGTTCTCGCGCACCGAAAGGAAGGATAGACCTGCCGCCCCTCAGGCACCAGGACCAGCCCTTGCGGGCGACCTCATCGGCATCGCGTCCCTGGATCTCTTCGCCCTGAAACAGCGCCTTGCCCTTGAACGGGTCGATGACCCCCGCCAGCGTGTTCAGAAGCGTCGTCTTGCCCGCCCGTTCGCGCCCAGAACGGCGGTGATCCGCCCCTCGGCCACGGTCAGGTTGACGCCCTTCATCGCGGCGATGGGCCCATACCAGGTTTCCAGGTTTTGCACGTCCAACAGCATGGTCAGGTCCCCAGATAAGCGGCGATGACATCGGGATGGGCCTGCACCTCGGCAGGGCGAGCCCTCGGCCAGCAGGCGCCCCTGCGCCATGCAGACCACGCGGTCAGCAACGGCGCTGACCAGCGACATGTCGTGTTCGATCATCACCACGGTGATGCCCAGATCGCTGCGGATGTCGTCGATCCAGAACGCCAGGTCGCGCGTTTCCTCGGGGTTCAGCCCCGAGGCCGGTTCATCGAGAAACAGCAGTTCAGGCCCTGAACACAGCGCCCGGCCCAGTTCGACCACCTTGCGCACACCGTAAGGCAGGCCCGCGACGGTGGCATTGCGCCGAGCCGAGAGATCGAGGAACTCGATCACCTCTTCAACCTTGGCGCGGTGCTCTTCCTCGATCCGGGTCAGGCCGGCGTGCGCAACGCCTGCTGCCACCAGGGCCGGACCCAAAACGGTGCCGGCCCAGCAGCAGGTTGTCCAGCACGCTGGCGGCATCGAACAGTTCGATGTTCTGGAATGTCCGCGCGATGCCCAGATGGGCGATGCGCGAACGCGGAGCGCAGGCGATATCCTGCCCCTTAGACAGGATGCGGCCCTTGGTCGAGTCAAAGACCCGCGTCACCAGGTTCAGCATCGAGGTCTTGCCCGCGCCGTTCAGCCCGATCACCGCCAGCACCTCGCCGGGGTTCACGGTGATCGACAGATCGGAAATCGCCCTGAGCCCGCCGAAATGCAGCGCCACGCCGTCGAGTTCGAGAAGGGTGCGTCGGTCATCTGTTCCGCTCCGACTTCATGTAGGATTTCTGCCGCCGGAAGGTATCGCGGCGATAGGGGAAGTTCTCCAGCAGCGCGCGGATCTTCAGCCAGCGCCCGTTCAGCCCGGTGGGTTCGAACAGCACGAAGAGACCCAGCACCAGACCGGCGACGAAGATCTCAAGCCCGGTCTGCCGCTGCACCGCATCGGGCAGCCAGGATTTCAGGAACGACACGGCATTGGGCAGCATCGAGATCAGGATCGCCCCAGGATCGCGCCCTGAGGCTGCCGATGCCACCGATCACCACCATCAGCACCATGTCCAGCGACAAAAGCAGCGTGAAGGCATCGGGCGTCAGATAGCCGATGTGATGCGCCATCAGCGCGCCGGCCAGCCCGGTGATGCCCGCCGACAGACCAAAGGCACCGATCTTCACGCGGTTCACCTCGATCCCCAGCGCATAGGCAGCGGCCTCGGAGTCGCGCACGCCGGTGAACGCCCGCCCGATGCCCGAGCGCATCAGATTGGCCAGCGCCAGCAGCACCAGCACCACCGTCACCAGGCAGACGTAATAGAACACCCGCGGCGAGCCCAGCGAGACGCCCATCAGCCGGGGCGTTTCCACGAACATACCGGTGAACCCGCCGGTCACGCTGCGCCACATGCCGATCAGCTGTTCGATGACGATACTGAACGCCAGCGTCACCATCGCCAGATAGAGGCCCGAAACCCGGATCGCCGGGATCCCCACGACCAGCCCGACGGCGGCGGCGATCAGCCCGGCCAGCGGCATCGACAGCAGGAACGGCACGCCATGCGCCATCAGCCAGGCATGAGCATAGGCGCCGATGGCGACGAAGCTGGCGTGGCCCAGGCTGACCTGCCCGGTGAAGCCCGACAGCGTCATCAGCCCCAGCGAGGCGACGCAGAGGATCAGCACATAGCCCAGTTCCCCCACCAGATAGGTGGAGCCGAACATCGGCACCACCAGAAGCACGGCCAGCAACAGCAGATAGGCCAGCCAGTCGCTGCGATGCCTGAGCAACGCAAAACCCTGCGCATAGCGCGTGTGATAGTCAAACCGCATCCGTCACACCTCCGCCCGTGGGCCTCGCCCATGATGCCGCGCGGGCGCAGGATCAGCACCGCGATGAGCACCAGATAGGGCGCAATGTCCTTGAAACCGTCGGGCATGTAGACGCCCGCGTATTGCTCGATCAGGCCGATCAGAACGCCGCCGATGACCGCGCCCGGCAGGCTGCCGAAACCGCCCAGAACGATGGCCGACAGCGCCTTGAGCGTGATCAGCCACAGCGCGGTATCGACCAGCGTCGCGGGGCCAGGAACATGCCCGCGATGGCCGCCGTCACACCCCCCAGCGCCCAGACGAGCGAGTTGAGCTGCTTGACCTTGACCCCGTTCAGATAGGCCGCCAACTGGTTCTGGCTGGCCGCCTGCATCGCCACCCCCAGCCGCGTGCGGCTGAAGAAAAGCCACAGCGCCACGGCGATCAGCAGGGAAATCCCCATGATCACCAGCGACAGCTCGGTCACGGCGATGCCCGCGATCTCGGTGGTCTGGCCGCTCCAGGGGTTTGATAGCTGCGCGAGTCGGGGCCGAAGCCCATGCTCACCGCACCCCGGAGCATGAAGGCCAGCGCAATCGTCAGCATCACGCCGGCGAATTGCGGCTGCCCGGCGATTCGGCGCACGATCAGCGCGTCCAGCCCATAGGCCAGCACCCCGGCCCCCAGCGCCACCACCGGCAGCACCAGCCAGAAGGGCATCCCCGCCCTCTCGATCAGGCCCCAGGCGGTAAAGGCCGACAGCACCAGCAGGTCACCGTGGGCAAAGTTCAACACCTCGGTCGCCTTGTGGATCAGCACGATCCCCATCGCGACCAGCGCATAGATCGCCCCCACGGCGATGCCGTTGACGGTCACTTGCGCGAACAGGTCCAGCGCGCCGTTCATACCGGATCTCCCATTTCAAATCTGACATCCCAGGCCCGCAGCCGCTCATGGCAGTGCCCGCAGGTGGCGCGCGGCATGAAAGGCTTGCCGCAACTCTTGTGCATCGGCCGGATCGAGCTGGGTTCGTGGAACAGATGTTCGCTCGCCCAGGTCGAGACGAGCACGATATAAGGGAACAGCCCGCGGCTGCTCGCGGTCAGCAGATACACCCGGCGGCGGCCGTCCTCGCGGTCCGGTTCCACGGTCAAGAGCCCGGCCTCGACCATCGCCGTCAGCCGCCGGCTGAGCAGCGGCGGGCTGATCCTGAGAACATGCGCGATCTGGTCGAAATGCCGGCACCCCAGCACCGCAGCCGAGACGATCATCAGCGTCCAGCGATCCATCCGCAGTGCCAGATGCGACATCGCGCCATCGTTGACGGTGACCTTGGGCGTGCGCATGCGCTCGGCCGGGTCATAGGGCAGATGCGGGTTCGGCTTCAGCGACATGTCGAGGTCGCGCAGCGAGACGACCTCGCCGCAGGCCTCGCAGGTCATCTGCGGCAGGAACGCATGACCGCATGTCTTGTGCACCAGCCGGGTGGGCAGGCTCAGGCGATCCTCGCCAAAGCGGTGCTCCCACTCCCAGGTCATCAGCGTGGCTTCATAGATCGCCATGCCCTTTTGCGTCAGGTGATAGGCGAACCGCTCGGGCCGTTCCTGATAGAGACGCGGGCGCAGCATATCCATATGCACCAGCGCCTTCAGCCGGTCGGACAGCGTGCGGCGCGGAATGCCCAGACGGGTCTGGAAATCGTCGAACCGCTGGACGCCCATGAAGGCCCCCATCAGAATCTGCATCGTCCAGCGATCCCCGATCATCTTCAGCGCATGGCTCAGCACCGAGGTGCTCAGCGCATCGCGCAACAGATCGAGGTCAGGTTGCTCGGTCATGCGACACGCTCGATGATCAGGGCCGAGGCCAGCCCGGCCGCGCCACAGGCCGCGATCAGCGCGCGCTTGCCGTCGCGGCGCTCCAGTTCGTCCAGCGCGGTGCCGATCAGCGCGGCGCCGGTCGATCCCATCGCATGGCCCAGCGCGATCGCACCGCCGTTGACGTTCAGCCGGTCCAGCCCGACGTCCATGTGCCGGGCGAAATGCAGCGCCAGCGCGGCGAAACTTTCGTTCACCTCGTAAAGGTCGATGTCCCCCGCGCTCAGCCCGGCGCGGGCCAGCGCCGCCTGCGCCGCCTCGACGCTGCCAGTCAGCGCCAGCACCCGGTCCACGGCCAGTTCCGCCACCGCCAGAATGCGCGCCCGGGGCCGCAGACCCGCGCGCTGTGCCGCACCCGCGCTGGCAACCAGCACGGCCGAGGCCCCGTCCGCCATCGCCGGCGAGTTGCCGGCGTGGTGGACATGATCCACACGCGCCAGCCCGGTATGGGCCATGATCGCCGCATCCATCCCGTATTGCTCGCCCATCTCGGCAAAGGCCGGGGCGAGAGCCGCGAGCGTGTCCACCGTGGTGCCCGCGCGCGGCGTCTCGTCGGCGGTCAGATCGCCCACCGGCACCAGCGAGGCAAAGCGCCCCTCGGCCCGCGCCGCCACGGCCCGCGCCTGGCTTTCGGCGGCAAAGCCATCGCATTCGGCGCGGCTGAACCCCTCAGCCGTGGCAACGGCATCGGCGCTGATGCCGATGGCCACCAGCCCGGCGGCTTTCTGGAACGCAAAGTCATGCGTCAGCGCGCCTTTGTCCGACGCCATCGGCACGCGCGACATGCTTTCCACGCCACCGCCGATGGCCAGCCCGTCAGCCGCCTGCGCCCTGAGCGCCGCCAGACCCACCGCCGTGATGCCGCTGGCGCAATAGCGGTTCACCGTGAGGCCCGGCGCGCTGTCGGGATAGCCTGCCGCGATCAGCCCCAGCTTGCCGATATTCGCGCCCTGCTCGGCGGTTTGCGTGACGCAGCCAAAGATGGCATCCGCCAGCACCCGGTCGCCCAGCCCGTGCCGGTCTGCCAGCGCGCGCAGCGGCGCGGCCAGCAGATCCACCGGCTTCACGCCATGAAGCGCGCCTTTGGCGTTGCCCCGTCCGCGCGGTGTGCGCACCGCGTCGATGATGACCGCGTGTGTCATCGGATCCTCCCGTTTCACCGGCGAACCGGCGTCTTCTCCCGCGTGGAGGGCCTCTTACTGGGCCTCGACCACGAAACTCACGACGGTGCCGAAGCTGCCGCCGATGTTCAGCGTCTGGATGCGGTTCGCACCCTCGATCTGCATATCGCCGGCCCGACCCAGCACCTGCCGCGCCGCGTCGTGCAACATGCGCGAACCCGTGGCCCCCACCGGATGCCCGCAGCCGATCAGACCGCCCGACATGTTCACCGGGCAGCGCCCGCCGCGCTCGATGCTGCCATCCTCGACCGCCTGCCAGCTCTGGCCGGGCGCGGTCAGCCCCAGATGGTCGATGGCGATGTATTCGGTGGTGGTGAAGCAATCATGCGTCTCGACCCCGCTCATCGCCTCGATCCCGCTGACACCGGCGCGGCGCCAGGCGTCCTCGATGGTCTGGCGGACATGCGGGAACACATAATCGCCGGGGCGCTCCAGCTTGTCCTTGAAGCGAAGACCCGCGTTGTGATGCCCCCAGCCTGCGATCTTTGCCGCACGCTTGCCGGTGCGGCGCGACCAGCCGGCGGCGAAGGCGGGCGAGGCCAGCACCAGCGACGACGCGCCATCGGTGATCTGCCCGCAATCCTGCCGCCGCGTGCCCGGCTCGACGATCGGATTGGCGTTGTCGTCATCGGTAAAGGACAGCGCGTTGAACTCCCACCCGCGGGTCTGCGCCAGCGGGTTGCGCCTGGCGTTGCCATAGTTCAGCTCGGCAATGCGGTTCAGATAGCGCCGGTCCAGCCCATAGCGCCGGTCGTATTCCTGCGCGGCCAGACCAAAGACGGCGGGCCAGAGGAACTTGCAGTCGATGTCCTCATGCCCCTGCCAGCCAGCAGCGTTCTGATTGACCGAGGCGATGTCGCCGCGCGTGTTCTTGAACTCCTCGGCGCCGACCACCAGCACGCAGTCATAGCGCCCGGCCTCGATCTCGGCCATCGCGGTAAGCACCGCCAGCGAGGCCGAGGCACAGGCCCCCTCGTGCCGCATCGCGGGCACGCCCCACAGCTCCGGCACCACCTGCGCGACCATCGCGCCCAGATGCGCCTGATTGCGCTGGATCTCACCAAAGGCGTTGCCGACATGGATCGACCCCACCTGCGCCGGTTCGACCTGCGCATCCTCCAGCGCATCCAGCACCGAGGCGCGGATCATGTCGGAGATGTCCAACCCCTCGCGCGACCAGGCGCGGGCGAAATCGGTTTGCGAGGATCCGAGGATATAGGTCATGCGGCACCTTTGGTGAAACGGGCGGTTGCGGCGGCGTATTCGCCCGCCAGACGATCGACGATGACAGCGGCAGGTTCGGTCGCGTTGACGGCGCCCACACCCTGCCCCGCCGACCAGACATCGGCCCAGCGTTTGCCCTTCAGGCTCTGGCTGCTGTCATAGGCGCGGTCGGGGGCGTCAGGCATCGCCGCCGGGTCAAACCCGTTCGCCTTGAGCGACGGTTTCAGCCAGCTTGCCGGCGTGCCGGTGATCCCGGCGCTGACCAGCAGATCCTCGATCTGCGCGGCGGCCAGCATGTCCTTGTACTCCTGCGAGGCCAGGCTTTCAGCCGCCGCGATAAAGGACGTGCCCATATAGACGTAATCCGCGCCAGCCGCGATCGCCCCGGCGATGCCCCAGCCATCGCTGATGCCCCCGCCGACGATCAGCGGCCCCTTGTGGAACTGCCGCACCGCGCTGACAAAGGCAAAGGGCGAAAGCGTGCCGGTGTGCCCGCCCGCGCCGGTGCAGATGCAGGCCAGCCCGTCAGCCCCGGCTTCGATCGCCTTGCGCGCCAGTTTGGGCGAGGTCACATCGGCGATCACCATGCCGCCATAGGCGTGCACCGTCTCGATGGCCGGCTTGGGCGAGCCCAGCGCCGTCACCACGAAGGGCGGCTTGTGCTTGGCGATCAGCGCCAAGTCCTGCGGCAGGCGGGCGTTGGTGGAATGCGTGACCAGATTGGCGCACCAGGGCGCATCGCCCACCTCGGCCACGATGCGGGTCATCCACTCGTCCAGCTGCTCGACCGTGCGGCAGTTGGGCGTGGGGAAAGAGCCGACGATCCCGGCCTTGCAGGCGGCGATCACCAGATCGGGGCCGGAAACCAGAAACATGGGCGCGGCAAAGACCGGCAGGCGGAGGGCGTCAGTCATGGGTCCTCGTAGGTCGACGGGATTGGGTCACGGCGAAACGCGATGCGACAAAGGCCAGGCTGGTCAGCGTGGCATTGCCCGCGCCATTGAGGCCGGTGACGTGGTAATCGGAATAGGCAGCGGCGAAATTGAGCGGCATCGCGCCTGTCAGGTTGATCGTCAGTTGCGCACCCGCGCGGGCATAGGCGGCCTCGGCGCGGGTGATGAACCCCTCGTCCCGGGCATAGAGAAAGCCGGTGATGCCCCCGTTCAGGCGCGCATCCTCGGTCGCCTGATGCAATGCATCCTCGGAGCTGTCGCAGTCGATGACGAAACCGATGGGGCCAAAGCGTTCCTCGGCATAGAGGTCGCGGTCCTCCTTGCCGACCTGCACCAACAGCGGCGTTGCCGTGCGGGCATTGGGGAAGTCGGGGTGGTCATAGGCGCGGCTGTCCAGCAGCACACGGCCCTTGGCCTGGTCGCGCACCCACTGGATCAGCCCCAGCGTCTGCGGCGCCTGCACGCTGGCCAGGATCATCGCCGCCTTGCGCGGGTCCTGCGTAAGCGCGGCAATCGCATCGGCCAGCTTTGCGGCCACCACGTCGCGCGGCACGGGGCCATCGGGCGTGTCCACACTGGGCGGCAGATAGACGTTCTGCGGGCTCGTGCACATCTGCGCCGAGAACAGGCTCATCGTCGTCGCCAGCGCGCGGACGGCGGCATCCAGATCCTCGGCCCCGGCCAGCACCACGGTGTTGCAGCCCGAGGTTTCAGTAAAGGCGATGGCGGGATGGGCGTTGGCCTCGACCCATTGGCCAAAGCGCGCGGACCCGGTGAAATCCACGATCGCGCAATCGGGGTGCTTGATCAGCACCTTGCCCAGCGGATCGGCCACCGTGTCCATGCACAGCGTCACCAGATTGGGGTCGAACCCCTGTTCAGCCAGGAGATCGCGGAACACCTGCACGGTGATCGCCATCGGCAGCACGCTGGCGGGGTGCGGCTTCACGATCACCGCATTGCCCGTGGCAAGGCTGGCCAGCATCGACGGCCAGGCATTCCAGGTGGCGAAGCTGGCGCAGGTGAAACACACCGCCACCCCGCGCGGGATCAGGCGATAGGTCTTGTCCAGGCGGATCTCGTCGCGGCCGAACCTGCGCGTCCACTCGGCCCGGGGCGTCACGCTGCGCATCGCCTGTTCGGCATGAACCAGCGCCTCAATCCCGCGGTCCAGCGCGTTCACGCCCGACCCGGCATAGGCCATGTTGTAGCTTTGTCCAGCGGTGTGCATGACCGCCGGAACCAGCGTGAACAGGCGGGCATAGAGACGATCCAGCCCCTCCATCAGCAGCATCAGCCGCGTGTCGATGTCTGCCGCCGCCCAGCCGGGGAGGGCGGCTTTGGCGGCGGCGAACAGGGCCTGAGGATCGGCCTGCGGATAGGTGATCCCCAACGGCGCCTGCCTATAGGGCGAGACCTCTTCGCCCACCCATCCGGTCACGCCGGGCAGATCCAGCGCAAAGGGTTTGCCCAGCATCGCCTGAAACGCGGCCTCGCCCCGGGGCGCGGCAGTCTCGGCATCGGGATAGAGCCTGGGCATCTCGGGATAAGGCGACCAGCACTCGCGGCTGGCGCAGGCCGCTTGCGCGCGCTGGAAAGTGGCGTGATGGTCGAACATCAGCGCCTCCACCTGAGGCGATGGAACCGGGGACCTTCCTGCGCCGAAAGCGTCAGGTTGTCGCCGTCCAGATCCACGTTGCGCACCTGCTGCGAGCCGACGAAATCGGGGTTCAACGAGTGCGTCACCGAATGCACCACCACGCTGCGGCCCGCGCGCTCCTCGATCCGCCAGGTGCCGGCGTAATGGAAATAGCTTTCGAACGCGGCCAGACGCTCACCCTCGGGCGCGTTGCGCGGGTTGCCAGTGGACCAGCGGGGCCGATCCGCCCGCGCGATGCAGGCGGACATGCCGCCATCCTCGGTGTAGTGGATCAACCCGGTGGGGTTGGGGCCAAAGGGCTGCGTCACGCGGCCCTCGACCTCGATCTCCCATCCCACCAGATGCCAGGTGCCGTTCAGCATCACGCGACCTTCGCGGCGCTGAGCTGATCCTCGCGCACCCAGCAGGAATGGAACCCGTGCGGCACCCGCTGCGGCAGGATCACCCGCGCGACCGGCCCTTTGGCGATGTCGCGCGCATCGGTGACCCAGACTTCCGAGCGGTTCGCCAGCCCGTTCCACACGAAGCCGACGACATAGCCGTCATCCTCGTCCACCGCGCCATCACGGGGGGCAAAGGGCGCTTCCGAAAACCAGTAACCCTCGCCCGGGTGATAGGCCAGCGCGGCGCCGGTTTGCAGGTCATACTTGACCAGCCCGGCGAAATGCGGCTGCTCAAGCGTGCGCGGGCGGCCCATCAGCACGTTATAGGTGAAGCGGTTCTTCACCCCCTGGAAGCGGCTGTTGATCATCGGGAATTCGGTGTTGAGGATGTCGTCCACGACCCCCTCTTTCGTCGCTCCCGTCGTCAGGTTCATGCGCCACTGGTAGAATTCATAATCGGTGCCCTGCGTGCCGATGGTGAACAGCAAGCGCTGCACATCCAGCCCGCCGTCATAGCCGCGCGGATTGGCATAGGGCGTGCCCAGCATGACCACCTCGGTCTCGCCGGCCGCGTTCACTTCCTCCCAGGCGTTCGCCACATGCAGCATGTAGCGCGGCTGGAATTCGAACCAGCGGATCTGATCGGCACTGCCATGACGCGGGATCACCGCAAAGCGGGTGGGCCAGTCCTGACGGAATTCCAGACTGTAGCGACCCCGCGCCAGAGCCTCAGGATTGTTGATCAGCGGGAAGTCGTGCAGCACGGAATAATTGCGCGTGATCGCCATGTCATGCGGCAGCCGCGGGCCGGGCAATTCGACCGGGACCAGCGATTTCAGCGCCCCGTCCGCGCCGATGACACCGTGGTGCATATAGGGATGACGGTTGCCATAGGCGAAAAAGACGAACTCGCCCGTCGCCTCATCGACCCGGCTGTGCGCCGAGATCTGGAGACCGACCAGACGCGGGTCGGCCTCGAGCTTGCCCAGCGTGGTCAGGCTTCCGGGATCGACGGTATAGACCGAGCCACCGCGATACCACATCGAATAGAGCTTGCCGTTGTGAAACTTCACATCGGTGTTCGAGGTGTTCTTCATCGCATCGTCAGGCAGCGCGCCTTCCGGCATCCGCTCCTTGAGGCCCGGCCAGAGCGACTGACCCGCCGCGGTCTCGGCCTTGAGCCCGTCGGTTTCCACCCAGCGGTTGCGATAGGTGGCCCGCCCGCCCTGAAAGCGGACGGAATGCAGCATCCCGTCGCCGTCGAACCAGTGATACTTGCCATGCGGCGCATGGGCCGGAGAGGGGCCGTTGCGGACATACATCCCGTTGAGGTCGGCCGGCAGTTCGCCGATGACCTCAAGGTCCTGCGCGACCACCTCGGCATGGACGGGCGCGAACGGCCCGGCCATGCTGGCGTTCGGCACGAACCAGTCCTGCGGCTCGGGGATATGATCCAGCCCCATCGCCTCAGCCGCCCATCGCCGCGCGTGCCAGGATCCCGCCATCGCGGAAATCCACGCCGTTCGCCCAGCACGAATGCGTCCCCGAGGCCATCTGGTGCGGCAGTTGCACCCGGCAGACCGGACCATCCGCGAACCGCTTGCAGTCGATCAGCGCGACTTCGGATTTGCCGGTCGTTTCATTGATGATGAAGGTGACCAGATAGCCGTCATCCTCATCCTTGGCATTCACGCGGGGCGCAAACGGCGCTTCCGAGGCGAACTGCCCCTCAGGCAGCTTGATCTCCCAGCTCTCGCCGGTTTGCAGGTCGGTCTTGACGTAGCCGTTGAAGATGAACCAGCCCGGCACCTGAAGCGCGGAATAGGCATAGCGATAGGGCAGCCCGGCGTATTTCTGGTTGAACATGCCGAATTCCATGATCCGGTCGTCCAGCCGCTGCTCGGTCGTCTTGCCGGTCTTCAGGTTGAACCGCCAGCGATGCAGCTTGGTGCCCATCTTGTGCTGGTCCAGATAGGACATCATTCGCTCATAGCCCGGCAGCGCGCCCTCGTAATTGGTCGGCATCGGCTCTTCCTGGAAGTAGCCGTCGAGCACGATCTCGTCGCCCTCTTCATAGGCGTTGAGCCAATGCAGCACGAAGGTCGGCGCAGCCTCGAACCACATGATGTCCTCGGGCTGGCCACGGCGCGGAATGATGGCAAAGCGCGAGGGCTGGTCCTTGTAGAACCGCACCACATGCTTGTCGGATTTCAGCGCCTCGGGATCCCAGTAGAGCGGGAAATCGTTGAGGATCGCGTAGTTCTTGGTGAAGGCCATGTCATGCGGCAGGCGCGGCCCGGGCAGCGGCACCGGGACGTAGTGCACCAGCGTGTCGTTCTTGTCGACGACGCCGTAATGCATGAACGGCGGCTTCTTCGAGTAGTTGAAGAACAGCAGTTCGCCGGTGTGCTCATCGACCTTGGTATGGGCCGAGATGCCGTCCTCGGGCGACCAGTCGGGGATGTCGATTTCCGCCAGCGTCAGCGGATCCATGCGATACCCCTCGCCGCACTGGTAATAGGTCGTCAGGGCCTTGCCCGCATGCACCACGACGTCCGTGGAACTCGCATCCTTCAGCGCCCCATGCGCACCCCAGCCAGGACGCCTGGACATCGCCGGATCTTCCATCAGCCCTGCCCAGAGGCGCTCACCGGCTTCGATCTCGGCCGCCAGACCTTTGGTTTTGATAAAACGGTTGCGATACTGCACCTTTCCATCACGAAACGCGGCCATGTGGATCATGCCGTCGCCGTCAAACGGATGGTAGCGACTCAGCGCCTGATGCAGCGGGTTCTGGGTGTTGCGCAGATACACCCCGTCGATGTCTTTGGGCACCTCACCCTCAAGAACAACGAGGTCATCGGCGTTGACCTCCTCGTGCTGCGGACTCCAGGGGCCCTGCAGATACGGGTGATCCCCGGGTTCGATGTTCCCTTTGAACCGCTTGACGACTTCAACGCTCATGGCTCGCTCCCCCTGAGGTGGTCACAATAGATAACGTTATTGAACCCATGATTCCGGCGAAATGGACATCTGTCAATGAACTTTTCACTTCGCCCGAAAATTAATCGTTCCGCCGCCCCTGCGGGCAGCGCGGATTACAGCCGATCCAGGAACACCGGCCGCAGAGGCGCCAGTGCCGCGCGTCCCTCTTCCGAGGGCGATCCGTAAACCGTCAGCTTGCTCGGCCTGATCACGCTGAACAAACGACGCGCATAGAGGCGATTGAAATTCCCGATATGCGTCATCAGCGCCGCATCGTCGGCATAGCTTTCCAGGATATGACAGGCGGTGCCGTCGGCGCTGATGAACCAGTCATAGAGACCACAGCCCGGCTCATTCGCGCGCGTCGCCTCGGTCATCTCGCGCATCAGGGCTTCCAGTTCGGGGCGCTTGCCCTCGGGCAGGGTTGCCTCCATCACCCAGGTGATCGCGTCGCTCATGTCGCCTCCTTGTCCGCCAGCCAACGGGCCAGCGCCTTGCGGTCCAGTTTCGCCAGCGGGGTGCGCGGCAGGGCGTCGCGGAATTCCAGCCGCTCGGGCCATTTGAACCGCGCAAGCCCGGCGCGGTCGCAAAACGCGGTCACCGCCGCCAGATCCAGCACCTGCCCGGGCAGCATGACGGCGACCAGGCAGACCTTTTCGCCCATCTGCGGATCGGCATAGGCCACCACGGCAACCTCGCGCACGCCCGGCAATGCGGACAGCGCGTTGTCCAACTCGACCGGCGAGATCTTCATCCCGCCGCGCACGATGAGTTCGCGCAGCCGGGCATGGAACTGGATCAGGCTGCCGCACTCGGAAATGCGGAACAGGTCGCCCGAGGCGAAATAGCCGTCGACCGTGAACTTGCCACGGTCGATCCCCTCGCGCGAGAAATAGCCGGGCATCAGGGTCGGCCCGCGCAGATACATTTCGCCCAGCGCGCCGGGTTCGACCACCGGCTGCCCGCTGGCCGGATCCACCAGCTTGTAGGTGCCGCCGTTCGCGGTGCGCAGACCCGGTTCCCAGTTCTCGTCCCCGTCACGCGGAAACGAGATCGCTCGCAGGCGCGGGTCAGGCACGCGCGCCACCGTCGAACACATCTGCGCACCCTCGTTCGAGCCAAAGAAATTCGCCACCGGCACATCCAGATCGTGTTGGAACACCGCCAGCACCTCGGGGTCGGCAGGGGCCGAGCCGGTGCCGATGGCAAGCAATCGCTTCAGCGCCGGGCGCAATTCGGGATCCTGCGCCTGTTCGCGCAGATAGGTCAGGATCGTCGGCGCCACCATCGTATAGCCGATCACCTCGGACTTGAGCTGCGCAAGGAACACGCCCAGATCGAACGGATGGTGCAGGATCAGCGCGCCGGCGGTGCGCATCCAGCACATCATCAGCCCGCCCACCGCGGCCGCGTTCACAAAGGGAAAAGGCGCCAGCACATTCGTGCCATCAGGCAGGTCCAGATGCCGCCAGGCACCGAGCGAACTGGAGACCATATTGTTGTGCGTCTTGGGCACCGCCTTGGGCACGCCCTCGGTGCCCGAGGTCCAGAACACGGCAACCAGATCGTCGGCGTCGAGGGGGACCGGCCGCGGCGCGCCCGCCTCGGCGGTGTCGAGTCGCACGACCCCATCGGGCAACCCCTCGCCCAGCCCGAAGCGGCGCGCCGCGGGTGGCAATGCGGCCAGTCGCTCGGCATAAAAGGGCTGCCCCTTGAGCCGGGCGATCGAGATATAGGCGTCGAATTCGGCCACCCCGGCCAGGTCACGCAGCTCGGCCGAGCGGTAGGCGATAGAGATCGGGCTGAGCACCGCGCCGATCTGCATGAGCGCCAGATACAGCAGCACGGTTTCCACGATATTCGGCAGTTGCGTCGCCACCAGCGACCCCGGGCGAATGCCCTGCGCCTGCAAGACTCCGGCCAGCCGGTCGACCTCGGCGCGCATCTGCGCATAGGTGAGGCGACGCGGCGCGCCCTCGAACACTTCGGCCCGATTCGGCGCATCGACCAGCGCCAGACGGTCGGGCACCCGCGCGCAGGTCGCCGCGAACATCCCAGGCACCGTTTCCTCGCCCCACAGGCCCTGCGCCCGATAGAACGCCCGATCGGCGGCGGAAAAGGGGCTCATGCGCACAGCTCCCGCATGCGCGCCCGCGCAGCGCCGTATTCCTGCACGAGACGCTCAATGATCGCCGCCGCGGGTTCGACCTGCTCGATCCGGCCCACCCCCTGCCCCGCGGCCCAGATCCCGGACCAGGGTTTCACCGCCTCGTCCTTGCGCCCGGTAAAGTTCATCTTTGCCACCTTGAACTCCAGATCCGCCGGATCCAGCCCCTTGGCCAGGATCGAGGGTTTCAGCATCGAGGCCCGTGCCCCGGTGAAGGCCCGCGTCACCATCAGATCGCCCGCCTCCGACGCGACGCACATCTGCCGGTATTCGGGCGCAGCCATGTTTTCCTCGGCCGCCAGAAAGGCCGTTCCGAGATAGGCGAAATCCGCGCCCAGCGCCTGCGCGGCCAGGATCGCCTCGCCGGAATTGATCGCGCCCGCCAGCACGATATGCCCGCCGAAAAAGCGCCGCACACGCTCGACAAAGACCATCGGGCTAAGGTCGCCGGTATGCCCGCCGGCACCCGAGCACACCAGAATCAGCCCGTCCGCCCCGGCATCCGCCGCCTTTTTCGCCAGCGCAACCGAGGTGACATCGGCAAACACCAGGCCACCGTAACCGTGCACCGTGGCCAGCACCGGTTTCGGGCTGCCCAGCGCGGTGATCACCACGGGCGGACGGTGGTGCGCCACCTGTGCAAGATCGCCGGCTAGCCGCGGATTTGTGGAATGCGTCACCAGGTTCACGGCCCAAGGCGCATCGCCCGGGGCCAGCCGCACGCGGATTTCGGCCATCCAGGCGCCCAGCTCTTCGCTCGTCCGCAGATTGGGGGCCGGGAAGCTGCCGACGATCCCGGCCTTGCAGCAGGCGACCACCAGATCGGGGTTCGAAACCAGAAACATCGGCGCGGCCAAGGCCGGCAGCCGCAGCGAGGTGAGATCCGTCATGCCGCCTCCACGCGCATATCGAGAAAATCGCGGATGTGCCCCGCCACCAGATCCGGGCATTCCAGCACCGGCATGTGGCCGACACCGTCGAGCAGCACGAGGCGCCCGTCCGCCACCCCTTCGGCCACCGCGCGGCCGGCGTCGGGCGGTGTCACGCTGTCCTCGGCGCCGGTCAGAACCAGCACAGGGCAGCCGATTCCCGCCAGACCAGCGGTCTGATCCGGGCGCCCGGCCAGCGCGCCCTGATGGGCGGCAAAGGTCGCAAGGCCCGTCGTTTCGGCCATGTCGCGGATGGCCCCGCGCAAGGCAGGATCGTCACGGCGGGCCTGCGCCAGCATCGTGTCGGCGATGGTTTCGGCCAGCGCCGCCATCCCTTCGCGCGCGGCCCAGGCGGCGACCTTGCCCCGCAGCGCGGCGCCTTTGGGGGTGTCGGCTGCAGCATTGGTGCCGATCAGGATCAAGCCCGCGACCTGTTCGGGCACGCGCTGCGCCAGCGCCAGCGCCAGATAGCTGCCCATCGACATGCCCATGAGAACGGCGGGTTCCGTCAGCCCGGCGGCCAGATGATCCACCATCGCCTCGAACGAATCGAGTGGCGGCACCTCGACCGCGCGACCCCGCCCCAAAGCGGCAAGAACCGGGTCGAAGATGCCGGGCGTGCACAGCAGCCCGGGCAGGCAGACCAGTTGCGGCATTCGCGCCCTCCCTTTATATGAACATTGCTAGACCTTCTCCCTCGGATTGGTCAAGCTGAAACTCTAATTCTTAAAACTATGTTTTGTTACTCGGAACTAGTTCCGGCAAATTCGCTTTAAATTCCGGGGTTTCGTCAGACGATCCTCGAGTCTCCCGCCAGAATCTCAACGGACACGTCAGAGATTTGCTTGACGCATCGCCAGACATCCGACATCAACAGTCTAGATAAACAAATATTCGGAGCGCGCCATGTCCCACGAACCCGACCTCGCCGTGACCGCCGCCAATGTGCGGATGTTCGCGCCCGATGGCACCCCGCCGCCGGATGCGCCCGACTGGATCTGGCGCTATGACCATCCCTATCTGCATGGCCCCTTCGCCCCCACCGACATCGAATATGACGCCGACGATCTGGAGGTGGAGGGCGAGATCCCGGCCGATCTGTGCGGCGCCTATGTGATGAACGGCCCCTCGCAGCGGTTCGAGCCGGTGAACGAAAAGTATCACTACTACGACGGCGACGCGCTGCTCAGGGCGATCTATTTCCGCGATGGCAAGGCCAGCTTTCGGCAGAAATACCTGCACAACGGCGCCTTTATCGTCGAGGACAAGGCCGGCAAAGCGATCTGGCCGGGTCTGGCCGGGCCCTATGACTTCCGCCTGCCCGGCACGCCGATCAAGGACACCTCGAACACCGATGTCATCTTCTACAACGGCAAGATCCTGTCGCTGTGGTATATGGCCGGCGACCCCTATCAGATCGACCCGGCCACGCTGGAAACCGTGGGCCGCGAACGGCTGGGCGGCAAGCTGAAGCACCACGTCTCGGCCCATACCAAGAGCGATCCGTTCACCGGAGAGCTGTTCTTTTTCAACTACCAGGACAAGCCGCCCTACATGTCCTATGGCATGGCCGACGCGCACGGGAACCTGAAGTTCGATATCGACATCGACCTGGCCGGACCGCGCTCGCCCCATGACATGGGCCTGACCGAGAATTACGCGATCCTGCACGATCTGCCGTTCTACCACGATGTGGATCTGTTGCAGAAACACGGGCGGCGGGTGATGGATTTCCACCGCGACGTGCCCGCGCGGTTCGGTCTGATCGACCGCTTTGGCCGCTCGCAAAAGGTCCAGTGGTTCGAGGCCGAGCCCTGCTACATCCTCCACATCTCGAACAGTTGGGAGGAGGGCGAGTGGGTCCACATGACCGGCTGCCGTCAGGACGACCCGATGCCGCTGAAAGACCCGGCGGACCGGCACCTGGCCTCGATGATGGCCTACCGGCGGCGCACCCATGTGATGTATAAATGGAGCTTCAACACCCGGACCGGCGAAACCCGCGAAGGGATGATGGACGATCTCAACACCGAGTTCCCCACCATCAACGCCAATTTCGTCGGCCGCAAGGCGCGCTATGCCTATAACCAGATCCTGCCCTTGCCCAAGGACGGCTCGCTGGAAGGCCGCGTTCAGACCTTCAGCGGGTTCGTGCGCTATGACCTCGAAGGCGGGGCCACGCAGCGTTACGACTATGGCGAGGGGGTCTATGGGTCCGAGGCGCCGATCGCCCCCGCGCATGGCGCGACCCGGGACACCACCGAGGGCAAGGCCTATGCCGTGACCTTTACCACGGATGCGAACGACTGGACCTCGGCCTGCCTGATCTTCGACGCCGAAGACATCACCCGCCCGATCGCCAAGGTGAAGATCCCGCGCCGCATCAGCATCGGCTTTCACACCACCTGGGTGGACGGGGCGCAGATCTGGCCCGGCGCCTGACCCCGGGGGTCTCCCGGCCGATGCATTGCCAAGGCGGCGCCCCCGTGCTTGGGTGCGCCGCATGACTGACGGCGACAGCCTCCAGAACGCGGGACCACCCGCAACCTCGCTCCGGCGGGCGCTCAGGGTGTTGGCCGACCCCTGGACGATGCTGATCCTCAAGGAGGCGTTCAACGGCACCCGCCGGTTCAGCGCCTTTCAGCGGGCGCTGAACATCCCCAAGCAGACGCTGTCGCTGCGCCTGACCCATCTGTGCCGTGAACAGGTGATGTATCGCCGGTTCTCGGGCCCCGGGCCTGGCTCGCTGGACTATGCGCCCACCGCCAAGGCGCTGGACCTGCAGGATGCGATGTATGCCGTCTGGCTCTGGCATCAGGCGAACCCCGGCAGCGCCGACATCCTGCCCTTTGACATCGTGCATGCGGGTTGCGGCCATGTGCTGGGCGCGCAATGGTGCTGCACCGCCTGCGCGCAGCCGGTCACCAGCGCCACGGTCGAGATCCAGCGCACCCAGCCCGAACAGACCGAGTCCGAACCGCGCCCGCGGCTGGCCCGGCGCAACGATGGCAGCGTCACCGCCGGGTCCGACAAGGACGGGCTGGTCGCGGCCTCGGTGGTGGGTGACCTGCCGTGCAACGAGATCCTCTATCTGCTGTTCCAGGGGCCGCGCCATATGCTGGCCATCGCGCAGGATCTGGCGCTGGGCCCGGGCATCGTCCGCGACCGGCTGGACAAGCTGATGACCCTGGGCCTGATCCGCGAGGACGCGCAGGGCCGGCGGCTGATCTACTCGGTCGAGCCGCGCGCCGAAGGGTTCTATCCGCTGTTGCTGGCCATCGCCGACTGGGGCGACCGCTGGTGCAACGCCGGCGCCCCACCGCCGGAACTGCGCCTGCATGCCTGCGGCGCGCCCTTGCGCGGTCGGTATCGCTGCGATCACTGCGGCGACTGGCTGAGCCGCGACACACTGCGCATTCGGCCACGCGCCGGTTGAGGGGGAATCTGGCACCATCCCCTTGACCGCTGGTTCCCCATCGACGATGGCACCGCCCGCCACCCCCCATCAAGAGACCCCGAGACAATGCCCGAAGACAGTCACCTCAACATCGGCTTTACCCAACTGATCGGAATGCGCCGGACCGGCTTTGCCCAGGATTACGCCCGGTTCGAGCTGGACATCACGCCCGATCACCTCAACCCGATGGGCATTCCGCACGGCGGGGTCTATGCGACGTTGCTGGACACCGCGCTGGGAAGCAGCGGGTGCTATGAGGGCAATCCCGACACCTATCGCCCCTCGGTCACGCTGAACCTGAACGTGAGCTATCTGGCCCGATCCCGCGGCATGCATCTGATCTGCGAGGCGCGCTGCGTGGGCGGGGGCAAGTCGGTCTATTTCTCGGAAGGCGAGGTTCGCGACGAGACCGGAACCGTCCTGGCCCGCGCCACCGGCACGTTCAAGGTCATCACCCGGCGCTGAGACCAGCGCCGGGGATCGTGGCGGTCAGCGGCCCCCGCCGGCGGCACGGCTGGCTGTGCGAAACCGCGCCAGACCGCCGCCCCGCATCACCGCCCCCGGCAGCGGGTGGCCGACGACATCTTCGGCCAGCCGCGCGCAGTCGATCAGCGCATCCAGATCGACTCCGGTGGCGATGCCCATTTCCTCGCACATGAAGACCAGATCCTCGGTGCAGACATTGCCAGCCGCGCCCTTGTGCCCGGCAAAGGGGCAGCCGCCCAGCCCGGCAACGGCGCTGTCAAACATCCGCACGCCCATTTGCAGCCCGGCATAGGCATTGGCGATGCCGAGGCCCCGCGTGTCGTGCAGATGCAGGAGGATCGTCAGATCCGGGTGGGCCTCGCGCACCGCGCCGACCACGCGGCGGATGCTTTCGGGGGTGGCCCAGGCCATCGTGTCGCCCAGCCCCATGTGGTCGATGCTCTCGCCATGCTCGGCGGCGATTTCCAGCAACTCGCCGACCTGACGGACGACACGGGCGACGGGGATGTCGCCCTCGTAGTTGCAGCCGAACGCGGCCGAGATGAAGCCGCGCTTCACCCGCACGCCCGCCGCCTGATACATCGCGATCAGCTCGTGCTGGGCGGCACGCTGTTGGCCCGGCACGCGGTTCTGGTTGCGCATCAGGAACGCATCCGAGGCATAGAGATTCAGCGACCCGTTGATCGCCAGCCGGTCGCGATACCCCAACGCGCGCTGGAACCCCTTCTGGTTCAACCAGAGTGCTGTGAATTCGACCCCCGGGACAGGCCGGAATCCCTGCACGACCGCGTCGGCATCGGCCATGCCCGGCACCGCCCGGGGGTTCACGAAGGACGCCACCTGGATATGGCGCAGCCCGGTCTGCGCGAGGCGGTCGACCAGTTCGATCTTGCGGGCGGTCGGGATCGTCGCCGCCTCGATCTGGAACCCCTCGCGCGGGCCTTCCTCGTTCAGGTAAACGGATGTCGGCAAGTCGGACATGCGGCCCGTCTCCTCAGATGGCGACCGTGTCGGCCTGATACTGGTAAAGCCAGTGATACCGATCATGGATCGGCGCGCGGCCCCATTCGCGCTCCAGATAGGTCTGCGCGCCCTCTTCGGTGCCCAACTCGCTGGAGTGGAAACGGTCGGTGTTGTCGCGCGCACCCAGCACCATCTTGCTGGTGCGTGCGATCCGCGCGGCCTCATAGCGGGCGAACCCCGCGGGCAGGTCGCCATTCGCCGCTTCCAGACAACGGGCCAGGACCACGCCATCCTCGATCGACATCACCGCACCCTGCGCCAGGAACGGCAGCGTCGGGTGGCAGGCGTCGCCCAGCAGGGTCACCCGGTCCTGGGTCCAGGCGGGCATCGGATCGCGCACCATCAGCGCCCATTTCAGCAGAGTCTGCGCGCGCTGGATGATGGCATGGACATCCGGGTGCCAGCCCTTGAAGTCGTTGGCGCATTCCTCGGGCGTGCCGGGGATGTTCCAGCCTTCTTCCCGCCAGTCTTGCCGCTCGATCGTGGCAACGAAGTTGAGCAGTTTCGCGCCGCGCAGCGGATAGGTGACGACATGGCCGCCCGGCCCGATCCAGGTGTTGCCGACCATCGCCTGCAGATGCTCGGGCAGGGTCTCCATCGGGATCACCGCGCGCCAGGTCACCATGCCCGAGAACGCGGGCTTGGCCCCGCCCCACATCTGCTCGCGGATCGCCGAGCGCACACCATCGGCGCCGATCAGCACCGAGCCCTGCACGCTGGTGCCATCGTCGAGCATCAGCGTCACGCCGTCGGCGTCCTGGGTGAATCCGGTCGCGCGCTTGCCCAGATGCACGGCACCCGGTTTGATCGCGCGCACGCCCTGGACCAGCACGTCCAGCAGGTCGGGGCGATAGACGGTCAGATAGGGATAGCCGTAACTGGCCAGCGCGGCATCGCCCAGGTCGAACATCGGCCAGGCGCGGCCGGTGTTCCACAGGCGGAACTGCTTCTTCTCGGGCTTGCACGACAGCTCGTTGAGGCGCTGGAACACGCCCAGCGCATCAAGCGCGCGCGCGCCGTTGGGGCTGATCTGCACGCCGGCGCCGACCTCGGTCAGCGCGGGGGCCTGTTCATAGACCTCGACGTCGAAGCCTTTCTTCAGCAGCGCCAGCGCGGCGGCGGAACCGCCGATACCGCAACCGGCGATCAGGATGGGGCGGGATTGGGTCATCGGATATCTCTCTGTCCGGGCCGGGTTCAGGCGAAGGTTTCGCGCAGCCAGCCGAATTTCTCGAAGATGGGCTTGTCGGTGACACGCAGCATCACCGCGCTGCCCTTGGGCTCGTGCCGGAAGGCGCGCCAGGACGGCACGGCGATCACGTCGCCGCGCGCCCAGGGGTAAACCTCGCCGTCGATCACCGACTGGCCCTCGCCTTCGATCACCGCGTACAGGCTGTTCGCGGTGGTCTGCATGGTCGGCGTCGGACCGGGGTTCAGTCGCTGCATGTAAAGGCGCATGGTCTCCAGCGCCGGGTCGCCCAGTTCGAACTGCGCCGCGCACATGCCGTTGGCGGTGTCGGTGCTGGCATCGAGCCCGGCAACGCTGTCTGCCCAGCGGAAGGCAATCGGCGCGGTTTCCAGATCCTCGACATCGCGTTCCAGCCCGTCGGGGTGACGCTCATAGAACATCGACTCGGTCAGATGCACGGTCGGCACATCGAGGAAATCGAGCCAGTAGCAATCCTCGGTGCCGGCGTTCTCATGCGCGTGCCAGGCCCAGTTGGGCGTCAGCATCACGTCGCCCGGGTTCATGTCGACCCGCTTGCCGTTCACCGTGGTATTGGCGCCACGCCCGTCCAGGATCAGCCGCAGCGCATTCGGCGTATGGCGATGGGCCTTGGCGATCTCGCCGGGTTTCACCATCTGATACGCCGCGACCATCGTGCGCACGGTGGCGTATTTGTTGCCCTCGATAGGGTTGCGCATGGTCAGGTTGCGGCGCTCGGCGAATTCGGTGCTGATCAGGTCGCCGGCAGCGTCCAGCACGGGGTGCACATCGGCATAGTGCCAGACATAGGGCACGAAATTCTTCTCGGGCTCGGGCCAGAGCGCGGGAAAGCGGCGATGCCAGCCGCCTTCGACATGCATGCCGTCAAAGCGCGAATACAGCTCGTCCAGGGTCTGCGGTTTGGTCATGGCTGGGCCCTCAGGATTTTTTCACGAGTTGATAGGGATCGGCGAAGATCTCGGTCGAGCCGCCGGTGCCTTGCACCACGGGGACGTTCATCTCGCCGCACTGGTCGATGGTGATGCGGATGGTCTGGCCGCCCTGCACCGGGCCGACGCCTTCGGGCGTGCCGGTGGCGATGATGTCGCCCGGGTAGAGGGTCATCACCGCCGAGGCCATCGCGATCATGCCGGGGATATCCAGCACCAGATCGCGGGTGTTGGCGTCCTGGCGCAGCTCGCCGTCGACCCACAGCTTCATCTGCAGGTTCGCCGGGTCCGGCACCTCGTCGGCGGTGGTGATCCAGGGGCCGACCGGGCAGAAGGTGTCATAGGCCTTGCGCGCCACGCGCTCTTCGCGGCCGCGCACCACCATGTCCAAGAGGCAGGCATAGCCAAAGACATGGTCGCGCCAGTCCTCGCGGGCGATGTTGCGCCCGCCCTTGCCGATGATGATCGCCAGTTCGCTTTCGTGATGCACCTCGCGGCCAGGGGTTTCCGGCAGGATCACCGGTTCGCCCGCGCCCGACAGCGACGAGTTCGGCTTCAGGAAGAACCCCTGATTCGTCGCGCGATAGCCCGCGCCCATCTCGGCGCCGTGCGCGTGATAGTTCACCGGATAGGCGATGACCTTGTTCGGCCAGGGCACCGGGGTCAGCAGCGTCACCTCGGCCAGGTCGATCGGCGTGCCGGCGGCGGCGGCGCGTTCCAGTGCCGGGCGCAGGCGGTCGAACTCGGCCAGCAGGCGCACCGGGCCGACCGGCGGCCATTCGGCGGGATCGACCCCGGCGGCCTCGGTCACGTCGACGATCTGCGAGCCGGTGACAATGCCGATGCGGCCCTTGTCGGTTCCTCGGTCAAAGCGGGCAAGTTTCATGCGCGGTCCATATTCTGCTAGATAGAACATTGTTCTTTTAAATGGAATATGGCAGGAAAGACCCTGTTGTCAACGCCTCAGCGCCGCCAGGCGCCCGGCCCCGCCGACAGGAGCGCCCATGCCGACCCCTTCCGACCGCCCGCAAACCCCCGTCAGTCCCGCCGCAAAGGTCGCCCGCCTGACTGGCCTCGATCCCCGGCAAATGCCTCGGGCCGCTTATCTTTTGGCGGAAAACATCGCGGCCTTTGCGGATCGGCCGGGGCCGGTTCTGGCGGCGCTGGGCGCCTGGCTGCGGACCGGCACCGATCCCGGGGAACTGCCGTTTCACCCGACGCGAATCCTGATGCAGGACACCGCCGGCGTCGCTGCACTGGCCGATCTGGCCGCCCTGCGCGACACTGCGGCGCGCGACGGGATCGACCCGCTGCGGGTCGATTCGGCGCTGCCCATCGACCTGGTGATCGACCATTCCGTGCATGTCGAACAGGCCGGCCACGCCGGGGCGCTGGCGCAGAACATGGCCGCCGAGATGGCGCGCAACGGCGAACGCTACGGGTTCTTCAAATGGGCCGAGGGGGCGTTTGCCAATCTGCGCGTGGTGCCCCCGGGTCAGGGGATCTGCCATCAGATCAACCTGGAACAACTGGCGCGGATCGCGGTGCCCGGCCCCGAGGGACTGGCCGTCAACGGCTCGGTCATCGGCACCGACAGCCACACGACGATGATCAACGCGCTGGGCATTCTGGGTTGGGGCGTCGGCGGGATGGAGGCCGAGGTCGCGGCGCTGGGCCAACCGCTGGCCTTGGCCGCGCAGCCGATGACGCGGGTGGTGCTGACCGGGCAGCGCCAGCCGGGCGTCGCGGCGGCGGACCTTGCGCTGGCGGTGACGCAGGCGCTGCGGGCCGAGGGGGTGGTGTCGGAATTCGTCGAGTTCGGCGGCCCGGCTCTGTCGGCGCTGTCGCTGCCCGACCGTGCGGCGATTGCGAACATGGCGCCGGAATACGGGGCCTTCTGCGGGCTGTTCCCGGTCGATGCTGCAACGCTGGCCTATCTGGCGCAGATGGGGCGCAGCCCCGCCGACCTCGCGCTGTTCGAAGGCTATGCCCGCGAAACCGGTCTGTGGCGGCAGGATGACGAGCAGCGCCTCTGGCACCGGCAGATCACCATCGACCTGTCGGGGGTCGGCCTGTCGATGGCCGGCCCCAACCGCCCGCATGACCGCCACCCGCTGGCCTGCGTGCCGGCGGTTCTGGCGCAGAGCGGGGCACGGCAATTTCCCATCGCCATCGCCGCGATCACCAGCTGCACCAACACCGCCAACCCCGAATCGATGATCGCTGCCGGGCTGGTCGCTCGCGCCGCACGGGCGCGGGGGCTGACCGTGCCTGCGCATGTGAAAACCTCACTTGCGCCCGGGTCGCGGCGGATCGCGGCCTTGCTGGCGGACAGCGGCTTGCAGCAGGATCTGGACGCGCTGGGCTTTCAGGTGGTGGGGTTCGGCTGCACCACCTGCGTCGGCAATTCCGGCGAGTTGCTGCCCGAGGCCGAGGGGCTGCGCGGCGACGGGGTGGACCTCTGCGCGGTGCTTTCGGGCAATCGCAATTTCGAGGGGCGCATTCACCCGCGGATTTCGAACACCTGGCTGGCCTCGCCTGCGCTGGTGGTCATTGCCGCGCTGGCCGGGGAACTGGGCGGCGACTGGGTGCAGGGCGCGGTGGCGCGCACGCCCGATGGCGGTGCGGTGACACTGGCCGACCTCTGGCCCGATGACGTGCAGATCGCCGAGGCTCTGCGCAGTGTTGCGCAAGGGGCGCAATCCGACAGTATCGACCCCGGCTGGCAGGCCCTCGCCGCGCCCTCGGGGCCGCTGTTCCCGTGGCATGAGGACAGCCTCTTCCTGCAACCGCCGCCGTTCTTCGACGAGGCCCCGCAGCCCCTGGCCGACCTGACGGGGGCCCGCGTGTTGCTGGCGCTGGGCGACGGGGTGACGACCGATCACATCTCGCCCGTGGGCCGGGTCGAGGGGGACTCGCCCGCCGGGCGAATGATCCGCGCGGCAAAGGGCGGCGCGCTGGGCTCTTACGGCGCGTATCGTGCGAACCACGCGGTGATGATGCGCGGCACCTTCGCCCATCCGATGCTGGAGAACCGGCTGGCCCCCGGGCAAGGCCCGCGCACCGAGGTCCAGGGAATCGGCACGCTCGATGTCTTCGACGCCGCAATGCACTATCGCGCGCGGGGCGTGCCGACGGTGGTTCTGGCCGGCGGGCGCTATGGCATGGGCTCGGCCCGCGACTGGGCGGCCAAGGGCACGCGGATGCTGGGCGTGCGCGCGGTTCTGGCGGAAGGGTTCGAGCGTATCCACCGCGCCAACCTGATCGGCGCCGGCGTCGTGCCCATCGCCGTGCCCGAGGCGCTGGCCAAGGCCCCCGTGACCGCCGGCACGATGATCGCGGTCGAGGGGCTGGCCGGGATGGACCGGCTGCGCGCCCCGGTGCGGATCACCCTGACCACGCCCGGCACCGCCCCGGTCGTCGCCGAAGGCATCTGCCGCATCGACACCCCAACCGAGCTGGACTGGATTCGCGCTGGCGGCGTTTTCGCCCTGGCGCGGGGCCGGATCGGCGCGGCGGGTTGACAGGCGACCAGCCACTTCAATATATAGAACATAGTTCTATTAGACAGAACAATGGACCCTGCAATGACCGACACCCCAACCCTTCCGCCCGCCACCCTGCTGCAGGGCGTCCGGGTGCTCGACCTGACCAATGTCCTGTCCGGGCCGTTCTGCACCTATCAGATGGCACTGCTCGGCGCCGATGTGATCAAGGTGGAAAACCCCGACGGCGGCGATCTGGCGCGGCGGCTCGGCGCCTCGGCCGCGCTGAACGGGCAGCTGATGGGCGCCTCGTTCCAGGCGCAGAACGCGGGCAAACGCTCGCTGGCGCTGGATCTGAAAAGTGATGCCGGGCGGCAGGTGTTCCGCGATCTGGTGCGCACGGCGGATGTGGTGGTGGAGAACTTCCGCCCTGGGGTGATGGACCGGCTGGGGCTGGGCTATGCCGCGCTGGCCGAGATCAACCCGCGTCTGATCTATTGCGCGATTTCCGGCTTCGGCCAGGACGGCCCGCTGAAGAACAACCCCGCCTATGACCAGATCATCCAGGGTATGTCGGGGATCATGTCGGTCACCGGCACGCCCGAGGTCGCGCCTTTGCGCGTGGGCTATCCAGTGGCGGATACCATCGGCGGGTTGACCGGGGCCTTCGCCACACTGGCCGCGCTGTTCGCGCGCTCGCAAACCGGCAAGGGGCAATTCATCGACGTGTCGATGCTGGATTCGTCGATCGTGTCGATGGGCTGGGCAGTGTCGAACTTCCTCGCCGCTGGGGTGCACCCGGCACCGATCGGCAATGACAACATGACCGCCGCGCCCTCGGGCACGTTCCATGCCGCCGACGGGCCGCTGAACATCGCCGCGAACAAGGATGACCAGTTCCTGAAACTGTGTGATCTTCTGGGCCGCCCTGACCTGCCGCAGGACGCGCGGTTCAGCGAGCGCGAGGCCCGCAAGCGCAACCGCGCCGCCCTGAACGCCGAGATTAACGCGGCGCTGGGCGCGAATACCGTGGATCATTGGGTCGCCGCGCTGACCCGGCTGGGCGTGCCCGCCGGCCCGGTGCTGAGCGTGCCGCAGGTGCTGGCGCATCCGCAGGTCACCGGCCGGCGGCTGGTGCAGGAAGTGGGCGAGCCCGACGCCGAGGGCAAACGCACCCGCGTCGCCCGCGCCGGCTATCGGCTGGAGGGCAGCGAGCCGGCAGCGCGCACCCCGCCACCCGTGTTGGGCGAACACACCGCCGAGATCCTGGAATCGCTGGGCATGGCACCGGCGACCATCGAGGCGCTGACCCGCGAAGGGGTCGTTGCAGGCTGATGGACCGGCGGGCGGAATGTCGGTATAACCCAGCCCGATCCTTGGAAAACGGGCCGCGTGACGATGAGTGAGAAACCGAAATCGGCGATGGGTGTTCTGGCGGTCGACCGGGCGCTGACCATCCTCGACGCCTTCCGCGGCACCTCGGGGCCGCTGTCGCTCAAGGAGATGTCCGAGCGCACCGGGCTTTACAAGAGCACCATCCTGCGGCTGCTGGGTTCGCTGGAAACCTTCGGCTATGTCCGGCGGCTGGACAACGGCAGCTATACCCTTGGGCCGACGCTGGCCGAACTCGGCGCGGTCTATCGCGGGTCGTTCAACCTCGAGGCGCATGTGCAGCCGGTGCTGGACCGCATCGTCGCGGAAACCAACGAGAACGCCTCGTTCTATGTGCCCGAGCGCGACAAGCGCATCTGCCTGTTCCGCAGCGAGGCAATGCAGATGATCCGCGACCACATCCGTGTGGGCGATGCGCTGGACGCCAATCAGGGCGCCAGCGGCAAGGCGATCACCGCGTTTCTGGACGGGTTGCCCGCGGGGGTTCAGGCCGATGACCTGACCTTCAGCTCGGTTGGCGAACGTCACCCCGACATGGCCGCCGTCGCCTCGCCGGTGTTCGGCATGGGCGGGCGGCTGGTCGGATCGCTGACGATCAGCGGGCCAAAGAACCGGTTTGGCGCGAAAGAGCGCAAGGCCTATGCCCGCACCGTCCTGCGCGAGGCGCTTGCGCTGTCAGTGCGGCTGGGCGCGCTGCCGGGCAGCCTGCCCACCGTCTAACGCGCGCCGCGTCCCGGCAGACGGGTCAGCCGCGCAAAAGCGGCCTTCAGCCCCGCCCGGTCGCGCGACTCCAGCATGGTCAGGATGCGGCTGACGGTCTGGCGGATCGCTTCGGGGTTCAGGGCGGTCCATTCATAGCGCACGCGGCCCGAACGCACGGTCTCGGTGCGCCGCCACAGCTTGACGGCCTCGCCCACCAGGATCTCCTGCGGGCAAAGCGCATAGACCCCCAGCACGAAGCGGTCGTTGCACGACAGCCAGCGCGCGGCGTCGTTCTGGGCGATTGCGTCCTCGGCCGCCTGTTCCAGCCGGCGCAGAGCGGCCAGCGCGGGGGCATCGGGCCAGACCAGCGCGGCGGCGATTTCACGGTCGATCAGGCGGCGCAGAAGGTAAAGCTGCCGGATTTCGCTTTCGGACAGAACAGCGACGGCGAAACCCTGATGCGGTTCGTGCACCAGAATGCCCTCGGCTTCCAGAATCCCCAGCGCCTCGCGCACGGGGACGCGGCTGATACCCAGCCGCAGCGCCCATTCGGCCTGTTTCAGGTGCATCCCGGGCAGCAGTTCGCCCGAGCGGATCGCCTGACGGATCGCTTCGACGGCTTCGGCGCTGCTCTGGCCGCTTTTGCGGCTGACGGATTCCATGCGGACCTTTCGCGGATGGATCGGGCCGGGCGCATCGCTGCACCCGGCCCCTGTTTCCTAGCTGCTATCAGCCTCAGGCATCAAGAGCGCCGGCACTGCCATCAGGCTGGGCCTTGGCAAAGACGTCCTGCCAGGACTTGGTGGCGCTTTCCTCGGCAAAGACCGAGCGCACGTTGAACGCCGGCGCGTTGCCCGGCTGCGGCGGTTCGGTGCCCTGCAGCATGCCCTTGACCGTGGTCAGCAGCTTGCGCCGCATCATCACGATGGCCAGGTCGGTCGAGCCCAGCTTTTCCTTGTGGCGCTGGGCGATCGGGCCACCCATGTCTTCCTGCACGGCGACGTCCTGCATCCTGAGCCCGGCGATGCCGGTCATCGTCTCGGTCGCCTGCGAGGCGCGGTCGATCAGATAGTCGTTGTGGATGTTGGCCAGCGGCAGGAAGGTTTTCGGATCGACGCGCAGGTGCAGGATGTCGTCTTCCTCGAACCGCTTCATATCGGCCTCGGTCATCGGCTCGTTCGCCCGCCACGAGACGGTATAGCCCATCATCGTGGTGTCATCGACCGGCACCGCAAAGGTCAGGTGCTGCGGGCGCTCCGGGGTCTGCGGGATCAAGGTGCCGGCGGGCATGATATAGGGGGTCATGCGCCAGTTGATCTTGCCGGCGTGCGGGGTGCCCTCGCCGCCCTCGCGCTTGGCGATCATCAACATGCCAAAGCCGGTGTCCTTGATCTCGTATTTCGGCGGCAGCGCGATCATCGAGCCTTCGACCACCTCGTGTTGGTGCAGCTGCTGGACGTGGGCGGTGTCCAGTTCCCCTTCGAGGTTCTGCAGCCAGTTGCACAGCTGCAGGCGCTTCGAGGAATAGGTGTGGTTTTCCGGCACGCGGGCGAATTCGAAATCGGGGAAGGCCGGCTGCTTGTCCTCGGGGCCCATATAGGCCCAGATCACGCCGGCGGCCTCGCGCGCGGGATAGGCGCGCAGCTTGACGTGCTCCTTGAAGCAGGTCTGCTCGGATTCGGCGGGCTGTTCCAGGCAGTTGCCGTCCTTGTCGAATTTCCAGCCGTGATAGACGCAGCGCAAGCCGTCACCCTCGTTGCGACCCCAGTAGAGGTTCGCCAGACGGTGCGGGCACATCGAATCGACCAGACCGATCGACAGATCCCTGTTGCGGAACGCGATCAGCTTTTCGCCCAGCACGTTGACCTTGACCGGCCCCTTGTCAAAGCTGCCGACTTCGCGCGACAGGGCGACAGGCAGCCAGAAGCGGCGAAACAGGTCGCCCATCGGGGTGCCCGGGTTGGTCTGCGTCAGCAGGTTGTTGTCTTCGATGGATAGCATGGCTCACGTCCTCCTCGGTGATGGGATGATCGGCCCCGAAGGGTCGGGGCTGTTGGCTCAGTCGAAAGCGATGGCGGCCTCGGTGCCGTCGACCAGTGCCTGACAGGTCAGGGTCAGGCCCTCGGCGATCTGCGCATCCGAGATGCCGCCGAGATTGTCCTGCAGGGTCACGCTGCCTGCGGTGACCCGCGCGATGCACAGCCCGCAGAACGCGGCCTTGCAGGAAAACGGCAGGTTCAGGCCCTGACGCGCGGCGGCGGCATGGATCGTCTCGCCGGTGGCAACGGCGATCTGATGCTCTTCGCCCTTGTAGCGGATGGTGACACGCGCGCCCTCGCCGTCGGCCGGGGCCTCGGCGGGCGGGGTGTCGTCGGCGACGGGATCGAAGCTTTCCAGCAGCACGCGCGCGGCGGGAACACCCCCCAGCAGCAGCCCCTCGCGCACGGCGGCCATGAAGGGCGCGGGGCCACAGAGGTAATATTCGGCAGCCGGGTCGGCGTGGCCCTGCACCTCGGCCGCGGTCAGGATGCCCTGGATGCTGTCGAGCCGGTGCACCAGCCGCATCCGCGCGCCGTATTGCGCGTGCAGCCGGCCCAGTTCCTCGCGGAAGATGATCTGCTCGGGGTCGCGGTTGGCATAGACCAGCGTGACCTTGCGGTCGGTGGTGGTCAGGATCTGCTTGAGGATCGAGATCACCGGCGTGATGCCACTGCCCGCCGCGAACAGGGTGACCGGCGCCCTGCCCTCGCGCAGGCAGAAGACGCCCTTGGGTGGCATCACCCACATCGCGTCGCCGGCCTGCACCGTATCCAGCACCGCGTTCGAGACCCGCCCGTCCGCCACCCGCTTGATCGTCACCTTGGGGTCGGCATCGACGCCCGGCGCGCTGGCCAGCGAGTAGTTGCGCAACAGCGCCTCGCCGCCGACCATCTGGCGCAGCGTCAGGAACTGGCCGGGGCGATAGCGGAACGCCTCGGCCTGGGCGGCGGGCACGTCGAAAACGAGGGAACTGGCATCGGCGGTTTCGCGCACCACGGCCTTCACGCGCAGCCGGACAAAGCCGGGAACGTCGTCGGTCAGCGCCGTATCGGTCTGGGCTTGGGTCACGGGTGCTCCTCCATATTGCATGCAAAATAGAATTCGAATCGGCATATTGTCAAGTAACCTTATAATAAGCCGCTACGAAACCATAAGACCATGAATTCACGTCAATAAAACCAGAAAAACCGACCACACGAACCCACACCCGGACATGAAAAGGCCCCGGCGAATGGATCGCCGGGGCCTTGCTGGCATGTCGAGAGAGACTCAGGCCTTGGTCTGCAGCGCGTGATAGCCCAACGCGGCACGGGCCTCGCGCAGGGGCTGGCCCGCGCGCACCGCGGCGCGGATCTTGTCCTCGGCCGCCTGGATGGTTTCGGCGGTCGCCAGGATCTCGTCCTCGCGCGCCTTGGGCAGCACGACCACCCCGTCGGAATCGCCGCGCAGCAGGTCACCGGGGTTCACCCGCGCGTCCCCGATATTCACCGGCACCTGCACCGCATCGACCTGCACGCGGTCCTTGCCGGTCTTCATCGAGTAGCTGCGCGAATAGACCGGATAGCCCAGCTTCAGGCATAGGTGCACGTCGCGGCAGGGGCCGTCGATCACCGTGCCGGCCAGCCCCTTGGTGTGGGCAACCTCGGTCAGGATGTCGCCCCAGACGGTGCAATCCTCGCGCCCGCCGTTGTCCAGCACCACCACGGTGCCGGGCTCCAGATCGTCGATATAATCGCCCACCGTGCCCGGGCTCACCGGGTCGATCGGGCCGTAAAGGATCGTGAACGCCCGCCCAGCCAGCCCGACGGTCTGGTCACGCGGCTTGATGCCCCGGCAGACCCCTTCGATGCCCAGCTTGTCCATCGCGTCCGACAGGGTCGCGGTGTCGAGCCGGCGCACCCGCTCCAGATTCGTGTCACTCATGTTCCCAACCCTTTCAGGCAACGTTCCACCAATACATCCCCTGCGCGGTGCCGGTTCCGGCCGGCGTGCGATAGCAGGGGATATAGTCGATCTCGTGCATCTCGACCGTCTCGGGCTCCAGCGCGCCCGCCAGCGAGATCCAGGTCTTGAACTCCGAGGTGCCGGCCTGCAGGTCGCGCAGCGGGATCGAGCACAGGTAATCGGCATCCTTCTCGCGCAGCGCGCGGACGAACCGCTGGTCAAACTCCTCGTCGATGGCGAAATGCGTCATCCCGCCCGAGGCGAACAGCGCCACCTTCAGATCGCTATCCCACGACCGGATCGCGTCGCCCACGGCCTTGCCGAAGGTATAGGCGCGGTGCGCGGTGGGCTGGTTCGGCGGGAAGAAGGTGTTCTGATAGACCGGCACATTGGGGATCACCCTGTCGCGCATCACCTGGCGATAGATATGCCCGAACGCATGGCTGACACCGGTGCTTTTGGGATTGTGCGACGGCAGCTTCGGCGAGCCCGCGATGTCGAACTCGGCCGCGACCAGCGACTGAATGATGTGCCTGGCCAGCGCGGGCTGGCCGTCATGCTCGATCCGGTGATCCGGGGCGTGGCCGGGTTCGGCCTCGACGATGCCGGGGGGGAGCATCTTGCGGCCCGCCTCGGACGAGGGATGATGCGGGATCTTGTCGCCGTAATAGACCATGAACACCGGGTTCAGGTCGTCGCCGTAGATCTCTTGCTGGTCGTTGCCGAAGATCACCGCGACATCGGCATCCAGGGTTTCCCAGACATCGGCCATCTTGTGCATGGCCGCTTGGCAGCGGGCATGCGCGGCGGCCATCGCGGCGGGCGAGGATTTCTCGGCCAGCCCCTCGTCCTTGCGCAGCTCCAGCAGGTCTTCATAGGAATAGATGCCCCCCCGGAACGGGTGCTTGGCGCGCCGGTCGAATTCGGTGCGCAGAAGCCATTGGTCGGGGGTGGTGTGCAGTTGCGGCCCGTGGGCCGTGGCCATCGCGGCGACGATCTTTGCCATTGCGGGACTCCTTGTTCAAAGCTGCGGGATCTGCCCGCCGGCGGCGCGCCAGGCGTCCGGGTCATGCCAGGCATGGCAGGCCACACCGCCGGCCAGGGGCGGCAGCTCGGTGCGGCACAGGTCGGTGGCATAGCGGCAGCGGGGGTTGAAATGGCACCCGCGCGGCGGGTTGGTCGGATCGGGGCCGCCGCCGTCCCAAGCGACCGGCGGCAGCCGGTGTGCGGGATCGGGCGGCAGGATCGAGCGGATCAGAAGCTGCGTGTAGGGGTGGCGCGGGGCGTTGAAGATCTCCTCGGACGCGCCCAGTTCCACCACCCGGCCCAGATACATCACCGCCACGCGCTGCGTCAGGTGGCGCACCACCGACAGATCGTGGCTGATGAAGATCGAGGTCAGGTTCAGCCGCCGGCTGAGATCCTTGAGCAGGTTCAGGATCTGCGCCTGCACCGAGACATCCAGCGCCGAGGTGGGTTCGTCGCAGACAAGGATGCGCGGGCGGGTGATCAGCGCGCGGGCGATGGCGACACGCTGGCGCTGCCCGCCTGACATCTGCCCGGGATAGCTGTGCTCGAACCGCTGCGGCAGCGAGACCATCTGCATGATCTCGCGCACCCGGTCGCGGATTTCCGAGGCAGGCAGGCTCTCGGACAGGATCAGCGGCAGGGCGATGTTCGCGGCCACCGATTTGCGCGGGTTCAGCGAGGAATAGGGATCCTGGAAAATCGGCTGCACCTGATGCGCCAGTTCCTTGCGGCTGTAGTCCGCCAGGTCACGACCGTTGATGCGGATGGTGCCGGCGGTGGCGGGCTGCAGGCCCAGCAGCGTCTTGGCGAGCGTCGACTTCCCGCAGCCCGATTCGCCGACGATCGAGATGAACTCGCCGCGCTGCACGTCGAGCGAGACCTTGTTCACCGCATGCAGGCGGCCGGGCTTGGCGAAAAAGCCGCGCCGGATCGGAAAGCTGACCTCGACGTCGCGCAGGCTCAGGACGGGTTCGGCGGCGGAGTCGAGCATCACGCGGGCTCTCCATGCAGGCCGCGCCAATGCGCCATCAGCGCATCATGCGGGCGAAGGCAGCGATAAGCATGCTCGCCGTGGGTCTCGCGCAGGGCGATGGTGTCCCCCTCGGCGCAATCGGCAAAGGCGAGCGGGCAGCGGTTGCGAAAGGCGCAGCCCTTCTGCCGGCCGATCAGCGAGGGCACCATGCCCGGAATGGTCGGCAATTCGGCATCGGGATGCGGCTCGCCATAGGAGGGAATGCAGCGGATCAGACCCTGGGTATAGGGATGCGTCGGATCGGCGAAGAGCTGCGCGGTGGGCGCGGTTTCGACGATCTGGCCGGCATACATCACCGCCACCCGGTCCGACAGCGAGGCGACGACGCCCAGGTCGTGGGTGATCAGGATGATCGCCAGGCCGAACTCCTTCTGCAGTTCCGACAGCAGCGCCAGGGTGCGCATCTGCACCGTCACATCCAGCGCGGTGGTGGGTTCGTCAGCGATGATCAGCTTGGGGCTGCACATCATCGCCATCGCGATCACCACCCGCTGGCGCAACCCGCCCGACAGCTGGTGCGGATAGGCGTTCAGCCGCTCGGCCGCATTCTTGATGCCCACCCGCTCCAGCAGGAAGACCGCGCGGTCGCGGGCCTGGGCGCGGGTGCCCTTGCCGTGACGCACGAAGACCTCGGTCAGCTGATCGCCGATCGTATAGACCGGGTTCAGCGAGGTCATCGGGTCCTGGAAGATCATGCTCAGCGTGTTGCCGCGGATCTTCGACAGTTGCCGGCGCGACAGCGACAGGATCTCCTGCCCGTCGAACAGGCAGTGATCGGCGCGCGCGCGGGCGATGCGCGGCAGAAGGCCCATCAGCGCCATCGAGGAAATCGACTTGCCGCAGCCGGATTCACCGACGATGGCAAAGGTTTCGCCGGGGCAGATGTCATACGAGATGCCGCGCGTGGCGTGCAGTTCGCCGATTGCCGTCTTCAGCGTGACGTCGAGGTTGCGCACGCTCAGGATCGGCTCGCGGCAGGCGTCGGTGGTGTCGGCCATGCGCTCAGTTCCTTCCCTGCGGCTCGGTGATGTCGCGGATGCCATCGCCGAGCAGGTTGATGCCGACCACCAGGATGCAGATCGCCAGACCCGGGGCGACGATCAGATGGGGCTTGAAGAACATCGTGTCGCGCGCCTCGGAGACCAGGATGCCCCAGGACGGCGTCGGCGGCTGGATACCCAGCCCGAGGAAGCTGAGCGCGGCCTCAATCAGGATGGCGATGCCCATCTCCAGCGAGCCGATGACGATGATCTGGTTGGCGATATTGGGCAGGATCTCGCGGAACAGGATCCAGCCGCGCGACGCGCCCGAACATTCTGCAGCGGCGATGAACTCGCGCGTGCGGACCTGCTGCGTGGCGGTGCGGGTAACGACAGCGAACCGGTCCCAGAACAGAAGCGACAGGATGATCGTGATCGACAGAAGCGAGCCGCCAAAGATCGACACCAGCGACAGCGCGATCAGCACCCCGGGCATCGCCAGCTTGACGTTGATCAGAAAGATCACCGCCGCGTCCACCCGTCCGCCCAGATAGCCGCCCAGCATCCCCAGCGTGCTGCCGACGATGCCGGAAATCACCGCCGCGCCGAAACCCACGATCATCGTCACCTGCGTGCCCCAGATCAGCCGCGAGAAGACGTCGCGGCCGAACCCGTCGGTGCCCAGCACATGCGCCCAGCTGCCGCCGTCCTGCCAGACCGCCGGTGCCAGGCGGTTCGCCAGATCCTGCGCATAGGGGTCGGCCGGGGCGATCCAGGGCGCGAACACAGCCCAGATCAGCGCCACCAGCACGATCAGTGCACCGGTCTGCAACCCGATGTGGCGTTTCGCCAGCGACCAGCTTTGCTGCCAGGGCGTGGGCATCGCCAGGTCCATGTTATCGAGGGGCGCGGGAGCGTTCGACATGACGCCACTCCTTCAGTGCAGGCGGATGCGCGGGTCGATGCGCGCGTTGATCAGGTCGGACAAGAGCGTCAGCAGGACGTAGATGAACGACAGCACGAAAAGGATCGACTGCACGACCGGGAAGTCGGCGCGCTTGATCGATTCATAGGCCAGCGAGCCGATGCCATTGAGCGAGAACACCGATTCCACGATCACCGAGCCGCCCAGCAGGAACCCCAGCGACACTGCCGCCAGCGCCACCACCGGAAGCAGGGCGTTGCGCAGCGCGTGCTTGAAGAACACCACTCCGGGATTCAGCCCCTTGGCCCAGGCCATCTTGACGTAATCGGCATCCAGCGCCTCGATCATCCCGCCGCGGGTCAGACGCATGATCTGCGGCATGACCATCGTCGACAGGGTCACCATCGGCAGGACGAAGTGCCACCAGGTGGTGCTGCCCGAGATCGGCAGCCAGCGCAGCTGCACGCCAAAGACATAGATCAGGATCAGCGCGAACCAGAAGCTGGGCACCGCGCTGCCGAACACGGCCATGCCCAGGGCGGCGCGGTCAATCCAGCTGTTGCGATAGACCGCGGCAAAAACCCCCAGCGGCAGCGCCACGCAGATCGCCAGCAGCAGGCTGCCAAGCGCCAGCACGGCGGTGACCGGCATGCGCGCGGCAATCAGATGAAACACCGGATCGTTGGTGAACAACGAGCGCCCCAGGTCCCCGGTGATTGCCCGCCCGGCCCAGTCGACGTATTGCACCGGCAGCGGCCGGTCGAGACCATAGAGCACGCGGATGTCCTGCACCTGCGCCTGCGTCGCGCCCTCGCCGGCGAGGTTCTGCGCCAGGTCGCCCGACAGCCTGAGCAGGCCGAAGCTGATCACCGAGACGGTGAACACGACCAGGACGGCGATGCCCAGCCTCTTCACGAAATACCGCCACATGGCCGGTTTCCCCTCGTCCTTTGCCGATGGGCCGCCGCATCGGGCGGCCGCTGGCAGTCTGTCAGGCGTCGATCTTGAACAGCCGCTGCGCGTTGCCGCCCAGCACCGCCTCTTTCTCGGCGTCGGTGATGAACTCGCACTCGCGGATATAGGGAACGATGGTGTCAAAGGTCTGCCCGGTTTCGGGGTTGATCGCAGACCCCACGCCCGGCATCTCGGCGCCGAACAGGCAGCGTTCGGGGCCGATGACTTTCAACAGCAGTTCGACCGACTCGCGCGAGTAGAGGACGGTATCGTAATAGAGCCGGCGCATGCGATCCGCAAACCGCGGCGGGCGCCGCACGGAGGAGGAATCGAAGCGCCCGAACTGATAGGGGATCGCGCCGCCGCCGTGGCTGACGAGGATCTTCAGATCCGGGAAATCATCGAGCACCGAGGACTTGCACAGGCCATAGACCGCCGTGGTTTCCTCGTTGATGAAATGCAGCGAGTAGGGTTCGCGGTCCACAAGGCGCGAGCTGGCCGAGTGGATATGCCCGACGACGTCCAGCTCGCACAGCTTTTCATAGAGCGGATACCAGTAGCGGTCGCCCATCGGCGGCGCCTTTTCGCCCGAGTTCTCGAACGGGTCTGGGTTCACCAGACAGCCGCGAAAGCCCATCTCCTTGACGCAGCGTTCCAGCTCGGGCAGCGCGTTCTCGATCGGGTCGCCGGCAGTCTGCGGCAGGCCGGCCATCGGCACGAAACGGTCGGGATACATCGCGCATTGGCGCGCGATCAGGTCGTTGACCTCTTCCATATACCAATGCACCAGCTTGGTCGGCTTTTCCGAGTGCATCATCTGATAGGGACGCGGCGACAGCACCTGCATGTCGACGCCGGCCTCGTCCAGACAGGCCAGATGCCCCTTGGGTGCCATTTCGACCCGGTCGAAGGCCGCCTGGATGTCGGCATCGGTCGCGCCGACCTTGCCGCGTCCATGCGCGCCGCGATGCGACAGCAGCCCGGCCTTGTAGGCCGGCAGCTGGGTGGGAACCGCCATATGCGCGTGACAGTCGATGATCTTGGCCATGTGCTTGCCTCTGCTTTTCTGCGCCGACCGTCAGTCGGTCTTGCTGTCCGCGTGGCCGGATTCTTCACGGCTGCGGCGGCGGTTGTCGAAGAATTTGGTGGTGCGTTCAGCGAAATCGCCCGACCGTGCGGTCATCGTCGCCAGCACCGATTCCGCGAAATAGCCGCTGTCGGTGGGCATCTCGGCGATCGTCGACACGCCGTTGATGATCGCGAAATTCGACACCGCCGAATTGCCGATGATCGCTTGCGCCAGCTCCTCGGCCTTGGCCAGACCCTCGCCGTCCGCGACCAGGTAATGCCCCAGCCCCATCGCATAGCCTTCCTGCGCGTCAAAGCGGCGACCGGTCAGCATCATCTCGGTCACGCGGCCGGCGCCGATGATCCGCGGCACCCGGACCGAGGCCCCGCCGCCGACGAAGATGCCGCGCTGACCCTCGGGCAGCTGGAAATAGGTCGAACCTTCGCAGACGCGCACATGCGTGGCCGAAGCCAGTTCCAGCCCGCCGCCGATCACACCGCCCTTCAGCACGCTGATCACCGGCACGGTGCCGTGCTCCAGCCGGGTGAAGACATGATGCCAGGCGCGCGACCGCTTGATCCCGCTCAGCGGATCGGGCGAACGGTTCTGAATGCGCTCGACCAGATCGAGCCCGGCACAGAAATGCTCGCCCTCGGCATGCAGGATGATGGCGCGGGTCTCGGCCGGCAGGGTGTCCAGGAAGTGGTCCATCTCCTCGATCATGCGATCGTTGATGGCGTTGCGCTTGTCGGGACGGGTCAGCCGCAAATAGGCAACGGCGCCGCGGAACTCTGCTGCGATGACCTGATATTCACTGTTCATTGGATCGCCCCTGCTTCTTCGGTTGACGGGTGGATGACCTCGGCCGGGGGCGGGTCGCGGTAGAGGGCCGCGACAGCATCGCGGCGGGTGTCCAGGGTCTTGCGCTGGTTCACATAGCCCTTGTCGGTGATCTCGCCGGCGTCCATCGTCAGGGGCTCGGTCATCAGCACGATGCGCTCGACGCGCATGCTGCTGCCGGGGTTGGCGGCGTTATAGGCGGCCAACCGGCTGGCGAAGGCCTCGCGCAGCGCGGGGTTGGTCAGAAGGCTGGCGACCGGGCTGTCATCGTCACCGAGGAAGGCGCGGCAAGCCGGAACGTTCGGCCAGACCAGAAGCCCGACAAAGGTGCGGTCCTGGCCGGTGACCACCGCATCCAGCGCGAAGGGTGCCAGTGCGTCGACGACCTTGGCCCGCAGCGCGCCGGTGCGCACAAAGGTGCCCGACTGCAGCTTGAATTCCTCGCTGACGCGACCGGCAAAGCGAAAGCCCTCCTCGGGGCGGGTGCGGTCGACGAACACCGCCGCGTCACCCATCTTGAAATAGCCCTCGTCGTCAAAGGCCGCTTCGGTCAGGTCGGGGCGCTTCAGATAACCGGGGGTGATCCCGGGGCTGCGCACGCGCACCTCATAGCGGTCCTCGTCCAGCGGCAGCAGTTTGACATCGCAGCCCGGCAGTGGCAGGCCGATCAGCCCGGTCTCGTCGGTCGTCCAGTAGACATACATTGCCGAGGGGCCGGTTTCGGTCGCACCGAACCCCGACAGGAAAGAAATCCGCCGGCCCGAGTGCTTGATCGACAGCGCCTGAAAGCGGTTATAGGTGTCATCGGCCAGCCGCGCACCGCCATAGCCGACGAAGATCAGGTCGCGAAAGAAGGTCCGCGCCAGCGCCTCGTCCTTTTCCATCGCCTCGGCCAGCATGGCAAAGCCCACCGGCACATTGGCAAAGCGCGAGGTCGAGATTTCGCGCAGGTTCGCCAGCGTCTCGGCAAAGCCCTGCGGCGTCGGGTTGCCGCCGTCGATATAGAGCGTGCCCCCCTTGACCAGCGTCATGCCAAAGACCGAGTTGCCGCCCATCACATGGTGCCAGGGCAGCCAGTCGACGGTGCAATGGGGCGGATTGTCCAGCTCCAGGTCGATGGCCTGATCGCTCATCGCGATATTGGCACAGAGCATCCGCTGGGTGGTGATCACCGCCTTGGAGTCGTTCGTGGACCCCGAGGTGAACATGTATTTCGCCACCGTGTCATGGGTGATCTGCGCGATGGACGCCTCGACCGCGCTCGTCGGTTCCTGCGCGGCCATATCGGCAAAGCGCAGCGCCCCGATCCCCTCGGCCGCGCCGTCGACGCCGATCACCGTCACGCGCGACAGGTCGAACACCCGCAGCGCGGCCTGAAACTGCGCCACGTCCTGCACGAAGACGGCGGCGGGTTCGAGCAGCTCGACGATGCCGCGCAGTTTGGCGAAATCCTTGCTGCGCAGGGAATAGGGCGGGGCAATCGGCGCGACGGGCATGCGGGCCTGCATTGCGGCCAGGCCGATCAGCGCGTGCTCGATGGAATTGCCGCTAAGGATCATCAGCGGACGGCCGGCGGCGTTCAGCGCCAGCAGCGCCTCGGTTGCGCCGTCGATGGCGCGCCGCGCCTGGGCATAGCTGACGCGGGTCCAGTCGGCGCCGGGCGCCGGGCGCTTGGCCAGAAAGGTGCGGTCCGGGTTACGCGCGGCGGCGCGGCGGAACAGCGCCGGCAGATGCGCTTCGAGCGGGCGCAGCGGGGTCGTGTTGCGCACGATCAGCACGCCGTCGTCGCGGGTCTCGATGTCGAGGTGCCGTTCGATGAAGGGCACGGGAATGAAGGGCGCGTCAGCGGTGGTCATGCGGGATCTCGTTCTTGATGCGGGCCGCGGCGACCCGGAGGATGCGGGCGCGCCTGGCGCCCGCACCGGTTCGTCGGATCAGTCGGCCCAACCCAGGATCGTCGGGACGTCGCCATAGCTCTCGAACAGGCTGAACTGGGTGAACAGCACATCGCCGCGGGCCGAATAGTCGACACTGACCGCATCGGTGTGGATGATCACCGCCGGATCGCTGGAAATCGGCAGGATATAGGCCTCGTCCTGCACCAGATCGAGCGTTTCGCGGAACAGGCGCGCGCGCACCTCGGGGTCGAGCGACACGTTCGCCTCGGCGGTCATCTGCTGCAGCCGCGGATCGCCGTAATAGTCACGGTCGGGCGAGCCGAAATAGAAGTCGACCACCACGCCGGTATCCGGCAGACCGCCATAGGGATAACTGGACACCAGCGCCTGCAACCCACCTTCGACCTGCTTCTGGCGATAGGCGCCCAGCGACAGCGCGTCGACGCTGGCGCGGATGCCCACGGCGCGCAGATAACCGACCACCGCCTCGGCAATCGGGCGCGACGGCCCCCAGGTCGACACCTGCAGGTCGAACCCATCGGCATAGCCGGCCTCGGCCAGCAGCTGACGGGCGAGATCGGGGTCATAGCTCTGCGGCTGGCCGCCGTCGGGGCAGCCGACCTGGAACGGCAGGCACAGGCGCATCAGCTCGCCGACCTCGCGGCCGCCCGAGATGATGTTGCTGCGGATCGCCTCGCGGTCGATCGCGTGGAACACCGCCTGGCGCACGCGCACATCATGGAATGCCTCGATGCCCGAACGGCCGGCCGTATCCAGATACATATACTGGATCATCATGTCCGGGATCACCGTGGCCGAGAAGCCGGGGATCGCCGTCATCCCGGCGATCTGGTCCGGCGTCGAGGCCACCATCACGTCGACATTGCCGGCCATCATTTCGGCCATCTGGGTCTGACGATCGGGGATCGGGCGGAACACGATGCGGTCGAAATCGGGGCGCGGACCCAGCTGGTAGCCGTCCCAACGCTCCATCACGATGCCGGTCGATTCATCGAACGACACCACGCGGTAAGGACCGGAGCCGATCGGCGCGCGGCCCCATTCGGCATAGTTCTCACCCAGCGCGGCGTGGCTATCCGACGGATAGATCGGAATCCCGATCATCCGCGCCAGCAGCATCGGGAACGGCCGGTGTGTGTGCACGCGAACGGTCAGCGGATCCACGGCCTCGGCGCTGGCAAAGGCGGCAAAACGCGATTTCAGGCGGAACCGGGTCTCGGGATTGGCGATGAAATTGACGGTATAGGCCACGTCCTCGGCATCCAGCGCCGAACCATCCTGGAACACCAGATCCGGGCGCAGATGGAATTCCATCGTCAGCTCGTCGACCTGCTCCCAGCTTTCGGCGATCACGCCCTGATAGCTGCGCGTCCGGGTGTCATAGGCGACCAGCGGGGTGAACACCCCGTTCGCGGTCATCGACACCTCGGGGCCCGGCCCCATGTAGATGTCGACCGCCTCGACCGGCTGCGACAGCGCAACGGTCAGCGTTCCGTCCTCGGGTCCGGCGAGCGCCGGCGAGGCCAGCAGCGCCAGCGCGCTGAGGGCACCCATTCTTCTTGACCAGTGTTTCATAGATCTCCCCTTTGTTTGGCCGCGCCTGATGTGGTGGGCTGCGCGCGCCCCGGCGGATAGCCCGCAAGGTTTCCCTGCCCGGAAACCCGAAAGGCCGCCGGGCGATGTCGGAGGCCGGCGTGCCGGACGCGATACCCTGCGTCCATGCCATACCGGCAGATCAAGGTGAAAGACGGGTAGCGGCCCCGAAGGGCTGTCTGGCTCCTCCCAGATATAGCGTTCGCGACCGGTCCTGATTCTGGATCACCGTTCCCACAGGCAAAATTTATAATCAGGTTACCTTATTGTCAAGCAGCCTGTGAAACGGCAGGCTGAAAGTCCTGCACACGCCCTCAAACCACCTCTTCGACGGAAAAACGCAGCGAAAACGCAACCGCCAGCGTCAAAGCGGGGAAAAACCTGCGGGGAACGTTGCGCCGCAGGCAGGTTCGTGACATGTCCCCTGCCGAAGAACGCATCACCCGTCACGGGTGGACCGACAGCACCCGGCTCCGCCGTGCGGCGCATCCGCCCGCACCGGGCCAAAGGGGGCAGGAATGACAGGGGGATTCGCATGACCGGGACAACCCGCGCCGCCGCACCCAGGGTGTTTTTCTATTTCCTGCGCCACTTTCACAAGATCGACGGCATCATGGCTCAGGCGCTGGCGAACGAGGATCTGACCTCGGGGCAATATACGGTGCTCAGCGCACTCAAACGCTTCGAGCCCTGCACCTCGGCGGAGCTGGCGCGGCGGCAGAACATGACCGCGCAGTCGATGGGGGAATACCTGTCGGCGCTGGAAGCCAAGGGGCTGGTCGAGCGGAATTACCAGAACGGCAACCGCCGCAACCTGTTCGTCACGCGCACCGAAAAGGGGCTGGCGATGCAGGAGCGTTGCGACCGCGCGGTGCTGGCCGCCGAAGAGGCCTATCTCGCACGGCTGCCGGCCGAAGAGCGCGACCAGTTCGTCACCAACCTGACGCGGCTTTACCAGAAATGACGGGGATGGACCTCAGACGAGGTCCGCGTCCAGATCCATCAGCGCCGCGCCGCCCTCAAGGGCGCGCGCACCCAGCGCCGCGATCATCGGCATTTCGCGCGCGCTCCACAGCCGGGCCAGCGCCAGCTTGCGCTGGGCGGCGGCCTCGGACAGATGCGCGGTCTTACCCGCCAGGATGACACCCGCAACCTCGGTCCAGGCCCAGCCGATGGCGGCGATGCCGAACATGGTCAGGATGTCATAAGCGGCAACGCCCGCCGCGTCGGGGTCACCCCGCTCGGCCGCGTTGGCGCGGTCCAGCGCGCGCTCCAGGTCCGTTACCGCCGCGCGCAGCGGGCCGGTGAACTCGGCCATCGCCGCGTTGCCCTGGTGCTGCGCCAGCGTCGCGCGGATTGCGTCAAAGAACGCCTGCCGGGGCCGCCCATCCTTTGCGCGCAGCTTGCGCCGCACGAGGTCGGTCGCCTGAATGCCGTTCGCACCCTCATAGATCTGGCCCACACGCGCATTGCGCACGAAATGCTCCAGCCCGTGATCGGCGATATAGCCGTGCCCGCCCAGCACCTGCAGACAGTCGTTGACGCAGGCGAATCCCTTGTCGGTGAAATAGGCCTTCATCACCGGGGTCAGCACGTCCATGATATCGGTCAGGCGCTGACGCTCGGCCTTGTCGGGCGCGTGCCGGGCCAGCGATTGCATCAGCGCCATCTTGATGCCCAGCGCCCGCCCGCCCTCGGCAAAGGACCGGCTGCCCAGCAGCAGGCGGCGGATATCGGGATGCACAACGATCGGATCGGCGGCGCCGCCCGGGTTCACCGCGCCCTTGGCGGCGCGGCCCGACAGACGCTCGCGCGCGTAATCGGCGGCGTTCTGCTGGGCGATCTCGGTATACCCCACGCCCGACAGCGCGACGCCGATCCGCGCATAGGTCATCAGAAAGAACATCGCGGCCATGTTCGCCGCCGCCCCCTGCCCGGGGGCTGCGATGCGATAGCCGATGGCGTCGTCGAAGTTCATCACGCAGGTCGCGTTCGCGCCCAGCCCCATCTTGTGCTCGATCGAGCCGACGCTGACCCCGTTCGCCGCGCCCAGCGCGCCGGTCTGATGGTCGATCTGCCGCTTGGGCACCAGAAAGACGTTGACCGTGGACAGGTCATTGGCCAGCGTGCCGTCGTCACCCGGAACCTTGGCCAGAACGATATGGACGATGTTCCCGACCAGATCGTTATCCCCGCCCGAGATGAACATCTTGGACCCGCTGATGCGATAGGTGCCGTCTGGCTGCGCCAGCGCGCGGGTGCGCATCTGCCGCAGGTCGGTGCCGCAATGGGGTTCGGTCATCGCCATCGTCGCGGTCCAGTCGCCAGCGACCAACTGCGGCACGACATGGGCCTTGACCCAGTCGGCGCCGAAGGTGTTCAGCATCTCCGCCGCCGGCGCGCAAAAGGCGAAATACATCCGCAGGGATTGCGCCGTGGCGACGCCGAACTCGCTGATCGCCACGGTCATCACCGGCGGCAGGCCCGCGCCGCCGATCCCCTCGGAAATCCCCGCCGACAGCCAGCCGGACTCGCGATAGGCCTGCGCCAGATCGCGATAGACGGCGGGCGTGCGCACCGCACCATCGACCAGCCGCGCACCCTCGGCGTCGGCCGCCATGTTGGCCGGGTGCAGCACCTCTTCGTGGAATGCCGCCAACCCGCGCAGGATTTCGGCGGTAAAGCCGGGCTCCAGATCGGCGAAACCAGGCAGATCTCGGTGATCCTGCACGCGGGCGACGTCGTGCAGCAGGAAGAGATAATCGTCGACCGGGGCGCGATAGCTGGGCATCAGGCGGACTCGCTGTCGGTAAAGGTGGCGCCCTGCGCGGCCTTTTCGGCCAGCAGCGGCGCGGGGGTGAATCGCGCACCATGCGCTTCGGCCAGCGCGGTCAGGCGGCGATGCACCTCGGCCACGCCCAGGCGGTCGGCATGATACATCGGGCCGCCCTTCCACTCGGGCCAGCCAAAGCCCGTCTGCCAGACCACGTCGATGTCGCCGGCACGGGTCGCGATGCCCTCGGCCAGCAGTTTCGCGCCCTCGTTGATCATCGGCAGGATCAGCCGGTCCTCGATCTCGGCATCCGAAATCGCGCGGCGGGTGATCCCCTCGGCGGCCGAGGCCGCTTCGATGATCGCCGTCGCCTCGGGATCGTTGAGCGGGCGCTGCTTGCCAGGCTCATAGCGGTAATAGCCCTTGCCGGTCTTCTGCCCCAGCCGCCCTGCCGCGAACAGCCGGTCGATCACCGGGCTCTTCTCGCCCCGCGCCTGCCGCGCGCGATAGCTCAGTTCGATCCCGCCGGCCATGTCCTGCATCTCGAACGTGCCCATCGGCATGCCAAAGCGCGTCAGCACCGCGTCGATCTGGGCGGGCAGCGCGCCTTCCAGCAGCATGCGCCCGGCCTCCTGCTCGCGCGCGATCATCAGCCGGTTGCCGACAAAGCCATGCGCGTTGCCGACCACCACCGGCACCTTGCCCAGCCGCATGCCGACCTGCGTCGCCAGCGCCAGCGTCTGGTCCGACGTTGCCTTGCCGCGCACCACTTCCAGCAGCTTCATCACATGCGCGGGGTTGAAGAAATGCAGCCCCACCACGCGATCCGGCCGCCCGGTGGCGGCGGCGATGGCGTCGATGTCCAGCGTCGAGGTGTTCGTGCACAGGCAGACCCCGGGCCGCGCATGGCGGTCCAGGTCCGCAAACACCTGCTGCTTCAGCGCCATGTCTTCCCACACCGCCTCGACCACCAGATCGGCATCGGCAAGACGGGTCATGTCGGTCGCGGTTTCCAGCGCGGCCATGCGTGCGGCGGCTGCGTCGGCACCCAGCCGTCCGCGCTGAACGTCGCGGTCAAAGGTCTCGGCGATCCGGGCGCGGGCGCGATCGAAGGCGTCCGCGTTCTGGTCGAGCAGCAGCACCGCGAACCCGGCCTTCAGGAACGCCGTCGCGATGCCGATCCCCATGTTGCCCGCGCCGACCACGGCAACCGTGGTCACCTCGGCAGGGGCAGAGCCCGCCGCGAACCCCTCGCGGTCGGCATCGACGGCGGCAAAGGCACGGGCGGAATAGGCGCGCGCGGCCTCGGCCCCGGGCGTGGTGAAGGCCAGCCGCAATTGCCCCTGCGGATCGGGCTGGAACCGCACCGTCACCGCGTCGTCAATTGCCAGCTGGTGCACATCGGCATCGAGCACCACGGAATTCAGCCGCAAGCCCTCGTCGAGATCGATCATCGCCGGCGCCACCGCGCGACGCCCGGCCATACGGGTGAAGGAATAGACACGGCCCTGCCCGCTGGCCTCGCGCCAACCCAGATTGCGGCTGGCGCAAAGCGGGCAATGCGCGCGCGGATAGTGATGCACGTCGCCGCAATCGAGGCATTCGCGCAGCACCAGGACGCCGCGCCGGGCGGCCTCGGCAAAGGCCTGGGCTTCGGCGCTGATCAGGGTTTCGGGGGCTTTGGGTTTCTCGCGCATTGCTTATTCCGCCTCCAGAATGACGGTGCCGGCCATGTGCTGGCTGGACATCAGACCGCCCGTGCCGTGGGCCAGAACCAGGCTGTGATCGGGCACCTGCACGGCGGGATGGGCCTCGCCGCGGCACTGGCGCACGGCCTCCATCAGCTTGGTCATGCCGCCCTTGTTGCCGGGGTGGTTCGAACACAGACCCCCGCCATCGGTGTTGAACGGCAGCTTGCCGACGCCGGAGATCAGGTTGCCATCGGCAGCAAAGCGCCCGCCCTGCCCCTTCTCGCAAAAACCGATGTCCTCAAGCTGCATGATCACCGTGATGGTGAAGCTGTCATAAAGCGAGGCATAGCGGATATCGGCAGGCGTCACGCCGGCCTCGGCAAAGGCCCTGGCGGCGCTGTGAACTCCGGCCGAGTGCATCGGCTGCATCCGCCCCGCTGCGTTGTGCTTCATCGCCTCGCCGGCACCGGCCAGCTTCACGCGCGGGCGGTTCAGGCTTTTGGCGATCTCGGGCCGGGTCAGGATCAGCGCGCCGCCGCCATCGGTGACGACGCAGCAATCGGCACGGCGCAAGGGGTCGGCGACCAGCGGCGAATCCATCACGTCCTGCAGGCTGAGAACCTCGCGCAGCTTGGCGTGGGGGTTGTGCTGGGCATGGTGCGACGCCGCGACCTTGACCCAGGCCAGCTGCTCGGGCGTGGTGCCGAAGTCGTGCATGTGGCGCCGGGCGATCTGGGCATAGCCGAAGACCGGCGGCAGCGGCACGGGCGAGGCGAACTCGCGTTCCGGCACCAGCGACATGTCGACCCCGGCCAGCACCGGCCCGGCATTCGCCGCCAGCGGCCGGTCGGCCATCGTGATCAGCGCGACGTTGCACTGACCCGAGGCAATCGCCCGGGCCGCGTGCGAGACGTGCAACAGATAGGACGAACCGCCGGTTTCCGTGGTGTCCATGTAGCGCAGGTTGGTCAGCCCGAGGTATTCGGCCATCGAGAACCCGCCCAGCCCGGGCGCATCGGCGCCGCAGAAATACCCGTCCACATCGGCCAGCGACAGGCCTGCATCGGCCAGCGCACCCAGCGCGACATCGGCATGCAGCTGCGCGGTGGAAATTCCGTCGGCGCGGCGCGTGGGGTGCTCATAGATCCCCGCGACATAGGCCTGGTCCTTGATGGTCAACGTCTCCCCCCTTTCCGCAATAGATAAGGCTACCTTATCATAAGGCCCAGACATAGCCCCGGCAGGCCCGCCGCGTCAATCCCGCTCAGCGATGAAAGCCGAAGATCTCCATCGTCGTCTCGCCGGCCTCGAGGCGCTGGATCTGCCCCTGCTCGGCCGCCTCGCGTGCGACCGAGGCGTCCAGCACCTGCTCGGCCTGCGTGCGGGGCAGGCAGACCACCCCGTCCGCATCGCCGACGATCAGGTCACCGGGCTGCACCACAACGGTGCCCATCAGCAGCGGTGCGCCGATCCAGCCGGTCGCACCGAAATCCTTGCCGGTGCCGCGGATCGACAGGCCGCGCGCAAAGACCGGCACACCGACCCCGGTCAGCAGCGCGCCATCGCGCACGCAGCCGTCGATCACCAGCCCGGCCAGCCCGCAGGCGCGCGCGGCGGTCGACATGATCTCGCCCCAATAGCCGAAATCAAAGGCCCCGCCGGTATGCACGATCATCACGTCGCCAGGCCGCGCCACCTCCAGCGCCCGGTGCAGCCACAGATTGTCACCACCCGGCGACTGCACGGTCAGCGCGGGACCGGCCATCGCCAGCCCCTGGGTGATCGGTCCGATGGCCGAGGGCAGAAAGCCGATCTTGCCGCCGGCCTCATGCAGCGTCGCGGTCGGCAGCGCCCGGGCACGGGTGACCAGCTCGGGCGCGATCCGGGGAAAATCGGCGGTGGTGGTGCGCGTCGCGTCGAAGATCATTGGCCCTTGCCCCCGTCCAGCATGTGTTCGTAGTCACCGCCCATCACCGCGCTGATCGGCTTGCCTGCCATCAGCGCGCGGGCCATCGCGGCCTCCTTGAAGGCGATCGCCTCGGCGGTTTCCAGCACCGCTTCGATCCGATCGGCGGGGATGAAGATGATCGCCGAGGAATCAGCGATGACATAGTCGCCCGGATTGACCGTCACGCCCCAGGGGGTGACCGGCGCGTTGGTCGCGGCCTCGACCACGCGCGAACGGGCGGTCAGCGCGGTCAGCGCGGTGGAGAAGATCGGAAAGTCATAATCGCGCGCCTCGTCGATGTCGCGCACCGGGCCGTCCGCCACCACCCCGGCGACGCCGCGCAGCTTGGCGCCCAGCGTCAGCAGCCCGCCCCAGCACCCGGCATCGAGGCCGGTGCGCTGTTCGACCACGATCACCGTATCCGGCCCCGACAGCTCGACCGCCGTGGTGCCCAGATGGCGCACCGGTCCATCGGGGCGAGGGCCGTCGTGCAGCTTCAGCGTGACCGCCTGCCCGGCGATCCGCGCCGCGCCGCCCGAGCGTTTGGGCACCCCCGTCACCTGGCCGGTCATCCCCAACTGGTCCAGCGCATCCGAGACCGCGCAGCAATCCAGCCGCCGCAGACGTTTCACCGAATCAGCCCCGTTGGTGTCCGTCACGCCCATTCCGTCGCTTCCCCTTCTCGCTGCTGGCTCGAACCCGATCCAGGTTCCGCTTAACAGAACGATGTTCTATATATGTAAGATCCGCGTTTCAAGCGAAAACTCGGCGCCTAACCCCGGCCCCACCCTGCGCCCGGTTGTTGACAATATGAGAATTTTTTATAAGGTTATCTTATTATAATGCGGAGGAGATCCATGAAAACGCGTGTCGGCATCGTCGGCGCCGGGCCTTCAGGGCTGCTGTTGGCGCAAATTCTTCACAACGAGGGGATCCCCTCGGTCATCATCGAACATCGCAGCCGCGATTACGTTCTGGAGCGGATCCGCGCCGGCGTGATCGAACCGGGCGCAGTGGCGACCTTTGTCGAGCATGGCGTGGGCGACCGCCTGCTGTGCGAGGGCCTGCCGCACCAGGAAATGCAGCTGCGCTGGAACGGGCAGATGCACCGCTTCAACCAGGTTGACGAAGACGGCCGCCAGCTGACGACCTATGGCCAGTCCGCCATCGTGCGCGACATGATCGAGGCCCGCGAGGCCGCCGGCCTGCCCATTCTGTGGAACGCCAAGGTCGACACGGTCGAGGACATCGAACACGCTCCGCGCATCCACTTCACCCGGGACGGGCAGGCACAGACGCTCGATTGTGACTATGTCGCCGGCTGCGATGGGTTCTGGGGCGTCACGCGCGGGCTGATCCCCGATATCGACACGCATATGTTCCTCAAGGAATATCCGTTCTCGTGGCTGGGGATCCTGACGCAATCGGCGCCGAACCCGGACAAACGCGGCTATGCCCATTCGCTGCGCGGCATGGCGGTGGCCTCGTCGCGCTCGAACACGATCTGCCGCCACTACCTGCAGGTGCCTCCCGAAACCGACGTCAACGCCTGGAGCGATGACGCGATCTGGGATGAACTCGACCTGCGCTTTGCCGACGAGGGGGGCGAGACGCTGAACCGCGGCCCGATCCTGAGCAAGGACGTGGTGCGCCTGCGGGCCTTCTTCTGCGACCGTATGCGCCACGGGCGGCTGTTCATCGCCGGCGACGCCGCCCATATCGTGCCGCCTTCGGGCGCCAAGGGGCTGAACCTGGCCGTGGGCGACATCCGCATCCTGGCCGAGGCGATCCGGCGCCATGTCACCGCGGGCGACAGCGGGCTGATCGAGAACTACGATGCGACCTGCCTGCAGCGCATCCGCAGCACCGTGCACTGGTCCAACCGGCTGGCGCAAACCCTGCACATCTTCCCGGGGCAGACGGATTTCGACACCCAGATGCAGATGACCACGCTGAACAAATGGGCGCATACCGAGGCCGGCAACCGCGAATTCGTGCAGTCTGCCCTCGGTGAACCCTATCCCGTTTGACCGGCCGCACCTTTTGCCGTGCGGCAGACGTCTGCCATGCCAGCAAGGGTTTGACACCCCCCGCAACCGCCGGTCCGAGATCGGCGGTTGTCAGACCGGCCGAAACGCGCAATCCTTGGCCGCTGCGGCCGCCCGGAAAGCAGCGTGATGAGCGAACGACCCCTTCCCAGCCAGCTTCTCGGACAACTCGCAACCTTCGTCGTGGTTGCCGAGACCCTGAACTTCCGCCAGGCGTCCGAGGTGGTGGGCCGTTCGCAGCCGGCGGTCAGCGCGCATATCCAGCAGCTCGAGAACTATCTCGGCGTGACGCTGCTGTCGCGCACGACCCGGCATGTGCGGCTGACCCGCGCGGGATCGGAACTGCTCGAACGCGGGCGAAAGATCCTCAACGAAACCCGCCGGCTGGTCGGCGACATGCAGGCCGAGGCCGGGTTGTTGAGCGGCAAGGTCGTCGCGTCCTTCTCGCCCACCATCGCGGTGGGCCTCACGCCGCGTGTGCTGATCCGCTTTGCCGGCGACTATCCGGGGATCCGGGTCCAGCTGCGCGAGGAACTGGGACCCGAGATGCTGCAATCGGTTCTGCGCGCCGAGGCGGATATCGGCATCGGCCCCTATTCCAACGTGCCCGAGGCGCTGACGTTCCAGCCGCTTTTCGATCAGGAGTTCTTTTTGATCGTCCGCGCCGACCATCCCATCGTCCAGCGTGCCGCCCTCGACATCAGCGATCTGGCTTCGCTCGATGTGCTGTGTTCCTCGATCGGCAGCACCGCGCGGGCCTTGCTGGAAGACGCCCTGCGCGAGGCGGGAATCAGCGTGAACACCCGATACGAGGCGCTGCATTATCCCACGCTCTATGCCCTCGCCGCCTCGGGCTTTGGCTGTGCGGTGATGCCCTTGGTGGATCAGGATCTGCTGGGCGCGATGAACCTCGCCGCGGTGCCGTTTCGCGGCTCCAGGCTGTATCGCAGCATCGGGCTGATCACGCGGCGGGACGAGGCCTTTCCGCCCCCGGTCGCCGCCTTCGTCGATGCGGTCAAGGACGCGGTTGCACGCCACGGCCTGACCCTCGGCCTGGGACAAAGAGCACAGGGGGAACGGGTATGACGCATACTGCAAAGGTCGTGCTGGTCACCGGCGGCGCCCGGGGCATCGGACGCGCTACCTGTCTGGCGGCGACGGCGGCCGGATACCGCGTCGCCTTCAGCTATCTGTCCGATCACGCTGCGGCGGACGCCCTCGTCACCCGGATCGAGGCGGACGGCGGCACGGCCCTCGCGATGCGAAGCGATGTCTCCGACCCCGGGGATGTCGAACGCCTGTTCGCGGCTGTCGATGCCCGGTTCGGCCGGCTTGATGCGCTGGTCAACAACGCCGGGTCGACCGGCCCCGCCGGGGGTTTTCTGGACAGCGACCCGGCCACCGTCGACGCCGTGCTGCGGGTCAATGTGACCGGCATGATGAATTGCTGCCGCGCGGCGGGGCGCCGCATGGCGACCGGAAACGGCGGGGCGGGGGGCGTGATCGTCAACGTTTCCTCGGGTGCGGCCACGACCGGCGCGCCGTTCACCTATGTCTGGTATGGCGCCGCCAAGGCCGCTGTGGAAGCCTTTACCAAGGGCTTCGCCGCCGAGATGGCCCCGCAAGGGGTCCGGGTCAACTGCGTGTCGCCCGGTGTCACCGCGACCGACATCCACGCGCGCAGCGGCCGCAGCCAGAGCATGGAGCAGCTCGGGCAGACCATTCCGCTGGGGCGCGCGGCAAGGCCGGACGAAATCGCCGCGCCGATCCTCTTTCTGATGTCCGACGCCGCAAGCTATGTCGTCGGCACGATCCTGCGGGTGGGCGGCGGGCGCTAGCCCCCTTCTGATATGCAGCCCTTATTGCAACGCAGAAATTGATCCACAATTCGGATCAATCAATCAGAACTTCAAATTTCCCCAAATGAGAATCTGAAAGTAGCCTTTTCCGGGAGGAGACATGCCACCCCTGTCGGAGAGATGTCCGTGTGAAACTCTATTGTTCCGCAAATTCGCCCTATGCCCGCAAGGCTCGGGTCATCGCCCTCGAACTGGGCATCGGCTCCAGGATCGAGCTTGTCGATACCGACCCGCGCGACCCGGCAAGCGGGTATTGGAACATCAACCCGCTGGCCAAGATCCCGTCGCTGCAGACCGATGACGGGAACATCCTGTTCGACAGCCCGGTGATCTGCGAATTCCTCGACGCCGAATGCGGCAGCGGCCGCCTGTCGACCAGCCCGATGCGCAACGCCTGGCAGGTCAAAGGCCTCGCCGCCCTCGCGGATGGCACGATGGATGCGGCAATGCTGGTGCGGCTGGAACTGATGCGGCCGGAAAACGAACGCTCGCCGACCGACATGGCCAAGCAGATGGCGATCGCGCAGCGGGGCTTTGACCGGCTCGAAACGCTGCTGGCCGGTCAGGACGACACCCCGGATCTGGGCACCATCGCCGCTGAATGCTGCATTTCCTGGGTGATGTTCCGTCATCCCGGCGTCGACTGGCTGGGCGGGCGCCCGGCGCTGAGCGCCTGGCACGACCGGATGTCACACCGCGAATCCATGCGCCTGACCGCGCCTGGTCAAAGCCTGAGCTGGACGGGCAAGTGACTGCAACGGACCACCCGCCGCGGGGAGGCGACGGGATCGGTGCCTGCAACAAGAACCAGCGCCAAACGGAGGAGGAGAAAGGTATGATTTCCACATCACGTTTTCTGGCCTTGGGGGCACTTGCCACCGCCGGCAGCGTTCTCGCCTTGTCGGCCGGTGCGCAGAGCATCAGCATGAGCGTGGTTACCGGCAGCCCGCCGGGACACATCATTTCGGACGGCGGCGTCGAGCCCTGGATGGCCTGCGTGACCGACGCGCTGGGCGACGAGATCGAGTTCAACTATTTCCCCGCAGGCCAGCTGGTCGCACTGCGCGAGTTGCAGTCGGGCCTGGAAAACGGGATCGCCAATGCGGTGCCGATCCCGGTCGGCTATGCCTCGGACCGGCTGCCGCTGAACAACGTGTCGATGCTGCCGGGTCTGGGAACCTCGGCGCAGCAGATCATCGGTTCGTATTCGCGCCTGATCCGTGAGGACGAGGCGATCGCCGCGGAGTTCGCCGAGATCAACGCCGTGCCGATCTGGGCGATGGGCTTCCCGCCCTACCAGATCATCTCGACCGGCCCCGCGATGCGCACACTGGCCGATTTCTCGGGCCGGGTCATCCGGTCGGCCGGTGGCACGATGACCCTGTCGATCGAGGCCCTGGGCGCTGCGCCGGCCGAGGTGACGGTTGCCGACCTCTATGTCTCGATGGAGCGCGGGGTCGTGGATTCGACGATCTCGGGCCTGCAGAGCGTCAAGCCCTACAACCTGCAGGAAATCATGCGCAGCGTCAGCACCAACGGCGCATTCGGCACCTTCACCAACGTCTTTGCGATCAACGCCGATTTCTGGGCCGAACTGCCCGAGAACGTGCAGACGGTGATGTCGGATTGCGGCCTGGCGATCGAGCAGTCGATCGCAGCGCGGATGGATGCCGAGTCGGGCAGCCTGGCCCAGGAATTCGCAGCCCTCGGGATCGACGTCTTTGAATTCGACGCAGACGCCGCGGCCGAGATCAACGGCCGGCTCGCCCAGGTGCTCGACGGCTGGGTTGAACGCCTGGAAGGTCGCGGGCTGCCCGCGCGCGCCGTGCTCGACCACTATCAGGCCATCATGGCCGGACAGTGATCCGCGGTTGACAGGTTGCAGGAGGCAGGCGTCCGATGCTGTCCAGACTTCATTCGGCTCTAGACTGGGCGCTTTCGCGCGTCGAGGACATCGCGATGGCGATTGGCGGCATCGCCATCGTCCTTGCGATGCTTCTGGTGTCGGCAGATGCGATCTTGCGATACGTGTTTGCCGCGCCGCTCTCCTTTCAGCTGCATGTCACCGAATTCTACCTGCTCCCGGCCGCGCTGATGATGGCGCTGGCCTGGGGCTATCGCAACGGCGGCACGATCCAGATCACCATCCTGCTGGCGGTGCTGCCGGCCTGGCTGACCAATCTGGTCATCCGCCTCGGCCTGGCAGCAGCGTCGATCTATATCGCGGTGCTGGCCTGGCGCAGCTACTTCACCTTTGCCCGCGCCTTCCGGCGACACGAGGTGGTGATGGGCGTTCTGGACTGGCCAGTCAGCCTGTCCTGGGTCTGGATTCCCCTCGGGTGCGGCCTGCTGGCGGCCCGGCTGATGATGGATGCGATCGCGCCCCGGCTGCGCCCGATCGGCACCGCCCACGAATAACAGGTCAGCACAGATGGAAGTGTTCTTCGGCATAGTGATCCTGCTTGGCCTGATTGTCTTCGGCATGCCCGTGGGCTTTGCCCTGGGCGTGGCGGGCGTTCTCAGCCTGATGATGCTGGTCCCCACGGCGATGATCTATGGGCTCATGGCCCAGGTCGTGCACCACACGGTCGCCAATTACGTGATCCTGACGATCCCGATGTTCGTGCTGATCTCCGAGGTTCTGGCGGCCTCGGGCATCGCACAGGACCTGATGGTCGCCTGCAACCGGGCGATGCGCCGCATCCGCGGGGGCCTGGCGATGGCCTGCGTGCTCGCCGGGTCGATCCTGGCCGCCGCCTCGGGGTCCAGCACCGCCTCGGTCGCAACGCTGTCCCGCGCGGCCTATCCGACGATGAAGAAGCTGGGCTATGACACCGGCTTTTCGGTGGCGACGATCTCGATGGCGGGCACCCTGGCGATTATGATCCCGCCGTCCATCGCCTTTGTCGTCTATGGCATCATCACCGAGGAATCGATCGGCCGGCTGTTCATGGCCGGTCTGGTGCCCGGGCTGCTGACCGCGGTCGGGTATATCGTCACCATCGCCGTCGCGGTGCGGTTCTTTCCGCATCTGGCGCCGGCCGTGCAGGAGCGCGCCGCCAGTGTTGCCCTGACCGGGCTGGAACAGACCGGGCGGGTCTGGCCGGTGGTGCTGCTGGTCGTCGGCATCATGGCCGCGCTTTACAGCGGTGTCGCCACCCCCACCGAGATCGGCGCGCTGGGTGCGCTGGGTGCGATCCTCATCTGCGTCGCCCTGCGCCGGATCACGACGCGCAATTTCACCACCGCGGTCGCCAACACGCTGCGGACCTCGACGATGATCGTCACGATCATCTTCGGCGCGCTGATGTTCGGCTATTTCATGTCGCTGACCCAGATGACCGGCGCGATGCTGGCCTGGATCGAGGCCTCGGGCCTGTCACCGACGACGGTGCTGCTGCTGGTGGTGGTGTTCTACCTGATCCTCGGCATGTTCATGGACCAGTTCGCGATCATCGTGCTGACGGTGCCGATCTCGTATGCGCTGATCACCGGGCTGGGTTATAACGGCATCTGGTTCGGCGTGCTGATGGTCAAGACCGCCGAGATCGGGCTGATCACGCCACCGCTCGGGCTGAACATCTTCATCGCCTCGGCCTCGACCGGCGTCACCACGCGCAAGGGTTTTGGCGGGGTGGTGTATTTCCTCATCGCCGAATTCCTTGTGCTCGGCATCATCATCGCCTTCCCCGACCTCATCCTGCTGCTCCCGGACCTGATGCGGGGCGCGCAATGACGTGCGCAACACTCCATGCCGATCGGGCCAACGACCCACGACACCGCGACAGCCGCCACGCAAAGGGGAACAGGGCATGCGCCTCGTAACATACGAAATCCTGGGCGAACGCCGCATCGGCGCGCAGACATCCGGCGGCATCGTCGATCTGCGCCACGCGGTGCAATCACTGCTGGCCGGCCACGGCGCACCGAATGCCGCAACCGAAGCCGCCTGGCGGGTTCCCGCAGACATGACCGCCCTTCTGGCGCGCGCCGACAATGACTTTGCGCTGTTCCGACAGGCGCTCGATGCGACGACCGCGCCGGCTGCACGGCCCGAGACCGCCGTAACGCTCTGCGCACCCGTGCCGCGCCCCGGCAAGGTGATCGGCGTCGGCCGCAACTATGGCGCCCACGCCGCCGAAGGTGGTCTGGCGAAACAGGAAGACCCCCGGCTGTTCGCCAAGTTCGCCTCGTCGGTGATCGGCCCCGGCGCGCCGGTGATCCGCCCCCGCGGCATCGTCAAGCTGGACTGGGAAGTCGAGATCGCCATCGTCATCGGCCGGACCATGCGCGCCGTGTCCGAGGCCGAGGCGCTGTCCTTCGTCGCCGGCTACACAGTCCTCAACGACATCTCGGCGCGCGAGTTCCAGTTCGACGTCGCGCCGCCCCAGACCACCTTTGCCAAGAGCCACGACAGCTTTACGCCGATGGGTCCGGTTCTGGTGACCGCCGACGAGTTCGGCACCCCGGGAGATGTCGAGCTGTGGTGCACGGTCAACGGCACCGAGATGCAGCGCGGCAACACCCACGACATGATCTTCGATTGCGCGACGATCCTGTCCTACATCTCGCGCTTTGCCACGCTGGAGCCGGGCGACGTGGTCGCCACCGGCACCCCGGCCGGCGTCGGCCATTTCCGCACCCCTCCGGTCTATCTGAAGCCCGGCGATGTCGTCGCCTGTTCCGTCGCCGGGATCGGCACCCTGGAAAACCCGGTTCAGGATCCCGCCTGATCCGACCCAACCGTCTGGATACCATGAACACACACGCAAAACCGACCTTCAGCCCGGCGCAGATCCGCACCCAGACGCTGGCGATCCTGCGCGGCTGGGGCATGGAGGGCGACGACGCCGAGGCCACCGCCGACGCGCTGCTGGACTGCGACCTGCGCGGCATCGACACGCATGGCATCTCGCTGCTGGCCCTCTATGCCGGCTGGATCGCCGGCGGCGGGTTCAATCTGGCGGCGCGGGCAGAGCTGCTGCGCGAGGGTCCGAATACGGCGCTGTTCGACGCTCACGGCGGGCTGGGTTTCGCCGTCTCGGTGCGGGCGGCGGAACTGGCCGCCGACAAGGCGCGCGAACGGGGCGTCGCGGTGGTCACCGTGCGCAATTCGCATCACTTCGGCGCTGCCGGCTATTACGCCCGCATCGCCGCCCGGCGCGGCGTGGTCAGCCTGGTTGCAACCTCGACCAAGGTCGTCTGCGTGGTGCCGCCCGGGGCCTCGGAGCCGGTTCTGGGCACGAACCCCCTCGCCTATGGCGTCCCGCGCGCCTCGGGCGAACCCATCGTCTTTGACATGGCGACCTCGACCGCCGCCGGCAACAAGGTGCGGCTGCACCAGCTGACCGGCACCCCCGTCCCCGAGGGCTGGGTGGTCGATGGCCACGGCCAGCCGGTGACCGACCCCGAGGCGGCCAGCAACCTGGTCTATAACCGTGGCCAGGGCGGCCTCACACCGCTGGGGGCGACGCCGGTGCTGGGCGCGCACAAGGGTTACGGTCTGGCGCTGCTTGTTCATTTCCTCGGTGGCACGCTGGCCGGCGGCCGCTTTGCCGGCTCGCGCAACCCGGACCATCCGCAGGGCGAGGGCGACAACATCGGCCATTTCTTCATGGCGATCGACCCGGCCGCGTTCCGCGACATGGGCGATTTCCTTGGCGATGTGGCGGATGTCGAAAGCTCGTTGCGCGCCACGCCCACCGCTGATCCGACACGCCCGGTGCTGCTGCCCGGCGATATCGAGGAAGGCATCCTGCGCGAGAGGACCGCCAATGGCGTGCCGCTCGCCCCCAATCTCGTCACCCGGCTGCGGGACATCGCCAGCGATCTGGGCGTGCCCTTCGTTCTCGATGGCACGACCGCCAGCGCCGCAGCCGCCCTTTCCGAAAATCGTAAACCAGTCGAGGATTAACTCATGCTCAAGGTCGAACCGATGGACCAGGCCATCGGCGCCCGTATCTACGGCGTCGATGTCTCGCGCCCGATGAGCGACGAAACCTTTACGCAAGTGCTCGCGGCACTCGGCAAGCACGGCTATATCTGCTTTCCGGGCCAGACCCTGCAAGCCGGCGAGTTGCGCGCCTTTGCCGGTCGTTTCGGCACGCTGGAAATCAATGTCGCGGGGTCGTTCCAGGAACCGGGCATCCCCGAGGTGATGATCCTGTCCAACATCGTCGAGGACGGCAAGCCGATCGGCATCGCCGACGCCGGGCAGGACTGGCACACCGACATGTCCTATAGCGCGATGATTTCCTTTGTGAACGTCCTCTACGGGATCCGCATCCCGGTGCGCGACGGGCACCCGCTGGGCGGCACCTCGTTCGCGGACATGTATGGCGCCTATGACGACCTTCCGCAGGACATCAAGGATCGCCTCGAAACCCTGACCGCAACGCATGATTTCAACAAGTTCTGGGAAATGATGCGGCGCGAAAAGGGCAGCACGCGCCCACCCCTGACGCCCGAACAGCGCGCCAAGAAACCCCCTGTCGTGCACCCGCTGGTGCTGATCCACCCGATCACCGGGCGCAAGGTTCTCTATGCCAACCCCGGCTATACCGAGCGGATCAACGAGCTGGAAAAGGCCGAGAGCGACGCCTTGCTCGCCTTCCTGTTCAAGCACCAGCTGCAGCCCAAATACCAAGCGACACACCGCTGGACCCCGGGCGACGTGCTGGTCTGGGACAACATCTGCACGATCCACAACGCGGTTGCCGATTACCGGCCCGACGAGCCGCGTCTGATCAAACGGTGCCAGGCGATGGCCGACGTGATCCTGCATTCGGACTCAGCCAAGACCACGGGCGCCGAGAAACGCTTTTTCGAACACCAGTGACCGGACGGGGCCCCGGCCGCGTCTGGCCGGAGCCCCGTCATCGCCCATCGGCGCAACGAATCCGGGGAACCGCCTGCCATGCATTACACCGAAGCCGAGGGCTACGGCCCGTTGCCCTTCGACCCGTTCAAGGCCATTGTCGCGCCCCGCCCGGTCGGCTGGATCTCGACGATCGACCGGCAGGGCCGCAGGAACCTCGCGCCCTACAGCTTCTTCATCGCGGTCTCCAGCCGGCCGAACATGATCGGCTTTGCCAGCGACGGCTTCAAGCACACGCCGCGCAACGCGCGTGACACCGGCGAATTCGTGTTCAGCCTGGCGACGCTGCCACTGCTGGACCAGATGAACCGCACCTCGGAAGAGGTCGCGGACGGCGTCGATGAATTCGAGCTTGCGGGCCTCGCCGCCGCGCCGTCGCGACAGGTGCGCCCGCCGCGGGTCGCGGCCTCGCCCGCGGCGCTGGAATGCAAGCTGATCTCCTGCACCGAATTGCACGACCTCGACGGCAAGCCGCTCGACCGGTGGTGGGTCGTCGGGCAGGTGGTGGCCACCTATATCGACGACAGCTTCATCAAGGACGGCCGTTTTGACACCGCCGGGGCGCAGCCTTTGGGGCGCTGCGGATACCGGGACTATGCCGCGGTGACCGAGATGTTCGAGCTGTTGCGCCCCACGGATCCCGGCCGGGTAGTCAGATGAGGCGCTACCGCCTGCAAGGCCCGGCCGGCGGCGATCGCCTGCAGCTGACCGAGACGCCAAGGCCCGAACCCGGCCCCCGTGACGTGTTGGTTCGGATCGGGGCGGTATCGCTCAACTACCGGGACTTGATGGTCTTCGAGAACAGATACGCCGGCGGCGGCGTGCGCGACGGGCTGGTTCCCTGTTCGGACGGCGCCGGCACGGTCGTCGCGGTCGGCGATCAGGTCGACCGCCTTGCCGTCGGTGACCGGGTGGCGGGGCTGTTCCTGCCGCGCTGGCAGGGCGGCCCCTATGACGAGCGATATGGCCAGGACGCGCTGGGGGGCGGGCGCGACGGGGTGCTGGCCGATTATGTGCTTTTCGATCAGGAAGCTCTGGTCGCGGTGCCGCCCCATCTGAGCCTGATCGAGGCCGCGTGCCTGCCCTGCGCCGCCCTCACCGCCTGGAACGCGCTGTTCGGCGGCGACCCGCTGGTCCCGGGCCAGGACGTGCTGCTGCTTGGCACCGGCGGCGTCTCGCTGTTTGCGCTGCTCTTTGCCCGCATGACCGGGGCGCACACGATCCTGCTGACCACCCGCGCGGACAAACGGGCGCGGGCGCTCGATCTCGGGGCCGACGCGGTGATTGTCCGGTCCGAGGTGCCCGACTGGCCCTCGGCGGTCCGCGCCCTGACCGGCGGGCAGGGCGCGGATCACGTTGTCGAGGTGGTCGGCGGCGCGAATGTCGGCGCGTCGGTGCAGGCCTGCCGAAACGGCGGCCAGGTGCACCTGATCGGCGCGCAGGCCAGCGGTGACATCGACCCGACCGCGCTGCGCCGGCGCAATGTCGTGCTGCGCGGGCTCTATGTCGGCTCGCGCAGCCAGTTCCAGGCGATGAACCGGGCGCTGACACGGTCCGGGGCCCGGCCCGTCGTTGATACGGTGTTCCCCTTCGAGGCCGCAGCCGAGGCGTATCGGCATCTGCGCTCGGGCGTGCATCTGGGCAAGGTGGTGATCAGTCTTGACCCGGCAACCGTCTGACCGCTCCCCCGGCCGCGCAGCCATGTGGCGCGCCCTGCCGCGTGTCGCGGCGCTCCTGGTGCTGGCGGCTCTGGCCGCACGCCTCGCCGGCTGGGCCGGACTGCCGCTGGCCTGGATGATCGGGCCGATGCTGGTGGCGATGGGGTTCGGGGTCTCGGGCATCGACGTGCCGATCCCGCGGCAAACCCGGGCCACCGGGCAAACCATCGTCGCCACCGCTGTCGGCCTGCAATTGAGCCGCGACAGCGTGTTCGCCGTGTCGGGTTTCCTGTTTGAAATGCTGGTCATCACCGGCGGAAGCGCCTTGCTCGCAATCGGGCTGGCGCCGCTGCTCTACCGGTTGTCGAGCATCGACAAGGCCTCGGCCTTTTTCGCCTGCGTGCCCTGCGGCCCGGCAGAGATGGCGCAGCTGGCCGAACAGGGCGGCGGCAATCCGGCGCTGGTCGGGCTGGTGCAGGGCCTGCGCATCGCCATCGTGGTGATGGTGGTGCCGATCGGCCTGCAGCTGGCGGGCGTGCCGATCCTGGCACCGGTTTCGCGCGCCCGGGATCTGTTCGCCATCGACGTGCTGACCGCCCCGACCCTGCTGCTGGCGGTGATCGCCGGGCAGCTGTTCCGCCGGATGCGCATCGTCAGCCCCTATTTCCTTGGCCCGCTGGCGCTGGCGTCTGTGATGGCGATGGGCGTGAACGCGCCGGTCGAATGGCCCCGGGCACTGACCTTTGGCGGTCAGCTGCTGCTGGGCATTTCGATCGGGCTGAGCTTTCGCCGTGACCTGCTGCGCAGCGCGTCGCGCTTTGTCGGGGCCTCGGCACTGGTGACCCTGCTGACCATTGCCGGGTGTTCGGCGCTGGCCTGGGCGATCGCCATCGTCGACGCGCTGCCTGTCGCGACGCTGGTCCTGGCCGCCGCCCCCGGCAGCGTCACCGAGATGTCGCTGACCGCCCAGGCGATGGGGCTGAATGTCGCGCTGGTGACGACCTTTCACATCGTCCGGCTGTTCATCATCATGCCCCTGTCGCCCCTCGCGCTGCGCTTTCTCAGGCCTCTTTGACCCGCGCTGTCACCGGCGCCGCGGCCACCCGGCGCAGAGTGGCAAGCACCGTCTCGGCCGCCGGACTCAGGCTGCGCTGGCGCAGCCGCACCATCGACAGCTGCCGCATCAGCACGAGGCCCGGGTTGCAGGTCAACGCCATGACATCGACGAAATCGGCTGCCACCAGCCGCGCCGGCAGATAGGACAGGTGCCGGCGATCGGCGAGAAGCTGCTTGAGCAGCAGCATCGACGATGTCTCGATCCGTGGCACCGGTGGCGTCAGCCCGGCGGTGACAAAGCGCGTTTCGAGCCAGTGACGCACCGTGCCGCGAAAGGTGGGCATCACCCAGGGGTAACCGGTCAGCGCCGTCAGCGGCACCGGGCCCGTAGCCTCGTCCTGCTGACGCTGCAGCGGATGCCCGCGCGCGCAGGCGACGACGAAGGGATCGCTGCCCAGCGTTTCCACGGCCAGATCGTCGGGCGGATCCAGCGGCGCAGTGCAGACCGCGAAATCAATGCGTCGGGCGATCACCTGGTCGACCAGACTTTCCGAGACCCCTTCGACGATGGTCATGTGCAGGTCCGGTTGCGCGGCCTCCAGCTGCACGATCACTTCGGGCAGAAACCCGGTGGCGACGCCGGGGCTGGCGCCGAAGATCACCGAACCGCCGATCGCGGTGCGGATCCGCGCGATCTCGCGCCGCGTCAGCTCCAGTTCTTCGACGATCAGCCGTGCGCGCCGCGCCAGCGCATGGCCATAGCTGGTCGGATCCAGGCCGCGGTGGCTGCGGACGAACAGGGGAACGCCCATGACATCCTCGAGCCGCTGCAGACGGCGGCTCAAGGTCGGTTGCGACAGGGACAGCGCCGCCGCCGCCTTTTGCAGGCTGCCGAGCTCATAGGCGGTCAGGAAGCTGCGCAACTCTTCCGGCGTCATCGGCGGACCCTGGCTGGCCGGCCCCGCGCCTAGCCGTCGACGCGCAGATCGGTCAACGCGCGCCGCGACAGGGTCAGGCCCAGGCCGGGCTTTTGCGAAAGTGTCAGCTTTCCGTCGACCGCATGCAAGGGGTCCTCATACAGCGCATCCCACCATTGCATGTATTCCACCCAGGCCCCGGTGCGCTGTGCGGCCACCAGATGGGCCTGCACCTCGGGGACGATATGCACCGAGATCGGCAGATCCGCGGCATCGAGCATCGCCGCGGCCTTGAGCCACGGGGTGATGCCCCCGATGTGATGCACATCGAGGATGGCGTGGTCGACTGCACCGATCAAATGCGGCACCTGGGTGATTGCGGAAACCCGCTCGCCGCCGGCGACGGTCAGCACGCCCGCGTCGCGCACCCGCGTCAACCCCGCCCAGTCGCCATCGCGCACCGGCTCTTCGAACCAGAAGATGTCGGCCTCGCTGTCGGCCAGCGCCCGGCCGAGGCGGATCGCCTCGTCGGCGCGCATCCCCCACAGGGCGTCGGTCATAATCTTGACCTTTGGGCCGACGACCCGCCGCAGCGCGACCGCGCGCGCCACGTCCTCGTGCCAGGGCCGATTGCCCAGGCGCAGCTTCATCGCGTCGAACCCGCGCGCGACCAGATCCGCGCCGGCCGCCTCGATCTCGTCTTGCGACATGTGCCGCCACAGGGTCTCGCTGGCATAGGCCGGCACGCTGTCGCGCATCCCGCCCAGCAACCGCCAGAGCGGCTCGTCGGCGGCCTTGCCCTTGATATCCCACAGCGCGATGTCGATCGCTGCAAGCGCCAGCGTCGCCGCGCCCTCGTGCAGCAGATCAACGGTCCAGTTCCACATCCGCTCATAGATCGCCGCGTTCTGCCGGGCGTCGAGGCCGCTGGCGATCAGCCTCGCGCCCAGATCGGCCACGATGCGCCCGACCGCCGCCATCTGCTGCGGGCTTTCGCCGGTGACATAGCCAAAACCGCTGGGTCCGCCGCGGGTGTGCACCTCGACCACGAGGCTGACGAAGCGCGTCCGCGCCCCCAGGAACGGATGCACGATCGGCGGGTCGAGCGGGGTGGCGACGAGATGCGTCTCGACCCTGTGGATCGGACAGGTCATGCTGCGGCACCCGCTGTATTGGCCAGTGTCGTGCGGTGCATGTGCCGGCGCAGCGGCAGTTCGAAATCGCCCGTCGCGCGGTGGATACAGGCGCAATTGTCCCACATCACCAGATCCCCGGCCCGCCACCGGTGCCGATAGACGAATTGCGGGCTGGTCGCGTGGCGTTCCAGAAAGGCGATCATCGCGTCCGACTCGGCCTCGTCCCAGCCGATCAGCCGGCTGATGACGCCTTCGCACAGATACAGGCATTTGCGCCCTGTTCGCGGGTGGCGGCGCACGATGGAATGCACGATGTCCTCGTCACCGAGATCGGCCAGCGCCTGTTGCGAGGCCTGTCCGCTGGGTTTGTCGATGTCCTTGTTGGTCCGCGCGCGGAACTCGAAATACTTGCGCTTGCTGAACACCGCCTGGGTGTCGTCGAGCCGTGCGCGCAGATCGGCAGGCAAGGCGTCATAGGCCTCGCCGGTGCTGGCGAAATAGGTGTCGCCCAGCGGTTCGCCGTTCTGGACCGGCACTTCCAGCGCATAGAGGATCGAGCCGCGCGGCGGAGTGTGGGTCAGCCACATGTCGGTGTGCCAATACCGCCCGGCATCGGACATCCCGATCGGCTCGCCATCGTCACCGATGATGTTCGAGATGACGAAGATGTCGGGCCAGGTCCTGTGGTTGTAGCGATCCAGAACATAGCGGTCGAGCGGCCCGAACCGGCGACTGAAGGCGATCTGCTGGTCCGGGGTCAGCGACTGGTCGCGAAACACGATCGTGCCGAACCGGTCATACGCGGATTCGATCTCGGCGAAGGTCGCACCGTCGATGGGGCCAGCCAGATCGACGCCACGGACCTCGTGACCCAACGGGGCGCTTGTATGCACGATTTCAATAGCCATCTTCTTCCTCCCAAAAGACAGATAGCCATTTGTATCGTGTTCACCCACGGAAACCGACGGCGATTTCTTTGGCTGGGTATACGCAAGCTGTATACCCAGCGCCGGCACCGGCCGGGGCGTTCACCCTTGCCGGGCGGGGATGTTGAACACCTGCTGCCCCTCGGTGACGGACTCGATCTCGCCGCGGCGGATCAGCCGGTTCACATGGGCCAGCGTCTCGGTGAAGGCAAAGCTCATCTGGTGCGGATCGAGCTTGCGCGGGAAAAGGATCGGCACAAGATCGGCCACCGTGCGCGGCGCCTCGGCGCATGCGGCGCGGATCCGGTCGCAGCGTTCCTCGTGATGGTCCTCCAGTTCGGCGCTCCGCTGATGCAGACCAAAGAACGGCCGCCGGTGCCCGGGAAGGACCAGCGTGTCCTCGGGCATCTCGCTTCTCATCAGCCGCAGCGACCGCAGAAAATGCCCCAGCGGATCGCCGTTCGGTTCATTGGCGAACACGCCGACGTTGGGCGAGATGCGCTCGATCACCTGATCCGCGGCGAACAGCAGCTTTTCCTCTTCGCAATACAGCATCACCTGTTCCGGCGCGTGCCCGTCGCCGGTCAGCACCCGGAACCTGCGCGCGCCGATCTCGAGCACATCCGGCATCACCAGCCGCAGGAAGGTGACGGGAAGACGGCACACCCGCCGCAGGTATTCGTTGCCCTGGATCGCCACGACGCCGGCGATCTCGGCGGACATACCGTGCCGGGTGTAGAAATCGAAGTGATTGCGCGTCATCCCCTCGTCCGACCCCGCAGAGATGACCTTGCTGCCCATATAGGTCGAATAGCTGGTCAACAGCGGCGCATCGAACCGCTCGCACAGCCAGCCCGCCAGGCCGATGTGATCAGGGTGATAATGCGTCACGATCACCCGGGTGATGATCTGCCCCTTCAAGGGCCCGGCAAAGAGCCCCTCCCAGGTGGCGATCGCCTCTTCGGTGTTGATGCCGGTGTCGATCACCGCCCAGCCCGCGCCGTCCCGAAGCAGAAAGATGTTCACATGATCGAGCTGATACGGCAGGGGAATGCGGGTCCAGAGGATCCCTTCGGCAATCTCGCGCAGCTCCCCATAGGCCGGCATGTCCTCGAAAGGAAAGCGGAGGTCGCCCTTTGCGGTGGCTTGGGTGTCTTGCATGCGCTCTCTTTCCTGTCTTGCCGGGTTCGGAACCCGGCGCTTCGGCCGCTTGCGTCCCCGCCGGCCCCTGCGCTACCGGCGGATGACCGGGGCCGCGCCCTCTCTCCTGCTACGATCCGCCCGAACGATTGGCAAGCGCGACGGTCCGGAGGCCCGCGCCCCGGCACTTCGGCGCACGGCCTTGGTTTCCGGACCTTCGGTCGTCCCATGACGCGATGCAGGCAGCCGGCCGACCTCATTCCGTCCGGGACTCGAACACCGGCCAGAGGTCCAGTCGTCCCGATAGCCGGTGTCGCCGCGGCAAGACCACATCGGGTTTCCGGCCGCTCAAGACGGTTACGTTGACGAGGTCGAGGCATCGGCGTTCAGAGTGGGCGGCGGCATGACTGGACACGCACGGACGCCAAAGGCCTCGCCGGAACCGAAGCACGCCAGAGCAGCAGTGCCTGACCGCTCGCGCCATCAGTCCCTGCCGGTCGTGTCCCGTCGGTATAGCGCCGCCGGCCGCCCCGGGCCTGTCGTCGTCTCGCCGGTTTCGACAAGTGGCCAGGTCGCATCGAACCATTTGCGGAAATTGCGTTTGTCCAGGGCCTCGCCGCGCAGGATCTCGAAGACGTTTTGCGCATCCGACAGGCTGAAGGCTTCCGGCAACAGGTCAAAGACCACACTGGCCGAGTCCGAGATCGACGGATTGACGAGATCAGCCAGGTGCGCACGGCCATCCTCGAGGATCTGCGCATGGTCGAAGGCCAGCGGTGGGAGCGTGTCAAAGGCAAACCACGCGGCGGCGCTGGCGTCGCTCATGCCACGGACGGTCAGGTGATCGGATGGCACCAGCGTCAGGAAGGCAACCGAGATGACCCGCCCGCGCGGGTCGCGATCAACCGCGCCATAGGTGCGGAACTGGGTCAGGGGCAGACCGGCGAGTTCGTCCAGACCGGTCTCCTCTTTCAGTTCGCGCGCAGCACAATCCGCAAGGTCTTCGTCCATCCGCAGAAAGCCGCCCGGGATTGCCCACTGACCGGCAAAGGGATCGACCCCGCGCTGGATCAGCAGGACATGCAGCCGGCGCTCGCGGATCGAGAACACCAGGACATCGGTGGTCACACTGGGGCGCGGGTGGCGGTAGGTATAGGTCATGGCTGGGTTCGCTTCCGATAGACGGCGATCATTATAGTGTAATATATACACAATTTTGACCGATGCAAGCGGCTTGCCAGTCGCCGCGCCCTGCGCCCCCGCCCAAGGGTATCGTCCCCGCCTTACGCCGATTCGTCGATTCGCGGCTGAAGCCGGCCACTGCGGTGCCGATTCGCGGTTCCCCCACCCTCTGGTGAAATTTTTATTGTTATAAATCAGTAAATTAAGATGTTCTTTCCGATCTGCGCTATTAAGTGTGTTTACAACACTATCTATTAGTGTAATAACGACACCTATAGAAAGACAGCCAACCCGGAAAGGAGACCCCCATGACTTGCTTGCTGCTCGCCCCCTCGATCATGTCCTTCGCGTTTCTTGCCGCCGGCACCGGCGCCAAGGCTGAAATCGCGGTCACCCTCGACGTCCTTGGCAGCAACATCACCGTCGACATCGACGTCGAAACGCACACGCCCGTGCCGGCGTCCGGGGACGTCCTGGTCCCTGCCCAGCCGTTCGAGGGCCGGCCGCCGTTTTCCGGCGACGTCTTCTCGGAACTCGACGACCCGGACGGGTGCTGAATTCACGATCCCCTCAGACGCGCCGAAAGGCGCAAGCAACCAAAAGGCAAAGCCATGACCACGTTTCAAACATCCCGCACCCCACATCTCCTTCTGGCGGCCGGCCTGACCCTCGTCACGCTGGCAACCGGGCCCGCGCTGGCGGCCGAGATCCATCTGGATCATCAGGGCAGCCATCGCCGTTTCGACATCGACCAGCGTGGCTATGGCGCGACCGATCTCACCAGCCGCGGCGACGGAGGCCGTCTGGATGCCACGCTGCGTGGCACCGGCGAGACCGAGGTCTTCATGCTCGGCGACGGGGTCCGCGGCCAGGTGTTCGACGCCGGCGCCGGCGGCTCGGTCTACATGGGCATGTGCCCGCCGGGCATGCGACTGGAGCCCGTTTATCGCGCCGCCGGCTCGACCCGCATGCGCATCCCCCGCTGCATCTACTGACAGGAAAGGAGACCCCCGATGACCATGTCTGTCAGCCTCTTCGCGCTGATCCTCGGCCTGCTCGCCCCGGATCGGCCGGCCCCGCCGCCCGCCCCCGTGGCAAAGTCCGCGAACGACGCGCCCATGCCGGACCCATCACAGCCCGCGCCCGCACCGGTGCAAACCGTTGCGGTGCCGGCCTGCTCTCTCGCGCTGGAAACCGCTTCGCGTCGGCTCCATGCGTCGGTCGAGGGCCCGGTAACGGGCTTTGACGGCCACGTGCGGCTGCAGCTTTCGGGCACCGGCTTTGTGCATGACGACCAGCGGCCCCTGCACCTGGACGGCAGCGCCAGCATGACGCTGCGGGTGCCTTCGGTGCCCCTCCCGAACGACCTTCAGGGGGAACTGACCATCCTGAACCCTGCGGGCGAGACCGTATGCACGGATCGCCTGTGACGCCCACGACCCACGACCCACAACCAGACCACCACAACCCAACCCGAACCCAAAGGAAACCACACCATGAAACTCTTCACCGCTTCGCTTGTCGCCGCCACCCTGCTGGCTCCGCTCGCCGCGACGACGGCTTCGGCCACGGCCTGCAACATTGTCGCCAACCGGATCGACGGGAACGGCAATTTCGTTGACCTCGATGTGTCGGGCTGCGGCTATGCCAGCACCTATCTGCACGGCAGCTATTCCTTTGCCCAGATCATCAACCGGTTCGGCCGTGTGGTCAGCGGCATCGTCGGCAACGGGCACTACTATGAGGTGCACAACCTCGGTGACAACGACCTGGGGATCCTGGTCGACGGCATCTGGCACCGGACGCACGTCGATATCCGCGGCAACGGCACCACCCTGGATCTGGTGCAGCAGGGTGCCCCCTCGCGGGTGACCGTAATCTCGGACGGGAATTTCAACGATATCCGCGTCCGCACGCACTGAAAAAGACCGTGCCCCTGCTTTGAGCGGGGGCACGGTTTCCGCAGGAAAAGCCCCGGATGACACGCCGACGACACGCCCCGCCCGGTTGTCATGGATGTCGACCCCGATGGCCGCAGTCTTGACTTGTCCCTTCCTGCCCCTTGATCGTCACCCCCTCTGCCTTCCAAGGACGCGCTCCATGTCTGACCCCACGAAAACGCCGGGCTTTGCCAATAAGGCTGACGTCTTTCTCTCCTATGCGCGGACCGACCTCGACTCCGCCCGGGCGCTGGTTCAGGCGCTGACCGATAACGGAATCAGCGTCGCCCTGGACGTGACGCATCTGATGCCTGGTGAAGACTATGCGCAGCGCCTCGATACACTTCTGGTTGCATCGGCCAAGGTGGTTTTCCTGGCGACACCCGCGTCGCTGGAGTCGCCGGCCTGCAAACACGAACGTGACCTTGCGGCCCGGCATGCAAAGCCGGTGCTGCCGGTGCTGGCACCAGGTGTGGCCAAGGACGACTTGCCCGAGGATCTGCGCGAGGTGCAGTATCTGCGCCTCGGCGCCGCCGATCTGGTCCCGCGGCTGGTCGCGGCGATCCGCGTCGATCTGGCGTGGGAGCGCCAGCACGCCGACTACGAGCAGCTGGCGGCGCGTGGCCCCGACACCGTGATCACCCACCGCATCGCCGTGCGCGAGGCGCAGGACTGGCTGATCGCCCGGCCGCAGAACGCCACGCCGGTTTCCGAACCGGTGCGCCGGCTGATCGACCGCAGCCAGAAGCGGCTGCGAACGCGCGGGCGTCTGGCGTTTTTCGGGCTTTCAGCGGCGACAGCGGTGCTGGCCGCGCTGGCCATTGGCCTCTTTGCCCAGTGGCAGGAGGCGCAGGATCAGACCCGGATCGCCGAGGGCCAGACACATCTGGCCGAGGAACGGACGGCACAGGCGCGCAGTTCGCTGGGTCTGCTCTATGCCGGCGAGGCGGAACGCCTGGCAGGCGAATTCCAGACCGACGCCGCCTTGCTGGCGCTGCTGGAAGCGTCGGATATGGTCGCCCCGACCGATACCGCACGGATCGAGGCCACCTTTGCCCGGATCCTGACGCGCGCCGACAGCGAACGGCGTTTCACGATCCCCGGGGATTCGTTGGCATTCGAATACGCCAACACGCTTTACTTCCAGGTGCCCTCGGACGGGGGGCTGTGGCGGATCGACCCGCAAACCGGTCCAGCCCGAATTGCCGACTGGCCCGGTCAGCTGCGCGACATCGTGCCCGTGGCGCCGCTGGACGGTTTCCCGATGATCGCCGCGACCCAGCGCGCCGGCACGATGACCCTGGCCTATGTGGACCCGGCGACGGGGCGACAGGGACCGCAGGTCCGCGTCGAAATCCCGCAGATGCCTTGGCCGGTTCTGGCCGATTTCGAGGTCGGGCCGGATGGCGTCGGAATGGTCGAGGTCCGCCCGGATGAGCTGCACCCCGATTACACCGAAATCCAGGACGGCGAGCACGACTATCGGCATTTCATGGTCGATGTCCGTCGCGGCTTCGTCGCGGCGCTAGAACCGGAACAGTTGTTCGGCGGTGACATCGACCGTCCCGGATACAGGCTTTACGTCGACGCTCGGGAACAAAGTCACGTTCTGGCATCGTATCGCGGGCCGGACCGGGCCTTTGTCAAACAGACCCTGGCGTTTGACGACACCGGCGCCCTTATCGTCTCCGAGGACCAGAACCGCGACGAAGAGACCTGGCGTCTGGTCGATTGTCTCGCCCGGGGCCTGTCGCCCTATGATGGGGACGAGATGGCCGATCAATTGCAGCACTTGATCGCATCGGACCGGGCGGGTCTGTATTCCGAGCCCGGCTATTCCACCCCGGCGAGCGGGCACTGCCTGTGGCTCGGACAGAGCCTGATCTATGTTGGCAGCCACGGCACCAGCGCAGGCGTTCAGACCAACCTCGAAGTTCTTCCCGGCATCGGCGAGCGCGACCCGGGGTATGATTTCGCAAGCCTCTACGAACTGAACACCGGTCATTTCCGGCCGTCGCTGCTGAGCCTGACCGACAGGCAGGTGGCCTTTTCGGCCCTCGACCTGAACGACGTTCTGGTTATTCAGGATCTCAACGGGGGTTCTACCTTCGGTCAGTGGACGCCGCGGCATTTCCAGTTTCCCTATCGCGTCGGTCAGGCGGTCCTGTCGCCAGGGGGCGATCTGGTCGCCGTGGAAGCTCCGCCCTTTCATGCCTCGCTGCCCGAGCTTCGCGTCACGGTGCTGGCGTCAGCTCTGATTCTGGAACAGCCCAATGACCGGATCGACGAGCACGACGACCTCCGGTTCTTCGTCACCGACGGACCGGGCGGCCCCGAATTGCGGGACGCCGAGGACCAGCTGGTATTCGAATTGCCGCCGGTCGTGGACAGTTATACCCCGCTCGCGTATTCCGCATCGCCCGATCCGGCGCATCCGGTGGTCCTCGCCAGCGTCGATCACCGTGCGGTCGAGCGGTTCACGCGCGATGAGGATGGCGGCTGGCGGAGGGAACTCCTGTTCGTCGCACCGCGCTATATCGTCAACCTGACGCTGCACCCCGACGGCGATCTGCTGATCGTCGGAATGGCCCTTGGCGGCGGGCTGGTCGAGGCCCGGATCTGGTCGCTGTCGGACCGCCGCGCTGTGGGATTTCTGGGCGAGAACTACAAATGGATGGATTTCCGGGTGGAAAGCGACGGGTCGCTTGCCTTCGTGCAGACCGGCGCGGTGGCGACCTCGGTTTCGCTGGACGAGGGGCGGGCACGCGCCGAAGCAGCGCTCGCAGTGGCCTGCCGGCCGACAACCGCAGGGGAATGGCGCAGCTCACCGTGCTGGCCGGGGAACCTTTGAGGCGCTGACGTCTGGGACGGGAAGGCCGCATCGGCACCTGCCCGATACCGGATTTCTGCGGCAGCATATTTGGTGTATTTACAACACTATTATATTAGTGTGGATATTACGTATATGCAGGAGAATCGCCATGACCCACACCGCAACAACGCCCCTCGCCTTCGCGTTCGCCCTCGGCCTCGCGGCCACATTCACCGCGCCCGCCCTCGCCGACATCGTGCGTTTCAACGCCGAGATCCCCAACCTTGGGACCGTCGAATTGACGGTAAACACCGATGACGTGTCGCCGGACGCCGCCCGCATGGCCGGACAGCGCGAAGCCCGCGCCGTCGGTTTCGCGGTCCGCATGCTGCAGGACTGGTCGCGCCCTGGCACCGCTGGGGCCCGCGCCATGTCGGCCTATTATGACGACGCGGTCTCGTTCTATGGCAGCCGCTACAGCTACGGGCAGGTTCTCGATGACCGCTACGCCTTTGCCAGTCGCTGGCCGCTGCGCGACTATCGCGTGGACCCGACGACGGTTCAGGTCCGTTGCGACACGACCTGCCGCGTTCTGGCCCAGTATGATTTCACCGCATCGAACCCCGCAACCGGCGCCTTTTCTGCCGGCCGCTCGACATTGGCGCTGACCCTGCGCCCCACCGGCGGGGATTTCGTCATCGTCAGCGAAGACGGCCGGGTTCTGTCGCGCGACTGACCCCGCCCGCCCCGACAAAACCGAAGGCCATCCTCCCATGCCCATTCTGACTGCGACGGCAGCTCCGCCTCGCACCCGGACGACGCGCGCCGTTTGCCTGCGCGATGGCGGGCAGCGAGAGCCGCTGGGCGCCAGGGAAATCATCCCTGACTCCACCGGCGAAAGTCCTCTGACAGGGCCCCGCGCAAGGCTGGAGACGACAACGCAGGCGCCCGCCCTAGCCAGCCCAGCCGAGCTGGCGCGACAACTCCCGTGCATTTGCGCCGATGATCGCATCGAGTTCCGCAACCCCGCCCAGCGCGCGCACAGTGCGTGACTGGCCTAGCGCGTTGATCGCCCCGATCACGCGCCCCGCCCCGTCGCGCACCGGCGCCGCAAAGCTTTCGATGCCGGGATCGAAGGTCGATTCCGCAAAGACATAGCCGCGTTTCTCGTCCGCATGCACCCGCTCGCGGAACACCTCCAGCGGCGGCGGCGGCGTATCGGGATCGAGCGCGGTGAGGCGGGCATGGACCTCGGGCAGGATTTCGGGGTCGATGCCGGACAACAACACCCGTCCGCTCACGGTGCGATGCGCCGGCAGTCGCGTGCCGATCTGAAGGTTAGACACAAAGCGGGCGGTGGGTGCGACCCGGGCAATATAGACGGCATCAACGCCGTCCAGTTCGACCAGATGCGCCGTCAGCCCGGTGGCAAGGCTGATCCTGCGCAGATACGGATAGACCTTCTCGACCAGCGGCTGCGCGGCGAGATAGCTGTAGCCCAGGCTCAGAACCCGGGACGACAGCGCATAACGCTTCTGCACGGGATCGCGCGACAGGAACTCGGCGCCTTCCAGCGTATAGAGAAGACGAAAGGTCGACGACCGCGACAAACCGATGGCATCGGCGATCTCGGCCAGCGTCATGTCGCGTTGCCGGGTGTTGAGCAATTGCAGGATCTTCAGCCCCCGCGTCAGCCCCGGCACCACATACCGTGGATCGAGCCCGCTTTCGGTGCTGGCATCGGTCGTGATGTCGTCGTCATCGGACATGTCCGGTCCCCGCCTCCTCGCGCCTCACGCTCGATCCCGCCGCAATTCGCGCAGGACGGAGGGCAGGCTCAACAAGGGCAATAGCGCGATGCCGGTCAAGATCGCCACCCAGTTCACGCCCAGTCCCAACAAGACCGAGACGATCAGCGGCCCCGACACGACACCTCCGCCAATCCCCAGAGTAACACCCGAGACACTTTCGTAAAGCTTGCCCTCGGGCGCCAGACGCACCGCCTCGGCCATCTGGATCCCGTTCCATCCCGCGGCAAAGGCGCCCCCCGCAAGGCAGGCGACCACGACCCACCAGCCCGGACCCGATGCCACGGCCAGCGCCAAGGCCAGCGTCGAGAGGACTGACCCCACGATCGACGCCGCGATCAGGCCGAGCCCCCCGTGCATCCGGTCTGCGCCCCATCCCAGCATGAGGCGCCCGGCGATGCTGGCCGCCTGCATCAGCGCGAACAGCCCCCCCGCCTCGGTCGCCGAATAGCCCAGCGCGAAGGCCAGGATCGACGTCATATACACGAACCAGGTCGTCTGGACGAACCCCAGCAGCAAGCCCGAGATCGCCAGGCTGCGGATCTGCGTCGACACCAGAACAACCCGCATCGGCGCGGTGATGTTTTCCAGCGAGAAGGCCCTGCCCAGGCTCCTCCCGGCCTCGGGCGCGGGTTCGTGCCGGTCAAGCGGGCGCAGGACGAGCAGCATCAGCGCGCCGAACAGGGCCGCCACCACGATGGCCGCCTGCACGCCACCGATCTCGGCAATTCTCGGCAGCATGAGGCCGCCGACAATCCCGGCGATCGGAATCGAGGATTGCTTGATCGAAAAGATCAGCCCCTGCTTGCCGCGTGGCACGTGCCGTTGCAGCACGTCATTGCCGGCCGGATTGGTCGGCGCATGCCCCAGCCCGGCGACGATACAGCCCACAAGCGCCACCGCCGGCAAGGGCACCAGCAGCAGCAACGTTCCGAAGCCCCCGGCCGCCAGTCCCCAGCGGATGGACCGCAGCGATCCCATCAGCCGGAACACGCCAGTGCCGACGGCGACCAGCACCAACGACCCGGCATTCGCGGCGGTGGCCAGCCAGCCGATGAAGCTTTGGCTCCAGCCATAGGCGTGGACCATGTCGGGCGCGATCGTCGGCACCAGGCGCAGGAACAGGGTCGAAGTCGCGTGGCAGCCCAGCATCAAAACCAGCACCAGTCGCCAATCCGGTCCGGCACCGGGGCGAGAGCGTCCGACCTCGATGAGGCCTGCAGGTGAGGGATCCTTGGGGTGCACACTTGTTTGGTATATGGAACTGTGATTTTGTCAACAAAACGATTCAGGGGTGCCTCCGCGAGGGAACCAGCGCGCAACCCAGCCCGAACCCACGACCGAGGAGGATCCGCCCGATGACCGCCACCGCGACCGACCTGCCGCCGATGCGCCGACTGAAGCTTGACGATCGCGGCAATGGCATCCTCCTTGTCACGCTGTCCCGGCCCGAGGTGATGAATGCCCTCGACACGGCCACGCTCGAGGACATGCGCGACCTGTTCCAACCGTTGGGCCGCGATCCCGGGGGCTGGCGCTGCATCGTGTTGACTGGGGCGGGCGAGAAGGCGTTTTGCGCCGGTGGTGACCTGAAAGAGCGGCAGGGCATGACCGATGAGCAATGGCGCGCGCAGCACGCGATCATCGAGGCCGGCGCCTATGCCCTGATGGATTGCGTGGTGCCGACCATTGCCGCGGTCAATGGCGTCGCCTTTGGTGGCGGGACGGAACTGGCGCTGGCCTGCGACTTTATCTATGCCGCCGATACCGCGCGTTTCGGCCTGCCCGAGGTCACCCGCGGGATCATGGTCGCCGCCGGGGCATCGCAAAACCTGCCGCGCGCGGTGGGCGAGCGCCGTGCGCGCGAAATCCTGATGACCGGTCAGCCGTTCACCGCCCAGGAGGCCGAACGCTGGGGCATGGTCAACCGCCTGCTTCCCGCCGAGGCGCTGCTGCCCGCCGCCCTGGAAACCGCGGCCAGGATTGCCGCGAACGCCCCGGTTTCCGTGCGCCAGGTCAAGCGCGCGGTCCGATACGGCTGGTCCACCGACATCGTGCAGGGACGCGAGATCGAGTTGATGGCCTATAACGCCACTGTCGTGACCGAGGACCGGCACGAGGGCGTCAATGCCTTCAACGAAAAGCGCCCACCCGTGTTCAAGGGGCGGTAACAGGCACCCGCCAGATCAGGGCCAATCGCGGTCAGGCGGGATTGGCCAGCTCGTCGCAGGCGCGCTTCAGCCGTGCCACCACCTCGTCCAGGCGCGGTTCCACGCGGAAAGTGGGGCCGGCGACAGTGACGAAATAGGTCGACCGATACCAGGTGAACCAGGCGGTGACCGTCGTCGCCGTCATCACGCTTTCCTCGCGGTTCACCGCATAACCTTGCGCACGGGCTTGCTCGACATCGGCCAGCAACTGCTTGGCGTCGGTGATCGTGTTCTCGGTCAGCTGTTCCATCGTCAGCGTGTCGATCAGCGCCTTGGCCTCGTCCGGCGGCATCGTCGCCAGGATCGCCTTGCCAGCCGAGGTCGCATGCAACGCACGCACCGGATCCCCCACGCGGACCATGAAGCGCAGGCGGTGACTGGGTTCATAGACCAGAAGATAGGTCGCCTGCTGGCCAGTGCCCCGCGCCAGGGACACGCTTTCGTCCAGCTCGTCACGCAAGGCGCGCAGCGTGTGACCGGCGCGCAGCGTGACCGGGTCGTGCTCGGCAATGATCGACGAAAGCTCGGACAGCCGGGCCGTCGGGTAGAAACCGGCGCGGTGACCCAGCTCATAGATATAGCCCTGCTCCTGCAGGGTCTGGACGACATCGAAGCAGCTCGACATCGGAATCTCGAGCAGACGCGAGATTTCGGAGAGCGAAAGCGGGCGCTTCTCCTCGGCGAAAAGCTCGATGAATTGCAGCGTGCGTTTTACAATCTTCGACATGACGGTCGTCCAGGCATCTTGGTCTTTCCCTTCGGTCTATCCGTTGATGCTGCGGATGACGAGTCCGCGCAGCCCAGCGCGCATCTGGCATCATAGGGTATATTTTCGCCTTCCCGAATTATTTTTCTTCACTGCGCATAAAATCCGGTGCTAACCTGCCCGCAGCGGCTGAGTCCTGCCCGGAGCCCCGACGCGCGATGGACGATGCGCCTCGGACGGGGGGCTGACAGGCACTTTGCCCCACTGGTCACCTTTTGGGAGGGAGGATGATTTGACGGTCCAACCAGCGAAATCGGCGCTCCGCGCCTTCGAGATCCTCGAGCTTTTCGCACGGCATGGCACCTGGCTGTCGGTGTCCGAAATCGCCGACGGTCTCGGCTATCCTCGGTCCAGCACCAGCGTGATCGTGCAGACCCTGCGCGCCAGCGGGTATCTCGAGGTCGATCCGCAGACGCGCCACATTCGCCCTTCGCTGCGGATGCGGATGATGTCAGCTGACCTGAGCGCCTTTGTCGATGACAAACCGATCAGGAGCCTGGTGGACTGGCTCAGCCAGGCAACCGGCGAAGAGATCGTCGTCGCCACGCAAAACGGCTGCCAGGTGCAGTATCTTTACCGGCGCGCGGGACGGCTGCCGTTCTCGATGCGCAACGTCGCGGCACTGCGCCCGTTGTGCCGAACCTCGATGGGGCAGATGGTGCTGACCGGCAAGTCCGATGACGAACTTGACCGTCTGGTGCTGAACATCAACGCCCGGTCGCTGGACGCCGTGCGGCTCGATCGCGTCCGCGTGCGCGAGGCGGTGCGCGAGGCGGGCGAGCGGCAATATGCCGAGGCCTTTGACCAGGCGACCGAAGGCGCGGGCGGGGTCTCGTATGCGCTGCCGATCGCACCGGGTCAGCCGGTCATCTCGATCGGCATCTGCGGCGAAACCGACCGCATCCGACGCAAACGTCAGCCCTTGAAGGATGCGCTGCGTTTCGGCATCAACCGTTTTTGCAACGACATGCAGCCGGCAGGGCTGCCGGCCGCGATCTGATCCGCGGGATCTGACGCGAGACGCCCGATCCTGCAGGCCCGGGCATCGGGGGATGGCACACCACCATCCCCCGGCCCTGCTTTTCACGCTTACTCGAAGTCCAGATCGACGCGGTCGAGGAAGCTGCGCCACTGGGCAAGATCGCCGGCAATCCGTGCCCGCGCTTCCTCCGGTGAGGTCGCGACGACGGTCTGGTTGGTGGCCTCCAGCCGGCCCCGCACCTCATCGTTGTGCAGCACTTGCATGAGGGCCGTGTAAACGGTGCCGAGGATGTCATCGGGGGTGTTCGGCGGCATCACGACGGCCAGCCAGGTGCCCGTGGTCATCCCTTCCAGCGTCTCCGAGATGGTCGGGGTATCGGGGAACTGCGGCGAGCGTTCGGCACCGCTGGTGGCCAGCAGGCGCAGCGCGCCGCTCTGGACATGCGGCATCAGGCTGGGCAGTGTGGCGATGGTGACGTCGATATGCCCGCCGAGGAGATCGTTGAGCGTATCGCCCACGCTGTTGTAGGGAATGTAGATCAGGTTTGCGCCGGTATCCTTGGTCAGGACCGCGCCGACGATCTGTTGCGGCGCCCCTGCCGCGCCAAAGGTAAACCCGTCGCCCTGCCCCGACAGCGTCACCAGCTCATCCAGCGTCTGCGCCTCGAAATCGGAACGGACCGCGATACCGAGATCCTGGGTGGTGACGATCGACACGGGCGTCGAATCCGCCAGCGGGTCGTAACTGGCTTCCTCAAAGATCAGCGGGTTGAGCGACATCACCGCGTTGGTGGTCAGCAGGATCGTATACCCATCCGGCGCAGCCCGAAAGACCGAGGTCGACCCCACCATACCGCCTGCACCCGGGCGGTTCTCGACCACGACGGTCTGGCCCAGGGCCTCTTCCAGCCCGGGCTGCAGAAGGCGTGCGACCATGTCGACAACGCCGCCCGGCGCGTAGGGCGCGACGAGGGTGATGGTTTGCGACGGATAGCTCTGGGCATGCGCCGGAGCCGAAACGATCCCGGCGGCAAGCCCCCCGGTCAACACGGCCACAACGGCCCGGCGCGACAAGGCCCTGCAAGGTCTGTTCATGTCATTCCTCCCTAGGTGACAAGGCGACCAGAACGCCGCCTTCCCCCCGACATTCCTGCAAAGCGGTCCGCGTTTCCACATCGACAGGCCCGAATTCACGAACGTGAATTGCCCGGGTGCACACTGGCCTCGGTGCGGGCCATGCCTATCATCCGACACAGGGAATCCGCTGGGAGAGAGGACCGCATGAAGCTGTATCAGGCAATCGCCGACGGGCTTCTGGCCGAAGGCTGCGACCGCGCCTTCGGCCTGATGGGCGACGGGAACATGCCGCTCTGGGCGGCGATGGTCGACCGTGGCGTGCAGATGGTCTCGACCCGGCACGAGGCGACGGCCGTGGGCATGGCCGATGGCTATCACCGCGCCACCGGCAAGGTGGGCGTGGCCACCGTCACCTGGGGGCCCGGCCTGACCCAGGCCATGACCCAGATGCTGACGGCGGCGCGGCACGGATCTGCGGTTGTGGTGCTGACCGGGCTGATGCCCAAAGGTTCGCGCGATGTGCACCAGTTCGTCGATCACGATCGCATCGCGGCGCTGGCCGAGATGGAGCACCATGTGATCAGCAGTGCCGACGATGCTGCAGCGCAGATGGCCGAGGCCTTTCATGCTGCCCGCAATCGCAAACAGGCGGTGCTGCTCAGCGTGCCGCTGGATCTGCAATATGCAGACCTGGAATGGGGCTTTGACTATCGCCCGTCGACCGATTTCGGCTTTCCCGTGCCTCCGCAGGCCGCGCCCGATGCGGCGCTCGAACCGATCCGACAGGCCCTTGTGGAGGCCGAACGCCCGGTGATCATCGCCGGACGCGGGGCGCGGCAATCGGAGGCGCGGGACGCGATCATCGCGCTGGCAGAAGCCTCGGGCGCGCTCTTGGCGACCTCGCTGCTGGGCAAAGGGCTGTTCTCGGACCAGCCCTGGGATATCGGCATCGCCGGCAGCTTCGCCAGCGCACCCGGCGAACACCTGTTTGCCGAGGCCGATTTCGTGCTCGGCATCGGCGCACAGCTGGGTCACTACACCAGCGAAGGCGGGTTCCTGTTCCCATCCGCAACGGTCGCGCGGATCGACCTGGCGCCGCTGCCATCCGCGCTGGGACCGCTCCCCGGCCTCTATGCGTCAGGCGACGCGCGGCTCTCGGTGGAACGCCTGAACGCGCTGTTCGCCGCGTCGCCCCGCCAGACACCGGGCTATCGCACGGACGCGGCCCGCGCGATCATCGACACCCCGGTTGCAGCGCCGGAGCCGGCCGGCGACGGGTTGGACCCGCGCCAGCTGTTCACCGCCCTGTCGGAGGCCTTGCCCCGCAACGCGCGGGTCATCTGCGGGGTGGGCCATTTCTGGGGCTTCGTGAACATGTATCTTGCCCTGCCGCCGACCATCCCGTTCCACAGCGGCTATGATGCAGGGGCCATTGCGCAGGGGCTGATCCAGGCCCTGGGCGTCGCCGCCGACGGCAGCGGGGCGCCGACGCTGGTGATCGAGGGCGACGGAAGCCTTCTGTGCCATATCCAGGAAATCGAGACTGCCGTTCGCCACGGCCTGTCGCTGGTCGTTCTGGTGGCGAACGACAACGGCTTTGGCGCCGAAGTCCACAAACTGCGCGCGAAAGGCATGAACCCCGCTCTGGGATCCTGGACAGGGCCTGACCTGGTCGCGATCGCCCGGTCGCTGGGCGCAGAAGCGACCGCGCTGGAGAGCGAGGACCAGATCGGCGCGGCCATCGAGCGGGCCGTGACCGCGGGCGGTGTGCATCTGATTGACATGCGCGTCTCGCCAACGACGATGACCGACACCTACACCAAGCTGCATTTCGGCGGAGAAAACCGCGCGCCGATCTTGCGTGTCCAGCCCGCGGTGTCGGCATGAGGTGGGAAGGACACTTCACCGTCCCCGGCCGGGCCGATGACCTGATCGTGCTGTTCGACGACCCGGTGCTGATGGCGCGCTATCTGCCGGGCGCCGAGGTCGACAGCGTCGAACCGGACGGCAGCGTCAACGGCGCGATCACCGTCCGCTTCGGCCCCAAGCGGTTGAAATTCCGCGGCATCGCGATACCCACCATTGATCGCCTCGCAAGGACTGGCAGCGTCGAGGGTCGCGGCGCCAGTGACGTGCGCGGCGCGCGGTTCAAGGTGCGCATGGACTATGCACTGACCGACACCGGAACCGAGGCCAACCCGCAGGTTCGCGTCTCGCTGGTGTCGGTGGCCGAATTGCAGGGCCCCCTGGCCGAAATCGCCCGCACCGGCGGACCGATCGTCGCCGGCGCCATTCTCGACGAATTCGCGCGACGCCTGCGCGACGATCTCGAAAATCCCGATGCCGCGCCGCCGGCCACGGGGGATAACGCGCTCTCGGCGTGGAAGATTGCCCGCAGCGCGATCGCCCGCGCGGTGACACGGCGCGACGGCGGAGACAGGGAGAGGACATGAAACGCGATATCAAGGATCTTGCCGGGGGACTGCTGCTCCTCGCCTTCGGCGTATTCTGGGCGGGCTATGCCATCACCCATTACAACCTCGGCTCGATGCGCCGCATGGGGCCGGGCATGTTTCCCGCCGGGATCGGCATTCTGATCGCGCTGATGGGGATCGCCCTGATCGTCACCAGCGCGCTGAAAACCGACGCGATGCCCGACATCAGGCCCGCCGCCGCGCTGCGCGTTCTGGCGACCGTCCCGGCCTTTGCGCTGGCGATGTATTACCTCGGGCTGATCCCCGCGATCGGCACCATCGTGCTGATCGCCTGGGGCGCCGAAGACCGCTTTCGCCCGCTGGCCATCGTGGCGCTGTGGGCAGCCCTCAGCATTCTGGCCTATACAATCTTCAACCTCGGGCTCGGTCTGCCGATGCCCGCCTTCCGGTGGCGGTTCTGATGATGTCCCTGTTCGATGGCATCGTGCTCGGGCTGACGACAGCCCTGTCCTGGATCAACCTGATCTACTGTTTCGTCGGCGTCCTGATCGGCACGGTAACCGGCGTTCTGCCGGGAATCGGCGCGATTACGGCGATCTCGATGCTGTTCCCGTTGACCTATCACCTCGACACGATCCCGGCACTGATCATGCTGGCGGGAATCTGGTATGGCTCAACCTTTGGCGGCGCGATCACCTCGATCCTGCTGAACATGCCGGGCACCCCGGCAAACGCGGTGACCTGCCTCGATGGCCACCCGATGGCAAAGGAAGGCCGCCCCGGCGTGGCGCTGTTCCTCGCCATCTTCGGCTCGTTCTCGGGCGGGTGCATCGGCATCGTGCTGATCATGACCCTGTCGCCCGGCATCGCGGAATTCGGGTTGAAGTTCTCGGCTTTCGAGTATTTCGCGCTGATCACGCTCGGCCTCGTCGCCGCCACCGTCATCTCGCAGGGATCCGCCATCAAAGGACTGGCAATGGTGATGATGGGGATCGCCTTTGGCACCGTGGGCATGGATGTCTATACTGGCGGGTTCCGGTTCAACTTCGGGCTTCTGGAACTGGCCGAAGGCATCTCGCTGGTGCCGCTGGCAATGGGCATCTTCGGCATGGCCGAGCTGATGTATACCGCCGGCCGCAGCGATGCGCGGCCAAAGATCGACGGAAAGTTCTCAATGCGGCAGATGCTGCCCGAGCGTCACGAGTTCCGCAAACTCGGCCTGCCCATCCTGCGCGGCAGTGCGATCGGCTCGTTCCTGGGGGCACTGCCCGGCGCCGGACCCGCCATCGCCGCCTACATGGCTTATGCCGTCGAGGTTCGCGTTGCCAAGAACCCCGAGCGTTTCGGCAAGGGCGCACCCGAGGGCATCATCGCGCCCGAGGCCGCCAACAACGCCGCCGACCAGACCGCCTTTATCCCGACGTTGACACTGGGCATCCCCGGCTCGCCGACGATGGCACTGATGCTGGCCGCATTGCTCGTCGCCGGCATCGCCCCCGGCCCCTCGCTGATCAGCGACGAACCCGAGCTGTTCTGGGGCCTGATCATGAGTTTCTGGATCGGCTCGATCTTTCTCGTGATCCTGAACCTACCGCTCATCAGCGTCTGGGTGAAGCTGTTGAGCGTCCCCTACCCCTACCTCGCACCGGCGATCCTGATGTTCCTGTGCATCGGCACCTACAGCGTGTCGAACGCGCCCTTCGACCTCTGGCTGATGTTCGGGTTCGGACTGATGGGCTATGTGATGCGCGTTCTCGGCTTTCCCGCCGCTCCGATGCTGCTGGGTTTCGTTCTGGGTCCGCTGATGGAAGAGCATTTCCGCCGTGCGATGCTCATTGCACGCGGCGATCCGATGGTCTTCCTCGAACGCCCGATGTCGGCCACGATCCTCGGCTTGACAGCCCTGCTGCTGGTGATGACCGCGGTGTCGACCCTGCGCCGCCTAGCACGCAGGAAGGCCGCACGCGACGAGGTCGCGCAGTAACCCGTGCCTGCTCCCGCCCGGTCAGGCCGGGGGCAGGATCTTGCCGGGGTTCATCAGTCCGGCCGGGTCGATCGCGTCCTTGATCCGCCGCATCAGGTCCAGTTCGACCGGATCGGCATAATGCCCCAGCTCATCACGCTTGAGCAGGCCGATCCCGTGCTCGGCCGAGATGCTCCCGCCCAGCTCCACCACGAGGTCATGGATGATCCTGTTCATCGCGCCCGTTCGCCCGCGGAAATCCGACGGATCGTGCCCCTCGGGCTGCACGAGGTTGTAATGCAGGTTGCCGTCGCCCAGATGGCCAAAGGCCACCACCCGCGTGCCGGGCAGCTCGGCGGTGACCCGTGCCGTGCCGCGCGCGATCATCGTGGGCACCTTGCCGATCGGCACCGAGATGTCGTGCTTGATGATCGCGCCCGCACGGTGCTGGTGTCCGCCCGCCCCGATCTCGCGCAGGTGCCAAAGCGCGGTGCGCTGGCCCTCGGACTGCGCGATGACCGCATCCAGCAGACCCAGAGGTTCCACCATCTCGGCCAGTGCCTGTTCCAGCCGTGCGGCGGCCTCGGGCAAGGTTACGTCGACCAGGACATGCCAGGGATAGGGCCGTGCAAAGGGTTCGCGGATCGGACCGATATAGCGAATCCCGAAATCGAGTGCGATCCGCGGGATCAGTTCAAAGGCGGTCAGGCTCTCGCCCAGACGCTGCCGGAGCCCCCGCATCAGCGCCACCGCAGTGGCCGGATCGGGCAGCGCGACGAAAGCCGTGCCGATCTCTCCGGGCCGGGCAAAGAGTTTCAGCGCGGCGGCGGTGACCACGCCCAGCGTGCCCTCGGCGCCGATGAACAGATGGCGCAGCGCATAGCCGGTGTTGTCCTTGCGCAATCGCCTGAGCCCATTCCAGATCCGCCCGTCCGGCAGCACCACCTCGAGCCCCAGCACAAGGTCGCGCGTGTTGCCATAGCGCAGAACATGGATCCCGCCGGCGTTGGTCGAGATGTTGCCACCGATCCGGCAACTTTCCTGCGACCCCAGCGACAGCGGAAAATGACACCCTTCGGCCTCGGCCGCGCGCTGCAGATCGGCCAAGGTGACCCCCGCATCCACAACCGCGACCATCTCGTCCGGATCGACGCTGCGGATGGTGCGCAACCGCTCGGTCGACAGGATCACCGTCTGCGCCCCGCCCATCGGCACGCCGCCGCCCACCATGCCGGTATTGCCCCCCTGCGGCACGACCGGCCAGCCACGCGCGGCGCACAGGGCGACGACCTGTGCCGTTTCGGCGGTCGAACCGGGCCGCACGACGCAGGCGGCATCCCCCAGAAAAAGCCCGCGCGCGTCCAGCCGGTAGGACCGTGTGACTTCGGGATCATGCAGCACGTGCGCAGCGCCGACGATGGCGGCGATTTCGGCCTGCGGGGCGGACGGTCCCACGTTCTGGCTCATGGCGGCTCCTCCCGATTGCCCGATGCCGAAAACGCCATGTCGGGCCTTGACCCGCCCCGGCGCGCGATGCTCTATTACGTCATGTCGAATTATTTTTCGCAACTGCGAATTTTAACAGTGAAGGGCCCTGCGGCCCCTGGGAGGAAGCAATGATGGAATTCCCCGAACCGACGGTGGACACCGAGGATCACACCAGTCTGCGCGACGCGGTGCGCGCGATCTGCAACCGGTTCGACGACGATTACTGGTCCGAGAAGGACCGCACCCACACGTTCCCGACCGAATTCTACCGTGCCATTGCCGACGGCGGCTGGCTGGGCATCGCCATGCCCGAAGAATACGGTGGCGCGGGCCTGGGCGTGTCGGAAGCGGCGCTGATGATGCAGACCATCGGCTCCAGCGCGGGCACCTTTGCGGCCTGTTCGACGGTGCATATCAACATCTTCGGCCCGCATGCCATCGTCAAACACGGGACCGACGAGCAAAAGAAACGCTGGCTCACGCCGCTGATCGCGGGCCAGTTGCGCGCGTGTTTCGGCGTCACCGAACCGGATGCCGGCCTTGACACCACCAAGCTGAAGACCCGCGCGGTGGACAAGGGCGACTTTTACCTGACGAACGGGCGCAAGATGTGGATTTCGACCGCGCAGACCGCGGACAAGATCCTGCTGCTGGCGCGCACGACCCCCATCGAAGACTGCGCGCGCCCTACCGACGGCCTGTCGATCTTCTATACCGACCTCAACCGCAAATATATCGACGTGCACGAGGTGCCCAAGATGGGCCGCGGGGCGGTCGATTCCAACGCCCTGTTCATCGACGACCTGCCGATCCCCAAGGAGGACCGCATCGGCGAAGAGGGCAAGGGTTTCTATTATATCCTCGACAGCCTCAACCCCGAGCGCATTCTCAACGCCGCCGAGGTCATCGGCATCGGCCGCCGTGCGCTGTGGAAGGCTGCCAACTATGCCGCTGATCGCGTGGTCTTCGGCCGGCCGATCGGCAAGAACCAGTCGATCCAGCACCCGCTGGCGGAGAACTGGTCCGAACTCTACGCGGCCGAACTGATGACGATGCGCGCGGGCGCGCTCTATGACAGCGGCCGACCCTGCGGCGCCGAGGCCAACGCTGCGAAATACCTCGCCGCCGATGCCGCGTTCCGCGCCGGCGATCAGGCGATCCGCACCCACGGCGGCATGGGCTATGCGCAGGAATTCCAGGTCGAACGCTATTTCCGGGAACTGGTGGCAACGCGGCTTGCCCCGGTCTCGCGCGAGCTGATCCTGTGCTTCCTGGCCGAGCGCAAGCTTGGCTTGCCGAAATCCTACTGAGGGGGCGAACATGGCCGAGGGAACAGACCGCGTTCTGCGTATCGGCGGCGCATCGGGGGCCTGGGGCGACAGCCCACGGGCCATCGGTCAGCTGCTGGGCGCGGATGTCGACTATCTGATGATGGATTACCTTGCCGAGGTGACCATGTCGCTGATGGCACGGGCGCGGATGAAGAACCCCGCCTTCGGCTTTCCGCCCGACGCAATCGCCTATCTGCGCCCGCACTTGCCTGAGATCGCGCGCCGCGGCGTCCGTGTCGTGACCAATGCGGGCGGCGTGAACCCGCTGGGTTGCAAGGCCGCGCTGGAGGCCGCGATTGCCGAGGCCGGGCTGTCGCTGACGGTCGCCGCGGTCACCGGCGACGACCTGCTGCCCGCCCTCGACACCCTGCGCGGCCTCGGCCTGCGCGAGGTCGAAACGGGCGCCGAAATCCCCAGGGAACTGCTCACCGCCAATGCCTATCTGGGCGCATTGCCCATCCGCGACGCGCTGGCGGCCGGGGCGGATATCGTCGTCGCCGGGCGATGCGCGGACAGCGCGCTGGCACTGGGGGCGTTGATGCATGAATTCGGCTGGGATGCCGCGGATCACGACCTCATGGCGGCCGGCAGTCTGGTGGGACATGTCATCGAATGCGGCCCGCAGGCCACCGGCGGCACCTTTTCCGACTGGGATCAGGTGCCGGGCTGGGACAATATCGGCTATCCCGTTGCCCTATGCCGCGCCGACGGGCGTTTCGAGCTGACCAAGCCCGAGGGCACCGGCGGGCTCGTTTCCGTCGGCACCGTCTCGGAACAGGTGCTGTATGAGATCGGAGATCCCGCCGCCTATCTGCTGCCTGATGTAATCGCTGATTTCTCGGGCGTCTCGGTCACGCAAACGGGGCCTGACCGTGTGGCGGTCGCGGGCGCGCGGGGCAGGCCGCCCACGCCCGACTACAAGGTTTCGGCGACCTGGCAGGACGGCTGGCGCGCGGTGCTGTCGGTGTCCATCGTTGGACCCGAGGCCGCCGCCAAGGCCGAGCGCACCGCGCAGGCGATGATTGCCCGAGCCGAGGCCGAGTTCGCGACGCACGGCTTTGCTCCCTTCACCGCGACACGGACCGAGGCGCTGGGTGCGGAATCCGCCTATGGCGCCGGCGCGCGCACCCGCGCGACGCGCGAAGTGCTGCTGCGGCTGGTGGTCGATCACCCCAGACGCGAGGCGCTGGAAATCTTCGCGCGCGAGGCTGGATCCATCGGCATTTCGATGGCGCCGGGGACAACCGGAATCTATTCGGGCCGGCCTCATGCCGCGCCCGTGGTGCGGCTTTTCACGCTGCTGGTGCCGAAGACCGCGCTGGCCGCGCCCGAGGTGCATGTCGGGGGCGCGCCCACGCGGCCCGTGGCGATCCCCATCGGCCAGCCCCCTGCGCCCTTCGATCGCATGACAGCCCCCGATACCGCGATCCCCGGCGGCCCCACCCGCCGCGTGCCGCTGCGTCGCCTCGCCTGGGCACGGTCCGGGGACAAGGGCAACCGGGCCAATATCGCCCTGATCGCCCGCCAGCCGGACGTCCTGCCGCTGCTTGTCCGCGAGGTCACGCCAGAGCGCATCGCCGCGCATTTTGCCGAACAGGCCGGCGGCCCGGTCGAGCGGTTTCTGGCACCGGGCCTGAACGCGCTGAACTTCCTGATCGGGGACGCATTGGGCGGTGGCGGCATGGCCTCGCAGCGCATCGACCCGCAGGGCAAGGCCTATGGGCAGATGGCGTTGGAAATGGAGATCGACGTGCCCGAGGTCTGGCTCTGACCGCGTCAGGCCGTGGCGGCACGCATCAACGCCGCCACATTGGGGGCCGTATCCAGCCCCTCGACCGCGGCGACGAGTTGCGCCACAGTCTCGGGGGTCATGGCCATGTCCTCGGCCATATCCAGGGCAAAGCGCCGGATCCCGGCAACATCGGGCTGCCCTGCCGCTCGCGCGACGCGCAGCACCCGCGTGTCGCCGCCATCCAGTGCGACCTCGATGCGGCACAGCCGCGCCGCCAGCGCGGGATCGGACCGCACCGCAACCCGCCCGGCCATCGCAGCGATCGCCGGATCGTCCAGCCGCGACAGATCGGCCAGTCGCAACCGCCCGTCCAGCGCCATCACGCCCAGACAGAACTGCGCGCTCATTTTCGTGGCGCCCGGACTCGGCCAGACCGGGCCCGGGTTGTCGATGCCGGGATAAGCCGCCTCGAAGGGGGGCAGGTGCAGGGCGATCTGCTGCACGCGCTCGCCCGGCGCCAAACCGTCGCGCAGCGCCTCGAGCGGCCCCTGCAGGATGGCGCAGGCAGGAAAGGGCTTCACGGTGGCCGCATCCATCTGCCAGTCGACGCCCAGCCCGGACAGGATCCTGCGCGGCGCGGCCGCCCCTCCGGCATAGGCCAGATCAAAGCCCCGGCTGCCTTCCAGTATCGCGCGCGCTGCCGTCATGCCGCAGCTGGCCAGCCGCGCCGCCTCGACCCCGTGCCGCGCCCCCTGCCCCAGCTGCATCGGGTATTCGGCGCTGCCCTCGATCCACACCTGCGACAGCCCCCCGGCCCCATGCGCGGCAAAGGCCAGCGCGTGGGCCGTCTGCGCTGCATCCAGCCCCATCAGTCGGGCCGAGGCCGCCGCCGCACCAAAGCCGCCCAGCACGGCGGCGGCGCGAAACCCCCGCCCTGTCAGCGCCTCGTGGATATCGCTGCCCACGCGGCCCAACACCTCATAACCAAGGATCACGGCATCAAGAACGTCGCGCCCGCTGGCGCCCGTCTCCTCGGCCACGGCCAGCGCCGCGGCCATGACCGGCGCACCGGGATGCGAGGTCGACCCCGGATGCGTGTCATCCTGCGACCGGGCGTGAAACAACGCGCCATTGGCCATTGCCGCCGCCGCCGGTTCGACCTTGCTGCCGCAGGCAAGAAGGGTGGCAATCGCGGGCTGCGCATGGAACCGCCGGGCCACCAGCTCAGCAGCCGGATAGCGCCCCCGCCCCGCCCGCGCGACGACAAGATTGTGTAACAGGCTCACCACAGCCCGCGCGCGGGTGCCATCGGGAATCGCCTCGGACGGCGTCGCGGCCACGAAACGCCCCAAGGTCTCGACAAGCGTCGGTTCGGTCATTCACCCCTCCTCGGGCACATAAAGCCCGCGATCCTCGGCAAGCCGGGTCGCCAGTGCGCAGATCGTCGACAGGATCGGCACATCCACCCCGGCGACCTGCGCAAAAGCCAGCGGGGCCAAGGCGATCTGCCCGATCTCCATCGGGCGCCCGGCCTCGTAATCCTGCAGGATCGACGGCTTATGTTCAGGGATCCGCGCCAGCATCGCCACGGGATCGGTGCTCGCGTGCAGGTCATAACCGTGGGCCGCGGCAATGCGCAGCGCCTCGCCCACCGAGCGATGATAGAGCGCGGCCAGCATCGGATCCCGCCGATTGACGGACGAGGGGCTGCCGGTGATCAGCGCCACCAACGAGCCGCACATATTGGCAAAGAGCTTGCGCCAGATCACCGCGCGGATATCCGCCACCTCCGGCGCCTCGATCCCGGCCGCCGCGAACACCGAGCGGATCGGTGCGACGCGGTCCCCGCCACCGGGAACCACGGATCCCAGATCCAGCCGGTTCAACTCGGGCGAGGAGTTCCGGATCAGCCCCGGCGCATCGAGCTGGTTGGCGGAATAGATGCTGCCACCGATCAGCTGTTCGGGCGCCAGCACCCTGAGAAATCGTGGGGCCAGGGCGCGGCCGGGCCAGGTTGCGGGCAGGCGGTCACCATCGATTCCCACGCCATACCACCAGGGCAAGCCGTTCTGTGGAAAGATGACCTGCGTGTCCGGTCCGCAAAGCGGCGCCAGCGAATCGACCACACCGCCAAGCTGTGTCGCCTTCACCCCGACGAGCACGAGATCCTGAGCCCCCAGCACCCCGGCATCAGCCTCGGCGCGCACCGGAACCGTGTGCAGGCTATCGCCCACCCGCATCTGCAATCCCCGGGCGCGGATCGCCTCGAGGGTCGCCCCGCGTGCAATGACCGAGACCTCGTGGCCGGCCTGTGCCAGGCGCAGGGCGAAATGACCGCCGGTTGCGCCTGCTCCAAGGATGGTGATCTTCATGGCTCTCCCGTTCCTGCACGACGATCCAACGCGGCTCACCCGCCAGGCCTCCGCTTGACTTACCTTGCCCGCTGCGACAAGAATTCACAACAGCGGAGATTTATTCGCTGTTCCGAATTTTAGGGAGAGGCCGATATGTCGTCGCAAACCGAGGGTCAAACCGCCGCGCAGCTGCGCCCGGGACCGCTGGCCGGCTACCGGGTGCTCGACCTGACAACAGTGGTGATGGGTCCGGCGGCGACCCAACTGCTGGGGGATCTGGGGGCCGAGGTGATTAAGGTCGAGGCACCGGAGGGCGATTCGCTGCGCCGGATCGGGCCGGCCCACCATGCCTCGATGGGCACGTTGTTCCTGCAGTCCAATCGCAACAAGAAAAGCCTCGTTCTGGACCTCAAGAACCCCGACGACCGCGCGCATCTTCTGGATCTCGCCACCGATGCCGATGCTCTGCTGACCAATATTCGTCCCGGCCCGCTGAAGCGGCTGGGCCTCGACTATGCCGGCGTCCGCGAGGCTAATCCGCAGATCGTTTATTGCCAAATGGTGGGGTATGGCTCGGACGGTCCCTATTCGGGTCAGGCGGTCTATGACGACCTGATCCAGGCGGCAGCGGGGGTCTCGGGACTGTTCAAGGCCGTGGACGGCAGCGTGCGCTATGCGCCTCTCAATATCTGCGACCGGGTCACCGGCCTCTATGCCGCGATCGCCACGCTGTCCGCGCTCCTCCACCGCGCGGCCACCGGCGAGGGGCAGGAGATCGAGGTGCCGATGTTCGAGACGATGGCCAGCTTCGTCCTGGCCGACAACATGGGTGGGGCGTCCTTTGTGCCGCCGATCGGCGATGTGGGGTATAAGCGGCTTCTGTCCCGGTTTCGCGGGCCCTACCCCACCGCCGACGGCCACCTCGCGCTGGTCGTCTATACCGACCGCGACTGGCAACGCTTCTCGGCGCTGGTCGGCCGCCCCGAGATCCTCGAGGATCCGACCTTCGCCTCCCAGTCGACGCGCACCGAGAATGCCGAGGCCTGCGGCCGCTTCCTGGGCGAGGTCTTGACCGGCCGACCCACCGCCGAATGGATCACCCTGCTGCGCGAGATCGACATCCCCTGCGCCCCGGTGAACGAACTGGACGACCTGTTCAACGATCCCCATCTGCAGCAGGTCGGTCTGTTCGCCGAGTTCGAGCATCCGACGGAGGGGCGCATCAAAACAACCCGTCCGCCGCTGAAGTTCAGCCGAACCCCGGCCTCGATCCGTCGTCTGGCGCCCAATCTGGGCGAGCACCCGGACGCGACGTTTGACACCTGGGTGCAGAACGGCACTCAGCGCCAGCGAACCTGAAACCCGTCCATACCCGCTATGGCCCCGGTTCTGGCCCCGGGAAGAGCCACGCCAACCCGCCAGGTCACCATCTGCCGCGTGGTCATCACCCCTCGACGAGCGCGTTGCGCCGGCGACGGCTGTCAGCCAGGCCTGGATCGCGGAGCCAGAAATCCTTTGCGAACGCCGCGGCCCGGAACGCCGGCACGATCGTTGGAGTGCTCTGCGGCCGGCAACGCCAAGGCGATGTTGCTTCGCGGCGGGGTGAGTTCGCCCACGCCTGAAAAGCGCAATCACAGGCGCGACCGCCCCTGGCCACCACATTCTCGCCCAGAGGACGGCTTCACCGCCGCCGCTCCACCTGCAGATATTCACGTTGGCTTTACATTCCCCCACAACGTTATTTCCTCATAATTCCTCACTCGACTGCCGTGAACTCCGTGGAGTCGAGGCTCCGCCATCGGAGGAGACCCCCATGATCACACCACGTCCCTGCACCGCGTGAGCATCCTCGCGGCCGCTACCGCGCTCACAACCACAATGACCACGCTGCCGGCCCTGGCCGGTCCCAAACCTGACGATCACGCTCGACACCCCGCCGAGCCACATACGCAACATCTATGTCGGCCGGTTCGCAGAGGCCCTGGCGTGATGTAGGCCGCAGCCGACGACGAAACCGGGATGCGCGCTCGCATCTTTGCGCCAAATCGCCACAGAACAGAATGAGCGTGGAAACAAGACGGCACTCGGAAGCGATTGGCACGCCATGACCGTGCCAATCGTGTTGAAATGAGCCTCTTGAAGCAACATGGGCCAACATTTCGGTATGGCCTATAGCTTGCACCCCGGTCTGAGGTGAGGTTATATTATTTCGACAAATCAATATGATATATGATTTGTGGCGGAGAGGATGGCTCTGGCGTCCAACCTTCTCCAGTCTTTCCGGTCAGTTGGTGCTGGTCTAGAGACGCTTCTTTGCGTCGCAATCCATCAACTGCCCTGCTCGCGCGGCGAGCCTGTCTGCAAATTCCGGATCGAGCGGCAGGTGCCCCAAGAGCAACCGGTAGAACAGCGGCGCGTAGATCATGTCGAGGACGACGTCGATGTCTTCAGGCCGGTTGATTTCGCCAGCCTGCACGGCATCCAGGATTAACGCGCGACCATGCTCGCGGCTTGACAGGATCACCCGGTGGCGAAAGGCCTTCGTCATCTCGCTTTCCGGATCGGAGGCGGCCAGCACCATCGCGACTTGCCGTCCGCGTGTGGTGGCAAAGGCTTCGACAAGCCGACAAAGTTGTGCCCGCAGGCGCTCGACGAGGCTGCCAGCAGAGGCCGGGGAACTGGCCGGCAAGTCGCTCATCAGCGCCTCCATCGTCAGTTCGCCTGCGTTCGCCCAATGACGATAGATCGTCGGCTTGCCGACGCCGGAGCGGGAGGCAACGGCTTCGATCGTGACACGGCCAAAACCCTGGGTCGCGAGGATTTCTCGGGCGGCGGCGAGCGCCTCGGACCGCGCCGCCTTGCTGGGCGGGCGGCCGCGCCGTTTCGGAGAAGCTGTATCTTGACTCATTATTTTACGAAACGTAACGTAATTATGAGAATCAATCAAGGTGTTATCCATGCCCCTGATCCCGTATCTGGTTGTCGGCGACGCAGCCGAGGCCATCGAATTCTACAAGGCTGCGTTCGCGGCCGATGAGCAATTCCGAATGACCGACCCTTCGGACGGGCGGATCGGCCATGCCGAGCTGAGGATTGGCGACGCAATGATCATGCTGTCCGATGAGTATCCCGACTTCGGGGCCATCGGGCCGGACACGCTCGGTGGCAGTCCGGTGACGCTTCATCTGGCGACAGAAAACGTGGACGACGATACAGCCCGGGCCGCGCAGGCCGGCGCAACGACCCTGCGGGCTCCGACGAATCAGAGCTTCGGCGAACGCACGGCACTGCTGCTCGATCCGTTCGGGCACCGATGGATGTTGTCTCAGACGATCGAGGATGTCTCACCCGCCGAGATGCAAAGGCGCTGGAATGAAGAGACGGGGGCATGAGGAAACGGGGCATGACCGATACCGAACGAGAGCTTGAAGCCGCCGAGACAGCGTTCAATCAGGCGATGGTCAGCAATGACGCAGACCGGATTCGCGGCTGCATCACCGAAGACTGGTGTCTTGTCACGCCCGAACGCGGTCCGGTCAGCGGCGCCGACGTGTTGGCCGCCATCGCGAGCGGCATCTTGGGCCACGATACGATGACGAAGCGGACCCACCTGATGCGGGCCTGGGGAGATGTCGCGGTCGTTGTCGGCCGGGGACAGAACACCGGCTGGTTTCGCGGCGCGCCGATCAGTGCCGATGAATGGGTCTGCGACATCTATCGCCGGGTCGGGGGCGACTGGAAATGCGAGCTTACGCAACTGACGCCGGTGATCATGGCCAAGCAGCCGTCGGCCGATGGTAACTGAGGGCGCGTTTCGAACAGCCGTCCTGTCCCTGCCTCATGTCACGGAGGCACCGCACTTCGACCGTCTGGCGTATCGCCGACGCATCATCTTCGCCTCTCTCGCGGCCGACGGGGCCTCGGCAAACCTGCTTTTACCTGCGCAGCGCCAGTTGGAGCTGATCGCCCGCTTCCCCCAAGCCCTTCAACGCGTTGCAAACAAGTGGGGCAGCCGCGGCTGGACATCCGTCAACTTGAAGGCGGTGGAGCTTGGAGACATCGAATACCTCCTCAAGATCGCTTTCGAGCATGCCGCCTGAAACGCGCCGGATCGGAGCGAACGCAGGTGCCAGGCGGCGAGCGGACCTTGCCGGCCTCTTTTATAAGGCGGAGAAGGTTGGATTTCAGGAGCGTTTAAATGGCGAAGGGGATGGACCTGCGGTCCAACCTTTCCCACCCACATGCCGTCCTAGGGTCAGGACTCGTTCTTGTTTCATAGCCAAAACAAGACGACAGCAGCGAGGGCTATGGCTGACAGGAAGATCTTCGGGCATCGGTCGTATCGGGTTGCCAGGCGCCGCCAGTCCTTGAGCCTTCCGAACATGG
>JACKKE010000008.1 GCA_020637595.1 Rhodobacter sp. | reverse complement strand
CTGCGGACGGCCCTCGGTGTTGACGAAGAGGCCGTTTTCCTCGGTATAGGCCGCGCCCGGCAGGATCACGTCGGCACGATGCGCACCGCGGTCGCCGTGGCTGCCCTGGTAGATCACGAAGGGGCCGGCGTCGATGTCGAGCTCATCCGCGCCCAGGTTGAGGATCACATCCGCACCCTCGGTCGCGGCTTGCAGCCCGCCCTCGGTCACCGCGCCGATATCCAGCGCACCGACGCGCGCCGCGGCGCTGTGCAGGACCAGCATCCGGCCGCTGAGCGCCTGCGCGGCGGCCAGCACGGCCAGCCCGTCGGCCTCGGTCACAGCACCCTGGCCGACGATGACGATCGCGCCCTCGCCCGCCGTCGCACCAGCCAGCGCGTCGCGGTCGGTGCCGAGATGCTCATACTCATACGTCAGGTCGGCAGCGGGGCCGATCAGCTTGACGGTCGCGCCCTTGGACCAGGCCTTGCGGATGCGCGCGTTCAGCACCGGCGCCTCGTCGCGCGGGTTGGTGCCGATCAGGATGATTTCCTTGGCGGTGTCGATCTCCTCGATCGCCACGTTGCCGACATAGGCCGAGCGGTTGTCAGCCGGCAGGCGTGCGCCGTCGACGCGGCATTCCACCGCGCCGCCCAGCGATTCCACCAGCGTTTTCAGGCTGAACGCGGCCTCGACCGAGACCAGATCGCCGACCAGGCCGGCGACCTTCTTGGCCGATTTCAGTTTCGATGCGGCCAGCGACAGGGCCTCGGCCCAGGTGGCGGGGCGCAGCTTGCCGTTCTCGCGCACATAGGGGCGGTCAAGGCGCTGGCGACGCAGCCCGTCCCAGACGAAGCGGGTCTTGTCGCTGATCCATTCCTCGTTCACGCCGTCATGGTTGCGCGGCACGATGCGCATCACTTCGCGGCCCTTGGTGTCGACGCGGATGTTCGACCCCAGCGCGTCCATCACGTCGATGGTCTCGGTCTTGGTCAGCTCCCACGGGCGGGCGGTAAAGGCATAGGGTTTCGACACCAGCGCGCCAACCGGGCACAGGTCGATGATGTTGCCCTGCAGGTTGGAAACCAGCGTCTGGTTCAGATAGCTGGTGATCTCGGCGTCCTCGCCGCGGCCGGTCTGGCCCATCTGCAGGATGCCCGCCACCTCGGAGGTGAAGCGCACGCAGCGGGTGCAGCTGATGCAGCGGGTCATGTGGGTCTCGACCAGCGGGCCGAGGTTCAGATCCTCGCTGGCGCGCTTGGGCTCGCGGTAGCGCGAGAAGTCGACGCCATAGGCCATCGCCTGGTCCTGCAGGTCGCATTCACCGCCCTGGTCGCAGATCGGGCAATCCAGCGGGTGGTTGATGAGCAGGAACTCCATCACCCCCTCACGGGCCTTCTTGACCATCGGCGAGTTGGTTTTCACGACCGGCGGTTCGCCGTTCGGGCCGGGGCGCAGGTCGCGCACCTGCATCGCGCAGGAGGCCGCCGGTTTCGGCGGGCCGCCGACCACCTCGACCAGACACATCCGGCAGTTCCCCGCGATCGACAGGCGCTCGTGGTAGCAAAACCGCGGCACCTCGATACCCGCGACTTCACAGGCCTGGATGAGGGTCATCGCCGGATGAACCTCGACCTCGCGGCCATCAATGATGATCTTGCGGAGATCTGACATGGCTTACCTTGCTCTCAGAAGTTCACCGGCCTGACTGCCGGCCGCGATCTCGGACAGGCCGAGCGCGCAATAGGTTTCGGGTTCGCCCTCGCGCACACCGTGCTGGGCGAAATAGGCCGCGACCTCGGCGCGCATCCGCGCTTCGGTGGCATCGGCGTTCTGAAAGGCCCGGATCTCGCGGCGGGAATAGCCGTAATCGCGCGCCTGACCGTAGAGGTCATAGACAAAGGCGGTGGTGCGCAGCGTGCGCACCTCGATGCTGTCGCAGTTCTCGCGGATCTGGTCCGCGACGGCCAGCGAGAACAACCCGGCCCACAGCTCGGCGTCGCCGCCCAGGGTGGCGTTGATCTCGTCCTGGGTCGCGGCGGTGGCCGCCGAAACCGGCAGCGCCAGCAGCGTCAGGGCCAATGCGGGGGCGGTAAGACCACGGATCATCGCGTGCACGCCCCATGAAAGCCGAGACCGCCGTCATTCAGCCAATGGCCGCGGGTGGTCGAACTGAATTCGCGGCCGCTCTGGATGCACAGCGCCCGCGCCAGGGCGATCGCGGCATCGCGGTCGGCCTCGGTCAGGGACTGGCCGTCGCGGGTCACCACGGTGATCACCGCCTCGGGTTGGCCGTCATACATCGACGGGCGCCCGGTCAATACTGCGCCGGCGGCAGCCCCGGTTTCCAGCAGGTAATACCCCCAGGTGCTGCCCATGAATTCGCCTTGTTGCGGGGTCTGGGCGGTGGTTGCGGTGGTCGCCACGATCAGTGCGGCGAGGGGCAAGGACAGGGTTTTCATGCATTTCCCTCCAATCCGACGTGCCAGGGCACGCCCTTTGGATAGCATGGAAACGCCTGCGCCCCCGTTCACGCCTGCGCGTCCGGTGACAGCCCGCGCCGCGCACGCCGAAGCGTCCGCGCGCAAGACCGGCCGGTCCGCAAACAGGATGTTCGAGGGCTGACCCATTCCCGGTTACTCCGCCGCCACAGCCGACACGCGGCCCGATTTCTGCGCCTTGATCCGGTCCTCGATCTCCTCGCGGAAATTGCGGATCAGGCCCTGGATCGGCCAGGCCGCCGCATCGCCGAGGGCACAGATCGTGTGCCCCTCGACCTGCTTGGTCACCTGGAACAGCATGTCGATCTCTTCCAGCTCGGCCTCGCCGCGCACCAGACGTTCCATGACGCGCATCATCCAGCCGGTGCCTTCGCGGCAGGGCGTGCACTGGCCGCAGCTTTCGTGCTTGTAGAATTTCGACAGCCGCCAGATCGCCTTCACGATGTCGGTCGACTTGTCCATGACGATCACCGCCGCCGTGCCCAGGCCCGAGCCCAGTTCGGCGCGCAGATAGTCGAAATCCATGATCGCGTCTTTCATCTTCTCGCCGCGCACCACCGGCACGGACGAGCCGCCCGGGATCACCGCCAGCAGGTTGTCCCAGCCGCCACGGATGCCGCCGCAGTGCTTTTCGATCAGCTCCTCGAAGGTGATCGACATCGCCTCTTCGACGACGCAGGGGTTGTTGACGTGCCCCGAGACCGCGAACAGCTTGGTGCCGGCGTTGTTCGCGCGACCAAAGCCCGCGAACCAGGCACCACCGCGGCGCAGGATCGTCGGCACGACGGCGATCGACTCGACGTTGTTCACCGTGGTCGGGCAGCCATAGAGGCCCGCGCCCGCCGGGAACGGCGGCTTCATCCGGGGCATGCCCTTCTTGCCTTCGAGCGATTCCAGCAGCGCGGTTTCCTCGCCGCAGATATAGGCGCCCGCGCCGTGGTGCAGGTAAAGGTCGAAATCCCAGCCCGAGCCGCAAGCGTTCTTGCCGATCAGGCCCGCGTCATAGGCCTCGTCGATGGCCGCCTGCAGGGCCTCGCGCTCGCGGATGTATTCGCCGCGGATGTAGATATAGGCGGCATGCGCGCCCATCGCGAACGAGGCGATCAGGCAGCCCTCGACCAGCGTATGCGGGTCGTGGCGCATGATTTCGCGGTCCTTGCAGGTGCCGGGCTCGGATTCGTCGGCGTTGACCACCAGATAGGACGGACGGCCGTCGCTTTCCTTGGGCATGAAGGACCATTTCAGACCGGTGGGGAAGCCCGCACCACCCCGGCCACGCAGGCCCGAGGTCTTCATCTCGGACACGATCCAGTCGCGGCCCTTGCCCAGGATGTCCTTGGTGCCGTCCCAATGGCCGCGCGCCTGCGCGCCCTTCAGGCTGCGGTCATACATCCCGTAGATGTTGGTGAAGATCCGGTCCTGATCTTTCAGCATCGTTCAGTCCTTGTTCGTCCGGCTCGATCGCCAGAGCCCAAATAACAACCACAGCGCAAAGGCAAAGCCGGCCAGCGCAATCATGTCGAACAGCGCGAGGGTGCGTTGGGACCAGCCCATCGTATCCCCGATCGCCAGCACCAGGATCCAGGTCAGCGAGGTGCCGGCAATCACCAATGCGATGGTGCGCCCGCGCCGTGCCTGTTCCGGTTCCTCGTTCATGGCGGCCTGTCCGTCCCCTTACCCGTTCGTCAGTAGACGTCGCCCTTGTCGACGCGCTTCGAAAACTCCGTTTCGCCGCCCTCGGCCAGCAGCTTCGCCTGCGACACCCATTCATCGCGGCTGACCCGGCCCTTGAACCCTTCGAGGTTCTGGTCGACCCAGGCGACCTCGTCGGCTGTCCAGGCGGCGATCTGGTCGAAGTGGTAAAAGCCCAGCCGGTTGCACAGCTGCTCCAGCTTCGGCCCGATGCCCTTGATCCGCTTCAGATCGTCCGCGCCACCCTCGCGCGCAGCCTCCAGCGCCGCCGGGCGGGTGCCCTCGGTCGCGGGGGCCGCAGCAGCGGCAGCGGGTGCGGGCGTCGGTTCCGCGACGACCGGCTTTTCCACCGGCGCCTTGCCCAGGAAGGGCGAAACCGGCTTGCCGTCGGCACGACCCGAGCGCGGTTTTTCGTCCTGCAGCCAGGGCGTCAGGATCGGCACCTCGGTGCCGTCGATGCGCTTGACGGTATCGCCGATTGCCACGGCACGCGCGACCGAGCCGTTATGCGCCTCGGTGCGCTCGCCCTCGAGGCTGGTCACCCCACCCGCGGGTTCCGAGGTGAAGCGGCCGTTCTGCGGGCCCGGGGTCGGCACGCGGCCGGCGGCCAGCTCGTCGAGGATCCAGGCCAGTTTCTCGGCCGTCAGATCCTCATAGTAATCCTTGCCGATCTGCACCATCGGCGCGTTGGCGCAGGCGCCCAGGCACTCGACCTCTTCCCAGCTGAACTTGCCGTCCGAGGACAGCGTGTGCGGGTTGGCGGCGATCTTGTCCTGACAGACCCCGATCAGATCCTCGGCGCCGCAGATCATGCACGACAGCGTGCCGCAGACCTGCACATGCGCGACCGAACCGACCGGCTGCAGCTGGAACATGAAATAGAAGGTCGCGACTTCCAGCGCGCGGATATAGGCCATGCCCAGCATGTCCGCGACGTGCTCGATCGCCGGGCGGGTCAGCCAGCCCTCCTGTTCCTGCGCACGCCACAGCAGCGGGATCACCGCCGAGGCCTGACGCCCCGCGGGATACTTGCTGATCTGGCCGCGCGCCCATTCCTGGTTGGCGGGCGTGAAGGCAAAGCTCTCGGGCTGTTCGTGATGCAGACGACGAAGCATCAATAGGCTCCTGGCTGGCACCGGCACGGGGCCGGGGCGGCAGAGGGGGCGCGCAGGCGCGCGGCGGTATGCGGACGGGCGCGGGTCATTCGCTGCCCTCCGCAGGGGTATTGGCGGCGGTCCAGGCCTCGACCGCGGTGGCGACCGTTGCGGCGTCCGCCGACGGGTCGGCGGCGCACAGCTCGGCGGCCAGCCGCAGCTCGGTGCCGTCGTCGTTGATTTCGACCAGATCCATGTCCAGAAGGACCGACACCAAGTCGCGCGACAGTTCCGGCGTCACACCCAGCGTCGGCAGCGTTTCCGCAGCCTGAGCATCGGTCATCATGCAGGCGTTGCGACGCACGGCGTCGATCATCACCGCCGCCTGATCCGCGTCGATCTCGGGCACCCAGGGTTCCAGCTCGGCTTCCTGCGCCTCGAAGGCTGCGACGATCAGCGCCATCGCCGCGTCGCCGGTCGCCGCACACAGGGCGTCCGACAGGCTCAGCACTTCCATCGACTCCGAGATCGTCACCAGATCGGCGGCATAGAGCACGTCGACGAACATCTGCACCTCGTCCGAGTCGAGCCCCAGCGGCCCCAGGGCCTCGGGCGCCTCGTCGGCGGTCATCGCGCAGTCGTTGGCCCGCAGCGCATCCACCATGATCCCGGCGCGTTCCGGGGTAAAGGCGGATGCCGGCGCTGCGGCCAGCAGCATCAGGGCCGTGACAAGGGCAGTTCTCACCGGTCCACCTCGCCGAACACGATGTCCATCGTGCCGATGATCGCCGCCACGTCGGCCAGCAGATGGCCCTTGGCGATGTGATCCATCGACTGCAGGTGCAGATAGCCGGGCGCCCGCAGCTTGGCGCGATAGGGTTTGTTGGTGCCGTCGGCCACCAGATAGACGCCGAATTCGCCCTTGGGCGCCTCAACGGCGGCGTAAACCTCGCCCGCCGGGACGTGGAACCCCTCGGTATAGAGCTTGAAGTGATGGATCAGGCTTTCCATCGAGGTCTTCATGTCGCCACGCTTGGGCGGCGTGATCTTGCCGCGGGCCAGAACGTCGCCCTGCCCTTCGGGCGCACGCAGCTTGGCGATCGCCTGGCGGATGATCGAGGTCGACTCGCGCATCTCGGCCATCCGGCAGAGGTAGCGATCATAGCAATCGCCGTTCTTGCCGACCGGGATCTTGAAGTCGAATTCGTCATAGCATTCATAGGGTTGCGAACGCCGCAAATCCCATGCCAGCCCCGAACCACGGACCATGACGCCGGAATAGCCCCAGTCGAGGATTTCCTGTTCGGTGACGATGCCGATATCGGCGTTGCGCTGCTTGAAGATCCGGTTTTCGGTCAGCAACCCGTCGAGGTCGTCCAGAACCTTGGGGAACTGCTCGGCCCATTCCTCGATATCGTCGATCAGCGCCGGCGGCAGATCCTGATGCACCCCGCCCGGGCGGAAATACGCCGCGTGCAGACGTGCGCCGCAGGCCCGCTCGTAGAAGATCATCAGCTTCTCGCGCTCTTCGAAACCCCACAGCGGCGGGGTCAGCGCGCCCACGTCCATCGCCTGCGTGGTGACGTTCAGCAGGTGGTTCAGAACCCGGCCGATTTCCGAATAGAGAACCCGGATCAGCGAGGCACGGCGCGGCACTTCGGTGCCGGTCAGGCGCTCGATCGCCAGACACCAGGCATGCTCCTGGTTCATCGGCGCCACATAGTCGAGGCGGTCGAAATACGGCAGGTTCTGCAGATAGGTGCGGCTTTCCATCAGCTTCTCGGTGCCGCGATGCAGCAGCCCGATATGCGGATCGGCCCGGTCGACGATCTCGCCGTCCAGCTCCAGCACCAGACGCAGCACGCCGTGCGCCGCCGGGTGCTGCGGCCCGAAGTTGATGTTGAAATTGCGGATCTTCTGCTCGCCCGTCTTGGCGTCAGTGAACCCCTTCGATCCGTCCATCATCGCTGCAACCTCCGTCGCATGTCTGCCGTCGCCCTCATGCCGCCACGTCCCCGGCCGCGAAGCGTGCGTGCCAGTTCTGGGGAACATCCATGCCGAACATCCGGGTCACGGCTTCGTATTGCGGGCGCATCGCCTCGGTCAGGCGGGCGACCTGATCGGGCCGCATCGTCGCCTTCTGACCTTCGTTTCGCGCACCCAGTTCATCCATCGGCCGTGGTGCGATCCCGAGGAACGCACAAATCCTGTCAGCCGTCTGCTGCGTGAACAGTTCTTCGAAGAACAGCACCAGCCGGCGATCTTCGGGCACATGCCGCTGCAGCTTGTCCAGCGTCAGCGCATAGTCGCTGCGCCGGTGCGCGCCGCCCTTGCCCTCGGCCAGCATCGTATCCAGAAGCGCGCGCGCGGCCTCTTCGAACCCGGCCGCATCGCTTTTCTTGCCTGCCCGCATCCGCACGGCCGACCAGAACCGCGCGACCGGCTCGCGCATGATGAAGATCATCCGCACATTCGGCAGCGCCGCCATCTGGCGGAACACCTCGTCCGAGACCAGCGCGTATTCGGGCGTGATATCGACCGCCACCTGCCCCGGACGCAACTTGTGCCCGATCAGGCTCAGATACCCCTGATGGTCGGGATCGGGCGCCTCGCAAATCGCACACAGCCGTTCCAGCCGCTTGATCCGCCCTGCCGGCGCGCCCTTTTCCCGGGCTTTTTCCAGCGCCTCGGTATGCAAACGCCGGCCCAGCCGTCCCTCGGTCTTCAGCGAGTCGAAGTAGTGCAATTCCTTCATCGGCCCGGTCGAACAGGCCGGATGGCCGCGCAGATAGGCGTGGAGCCACGAGGTTCCGGCCTTTTGCGCGCCGATCCCCAGAAGGAGGGTTGCTCCTTCCGGCCAATCCGGCTGGTTCTGGGCGGCGACGGGCATCACTTGGCTCTTTCGTCCCCGGGCAGAATGTAGGTCGCGCCTTCCCAGGGCGACATGAAGTCGAACTGGCGGTAATCCTGCACCAGCTTCACGGGTTCATAGACGACGCGCTTGGCGGCCTCGTCATAGCGGACCTCGACATAGCCGGTAGTCGGGAAGTCCTTGCGCAGCGGGTGACCGCGGAAACCATAATCGGTCAGGATGCGGCGCAAGTCCGGGTGGCCCGAGAAGAGGATGCCGAACATGTCGAACACCTCGCGCTCGAACCAGTTGGCCGAGGGGTGCTCGGCGACGATCGACGGCGCCATCTCGTCCTCACGCACGGCCGCTTTCAGGCGGATGCGCTGGTTCCGATACATGCTGAGGAAATGGTAGACCACATCGAAGCGCGCGCGGCGCTCGGGGTGGTCGACGGCAGTGATATCGACCAGCGACGAAAAGCGGCAGGTCTCGTCGGTCTTCAGGAACCGCACCAGCGCCGGCAGCGACGAGGCGACGACCGTCAGGGTCAGCTCGCCAAAGGCCACGCTGGCGTCGAGCACGGCCTCGGGCTGCTTGACGGAAATATAGTCGCCAAGTTCCTGCAGGGCCTGGGTCTGGGCTTCGGACATGCGTGCCTCCGTCAGCGGATCAGGGTGCCGGTGCGGCGGATCTTCCGCTGCAGCTGCAGGATGCCATAAAGCAGCGCCTCGGCCGTGGGCGGGCAGCCGGGGACATAGATGTCCACGGGCACGATGCGGTCGCATCCGCGCACCACCGAATAGCTGTAGTGGTAATAGCCGCCGCCATTCGCGCACGACCCCATCGAGATCACATAGCGCGGCTCGGGCATCTGGTCGTAGACCTTGCGCAGCGCCGGCGCCATCTTGTTGGTCAGGGTGCCGGCGACGATCATCAGGTCCGACTGGCGCGGCGAGGCGCGCGGCGCGGTGCCGAAACGCTCGAGGTCATAGCGCGGCATCGAGGTGGCATCATCTCGACAGCGCAGCAGGCCAGGCCAAAGGTCATCCAGTGCAGCGAGCCGTTGCGCGCCCAGTTGATGATGTCGGCCGTGGTGGTCAGCAGGAAGCCCTTGTCCTGAAGCTCGGCGTTCAGGGCGGCGGTGGCGACCTCGCGGTCGGCGCCCGCCGTATTCGCTCCGGTCATCACTCCCATTCCAGGGCCCCTTTCTTCCATTCATAGGCAAAGCCCACGGTCAGCACCGCCAGGAACACCATCATCGACCAGAAGGCGACCATGCTCATGTCGCCAAAGGCCACCGCCCAAGGGAACAGGAACGCGATTTCCAGGTCGAAGATGATGAACAGGATCGACACCAGATAAAAGCGCACGTCGAATTTCATCCGCGCGTCATCGAACGCATTGAACCCGCATTCATAGGCCGAGACCTTTTCCGGGTCCGGGTTGCGCACGGCGATCAGCATCGCCGACAGCATCAGAACGAGGCCGATGGCGACCGCAATCGCAATGAACACGATGATGGGGAGGTATTCGCGGAGAAGATCGTCCACCGATGGCTCCTTTGGCGTTCCGGCTGCCGGGTCGACCGCACGGCGCGCTGCACAAGTTGGCTCGTGCCTCGTTTACTCCCGCGGGACATCCGGGTCAACCGAACCGGGCCGCCGGCCTTGCCAAGAAATCAAGGATTTCCGCGCGCCGTATGCCATCGTGCACAAATTTTTTCGCCCGCATCGCTGCTGTGCGGCAATCGCGGCGCTGCGTCCTATTGCCGCGCGACTCAGCGGTCCGCGGAACGAGAGGGCCGCGCGGCAAATATTTGTCAGATCATCATGTTTTTTCGCTGCCGGCAGGAGGCGCCGTGCCGCGTGCGGCGTTTGCGCAAACGTCCGTCACCGGCGGGTTATTTCACCCAGTCCGGCTTGCGCTTGCCGAAAAAGGCCGCGATTCCCTCGGCCGCCTCGGGGCTTTCCCAGCGCGCGACCAGTTGGCCGATCGAATGCTCGACGTCATCGCCGCCGATCCCCCCGCCAAGGCGCAGCGCCAGGGCCTTGGACGCGGCCACCGCCCCCGGGGCGCAGGCCAGGTAGGGCTTGATCTCGGCCTCGACCGCCGCGTCGAGATCTGCGGCCGCCACCGTCCGGGCCAGCAGCCCCAGGGTTACCGCCTCGTCCGCCGCAAAAAGCCGCGCCGACATGAACACCCGCCGGGCCATCGCCTCGCCCATCCGCGCCAGCACGTAGGGGCCGATGGTCGCCGGGATCAGCCCCAGCCGCGCCTCGGTGAACCCAAACCGCGCGCCCTGCACGCCGATCGCCACATCACAGACCGAAATCAGCCCCATGCCACCGCCATAGGCCGGGCCCTGGATGCGCCCGATCACCGGCTTGGGCAGCGCGTTCATTGCCCCCAGCATCGCCGCCAGCTTGCCCGCCTCGAAGGCGCGCGTCGCCCCGTCCGCCGCCATCTGCGCCTGCATCCAGGCCAGATCGCCGCCGGCGCAGAAACTCTCGCCGTTGCCGGTCAGCACCACCACCCGCACGGTGTCGTCGTCGCCCAGTGCAGCAGCGGCTTCGGCCAGCTCCTCGATCATCTGCGCCGACATCGCGTTGTGCTTGTCGGGCCGGTTCAGGGTCAGCCGCGCCACGCCGCGCGTGTCGGTGTCGATGGTGATGGTCTGCCAGGTCATAGCTCTGCCCTCATGCTGCGCGCCAGTGCGGCGGCTTGGTCGATCCGTGCGCGATCGAGGCCGGTGCGATAGCCGAGCGCCTCGATGCGGTCGATGGCGGCCTCGGTCGCCACATTCCCCTGGGCACCGGGCGCATAGGGACAGCCGCCCAAGCCCCCCACCGCTGCGTCGAATACCCGCAACCCCAGCGCCAGTGAGGCCTCGATGTTGTCGCAGGCGCGCCCGCCGGTGTCGTGGAAATGACCGGCCAGACGGTCTGCCGGCACCCGCTCGAGAACCGCGCGCAGCATCGCCGTCAGGGTTTCGGGAACAGCCTTGCCGATGGTGTCACCCAGCGAAACCTCGTAGCAGCCCAGGGCGATCAGCCTCTCGGCCAGATCGGCCACCGCTGCCGGCGGCGTCGGCCCGTCAAAGGGGCAGTCGGTCACGCAACTGATATAGCCGCGCACCGGAATGCCGTCGGCTTTCGCGGCCTCGAGGATTGGCAGGAACCGTTCGATCGACTCGGCGACCGAACAATTGACATTGGCGCGCGAGAACCCTTCCGAAGCCGACCCAAAGATCGCCACCTCGTCGGCGCGCGCGGCGCGTGCCCCCTCATAGCCTTTCATGTTCGGCGTCAGGGCCGCATAGGACACCCCGGGCGCGCGCCGGATCCCCGCCAGCACCGCCCCGCTGTCGGCCATCTGCGGCACCCATTTGGGCGACACGAACGACGCCACCTCGATCCGCCTGAACCCCGCACCGCTGAGCAGATCGACCAGCGCGATCTTTTCCGCCGTGGGGATCGGGCGTTTTTCGTTCTGCAACCCGTCGCGGGGGCCGACCTCAAAGATCTCGACCGTGTCAGACATCGCCATAGAAATCCTTCAGATAGAGTTCCGCCGGCCCGTCCGCAGCCCGCGCGGCATGATAGGCCGGCCGGGCGGTCAACCGTCCGTGCCAGGCATTCAGCCGCCCCAGCCCGTCGGTGCGCACGAAACGCCGCGCCAGATCGACCGAGGCGCCGACCATTACATCCGCCGCGCAGAATCCGCCGGGCAACAACCAGTCGTGGTCGCCCAACGCCCGCTCGACCCCGTCCAGCGTCCGCCGCAGCCTCAGCGCCTCGAGCTTTTGCACGACGGGGCTGCGATCCTCGGGTTTCAGGACGATGTGGTGAAAGGTCAGCTGCGCCAGATGCTGGGCGATGGTCTCGCCATAGTGCAGCCACTCCAGGAACAGCGCCCGCTCGGCGTGCCCCGCAATCCGGCCGAACCGGGGCGCACGACGCTCGCACAGGTATTCGAGGATCGCCCCCGATTCGAACAGCGCCGCCCCGTTGATCTCGAGCGCCGGCACCCGCCCGGCGGGTGAAACCGCCAGAAAGGCAGGATCACGCAGCGCCTTGCCGGAAAAGGAATGATACCGCACCTCATGTGCGATGCCGGCTTCGTGCAGGAACCACAGGATGCGAAAGCTGCGCGACTGCGGTGCGTGGTGCAGAATGATCATGGCGCCCCCTTGCCTCGGGGCCAGCATCGCCGCCCTGCCCGCCCGGTGCAAGCGTGACGCACCGTCCCGGGTTCCGGCGCACCGATCCGGCCGGGTGGCTGGCGGAGGGTCCGGGAGGGCGGCGGCCCGCCCGGCGGGGGTGCGGGGGCCGGCCCCCGCCGGCGCGGCGAGTGGCCCCCGCAGCGGGGGTCCGAGCCGCGCCGCTCCCCGACCGCCGCACATGCCTGCCGGGCCGGTCAGCCGCGCCAAGCCCTCAACGCAGAGTTCTCAATACAGACCGCCCGCGCTGAGCGTGCCAAAGTTCGACTGGCTCGGCAGCACGATCGTGCCGCTGTTCTGGTCCTCGGGGCCACCCTCGATGGAGATATCGGTGCCCAGTTCGCTGCCCAGCTCCTCGGGCGCGAAGACCGGCAGCGACATCCCCATCACGAAACCGCCGTCGATCAGCGCATCAACGCCGAACACCGGATCCTCGCCGTCGCGGAAATACTCCGCCACGACTTCCGGCCCCTGCGCGTCGTCAGCCAGGCGTTCGCCGGTATAGCGGTTGATGCGGATGAAATGGCCACCCGGCGGCACCGCGAACCGGCCGCCGCCGAATTCCTCGATCGCCTGCGACATGAATTCCTGGAACACCGGCGCGCACAGCCCGCCGCCCGAGGCCCGCCGCCCGAGCGAGCGCGGCCGATCGAAACCGATGTAGCAGCCCGCAACCATCGTCGAGGTGAACCCCACGAACCACACGTCGCGCGCATCGTTGGTGGTGCCGGTCTTGCCGGCCACCGGCACCGGCAGCCGGATCGCCCCGGCCGCGGTGCCGCGCTGCACCACGCCCTGCATCATCGAGGTCAGCTGATAGGCGGTGATCGGGTCCATCACCCGCTGGCGCTGCGACATGATCCAGGGCGCCTGCCCGGCCGGCAGGTCGGGTTCGGTGCACTCGACGCATTCGCGCTGGTCGTGCCGATAGACGGTGCGGCCCCAGCGGTCCTGGACGCGGTCGACCAGCGTCGGCTCGACCCGCTCGCCGCCGTTCGCGAACATGGCGTAGGCCGCAACCACCCGGAACAGCGTCGTTTCCTGCGCCCCCAGCGCGTTTGCGAGGAACGGCTGCAACCGGTCATAGACACCGAACCGTTCGGCATAGCCCGCGACCACATCCATGCCAACTTCCTGCGCCAGGCGGATGGTCATCAGGTTGCGCGACTGCTCGATGCCGGTGCGCATCGGCGTCGGGCCCAGGTAGTCGCCGCTGGCGTTGGTCGGCCGCCAGATCCCGTCGCCGGTGTCGATCTCGATCGGCGCGTCGATGACGATCGTCGCCGGAGTGAAGCCGGAATCGAGCGCCGCCGCATAGACGAAGGGCTTGAACGACGAGCCCGGCTGGCGCATCGCCTGCGTCGCCCGGTTGAAACCCGAGTTCTGATAGCTGAAGCCGCCCTGCATGGCGATCACGCGCCCGGTGTTCACGTCCATCGCCATGAAGGCGCCCTGCACCTCGGGCACCTGCCGCAGCGACCACCGCTGGAAACTGCCGTCGCGGTCCGAGGTGACGGCGCGCACATGCACCACGTCACCCACCTGCAGGGTATCGGCCAGCGAGCCGGGCAGCCAGTTGATGTCAGGCCGGTCGATACGGCCGATCTCGTCGATCCCCTCAATGCCGACATGGGCGACATCGGGGGTCACGTCCAGCACCACCGCCGGATACCACGGGTTGTCCAGCGTGATGTCGCGGGCGATGGTCACATGGCGCAGCGCCTCGCGCCAATGCGCCTCGTCCACCAGATCCTCGGCCTCGAGCCGGATCCCGGTGCCGCGCCATTCGCCCTGCTGGCGATCGTAGTTTTCCAGCGCACGTTGCAACGCATGCGCCGCGCGGATCTGCAGGTCCGGGTGCACCGTCGCCCGGATCGCCAGGCCACCGGAAAAGAACTCGTCCTCGCCGAACTGCGACGACAGCTGGCGGCGGATCTCGTCGGTGAAATAATCGCGGTCCGGCAGGCTTTGACGGAAGGCGTCGATATCGCCCGACTGAACGGTCAGAAGCGGGTGCGACTGGGCCTCGGCGGCCTGGTCCTGGGTGATATAGCCGTTCTCGGCCATCTGCCCCAGCACCCAGTTGCGCCGGGCGGTAACCCGCTCGCGGGCGCGGACCGGGTGGTATTCCGACGGCGCCTGCGGCAACGAGGCAAGGAAAGCCATCTCCTCGATGCTCAGCTCTTCCAGGGTCTTGTTGAAATAGGTCTGCGCCGCGGCCGCGACCCCGAACGAGTTCTGCCCAAGGAAGATCTCGTTGAGGTAAAGCTCCAGGATCTCGTCCTTGGACAGCACCTGCTCGACGCGCCAGGCGAGGATGATCTCGCGGATCTTGCGTTCGATGGTGCGATCCGAGGACAGCAGGAAGTTCTTCATCACCTGCTGGGTGATGGTCGAGGCCCCGCGCACGTTGCGCCCGCGCGAGACGATCGCATCGCGCAGGGCCGAGACCATCGCCAGCGGGCTGAAGCCCTGATGCTCGTAGAAGGTGCGGTCCTCGGCCGAGATGAACGCCGCGCGCAGCAACGGCGGGATGTCCTCGATGGGCGTGAACAGCCGGCGTTCGCGGGCGAATTCGTCGATCATCTGCCCCTCGCCGGAATAGATCCGGCTGATCGTCGGCGGGCTGTAATTGGCCAGCTGTTCGGTCGAGGGCAGGTCATGGGTATAGACCCAGATCACACCGCCCACAGTCAGAGCACCGAACACCAGCCCCAGCACGACAAAGCTGAACAGGCCGCCAAGGAAGGACAGGATCGCGCGGGTCAAGAACGGGCTCCGGTGGGAAACTCGACCCGTCTATACGGACAAGGATCGCCGGGGTCAAAACCTGCAGCGCCGCGCGCGGCAGGAAATCGCGCAGAGGTGAAGCGCGGGGTCATCGCAGGACAGCGCGGGTCGCCTCGTCGGCAACCCAGGCATCAAGCCCGGTGATCAGCGCCCGGACCATCTGCGCCCGCCAGCGCCGGTCACCGAGCCGCGCGCGGTCGCGGTCCGAGGACAGGAACCCCACCTCGAGCAGCGCCGAGGGCACGCTGGGCGATTTCAGCACCGAAAACGCCGCCTGCTGCCAGGGGTGGCGATGCATCCTGAGTTCCGCACCGCGGATCGCGCCGACCAGCGCCCGCGCCAGCCGTTCGGTGGCCGGTGCGGTCTCGGCCCGGGCCAGATCCATCAGCACGCTGGCCACCGTGTCATCGGTGCCGGTCAGATCGACCCCGCCGCCCAGCATGTCGTCGCGGTCATGGCGCTCGGCCAGCGCGGCCGAGGCGGCGTCGCTGGCTTCCTCGGCCAGGGTATAGACCGTGGCCCCCACCGCCTGCGCCCCTTCGAGCGCATCGGCATGCAGCGACAGGAAGATATCCGCGGCGGCGGCATGGGCAACGGTGATCCGCCCCTCGAGCGAGACAAACTGGTCGGTGTCGCGCGTCATCATCACCTCGTAGCGCCCGGTGCGACGCAGCGCCTCGGCCAGCTCGCGGCCAAAGGTCAGCATGATGTCGGATTCGTTCACCCCGCCATAGCTGGCCCCCCGGTCCACCCCGCCATGCCCGGGATCCAGCACGATCACCGTGGGCCGCTGCCCGATCGGCGCCCGGGCCGCCCCCCCGGACAGCGGATCGCCCGGCACGCCGGTGTCGACCGCCGCCAGTGTCGCGGCCTGCGCGGCGAAATCGGCGTCGGACACCGGGCTCAGCACCAGCGACAGCCGCGCCGCGCCGGTTTCCGGGTCGGTCACCAGGCCCGCTTCGTCAAAGCCCATCGGCCGCGACAGCTCGATCACCAGCCGCGTCCAGCCGCCCCCCGCATTGCCGACCCTGAGCGCCGTCGCCGCCCCACCCAGCCGCACCGAGGACGGATCGAACCCGCCCCAGTCGAGAGTGCGGAAGTCGACCACCGCGCGCGGCGGGTCGGCCAGCAGCCGGGTCCGCCAGGGCACCGGCTGCGACAAGGGCACCTGGACCGACAGGCTGCGCCACCCGGCGCTGAGCGAGACATCCCCCGTCAGCCGGGCCAGCGCGCCAAGATCCTGCGCACGCGCGCCGGGCGCGATCACTGCCATCGCTGCCAGCATCAGTGCCAGCACCCCTGCCAGCCACCGCCTGCGCCCTGCCTGCCTCATGCCCTGTCCCTGCGCTGCTTTCCCCCTTCCCTAGCGCGAAACCCGGCCTTGGGGAATCCCCGCGCTGCAGGCTCGGGGCTTCACGTTTGGGTCAGCAATTGTCGCAGCCCGTCGATCTGCCCTTGATCCCCGGGCCCTGACGCGGTCAAACTCCGCCGACTTTGACAACAGGAGTCCCCATGACCCGCCTCACCCTCGCCGTCTCGGCCCTTGCCGCCGCCCTTCACTTCGGCACCGCCCCGGTGTTCGCGCAGGGCATGGAGATGAGCGACGAGGACCGCACCGCCTTCCGCGCCGAAGTCCGCGCCTATCTGCTGGAGAATCCCGAGGTGATCTTCGAGGCGGTGTCCGAGTTCGAGCGTCGCAACGCCGCGGCGCAGGCCGACATGGACACGACGCTTGTCGAGATCAACGCCGACGACATCTTCCGCGACGGCCATTCCTGGATCGGCGGCAACCCGGACGGCGACCTGACCCTGGTCGAATTCATGGACTACCGCTGCAGCTTCTGCCGCCGCGCCCAGCCGCAGATGGCCAGTTTCCTCGAGGATGACGGCAATATCCGTCTGGTCATCAAGGAACTGCCGATCCTGGGGCCGCAATCGGATGTGATGAGCCGCTTTGCCGTCGCCGTGCAGCAGACCGGCACCGATGCCCAGTATGGCGAGGCGCACGAGCGCCTGCTGGCCTGGGAGGGCGATTTCACCGAAACCAGCGCGCGCCTCTTGGCCAATGAGCTGGGCGTCGACCCCGAGGCCGTGCTGACGGCGATGAACAGCGAGCCGGTCGACGCGATCCTGCGCGCCAATCGCGAGCTGGCGCAGCGGCTGCAGATCAGCGGCACGCCGACCTTCGTCCTGGGCGAAGGGGACGCCGGCGAGATGCTGCGCGGCTTCCTGCCGTCGGACCAGATGCACGCCGTCGCCGAGCGCCTGCGCAGCTGATCCCAGCCCCCGACACGGCAAGGGGTGCACAATTCTGTTGCAGCGCCCCGGCCGTGCCTTGCACAGTATGAGTGCCCCTGCCAACCGGAGTCCCCGCCTGATCGGCGGGGATCGTCGCATCCGACGTTTTTGAAAAGGCCTGCCCGTGCGTCCTCAGCCCTCTTCCTCGCCCCGTTCCGGCCGGGCCCGCCGGTGGCTGGCCGCGGCTTGGCTGGCGTTGGCGGCCGGGTCGATGCCGGGACCCGCCCCGGCAACACCGCCCGGCATCCCGGGGGCCGAGGCCCCGGCCCTGCGTCAGGCCCTGACCGACTGGCTGGCCGATGACGAGGCGGTGGCACTGCCGGCGCTGTCGGAACTGGCGCAGGATGGAAATACCGCCGCGCGGTTGCTGCTGGGGCTGATCGACAAGACGCCGGCCCTGCAGGGCCCCTTCCTGGCCCATATCGCCCGTCGCGACCGCATCGCGCTGCTGCGTGCGCCCGGCGGATTTTCGGGGCGCAACTGGCTGGGCAGCCTGGGCGACCTGCCGCTGGCCCGGGCCTGGAGCGATCTGTGGACGGTCGAGGCCGGGCCGGTGGTGATCGAGACCTTCACCGCCCTCGACGAGCCCCGGGCCGCGCGCGAGGCGATGGTGGTTCTGGCCGCGCGCGAACATCCGGCCCTGCGGACCATGCCGGCGGACGGGATCGACACCGATCTGCTCTATCTCTTCTGGCGCAGCGCCGATGCCGAGCGCCGCGCACAGCTGGCCGGTCTGGTCCCGGTCGGTCATCCCCAGCGGCTGATGATGGGCGAGACGATCGACGCCCGCGACACCGATCTGTGGCTGGCCTCGGCCGAGGCCGCAGCCCCGATCGAGACGCTGTGCGCCGCCACCTGCCCCGGTGACGACGCCCCCGCCTGCCGCAGCGCGGCCTACCGCGCGCTCAACAGCCACAATGCGCTGCTGACCCTCGGCACCCCGGCCGAGACCTTGGTGCCGCAGGCGGAATTCCTGGGCTCGGCCCGCGGCCGGGCGACGGTGATGCGGCGGATCCTGCTGGCGACGCCGATGTCCGGGCGCCGCGCGATGCTGGCACGGGTGCGAACCCATTCCGAATGCCTCGGCACCGCGCTGTCGGCCGAGAACGGCCGCTACATGCCGCCCCTGCCGAACCTGGCCCCGCGCGACTGACCGGCAAACGCGAAACGCCGCCCGAGGGGCGGCGTTCGACAGGCCGATGAGGCAGCGATCAGCGCGGGCCGATCATCATCACCATCTGGCGGCCTTCGAGCTTGGGCATGTTCTCGATCTTGCCGACCTCGGCCACATCTTCGGCCACCCGCTTGAGAAGCTCCGCCCCCAGTTCCTGGTGCGCCATCTCGCGACCGCGGAACCGCAGCGTGATCTTGACCTTGTCGCCTTCGCTCAGAAACTTCAGCACGTTGCGCATCTTGACGTCGTAATCGTGGGTATCGGTCCCCGGACGGAACTTGATTTCCTTGATCTCGATCGTCTTCTGCTTCTTGCGCGCCTCGGCCTCACGCTTCTGGGTCTCGTATTTGAACTTGCCGAAATCCATGATCTTGCAGACCGGCGGCGTCGCGTTGGGCGAGATTTCCACCAGGTCCAGACCTGCCTCCTCGGCCATCTGCAACGCGCGCGAGGGCGTCACCACGCCGACATTCTCGCCTTCCGCACCGATCAATCGGATCTCGGGGGCCCGAATCCGGTCATTGACACGGGGGCCGGTGTCGCGGCTGGGCGGGGCGTTGTGGGGTCTACGGGCTATGGTCGAATTCCTTCTGTTGATCAGACGCGCGCGAAAATAGACCTCGGCGGGACGGCTTGCAAGGGGCTGGGCGGGCCGAGCCGGCAACAAGCTGCGCAATCGGAAGGAATTGACGAACATTTGCGGGACCGGCCATTGCCTTTGCCACCGGAACAGGACTACCTCCCGGTCAGTTCCCAACAGGAGGACCGGACGTGAAAAAATTTCTCATCATTGGTGTCGTCGTGCTCGCGGCCGGCCTTGGCATCTACATCTCGCAGAACCGGCCGTCGGCGGAACAGGCCTCGACCCCCGCGCCGGCTCCTGCGCCGCAGCCCCAGGTGACGCAGCCGGCGCCCGCGCCCACCCCGGCACCGGCTGAACCGAGCCTCGTCGAGCAAGCGACCCAGGCGGTCAACGATGCCGTCGACACCGCGACCCAGGCCGCGGGTGAAGCCGCCGGCGCCGTGGCCGATGCCGCGTCGGACGCCGTTCAGGCTGCGGGCGAGGCCGTGAACGCGGCCGGTGACGCCGCCCAGGGCGCTGTCGATGCGGTGAACGATGCTGCCGCGGCAGCCACCGACACCGTGACCGGCATGGCCGCGGGCGCCGCCGATGCCGCCGGTGCGGCGGTCGATTCGGCGGTCGATTCCGCGGCCGGAATGGCCTCGGACGCCGCGCAGGCGGCCAGCGACGTGGCCGGCGACGCGGTTGATGCGGCGGCGGATGCCGGCACTGCGGTGATGGATGGGGCCAGCGACGCGGCGACGGCCGTGACCGACGCCGCCACCGATGCGACCCAGGCTGCGGGCGCGGCGGTGGACGCCACCACCGAAGCCACGGCCCCCGCGACCGAGGATGCGGCCGCCCCGGCCGACGACGCTGCCCCCGCCGAAGCCGCGACCGCCGATGCGGCCACGCTGTTCACCGCCGAGGGCTTCAACTACGACGCGGCGATCGCCTATATCGACGACTCGTCGCTGAGCGATCTGAGCAAGACCGCCGCCCATCGTGCCCTCGAAGCCGCCCGGGACAACCCCGATCTGCTGCCCGGCGCGCTGGAACAGGTGCGCGGCCTGCTGGGCCTCTGACCCGGCCGAAGTGAAACAGGGCCCCCGCTTCGGCGGGGGCCTTTTTCATGCGCCGGACGTGGCAGCCGCCAGGATCAGGCTGCGCCAGCCGTCGATCTCAGAGGCAAAACCGGCAGGCGTCAGCGCGGCGATCTCGGCCGCGCCGTCGGCGCCCAGCGCATGCCAGTCATAGCACACGGTGACCCGCGTCCCCGCCCCCTCGGCCCGACAGGACACGCCGACGCGCGCCGCCTTGACCCCGGGGGTCAGCCGCAGATAGCGCGCCTCGCCGGTCGCCGGACGCCAGCGCAGGCAGGTCCACCAGACCGCACCATTGCCGGTCGAAAAGATCATGCCCTCGGCGGTTTCGCCACCGGGCGGATCGACATAGACCGGCGCCCAGCCTGGAACCCAGGCCTCCTCACCCCGGGGGGTGAACAAGGGCAGTGCCCGGTCGGGCGGCATCGGCAGGGAAAAGCTATGGCTCAGAACAGGCATCGGGGGGCTCCGGGTGCAGATGGCTGTCCGCCGCGCGCCAGTCGCAGCCATAAACGGCGCGCAGCTGCTCGATCACGGCATGGGTCTGCGGGCTGAACGGGTCGCGGCCCTCGAAGGCGTGCAGGACGATCCCCTCCAGCAGATCGCCCAGCGACAGATCCGTGTATTCGGCCAGCGCCTTGAGGGTTTTCAGCATCGGCGTCGACAGGCGGACGCCGGTCTGGGTGCGGTGGGTCTGATCGGGCTTCATGTTACCAGGGTAACAACAACGCCATTCCGAGACAACCGCGTAAGGTGCGTGCGCGCACGCACCCTACCGGCCCCGAAACGCAGACCGCCCGCGCCGGTGGGGGCGCGGGCGGTCCAAGTCCGGCTTGTGCGGCGGCCTCAGATCCCGTCGCCGACAAAGGCCTTTTCGACCACATACTCCTGCGGTTCGCTGTTCGCCCCCTCGCGCAGGCCGAACCCTTCCAGCACGTCCTTGACATCGTGGTTGAAGGCCAGAGAGCCGCAGACCATCGCCCGGTCATGTTCGCGATCCATCGGCGGGATGCCCAGATCCTCGAACACCTTGCCCGAGGTCATGTTGTCGGTGATCCGCCCCATGTGGTGGAAATCCTCGCGGGTCGTGGTCGGGTAGTAATGCAGTTTGCCCTCGACCATCTCTCCGATCAGCGGATCGTTGCGCAGGTTCTCGACCAACTGGCGACCGTATTCCAGTTCCTCGATCGTGCGGCAAGTGTGCATCATCACCACCTGTTCGAATTTCTCATAGGTCTCGGGGTCGCGCATCAACGAGGCAAAGGGCGCGATGCCGGTGCCGGTTGCCAGGAACCACAGCCGCTTGCCGGGCAAGAGCGCGTCCAGCACCAGCGTGCCCACGGGCTTCGGGCGCAGGATGATCTGCTCGCCGACCTGGATGTGCTGCAGCCGCGAGGTCAGCGGACCGTCCGGCACCTTGATCGAATAGAACTCCAACTCGTCGTCCCAGCTGGGCGAGGCGATGGAATAGGCCCGCAGCAGGGGTTTGCCGTTATCATCCAGAAGGCCGATCATCACGAATTCGCCCGAACGGAAGCGCAGGCTTTGCGGACGGGTGCAGCGGAACGAGAACAGGCGGTCGGTCCAGTGCTGGACCTGCGTGACGGTCTGGGCGTCGGGAAGGGTTTTCACCTTCGGGGCGGCGGCGTCGGACATATACGGAGCCTCGATATGGATTTGCTGTTTACTAGGCCGGATCGGCGGCAAAAGGAACCCCGGCCGCAAGACCATGCGATCAGTGCGGCGTCTGGCCGCGTTCAGTCCCGGGGATGGGCCGGCTGGGTCGAGGACAGGCCAAGGCCCCGGCGCGGAGTCCAGTCGCGTTCGTTGCGCCAGTGCTCGCTGGGCTGGTGGACGGCCTGATCCGCGGTCAGCTCGATCTCGGAGAACCCGGCGCGGCGCAACAGCGTATAGAACCGCGGGGCCACCGCGCCGCGCGCGCGCAACCGCCCCCGGAACCCGGCCGCACGCAGATCGCGGGCCAGGTCATAGGCCTGGGTATCCCCGACATGGCGCAGCCTCACCCGGATCAGCGCCGCCACGGGCAAAGCCGCGCGCAGCCGCAGCCAGTCGCTGCCCCGCATCACCGGCACGGCGAGGTCGATGGCCAGCCGGCCGTTCTGCGGCTGCACCGGCGCCAAGGCCGCCAGAGGGACGAACCCGCTCAGCCAGTCTTCCGGGGCAAACCCCGCATCGGTAACCAGCACCGTCATGGCTCCGCTCCACCGTTCGAGATTGGTGCAGGATGCCAACGACACCGGCTTGCCACCATGACACGGATCAAACAACAACATGACCTGGATCAGACTCCGCGGCTCACGCGCGGGTGGCGAGGATGCGCGCGGCCCCCAGCCAGCCCAGCAGGATCGCCGGCGCGTTGGTGTTGCCGCCGATCAGCGTCGGAAAGGCCGAGGCATCGCAGACCCTGAGCCCCTCGACCCCGCGCACCCGCAGATCCGCGTCCAGCACACTGGTCGCCGGATCCGCCCCCATCCGCGCACTGCAGCTGGGATGAAACACCGTGCCCGACCGCTGGCGGAAATCGTCGATCAGGGCGGCGTCGTCCTGCACCGCGGGGCCGGGGCGCAGTTCCTCGGCCACGAGGGGGGCAAAGGGCGACTGCGCGGCGATCTTGCGCAGAAACTTCACCGCGGCCAGCATCTCGGCCACGTCGTGGTCGGTCGAAAACGCGTTCGCGGTGATGCGCGGCGCGGCAAAGGGATCGGCCGAGGCCAGGGTGATCTCGCCCCGGCTGGTCGGCCGGCAGTTCGACAGGCCGATGGACAGACCCGGGAACGGATCGGGGCTGAGGATCGGGCGCTCGCCGTCGCGCGGCATCAGCGTGCTGAACGCCTGGAAATAGAGCTGCATGTTGGGCCGCGCCAGGGCGGGATCGGTGCGGAAGAACCCGCCGCCGTGGTTGATCGACACGCTGAGCGGACCGCCCCTGGTCAACAGATAGCGCGCCCCCACCAGGGCCTTGCCCCACCAGGGCCGCAGGATGTCGTTCATCGTCGGCACGCGCATCCGCCAAGTATAGTTGATCCCCTGATGGTCGTTCAGATGCGCGCCGACATTGGGCTGATCGTGCAAGACGCCAACCCCCAGCCCCTGCAGATCCGCGCCGGGTCCGATGCCCGACAGCATCAACAGCTGCGGCGTGTTGATCGCGCCGCCCGACAGGATCACCTCGCCGGCGCGCGCCTGATGCTCGGCCCCGTTCCAGCGATAGGCGACACCGACCGCGCGCCGCCCCTCGAACAGCACGCGGGTGACCTGCGCGCGCGTCCGCAGCGCCACGCGCCCGGTTTTCAGCGCCGGCCGCAGAAAGGCGCGCGCCGCCGAATTGCGTCGCCCGCCCTTGATGGTCAGCTGATAGATCCCGGCGCCCTCCTGGCTGGCACCGTTGAAATCGACAGTGCGCGGCATGCCGGCAGCGGCGCAGGCCTGCAGAAAGGGCTCGACCAGCGGATGCGCCGGATCGCGGCCCGAGCGGATGTGCAGGGGCCCACCCTGCCCGCGCCAGTCGTCGGCGCCGTCCGCGTTGTCCTCGATCGCGCGGTAGGCCGCGCGCGCCGCCTCGGCCCCCCAATGCGCGCTGCCGGTCGCCGCCTGCCAGTCATCATAGTCGCTGTCATGGCCGCGGATCCAGACCATCGCGTTGATCGAGGATGAGCCCCCCACCACCTTGCCGCGCGGCCAGTAGTCGCGCTGGCCGTTCAGGCCAGGGTCGGGTTCGGTGCGATAGGCCCAGTTGACCGCCGGGTCATAGAACAGCTTGCCGTAGCCCAGCGGCATCTGCACGAAAAACCGCCGGTCACTGCCGCCGGCCTCGAGCACCAGCACCCGCCTGCCCGACGCCGACAGCCGTTCGGCCAACACCGACCCCGACGACCCCGCGCCGACGATGAGATAATCGAAATCGCCCTGCACCGCTGTCCCCGTCGGCCCGTGTCCCATGTCCCATGTCCGCCAGCCTAGCGCAGCCGCGCGGCCCGGTGCTGGACGGAAGGCGACATGAGGGCTACAACCGCGACATTGACGGAGATGCGCCATGTCTGCCCCAGCCGACCTCGACCCACTCGACCGCAAGATCCTGCGGGAATTGCAGGAGGATGCGGGCCAGTCCCTGGACGATATCGCGCGCAAGGTTGGGTCGTCCAAGACGCCTGTCTGGAACCGGATCCGCAAGATGCGCGAATCCGGAGTGATCGGGCGGCAAACCGTGATCCTGAACCCCGAGGCACTGGGGCTTGAAGCCTGCTTTTTCGTTCTGGTGCGCACCTCGGAACACGATCCCGACTGGCAGGAGCGGTTCCTCGCCTCGGTCCGCGCCCGCCCCGAGGTGCTGGAAGCACACCGGCTGGCCGGCGACATCGACTATATCCTGAAGGTCCGGGTGCAGAACGCGCGCGCTTATGACGCCTTCTATCAGGCGCTGATCCGCGACGTGAAAATCCACAACGTGACCGCGCTTTTGTCGATGGAAGAGATCAAGGCAACAACGATCCTGGCGGTCTGAGCCCCCTCAGCCGCGCAGCACCGGCCACAGTGTCGCCACCAGAAGCAGCGCCATCGTCCAGTTGAACGGTTTGAGCCAGCGCGGATCGCGCAGCACGCGGCGCAGCGCCGTGCCCATCCCCGCCCACAGCGAGACCGACGGCAGGTTGGTCGAGGCAAAGACCACGACCACCAGCAGGACCGACCGCAGGTCCGTGCCCGGCGCGTAGAGCGTGATCGCGCCCAGCGCCATCGTCCAGGCCTTGGGGTTGACCCATTGAAAGGCTGCCGCCTGCAAGGGCGTCAGCGGCTTGCCCCCGGCCTCACCGGGTTCGGGCGGCGTGGCATGGGCAATCTTCCACGCGAGCCACAAGAGATAGGCGACCGAGACCACGGTGAGGACCGTCTGCAGCACCGGCCACCGCTGAAACGCCCCGGCCAGCCCGATGCCGATCACGAAGACCATGAACGAATGGCCCAGCGTGATGCCCAGGATATGCGGCACCGTGCGCCAGAAGCCGAAATTCACCCCCGACGCCAGCAGCATCAGGTTGTTCGGCCCCGGCGTGATCGACGAGACGAGGGCATAGAGCCAGAGGGCGAGAAGCAGATCGGACGTCATCGGAGAATGCCTTGGAAGCGGTCCGCGCAGAATAGGCGCAGGGCATGGCAATAGGGTTGCAATGATTGTGGAATATTCTCTATCTTTGCAATTCATGAGCGATCCAGACGCAACAAACGAAAAGATATTGCAAGTCCTGACTCGGGACGGCCGGATCTCGAACCTCGAGCTGGCCGAGCGTGTGGGCCTGTCGCCCTCGGCCTGTCTGCGCCGGGTGCAGGAGCTGGAGCGCCGCGGGGTGATCAAGGGCTATCGCGCGGTGCTGGACCCGGCCAAGACCGGGATCGGCTTTGTCGCTTATGTGATGGTCGGACTGAACCGCCACACCAAGGCCGCGCAGGAGGAATTCGAACGGGCGATGAAATCCGCGCCGCAGGTCGTCGAGTGTCACAATATCACCGGCACCGTCGAATATCTGTTGCGGGTCGAGGTCTCGGACCTTGCCGCCTACAAGCATTTCCACACCGAGCGGCTGGGCACCCTGCCGCAGGTCAACGCCATCACCTCGTATGTCGTCATGGACTCGCCCAAGGACGACCGCGCCTGAAGGAACCCCGATGACAGACCCGACCCTTGCCGAGCTGACCCGCGTCTTTGCCCGGATCGGGGTGCTGAGCTTTGGCGGGCCAGCCGGGCAGATCGCGCTGATGCACCGCGAGCTGGTCGAACGGCGCGGCTGGCTGGACGAGGGGCGGTTCCTGCACGCGCTGAATTACTGCATGCTGCTGCCCGGCCCCGAGGCGATGCAGCTGGCCACCTATGCCGGGTGGCTGCTGCGCGGCTGGCGCGGCGGGCTGATCGCGGGGATGCTCTTTGTGCTGCCGGGGGTTGCGGCGATTCTCGCCCTCAGCCTTGTCTATACCACCTATGGCCAGCTTGGCTGGATCGCCGCGGCGTTCTTCGGCCTGAAGGCGGCGGTGATCGCGATCGTCGCCCAGGCGCTGGTTCGGCTGATCGGCAAGGCGCTGACCAGCCCGCGGCACAAGGCGCTGGCGCTGGCCGCCTTTGTCGCGATCTATGCCCTTGGCGTGCCGTTTCCGCTGATCGTGCTGGCGGCGGCGGCGGTGGGATACGCGACCACGCGCGGCACGCGGGTTGTGCCCGTCGCCGCCCCCGGCCCCTCATTGCACGACACCGCTGCCACCGTCTCCCTGTGGCTGACGCTCTGGCTGCTGCCGGTGGCGCTGCTCTGGCTGGCGCTGGGGCCGGATCATGTTCTGTCACAGGTCGCTGTCTATTTCAGCCAGATGGCCGTGCTGACCTTCGGCGGGGCCTATGCGGTGCTGGCCTGGGTGGCGCAGGCGGCGGTCGAAGGGTTCGGATGGCTCTCGGCCGGGGCGATGCTGGATGGGCTGGCAATGGCCGAAACGACGCCCGGCCCGCTGATCCTGGTCACCCAGTTCGTGGGCTACATGGCCGGGTTCACCGCGGGCGGCCCGCTGCTGGCGGCACCGGCCGCGCTGGTCACCGTCTGGGTGACCTTTGCGCCCTGTTTCCTGTGGATCTTTGCCGGCGCCCCCTATGCCGAGCGCCTGCGCGGCAACCCCCGGCTCACCGGTGCCTTGGCGGCCGTCACCGCAGCGGTGGTGGGCGTCATCGCCAATCTCGGACTGTGGTTTGCCCTCCATGCGCTCTTTGCCCAGATCCAGCCGGTCCGGGGCATCGCCCTGCCGGTCTGGTCCAGCCTCGACCCCTCGGCCCTGGCATTGACCCTGCTGGCCCTGCTGGCCGCCTTTGCCCTGCGCGCCGGACCCGCCACGCTGATCGCCGGGGCCGCGCTGGCCGGCATCGCCCTGCGCGCGTTCTAGCGATGGACCGCCCGCATCGCTTGCGGTATCACCCGGCCGTAACCAGCCGGAGAGCCCGCCGATGTCCAGCCACGCCACGCCGATTCCGATGACCGCCCGCGCCTCGGGGCCGCTCAAGGGCGTGGCCGAGGTGCCCGGCGACAAGTCGATCAGCCACCGTGCGCTGATCCTCGGCGCGCTGTCGGTCGGCGAGACCCGGGTGACCGGCCTGCTGGAGGGGCAGGACGTGCTGGACACCGCGGCAGCAATGCGCGCTTTCGGCGCGACCGTCACCCGCCACGGCCCCGGCGAATGGACGGTGCAGGGCGTCGGTGTCGGCGGCTTTGCCGAACCCGATCACGTCATCGACTGCGGCAACTCGGGCACCGGTGTGCGGCTGATCATGGGGGCGATGGCGACGACCCCGGTCACCGCGACCTTCACCGGCGACGCCTCGCTGAACAAGCGGCCGATGGGCCGGGTGACCGACCCGCTGGCACTGTTCGGCACGCAGGCGGTGGGGCGGCGCGGCGGGCGGCTGCCGATGACGGTGGTCGGCGCGCCCGATCCGGTGCCGGTGCGCTACACGCTGCCGATGCCCTCGGCGCAGGTGAAGTCGGCGGTGCTGCTGGCCGGGCTGAACGCGCCCGGCCAGACCGTGGTGATCGAACCCGAGGCGACCCGCGACCACACCGAACGGATGCTGCGCGGCTTCGGCGCCCAGGTCGATGTGCAGGACACCCCCGAGGGGCGCGTCATCACCCTGACCGGCCGCCCCGAACTGACCGGCCAGAGCGTCGCCGTGCCGCGCGATCCCTCGTCCGCGGCCTTCCCGGTCTGCGCGGCGTTGATCGTGCCAGGCTCGGACATCCTCGTGCCGGGCGTCAGCCGCAACCCGACGCGCGACGGTCTCTATGTCACGCTGCTGGAGATGGGCGCCGACATCACCTTTGAAAACGAACGCGAAGAGGGCGGCGAACCGGTCGCCGACCTGCGCGTGCGCTACTCGCCGGACCTGCAGGGCGTCGAGACCCCGGCGCATCGCGCCGCCTCGATGATCGACGAATTCCCGGTGCTCTCGGTCGTCGCGGCGGTGGCGCGCGGCACGACGGTGATGCGCGGCGTCAAGGAGCTGCGGGTCAAGGAAAGCGACCGCATCGACGCGATGGCGCGCGGGCTCGAGGCCTGCGGCGTGCGCATCGACGAGGACGAGGACACGCTGATCGTCCACGGGATGGACCGCGTGCCCGGCGGCGCGACCTGCGAAAGCCGGCTCGATCACCGCATCGCCATGTCTTTCCTGGTGCTCGGGCTGGTGACGGCGCGCGCGGTCTCGGTCGACGACGGCGGCCCGATTGCCACCTCCTTCCCCGCGTTCGAACCCCTGATGGCCGGCCTCGGCGCGCCCATCCAGCGCGCCAACGCCTGATGCGCGGCGCGCGGCTGATCAGCTGGGGCCTGCCGCTGGTGACGGCGGCGGTCTATGCCTGGCTCGCCGTCTGGATGGGCAGCCAGCTGCGCCAGATGGCGGGCGGCGCCCTGCCCTTCGACCTGCGCGTGACCGGCTATTCGCTGCACGATGCGCGCAGCTATCTGCAGGCGCTCAGCCCGGCCGGGTTCACGCTCTATCAAGGTCCGGCCGCACTGGCCGACACGCTGTTCCCGGTGCTCTTCGGACTGACGCTGGCCTGGTGGATGCGGCCCTATTCCGGGGCTTTCGGCATGGTCTGCGTGATGACCGCGATGAGCTATGTCGCGCTCGACCTGGGCGAGAACACCTATGTCCAGCGGATGCTGACCGCGGGGCCTGACTGGGTCAGCTATGCCGATGTCACACGCGCCAGTGCCCTGACCCAGGGCAAATTCGCCGCTGTCGCGCTCGGCCTCGTGCTGGCCGCACGCCAAAGCTGGCGGCGCCGTCACCCCTGACCCCATCTTTGCGTCTTAAATATCCTCGGGGGATCCAAGGGGGTGGAAAACCCCCTTGGCGGGGTGCGGGGCTGGCCCCGCGCGGGCCGAGGGGGCTCGATGCCCCCGAGGCACGCCCCATCCGAACCACCCTTACCCGAAGGCGTCGGGCTCGCTCGCCTTGCGCTCGGCGACATAGGCCTCCAGCGCCTCGCGGATCCCCTCGTCCAGCGCCGGAGCCTGGAAATCGCCCAGCATCTTCCTGACCTTCACCGAGGCCAGCGTCGCAGAGTCGCGCGCGCCTTCTTCCTCCCAGGTCTCGAAAGGCTTGTAGTCCAGCACATCCGACCGCCAGAAGGCGCTCTTGAAATTCGCCTGGGTATGGGCGCAGCCTAGGTAATGCCCGCCCGGTCCGACCTCGCGGATCGCATCCATCGCCAGGCCGTTGTCATCCATCGAGATGCCCTTGGCCAGGTGATGCAGGGTGCCCAGCTGATCGGCGTCCAGAACGAATTTCTCGTAGGACGACACCAGCCCGCCCTCCAGCCAGCCGGCCGCGTGCAGCATGAAGTTCACCCCCGCCAGCAGCGCCATGTTCAGCGAGTTCGCGGTCTCGTAGGCAGCCTGCGCGTCCGGCAGCTTCGAGCCGCAGAACGCCCCGCCCGAGCGATAGGGCAGCCCCATGCGCCGCGCCAGCTGCCCCGCACCATAGGTGATATGCGCGGCCTCCGGCGTGCCGAAGGTCGGCGCGCCCGAGTTCATGTCGATCGAGGTCACGAAGGCCCCGAAGATCACCGGCGCGCCGGCGCGCACCAGCTGCGAATAGGCCACGCCCGCCAGCACCTCGGCCAGAACCTGGGTCAGCGTGCCCGCCACCGTCACCGGCGCCATCGCCCCGCCGACGATGAAGGGCGAGATGATCGAGGCCTGGTTCGCCGCGGCATACACCTCCAGCGCGCCCATCATCGTGCTGTCGAAGGTCAGGGGCGAGTTGATGTTGATCAGCGAGGTCATCACCGTGTTCCGGTCGACGAACTCATCCCCGAACAGGATCTTCGACATCTTCACCGAATCGACGGCGCGCACCGGTTCCGTGACCGACCCCATATAGGGTTTGTCGCTCAGCGTCATATGCGCCATCAGCATGTCCAGATGGCGCTTGTTCACCGCGATGTCGGTCGGCTCGCAGACCGTCCCGCCCGAATGGTGCAGCCATTTCGACATGGTGCCCAGCTTCACGAAATTGCGGAAATCCTCCATCGTCGCATAGCGACGCCCGCCATCGAGGTCGCGCACGAAGGGCGGGCCGTAGACCGGCGCCAGAACCAGCCCCTTGCCGCCGATCGTCACGTTGCGCTCGGGGTTGCGGGCGTGCTGCACGAACGAGGACGGCGCCGTCTTGCACAGCGCCCGCGCCAGCCCGCGGGGAATGCGCACACGTTCGCCCTGCACATCGGCGCCGGCGTCGCGCCAGCGTTGCAGCGCGGCCGGGTTCTCGACAAAGTTGACGCCGATCTCCTCCAGCACCGTTTCGGCGTTGTATTCGATGACCTCGAGCGCCTCGGAATTCAGGATGTCGAAATTCGGGATGTTGCGTTCGATGAATCGCGCGGTCTCGATGCGCACCGCCGTGCGCTCTGCCCGCCGCGCGGCCCCGCCGCCGCCCCGTCCACGCCGTTCTGCCCTGACTTCGTTCATCGCTTCATCTCCCGCGATCTGGCTGTGCGAGGGTAGATAGGCCCAAGCCGGCCGCGGCGAAGCGTCTAAAGCGTCCTGTCAGGGCGAAAGGCGACATGTCGCGTCCTGACCATGCCGCGGGGCCGGGCCGCGGGCAGCCCGGATCAACGCCGCGCGCGCAGGATCCGTTGCCACAACGTGCCGCCCACCCGCTTGGCCAGCACGAAATAGAGGATGATCATCGCGAACAGCACCACCGCCGGCAAGCCGTTCAGCGAAAAGCCGCCCTCGGTGGTGTCCCCCGTGACAAGGGCGATAAGATAGCCGCCGACGACGAACACGGTCAGGAAATCGAGGATCGCGGCGAGGACGATTCTCCAGGTGGGAACATGGTCGGACATGGTTTCTCCTGTTGGCGGACAGCACGGATCCGGGCACATTGAGCCACGTCCCGAGCGATCCGGCAAGGGCCCAGCCCCCTCACGCCGGGGCTTGGTCTCGGGCGGCGATGCGGGCAGGATACAGCGCATGACGACGAAATCGGCCACCGCGTTTTCTACCTGGGCTGCCTTTGCCTGCGCCGGGCTGTTTTTCCTGTTCGAGTTCGTGGCGCGGATCTCGCCCAGCCTGGCGCCCGAGGAGATCGCGCGCTGGTTCGGCCTGTCCGAGGGCGTATTTTCGACACTGGCCAGCCTGTTCTTCTGGATCTACGCGCCGATGCAGATCGTTGTCGGCCTGCTGCTCGACCGATTCGGCGCCCGGCGTTTCGTGCTGCCGGCGATTCTTGCCTGCGCGGCGGGAATGGCGCTGTTTGCCGCCACCGACATGCCGCTGGTTGCCGCTGCCGCCCGTCTGCTGACCGGGCTGGGCGCGTCCTTTGCCTTTGTCGGCGCGCTCTATATCGTCAACCACCGCTTTGCCCCCGGGCGTTTCGCCCTGCTGTCGGGGCTGGTGAATGCGGTAGGCATGCTGGGCACGGCGATCGGCGCAACCGCACTGTCGCTGATGGTCGAAGCCCAGGGATGGAGGCCGGTGTTCCTGGCCATCGCCCTGGCGGGGCTGGGCATTTTCGGGCTGGCGCTGGCGTTTCTGCGCGACGGTCCCGATGCCCCGCGTCCCGCCGCAGATCCGCATCCGCTGGCCCCGCTGCGCCCGCTTTTGCGCGACGGCCGGGTCTGGCTGATCGCCCTGCAGGGCGCGCTTTTCTACATGCCGGTGAATGTCTATGGCGGACTCTGGGGCAAGGCCGAGCTGATGGCCGACCGCGGTTTTGGCGATGGCGAGGCCGAATTCACGGTGTCGATGATCTTCTGGGGCATGGCCCTGGGCAGTGTCGGCGCAGGCCTGCTGTCGGACCTGCTGGGCCATCGCCAGAGGGTGCTGCTGCTCGGCACGCTGCTGGCCGGGGTGTCCTATGCGGTGGCGCTGTTCGCGCCAGGGCTGCCGGTCGCCGGCGTCGCCGTGGCCTTGCTGCTGGCCGGCACTTTCAACGGTGCGCAGATGCTGACCTTTGCAATGGCCAAGGAAGGGCATCCGGCGGCGATCTCGGGCACGCTGATCGCCTTCGTCAACATGGTCGGAATCGGTGGCGCGCTGGTCTTTCAGCCGCTGGTCGGCGCCCTGCTGGATGCGACCGGCGGGTATTTCGTGGCCATGCTGACGATCCCCGGAGCGGTGCTGCTTTCGGCGGCGCTGGCGGTCTTCATCCGCGAATCCCGCCATCCCGATCACGCCGCCTGAGCCCCCCCGCTCTGCCGCCCCTTGCCAGCGCCGCGGCCTGCGCCTAAAGGCTTCCTATGACCCAGCACACGCATGACCGCCTCCTCATCATCGACTTCGGCAGCCAGGTGACGCAGCTGATCGCGCGCCGCCTGCGCGAGTTGAGTGTCTATTGCGAAATCCACCCCTATCAGCGCGTTACCGACGCCTTTCTGAAGGACTTCGCCCCCAAGGCGATCATCTTCTCGGGCGGGCCGGACAGCGTCACGCGCGAAGGCTCGCCCCGTCCGCCGCAATCGGCCTATGCGCTGGGCGTGCCGATCCTGGGGATCTGCTATGGCCAGCAGGTGATGATGCAGGATCTGGGCGGTCTGGTCGAAGCCGGCAAAAGCCACACTGCCGAGTTCGGCCGCGCCTATGTGACCCCTGCCGCGGCCAGATTGTCGATCCTCGAAGGCTGGTTCGAGGGCGAAAAGGGCCGCGAGCAGGTCTGGATGAGCCACGGCGACCACGTCAGCAAGCTGGCACCGGGGTTCGAGGTCTATGGTACCTCGTCGGGCGCACCCTTCGCAATCACCGCCGACCTGAGCCGCAACTTCTATGCCGTGCAGTTCCACCCCGAGGTGCACCACACCCCGCGCGGCGCGAAACTCTATGAGAATTTCGTCCGTCTGGCCGGGTTCACCGGCGACTGGACGATGGGCGCCTATCGCGAGGATGCGATCGACAAGATCCGCGCACAGGTGGGTGACAAGAAGGTCATTTGCGGTCTGTCGGGCGGGGTGGACAGCTCGGTCGCCGCCGTGCTGATCCATGAGGCGATCGGCGACCAGCTGACCTGCGTCTTCGTCGACCACGGGCTGCTGCGGCTCAATGAGGCGCAGGAAGTCGTCAAAATGTTCCGCGACACCTACAACATCCCGCTGATCCACGCCGATGAGAGCGACCTGTTCCTCGGCGCGCTGGAAGGCGTCAGCGACCCCGAGGTCAAGCGCAAGACGATCGGCAAGCTGTTCATCGACGTGTTCCAGAAATACGCCAATGAAATCGACGGTGCCGAGTTCCTGGCGCAGGGCACGCTTTACCCCGATGTCATTGAATCGGTTTCGTTCTCGGGCGGCCCCTCGGTTACCATCAAGTCGCACCACAACGTCGGCGGCCTGCCCGAGAAGATGGGGCTGAAGCTGGTCGAACCGCTGCGCGAGTTGTTCAAGGACGAAGTCCGGAGCTTGGGCCGCGAGCTGGGCCTGCCCGACCAGTTCATCGGTCGCCACCCGTTCCCCGGCCCGGGTCTGGCGATCCGATGCCCTGGCGAGATCACCCGCGACAAGCTGGAGATCCTGCGCAAGGCCGACGCCGTCTATATCGACCAGATCCGCAAGCACGGGCTTTACGACGAGATCTGGCAGGCCTTTGCCGCGATCCTGCCGATGCGCACGGTCGGCGTGATGGGCGACGGGCGCACCTATGACTATGCGCTGGCGCTGCGCGCGGTGACCTCGGTGGACGGGATGACGGCGGATTACTATCCGTTCACCCACGAGTTCCTGGGCGAGACCGCGACGCGGATCATCAACGAGGTGCAGGGCGTGAACCGGGTGTTCTATGACTGCACGTCGAAGCCGCCGGGGACGATCGAACTGGAATAGGGAAGATGGGCAATATTGCCCATCCTACGGAGGCCCGCGCCATGATCCACCTGACCGGAAAACTGATCTGCGCGGATGAGGCCCAGGCGGGCATCGTCCGCACCTATCTGCCCGAGCATATCCGCCTGACCCGCGCCGAGCCCGGCTGCGAGAGGTTCGAGGTCACGCAGGCCGGGCCGCTGGTCTGGGACGTGGCGGAACGCTTCACCGATCGCGTGGCCTTCGAAGCGCATCAGGCGCGCAGCCGCGACAGCGCCTGGGGCCGGGCAAGCGCCGGGATCGCGCGCGATTTCACGATCCGCGAGGATTGATAGCGCAGGGATCGGCGGCGCAGGTTGGGGTTGCGCCTGCGCTTCGAGGCCGGGCGACGGCGCGTCGACGCGCCGTTCACGCGGTGTCGACACCGCGTCCCCGCGCCCGATTCAGAGCAAGGTCTTCAGAACCTCGGCGCCGATCTCGTAGGAGCGGATCCGCGCCGCCGGGTCGTGGATCGCCCCGGTGAGGATCAGCTCGTCCGGCTGATAGGCCTCGATCATCAGTTCCAGCCGCGCGCGGATCGTCTCGGGCCCGCCGGTGGCCGACACCGACAGCGCGTGATCGACCTGTGCGCGCACCTGCGGCGGGATCTGCGCCTCGACATCCTCGACCGGCCGCGGCAGCTTGCCGGGCTGACCGCTGCGCAGCCGGGCAAAGGACAGGATCTGCGACGAGCGCAGGAACCGCGCCTCGGCATCGGTCTCGGCCGCGAACAGCCCGGCTGCCATCATCGCATAGGGCTGCGCCAGATACGCCGAGGGGCGGAAGGTCTGCCGATAGATCGCCAGCGCCTGTTCCAGCGCCGCCGGCGCGAAATGCGAGGCAAAGGCATAAGGCAGGCCCAGATGCGCGGCCAGCTGCGCGCCAAAAAGGCTGGAGCCCAGGATCCAGACCGGCACCTGCGTGCCCGCCCCCGGCACCGCCTGCACCGCCGCCCCGGGCGCGGGTTCGCCCAGATAGCCCAGCAGTTCCACCACATCCTGCGGAAAGCGGTCGGCCCCGTCCATGTAGCGCCGCAGCGCCCGCGCCGTGGCGCCATCGGTGCCCGGCGCGCGCCCCAGCCCCAGGTCGATGCGCCCGGGGAACAGGGTATCCAGCGTGCCGAACTGCTCGGCCACCATCAAGGGCGCGTGGTTGGGCAGCATGATGCCGCCCGCCCCCACCCGGATCGTGCGGGTCGCGGCGACGACTTGGCCGATCACCACCGCCGTGGCGGCGCTGGCGATCCCGGGCATGTTGTGGTGCTCGGCCAGCCAGAACCGGTGATAGCCCAGCCGCTCGGCGGCCTGCGCCAGCGAGACGCTGTTGTGCAGGGCATCGGCGGTGGTGCCCCCTTCAGGAACCGGGGACAGGTCGAGGATCGAGAAATGGTGCATGACGGGGCCTCCTGCCGCGCAAGCTAGGCCGATGCGCGGCCCGGGCCAAGGGGTCAGTCGCCACTGTCGAGCATTGCCAGGATCGAGGCCTCGATCTGGCCCGCGCAATAGAGAGGCCGCCGGTCGCGCCAGTCCCCGATCAGCGCGGCGATCGGCGCGGTGGTGGCGACGCGGTCGACCAGTGCCAGAACGGTCGGCGCATGCGGGACCATCAATGCGCGCATCCCAGGCAGCCGGTCGGCCATCGTGTGCCAGAGCGCGGTCAGCACGAGATCGGCCAGACCCGGCGCCTCCCCGCCCAGAAACCCCGCCTCCACGCGCCCGGCCACGATCCGCTCGTGCAGCGACAGCCAGCGCGGCAGGCGGCGGCCGACAAAGTCCGCCCAGGCCGCGTGGTCCCACATCTGCGCGCCGTGGCAGCGGGTGATCTCGAGCAACACATCCATCGCGTCGCAGATCAGGCGCAGGGTCTCGTCGGGGTCGCCAATCAGCCCGTGACGCCGCCCCAGCGCCATCAGGATCGCCGGCAACTGGCTGAGGCTCTGCCCGGTTGCGTGATCTACCAGCAGGGGTGGCGCCATGAACGGATAGGGTTGGTCCGCCGCCAGGCGCAGCGCCGCGATGGCCTCCTGCCCCGGCTCGTCCCAGTGCGCGCCGACCTGCGCCAGCACCATCCGCACGAAATGGCCGCGAAACGGAATCGGCCAGTAGTAAAGCGTGTAATCGGTCATATGCCCCCCTTTTCCTGAGCACAGCATACCCGGTGCGCAGATCCTGCACAAAGCAAAGAGGCTGGCGAGGGGGCCGTGCTGCGCCTATAGCTGCGACATGGACCAGCTGATTCCCGCCGCCCTTGCCCTTCTTGCCGCGCTACTCTTTGCGGTGAACGCCTATCTGCAGCGCCGGGCACTCAGCGATACCGATCCCACCACCGGGGCTTTTCTGTCGGTGGCGGCGACGGCAGGGGTCTGCTGGCTGCTCGCGCCGCTCTTCGTGCAGCCCGAGTGGTTCGCCAGCCGCGGCGCGCTGGTGTTTGCCGCGGTCGGGTTGTTCTTTCCGGCGATGGGCCAGTGGATGCAGATCACCTCGGTGTCCTTCGTCGGCCCCTCGCTGACCGCCTCTCTGTCCTCGCTCACGCCGCTTTTCGCGGTGCTGATCGGCGTCGTCTGGCTGAACGAGGCGCTGAACCTGCAGGCCTCGCTGGGGCTGGCGCTGACGATCGGAGGGCTGGTGCTGGCCACCTGGTCGCCGCGCGGGATCAAGCGCGGCTGGCCGATCTGGGCGCTGGCCTTTCCGGTCGGCGCGGCGCTGGTGCGGGGCGTCGCGCAGCCCGGGATCAAGGTCGGCCTGGCGCTTCTGCCCAGCCCGGCCTTTGCGCTGCTTTTGGGGGCGAGCATCTCGGCGGTCTTTCTGGGGCTGCTGGTGCTGGGGCGGCGGGCGCGTGGCCGGGGACGGATCGGCGCCGGCTGGCCACGCTTTCTGCTGGTCGGGGTGATGAACGCGGCCGGCATCCTGTCGCTGAACGCGGCCCTCGGACGCGGGGCGCTGACGCTGGTCTCGCCGCTGGTGGCGACGACACCGCTCTGGGCGCTGGCGCTGGGGGTGACGGTGTTCCACAGCGAAACGCTGGGCTGGCGACATCTGGCGGTGGCGCTGCTGGTCGTTGCGGGCGGCGTGCTGATCCTGACCCACTGAGGCCCCGCCGGCGACAGGCCGGGGTTGACAGGGCGCGCCCGGGCGTGGTCCCACGACGCAAGCCCCGCGCAAAGCCCCGCACATGGACCCGATAATACGATGACGCTTTTCGACACGCTCGCCCTGCCCGCGCTGCACAGCCGCCTGCTGTGGGAAGCCATCGTCGACATCGCCCCGCGCGAGGATCTGGGCACCGGGCCACTGGGCAACCGGGGGATCGTGCCGATCCTGGGCGGCGTGTTCCGCGGCGGACCGGGGATGGAGGATTTTCACGGCACGGTTCTGGCCGGTGGCGCCGACCGCCAGTTGCTGCGCCCGGACGGGGCCAAGGAACTCGACGCCCTCTATGAGATGCGCGTCCAGGACGGGGCGGTGCTGACGATCCACAATCAGGTGGTGATCGACGAGCCCCCCGGCGGGGGCCGCTATGCGCTGTCGCACATCCGGGTCACCGCCCCGCAGGGCCGCTGGGACTGGCTGAACAAACGGATCATCCTGGGCACGCTGCAGCCCGCCCGCCCGGCGCGCGAGGCGGTGGTGATCCGCGGCTGGCTTGCCGACGTCACGATGCCGGGCTGACCCGATGACCGGCGCGCTGTGGCTGGGCATCGACATGGGCGGCACGGCGACGCGCTGGGTGGCGCGGGACGCCGGCGGCGCGCTGGTCGCTCGCGGCACGCAGGCCGGAGCGACCGGGCTGCTGTTCGATGCCGCCAGCCGCACGGCCTTTGTCGAGGCCCTGGCCGGATGCGCCGCCGCCGCCCCGGGACCGCTGCAGGGCGCGGTTCTGGGCATCACCGGCAGCGGCCTGCAGCCCGATGACGACCTGATCGCCACCGCCGCCGGGGCCCTGGACCTTGCGGCCGCACGGGTGCAGGCCCTCAACGACATGGTTCTGGCCTGGCACACCGCCTTTCCACGGGGCGGCGGGCATCTGGTGCTGGCGGGCACCGGCTCGGTCGGGCTGTCGGTCGATGCTGGCGGCGGCATCACTCTGGTCGGCGGACGCGGGGCACTGATCGACGATGGCGGCTCGGGCGCATGGATCGCGCTCAGGGCGCTGGACCGGGTCTGGCGCGCCATCGACCACGCCGGCCATCCCGAGGGGGTCAAGATCCTCGCCCGTCACCTCTTCGCCGCGATCGGCGGTGAGGACTGGGAGGACACCCGCCGCTATGTCTATGGCCGCGACCGCGGCGCGATCGGCAGGCTGGCCACCGCCGTGGCCGCCGCCGCGCACGAGGGCGATGCCGCCGCGCTGGAAATCCTGCACCACGCCGGACAGGAACTCGCGCGCCTCGGCCATGCCCTGATCGCCCGTTGTGGTGCGGCGCCGGTGGGGCTGACCGGCGGCGTGCTGGCGTTGCACCCGGCGATTGCCGCAGCGATGCGCGCGGACCTGCCCGGGGTCGATCTGCAGCCGATGACCCTCGACGCCGCCGCCCATGCCGCTGCAATGGCGCGCGACCGTTTTCTGCCGGAGGCCCGATGACCCGCCCGATCAGCACCGAAGACGCCGATCCCCGCTATGACGGGATCGAGACCTGGGACACAGCCGCCCTGGCCGAGGCACTGCTGAGCACCCAGCGCGCCGCCGCCGAGGCCGCCGAAGCCGCCGCGCCCAACCTCGCCCGCGCCATCAACGCTGCCGCCGAGCGGCTGGCGCGGGGCGGGCGGCTGATCTATCTGGGTGCCGGCACCTCGGGGCGTTTGGCGGTGCTGGATGCGGCGGAACTGAAACCCACCTTCGACTGGCCGCCACCCCGCGCCGTCGCACTGATGGCCGGTGGCGAGGGTGCGCTGATCCACGCGGTCGAAGGGGCCGAGGACGACACCGCCGCCGCCCCGCAGGCGCTCGATGCGCTGCAGGTCGGCCCCCACGATGTCGCCATCGCCGTCGCCGCCTCGGGGCGCACGCCCTACACGCTGGCCGGGCTCCGGCATGCACAGGCCCGGGGGGCGCTGGCGATCGCGGTGACCAATGTGCCCGGCTCACCCCTCGCTACGCAGGCCGAGATCGCGCTGATCGCGGCCACCGGGGCCGAGATCATCGCCGGGTCAACCCGGATGAAGGCCGGCACCGCGCAGAAGATCCTGCTCAACTGCCTGTCCACCGGGATCATGGTGCGCCTCGGCCATGTCTGGCGCGGCCGCATGGTCGACATGCGCCCGACAAACGCCAAGCTGCGCGCCCGCGCCGAGCGGATGGTGACCGAACTGACCGGCGCAACCGCCGCGCAGGCCGCCGCCGCCCTGGCCGAGGGCGGCACGACCAAATGCGCCGTGGCCATGCTGCTGCTGGGGGTCGATGCCGGGACCGCCCGGGCGCGGCTGGACGCCGCCGGCGGGATCCTGGCGCGGGTGCTGGATTAACCCAGGCGCCGCGCGACCTCGGCCGCCGCGGCCTCGACCGCCGCGTCGATCGACAGATCCGAGGTGTCGATCAGCACCGCATCCGAGGCCGGTTTCAGCGGCGCATCCGCGCGATTCATGTCGCGGTCATCACGCGCGCGCACCTCGGCCAGCACCTGCGCCGCGTCGCCGCCAACCTCCAGCCAGCGGCGATGCGCGCGCACCTCGGCGCTGGCGGTGACAAAAAGCTTCACCTCGGCCTCGGGGCAGATCACCGTGCCGATGTCGCGCCCGTCCAGCACCGCACCACCCGCGCGCCGGGCGAAATTGCGCTGAAAGGCGACCAACGCCGCGCGCACCGCGGGGATCGCCGCGACCTTGCTCGCCGCCTCGCCCGCCGCCATCGTCCGCAGATCGCCGCGCGCCAGATCCTCGGGCGTCAGCCCCTCGGCCGCCTGCACCGGATCGCCGCCCTTGGCCCCCACCGCCCGATACAGCAGCCCCGTATCCAGATGTGCAAAACCAAAGCGGTCGGCCAGTGCCCGGCTGATCGTTCCCTTGCCCGCTGCCGCCGGACCATCCACCGCAACCGTAAAGATCATCTCTGCCTCCGTTTTCGCGTCGCGCATACCCGATTGCGGCCGCCCTTGAAACCCCCGGCAAGCACACGATATCGGAGGGCATGAACCGCAGACGCTTTCTTCAGGGGGCTGCGCTGCTGACCGGCCTCGCCGCGGCCGGGGGCGGTGCAGGCATGGCCGTGGCACGCAGAACCAACCGTTATTACCGGGGTCCGGTCAGTGATCATTTCGACGGGCTGCGTTTCTTCAACCCCGGTGGCACGGCGCCGAACGGGCTGTCCGACCTGCTGCGCTGGCGCTTCAACGGCGCGCGCAGCCATTGGCCGGACAGCGTCCCTCTGACCGCCACCGCCCGCCCGGCGCCCCGGGTCGACGACCTGACGGTGACGATGGTCGGCCATGCCACGCTGCTGATCCAGACCGCCGGCCTCAACATCCTGACCGATCCCGTCTGGTCAGACCGCGCCTCGCCCCTGTCCTTCGCCGGCCCGCGCCGCGTCACCGCCCCGGGCATCGCCTTCGAGGACCTGCCACCGATCGACGCGGTTCTGCTGACCCACAGCCACTACGACCACCTTGACCTCGCCACCCTGCACCGGCTCAAGGCGGTGCATGACCCGCAGGTCGTCACACCGCTGGGTAACGATGCGATCATCGCCGCGACCGGGTTGCGCACGGCAGCCCTGGACTGGGGTGACAGCAGCCCCCTCGTCCCGCTGACGGTGCATTGCGTGCCCTGCCACCACTGGTCGGCCCGCGGCCTCAATGACCGCTCGATGGCGCTCTGGGCGGGTTTCGTGCTGACCGGTCCGGCCGGCGCCGTGCTGCACATCGGCGACACCGGCTTTGACGCGGGCCGCCCCTACCGCGACCTGCCCGACCGTTTCGGCCCCCTGCGCGCCGCGATCCTGCCGGTCGGCGCCTATGAGCCGCGCTGGTTCATGCAGGGCCAGCACCAGAACCCGGACGAAGCCGTGCAGGGGTTCCGACTCTCCCGAGCAACCTGGGCCATCGGTCACCACTGGGGCACCTTCCAGCTGACCGACGAGGCCCGCAGCGCGCCGCTCGAGGCGCTGAACCAGGCGCTCGATGCCCAGACCATCCCCCGTAACCGCTTCCGCGCCCTCGCCCCGGCCGAAACCTGGGCCATACCCCCGGCCTGACCCCCATCTTTGCGTCTCAAATATCCTGGGGGGTGAATTTGCGCAGCAAAGAGGGGGGCAAAGCCCCCCTTCAGGCTCGCGGCACGCGAGCCACCTGCCCAAGCGACGGCGCGGGGTCGCAGACCCCGCGACAGAGCGCGGCAGCGCCCCCGCGACCGGCTGATCAGATCAACCGGTGATCTCGATGTCGTAACGCTCGATCACCGTGTTCGCCAGCAGCTTCTCGCACATCGCCTTGACCTCGGCCTCGGCCGCCGCGCGGTCCGCGCCCGCCAGATCCAGCTCGATCACCTTGCCCTGGCGGACCGCCTCGACGCCCTCAAAGCCCAGAGCGCCCAGCGCGTGGCGCACAGCCTCGCCCTGCGGATCCAGAACGCCGGTCTTCAGCATCACATGCACGCGCGCCTTCATGGGGTCTTCCTCAGTTCATCAGTTTCGGCTTGGTGATCGGGGTCGCGTTGGCGGGCATCACGCCCAGCCGGCGCGCCACCTCGGCATAGGCCTCGCTGAGGTTGCCCAGATCGCGGCGGAACACGTCCTTGTCCAGCTTCTGGCCGGTCTTGGCGTCCCACAGGCGGCAGCTGTCGGGGCTGATCTCGTCGGCCACCACGAGGCGCTGGAAATCGCCATCATAGATGCGGCCGATCTCGATCTTGAAATCCACCAGCTTGATGCCGACGCCCATCATCACACCCGACAGGAAGTCGTTGACCCGCAGCGCCAGCGCCACCATGTCGTCCAGATCCTGATGCGTCGCCCAGCCGAAGGCGAGGATATGCTCTTCGCTGACCATCGGATCGCCCAGCCCGTCGTTCTTATAGTAGAACTCGACGATCGGGCGCGGCAGCGGCGTGCCCTCATCAATGCCCAGCCGCTTCGAGATCGACCCTGCGGCGATGTTGCGCACCACGACTTCCAACGGAATCATCTCGACCGCGCGGATCAGCTGCTCGCGCATGTTGATGCGGCGGATGAAATGGGTCGGCACGCCGATCTCGTTGAGGCCGGACATGAAATATTCCGACAGGCGGTTGTTCAGCACGCCCTTGCCCTCGATCACGTCGTGTTTCTCGGCGTTGAAGGCCGTGGCGTCGTCCTTGAAATACTGGATGAACGTTCCCGGTTCGGGGCCTTCATACAGGATCTTGGCCTTGCCCTCGTACACCTTGGTGCGTCGTGCCATGTCGGATGATTCCCGGTCAGGCCCGCTCCGGTGACGGGCGGGCGGCTTCAGTCAGGGCAGCCTATACGCCATGCCGGCCTGCCCCGCAAGCATCGCCCCTGCACAGCTCGCCGCGCATGCAAACAAGGCTTGCAGCGGGCGCGCGTTCCCCCCATATCTGGGGATGAAACGCCCAAATGGAACTTTTCAAGAGGCCCGACCCCATGAGCACCTTCGACGATCGCGAACGCGCCTTCGAATCCAAGTACGCGCACGACGCCGAGATGGCGTTCAAGGCCATCTCCCGCCGCAACAAGATGCTGGGCGACTGGGCCGCGGCACTGCTCGGCAAGACGGGCGACGCCGTGAAGGCCTATGAGATGGAAGTCATCAAGGCCGATTTCGAGGAAGACGGCGACGAGGACGTGGTGCGCAAGCTGGTCAAGGATCTGGACGGCAAGGCCACCGAGGCCGAGATCCGCTCCAAGATGGTCGAGCTGCACCGCGCCGCCAAAGACCAGCTGGTCAAGGAGGGCTGAGGCCCCTGCCCTGCCCGCCTTGGGAACGCGCCTCATCAAGGATATGAGCGCGGCGCATTTGCCCCCGGGCGCACCTTGTGCGATAACCACCGCGCGCCGCAGCCCATGCGGCGCGTTTTTCTTGCGAAAGACAGCGCCATGACCCTCAAGACCGATCCCCTGAGCACCCTTCTGGCCGAGCGCGGCTTTCTGATGGCTGACGGCGCCACCGGGACCAACCTCTTCAACATGGGGCTGACGGCGGGCGAGGCGCCCGAGTTCTGGAACACCGATCACCCCGACCGGATCCGCGCGCTCTATGCCGCCGCGGTCGAGGCCGGCTCGGACCTGTTTCTGACCAACACCTTCGGCGGCAATGCCGGGCGGCTGAAGCTGCACCAGGCACAGGGCCGGGTGCACGAGCTGAACCGCATCGGCGCCGAGATCGGCCGCGAGGTCGCGGACCAGGCCGGCCACAAGGTGCTGGTCGCAGGCTCGATGGGCCCGACCGGCGAGATCATGGCGCCGATGGGCGAACTGACCCACGAGATCGCCGTCGAATGGTTCCACGAACAGGCCGAAGGCCTGAAAGCCGGCGGCGCCGACGTGCTGTGGGTGGAAACGATTTCCGCCCCCGAGGAATACCGCGCCGCCGCCGAGGCCTGCCAGCGCGCCAACATGCCCTGGGCTGGCACCATGAGCTTCGACACCGCCGGGCGCACGATGATGGGCGTGACCTCGACCGATTTCGTCAAGCTGGTCGACAAGCTGGCCTATCCGCCGGTGGCCTTCGGTGCCAACTGCGGCGTCGGCGCCTCGGACCTGCTGCGCACGATCCTCGGGATGACCGCGCTGGACCCCGCCCTGCCGGTGATCGCCAAGGGCAACGCCGGCATCCCGAAATACGTCGAGGGCGAGATCCAGTATGACGGCACGCCCGCGCTGATGGCCGAATACGCGGTGCTGGCACGCGATGCCGGCGCCTCGATCATCGGCGGCTGCTGCGGCACGATGCCCGAGCACCTGCGGGCGATGCGCGCGGCGCTCGACAGCCGCCCGCGCGGCGAGCGCCCCAGCCTGGAACAGATCGTCGCCACGGTCGGCCCCTTCTCGTCCGAATCGGACGGCACCGGCGGCGGCTGCGGCCATGACCACGGCCGCGGGCGCGAGCGCCGCGGGCGTCGTCGCGGCTGACCCATCCCGCCCGACCTGCGCAAGCCCCGCCCCCTCGGCGGGGCTTTGCCTTGTTTCCGTCCCGCTCGGCCGCTACATCCGGGAAAAGCCACCTGGAGAATGCCGATGTTCCGACTGCCCGCCCTGTCCGACCTGCGCCGCTTCGATGCCGATGTTTCGGGCAAAGCCCTGGGTGATCTGCCGGAATGGGATCTGACCGATCTCTACGCCAGCCCGGACTCGCCGCAGATCGCCGAGGATCTCGACTGGCTGGACACCGCCTGCGCCGGCTTCGCCGCGCAGTATGAGGGCAAGCTGGCGACGCTCGACGCCGCGCAGATGCTGAAATGCATCCAGGATTACGAGGCCATCGACATCACCGCCGGCCGGCTGATGAGCTATGCGGGCCTGCGCTATTACCAGATGACCACGGATTCGAGCCGCGCCAAGTTCATGGCCGACGCCCAGGACCGGGTCACCGTAGCGACCACGCCGCTGGTCTTCTTCAGCCTGGAAATCAACCGCATCGAGGATGCGGCGATGGAGGCGCTGCTGACGGCGAATGCCGATCTCGGCCGCTATCGCCCGGTGATCGAGCGGATGCGCGCGATGCGCCCACACCAGCTGTCGGATGAACTTGAGAAATTCCTGCACGACCAGTCGACCGTCGGCGCCGCCGCCTGGAACCGCCTGTTTGACGAGACGATGGCCGGGCTCAGCTTCGAGGTGTCGGGCGAGGACGAGCCCCTGCCGCTGGAAGCCACGTTGAACCTGCTGACCGACCCCGCCCGACCCCGCCGCGAGGCCGCCGCGCGAGCCCTGGCCACGGTGTTCGAGGCGAACATCCGCCTCTTTGCCCGGGTCCACAACACGTTGGCCAAGGACAAGGAAATCACCGACCGCTGGCGCCATATGCCGACACCGCAGCACGGCCGCCACCTGTCGAACCACGTCGAGCCCGAGGTGGTCGAGGCGCTGCGCAACGCCGTCGTCGCGGCCTACCCGCGTCTCAGCCACCGCTACTATGCGCTCAAGGCCAAATGGCTGGGGATGGAGTGGCTCGAGGTTTGGGACCGCAACGCGCCGCTGCCGATCGAGGCGCCGCGCAGCATCGGCTGGCGCGAGGCGCGCGAGACGGTGATGTCGGCCTATGCCGATTTCGACCCGCGCATGGCCGATCTGGCGCAACCCTTCTTCGACAAGGGCTGGATCGACGCCGGGGTGAAGATGGGCAAAGCCCCGGGGGCCTTTGCCCATCCTACGGTCACCACTGTCCACCCCTATGTGATGCTGAACTACCTGGGCAAGCCGCGCGACGTGATGACCCTGGCGCATGAGCTGGGCCACGGTGTGCACCAGCGCCTGGCGGCGGGTCAGGGGGAACTGTTGTCCGCGACGCCGCTGACGCTGGCCGAAACCGCCTCGGTCTTTGGCGAGATGCTGACCTTCCAGCGGCTTCTGGCCAATGCGAAAAGCCCCGCCGAGCGCAAGACGCTGCTCGCCGGCAAGGTCGAGGACATGATCAACACGGTCGTGCGCCAGATCGCCTTCTATGACTTCGAGTGCAAGCTGCACGCGGCGCGGCGCGAGGGCGAACTGACCCCCGACGACATCAACGTGCTGTGGATGTCGGTGCAGGCCGAGAGCCTCGGCCCGGTGTTCCGCTTCATGGATGGGTATGAGACCTTCTGGTCCTATATCCCGCATTTCGTCCACTCGCCGTTCTATGTTTACGCCTATGCCTTTGGCGACGGGCTGGTGAACGCGCTGTATGCGGCCTATCGGGATGCGCCCGAGGGGTTTCAGGACAAGTATTTCGCCATGCTCGCCGCCGGCGGTTCGAAGCACCACAAGGAGCTGCTGGCGCCCTTCGGGCTGGATGCCACGGACCCGGCCTTCTGGGACAAGGGGTTGAGCATGATCTCGGGCTTCATCGACGAGCTGGAGGCGATGGAGGACTGAGACGCGCAGGCCAGGCGGGGTTTCGCCCTGGGCCGAAAGCGTTTCACGCTTTGACCTGCGGGCGACCCGGCGCGCCGCTGACGCGGCGCGGCAGGGGCTTTGCCCCCTCTTCGGCTGCGCCGAATTCACCCCCAGGATATTTGAAACGCAAAGATGGGGCGCAGCGCGTCTGTCCCCATCTTTGCGTTTCAAATATCCCGGGGGTCCGGGGGCAGAGCCCCCGGGGCTTCCGCCCTAGGATCCCATCGGCGTCCAGGGCCAGGGTTTCTGGTCCGAGGCTGCGGATTGATAGCGGGCGGCCTTGGCGACCCAGGCGCCGACCATGCTTCCAAAATCACCCAGATCCTCGTTTGCGCGGCCGCGGTTGGCGACCATGATGACGATCTGCAGCACGGCGACGGCGAACAGGACCGATTGCGCGACCGAGATCATCATCGTGATGACAACGATCCACAGGATGCGCGGCCACAGCTCGCGGTTTCCCGGCTCGAAATCGCTGTCGTCCTCGTCAAAGCCGTTGCTGCGCATGTCTGTCCCTCTCGCTGGCGCCCCCAGACTGCGTCAAGGGGCGCGACGGAACAAGGGGCAGGCGCACCCTGCGCCCGCGGTGATCAGCCGCCCAGGCGATAGTTCGGGCTTTCGCGGGTGATCTGCACGTCGTGGACGTGGCTTTCCTTCAGCCCGGCGCCGGTGATACGCACGAACTGGCAGTTGCGGCGCATTTCGGACACGGTCGCGCAGCCGGTATAGCCCATCGCCGCGCGCAACCCGCCGACCATCTGGTGGATCACCCCGCCGACCGGCCCCTTGTAGGGCACCTGGCCTTCGATCCCCTCGGGCACCAGCTTGTCCGAGGCGGCATCCTTCTGGAAATAGCGGTCGGCCGAGCCGCGCGCCATCGCCCCCAGCGAGCCCATGCCGCGATAGGATTTATAGCTGCGGCCCTGGAACAGGATCACCTCGCCCGGGGCCTCCTCGGTCCCCGCAATGGCCGAGCCGACCATCGCGCAGCTGGCGCCCGCGGCAATCGCCTTGGCGAAATCGCCCGAGAACTTGATGCCGCCGTCGGCAATGACCGGCGTCTCGCCGGCCGCGCCGGCTGCGTCCATGATCGCCGTCAGCTGCGGCACGCCGACACCGGCGACGATCCGCGTCGTGCAGATCGAGCCCGGGCCGATGCCGACCTTGACCGCATCCGCGCCCGCGCCGATCAGCGCACGGGTGGCCTCGGCAGTGGCGACGTTGCCGGCGACGACCTGCACCGCGTTGGACAGCGCCTTGACCCGCTCGACCGCCTCGGCAACCGAGGCCGAATGACCGTGCGCGGTGTCGATCACCAGCAGGTCCACGCCCGCCTCGACCAGGGCCGCCGAGCGTTCATAGCCCGCATCGCCCACCGTCGAGGCCGCGGCGACGCGCAGCCGGCCCAGTTCGTCCTTGCAGGCCATCGGGTGCAGCACGGCCTTTTCTGTGTCCTTGAGCGTCAGCAGGCCGGTCAGCTTGCCCTCGGCGTTGACCACCAAGAGCTTTTCGATCCGGCGCTCGTGCATCATGCCGCGGGCTTCCTCGCGGTCGGCGGGTTCGCGCAGGATCGCCAGGTCATTGGCGGTCATCATCACCCGCACCGGGGTCTTGGGATCGTCGACAAAGCGCATGTCGCGGTTCGTGACGATGCCGACCACACGGCCGCCGGCATCGACCACCGGGAAGCCGGTGACGTTGTAACGCTCGGCCAACACCTTGGCCTCGGCCAGGGTCTGGTCGGGGGTCAGGGTGATCGGGTTGTAGACGATCCCCGATTCGAACCGCTTGACGCGGCGGACCTCGGCGGCCTGGGCCTCGAGGTCGAGATTGCGATGGATCACGCCCATGCCGCCGGCCTGCGCCATCGCGATCGCCATCCGGGCCTCGGTCACGGTATCCATCGCCGAGCTGAGCAGCGGGATGTTCAGACGGATGGATTTCGTGACCTTGGTCGAGACATCCGCCGTCGAGGGCAGCACGGTCGAGGCCGCGGGCACGAGAAGGACGTCGTCGAAGGTGAGGGCCTCGCGGATCTGCATGGGGGAGCTCCTGTCTGCAGGGGGAGTCGTCGCTTGGCACGGCCCTATTGCACGGTCTGGAGGGAAAGGAAAGGGGGTCAGGCGCCGCAACCCGTATCAGGGGGCAGACGGACAGCCCGGGGTGCCCGTAGGATGGGCAATATTGCCCATCCTACCCCAGCGCCCGCTGCAGCCAGACGCTGGCCCGGCTGATCGCCTCGACGCCCTGCGGCACAACCCTGCGCGCCGAGACGAAGATGTGGATCTGGCCGGGATAGCGCAGGATCTCGACCGGCACCCCGGCCTGCTCCAGCGCCTCGGCCTGCATCAGCCCGTCATCCCACAGCGGGTCATGGCCGGCGACGATCACGCAGGCCGGGGGCTGGGCCGCCAGGTGTGGCGACAGAACCGGCGACAGGCGCGGGTCGAGGCGGTCCTGCCCCTGGGGCAGATACTGGTCGATATACCAGCCGATACGATCGACCGGCAGAACATAGGCCTGCCGGAGTTCCTGCATCGTGCGGGTCTGCATCCGCGCATCAACCGCCGGGTAAATCAGCAGCTGCGCGCGCGGCATCGGCAGACCCGCCGCGGCGATGTCGTGCATCAGCACCGCCGTCAGGTTTCCCCCGGCGCTGTCCCCAGCCACCGCCAGCCGCGTGGGATCCACACCCCACGCCTCAGGCCGCTCGCGCAGCGCCCGATAGGCGGCCAGCACGTCGTCGGGACCGGCGGGAAACTTGTGTTCAGGCGCCAGCCGATAGTCGAGGGCGATCACCCGGCACCCGGCCTCGAGCGCAATCTGCCCGCACAACCCGTCATGGGTCTCCAGATCGCCCTGCACCCAGCCCCCGCCGTGCAGGAAAAGCAGCGTCGGCCGCATCGCCCCGTCCGGGTCGGTGTCATAGAGCCGCCCCGGACGATCCCCGGCCGCACCGGGCACGGTGATGTCGCGGCGGGTCACCGAAGCCGGGCACGGCCGGTCGAATTTCTCGGCCAGGAGCCGCAGCGAGGCACGGCTTTCGGCCAGGGTCGGGGTCACCCCCGGCACCCGAACCTGGTCGAACAGCGCGCCCAGCGCCTGTGCCTTGGGGTCGATGCGCCGCCCGTCGACAACCCGCCGCCGCCCGGCAAAGACCAGCGCCGCCAGCGGTTCGGGCATCTGCACGACGGCAAGCGTCCACAACATTTTCAGCTTGCCCATGCGCCCCTCCTCATCCTGGCCAAGGGTCAGTTGGGCATGCCGCGCGAATGCGATCAAGCCCAAAGACGGGCGCCGTCAGTGCGTCGGAGGATCGAACCAGAGGGTCTCGAAGAAATCCGCCGCATCCATTGCAAGATTCGCGTAATGATCGTTGGCCATGCGCCGCACGTCCATGATCCGCATGTCGATCACCGCCGGCGGGTCGATCCGCGCACAAAGCGCCCCGGCGACCGACATGTCGCGCGAGGACCCCGCATGTGCGTCATCGGGCGCACCACTGCTCAAGGCGTTGTAATAGAGGCACCACATCCCCGCGTAATCCCAGGGCGAGGCGTCGATCAGCGGCTCGCCCGAGGCCGGAACGCCCAGCGCCGCGTTCAGCGTGTCTCCCATGCCATAGAGCACCTCGGCCAGATGTTCCCGCGGACGTTTCCGATGGGTGACGACCGCCTGCGGATCGGTGACCGGGATCACCCGCAGCATGGCGGTCAACAGCTGCGTCGGCCCCAGGCTCCGCGTGGCGGCAGCCGTGTCCGCGGTGGCGGAAGGGGCCAGCGCCCACCCCTCGTCACCGGGCAGATGCGCATAGGCCGGCGGCGCGTGCAAGGTCACCGGCGGCACCTCTTCAGCCAGCAGCACACCTGCGGGACATGCAAGGAACACGGCAGCACAAACGACAGGACGCATGGCAAACCTCCTAACGGGCTCGAGATGGTAAACCCTAGACACCGGGCGTCGCAACGCCATGATCGACATCAAGCGGGATGGCTCTGAAGCCGGCCGTGCGTCGGGCTGGCACCTGCAGCCCGTTTGCGCCAGGTGCCAGCCCCCCCGCGAGCGTGACCCCGTTCAGCCCCGGGGTCTCGCTGTCGGGTCGCCCCTCGACCACCGCGGCACCGCTGCGTTTTTGCACCGCGCTTTCGGCTGGCGAATGGGCTGCCTTGCAAACCCACCCTTGATTTTTCCGCCCGGAAAGCGCATGTAGCCCCCTGCTAAGATTCTTCATGCGACCTCTGTTTCCTTTTCGGCTTCAGTTGCGACCCTGACGACACTGAGCCGGGCCATCACGCTGTGTGGATGGCATTCAAAAGGAGAACTCACGATGGCCAACGGCACCGTGAAATGGTTCAACGCCACCAAAGGCTACGGCTTCATCGCCCCCGAAGGCGGTTCGAAGGACGTGTTCGTCCACATCACCGCGCTGGAGCGCGCCGGCCTGCGCGAGCTGGCTGACGGTCAGAAGGTCACCTTCGACCTGGAAACCGACCGCCGCGGCCGCGAGTCGGCCTCGAACCTGCAACTCGCCTGAGTTTGGTTCGAACGGACTGAGAAGGCGCCCCCCGGGGCGCCTTTTTCGTTGAGGAACACACCCCCAAGACCCATAGCGTTGTCGACATTGGCGTCTGGCGTCAGCCGTTGCAGCGAATCCATAAAGTGTTTGGAGCGAGCACTCCCTCAGTGCCGCCGCTTTCCTCCACCTCTGGTCTGATGACGACATGGTCACCGACCGCGCGATCTGCAAACCACGTTGGAGCAGACTTCGATATGCTCGGACGGCGCCTCGACATCCCCATGAAAAACGGCCCCACAAGGGGGCCGTTTCCAATCGCTTACGGCCTTTGCCGTCTCACCCGATGATCGCGTTCAGCGTGGCCGAGGGGCGCATGATCGACGCGACCTTGTCGGCGGGGGCATGGTAGTAGCCGCCCATATCGGCGGCGACACCCTCGCCGGTGTGCAGTTCGGCCAGGATCTTGGCCTCGTTCGCGGCCAGGGCCTGGGCGATCGGCGCGAAATGCGCGGCCAGGGCGGCGTCATCAGACTGCGCGGCCAACGCCTCGGCCCAGTAGCGGGCGAACCAGTAATGCGAGGTGCGGGTGTCGTTCTGGCCGACCTTGCCCTGCGGGCTGTCGTTGTTGTCCAGCACCTTCTGGGTCGCCGCGTCCACGGCTGCCCCCAACACCGCTGCCTGCGGCTTGCCCTTGGCCTCGGCCAGGAAGTTGAACGATTCCCCCAGCGCACAGAACTCGCCCAGGCTGTCCCAGCGCAGGTGGTTTTCCTGCTGCAGCTGCTGGACGTGTTTCGGGGCCGAGCCGCCGGCGCCGGTCTCGAACATGCCGCCGCCCTGCATCAGCTTGACGATCGACAGCATCTTGGCCGAGGTGCCCAGTTCCAGGATCGGGAACAGGTCGGTCAGGTAGTCGCGCAGCACGTTGCCGGTGATGGTGACGCAGTCCTTGCCGGCGCGCATCGTCTCCAGCGAGAAGCGCGTGGCCTCGCGCGGGGCGAGGATCGGAATGTCGATCCCGGCCGCGGCCAGCGCGGGCTTCACATACTTGATCAGCTCACGGTCGTGGGCGCGGTTCTCATCGAGCCAGAAGGCCGCGGCGCCGGTCGCCTTGGTGCGGGCGATGCCCAGCGCGATCCAGTCGAGGATCGGCGCCTTCTTGGCGGTCGACGAGCGCCAGATGTCACCCTTTTCCACCGCGCTCTCGTGCAGCACTTCGCCCGAGGCCAGCACGATGCGGATCACGCCGTCGGCGGGGGCCTCGAAGGTGGTCGGGTGCGAGCCGTATTCCTCGGCCTTCTGCGCCATCAGGCCGACGTTCGACACCGCGCCGGCGGTGGTCACATCCAGCGTGCCGGTTTCCTTGAAATACTTGATCGTCTCGTCATAGACCGGCGCATAGCAGTTGTCCGGGATGCAGCACTTGGCGTCCGCTTCCTGGCCGTCCGGGCCCCAGCCCTTGCCGCCCGCGCGGATCACCGCCGGCATCGAAGCGTCAATGATCACGTCCGAGGGGACGTGAAGGTTGGTGATCCCCTTGTCCGAGTTCACCATATACATCGCCGGGCGCGCCGCCATCGCCGCCTTGTAATCGGCTTCCAGCGTGGCGTTGCCCTTGATGCGCGCTTCCAGATCGCCCAGGCCCGAGTTCGGGTTCCAGCCCAGTGCGTCCAGCTCGGCACCATGCTTGGTGATGAAGTCCTGCAGGTAGACCGACACGAAATGGCCGAAGATGATCGGGTCCGAGACCTTCATCATCGTCGCCTTGAGGTGCACCGAGAACAGCACGCCCGGCTCGGTCGCGGCGATCTCGGCGGCGATATAGGCGCGCAGCGCCTTGGCCGACAGGAAGGTCGCGTCGACAACTTCGCCCTCGGTGTATGTCAGCTTGTCTTTCAGAACCTTCGCGACCCCGTCCGCACCGGTGAAGGTGATCGTCGCGCCACCCGCCTGCGCGGCGCTGATCGTGGTCGATTTTTCGTTGGCATAGAAATCATTGCCCGGCATCGAGGAGACATGGGTCTTCGACTCGGGCACCCATTTGCCCATCCGGTGCGGGTTGGCCTTGGCATAGGCCTTGACCGCCTTGGCCGAGCGCCGGTCGCTGTTGCCCTCGCGCAGGACCGGGTTCACCGCCGAGCCCTTGACCGCGTCATAGCGCGCGCGGATCGCCTTTTCGGCGTCGCTCGCCGGCTCTTCCGGGTAGTCGGGCAGCGCATAGCCCTGCGCCTGCAATTCCTTCACCGCTGCGACCAGCTGCGGCACCGAGGCCGAAATGTTCGGCAGCTTGATCACGTTCGCCTCGGGCGTCTTCACCAGCTCGCCCAGGATCGCCAGGTCGTCCGACACCCGCTGCCCCTCGGGCAGCATGTCGGCGAACACCGCCAGGATGCGGCCCGCCAGGCTGATGTCGCGGGTTTCCAGGGTGATGCCGGCGGGCGCGGCAAAGGCGCGGATGATCGGCTCCAGCGAGGCGCGGGCGAGTTCGGGGGCCTCGTCAACCTTGGTGTAGATGATGTCAGGGGTCTGTGCCATGCGTCGGATCCTTCAAAGCTGATCGACAATGTGGGAACGGGGCGGATACGGGCGGGAAACGGGCCGGAACTGCCGCCGGCCCTGCCGTTGCAACGCTGTCTCGCCTATCGCGGACCCGTCGTCAAGTCAATTGTGTGCAATGGTATACATTGCGCCGGGCAAACCACCACCGGCCCGTCTTTGCGGCGCGGATATCCCCGGGCGGGCGGACAGAGCCCGGCGCTGCAAGGTGTCAAACTGTCTCGGTGATCCTGGGCAGCGCCCCCCTTCCCTGCACCTTCGGAACCTGCGACACAGACCCCGCCAACCCCGGAGACCCCCATGCCCTGGATCCTGCTCGCCGCCGCCATCTTCTTCGAAACCATCGGCACCACCGCGCTCAAGGCCAGCGACGGGTTCACACGGCTGGGGCCCTCGGCAGTGGTCGTGGTGGCCTATGGGGTCTCGTTCTGGCTGCTGGCGCTGGTCCTGCGGGTCATGCCGGTGGGGATCGCCTATGCGGTCTGGTCGGGGCTGGGGATCTGCCTGATCGCCGCAATCGGCTATCTGGCGTTCAACCAGCGCCTCGATCTGCCGGCGGTTCTGGGCATGGGGCTGATCATCGCCGGGATCCTGGTGATCAACCTGTTCTCCAACGCCGCGCCGCACTGACACGGCAGGCATGCCGGCACCGCATGGCGCCCTTTCGCATCACGCATTGGACTTTTTCGCCGCGACGCAGCATATTCAGGTCATGGATACTGACCTTTCTTCCGCGCGCCACTACACCCCCATCGAGGATCTGCAAGGCCTCGTGATCGCCTCGGCGCAGGCGGCGCTGGGTGTGCATCTGCTGCGCGCCGCGGGGCTGGTGACCGGCGGCACCGCCGGGGTGGCGCTGATCCTGTCCTACGCGCTGGGGTGGAATTTCTCGGTGGTGTTCTTTGCCATGAACATCCCGTTCTTCGCCCTCGCCTGGCGCCTGCGCGGTCCGGTGTTCTGCGCGAAGAGCCTGGGCACCGTGGTGCTGGTCTCGGCCCTGACCGAGGCGCTGAAGCCGCTGGTGCATCTCGACAGCATCCACCCTGCCGCCGCCGCGATGCTGTTCGGGGTCAGCGCGGGTGTGGGCCTGCTGGGCCTCTTTCGCCACTCGGGCAGCCTGGGCGGGGTGTCGATCGTGGCGATGATCCTGCAGGACCGCTATGGCATCCGCGCGGGCGTCACGCAGCTGGTGCATGACCTGGTGCTGTTCGCCGTCGCCGCCTGGCTTCTGCCCGCCGACCGGGTGCTGTGGTCGCTGCTGGGGGCGCTGATCCTGAACGCGGTGATCGCCTTCAACCACCGCCGCGACTGGTATGTCGTAACCTGACTCGCCAAATCCGCTTTCCTCGTGTATGCGCGGCGGCGCAGCAATCAGGACGAATTCATGGACCTTCGCAACATTGCGATCATCGCGCACGTCGACCACGGCAAGACCACGCTGGTTGACGAGCTTCTGAAACAATCCGGCGTCTATCGCGAAGGTCAGGCCGTGACCGAGCGCGCGATGGATTCCAACGACCTGGAACGCGAGCGCGGGATCACCATCCTCGCCAAGGCGACCTCGGTCGAGTGGAAAGGCACGCGGATCAACATCGTCGACACCCCCGGCCACGCCGATTTCGGCGGCGAGGTGGAACGCATCCTCAGCATGGTCGACGGCGTCTGCCTGCTGGTTGACGCGGCCGAAGGGCCGATGCCGCAGACCAAGTTCGTGACCTCGAAGGCGCTGGCGCTGGGGCTGAAGCCGATCGTCGTGCTGAACAAGGTCGACAAGCCCGCCGCCGAGCCCGACCGCGCGCTGAACGAGGTCTTTGACCTGTTCGCGAACCTCGGCGCCGATGACGAGCAGCTGGACTTCCCGGTGCTTTATGCCTCGGGGATCAACGGCTGGGCCGATAACGAACTGGACGGCCCGCGCAAGGACATGTCGGCGCTGTTCGAACTGGTGATCCGCCATGTCGAACCGCCCAAGCAGATCGCGCATCAGACCGAACCCTTCCGCATGCTGGCGACCACGCTGGGCTCGGACCCGTTCATCGGCCGCATCCTGACCGGCCGGGTCGAGGCCGGCACGCTGAAGGTCGGCACCACGCTGAAGGCGCTGTCGCGCACCGGCGAGCGGATCGAGCAGTTCCGGGTGACCAAGATCCTGGCGTTCCGCGGCCTCGGCCAGCAGCCCATCGACGAGGCGGTGGCCGGCGATATCGTCACCATCGCCGGCATGACCAAGGCGACCGTGGCCGACACGCTGTGCGATCCCTCGATCGACGTGCCGATCCCCGCGCAGCCGATCGACCCGCCGACGATCTCGGTCACCTTCGGCATCAACGACAGCCCGCTGGCGGGCCGCGACGGCAACAAGGTGCAGTCGCGCGTGATCCGCGAGCGCCTGATGAAGGAAGCCGAATCGAACGTCGCGATCAAGATCGAGGACACGCCCGGCGGCGAGGCCTTTGTCGTTTCGGGCCGTGGTGAACTGCAGATGGGCGTGCTGATCGAAAACATGCGCCGCGAAGGATTCGAGCTGTCGATCAGCCGTCCGCGGGTGATCTTCCGCGAGGAAGGCGGCGAGCGTCTGGAGCCGATCGAGGAAGTCATCATCGACGTCGACGACGAATTCTCGGGCGCGGTGATCGAAAAGCTGACCGGCCCGCGCAAGGGTGACCTGACCGAGATGAAACCCGCCGGCGTCGGCAAGACGCGGATCGTCGCCCATGTGCCCTCGCGCGGGCTGATCGGCTATCAGGGCGAGTTCATGACCGACACCCGCGGCACCGGCGTGCTGAACCGCATCTTCCACGACTGGGCGCCCTACAAGGGGCCGATCCAGGGCCGCCGTCAGGGCGTGCTGATCTCGATGGAGAACGGCGTCTCGGTCGCCTATGCGCTGTGGAACCTCGAAGAGCGCGGCCGGATGTTCATCGGCGCGCAGGAGCAGGTTTACGAGGGGATGATCATCGGCGAGCATTCGCGCGACAACGATCTGGAAGTGAACCCGCTCAAGGGCAAGAAGCTGACCAACGTGCGGGCCTCGGGCACCGACGAGGCGGTGCGGCTGACGCCGCCGGTCATCATGTCGCTGGAACAGTCGATCGCCTATATCGACGACGATGAGCTGGTCGAGGTCACGCCCAAGTCGATCCGCCTGCGCAAGCGGTATCTGGACCCGCATGAGCGCAAGCGGATGGCCAAGGTCGAGGGCTGAACCCGCGAAAATCCCGGACGGGGCGCTTCCCGTCCACGAAAGGGGGGCCGATGGCCCCCCTTTTGCATGCGATTTGGGCAGGGTGCGCCGCGTGACGGTTTGCGCCTGAAAGCGCCGGAATGCCTCTTTGGCTTTCGCGGCGCCCTGCGCTAGGCTGCTTCTGACCAGCATCGGAGCCCGCATGCGCACCCTCATCGCCCTTGTCTGCCTGTGCCTTCCGACCGCCGCGCCGGCCCAGGACGGCCCCGCCGGAATCGCCTTTGTCCAAGCCCCGGAACAGTCCAGCGGCATGGCCATCGGGCCGACGCCCGCCCTCGCCTTCGAGGCCGCCATCGCCGAATGCGTGGCAGGCGGCGCCCTGGCCGCGGACTGCCTGCCCACCAACTGGTGCCAGCCCGCAGGCTGGTCGGTGGATGTCTTTGTCCAGCATGTCGAGGGGATTCACTGGCACGAAGTGGTCTGCGGCCTGCCCGAAGAAGCGGTGGCGCTGTCGGTTGCGGCAGCCCTGTGCAACCGCGACGACCGCCCCTGGGTCGCGCTGTGCGACCTGACGCAGGTCTATGATCCGCAAGGTGTGCCACAATTGTAACCAATCCTTGCATTCCGAGTTGCCGCATTGCAGAAATCGGCACGAGCCGACCCCAACGCTTGACCAACCGGAGACCCGACAGGATGGCCACTTTCAACAAGATCCTCGTTGCCAATCGTGGCGAGATCGCGATCCGCGTGATGCGCGCGGCGAACGAACTGGGCAAGAAGACGGTCGCCGTCTATGCCGAAGAGGACAAGCTGGGCCTGCACCGGTTCAAGGCCGACGAGGCCTATCGCATCGGCGAGGGGCTGGGCCCGGTCGCGGCCTATCTGTCGATCCCCGAAATCATCCGCGTCGCCAAGAAGGCCGGCGCCGACGCGATCCACCCGGGCTATGGCCTGCTGTCCGAGAACCCGGCGCTGGTCGATGCCTGCGACGCGGCGGGCATCACCTTCATTGGGCCGCGCGCGGCGACGATGCGCGCCCTTGGCGACAAAGCCAGCGCGCGGCGCGTGGCCATCGCGGCGGACGTGCCGGTGATCCCCGCGACCGAGGTGCTGGGCGATGACATGGACGAGATCCGCGCGATGGCCGAGGCGGTCGGCTATCCCTTGATGCTCAAGGCCAGCCACGGCGGCGGCGGGCGCGGGATGCGGCCGATCTTCAATTCCGAAGAACTGGAGGGCAAGGTCCGCGAGGGCCGGCGCGAGGCCGAGGCGGCCTTTGGCAATGGCGAAGGCTATCTGGAAAAGATGATCCAGCGCGCGCGTCACGTCGAGGTGCAACTGCTGGGCGATACCCACGGTGCGCTCTATCACCTCTATGAACGCGACTGCACCGTGCAGCGGCGCAACCAGAAGGTCGTCGAACGCGCCCCCGCCCCCTATCTGACCGAGGACCAGCGCGCCGAGGTCTGCGGCCTGGCGCTGAAGATCGGCAACGCGGTCGGCTATCAGAACGCCGGCACCGTCGAATTCCTGATGGATATGGATGAAGGCAAGTTCTACTTCATCGAGGTGAACCCGCGCATCCAGGTGGAACACACCGTCACCGAAGAGGTGACCGGCATCGACATCGTCAAGGCGCAGATCCGCATCGCCGAGGGCGCGACGCTGGCCGAGGCCACCGGCACGCCCGACCAGGCGGCGGTGACCCTCTCCGGGCACGCGCTGCAGTGCCGGATCACCACCGAGGATCCGCTCAACAACTTCATCCCCGATTATGGCCGGCTGACCGCCTATCGCAGCGCGACCGGGATGGGGATCCGTCTGGACGGCGGCACCGCCTATGCCGGTGGCGTGATCACGCGCTATTATGACAGCCTGCTGGTCAAGGTGACGGCCTGGGCGCCCACCCCGACCGAGGCCATCGCCCGCATGGACCGCGCGCTGCGCGAGTTCCGCATCCGCGGCGTCAGCACGAACATCGCCTTTGTCGAGAACCTGCTGAAACACCCGACCTTCCTGGCCGATCAGGCGACGACCAAGTTCATCGACACCACGCCCGAGCTGTTCAACTTCAAGAAGCGCCGCGACCGGGCAACGAAGCTGTTGGTGTATCTGGCCGACATCACCGTGAACGGCCACCCCGAGACCGCCGGCCGCCCCCGCCCCGCCGCCGAACCCCGCGCCCCCGAAGCGCCCAAGGTGCGTGCCGAGCACGCACCCTACGGCACCAAGACCCTGCTGACCGAGCAAGGCGCCAAGGGTGTCGCGGACTGGATGAAGGACCAGACGCGCCTTCTGATCACCGACACAACGATGCGCGACGCGCACCAGTCGCTGCTGGCCACCCGGATGCGCTCGATCGACATGATCCGCGTGGCCCCCGCCTATGCGGCCAATCTCTCGGGCCTGTTCAGCGTCGAATGCTGGGGCGGCGCGACCTTTGACGTGGCCTATCGGTTCTTGCAGGAATGCCCCTGGCAGCGCCTGCGCGACCTGCGCAAGGCGATGCCGAACCTGCTGACGCAGATGCTGCTGCGCGCCTCGAACGGCGTCGGCTATACCAACTATCCCGACAACGTGGTGCAGGCCTTCGTCGCCCGCGCGGCCGAGACCGGCGTCGATGTGTTCCGTGTCTTCGACAGTCTGAACTGGGTTGAGAACATGCGCGTCGCAATGGATGCGGTGATCGAATCGGGGCGCATCTGCGAGGGCACGATCTGCTATACCGGCGACCTGCTGGACCCGGCGCAGCAGAAATACACTGTTGATTACTATGTGAAAATGGCCAAGGCGCTGGAGGCCGCCGGCGCCCATGTGCTGGGCGTCAAGGACATGGCGGGGGTGCTGAAGGCCCCGGCCGCCAAGGTGCTCTTCTCGGCGCTCAAGGACGCCGTCGACCTGCCGATCCACTTCCACACGCATGACACGTCGGGCGCGGCCATCGCCACGATCATGGCCGCGAGCGAGGCGGGCGTGGACGCGGTGGATGCGGCGATGGATGCGCTCAGCGGCAATACCTCGCAGGCGACGCTCGGCTCGGTGGTCGAGGCCCTGCGCCATACCGAGCGCGACACCGGCCTCAGCATGGATGCGATCCGCGAGATTTCGGATTACTGGGAACAGGTGCGCGCCCATTATGCGGCCTTCGAGACCGGCCAGCAGGCGCCATCCTCCGAGGTCTACCTGCATGAAATGCCCGGCGGCCAGTTCACCAACCTCAAGGCGCAGGCCCGCTCGCTGGGGCTGGAAGAACGTTGGCCCGAGGTCGCCCGCGCCTATGCCGACGCCAACCAGATCTTTGGCGATATCGTCAAGGTGACACCCTCGTCCAAGGTCGTCGGCGACATGGCGCTGATGATGGTGACCCAGGGGCTGACCCGCGCCCAGGTCGAAGACCCCGCGCATGACATGGCCTTCCCCGAGTCGGTGGTGGACATGCTCAAGGGCAACCTCGGCCAGCCCGAGGGTGGCTTCCCCGCCGCCATCACCACCAAGGCGCTGAAGGGCGAGGCGCCGTCGACTGAACGCCCGGGCAAACACCTGCCCCCGGTGGACCTGGAGGCCGTGCGCGCGCAGGTCTCCAAGGAACTCGGCGGGTTCAAGATCGACGACGAGGACCTGAACGGCTACCTCATGTATCCCAAGGTCTTCCTGGACTACATGGGCCGCCACCGGCTCTATGGCCCGGTGCGGACGCTGCCGACCTGGAACTTCTTCTACGGGATGGAGCCGGGCAACGAGATCACCGCCGAAATCGACCCCGGCAAGACGCTGGAGGTCCGGCTGATCGCGGTCGGCGAGACCGGCGAGGACGGCGACGTCAAGGTGTTCTTCGAGCTGAACGGCCAGCCGCGCACGATCCGCGTGCCGAACCGCAAGGTGAAGGCGACGCAATCGGTGCGCCCAAAGGCCGAAGAGGGCAACCCCGCCCATGTCGGCGCGCCGATGCCCGGCGCCGTGGCCTCGGTCGCGGTCAGCGTCGGACAAAAGGTCAAGGCCGGCGACCTGCTGCTGACCATCGAGGCGATGAAGATGGAGACCGGACTGCACGCCGACCGCGCGGCGGTGGTCAAGGCCGTCAACGTCCAGCCCGGCGCGCAGATCGAGGCCAAGGATCTGCTGATCGAACTGGAATGACCAAAGCAAAGCCGCCCGTTCGGGATCGAACGGGCGGCACGAGGCATCGTCGGATGGGTCCGCGTCACGGACCCGTTCAGCGCGATCAGGCGGGGATCGTCCCGGCTTCCTGAGCAGCTTTCAACTCGTCGGCGTCCAGCGCACCGTCACCGTTGGTGTCGGCGGCGGTGAAAACTTCCTGGGTCAGATCCGGGAAGGCGGCGACCATTTCCTCATAGGAAAAGACGCCGTTGCCATCGGCATCGGTCACCACGGTCTGGGCATTGGCCTGAGCCGCGGCAAGGGCAGAAACGACGCCGAGGGTCAGAACGAGCTTCTTCATTTTTTCTCTCCGAAAAGAAGCATTTACGGTCACGACGACCGCTAGTCGAAACCGACGCATCGGCGGCGGCTTCGACGCCCATCTGATCAAAGGCATGGAGATTCGCCAGTGGGCGGCAGGGGGGCGGACAGCCCGCTCACGCGCTCTTGATCGCCCCGTCGCGCCCTGCCGCGAACGCCGGTGGCCGGCGGGGGGGGGGGATACGTGCCTGGGTCAGCGCGGCAGAATGCCGTTGTCGCGCGCTGTCTTGGTTTCGTGCGGGTTCAGGAACCCGTCGCCATCGGTGTCGGCGGCGAAATAGGCGTCGATATCCAGCGTCGGATAGCTGAGCAGCAGCTCGGAGAAACTCAGCATGCCATCGCCATTCTCGTCGGTGAGCGGCGTGGCGGTTTGCGACAAGGCCGGTGTGGCGAGGGTCAGCACGAGCGCGGCGGACAGGACACGAATCGAGGTCATGGCAGGATCCTGATGGGCAATGATCACAGGGCCGGGGACCGGCTCGGCGCAGGCCAAACCTGCGTCGTCATTATGGTTTTTCGATGATGCCAATGCGGCGGCATTGCGACGCGGACCCGGATTGCCCCGCCCGGCCAGACCGCGAAATCCGGGCGCAGAAAATGGCCGGGATGGCGCATTTTACCCCTTGCGGCCCGTTCCGCCATCGCCTAAATCAGCGCCTACCGAAACGGGGCGGGCGTAGCTCAGGGGTAGAGCATAACCTTGCCAAGGTTAGGGTCGTGAGTTCGAATCTCATCGCCCGCTCCAATCAAAAAACGGCGGCTCTCGGGCCGCCGTTTTTTGTTGTCCGGCGCAAACCCGCCACGGTTTGCCGCGACGCCCGCCGCCTGCGAAAATCTTGATCTACCGCCGGAAACCCGCTTGCAGCCCCCGCCGACATGGGTTAGATCGCGGCCATCGAGCGGGCGTAGCTCAGGGGTAGAGCATAACCTTGCCAAGGTTAGGGTCGTGAGTTCGAATCTCATCGCCCGCTCCAGAAAAAACAGGCGGCCTTTGGGCCGCCTGTTTTCGTTTCCACCTCAGCGCGGGCCGGACAGCGCGAACCACGCCCCCTGCGGATCGGTCGCCTGCAGGATAAAGGCCCCGCCCGGCACTTCCACCGGGCCATTCTGCACCTTACCACCCGCGGCGGTGATCACCGTCACCGCGGCGTCGATCCCGTTGGCCCCGAAATACGGCAGCCAGAAACTGGGCATCCCCGGGACCATCTGGCGCATGATGCCCCCCATATCCCCGCCCTGCCCCGCGAACAGCTGATAGGTGCCCATCTCGCCCATATCCATCGCCTGCGAGGCGGTCCAGCCCAGGTGTTTGGCATAAAACGCCATCGCCGCGGCGGGGTCCGAGGTCATCAGCTCATGCCAGTGGCCGTGGCCGGATGTCTTCTGGTCGAAGGCCCTGCCAGTATCGTTGCCATCCTCCATCGGCAGGGGCTGCAGGATGCCGAACACCGCGCCCTGCGGATCGGTGAGGATCGCAAACCGGCCGGTGCCGGGGATATCGCTGGGCGGCACGATCTGCCCGCCGCCATCGGCCTGAACCGCCGCCGCTGTAGCGTCACAATCGGTCACCGCGAAATAGATGCACCAGTTCGGCGGGATGCCATCGGCCGGCGGGGTCATCATTCCGGCCACCATTGCCGGACCCATCGAGGCAAGGTGATAGTCCATCCCTTCCATCGGGACCTTGGCCCAACTCCAGCCGAGCACCGCGCCATAGAAGGTGGCAGCCGCTGCGGTATCCGGGCTGGTCAGTTCATACCAACAGGGCAATCCGTGGAAATCTTTGGTCATCGGGAATCCTCGTATCAACAGGGTGCGACGTGATGTCACCACAGGCTAAACCCACTTGCTTGCAAAAAGCAACTATGAAATCTTGAATAACAAGAAACGAGGCATGATGGCGCGCAACGGATATAACGAGGGCTGTCTGGCAGCGCATGCGCTGGATCTGGTGGGCGACCGCTGGGCAATTCTGGTGCTGCGCGAACTGATGCTGGGGCCGAAACGCTTCGGCGCGATCAAGGCTGGCCTGCCGGGGATCGCGACGAATGTGCTGACGCAACGGCTCGACGATCTCGCGGCAGCGGCGCTGCTGGAGCGGCGCACCCTGCCCCCGCCCGCCAATGTCGCGGTCTATGCCCTGACCCCGGCGGGTCAGGACGCCCGGCTGATCATCGACGCGCTGTGTCTTTGGGGTGTGCGCCAGCCGGGCCACGATCCGCGCAAGTTCATCAGCCCGACGGCATTGATGCTGTCGATGCAGGTGATGTATCACGCCCCCGCAGACGCCCCCGCCCTGACGGCCGCCTTCACGATGGGCGGCGAGATCTTCGCGACCCGCGCGGATGCCGAGGGGTTCCACGTCCAGCCGGCCCCCGACGATACCGCCGCGTTGCGCCTTGCCGGGCCGGCCAACGCGATGGCCGCGGTCATCTATGGCCCCCTCCCCCTTGCCGACAGCCTGTCCACAGGCGGGGTGCGTTTTGACGGCGATCCGGCGATGGGGCAGGCCCTGATCGACCGCTTTGCGCTGCGACGTTGACAGCGCGACATGAAAAAACCGGGCGCGGGGCCCGGTTTGTCAGCAGCCGTATGGCCGGGTATCAGTGCGTCCAGACCTGACGGCGGTTGGTCGCGAAATTCTCGCCATAGCCGCCGGCGCGGATATTGGCCGCGCGCGTCTTGGGCTGCATCACCACATAGTCGATGCCCTGCGCCTTGGCATAGGCCTCGGCCTCGGCCTGCGTGGCAAAACGCAGCTTGACCTGGGTTTGCGTGTCACCCGACCCGGTCCAGCCCATCAGCGGATCCTTGGCGCGCGCCTCGCCCGGGGCGAAGTCGAGCACCCAGTGCTTGGTGCGGGCGGTGCCGGATTGCATCGCGTTGCGGGCAGGGGTGTAGATGCGGGCGCGCATGTCGTCTCTCCGAAGGTTCTGCGCGCTTTATCCCCAAAACCATCTGCGCTGACAAGGGCAAAGCCGTGTCTGCGCAGGCTTTGCAGGCGGTGCAAACGCGGTCCGACGCCAGCTAGGACCACAGGGAGCGAGGAGAAACGGATCGGAAGTGCCGTCGGCCGCGTTTGCCCTTCTTCAGAAATAGGTGTGCCCGGATCGCGGACAAGAGCCCCGGGCGAATAATTTACATCGCCTATGCATGTTTTTGTGTTCGCCCGGAAGCCCGTCGAAAGCCAGAACGGGGTTGAACGGGAACAAAATAGGCACAATTCTAGCGACACCCTGTGGCCTCGAGTCCCCTCATGCACAACAACCGCCCCGACGCCCTGCCCGACCTGCCGATTTCGCCCCTGCCCAAGCGCGAAAAGCTCGAGGGTGGCAAACGCTTTGTCATGCAGTCGCCGTTCCAACCCGCCGGCGACCAGCCCACCGCGATCGCCGAACTGTCCGCCGGCCTGCGGACGGGTGAGCATGATCAGGTGCTGCTGGGGGCGACGGGCACCGGCAAGACCTTCACGATGGCCAAGATCATCGAGGAAACCCAGCGCCCGGCGATCATCCTGGCGCCGAACAAAACGCTGGCTGCGCAACTTTACGGGGAATTCAAGGGATTTTTCCCCGAGAACGCCGTCGAATATTTCGTCAGCTATTACGACTACTATCAGCCCGAGGCCTATGTGGCCCGGACCGATACCTATATCGAGAAGGAATCGCAGATCAACGAGGCCATCGACCGGATGCGCCACTCGGCCACCCGGGCGCTCTTGGAGCGCGACGACGTGATCATCGTCGCCTCGGTCAGCTGCATCTACGGCATCGGCTCGGTCGAGACCTATTCGGCGATGACCCAGGATCTGCAGGTTGGCAGCCTCTATGACCAGCGGCAGGTGATCGCAGAGCTGGTCGCCCAGCAATACCGGCGCAACGACGCGGCCTTCAACCGGGGCACCTTCCGGGTGCGCGGCGATGTCGTCGAGGTCTGGCCCGCCCACCTTGAAGATCGCGCCTGGCGGCTGTCGTTCTTTGGCGAAGAGCTGGAGGCGATCACCGAATTCGACCCGCTGACCGGCAAGAAGACCGACAGTTTCGACAAGATCCGCATCTATGCCAACAGCCACTATGTGACCCCCCGGCCGACGATGCAGCAGGCGATCAAGGGCATCAAGGAAGAGCTGTTCCACCGCCTCAAGCAGTTCAACGCCGAGGGCAAGCTCTTGGAGGCGCAGCGGTTGGAGCAGCGCACGAATTTCGATCTGGAGATGCTGGAGGCGACTGGTGTCTGCAACGGGATCGAGAACTATTCGCGCTATCTCACCGGCCGGGCGACCGGCGAGCCCCCGCCCACGCTCTTCGAGTTCATCCCCGACCATGCGATTGTTTTTGCCGATGAATCCCACGTCACCGTGCCTCAGATCGGCGGCATGTATCGCGGCGACTTCCGGCGCAAGTCGGTGCTGGCCGAGCACGGGTTCCGGCTGCCATCCTGCATGGACAACCGGCCGCTGAAATTCGAGGAGTGGGACGCGATGCGACCGGATTCGGTCTTTGTCTCGGCCACCCCGGCAGCGTGGGAGCTGGAACAGGCCGGCGGCGTCTTTGCCGAGCAGGTGATCCGCCCGACCGGCTTGCTGGATCCTGTGGTCGAGATCCGCCCGGTGTCGATGCAGGTCGACGACCTGCTGGACGAGGTCCGCCGCGTGGCCAAGGCCGGGCTGCGGGTGCTGGTCACCACGCTGACCAAGCGCATGGCCGAGGATCTGACCGAATACCTGCACGAACAGGGCGTGCGGGTGCGCTATATGCATTCCGATATCGACACGATCGAACGCATTGAAATCCTGCGGGATTTGCGGCTGGGGGCGTTCGACGTCCTGGTCGGCATCAACCTGCTGCGCGAGGGGCTCGACATCCCCGAATGCGGGCTGGTGGCGATTCTGGATGCCGACAAGGAAGGGTTCCTGCGCTCGGAAACCTCGCTCATCCAGACCATCGGCCGGGCCGCGCGCAACGCCGACGGGCGGGTGATCATGTATGCCGACAAGATCACCGGCTCGATGCAGCGCGCGATCGACGAAACCAACCGCCGCCGCGCCAAGCAGATCGCCTATAACGAAGAACACGGCATCACGCCGCAGACCGTGCGCAAGAACGTCGACGACGTGCTGGCGGGGCTCTGGCAGGGCGATACCGACCAGTCGCGGGTGACGGCCAAGGTCGACAAGGCGATGGTTGGCGCGAACCTGGCCGCGCATCTCGATGCCCTGCGCGCCGACATGAAAAAGGCCGCCGAGAACCTCGAATTCGAGGAAGCCGCCCGGTTGCGCGACGAAATCAAGCGGCTGGAAGCGGTGGAACTGGCCGTCGCCGACGATCCCTTGGCCCGTCAGGCGGCGGTGGAGGAGGCCGTCGAGGACGCGGTGAAGCTGAGGGGGCGGTCGACGGCGGGGAAAGCCGGGACGCGGGCGAAGAAGAAGAGCAAGCGGTGAAAGGCCTACTTCCCGCTATTCTTCACTGCCGACTGAGGCGTTGAAGAGTTGCCCCCGTCCTTGATGATTTCCCTGTATGTGGACTTTCCAGAAGGCGGCGGCGCTGGTGGCTTGCTGTCTTTGCTGCCCATACCACTAATCACTCCTCATTTTATCAAAAGCATAACCCACAAGGGAATTTGCGCAAACGAAAAAACTAGAGACCACCACAAGTCACCAGTAACCGATGCGATTACTCTCTCATTCTCGTCGAAAAATCTCTCTGCTTCCTCAGCCAGAAATTTGATCTCTGTCGAGCGCCTCCGCTTCTGCTCTACTGCCCACAAAATCCTCCTACTTGACAGTTCAAAATTCACTTTTCCCAGAGCCGTCTGGACTCTGATTGCAAACACTAATGATGCAGTGAATACGAGCAGCAACAGCACTCCTTCCAATGAGAATCCTAAGAATACAGGATCTCGGAAGAATGCCTCTTTGGAACCCAACAAAGACGCAAACACTGACGCAATAAGGCTAGACACTGCGCCAGAAAATGTCGCTTGGTTCCGTCTATTTCTAAGATCTTCTTTTTGCCCAGCAAGTTGTGAGAACGCGATATCGAAGGCCAAGCGTGTCAAATCCTCCACTTCTTGCTCTATGAACCTGGCCCCTCCTCGGCTAGAGCCGCGGACCTGAACCTTCTTATAGCGCCGCAAATCACCACCCCATGAGAAGAACTCCATCGTCATCGACGAAAGCGCAAATCAAACATTAAATGCAATGTCGCAAAGCACAAAACAAATAACATGCCCGCGCCTTGCCCTGATCCTCGGCGCCGCCGTCTGGCCCGGTGGCCAGCCCTCGCCCACCCTGGCGCGGCGGGTGGTGCATGCGGTCGGGCTTTACAAGGCGGGCCGGGTGGATGCGATCCTCGGCTGTGGGGGCACGGGGCGGTATCCGCCCAGCGAGGCCGCAGTGATCGCCCGGCTTTGCCGCGAGGCGGGGGTGCCGGAAGGGGCGATCCATCTGGAAGACCGCTCGACCACCACGCGCGAGAATCTGGCCTTTGCCAAGCCGATCCTGCAGACGCTGCAGCCCGCGCAGGTGGTGATCGTCACCGACCCCTATCACGCACCGCGCGCGCGGCTGCTGGCGCGGCAGCTCGACCTCAGGGCCACGCTCAACTGCCCACCCCTGCGGCAGATCGGCCCGCGCCAGTGGCTCAGGCATCTACCGCGCGAGGCGCTGGCACTGGTGGCAACCCTGTGTCGCCTGCGTTGAATGTCAGGCAAAACAGGTTTCGCTGTTATCCCAGATGATTACGGAAAGACTTGAACATTGGCATTGGTGATCTGCCCGGGCCAGCCGAACAGGTCGACCTGCACCATCACCCCGCCGTTCAGGATCTGCTGGCGCTGATAGGGCGCCAGCCCCGCGTTCATCACCGCCTGCTCCAGCTGCGCGCGCGCATTGGCATCTGCAAACCAGGGATCGCCGCCATCATTGGGGTCGCGCCGGTTGAAGCGGTGAAAATTCGCGCGGTCCTGGCGGAGGATCTGCCACGCCTCCCACAGGCGTTGACCGTTGGAATTATAGAGATCCTGCCCACCGATCCAGGCCGAATACGACCCGATGTAATTCTGCGCCGCAGCCGGCAGGGCCGTGGCGAGAAGCACCGCGAGAACGAGCGAAAAACGTTTACGCATGAACCCCCTCCTTGCTTGGCTGATCACCGATCAGCGGATCAGATGCACCGCGCAGGACGCATGCCGCGCAACCCGCGACGCGGTCGAGCCGAACAGCGCGCTGTCCGACCGGTGCGAGGCCAGGACGATGCAGTCGGCCTCGTTCGCCACCGCCCAGTCGAGGATGGCGTGCGCCGGATCGTCCTGCACCACCACCACCCGCAAATCCTCGACGGTGGCCCCCTGTGCGCGCATGTCGGCCTCGATCGCCGCGGCGAGTTCCTCGCGCCAGCCGTCGGGCATATAATCAATGGCGTAGAACGGCACCGGATCCATCGCGTGCAGCATCGTCACGCTGGCGCCGGGCGCGGCCAGTGCACGCGCCACCTCGATTTCGCGCGAGACGTCAAAACCGGGCTCATAGGCGACCGGGACGAGGATCGTATGATACATGGCGCGCTCCTGTTCATTGCACCGTGAGGTTAGGTCCGAAACCGCCAGGCCGCCTTGATTCAGGTCATCAGCCAGGGCGCGTCAGCTCTGTGGCACCACAACCGTCAGGCCCAGCATCCGCCAGACCTGCATGCCGCCGCGATAATAGCTGATGCGCTCGGCGGGAAAGCCGGCCTCGATCATGCGGCGGATCGCGGTCGGGGACTGGCCGCACCAGGGACCGTTGCAGAACAGCACGACCTGGGCGGCATTGGTGCAGTCGAACCCGTCGAAATCGACCTCGCATCCCAGCACGTCGAGGCGGTCGGCAACTTCGGTATAGGGCAGATGGATCGCGCCGGGGATCGTGCCGCCCATATAGTCGGCGCGCACCCGGCTGTCGGTGACGATCACCACCGGATCTTCGAGGGCCGCGATCATCTCCAGCTCGCCGATGGTGGTGACGCCTTCGGCCGGGCTCATCGGCTGGATGCAGAAATTCGGGCAGGGTCTGGAGGTGCGCGCCCATTCGCCGCTGACCTCATGGTCATTGTCCTGGATGCGGCTGATCTCGACCGGGCCGGCATCGGTCTGGACGGTGACCGAGGCCACATCGGGCCGGATGTTGACCGGCTCGGCAAGGGCTGGCGCGGCGACGGCAAGAGACGCTGCAAGGATGAGCGAACGGGACATGACCTTCTCCTCCACGAACTGATGGATGCAACCCTAGCATGATGCGCGACACCGTCCACCGCGGCAAGGTGCCCGGATGCCTGGGATGGGTTCAGCCGCCGTTCGACGGACTTGCCTTTCGCGCGCCGACGCGCATATGTTTCCCGCGCCCGGCATCTTTTCTGGCCTGGTTTTCCCTTTCAAGTCATTTTCCTAAAGGATCGAGCCCTTGATGCATCGCCTGCTTTTGTCTACCGCGCTGACCCTCAGCCCCCTTCCCCTTCTCGCCCAGTCCGAACCGCCGGCCGCGCCCGCGGCAATTCTCGTCCTCGACGGGTCGGGGTCGATGTGGGGGCAGATCGACGGGATCAACAAGATCGTCATCGCCCGCGAGGTGGTGGCCGATCTGCTGGCCGATTTGCCCGCCGAGCTGCAGCTGGGCCTGACCGTCTATGGCCATCGCCGGCGCGGTGATTGTTCGGATATCGAAACCCTGATCGCGCCCGCCGCCGGCAACCGCGCGGCGATCCGGGCGGCGGTCGAGGCGATCAACCCGCGCGGGCGCACGCCGATGACCCGGGCCGTGGTCGAGGCCGCGCGCGCCCTGCGCTATACCGAGGAACCGGCGACGGTGATCCTGGTCTCGGACGGGATCGAGACCTGCGAGGCCGACCCCTGCGCCATCGCCGCCGAACTCGAGGCCGCGGGCGTGGCCTTTACCGCGCATGTCGTGGGCTTCGACGTCGCCGCCGAGCCCGAGGCCCGCGCGCAGATGCAGTGCATCGCCGACACCACCGGCGGGCGCTTTCTGACCGCCGACAATGCCGAGGAACTGGCCGCCGCCCTGACCGAGGTCGCCGCCACCGTCGCCCAGGCCCCGCAGCCCGAGCCCGCCGCCCCCATCACGCCCGCGCTGCGCGACGTGGGCTTTTCCGCCGTGCTGCGGATGGGCGACACCGAGCGCGCGCTGGACAGCGGCGTGGTGTTCGAGGTCTTTGCCGGCGAACACATCGTGATGGACGCGACCCAGACCGCCGCCCCCGTGGCCCAATTGCCCGAGGGCGATTACGTCCTGCGCGCCTTGCGCCTCGACACCGAAGAGGCGATCGCGCAGCCGTTCCACGTCACCGGCGCGCAGACCCAGTCGGTGCAGGTGGTGTTCACCGACCCGCTGCCGCCCGCGACGCTGACCGCACCGGCCAGCGGCCCCGCGGGGGACATGGTGTCGGTCGCCTGGGACGGGCCGAGCGGCGAGGGCGATTACATCAGCGTGGTCGCCCCGGACGCCGGGCCGCTCGACCACCTGACCTATGCATGGACCGCCGACGGCAACCCGGTGGGCCTGCGCCTGCCTGCGCAGCCCGGCGACTATGTGATCCGCTATGTGCTGGCCTCGGCCAGTCAGGTTCTGGCCGAGGTTCCGGTCACCGTGACCGCGCAACAGCAGGCCCTGACCGCCCCCGCCAGCGCGCCGATCGGGGCGACGGTGATGGTGGAATGGCAGGGCGGCGGGCATGACGATGACTATCTCGACGTGGCCCTGCCCGACGCCGGCCCCGGCGAGTATCTGAGCTATAGCTATGTCCGCGACGGCAACCCGGTCGGGCTGCGCCTGCCGACCTTCCCCGGGCGCTATCTGGTGCGCTACATCACCGGCCAGGATACCTCGGTCTTCGCCAGCCAGGCGATCGAGGTGACGGATGTCCCCGCCAGCCTCTCGGCTGCGGCCAGCGGCGCGGCGGGCAGCACGATGAAGGTGACGTGGCAGGGACCGGCGAACCCCGGCGACTATCTGACGATCACCGGCGCCGGCGATGACCCGATCGGCTATGTCACCTATGCCTATGTCGATGCCGGCAGCCCGCTCGACATCCTGCTGCCCGACGCGCCCGGCACCTATGAGCTGCGCTATATCGCGGACGGCCCCGAGGCCCGCATCCTGGCCAGTCAGCCCCTGCAGGTGAACTGACCCCACAAAGCCCGGCGGACAGGCTTTCCGCCGGGCTTTCGCGCCCCCCGGCATTGCGCCCGTTGGTGGGGTTCGGCTATAAGGCGGTCAACAAAATCTTGTGGACTGACCCAGCGAGGCCCGCGTGAGCGACGACACCGAACTGCCCGACGAAACCGGCGACAAGAAGCCCCTGCAACCGTCGGTCTCGATCGTCCAGGAAATGCGCACGGCCTATCTCGATTACGCGATGAGCGTGATCGTCAGCCGCGCCATCCCCGACCTGCGCGACGGGCTGAAACCGGTGCACCGGCGCATCCTCTACGCGATGCACGAGACCGGCAACACCCATGACAAGGCCTATCGCAAATCGGCCCGCCCGGTCGGCGACGTGATGGGCAAATACCACCCGCACGGCGACAGCGCGATCTATGACGCGCTGGTGCGCATGGCGCAGCCGTTCTCGATGTCGCTGAAACTGCTGGACGGCCAGGGCAACTTTGGCTCGATGGACGGCGATAACCCGGCGGCGATGCGCTATACCGAAGTGCGCATGGACAAGCCGGCGAATTTCCTGCTGGCCGATATCGACAAGGACACCGTCGATTTCCAGGACAACTATGACGGCAAGGACCGCGAACCCTCGGTCCTGCCCGCGCGTTTTCCCAACATGCTGGTCAACGGCGCCGGCGGCATCGCCGTCGGCATGGCGACGAACATCCCGCCCCACAACCTGGGCGAGGTGATCGACGCGACCAAGGCGCTGATCGAGAACCCCGACCTGACCAGCGACGACCTGATGCAATACGTCCCGGCCCCGGATTTCCCCACCGGCGGGCAGATCATGGGCCGCTCGGGCGCGCGCAAGGCGTATCTCGAGGGGCGCGGCTCGGTGGTGATCCGGGCAAAGACCCATGTCGAGGAAATCCGCAAGGACCGCTTTGCCATCGTCGTCGACGAGATCCCCTATCAGGTCAACAAGGCCCAGATGGTGGAAAAGATCGCCGAAGCCGTGCGCGACAAGCGCATCGAGGGGATCGCCCATGTCGCGGACGAATCCGACCGGATCGGCGTGCGCGTGGTGGTCGAGCTGAAGCGTGACGCAACGCCCGACGTGGTGCTGAACCAGCTGTTCCGCTTCACACCGATGCAGACATCCTTCGGCTGCAACATGCTGGCGCTGAACGGCGGCCGGCCCGAGCAGTTGACCCTGCGCGATTTCCTGCATTATTTCATTACCTTCCGCGAGGAAGTCGTCACCCGCCGCACGGCCTATGAGCTGAACAAGGCGCGTGAGCGCAGCCATGTCCTGTGCGGTCTGGCGGTCGCCGTGTCGAACGTCGACGAGGTCGTGGCGACGATCCGCGCCTCGGCCGATCCGGCGGACGCGCGCGAACGGCTGATGGCGCGGCGCTGGCCGGCCGCCGATATCGCGGACTATATCCGCCTGATCGACGATCCCAGCCACACGATCAACGACGACGGCACCTATAACCTCAGCGAAATCCAGGCCCGCGCGATCCTTGACCTGCGGCTGCAGCGCCTGACCGCGATGGGCGTCAAGGAGGTCACCGACGAGCTGGAAGACCTCGCCGCCAAGATCAAGGATTACCTCGACATCCTGCGGTCGCGCGCGCGGATCATGGCGATCATCACCGCCGAACTGGACGAGGTGCGCGGCCTCTTCGCCGTGCCGCGCCGGACCGAGATCGTCGACTGGGCTGGCGATCTGGAAGACGAAGACCTGATCGAGCGCGAGGACATGGTCGTCACGATCACCTCGGGCGGCTATATCAAGCGCACGCCGCTGGCTGATTTCCGCGCCCAGAACCGCGGCGGCAAGGGCCTGAGCGGGATGGCGACCAAGGAAGACGACGTGGTCACCACGCTCTTCGTCGCCAACACCCACACGCACCTTCTGTTCTTCACCACCGACGGGATGGTCTACAAGCTGAAGTGCTGGCGGCTGCCGCAAGGCGGACGCACGGCAAAAGGCAAGGCAATCGTCAACATTCTGCCGATCCCGACCGGGGTTTCCATCGCCGCAATCATGCCGGTCGACGCGCCCGAGGAGGAATGGGAAACCCTGCAGATCGTCTTTGCGACCAGCGAAGGCGATGTGCGCCGCAACGCGCTCAGCGACTTCACCAATGTGCTGCGCAACGGCAAGATCGCAATGAAACTGCCCGAGGGCGTGAGCCTGGTGAATGCCCGCATCTGCGACGAGAATGACGACGTCATGCTGGTCACCCAGCTGGGCCGCGCGATCCGCTTCCCGACGACCGACGTGCGCGTCTTCAAGGGCCGCGATTCGACCGGCGTGCGCGGCATCCGCCTGGCCGACGGCGATCGCGTCGTCTCGATGGCGGTGATCCGCCACTTCGAGGCCGACCCGCAGGAACGCGCCGCCTATCTGAAGCAGCGCCGCCTGATGGCCGGTGCGCTCGATGAACCCGAGGCCGATGACGAAGAGGCCGTCGAGGCCGGGCAGCTGAGCCCCGAACGCTATGCGGCGATGTCGGCGGCCGAAGATCTGATCCTGACTGTCACCGAATCCGGCGCGGGCAAGCTGTCGTCGTCGCACGACTACCCGGTGCGCGGGCGCGGCGGCCAGGGCGTCACGGCGATGGACAAGGCAATGCGCGGTGGCGCGCTGGTGGCCTCCTTCCCCGTCGACCTGGCCGACCAGATCATGCTGGCCACCTCGACCGGCCAGTCGATCCGGGTGCCGGTCGCGCAGGTCAGCTTCCGCTCGCGCTCGGCCGGCGGGGTGCGGGTGTTCAACACCGGCAAGGGCGAGATCGTCGTGTCCGTCGCCCGCGTGGCCGAACAGGAAGAAGACGCGCCCGAGGGCGAAACCGAAGCCTGATTCACGCTTCGTCAAGGCTTTGCGGTAATGATGGCCGGGTCTCGCAGGGGGCCCGGCCATGACCATTTATCACTGCATGATCGACTTGAAATCCGATGCCCGCGCATTGGTCTTCGCAATGGCGCTCGACGCCTGGCTGACGCTGTTGCGCGATGCCGGGCGGATCGAGGGGTGGCGCCTGATGCGGCGCAAGCTGAACCTTGGCGGCGACGATTGCGCCGATTTCCTGCTGGAGATTGAGGTGCGCGACCTCGCCCAGCTCGACGACGCCTTCCGCTTTCTTGGCCGTGCCGATGATCAGGCGACGCGGCTTTACGACCAGATGCACCAGCACATCGCCCGGGCCGATTTCGGCCTCTACCGCCCCTTCCCCGATCCCGAACGGGTCGAACGGCTGGCGCTGCTCTGATGTGACACTGCGCACAAGTCCTGTGAATTCTTGGCGAATTGTGCGCCTCCGCGGATCTGCTAGGTCTGACCCATCACAGCATCCAAGGACGTCACCATGACCAACATCGCTCTTCTCGCGGCCCGCATCCTGCTGGCCATCCTGTTCATCGTCGCCGGCTTCGGCAAACTCGGCAATGTCGAGGGCTTTGCCGGCTACATGGCCTCGGGCGGCGTGCCCGCCTTCCTCGCCTGGCCGGTCATCGCGCTGGAACTCCTCGGCGGTCTCGCCATCCTGGTGGGCTTTCAGACCCGCGCCGCGGCGCTGGCGCTGGCCGGGTTCAGCATCCTCGCCGGTCTCCTCTATCACTTCGACCCGGCCGATCAGATGCAGATGACCAGCCTGATGAAGAACCTCGGCCTGGGCGGCGGCTTCCTGCTGCTGGCGGTGACCGGCGCCGGCGCCTGGTCGGTCGACGCGAAACTGGGCCGCGCGGCACCGCTGGCCGCGTGATCTCACGCCGAAGGGGCGGCCTGCGGGTCGCCCCTTTCCTTTGCGCAGCCCCGCGGCTACATCACCGCCATGACACAGGAACTCCACATCGTCGGCGGCGGCATGGCCGGATCCGAGGCCGCCTGGCAGGCCGCGCAAGCGGGCGTGCCCGTCGTCCTGCACGAAATGCGCCCCCAGATCGGAACCTTCGCGCACCAGACCAGCAATTTCGCGGAAATGGTTTGTTCGAACTCGTTCCGTTCGGATGACGACGAACAGAACGCCGTCGGCCTGCTGCACTGGGAAATGCGCGCAGCCGGCGGCCTGCTGATGGAGATGGCCGACCACCACGCCCTGCCCGCCGGCGGCGCGCTGGCCGTCGACCGCGAGGCCTTCGCCGCCGCCGTCACCGAGCGCCTGCGCGCGCACCCGCTGATCCGCACCGAGGCAGGCGAGATCGCCACCCTGCCCCGCGACGGTCACTGGATCTTTGCTACCGGCCCCCTGACCTCGCCCGCCCTGGCCGAGGCCATCCGCGCCGAGACCTCGACCGACTCACTCGCCTTTTTCGACGCCATCGCGCCGATCGTGCATTTCGACACCATCGACCTCAGCCAGGCCTGGTTCCAGTCGCGCTATGACAAGGGCGAGACCGAGGCCGAGCGCAAGGCCTACCTGAATTGCCCGATGACCAAGGAGCAATACGAGGCCTTCATCGACGCAATTCTCGCCGCCCCCAAGGCCGAGTTCCACGAGGGTGAGACCGCCGGCTATTTCGACGGCTGCCTGCCGATCGAGGTGATGGCCGAACGCGGGCGCGACACCCTGCGCCACGGTCCGATGAAGCCGGTGGGCCTGACCAATGCCCATCAGCCGGATCGCAAACCCTATGCCGTGGTTCAGCTCCGGCGCGATAACGCCTTGGGAACGCTTTACAATATCGTGGGCTTTCAGACCAAGATGAAGCACGGCGCGCAGACCCAGGTGTTTCGCATGATCCCGGGGCTGGAGGGGGCGGGCTTTGCCCGGCTCGGCGGCATCCACCGCAACACCTTCATCAACTCGCCGACGCTTCTGGACACACAGATGCGCCTGCGCTCGCGACCGAACCTGCGCTTTGCCGGTCAGGTCACCGGCGTCGAGGGCTATGTCGAATCCGCCGCAATGGGTCTGGTGGCCGGCCGCCTCGCCGCCGCCGAGATCACCGGCCGCGCCCTGCCGCCACCGCCGCGCGAGACCGCGATGGGCGCGCTGATCGCGCATATCACCGGCGATGCCGACGCCAAGACCTTTCAGCCGATGAACGTCAATTTCGGCCTGTTCCCGCCGCTTGACGACGCGCGCGGCGGGCGGCGCGGCCGCAAGGACCGCTACAAAGGCTATACCGACCGCGCCAAATCCGCGTTTCAGGATTGGCTGGCTGCGCAGGGCTGACGAGGGTGCGCGTCCGGGCTACTCTGCCCGGGCCCGCCGCAACCGGAAACCGCCCACCGTGAGCCTCGTCACTCGTTTCGCCCCCTCGCCCACCGGCCCCTTGCACCTCGGCCACGCCTTTTCTGCACTGACCGCCGACGCCTTGGCCCGCTCGGGCGGTGGCGTGATGCTGCTGCGGTTCGAGGACATCGACACCGCCCGCTGCCGACCGAGGTTCGAATCGCAGATCTTCGACGACCTGCGCTGGCTTGGCCTGTCCTGGCCTGAACCGGTGATGCACCAGTCCACGCGCCGCGCCGCCTATGATGCGGCGCTGGCGCGGTTGCAGGCGTTGGGCGTCACCTATCGCTGCACCTGCACCCGTGGCGACATCCGCGCCGCGCTTGCCGCCCCTCAGGAAGGCGCGCCGATGATCGGCCCCGACGGACCGGTCTATCCCGGCACCTGTCGGCACCGGGGCCACGCCGATCCGGGTGCGGCGATCCGGCTCGACATGGTGCAGGCCATTGCCCGGGTCGGGCCCCTGTCCTTTCAGGAAACGGGGCCGGATCGGGCCGGTCTGCATCAGGTTTCGCCCGACTGGTTGATCCAGCATGTCGGGGACGTGGTGTTGGCCAGACGCGACATCGGCACCTCCTATCACCTCGCGGTCACCGTCGACGATGCGGCGCAGGGGATCACCCTGGTCACGCGGGGACTGGACCTGTTCGACGCGACCCCCGTTCACCGCGTGTTGCAGTGCCTCCTGGACCTGCCCGAACCGGCCTACCACCACCACCGGCTGATCCGGGACGAAGCCGGCAAACGCCTGGCCAAGCGCGACGACGCCCGCGCCCTGTCGAAATACCGCGCCGAGGGCGCAACCCCTGCCGATATCCGCCGCCTTGTCGGACTTTGACGACCCGCTTTATCGCCGAGGCCCGCCCGGCGTTCAGGCGATCGGCTGCATCAGCTCGACTTCGGCCCCGTCCCGCACCGCCGTGTAAAAACAGCTGCGCCGATTCGTGTGACAGGCGGGCCCGGTCTGATCGACCAGAACCAGCACACAATCACGGTCACAATCGACCCGAAAATCCACCAGCCGCTGCACGTGCCCCGAGCTTTCGCCCTTGATCCAGAAGCTTTGCCGCGATCGCGACCAGTAGGTCACGCGCCCCGTCGCCAATGTCTGGACAACGGCCTCGGCATTCATCCAGGCCATCATCAGCACCTCGCCGGTGGCGTGATCCTGGGCAATCGCCGGGATGAGACCACTCTCATCATAGCGCAGGGATTGCGGATCGAAATGCATGGTCTATATCCTTGAACGGTCCGGGAGAGGTTGAAGTGTCTGAATCCTCCGATTTGATCAAGCTGTATTCGTCGCGTCTGCTGGCACTCGCGGCCGATATCCCTCATCTTGGCCGGCTGCCGTCGCCGCAAGCCAGCATTCGCAAGCGATCTCCGTTGTGCGGGTCGACCGTCACGGTCGATATGGACATGGCCGACGGCCACGTCAGCCGTTTCGGCCAAGAGGTCAAGGCCTGTGCCCTGGGCCAGGCTGCAGCGGCGATCCTCGGCGCCGTGGTGATTGGTCGCACGCGCCCCGAACTCGACCGCGCCGCCGCGCAGCTCGAGGCGATGCTCAAACACGGTGGCCCCGTTCCGGATGCCCCGTTCGACGGGTTCGAGGCGCTGCTGCCCGCGCGCGACTACAAGAATCGCCATGCCTCGATCCTGCTGGCGGTTCAAGCCGCCGCCGAAGCCGCCCGCCAGATTGAAACCTGACACCCCTTCGTGAAGATTGCGTTAAAAAAGCCGCCGCATCGCGGGGATGCGGCGGTCAGTGGCGTGTCTGGTTTGGGTCAGGGCACCGGGACAGGTGGCGCCGTTCCAGACCGCAAGGCAGTCGGCAGGGAAAAGGGTCAGGCCATCAGCGGCAGGTGCAGCGCCGCGTATGCCAACACAAAGAGCGCCAGCGCCCCCAAAGCATCCCCCAACAGGGCGGCGTGGTCGTCACGAGGGGTCTGAAACGTGCGAAGCAGTCGGCGCATGGCAGTTCTCCGTGTTTGTTAACCTTTTGTTCTCATTTTTCGCAGATCATTGCAAGAACTTTTTGAGAACAAACAGGGGTCATCCTACACGAATCAGTCTGATCGCCCGGTCCTGCCCCATCAGCCACAACAGCGTCCTGGCCGCTTGCCCGCGGCGGCTGCTGAGCATCGGATCATCCGCCAGCAGCTTGCGCGCATCTCTTTGTGCAATGGCCATCAACCCGGATTGCCGTTCGAGATCCGCAATGCGGAACCGGGGCAGCCCCGATTGCGCCGTGCCGATCACGTCGCCGGCGCCGCGCATGGCCAAATCTTCTTCACTGATGCGAAAGCCGTCCTCGGTATCGCGCATCAGCTTCAACCGCCGTGCGGCGCCCTCTCCCAGCGGGGGGTCGTAGAGCAACAGACAGGTCGACGCCCCGTCCCCGCGTCCGACCCGGCCGCGCAATTGATGCAACTGAGCCAGGCCGAAACTTTCGGCCCGCTCGATCACCATGATGGTCGCATTGGGCACGTTGACGCCCACTTCGATGACCGTGGTCGCAACGAGGATACGGGTTTCGCCGGCGACGAAACGCGCCATCGCAGCGTCCTTTTCCACTGGAGGCAACTGGCCATGCACCAAACCGACGCTGTCGCCAAAGACCGCCCGCAACGCCTCGAATCGCGACTGCGCGGCCGTCAGGCTGACGGTTTCGCTTTCCTCGACCAGTGGGCAAACCCAATAGGCCTGCCGGCCGGCCGCCACAGCCTGCTGAAGATGCGCCACGACTTCCGCCATGCGCTCGGTCGAGGCCAGCGTGGTGACCACGGGTTTGCGCCCGGGCGGTTTCTCGTCCAGGATCGACACGTCCATGTCGCCGTATTGCGCCAATGCCAGGCTGCGCGGGATCGGAGTCGCGGTCATCACCAGGATATCGGCCCGATCGCCTTTCTCGCCCAGCGCCATCCGTTGCGCGACGCCGAAACGATGCTGTTCGTCGATCACGGCAAGGCGCAGATCGGCAAAGACCACGTCGCGCTGGAACAAGGCATGCGTGCCGACCGCGATACCAATGGTCCCGTCCGCCAGCCCGGCAAGCTTGCGCGCGCGATCCCGGCCCTTGTCCCGACCGGTCAGCAATTCGACCCGAACGCCGGCCGTTTCGGCCAGCGGGGTCAGCCCTTCGAGATGCTGACGCGCCAGGATCTCGGTGGGGGCCATCAGCACGCCCTGCCCCCCGGCCTCGACCGCCGTCAGCAAGGCTGCAAGGGCAACCAGTGTCTTGCCAGCCCCGACATCGCCCTGCAGCAGCCGGTTCATCCGGTGTGGCGCGGCCATATCTGCGCAAATTTCGGAAATCGCCCGGGTTTGCGCCCTGGTCGGTGCATAGGGCAAGGCGGCCAGAACCCGCCCCCACAAATGCCCGTCCCCTCGCGTTGGAATCCCGGCCTCGCGTCGTCGTTCCGCCCGTGCAAGCGCCAAGGTCAACTGATGCGCCAGGAGCTCATCATAGGCCAACCGCTGTCGGGCCGGCGTCGACGGCGACAGATCCGCCAGGTTTTCCGGCGCATGGGCCCCTTGCAGCGCCGCGCGCCAATCCGGCCACCCCTCGCGTGCCTTCAACTCCGGGTCGATCCATTCTTCCAGCTCCGGTGCGCGCACGATCGCCGATGCCACCGCGCGTTGCATCACCTTCTGGCTGATCCCGGCGGTCAGCGGATACACGGCTTCGAACTGGGGCAAGGTCGCCGCTTCGTCGGAACGCAAGATGTGATCGGGATGCGCCATCTGATAGACGCCATCGAAGGTTTCGACCTTGCCCGAAACCAGACGCCGTTGGCCGGTCGGCAAAATCCGCTGCAAATAGTCCTCCCGGGCGTGGAAAAAGACCAGCTGGAACTCTTGCGCGCTGTCGCGGACGACAATCCGGTAGGGGCGGCCACGCTGGCGCGGCGGCAGGTGATTGCCCACCTCGACCTCGACCGTTGCAACCGCCGGCGGGACGATGTCGCGCACCGATGGCCGCAAGCGTCGGTCGATTCCCGATTGCGGCAACACCAGCACCAGATCCCGCGGCGTCTCCACACCCAGCCCGGCAAAGGCGCGCGCGGTCTTTGGCCCGATACCGTCCAACCCCTCGAGCGCCCCGAACAGCGGGAACAGGATCTCGGGACGGCTGCTCATCCCCCGATCATCGCTATCCAGGCGTCCTCGTCGATCACCGTGACGCCCAGATCCGCCGCCTTGGTCGCCTTGGACCCCGCGCCTTCACCCGCGATCAGAAAATCGGTCTTGGCGGACACCGATCCGGCCACCTTGGCACCCAGCGATTCAGCCCGCGCCTTGGCTTCGGCGCGCGTCATTCGCGTCAGCGTGCCGGTGAACACCACCGTCTTCCCGGCGACCGCGCTGTCCGTCGCCCGGGCTTCGGGCGGCGTGATATCGGACAATTCACCAATCAACCGGTCGATCGACGCCCGTTCGCGCGGTTGCGCCAAAGCCGTCACGAGTGAAACCGCGAGCACCGCGCCAACCCCTTCGATCCCCACCAGATCATCCCAGGCCGCACGCGCGGCAGCATCGACCGGCGGGTTGTCCCACACCGCATCGCGGGCCTTCTTGACCTCGGCCCGCCGACCGGCCTCGGCGGCACGGGCGCGTTCCTCGGTTTCCGCGGCATCGGCGGCCAGGTGGCGTTCGGCGGCAGGCCGGGCCATATCGGCGGCCCGTGCCAGCGCCTCCCACGATCCGTAGTGCCGCGCGAGATCGGTCGCGGCGACTTCGCCCAGGTGGCGAATGCCCAAACCGAACAGCAAGCGTGTCAGGGGAATCCGCCGGCGTTCGTCGATCGCCTCGAAAAGCTTGGCCACACTGCGGTCACCGAACCCGTCGCGGTTCTTGAGCTTGCCGAGATTCGCCGCATCGCGCCGGGCGAGCGTAAAGATATCCGCCGGCTCATGGATCGGCAGCAGGTCGTCTGCGAAAAACATTTCGATCTGACGCGCACCCAGACCTTCGATGTCGAAGGCGCCACGACTGACAAAATGCTTCAATTTTTCCACAGCTTGCGCAGGGCAAACCAGCCCCCCGGTGCAGCGATGGGTGGAATCGCCCGGTTCGCGCACCGCGGCCGAACCGCAGTCCGGGCAGATATCGGGGAATACATAGGGCACGCTGTCCGGCAACCGGCGACCAACGTCGACATCGGCCACCTTAGGGATCACGTCCCCTGCGCGATAGACCTGAACCCAGTCGCCCTCCCGGATATCGCGCCCCTCACGGATCGGCTGGCCATTGGAATCCCGGCCGGCGATGTAGTCCTCGTTGTGCAGGGTTGCGTTCGACACGAGGACACCGCCGACGTTAACCGGCTTCAACCGCGCCACCGGGCTGAGCGCACCGGTGCGGCCGACCTGAATGTCGATGGATTCGAGCCGCGTCCAGGCGGTTTCAGCGGGGAATTTATGCGCGATGGCCCAGCGCGGCGTGGTCGAACGCATGCCCAATCGGGACTGCAGCGCCAGATCGTCAACCTTGTAAACGACCCCGTCGATATCATAGCCCAGATCAGGACGTGCGGTCTCGATCGCCTGATAATGCGCGAGGAGCGCCGCAACCCCGTCGCACCGCCGCGTCAGCGGGTTGATCGTGAACCCCAGCGACGCGAGACGTTGCAGGCTGTCCCATTGAGTCGCCGCGAGCGGTTCCGACAGGTCGCCCCAGGCATAGGCGAAAAAGCTGAGCGGCCGGGCGCGGGTGATTTCGGCATCGAGCTGGCGCAACGAGCCGGCCGCGGCGTTACGCGGATTGGCGAAGGTCCGGCCACCCGTGGCGTTGAGGGTCTCGAAATCGGCCTGCGACATATACACCTCGCCGCGCACCTCGAGCACCGCCGGTGCGCCGTTCAGGGCCTGCGGGATCTGGGCGATGGTGAGCGCATTGGCGGTTACGTTTTCGCCGGTTTCGCCGTCGCCGCGGGTCGCCGCATAGACCAGCTGCCCGTCCTCGTAGCGCAGCGACAGCGACAGCCCGTCGATCTTGGGTTCGGCGGCATAGGTCAGGGGGGCATCCGGTGACAGGCCCAGATAGCGACGGATACCGGCGTCGAAATCGCCCACATCGCCGGCATCGAACGCGTTTGCCAGGGACAGCATCCGCACCCGGTGGCGGATCTTGCCGAACCCGTCCGAGGGGGCGGCACCGACCTGCTCGCTGGGGCTATCGGTGCGTTTCAGCGATGGGAAACGGGTCTCGATCGCGGCATTGCGCCGTTTCAGCGCGTCATACTCGGCATCGCTGATTTCGGGCGCGTCGGCCTGATGATAGGCAGTGTTCGCCCGGGCAATGGCGGCAGCCAGCCGGGCCAGCGCGCGCTGCGCCTCGGCTTCGGTCAGGTCGTCCACCGGTTTGTCGCTGGCCATGCCCCCTCCTGCGCGGTTGTGGGACAGTGATAGGGTCGCGCAGGCGGATTTTCCAGTCGTTATGCGCTGATCGCGCGCGGGGCTTCGGCGCTGCTGCCTGCGGGATCGCGCAGCACATAGCCGCGGCCCCAGACGGTTTCGATATAGTTATCGCCTCCCGTCGCCTCGGCCAGTTTCTTGCGCAGCTTGCAGATGAAAACGTCGATGATCTTGAGTTCGGGCTCGTCCATTCCGCCATAGAGATGGTTGAGGAACATTTCCTTGGTCAGGGTCGTGCCCTTGCGCAGGCTGAGGAGTTCCAGCATCTGGTATTCCTTGCCGGTCAGATGCACCGCCTTGCCGTCCGCCTCAACCGTCTTGGCATCCAGATTGACCGAAATCCGCCCGGTGTTGATCACCGACTGCGCGTGGCCCTGGCTGCGGCGGATGATGGCATGGATGCGCGCCACCAGTTCGTCACGGTGAAACGGTTTGGTCATGTAGTCGTCGGCGCCCTGGCCGAATCCCTTGAGCTTGATATCGGTGCTGGCCTCGCCCGTCAGGATCAGGATCGGCGTGTTGACCCGCGCCATACGGATCTGGCGCAGCACCTCGAGCCCGGCCATGTCCGGCAGATTGAGGTCCAGCAGGATCAGATCGTAATCATACAATTTGCCGAGTTCGACCGCCTCCTCGCCCAGATCCGTGCAGTAGACGTTGAAGTTGGCGTGGCTCAACATCAGTTCGATGCTGCGCGATGTGGTCGGGTCGTCTTCGACGAGTAGCACGCGCATGGCTGGTTCTCCGCATTAACCCTGGTCTGACCCGACACTGGACAACAATCGTTAACGCACCGTTACCGCGAGCGTCATTCAATCACACTCTCTCTAAAGTTGTCTATATTTTTGCAAAGCCGTCACCTTGAGGGCGTCGACCCCGTGCCTGGCCACGGCGCGCTGCCACGATTCGAACTCCTCATCGCTGAGGGCATAGCGGTCGAGCGCCTCGCCCCTTGCGATCAGCCCGTGTTCGACCGCGCGCACCACGATGGCCTTGCGGCTGGCAACCCAGCGCCGCGTGGTCGCCGGTGGCAGGTCGGCGCGGCTCAACACCGAACCGTCTGGCAGGGTCACGGCCCGCGGGCCGTCGATGCGTTTGAGAAACATGGCAGTCACCCTTTCCTTCATCCCGGGGCAAAGCCTGCCGTGACAGGCTTAAGGACGGGTTGAGGCGGCGGCGGCGCAGGGGTTGAGAGTGCCGCGCATTTTCCTATATTTCGCTCAATTCGGCTGGAGCCCGCACGCCCCGGCATCTCTTTCCGCAACCGATCAGGGTTACCATGACACGGGACACCGGCCTCAATTCGCTGGGCTTTGCCAAACCGCCGTCGCAAACGCGGGTGGTCGTTGCCATGTCGGGGGGCGTCGACAGCTCGGCCGTGGCCGCCGAACTGAAGGCGCAGGGCTATGACGTCATCGGCGTGACACTGCAGCTCTACGATCACGGCGCGGCGCTGGCCAAGGCCGGGGCCTGCTGCGCCGGGCGCGATATCCACGACGCACGGCGTGTCGCGGAAACGCTGGGCTTTCCGCACTATGTGCTGGACTATGAGAACACCTTCAAGGAAGCGGTGATCGACGAATTCGCCGATGCCTATCTGGCCGGCGCGACGCCGGTGCCCTGCATCCGCTGCAACGAACGGGTCAAGTTCAAGGATCTGCTGGAAACCGCGCGCGATCTCGACGCCGACTGCATGGCGACCGGGCATTACATTCAGCGCAAGGACGGCCCGGCGGGGGCCGAGCTGCACATGGCGGCGGATCCCGCGCGCGACCAGTCCTATTTCCTGTTCACCACGACACAGGACCAGCTGGACTACCTGCGGTTTCCGCTGGGCCACCTGCCCTCCAAGGCCGAGACCCGCGCCCTGGCCGCGCGCCACGGGCTGGCGGTTGCCGACAAGCCGGACAGCCAGGACATCTGCTTCGTGCCGAACGGCAACTATGCGGCGGTCATCGAAAAGCTGCGCCCGGGGGCGGCCGATCCCGGCGATATCGTCGATACCGAGGGGCGCGTGCTGGGCCAGCATCGCGGGGTGATCCACTACACCATCGGCCAGCGTCGCGGGCTGGGAATTGGCGGGCTGGCAGATCCGCTCTATGTCGTGCGCCTCGACCCGGAGAAGCGTCATGTCGTGGTCGGCCCCAAGGAGGCGCTGGCCACCCGCATCGTCCCGGTGCGCGAGATCAACTGGCTGGGGGATGCGCCGTTCCGGTCGCAGGCGGAATGGCCGCTCAGGGTGCGCATACGGTCGACCAAGCCGCCGGTCGAGGCGATCATCCGCCCCACCGGCCCCGACACCGCCGATGTCGAGCTGCTGACCGCCGAAGAGGGTGTCAGCCCCGGGCAGGCCTGTGTCTTCTACGCACCCGACGGCAGCCGCGTCTTTGGCGGCGGCTGGATCTGGCGCGGCTATTGACGCCGCGCCGCCGGCTTGCATGCCGGGCAGCAGCGGCGCACACTGGCCTTTGTGTTACAATGGAGGCCCCGATGGTTCGTCCTGCACTCGCCCTTGCCGTATCCCTTGGCCTTGCTCTGGCAACGCCTGCCTTTGCCCAGAGCACAGACACCTATGACGCGCGCCTCGCCGCGGCGCGCAGCTATATCGACGCGACGCTGCGCGACCTCGACGTGGCCGAACTGGTGCGCACGATGTATCGGCCGGTGATCGACCAGCTGGCGGCCTCGGGGATGCAGCTGACCCAAAGCCAGATCGACCGGATCGAGGCGCTGTATCTGGCCGAAATGACCCAGCCGCTGCTGGATATCCTGAACCAGCAGGACCGGGTGATGGCGGATCTGTTCACGCTCGAGGAAATCCGGACGCTTGCTGCCTTCTACGACACCCCGGTCGGCCGGTCGGTGATGCAGAAACTGCCGCGGGTGGTCGAAGCCCAACAGCCGGCGATTCTGGGGATGGTGCAGGGCACGATGCCGCGGTTGATCCCGCAGATCCAGGCGATCATTCAGACACCCTGAGCGCCGGTCAGAGGACCGACAGAACCGCCCGCGCAGCGCGCAGGCCGGGCGCCTCGCCGCCGCGGCCCAACCGGTCCATCGTCAGATCCATCGCTGCGATCTGCTCGGCCCGCGCACCCGAACCGGTCAGCAGCCCGGCAAGAACCGGTGCGATGCGATCAGCCCGACAGTCCGGGCCCAGGAACTCGGGCACGGCCCGCGACTCGCTGACCAGATTCACCAACGTCACCGTCTGAATGCGCAGCATCCGGCTGATGATCGCCTGGCTGAGCGGGTTCATGCGATAGGCGATGACCATCGGCGTGCCGGCCGCCGCCAGTTCCAGCGACACGGTCCCCGAGGCCGCCAGCGCCGCATCCGCCGCGCGGAAGGCCGCGCGTTTGATCGCCGCCGGCGTTTCGGCCGCGTCGAGCACCAGCGGTGCCCCCGGCCAGTCCGTCACCAGCGCCCGCACCTGCTCGGCCCGGGCGGCGACGGTCGGCACGACCACGCGGACACCGGGCACCGACAACTGCGCCAGGGTCTGGCCAAAGACCGGGCCGATCCGCTCGATCTCGCCGCGGCGCGACCCGGGAAGGGCCAGAACCAGAGGCGCATCACCGATCCCGTGCGCGGCGCGAAAGGCCGCGGCCTCGGCCTCGCTGGCGACGGGCTGCGCCACCACCGGATGGCCGACAAAGGTGCAGCCCATGCCGGCGCGCTGCATATAGGGCGGCTCGAAGGGCAGCAGGGCCAGAACATGGTCGACGACCCGCGCCATCTTGTCGGCCCGCCCCGGACGCCAGGCCCAGACCGACGGCGCGACATAGTGCACGGTCTTCAGCCCCGGCGCTTCGGCCCGGGCAAGGGCCAGCACCCGCAGGCAGAAATCGGGGCTGTCGATGGTGACGACGACATCCGGCCCGACGCGGGCGATCTCGGCCGCGGTTTCGCGGATGCGGCGCTTGAGCGCGCGGTATTTCGGCAGGATCTCGGCCAGCCCCATGACCGAGAGTTCGTCCATCGGGAACAGACTGCTCAGCCCCTGCGCCTGCATCAACGGCCCACCGACCCCGGCATAGCGGATCCCGGGTTGCAGCGCGTTCAGCCCCTCCATCAGGGCGCCGCCCAGTGCATCGCCCGAGGGCTCGCCCGCGATCACGAAGACCTTCATGGCACCGCCCACAGCGCGATACCCGCCGCATCAACGGCAGCGACGACTGCGGCGCGGTCGAGGATCACCACCCGGCCCGCCTGCAGGCAGATCCCGGTCAACCCGGCGGCCTGCGCCGCTGTCACCGTCGCGACGCCCACCGTCGGCAGATCCGCACGCAGATCCTGCCCAGCCTTGGCGCGCTTGACAAACACACCACCGCCTTGCGGCTCGCGCGTCGCGCGGTGACGCGCCACATCGGCCAGCATCGCGTCGGTGCCGAACAGCACCTCGACCCCCAGGCAGAGCCCCTGCACCACGACGCAGCCCTGCCCCACATCGACCGGGTCGAGCGCCGCCAGAACCTCTGCCGCGCGCGCGGCATCCGTAGTCTCAACGGCGGTGGGTGGGCGTCGGCCCAGGATGCCCTCGGTCACGATCAAGTCCGGTGCCAGCGCGGTGATCCCTGCGACGGCCAGGCCGAACTCCTCGATCAGGCCGATCACCCAGCGCAGCGCCCCGTCATCGCCGCCCTGCATCGCCGCCAGAAGATCCGGCACCAGTGCTGCGGTGTCACGGTCAAAGAGCGCCGGGTCCAGCCGCGGGCGGTGCACCGCGCCTGCCAGGACCACCGTCTCGATCCCGCGATCGCCCAGGCTTCGCAGGAACGGCACCAGCCGTTCGAAGCGGAACACCAGATCGACCGCCAGCCCGTCCGGCGCAATCCCGTCCAGCGCACAGACCAGCGGCGCCTCGGGCAGCGCCGCCGCCACCGCGGCCGGCAGCGCCCCGGCACCGGCGATCAGGGCGATGGCGCTCATTTCGGCGTCAGGAAGGACCGGTCCGTGGCCCCGAGAATGAAATCGGTGATCTCGCGGACATGGGTGCTCTCGGTCTCGTCGGCCAGCTTGCGCGCCCGGTCGAGGAACGTCCCGTCGCCCTGCGCCAACATCTGATAGGCCGCCCTGAGCGCCGTGATTTCCGACCGGTCGACCCCACGCCGCTTCAGGCCCACCAAGTTCAACCCCTCCAGCTCGCCGCGTGGGGCCTGCACCAGCCCATAGGGCATCACGTCATTGGTGACCATCGTCACCGCGCCGATGATCGCCCCCTTGCCGATCCGCACCCACTGATGGATGCCCGACAGCCCGCCGACGATCACGTCGTCGCCTAGCACGCAATGCCCGGCGATGGCGACCTGATTGACCAGGATCACCCGGTCACCAATCTGCGCGTCATGGCCGACATGCGCGCCGGTCATCAGCAGGCAGTCGTCGCCCACCCGCGTCACACCGCCACCGCCTTCGGTGCCCGTGCTGAGCGTCGCCCCCTCGCGGATGCGGGTGCGCTTGCCGACGATCAGGCGCGTGCGCTCGCCCTTGAATTTCAGATCCTGCGGCACCTCGCCGACGGTGGCAAAGGGGAAGATCTCGCACCCGTCACCGATCTCGGTCCAGCCGGTGACCACCGCGTGGGATTTCAGCACCACGCCGCGCCCCAGCGTGACCTCGGGCCCGACCACCGCAAAGGGGCCGATCCGGCAGTCCGGGCCGATCACCGCGCCGTCCTCGATCACCGCCGAGGGATGAACCTGCGCCGAAGGGTCGATGGCCATCGGTCAGCCCCGCTTTGTCAGGTCGATCATCGCCATGAATTCGGCCTCGGCGGCCATCTCGCCATCGACCGTGGCGCGGCCCTCGAACTTCCAGATCTTGGACGAGCCCCGCAGCACCTTGACCTGCAGCTCCAGCACGTCGCCCGGCACCACCTTGCGACGGAACTTGGCCTTGTCGATCGCCATGAAATAGACCAGCGGTTCCTTGTCCACGAGGTCCAGCGTCAGCCCGACCAGCACCGCCGAGGTCTGCGCCATCGCCTCGATGATGGTCACACCCGGCATGATCGGCGCACCGGGGAAATGCCCCTGGAAATGCGGCTCGTTGAAGGTGACGTTCTTGATGCCCGTCGCGGTCTCGCCCAGCGTAATGTCCTTGACCTTGTCGATCAGCAGGAACGGATAGCGGTGCGGGATGATCCGCATGATCAGCGACAGGTCGGCAGTGGACGTGGTGGACCAGTCGCGGGCTTGGGCGGTATCGGACATCGGAAACTCTCTGCTGTCGTGAAGCGGCGGGCGCAGGCGCCCGGCTGTCATCATGGAGTAACAAGTCTGCCCTGCCCCCACAAGCCGCGCCACCTTTGGCGGGCGGGGTTCGCTATTGCCCGTCCGGGGTCGGGGTTTCGGGCTGCGACGGATCGGGCTCGACCGGAGGCGGCAGCGCCGGCGCCGCCGCATCGAGCCGGGCTATCGCGGCATCGGTGATGTCGAGCCACTCGGTCCCCAGGATCACCGTCTCGGGCTTGAGCAGCGCAACAAGCCCCTCGTCCGTCATCAACTGCACCAGCACCGGCAGCGCCGCATCAAAGAACCGCTGGGCCTCGGCCTCGGAGCGGCGCGCCAGATCGTCGCTGGCCTGACCGCGCTCGGCGCGAATCTCCTCGACCCGGGCGTCGAAGGCTTCGGCGCGGGTGCGGAATTCGTCGGGGCTGAGCGTCGCGCGCAAACTGGTCAGTTCGCTTTCCTCGGCCTCGAGCTGGTCGAACAACCGCTGGTTCTCGTCCTCAAGCGCCTGACGCGCCCGGTCGATCCGCGCCAGAACTTCCTGCCCCAGGCGGGATTCGTTCAGCAACCGGGTTTCGTTGAGGATGCGAAACGGCACCGAGGCCTGAACAGACGCCGCCGCCTGCTGCGCCTGGGCCACAAACGGCATGACGGGGGCGCCGAAAAGCACCCCCGCCAGAAGTCCCAGCCGAACGGCCCTGCGCATCAGAACCGGGTGGCGATGGTCAGATCGAACCGGCGCGTGCGGTCATAGGCTTCGTGCTGCAGCGGCACCATGAAGTTGAACCGCAGCGGCCCCAGCGGTGAGCCCCAGAACACCGAGAAACCTGCGGTCGCACGCACCGCCTGGTCGTCGACCACATCCGGGGTCGGCGCGTCGATCCCCCACAACGAACCGATGTCCATGAACAGACCGCCGTGGACGTTGTAATCCTGCGGCAGACCGAGCGGGAACTCGGCTTCGAGGCGCGCCACGGCAAAGTAGTTGCCGCCCAGACCGTTGCGGGCACCGTTCGGACCATAGCCGACAGGACCGATGCCATAGGCTTCGAAGCCGCGCATCTGGTCCGAACCGAGGGCAAACCGTTCGGTGATGTTGCTCGGCCCCGACTGGTGATAGGCGGCGCCAGCCTCGAATTCGGCGCGCAGCGTCACGTCGCCGTTCAGCACCTGACGCTCATAGCCCGCCATCAGCGTGCTGCGCGCCCATTCGCGGTCGCCCCCCAGACCCGCAAGATCCTGCGAGAAGGTAAAGATGAACCCGCGGTCGGGGTTCGGGCCGTTGCGACGGGTGTCGTAAGTATAGGTGAAGCCCGCCGACGAGGTATAGGTCATCCCGCGGTCCATCAGGATCCGCGGCGAGATCGCGCGCCAGGGACGCGGCGTCGAAATCGCCGTGCGGTTCAGCGAGGCGCGCAGCGCCAACCGACCGTATTCGCTGACCGGGAAGGTCAGAGACGGCGAGAACGCCAGGGTCTGGGTGCCGAACCGGGTGCCATCGCTGGTCGCGTTGGCCGCCGACGGCGAGGTGGTGATCAGACCGGCCTGCAGCCCAAGGGCCAGATCGCGCCCCATCAGCGCCGGCTCGGTGAAGCTCATCGAAAGGCTGCGCGAATCCGGCACCGTCGAGAAGGTCAGGCTGAGATGCTGCCCCCGGCCCATGAAGTTGGTTTCGCTATAGCTGACGTTGCCGCCCATGCCTTCGCTGGCACCATAGCTCAGCCCGAAGCCCAGCGAGCCGGTGGTCGTTTCCTCGACCTGCACGTCCACCACGGCTTCTTGCGGGTTCGAGCCGCTGACCGGGTTGACCTGCACATCCGAGAAATAGCCGGTCGCCTGGATCCGCGCCGCCGCCTCGCGCAGCTCGCGCGGGTTCAGCGGGTCGCCTTCGGCCACCTGGAACTGGCGACGAATCACGCGGTCCTGGGTGGTGGTGTTGCCCTGGATGTCGATCCGCTCGATGAACACGCGATCCCCGCGGACCAGCGCGAACTCGACATCGACGGTGCCTTCGCGTTCGTTGCGCACCAGCCGCGGCTCGGCGCGGACGAACCGCTGGCCGGCCTCGTAACCGACGCGCTCGACCTGCTGGATCATCGTTTCCAGCAGCGTCGGCGTGAACAACTGGCCGGCGCGGTCAGTCAGGCCGGCACGATAGGCGCCCGGCTCGATCCCCGAAATCTCGGAGATGACCGAGACGTTGCCCAGCCGATACTGCTGTCCCTCGCGGATCGTGAAGGTCACGAAGGCGCCGTCGCGTTCCAGCGTCAGTTCCGAAACCCCGGACAGAACCTGCGCATCCAGGAAGCCGCGCGACATGTAATAGTCCTGCAGCGCCTGGCGGTCGCGGGCGATGCGTTCGGCGTTATAGTTGTCCGAGCGGAACAGCGTGCTCAACCGTCCCGCCTGCGAAGTGTCGATCACCCCGCGCAGATGCCGTTCCGAGAAGGTGCGGTTGCCGACAAAGGACACCCGCTCGACCTCGGCAACCTGCCCTTCGGCAACCTCGAACACCAGATCGACGCGGCCGCCGGCCCGTTCGATCAGACGCGGTTCGATTCGCGCAGCCAGACGGCCACGCTGGGCATAGGCCTCGGCCATCGCGTTGGCGTCTGCCTCGGCCTGCGAAGGCGAATAGACCCCGCCAGGACGCGACTGCAGCAGCGCCGAGAGTTCGTCGTCGTCCAGCCGGCGGTTACCCTCGATGCTGATGCGGTTGATCAGCGGATATTCCTGAACCCGGATGACCAGACGGTTGCCCTGCGGCTCGAAATCGACCGAGCGGAAGAAACCGGTCGCGGCAACACGCTGGTAGGCGGCGTTCATGTCCGCCGCGCTCATGCTGCGGTTGCGAACGATTCTTGCGAATCCGGCGATCGTATCGTCGTCGATCAGTTCGTTGCCCTGAACGTCGATCGTCGCAAACCGAAAAGTCTGCGCCAGAACGGCCCCGGCACTGCCCACCGAAACCATTGACGACAAAAGAAGAATTGCTGCTGTTCCCCGCAGCGGGCGCATGACCCGCAAGCTGGCGCGCGCAACAAAGTCCACGTTAGAGACGCGCATTCCCAAGCCCCGTGTTTACCGCTGTTTGTTTTCCTCTGAGTAGCGAGCCGGGGCCGGAATGTCAAAGCATCGCGTCAGGTTAGAGGCACTTTACAGCCGGTGTGGGGATTCGGTGCACCGGACCGCCCGTGAACCGGGGCCCGGAACGCGCGTCACGGGGGATCACAGACCGAAGCCGCCGTCGATCACCGGGATCTGGTTGGCCATCAGCACGTCCGCCAGTTCGGTGGCCACCAGCAGCGAAACCAGCACCGCGACGGTGAACCACAGCCGGTCGGACGACAGCGCGTAGAGCTGGCGAAGGCCGCGGGCAGCAGGCAGGACATAATGCATGGCGTCGCTCCGATCCGAACAGGACAGGTCCGGTATCGGCGGCGAATGTGGCGCCAATGGGGCGTCTGCGGGGAATCCCGGTGACGCGGCGGGTCAGCAGAGCAGGTCGTTGGCCAGTGCGAACAGCATCAATGCGCCCAGCAGCACCAGCCCCGCGGTCATCAGAACGTTGAGCACGCGCTCGGACGGCGGCCGGCCGGCTAGGGCCTCGAAGGCGTGGAACACCAGGTGGCCACCATCGAGGATTGGAATCGGAAAGAGATTCAGAAGCCCCACCGCCGTCGACAGCACGGCGATGAACCAGATGAAACTGTCCAGCCCGTCCGAGGCCATCGCCCCCGAGGTCGTCGCGATCCCCACCGGCCCCGACAGGTTGCAGGTGCTGATCGCGCCGGTCACCATGTGATAGAGGCCGGATATCGAGTTCTGCACGATCGAGCCGATCTCGGCCACCGCCATCGGCACCGATTCGATCGGCGACACCGCCCGGCGCGGATGCTCGAAGAAGGTGCCCGAGGTCAGGCCAATCAGCCAGCGTGTCTCGAAGCCGCCATCGGCGGTCGGAAGATCGGTGCGGCGCGGCGTCAGCGTCAGGTCCATCTCGGTGCCGTTGCGCCAGATTTCCAGCGCCACCGGCTCGCCTCCGGCATCCGCGACCATCGGCGGCAGCTCCTTGAAGGCGTGCACCGGCGTGCCGTTCACCGACAGCACCACGTCGCCCGTCTCCAGCCCCGCGTCGCGCGCCGCCGAATTCAGCGCGATCCCCGCCGCACGCGCCGGCATCGGGTGCGGACCGGCCAGATCCAGCGTCCGGCCGTCGCGCTCGACCGTATAGGTCACGGTTTCGGCCGGTGCGACGCTGTCGGCCAGCCGGTAATACCCCGCCAGATCCGCAACCGGCTGACCGTCGATGGCGGTGATCCGGTCGCCCGGCTGCAGCTCGTTGATCACGGGCAGCGGATAGATATCGCCAACCACCGCCGTATCCTCGGGCAGGCCCTGCCAGGTCAGGAACCCGGCAAAGACCACGATCGAAAAGAGGAAGTTGAACGCCGGCCCGGCAAAGATCGTCGCCGCCCGCGCCCAGAGCGGCGCACCGTGCATGGTGTGCCGGCGCTGGTCGTCCGACAGATGCGACATCACCGCGTCATCGGCGGCAGACGAGGCCGCGTTGGCGTCGCCCAGGAATTTCACATAGCCGCCAAAGGGCAGCGCCGCGATCTGCCAGCGGGTGCCCCGCTTGTCGACGCGGCTGATCAGCACCGGACCGAAGCCGATCGAGAACACCTCGGCCTTGATGCCCGACCAGCGGCCGACGATGTAGTGCCCGTATTCGTGCACCGTCACGATGATCGACAACGCCACGATGAACGCGCCGAGCGTGAAGAACAGGTTGCCGAATTCAGGCAGAAGGCCCATCGCGTGATTTCCTCGTTCCAGTTGTCCGCGCTCAGGACATAGTGCGGCGCAGCCCGCCCGCCACCTGTGTGGCAATCCGCCGCGCCTCGGCGTCGACGGCCAGCACATCGGCCAGCGAGCCCGGCGCACGGTCCAGCCCCACAGCGGCATCGAACCGGTCCAGCGTTTGCTCGACCAGCGGCGCCATGTCCAGAAACCCGATGTTTCTGGCAATAAAATGGTCGAGAGCGATTTCTTTCGCGGCGTTGAACACCGCCCCCGAGGCCCCGCCCCGCCGCATCACCGCCTGCGCCAGCCCCAGCGCCGGATAGCGGACCAGATCCGGGTCCGCGAACTCCAGCCGGCCGATCCGCGCCAGATCCAGCCGCGCCACCGGCAGCGCCGAACGGTGCGGCCAGTTCAGCGCATAGCCGATCGGATGGCGCATGTCGGGCGCCCCCAGATGGCCCATCACCGCACCGTCCTGGAACGCCACCAGCGCATGCACGACCGATTGCGGATGGATCAGCACGGCGATCTGGCTGGGGGCGAGGCCGAAGAACTCGTGCGCCTCGATCACCTCCATCGCCTTGTTGAACATCGACGCCGAATCGATGGTGATCCGCTGACCCATGTCCCAGTTGGGGTGCTTGCCCGCATCTTCGGGCGTGGCCTGCGCCAGTTTCTCCAGCGGCCAGTCGCGCAGCCCCCCGCCCGAGGCGGTCAGGGTCACGGTCTCGACCGCGGCGATATTCTCGCCGGCCAGGGCCTGGAACACCGCCGAATGCTCGCTGTCGACGGGCAGGATCGTCGCGCCATGCGCGCGCGCCTCGGCCATCAGCAGCGGGCCGGCGGTAACCAGCGATTCCTTGTTGGCCAACGCCACCGTGGTGCCCTGGCTGAGCGCCGCGAACCCCGGTGCCAGCCCCGCCGCGCCAACGATCGCCGACATCACCCAGTCCGCGGGCCTGAGCCCGGCCTCGGCCACCGCGCCGGGGCCGGCCGCCACCTCGATCCCGGTGCCGGCCAGCAGATCCTTGAGCGGCGCGTAACACTCCTCATAGGCGGTCACCGCCACCTCGGCCTGGTGCTGCATCGCCGCCTCGGCCAGCCGCGCGATGTTGCGCCCGCCGGTCAGCACCGCAACCGCGATGTCATTGCGCCGCGACAACAGGTCCAGCGTGCTTTCGCCCACCGAGCCGGTCGCGCCAAAGACCGAAACCCGGCGCATCAGCCCACCGCCACCGTGAAGAAACCGCTCAACGCCAGCAGATAGGCCAGCGCCGCCACCGCGATCATCGCGTCGAACCGGTCCAGCACCCCGCCATGCCCGGGGATCAGGTTGGAGCTGTCCTTGACACCCATGTGGCGCTTGATCGCGCTTTCGGCGATGTCCCCCATCTGCCCGGCAAAGGACAGCAGCGCCGACAGCAGGATCACCACCGGCCCCAGCCCCGTTGCCTGCATGAAGATCCAGCCGACCAGCGCGGCCAGCAGCCAGCCCGCCACGGTGCCGGACCAGGTCTTTTTCGGGCTGACACGCGGCCAGAATTTCGGCCCGCCCAGGATGCGGCCCGCGAAATACCCCGCCACGTCCGAGGCAATCACCACACCGATCAGCCACAGCACGAAGCCCAGTCCGAACCCGTCGCGCAGCCCGATCAAGCCATGCGCCGCCAGCAGGATCAGCGCCATGTAGGCGCCAAAGACCAACCTGTCGCGCGGCATCCGCAGGGCCAGAACCACCGCGCCGGCCAGCAGCCCGACCAGCGACATCCAGCCGCCCAAGGTAAAACTGAACACCGCGACAAGGATCGCCGCGCTCATCCCGGTGCCCTCGGCGCGGCCGTCGGCGGCGCCCGGCTCCATCATCTTGTGCAGTTCCCAGCCCATCAACCCGGCCAGCACCACGGCCAGGGCGGCAAAGACATAGCCCCCCGCCCAGATCGCCCCCAGGCCCACCACCGCCATCACCGCCGCCGAGATCACCCGGGCGCGCAGGTCGGTGAAACTGGCAGAGCTCACGACACGACCCCGCCGAACCGGCGCTCGCGGTTGCCGTAACGGCTGAGGATCTCGGCCAGAACCTCGGGCGTGAAATCCGGCCACAACACCGGGGTGAATTCGAACTCGGCATAGGCCGCCTGCCAGAGCAGGAAATTCGACACCCGCGTCTCGCCCGAGGTGCGGATCACCAGATCGGGGTCGGGGATATCCGCGGTGTCAAGCGCCCGGTCCAGCGCCGCCTCGTCGACGGCCTCGGGATCCAGCGCCCCGTCCGCGACCTTGCGCGCCAGCGCCCGGGCGGCCCGGACCAGCTCGTCCCGACCGCCGTAATTGATCGCCACCGTCAGGTTCAGCCGGGTGTTGGCGCTGGTGCGCTCTTCGATCCAGGCCATCAGATCCTGCAGCTTGGGATCGAGCCGCTTGCGGTTGCCGATGAAACGCATCCGCACGCCCTCGGCCGACAGCCCCTCGGCCTCGCGCTGGATGTAGCGCGCAAAAAGCCCCATCAGGCCCAGCACTTCCTCGGTCGAACGTTTCCAGTTCTCGGTCGAGAAGGCATAGATCGTCAGCCACTCGATGCCCTGATCGGGCGCCGCGCGGACGATCTCCTTGACCCGCTCGGCGCCTTTCCGATGACCGACCAGCCGGGGCCAGCCCTTCGACGTGGCCCAGCGGCCGTTGCCGTCCATGATGATCGCCACATGGCGGGGCGTGTCTGGCGTGCTGGCCATAAAAACTCCGGTCGAGAGAGACGCCACAAACCCGAACAGGCCGTCAGACCTGCATGATTTCCTGCTGCTTGGTCTCCAGGGCCTTGTCGACCAGCGCGGTATGCTTGTCGGTGAGATCCTGAACCTCGGATTCCCAGAATTTCTGGTCGTCCTCGGACATGCCCTGGCCCTTGGCCTTCTTGATCTGGTCCATGCCGTCGCGACGCACGTTGCGCACGGCCACCCGCGCGTGCTCGGCATATTGCGCGGCGACGCGGGTCAGTTCGCGGCGACGCTCCTCGTTCAGTTCGGGGATCGGCAGCATGATGATCGTGCCGTTCAGCTGCGGATTGATGCCCAGACCGGATTCGCGGATCGCCTTCTCCACCTTGCCGACCATCGACTTGTCCCAGACGTTGATGGTCACCATGCGCGGCTCGGGCACGTTGACGGTGCCCAGCTGGTTGATCGGCGTCACCTGGCCGTAAGCGTCGACGTGGATCGGCTCGAGCATCGACGCCGAGGCACGCCCGGTGCGCAGGCTGGCGAATTCCGTCCGCAGGGCGGCAAGCGCACCGTCCATGCGGCGCGAGAGATCGTCGATATCGATTTCGATGTCATCGGACATGCTGGCGAGGTCTTCCTTGTTGGTCACAACTCCTTGGCGATGGTAATAGTCCACCCCGCCGGGCATGTATAGAGCGGCACCGGTCAAATCGGCGCACAGAACGGCGGGGGGCACTCCCGCACTCTGTCACGGATCAAAGATCCGCTCCGCCGTTTGGGCCGGGCTCGCTTCGCGAGCCTAGGGGGCTTTGCCCCCTCGCCCTGCGGGCTCACCCCCAGGATATTTGAGACGCAAAGATGGGCCCACCTCGCTTCATCTTTGCGTCTTAAATATCCTCGGGGGATCCAAGGGGGTGGAAAACCCCCTTGGCGGGGTGCGGGGCTGGCCCCGCGCGGGCCGAGGGGGCTCGATGCCCCCGAGGCACGCCCCCACCGGGCCTCAGCCCTCGACGCGGGTATAAGTGCCCTCGCCCGCGAGGATCGAGCGGAAGCCGCCCGGCGCATCGAGCGAAAAGACGATGATCGGCAGCTTGTTGTCGCGTGCGAGCGCGATCGCGGTTGCGTCCATCACCCCGAGGTTCTTCTCCAGCGCCTCGTCGTAGCTGACCGTGTCATACCGCTTGGCGTCGGGGAATTTCTTCGGATCCTTGTCATAGACCCCGTCGACCTTGGTCCCCTTGAACACCGCCTCGCAGCCCATCTCGCTGGCCCGCAGCGTCGCCGCCGTGTCGGTGGTGAAATAGGGGTTGCCGGTGCCCGCCGCGAAGATGCAGACGCGCTTTTTCTCCAGATGGCGCACCGCGCGGCGGCGGATGTAGGGTTCGCAGACCTGATCCATCGGGATTGCCGAGATCACCCGGGTAAAGATCCCCACCGCTTCCAGCGCCGACTGCATCGCCAGCGCATTCATCACTGTCGCCAGCATCCCCATGTAATCCGCCGTCGTCCGCTCCATCCCCTGGGCCGAGCCCGAGAGCCCGCGGAAGATGTTGCCGCCGCCGATCACCATGCAGATCTCGACGCCCAGGTCATGCACCGACTTGACCTCCTGCGCGATGCGCTGGACGGTCGGCGGGTGCAGGCCGAACCCCTGGTCGCCCATCAGGGCCTCGCCCGAGATCTTCAGCATGACGCGGCGGTGGGTGGCGGGGATCTGATCGCTCATCGAGGCCTTTCCTTGCCGCGTGCGGGCGCAGCCGACGCGGGCGCGCACCAGGGGCAATCGGGGGTGGTTTCAATCGCGGGCAAAATGTCGGAAAACCGGCACGGGTTCAACGCCTAACACACCGTCGCCAGCGATTCCCCCGCATGCCCCTGCCCGACACCCTGCCCGCCCCCGACCGCCCGGTGCTGATCGCCGGACCGACCGCCAGTGGCAAGTCGGCGCTGGCGCTGCACATCGCCGAGGCGCAAGGCCGCGAGATCGTCAATGCCGACGCGCTGCAGGTGCACGCGGCCTGGCGGGTGCTGACCGCCCGCCCCCCGGCAGAGGACGAGGCCCGCGCGCCGCACCGGCTCTATGGGCATGTGCCCCGCGACCAGGACTATTCCGTGGGCCACTGGCTGCGCGAGCTGGGCGCCATCCTGGCGGAAACGCCCAATCCGGTGATCGTCGGTGGCACCGGCCTCTATCTGAGCGCGCTGACCGAGGGGCTGGCCGACATCCCCCCGACCCCGCCCGAGATCCGCGCCGAGGCCGATGCGCTCCTGCGCCGCCGGGGCCTCGAGGCCCTGCTGGCGGGGCTGGACCCGGTCACCGCCGCCCGGATCGACCGCCAAAACCCGATGCGCGTGCAGCGCGCCTGGGAGGTGCTGCGCGCAACCGGCAAACCGCTGGCGGCCTGGCAGGACGAAACCGGCGCGCCGCTGCTGCCGCTTGCCGCGGCAACGGCGCTGGTGCTGGTCCCCGACCGCGACTGGCTGAACGCCCGAATCGCCCGGCGATTCGCGCAGATGCTCGACGAGGGCGCCCTCGACGAGGCGCGCGCCGCCCTGCCCCACTGGCCCGTCGATGCCGGCACCGCCACCGCACCGCTGTGGACCCGCGCGATCGGCGCGCCCGAACTGATCGCCCATCTTCAGGGCCAGATCTCGTTGGACGAGGCGCGGGAAACCGCAACATTGGCCACCCGACAATACGCCAAGCGCCAGCGCAGCTGGTTTCGCAGCCGCATGAAAGCCTGGCAGCCCGTCGCGCTGCCCTGACCTGCCCGGCCCCGCCTGAGTCACCTTTCTGCAACGCCCGCGCCGAATCACGAAGCCGCGAGCCCTGCCCGCGCGATTTCCCTTGGGTTGTGCCCGAAGGGTTCCCTAGGCTGGGGGTCTTCCGCTGCCACGGACAAGACCAAGACCATGACGATCATCCCCGAGACGCCCTCGACCCTGCGCCTCACCCCGATTTCCCGCCTCGCCGCCGGCGGCCGCTGGCGCGTCGAGGCGATGCGCTCGCTGCGCGAACCGGTGCTCTTGTGGTTCACTCAGGGCCAGGGGCGGGTCACCGTCGCCGGCACGACGCGCGGCTATGGCCCGAACAACGCCATCTTCATCCCGCCCGGCGTCATGCACGGGTTCGAGATCGCCCCCCGGGTGCAGGGCACCGTCGTGTTCTTCGGCCGCGCGCACGGGCTGACCCTGCCGACCACCCCGCATTACCTGCGCCCGCGCGACCCGATCTCGCAAAAGGAACTGATCGGCATCCTCGAGGCGATCCAGCGCGAACTCGAAAGCGCGCGCTCAGGGTCGCGCACCGCCGCCCAGCATCATCTCGGGCTGCTCGGGGTCTGGATCGACCGCCAGGTGGAACGCGAACGCAATTTCGAACCGCTGATGACCCGCCCCGTCGCGGCCCAGCGGCTGGTCGCGCGCTATGCCGCGCTGCTTGAACGCGACTTCCGCTCGAACCGGGCGGTGGCCGACTATGCCGAAGCCCTCGGCATCACCCCCACCCATCTGACCCGCGCCTGCCGGACCACCTGCGGCAAGGGCGCCCATCAGCTGCTCGAGGACCGGCTCCTCTTCGAGGCCCGCCGCCTCTTGACCGAGACCCGGCTGCCGATCAAGGACGTGGCCGAGGCCCTGGGCTTCAATTCGCCGGGCTATTTCACCCGCGCCTTCCAGAAGAACGAAGGCCTCACCCCCTCGGCCTTCCGCAAGAAACCCGCAGGGCCGGTGGTGCCCCGCGCCTGAGCCGCCGCCGCAACCCGCCGACCCTCGTGCATCTTTGCGTCTGAAATATCCCGGGGGGAGCGCAGCGGGGGGCAGCGCCCCCCTCTGACATCAGCCGCCCCGCGCGACGAGCAGCCCAAAGAGCCCCCGGCCCTTGCACGACAGCCCGGATCTCAGCCTGCGCCCAGAATGATCCGCACATAATCGGTGGTCTCGGCAAAGGGCGGCACCCCGCCGTGCTGCTCGACCGCGCCCGGCCCCGCGTTATAGGCGGCCAGCGCCAGACGCCAGCTGCCAAAGCGGTCATACATCATCCGCAGATAGCGCGCGCCGCCCTCCAGGTTCTGCGCCGGATCGTCCGGGTTGACCCCCAGCCGCGACGCCGTTTCCGGCATCAGCTGCGCAAGCCCCCGCGCCCCGGCCGGCGAGACCGCATTCGGGTTCCAGCGGCTTTCCTGATGGACGAGACGCAGGAACAACTCCTCCGGCACCCCGTGGCGTTGCGCCGCAGCCCGAGCCACCACCAGGTATTCGCCGCTGTAGCGCCCGGTATAGGTCACCGCCGGCGCCGCCCCATCCGCAGACGAGGCCGAATACTGGCGGGACAGGCGCTGGTCCATCAGGCGGGTCTGGCTGCGGAACGTATCCGCCCGCGACGGCGCCCCGGACCCCAGCCGCAATCCACTGGCCTCGGCCCCGGCCGATCCGCACAACAGCACGACACCCGCAATCAGTGCAGCCCTCATGGCGCACCCCCACTATCCCCAAGCGGCGCGGAGTATACGCCTCTTCGCCTCCCGCGCCAAGGCCACCGCGCGACCCCTCGGCACCCCGCCGCCGACGTTAACCAATTCCAAACCCCGAGCTGGTCGTGTAACCCTGCACCGCAACAGATTCGGAACGGGGGAACGCACATGGCGGGTTCGGTCAACAAGGTCATTCTGGTCGGCAATCTGGGCCGCGACCCTGAGGTCCGCAGCTTTCAAAACGGCGGCAAGGTGGTCAACCTGCGCATCGCGACCTCGGAAACCTGGCGCGACCGCAACTCGGGCGAGCGTCGCGAAAAAACCGAATGGCATTCGGTCGCGATCTTCTCGGAGCCGCTGGCCAAGATCGCCGAACAGTATCTGCGCAAGGGCTCGAAGGTCTATATCGAGGGCCAGCTGGAAACCCGCAAATGGCAGGACCAGTCCGGTCAGGACCGCTATTCGACCGAAATCGTCCTGCGCCCCTATCGCGGCGAGATGACGTTGCTTGACGGGCGCGGCGAAGGCGGCGGCGGCGGTGGCAGCTACGGCAACGACCCGATGGGCGGTGGCGGCGACTACGGCGGCGGTCGCGGCGGCGCGTCGGGCGGCTATGGCGGTGGCCGCTCGGGCGGTGGCGGTGGCGGTGGCTTTGGCGGCGGTCCGTCGGACATGGACGACGAAATCCCGTTCTGACCCCGGACCGATCAGGTGGTGACGCGGCCCCTTGACGGGCCGCGGCGGCACCGATAGATCGGCAGCCAGCGGCGGGTATGATGTAATGGTAGCCTGTCAGCTTCCCAAGCTGAACGCGCGGGTTCGATTCCCGCTACCCGCTCCAGACTCCCCCTTTTCCACATCTTCTGGCCAGGTCACGCAACAACCCGCGTGCCCGGGGCAAACCCTGCGCCCGTGCCGCCGGACGACGTCCTGCGGGCACGCGGGGATCCGGGTTGGCGCGAACCCGGCAGCGCAACCACCGCGGCCAGCGCGCCTGAAAACACGCAATCCCCCCAAACCCTTCCATTCTCCCGCTTCTCCGAATCAGATCGGCGGCTCAACGTTTCCCGCGCCGCGGCGGATCGCCCGCACCGGCAGTGGCACAGACAGTTCTGCTGACGATCGTTTTCTGGCGTTTTCTGGAAGGCCTATCTAGAACACGCCCCGCCGCGCGGCCAGGTCGCCGGCCTGACCGGGGCCTTCGTTGCCGTCACCGTCCTCGGCTGCCTGCACAACCGCTGATCCCGCTCCCCGCGCCGGATCGACCGGCGCCGGGCAAGCCCTGTCGAGGCCCGCGGTCGCTCCGGACAGCCCATCCCGCAAATAGAATCATTCACAAAATATATGAATTCAATAATTTTCCCTGTTTCCCGGGGGAAATTGCCGCCGCTTCGCTTGTTGCGACCGCCCGAGGTCGGTAACATGCCCGGCACCTGCCCCCGTCCGGCAGGCGATCCCAAGGGAAGCGACAGGCGGTGCCGAACCAGGAAACCAGCGCAAAACGCAAGAAGACCGGCAAGCCGCAGCGCCGCCCCGGGCGCCCGCGCGCCTCGGACAGCAGCCTGCAGGAAGACCCGCGCAGCCGCCTGGAAAAGGTAGCGATCCAGGTGTTCTCGCAGCACGGCTATGACGCCGTATCGACCGGCGAGGTAGCCCGCGCGGCGGGTCTGTCGCAGCCGCTGGTGCACTATCACTTCGGCTCGAAGGAGCAACTGTGGAAGGCCGCGATGACCCTGCTGATGCGCGATCTCGGGGCGCGTTTTCCGGTGAATATGGGGGAATTGAAGGATCTTGGCCCGGTTGAGCGCCTGAAGGTGATCACCCGCCGCTTCATCACCATGAGCAGCAGCGACCCGACGCTTGCGCGCATTATGATGCACGAGAGCTTGGCGCGCAGCGATCGGCTGAGCTGGCTGGTCGAACACTTCCTGAAACGCGCCTATGCCGAGTTTGACGAGGCCATCCGCGCCGGCATCGACCAGGGGCTGATCCGCGATATCCCGCTTTATGCGGTGGCCAACATCATCGTGAATGCCTCGTCCTTCATCTTCGCCTGCGATGCGTTGATTGACCAGATCTATGGCGTCGACGTGACCGGACCGGACCGCGTCGACGAGTTGTCCGACGCGATCATGGACATCCTGTTCCGCGGATTGCTGTCCCCCACCTGACCCCGTCCGATCGGGGGTAACGAGATACGAAGATCAGCTTGATCGAGCAATTGAATAACTCTATAAATTAATCCGCAGTCTCGGGATCGGGGCGGGTCTGTCCCCGCGTCCGCACAGAAAGGATTTCACATGACCATCATCTCGCGCGACGACCGCGACGGCATCGCCGTCCTGACCTGGGATCAGCCCGGCTCGCCGGTGAACGCGGCCAACCGGGACGCGGTGGCTGAATTCATCGCCGCCGTTCGCGCGGCGCTGGACGACGCGGCCGTGTCGGGCATCGTGCTGGCCTCGGCCAAGGCCGGGTTCATCGCGGGGGGCGACCTGCGCGAGTTGCTGCAGGTGACCGAACCGAAGCAGGCGCTCGCCCTGATCGCCGGCATGTTGCAGATCAAGCGCGCCATTGAGACCGGCGGCAAGCCGGTCGTCGCTGCGGTGAACGGCGCGACGATGGGCGGCGGGCTGGAAATCGCTCTGGCCTGCCATGCGCGCGTCGCCGACACCACCGCCCTGCTGGGCCTGCCCGAGGTCGGCCTGGGCCTGATGCCCGGCGCCGGCGGCACCCAGCGCCTGCCCCGCCTGATCGGTCTGGAAGACGCGCTGCCGATGCTGACCGATGGCAAGCCGATCCCCGCCGCCAGGGCGCAGGAACTGGGGCTGGTGACCGACGTGGTCGAACGCGCCGCACTGGTCGAGACCGCCGTGGCGCTGGCCCGGGTGACCAAGCCGGTGCAGCCCTGGGACGCCGACGCGACGCAGGGCGCCCGGGTGCTGAGCGAGGCCGAGCTGGCCCTGCTGGCCGCCGCCGACAAGAAGGCCGCCCGCCGTGCCGGGGCCTTCGACGTGGCGGAACTGCGCATCCTCGACACCGTGCGCAAAGGCCTGACCCTGCCCTTCGACGCAGCGATGGCGCTGGAAACCGAGACCTTCGTGAACCTCGCCGTCACCCCCGCCGCCAAGAACCGCATCCGCACCATGTTCTTTGCGATCAACGACGCCAAGGCGATCCGCTCGCGCCCTGCGGGCGAGCCGCCCTATGCGCTGGCCTCGATCGCCGTGGTCGGCGGCGGGACGATGGGCGGCGGCATTGCCTTCACCGCGGCGATGTCGGGGCTCGAGGTCGTGCTGATCGAGGTGAACGAGGCGGCGCTGGACCGTGGCATGACTGCGATCCGCGCCACCGGCGACCGGCAGGTCAAGGCCGGCCGCATGAGCCCCGAGAAACGCGACGCGATCCTGGCGCGGATCCGTCCGCAGGTGGGCTATGACGGCCTGGGCGACGTCGATGCCGCCATCGAGGCGGTGATCGAGGTTGAAACGGTCAAGGCCGATGTGCTGGGCAAGCTCTCAGCGGCGATGCGCCCGGGTGCACCGATCGGCTCGAACACCTCGACCCTGCCGATCACCCGTCTGGCAGGCTATTGCGCCCGCCCTGAGGATTTCCTGGGCACCCATTTCTTCGGCCCGGTCGAACGGATGCCGCTGGTCGAGGTGATCCGCGGCAAGGCCACCACCGAGGCCACTCTGGCGCGGATGCTCGACCTGCTGAAACGGATGCGCAAGACACCGGTCACGGTGAACGACGGGCTCGGCTTCTACACCTCGCGCGTCGTCGCCTCCTATACCGGCGAGGCCCTGACCATGCTGGCCGAGGGGGTGCCGCCGCAGCTGATCGACAAGGCAGCGATGGAGTTCGGCATGGTCATCGGCCCCTGCGCGATGGCTGACATGACCGGGCTGGAACTGCTGATCGACATCCTGACCAGCGCCTACAGCGACGCGGAACGCACCAGCATCCAGGGGCATCGCTCGCTGGAAGCCCTGAAGAGACTGGTCGCCGCCGGGCGCACCGGGCGGCGCGGCGGGGCCGGGATCTATGACTATGACGAAAACGGCCGCGCACAGCCCTGGCCCGGGTTTGCGGATCTCTTCCCGGCCGAATCCGACGAGCCCATCCAGGCAGTGGTGACCCAGCGCCTGATGCATCCGCAGGCCCTGGAAAGCGCCCGCGCGCTCGAGGAAGGCATCGTCGCCAGCGCCACCGACGCGGATGTCGCCTCGGTCCTGGGCTGGATGTTCCCCAAGGGTTCGGGCGGGGTTCTGTCCTATGTGGACACGCTGGGCGCGGCGCGCTTCGTCGCGGAATGCGAGGCCCTGGAGGCCAGGAACGGTGCGCGTTTCTCGGTGCCCGCCAACCTCAAGGCGATGGCCGCGACGGGCGCCCGGTTCCACGCGATCTGAGCCCAGACAACAGGAAACGGCCCGGCAGCGATGCCGGGCCGTTTTTCTATTCCCTCAAGGGGTTTGGATCACCTGTCAACCCGCGTCGCAACCTGCGCGATACAGGTCGAGCCCGCGCCCAGAAGCTGGCACAGCCCCACACGGTCGCCATGTTCGCGGAACCGGCGCAGCGTCTCGATATGCTGGAACACGCCGGTGGGGCCGCCCGGATGCCCGCGGCCAATCAGCCCGCCATCGGTCGAGAATTCGGGCAAGCCAAACCGCTCTTTCGAGCCGGGGCCAAAGGCGCCCTGTTCGATCAGCCGCTCGGTCTCGCCGGGCTGCGAATAGCCGAAGAGTTCGGCGTAAACCAGTTCCTCGATGGCAAAGGCGTCATGCACCTGCACGACATCGACATCCTTGGGGCCATACCCCGCACCATCGAGCGCCGCGGCAACGGTGCGCTGGCTGATTTCGGGCGGTCCGACCACCTGGCTTTCGATGACGTGATCGGGGCCGGAATAGATCTCGGACCGGGCCTCGCTGGTGTCGATCCGCGACAGCGGCCAGCGCGCACCGGGCAGACGTTTCAACCCCTCGCGCGAGGCCAGCACGATCGCCGCCGCGCCATAGACCCAGGGCGTGCACATCATCGCCGTCATCGGTGCGGCGACCATCGGCGCGGCCAGCACTTCCTCGGGCGTGACGACGTGATCGGCACGGCGCGCGGCATGGGGAATGGCGCGGGCGTTGTTCCAGTTCTTGGCCGCAACCATCGCAAAATGCTCGGGCTTGGTGCCGACCTCGTGCATCCGGCGTTGCGCCCACATGCCGAACAGCGCCGGCGGTGGCAGGAAGCCCATCGACTTGATCGGGTCTTCCTTGGTCGTTGGCACGTCCCAGGAACTGACCAGCACCACCTCGGCCCGGCCCGCCAGGATCGCGTTCATCGCCTCGTGCACCGCCGCCAGACCGCTGGCCGAGGCGTTGATGACCTGGATCACCGTCAGCCCCGTCAGGCCCAGATCCTTGGCCGCCAGCACCGCCTGCGGTGAGGTCGGCATGGCAACGCCTGCATACATCGCATCCACGTCGCGGAACGTCGCGCCAACATCGCGCAGTGCCGCCTCTCCCGCCCGGCGCGCCAGCTCGCGGCCCGACCCCAGCGGGTATTTTCCGACCGGCACGCAGCCGCCGCCGACAACGAAAATCTCAGACACGGGCGAACCTCCAGGTTTCGTCACCCGAGGGCTCGGTCACCGTCACCACCTTGTAGGCGGCGCCGATCTCGGGGGCTTCGTCTTCAATGATGCACTGGATCCGCACGCCCTCGGGCAGGTCGATCTGGCCATAGAAAGCCCCGGCAAACCGGGTCCAGCTGTAGAGCGTGCCTTGTGGCGACAGCTCGATCTCTTCGGTGGCGCGCAGGCTGCCGTCGACGGCCAGCGGGCGCGGCGGGAAATAGACCTGCCCGGTCTGCGCATCGCGGCTGCCGATCAGCCGCAGCGGGTCTTTGCGAAACGGTTTGCCGTCGGTCACGGGCGTCTCCTCTAACTTGACCAGCGCAACCTAGCGAGGTTATTTTATAGGTCAATCTATTTTGCTGAAGAATCGCAAAATAACGCCTCCGTCCATGCGCGTTTGGGGGCAAGGTTTCGCTGCACGACGGCGATACGATCTACCTGCGCCCGCAGCCTGTTCGCCCGCGCCGGCGGCACGGCCTCGACCTATTGCGATTGGCGGACGCAGATCGCAACGGCGCCGCGCGGCCTCTTCCGGTCTGCGGGAAACCCGGTAAACCTTGCGGATCACAGGATCCGAGACGAGCACAGATGATCTATTGCTGCGGAGAAGCCCTGATCGACATGATCCCCGAACCCACCGTTTCCGGCGGCACGGGGTTCGTCGCCCATCCTGGCGGTGCGGTGTTCAACACCGCGATCGCGCTGGGACGGCTGGGCGCGGCGGTCGGGATGGTGACCGCGCTGTCCACCGACCTGTTCGGCCGCCAGCTGGCCGAGGCGCTGACCACCAGCCGGGTCGAAACCGCGCAGGTCATCCGCGTCGGGCGCCCCACGACACTGGCCTTCGTCACGCTGAGCGACGGGCAAGCCAGCTATGCATTCTTCGACGAGAACTCGGCCGGGCGGATGCTGCAACCCGGGGACATGCCGCGGCTGCCCGCCGATGGCGGGGCGCTGTTCTTTGGCGGCATCAGCCTGGCAGTCGAGCCCTGCGCCGAGGCTTACGTCGCGCTGGCCGCGCACGAAAGCGCCGCGCGCATGGTGATGCTGGACCCCAACATCCGCCCCGGGTTCATCCAGGATGAGGAGCGGTATCGCGCGCGGCTGACGCGGCTGTTTGCCCTGGCCGATATCATCAAGATCTCCGAGGAAGACCTTGCCTGGCTGTTTCCCGGCGCTGATGCCCCGTCCCGCAAGCTGGAGACTCTGCGCGCCGCCGGTCCGAAACTGGTCCTGCTGACGCAGGGCGCGCGCGGGGCAACCGCCCTGCTGCCCGACGGTCGCACGGTGACGGCACAGGCCCGGGCGGTGACGGTGGTCGACACGGTAGGCGCCGGCGATACCTTCAACGCCGGCATTCTGGCCAGCCTGGCGGATCAAGGCCTGCTGACCAAGCCGGGCATCGGTGCACTCACCCCCCACCACATCGCCGCGGCCCTGTCCCTGGCGACCGAAACGGCCGCCCACTCGGTCAGCCGCGCCGGGGCCAATCCACCGTGGCGCTCGGAACTCTCCGGCGCCTGACCGCACCGCTATCGCTGCGCCCGCTCATCCAGTCCCAGACCGCGGCCGATGATCTCGCGCATGATTTCCGACGTGCCGGCATAGATCCGGCTGATCCGTGCATCGCGGTAGTGCCGGCTGATCTGGTATTCGTCCATATACCCTGCCCCGCCATGCAGTTGCAGGCATTCGTCGACCACCCTGCCCTCGACCTCCGACGAGAAGAGCTTGACCTCGGCGGCCATCTCGGCGCTCAACACCCCCTCCAGATGCTCGCGCACGCAGTGGTCGACCAGCGCCCACCCGGCATCGAGTTCCGTGCGCATCGACGCCATCTTGAACCGCGAGTTCTGAAAGGTGCCGATGGGCCGGCCAAAGGCGCGGCGCTGCAGGATGAAGTCCCGGGTGATCTTGAAGGCGTGTTCCGCACGCGCCATGAAGCCAACCGATCCGATCAGCCGTTCCTCGGCCAGATTGGTCATCATCGTGCGAAACCCGCCGCGCGGGTCGCCCAGCACATTCGCCTTGGGCACCTTGACGTTGTCAAAGAACAGCTCGGCCGTGTCCTGACTTTCCAGTCCGACCTTCTTGAGGTTGCGCCCGCGGGTGAAGCCGGGCGTGCCGTCTTCGACCCAGAAGAGCCCCACCTCGTGGCTGGCCTCGGGGTTGGTGCGCGCGGCGACCAGCACCAGACCGGCGAGGATCCCGTTGGAAATGAAGGTCTTCGTGCCATTCAGCAGCCAATGGTCCCCCATATCGACGGCCCGGGTTCGGATCGCGGCAAGGTCCGACCCGGTGTCCGGCTCGGTCATCGCGATGGCCAGGATCGTCTCGCCCGAGACCACGCCAGGCATGAACCGGTCACGCTGCTCGACGCTCGCGACCTTGTGCAGATACGGTCCGACGACGCGGTTGTGCAGCCCGATGAAGAGGCCGGGTTCAAAGGGGCCGATCTCTTCGCACAGGATCATGTCATAGCGGAAATCCTGCAGCCCGAGGCCGCCGTATTTCTCCTCCGCGAACATGCACAGGAAGCCCTCGTCGCCGGCCTTCTTCCAGACCTCGCGACTGACACAACCGGCCTCGCGCCAGTCCTCGGCAAAGGGAAACACCTCCTTCTCGGCCCAGGCGCGGACGGTGCGCCGGAACATCTCGTGTTCGTCGTCATAGATGCGTCGTTTCAGCATGGTCCCTCCCAAAGGCTGGGCGGCCCGCATCGGGGCCCGCCGGTCATGGCTTCAGTCGATGGCGTCGTGTCGCGGCCGCTGGCCGGTCTCTTCGCCTCCCCACCGCCCCCAGGCGGACGGGCATTTTCCGGTATTCATGCCGTTTTCTCCCGATCGGCAATGAACGATGTTGACAACGATTAAACACATGTGTTCAATTCCAGTCAACAATGTTCTCTCACGCTGCCAGACGATGAACCCGGCCACCCTGCGCATCCACCAATCCGCCATGCGGATCTTTGCCGAGAACGGCGGGTTGACGATTGCCGTCAGCGATCTCGCCCGCGAGGCCGGGCTGGCGCGCGGAACGATCTACAACAACCTGGCCGATCCGTCCGAGCTGCTCGCCTCGGTCTGCGACACCGTATCGAACGAATATCGCGCCTCGATGCTGGCGGCTTGCGCCGCGATGACGGATCCGGCGGAAAAGATCGCCGCCGTCATCCGCCTGACGGTGCGCCGCGTCCATGACGAACCGCACTGGGGCAAGTTCCTGGCCCGCTACGCGATGATGGAACCAAAGCTCGGCAGTTTCTGGGCCGAGATGCCGGCGCAGGAACTGCGCCGCGGCATCGCCAGCGGGCGCTTTGCCGTGCACCGCGATCAAGTCGCCTCGATCACCGCGACGGCCGGCGGCGGCACCTTCGGCGCCATGACGCTGGTGCTGGACGGACACCGCACCTGGCGGCAGGCCGGTGGCGACGCCGCCGAAATCATCCTGCGCGGCGTCGGCATCGCCACCGACGAAGCGCGCGAGATCGTGCAACGAGAACTGGAACCCCTGCAGCGGATGACCGCGTTCAGCGCAACCTGACGGCAGGGAAACGGGAGGGAAAACCAATGACCGAGACCGCCTATATCTACGATGCGATCCGCACACCCAGGTCCAAGGGCAAGGCGGACGGAACCCTGCACGAGGTGAAGCCGATCCACCTGGTGACAACGCTGCTGCGCGAGATGCAGGAACGCCACGACCTCGACACCGCGCGCGTTGACGACCTGATGCTGGGCTGCGTGACGCCGGTGATGGAGCAGGGCTCGAACCTGCCGAAGATCGCGCTGCAGATGGCCGGCTGGGACGAAAAGGTCGCCGCTGCGCAACTGAACCGCTATTGCGCCAGCGGCCTCGACACCTTCAACACCGCCGCCGCCAAGATCGCCTCGGGCTGGGAGGATCTGGTCTGCGCGGGCGGCTACGAATCCCTGTCGCGCGTGCCGATGGGCACCGACGGCGGTCCCCTGGCCGAGGATCCGCAGACCTCGCTGGACACGCATTTCGTGCCGCAGGGGATCGGCGCCGACCTGATCGCCACCATCGAGGGCTGGAGCCGCGACGACGTCGATGCCTTTGCCCTGCGCAGCCAGCAACGCGCGGCACAGGCCCGCGATTCGGGCTGGTTCGACCGCTCGGTGGTGCCGGTGCGCGACGAGAACGGTCTCGTCGTGCTGGCCAAGGACGATTTCATCAAGCCCAACACCGACATGCAGACGCTGGGCTCGTTGAAGCCCAGCTTTGCCGCGCCTGGCGCGCTGGGTTTCGACGCGGTGGCGCTGGCCCGCTATCCGCAGGTCGAACGCATCAACCACGTGCATACGCCCGGCAATTCCAGCGGCATCGTCGACGGCGCCTCGCTGGTCATGGTCGGCAACGCGCAGGTCGGGCGCGATCTGGGCCTGACGCCGCGCGGACGGGTGGTGTCGATCGCGCTGACCTCGACCGATCCGACCATCATGCTGACCGGCCCCGGCCCGGCCTCGAAAAAGGCGCTGGCCAAGGCCGGGCTGACCATCGACGACATCGACCTCGTCGAGATCAACGAGGCCTTTGCCAGCGTCGGGCTGCGGCTGCAAAAGGACCTGGACGTCCCGGACGAGAAGCTCAACGTCGTCGGCGGCGCCATCGCGATGGGTCACCCGCTGGGCGCGACGGGCGGGTGCCTGGTGTCGACCATGCTGGACGAGCTGGAACGCCGCAAGCTGAAGCGCGCACTGATCTGCATGTGCGTCGGCGGCGGTATGGGCATCGCCTCGATCATCGAACGACTCTGAGGGAGGGGGCAGGAATGAACGATTTTCTCTATGACAAGGACGCCGACGGCATCGTCACGGTGACGATGGACATGCAGGGCCAGTCCGCCAACACCATGAACGACCGCTTCGAACCCGGCATGCGCGCGATCTGCGACCGGCTGGAGGCGGAACAGGGCCTGACCGGCGTGGTCTTTGCCTCGGCCAAATCCACGTTTTTCGCGGGCGGCGACCTCAACGACCTGCTGGCCACCGAGACCGTCGACGAGGCGACGTTTGCCTTCATCGAGGCGAACAAGGCGGTCTATCGGCGGCTCGAACGGCTGGCGGTGCCGGTGGTCGCAGCGATCAACGGCGCGGCGCTGGGCGGCGGCTATGAATTGTGCCTCGCCTGCAATCGGCGGATCGTCGTCGATGACCCGCGCGCCGTGGTCGGCCTGCCCGAAGTGACGCTGGGCCTGTTGCCCGGCGCGGGCGGCGTGGTGCGCATGACCACCCTGCTCGGGCTGGAAAAGGCGCTGCCGCTGCTGCTGGAGGGCAAGCAGATCCGCCCGGCCGAGGCGCTCGACATGGGGCTGGTGGACGCCGTCGTGCCCGACCGCAACGACCTGATCCCCGCCGCCAAGGCCTGGATCGCGGCCAACCCCGACCAATCGGTGCAGCCCTGGGACAGAAAGGGATTCCGCTATCCCGGCGGCGATGCGCTGCACCCGCGCATTCGTCAGACCGCGATGATGGCCCCGGCCATGCTCTATCAAAAGACCCGCGGCCTGATGCCCGCGCCCGAAAAGATCCTCGATGTCGCGGTGACCTCGATGCGGATGAATTTCGACGCGGCGCTGCGCATGGAAACCCGCCGCTTCATCGGCCTGATGGCCTCGAAAGAGGCCAAGGCCGCGATCTCGACCTTCTTCTTTGGCATGCAGGCGATCAAATCCGGCCAGGTGCGCCCGGCGGGCGACCGCTGGCGGGCGGGATCGGCGGCGGTGCTGGGCGCGGGGATGATGGGATCGGGCATCGCCTATGCCCATGCCAAGACCGGGCTGCCGACGCAGCTGAAGGACACGAGCCTTGCGGCCGCCGAACGCGGCAAGGGCTATTCGGTCAAGCTGTGCGACAAGGCCATCAAGCGCGGCCGGATGGATCCCGACGCCCGCGATGCGCTGCTGGCGCAGATCACCCCCACCGACCGCAATGCCGAACCGGGCAGCGTGGATATCGTCATCGAGGCCGTGTTCGAGGACATCGCCCTCAAGGAAACCGTCATCGCCGAGACCTGGCCGATGCTGACGGACACCGGAATCTACGGGTCGAACACCTCGACCCTGCCGATCTCGATCCTGGCCGAGGCCTGCCCCGACCCGACCCGCTTCATCGGGCTGCATTTCTTCTCGCCCGTCGACCGGATGAAGGTGGTCGAGATCATTCTGGGCCAGAAGACCAGCCAGGAAACGCTGCGCAAGGCATACGACTACGTCCAGCAGATCGGCTACATGCCCATCGTCGTGAACGACAGCCGTGGGTTCTTTACCAGCCGCGTGTTCGGCACCTTCATGGACGAGGGCTGCCAGCTGCTGGTCGACGGCATGGCCCCGGCCGCCATCGAACGGGCGTCCTGGCTGGCTGGCATGCCGGTGGGACCACTGCAGGTCTTCGACGAGGTCTCGCTGATCCTCGGCCAGAAGGTGCGCAAGACCCACGAGGCGCTGGACGAACGGCTGGGCGTGGCGTCGCATTTCGGCACCCACAACACCGCGACCGTCGCCGTTACCGAGCCGATGATCGCGATGGGGCGCGGCGGGCGGCAATACGGCGGCGGGTTCTATGACTATGCCCCGGATGGCACGCGCGCACTGTGGCCGGGCCTCGCGCAGTTCGCGCGCGGCAACGCCGAGGTGCCTCTGCAGGACGCCATCGACCGGCTCCTGTACCGGCAGGCCATCGAGACGCTGCGCTGCCTCGACGAAGGGGTGCTGAACACCGAGGTCGAGGCCGATCTGGGCGGCATCTTTGCCATCGGCTTTCCGGCGCATACCGGCGGCGCGATCCGGTTCATCCGCGGCGAAGGCATCGACCGCTTTGCCGCGCGAGCCCGCGATCTGGCCGAGAAATACGGTGACCGCTTTGCGGTGCCCGACGCAGTCTATGACCGGCTGCGCGGTGCCGGGGCCAAGGCGGCATGAAGCAGTCTGCGCGGCCGTGACGTTTCGCAACACCAGGGCCCCGCTGCACGCCAGCGGGGTCGAACCAGGAAAGAGACCCCGATGAGCGATCTGCTGCTCGAGATCGACGGGCCTGTGGCCCGCGTGACCCTGAACCGCCCGCAGGCCTTCAACGCCCTGAACGCCGGGATCCGCGACGCCATGCGCGCAGCCATCGCGACGATCGACGCGGATGACGCGGTGCGCGTGGTGATCCTGTCCGGCGCCGGGCGGGGATTTTGCGCCGGCACCGATCTGGCCGAGAACCTGGGCGGACAGTCGACCACCGACTTCATCTTGCGGGAATATCAGCCGCTGCTGTCCGCCATCGCAGCCTCGCCCAAGCTGTGGATCGCCCAGGTGCATGGCTCGGCCGCCGGGATCGGCGCCGCCCTGGCGCTGGTCTGCGATCTGATGACCATTGCCGAGACCGCCACGCTCTATCTCGCCTTTGCCGCGATCGGCCTCGTGCCCGATGGCGGGACGACCTGGCAATTGCACCGTGCGCTCGGTCCGCGGCACGCACTGCAGACGATCCTCGAAGGTCGCAGGATCCCTGCGGACGAGGCCGTCGCGCGCGGCCTTGCCAACGCGGCGCACCCCGAGGCCGAGCTGGCGCCGGAAACCGCCGCGCTGGCGCTTCGCCTCACCCGGGGTGCGCCGCTGGCCGCAGCGGCGGCGAAACGGCTGATGCGGGTGATGGACGGATTGTCGCTCGACGCGGCCATCGCCGCCGAGGCGCAGGAACAGGGACCGCTGGCGCGCTCGGCTGACGCACGCGAAGGGATGACGGCGTTTTTCGAGAAACGCGCCCCGGTCTTTCGCGGGGCTTGAGGCGGCCCGGCAAGCCCGGCCTACCCCGCGCCGTCAAAGGCATAGGTCGTCTTGACCGTGGTGTAGAACTCAACCGCATGACGCCCCTGCTCACGCGATCCGTGCGATGACCCCTTGGTGCCGCCAAAGGGCACATGGTGGTCGACCCCGGCGGTCGGCAGGTTGACCATCACCATCCCCGCCCGCGCGCCACGACGAAAGGCCCCGGCGTGGCGCAGCGAGGTGGTGCAGATCCCCGCCGACAGGCCAAAGGCGCTGTCATTGGCCAGCGCCAGCCCCTCGTCGAAGTCGTCGAACGGGATCACGGCGGCGCAGGGGCCAAAGATTTCCTCCTGCGCGACGCGCATCCCGTTTCGCGCGCTCAGAAACAGCGCCGGGCGCTGAAAATAGCCGCCCTCGGGGCCGTTCAGGCGTTCGCCGCCCAAGACCTCGCAGCCCTCATCCCGCGCCAGTTGCACAGAGGCCAGGTTCGAGCCCAGCTGCGCGGCCGAGACCACCGGGCCGATCTGGCTGGAGGCCTCCAGCGCAGGGCCGACGCGCAGCGCCATTGCCTGAGCGGCCAGCGCCTCGACAAAGGCGTCGTGGATGCCGCGCTGCACGAGGATGCGCGAGGTCGCGGTGCACCGCTGGCCGGTGGAAAAGAACGCACCGTTGAGGCAGGCGGCGATGGCGGTGGGCAAATCCGCGTCATCCATCACCAGCATCGGGTTCTTGCCACCCATTTCCAGCTGGATCTTCAGCATGCGCACCGCCGCATCGCGGGCGATGCGCTGGCCGGTGGCGACCGACCCGGTAAAGCTGAGCCCCGCGACGCGCGGATCCGCGATCAGCGCCGGCCCCAGGTCCACCCCCTGCCCCATCAGCAAGGCGAAGATCCCCGGCGGGCAACCCGCATCGTGGATGATCTGCGCCAGCAGATGCGCGGTGCCCGGGACCAGTTCGGCGGGCTTGAACAACACCGCGTTGCCGTAGGCCAGCGCCGGGGCGATCTTCCACGCGGGGATGGCGATGGGGAAGTTCCAGGGCGCGATGACCGCGACGACGCCCAGAGGCTCGCGCGTCACCGTCACCTCGACCCCGGGCCGGGTCGAGGCCAGCGCCTCACCCGGGATACGCAGCGCCTCGCCGGCGTAGAAGCGGAAGATCTGCGCCGCGCGGCGGGTTTCGCCGATCGCCTCGGGCAGGATCTTGCCCTCTTCGCGGGCCAGCATCGTGCCGATCTCGACGGCGCGGGTGTCGATCGCCGCGGCGATCCGGTCCAGCAGATCGGCGCGCGCCTGTGTCCCCTGGGCCTGCCAGGCGGGCAACGCGGCGGCGGCGGCCTCGGCGGCCTCGGCCACGTCCTCGATCCCGGCGCAGGCATAGAGGCCGATCAGGTCCGACGGGTCCGAGGGGTTGCGGTTTTCACGCGCATGCGCGCCGGGCCGCCAGCGGCCCGCGATCAGGTTGCAATGGGTGTCGCTCATGGTCAGGTCCGCGAAAAAAAGGGGGACGGCCCGCCAAGCGCGACGGGCCGCCAAAGGGGTCAAGCCGCGTGCATCACCGCAGCCTCGATCGAGGCCTCGAGGAGGTCGAGCGCCTCGGCCAGCTGGTCCATCGGGATGGTCAGCGGCGGCAGCAGGCGGATCACGTTATAGCGCGTGCCGCAGGACAGCAGGATCAGCCCGCGCGCCTCGGCCTCGGCCACGATACGGGCGGTCAGGGGCGCGTCGGGGGCGTTCGAGGCCCGGTCGGTGACCAGTTCCAGCGCATTCATCGCACCAATCCCGCGCACATCGCCGATACAGTCCATCCCCTGCCGCGCAGCGAGCGCCGTCAGCCGGGCGCGGATCACCGCGCCGATCTGCTCTGCCCGGGCACAGAGGTCTTCGTCCGCGATCACGTCCAGCACCGCGCTGGCCGCTGCCACGGCGATCGGGTTGCCGGCATAGGTGCCGCCCAGCCCGCCGGGGCCGGCGGCATCGACGATCTCGGCGCGCCCGGTGACCGCCGACAGCGGAAATCCCCCGGCCAGCCCCTTGGCCATCGTCACCAGATCGGGCGCGACGCCGGAATGGTCAAAGCCGAACATCCGCCCGGTGCGCGCCATGCCGGCCTGCACCTCGTCCGCGATCAGGACGATGCCGTGCCGGTCGCACAGCGCCCGCAACGCGCGCAGGAAACCGGGGGGCGCGATGTTGAAGCCGCCCTCGCCCTGCACCGGCTCGATGATCATCGCGGCAATGCGCTCGGGGTCGACGCTGGCGGCCAGCATCCCTTCGAGCGTGCGCAGCGCCTCACCCTCGGTCACGCCGTGAAAGGCGTTCGGGAAGGGCGCATGCAGAACCTCGGGCGGCATCGCGCCAAAGCCCTTCTTGTAGGGTGCGACCTTGCCGGTCAGCGCCATGCCCAGCAGCGTGCGGCCGTGGAAGGCGCCGGTAAAGGCGATCACGCCCGAACGTCCGGTATGCGCGCGGGCCATCTTGATCGCGTTCTCGACCGCCTCGGCGCCGGTGGTGACCAGCATCGTCTTCTTGGCGAAATCGCCGGGGGTCACGGCGTTCAGCCGCTCGGCCAGCGCGACATAGGATTCGTAGGGCGCAACGTGAAAGCAGGTGTGGGTAAAGGCCTGCGCCTGGGCAGCCACGGCGGCCATCACGCGGGGGTGACGGTGGCCGGTGTTGTTCACCGCGATCCCGGCGGCGAAATCGAGGAACCGCCGCCCGTCGGCGTCCCACAGTTCGGCGTTCTCGGCGCGGGCGGCGAAGATCCCGCGCGTGGCGACGCCGCGGGCAACGGCGGCGGTTTTGCGGGCGGCAAGGGTAGAGGTCGCGGTCATGGTGGGTCCGATACGGGTCAGAGGGAGGGGGGGGGCGGCACGCCCGGCGCGCGGGCCGGGCGTGCCGCGCGGGATCACTGCGCGATCAGCACCGACATCGGCACCGGTTCCGAGATGCGCCACTCGTCGACGCGGGCCGGGGTGCCATCGGTGATCTCGATGATCTGCATCAGCGCAGTGTTCTGGTGATGCAGAGCGTCCGAGAAGCTGCGCGGACCGAAGGTCGTCGGTGCGTCGGTCATCGCTTCGAGCTGCGCGGTCACCGCGGCGCCGTCGACGGTGCCGGCGGCCTCGACCGCGCGGGCCCAGAGGTCGATCAGCACATAGCCGGGATAGGCATACTGGCTGGCCGGGCGGGAACCGGTGCGGCCCTCGTAGGCGGCGTTGAAGGCCTCGACCTCGGGCCGGGGATCGTCGCCATAGATCGAGCCCTGAACCGGCACGACAAAGCCCGACAGACCCGGCGTCGCGCCCAGCCAATACGACCCGTCGACCGCCGAGCCGTTGAGGATCAGCGAATTGATCCCGGCGGCGCGGATCTGGCGCACCGCGGCAGCGGCCCCCGGCATCACCGAGCACAGCATGATCACGTCGGGTTCCTCGGGCAGCGCGCGGATCCGGGTGATCTGGCTGGCGATCGAGGCGTCATCGTTGACGAAGGTGTCACGCCCGACGATCTGCGCACCGTCCAGACGCGGGAACATCCAGTCAAAGCCGGTGCAGATGCCCTTGTTGTATTCGATGAACGTATCCTCCAGCACATAGGCGGTGCGGGCGTCGCGCCGGGCATAGGACCATTCGGCCATCGTCGCGCCCTGCACCGCGGCCAGCACCGAGCTGGAGAAGCTGTTCGGGCCGACGCCCTGCACCCCCGCCTTGATGTCCTCGGCGCAGAGGAAGAAGCTGTTCATCCCCTCGCCTTCCGCCACCAGCGCGGCAGGCGCGCCAAAGTCATAGTCACAGGACACCACCAGCATCTGCGCCCCGTCGTCCACCAGTTCCAGCCCGGCACGCGCGGCCTCGGCGCGGTCGGTGCGAGTGTCGGCGGTGATCACGCGGATCTGCTCGCCCAGCAGGCCGCCGGCGGCGTTGATCTCGTCAATGCGGATCTGGGCGGCGGTGGCGGCGGGGGTGTCATAGGCCTCCATCCAGCCCGATTGGGCGATGGCGAAGCCGACGGTGATGTCGGCCTGCGCCGGGGCCGCGAGGGTCAGCGCCGCAAGCGGCAGGGCAAGTCTCTTCATGGGTCTTCCTCCTGTGTTGGGTTGGGTCAGTTGCTGTCGGTGCGCCGTCCGCCGACCCAGCGGACGGGCAAGGCGATCTCGCGGCCGGCCAGCAGGCCGGCGGGTCGAAAGACCAGAACGAGGATCATCGCGAGGGCGATCAGGATCTGCTGCGAGCCGGGCGGCAGCGACACCGGCACACCGGCCAGGGTGACACCGTGTTCCAGGGTCAGCAGGGCCTCGCCCGCCAGGGTCACCGCGACCACACCGACCACCGCGCCCGACAGGCTGCCGATGCCGCCGGTGACCAGCATCGCCAGCATCACGAAGGTCAGGCTGAGGTAATAGGCATCGGGATTGATGACGCCGATCGCATGGCCCATCAGTGCCCCGCCCACGCCGCAGAAGAACGCCGACAGCGCATAGGCCAGCAGCCGGTGGCGGAAGGTGTCGATGCCCGAGGCGGCAGCGGCGACCTCGTCCTCGCGGGTGGCGCGCAACGCAAGCCCCGAGGCGGAATGCGCATAGAGCGCCGCCACCAGGATCGCCGCCGCGGCCCAGCCCAGCGCGACCCAGGGCCCGACATAGCGCGCCAGCCCCACCACCGACGAGGTGCCGCCGGTGACCGGAGTCCAGTTCGACCAGATCGCGTTGACCATCGCCAGAAAGGCGAAGGTGGCGATCGAGGCGGCAATGCCCGAGAGCCGCAAGATCGCCGCCCCCGTCACCAACGCCAGCAGCGCCGCCACCGCACCCCCGGCCAGCGCCGCGGCAAAGACCGGCCATTCCGCCTGCGCCAGCCACGCGGGCAGGCCCGGCAGCAGCATCGTCTTCATCGCCGGGCGCAGCGTCGTCCAGGCCGAGACATAGGCGCCGACGCAGGCAAAGGCCGCGTGACCGAAACTGATGACGCCCGAGTTCCCGGCAAAGATCCAGAAGCCCACGACCAGCGTGACGCTGATCAGCGCATCGGTCGCCATCCGCGCCGTCGAGCGGTCGCCAAAGGTCAGCACCAGCAGGACAAAAGCCAGCAGGACGAGGATCAGCAGCACGGGCGTCGTGGCGGCCGCGCGGCGGCGGATCTGGTGTTGGGTGGTCATGGCTCAGACCCTCGGTTTGGCGCCGGCGGGGGCAAACAGCCCCTGCGGACGGGCGAGAAGGACAAGGATGACGAGGCCGTAGAGGAAGGCGTCGCGGAACGGCCGGGCCTCGGGCGGCAGGAAGGCCTGCAGCAGCGCCGAGGCCGCGCCGATCAGGAGCCCCGCCGCGACCGCGCCGGGCAGGCTGCCCATGCCGCCGACCACGGTGGCGATGAAGGCAACCAGCATGATCTGCCCGCCCATCCGCACATCCGCGACCCCGGTCTGCGCGACCAGCACCAGCGCGACCACCGCAGCCAGCGCCCCCGACAGCGCAAAGGCCCCCGAGATCACGACATTCGCCTTGACCCCCAGAAGACGGGCCATGCCGAAATCCTCGGCGGCGGCGCGCATTTCCAGGCCGATCCGCGTGCGCTTGAGCATCAGTGCGAGCCCCGCGAGGATCGCCGCGACCGCGCCGATGACGATGAGCTGCAGCAGGGGCACCTGCGCCGTCAGCACCGGCACCGGCGCGCCCAGCCCGGCCCAGAGGCTGACCGCCTTGGGCCGCCCGCCATAGGTCACCAAGAGCAGGTTCTGCAGCATCACGCCCAGCGCAAAGCTGGCCACCATCAGCGACACCGGCGAGGCGTCGCGCAGCGGTCGGAACACCAGCCGTTCGGCCAGCACCGCCAGCCCCGCGCCGATCGCCAGCACCAAGGTAATCAGCAAAGGCGCGGGCAAGGCGCCGATCCCCAGCGTGGCCACCGCATTGGCCGAGGGCACGATCAGCGCGAAGACGGCAAAGGCGATGAACTGCCCGTGGGCAAAGTTCACCAGCTTCATCACCCCGAAGATCAGCGCGATGCCCAGCGCAGCGATGGCATAGATCCCGCCCAGCGACAGGGCGTCGAACACCAGTTGCAGGCTCATGCGGCGTCTCCGAAATAGGCCTCGGTCAGAAGGTCTTGCGCGGCAAAGCCGGCGGCGTCGCCATCGGCCACGATCCGTCCGCCGCGCATCAGCAGCATCCGCCCGCCGACCCGCGCGGCACGGGCCGAGGATTGTTCGACGATCACCAGCGTCAGGCCACGCAGGGCCTGCAGGGCGCAGAGGCGTTCATAAACCTCGTCGACGATCTTCGGCGCGAGACCCAGCGAGGGTTCGTCGACCAGCATCAGCTTGGGGTTGGTCATCAGCGCGCGCGAGATCGCCAGCATCTGCTGCTGTCCGCCCGACAGGGCGCCCGCCGGGGCGTGACGCCGCTCGCCGAGGATCGGGAAGCTGTCAAAGACCGTTGCCAGATCGTCGGCGACGGCACCCCGGTCGCGGCGCTGGCCGGTGCCGACCAGCAGGTTTTCCTGCACCGTCAGCCCGGCAAAGATGCGCCGCCCCTCGGGCACCATCGACAGGCCGCGGCGGGCGATCTCTTCGGGCGCGCGGCCCGACAGGATCTCGCCGTCCATCTCGACTCGCCCGTGCGCGGCCTTCACCGCCCCCGAGATCGCCCCCAGCAGCGAGGATTTCCCCGCCCCGTTCGGCCCCGAGATGAACAGCCGTTCCCCCTCGGCCACGGTGAAGGACAGGTTTGCCAGCGCCGTCAGCTTGCCGTAACGCACCGCCAGATCGAAAAGCCCGAGCTTGCTCATCACGCGGCCTCCGCGTCCGAGCCGAGATAGGCCTCGCGCACCGCCCGGCTGGCGAGGATCGCCGCCTTGTCGCCGGTCTCGATCACCCGCCCGCCGTCGAGCACCACGACATGCGCGCAGACCGACAGCACGAGACCCACATTATGTTCGATCAGCAGGCAGCCGACGCCGCGTTCGCCGGCGATACGGCGGATCAGGGCGGCGAGGTCTTCGGCCTCCTTTTCCGACATGCCGGCTGCGGGTTCGTCGAGCAGCAGGTAACGCGGATCGCCGATCAAGGCGCGGGCGATCGCCACGCGGCGCTCGTCGGTATAGGGCAGACCGGCGGCGGGGCGGCTTTGCAGCGCATCGATGCCGATCCAGTCCAGGATCGCCTCGGCCTGGTGTTCGGCCTGCGCGCGGCGCAGACCCAGGCCGACGCCGGTGCAGGCAAGGTTGTCGAGCACGTCGAGCCCCGCAAACAGCCGCCCGGCCTGGAAGGTGCGCGCCACCCCGGCGCGTCTGAGCGCGTGCGGCGGCAAGCGCGACAGGTCGCGCCCGTCCAGCAGCACCCGCCCGCGTGTCGGGCGCTGGAACCCGGTCAGAACGTTGACGCAGGTCGTCTTGCCCGCGCCGTTCGGTCCGATCAGCCCCACGACCTGCCCCGGTTCGACCGTCAGCGTCACGTCGGTCAGGGCCTGGAAGCCGCCAAAGGCGACCCCCGCATGTTCCAGCGCCAGCGCCATCTCAGGCGTCCTCGGTCTGCTGGGCCTCGACCGCGGCGGCGGCATCCGCGCCCAGCGTCAGCACATAGACCCCGGTTGCGTCGAGTTCGGCGCTCCAGCCCGGTTCGATGACGATGGTGGTCGTGACCTCCTGGATGACCGCCGGGCCGATGATCCGGTCCCCTGCCCCCAGCAGCGCCCCGTCATAGACCGGCGTGTCCTGGCCGATGCCCTCGGCGTCGAAGATCATCGGCCGGGTGCCCCTGAGCGCGGCATGGGCGCCCGATCCGGCGGCGACATGCATCGGTTTCGGGCGGTCCACCCGGCCGGTGATGGCGCTTTCGACGTTCACCACCTCGACCGCGGAATTGCGCTCGCAATAGGTGTAGAGCTCCTCGTGGCGGGCGTGGAAGGCAGCCTTGAGCCGTTCCAGCGCCTCTTCGGTGATCGCAAAGGGGTCCACGTCGACGGTGCATTCATGCACCTGCCCGACATAGCGCATGTCCAGCGAGCGGCGGATCGAGATGCGCTCTTCGGCAAAGCCGTCGCCCGACAGGTCGCGCCGCCCCCGGGCCTCGAGCGCGCCGAAAAGGTCGTCGAGCCGACGCGCGGTGTCCGCCCCTTCGAGACGCGCTGCGACCGGGGCCATGTAGTTGTATTTCACATCCGAGATGATCTGGCCAAAGGCGCAGAGCCCCGACGCCAGCTTGGAGATCAGCACTTTGCGGATGCCCATCTCGCGCGCCAGTGCAGTGATATGCGCGGCCGTCGCGCCCCCCGCGCAGTTCAGCACGAAATCGCGCGGGTCATAGCCACGTTCCACGGACACCCGGCGGATCGCGTTCACCATGTTGTTGTTGACGATGGTGAACATGCCATGCGCGGCCTTTTCGACGCTGATCCCCAGCGGGTCGGCCAGATGGGTCTTGATCGCCGCGCGCGCCTTCTCGACATTCAGCGGCAGGCGCCCGCCGACCAGACCGTCGGGATTGAGATACCCCAGGATCAGGTTCGCGTCGGTCGTCGTCGGACGCTCACCGCCCTGATCATAGCTGGCCGGCCCGGGTTCCGATCCCGCCGATTGCGGCCCCATCTGCATCAGGCCCATGCTGTCGATCCAGCCGATCGAGCCGCCGCCAGCGCCCAGGGTTTCCACCTGGATCATCGGGATACCGATCCGGTAGCGCAGGAAGTCGATGTTCTTCGACACGTTCGCGCGCCCGTCGCGGGTCAGGGTGATGTCGAAGGACGTGCCGCCCATGTCGACGGTGATGATGTCCTTCATCCCCCAGGGCTCGCCCAGATAGAGCGCCGCCTGCGGCGCCGAGGCCGGACCCGAGTTGATCGCATAGACCGACTGGTCGGTCACGACCGAACCCAGCGCCAGGCCGCCGTTCGACTGGAAGTAGCGCACCGGCTGGCGCGCGCCGAGTCCCCGGAAATAGCCGTCCACCGCCTCGACATAGCGTTGCAGGATCGGCGCCAGATAGGCGTTGACGATCGCGGTCGAGGTGCGGGTGTATTCGCGCACCTGCGGATAGAGCTGGCTGCCCACGGTCAGGCGCACATCCGGCATCATCTCGCGCACGATCTCGGCGGCGCGCAATTCGTGTTCGGGATGCAGCACCGACCAGACGAAGCTGATCGCCACCGATTCCACCCCCTCGCGCAGGAAATGCCGGCAGGCCTCGCGCACGTCATCTTCGTTCAGGGGCGTGTTGACCGCGCCGGTGGAAATCACCCGCTCGCGCACGCCGCGACGCAGGTAGCGCGGCACCAGCATCGTCGCCGGCGGATAGTCCGGGTCATAGCGATAGCCGTCTTCCTTGTGCCCGAGGCGGATCTCGATCGAGTCCTCATGCCCGGCGGTGGCGATCAGGCCGGTTTTCGCGCCGTTATGGGTGATCAGCGCGTTCAGGCCGACGGTGGTGCCGTTGATGCACAGATCCGCGTTCGAGACGATCTGACGGGCGGTGATGCCGGCCTCGTCCTCGATCAGCTTCAGGCCGTTGCGGATCGCCAGGGTGGGATCCTGCGGGGTCGACAGCACCTTGAAGATCCGCACGCCGCCGTCACGGTCGGCCAGGATGAAATCGGTGAAGGTGCCGCCCGCGTCGATGCCGAGACGATACTGGTTCTGCATGGAATGCGTCCTTTCAGGGTGGCCGGGGTCACCCCGGTGGCACAGGGCCCCCGGCTGCCGGCATGGGTCGTTCGGGTCAGGTCAGGCGGCGCGCAGGGCGCGGGTGGCGTCGTGGTCGACGGTCAGGGCGTCGGGGTCACTGATCACCACCCCGTAGTCCAGCCGCGCCCCCTCGATCGAGACGAGGCCGTTGCGCACATCCTCGACCACCTTGAGCACGTCGCGCTCATAGGGATTGCCATAGCCGCCGCCGCCGGGGTTCTTGTTGGCCGCGCGCTCGCCGGGCTGGATCGTTTCAATCACATTATCGGTGATGATCTGCGTCTCGCCGCCGCGCGTGACTTCCAGACGCCCCACCTTGCGGTCGATCAGCGTCGATTTCGCGCCGGCCGCCCCCATCGCCGGGATCCGCCGCCCCTCGCCAAAGGTCACCAGCGTCATCGGCGTGTCGAGGGGTTCGACCTCCCACACGGTGCCCGAGCCGCCGCGGAACTTGCCCGCCCCGCCCGAGTCCTCCATCAGCCCGTATTTGTGGATGATGATCGGATAGGAATGTTCGAGCATCTCGATATCGCCCGAGGTCAGCGCGCCGAAACAGCATTCCGGCCCGCAGGCATGCCAGCCGTCCTGGCTGGCCGTGGCCCCTGCCCCCGAGATGATCGAGGCCAGCACCATCGTCACGTATTCCTCATCGTGGCGCTTGTCCCAACCCGCGATGTTGCAGCCGTTCGCGTGCCCCCAGCTGGCCGAGACCTTGTCCGGCGCGGCCTGCTCGAAGGCGAGGCGCACGGCGTCGGTCAGGGTTTCCATCGGCGTGGTGGTGCAGTTCATGTGCGGCGCGGGGGATTTCGCGTTGCACAGCGTGCCCTTGGCGCCCATGTCGACCGAGACGCAGCGATAGAGCCCTTCGTTATAGGGCGGCGGCAGCTGCGCGAACATCATCAGGCCCAGATAGACGCCCGAATAGCTGTTCCCCTCGTAGCTGTTGATGAAATAAGGCACCTGCGGCGGGCTGGTGATCTCGATGTGGCAGCCGTCGCCCTGGATGGTGACGGTCGCCGAAATTTCGAAATCGCCGAACCCGTGGCCCGCATCCTCGAGGATCGCGGTGCCCGAATAGGTGCCGTCGGGCACCCGGGCGATCAGGCTGCGCATATGCGCCTCGGCCATGTCGAGGAGTTCCGCGATGCAGTCCTGCACGACGTCCTTGCCATACTTGTCCATCAGGTTGCGCAGGTTACGTGCGCCGACCTGGCAGGCACCGATCAGCGCGTTGAAATCGCCCTCCTGGTCGCGGCGCGCCCGCATGTTGGTCAGCAGCAGGTTCATCACATCGTGGCGCGGCTTGCCCTTGTCCCACAGCTTGACCGGCGGGATGCGCAGCCCCTCGGCATAGATCTCGGTCGCGTTGGGGTTATAGCCGGCAGGCACCGGGCCGCCGATATCGGTCAGGTGGCCCTTGCAGACCGTCCAGAACACCAGTTCGCCCTGATAGAACACCGGGTAATACATGCAGGTGTCGATGATGTGCGACCCGCCATAGGCAGGATCGTTGTGCAAGATCAGATCGCCCTCGTGGATATCGCCGTCAAAGAACCGCGCCACCGATTTCATCGCCGGGATCAGCGAGCCCAGGTGGATCGGGATGTCCTGGCCCTGCAGGATCATCTCGGGCGTGTGGTTGAACAGCGCCGTCGAATAATCGTGCGCCAGGTTGAAGACCGAGCTGCGCGCCGTCTGTTCGAGGGTCAGCGTCATCTCGCGCTGGGTGGTTTCCAGAACGCCCCGGACCACCGAAAGGGTGATCGGATCTACCTTGCGCCGTGTCATGGCCGACGGTCCTCCTGCTGCCTTGGCGGGGCGGCTGCCCCGTCCGTCTGTCGTTGCTTGCAGGCTTACGATGCGGGCAATTCGCACGGGTTTCTTGCAGATCCGCGCGCAACGATTTGACGCTGGGCGCGCAGGGGGCGATGGATTTGTCGATCCGTGCACAACCGTTTGCCGATCCGCGCAGTCGGTGGGCGGACGCCGCCGGAATGCTTGATTCGCAAGGGCCAGATGGGTAACGATTCGCCCTATCCACTGGTGGAGGAACCAATGGAGAGGATCGTTCACAGCACGGATGGCGTCGCCCCGCCGCGTCGGGCCGACTACTGGAGCCAGGCCATCACCCAGACCTATTTCCCGTTGCAACTGCAATTCCGGGACGCAGCACGGTTTTCCGGCCGGCTGGAGAACCGGACGCTGGGCACGGTGTCGCTGTCGCGGCTGGCCACCGAACCCGCGCAATACGAGCGCCGGCCGAACCACATCTCGGGCTGCTCGGAAGAAGAATTCCTGATCACCATCCCGCGCCTCAGCCCGGTCGAGTTCCGCCAGATGGGCCGCGAGGTGCGTTGCGATCCCGGCGGTTTCATCCTCGAGCGCGGCGACGAGCCCTATCGCTTTTCCTATGGCGCGACGAACGAACTCTGCGTGCTCAAGGTCACCAAGAAGGATCTGGCCGAGAAGATCCGCAACCCCGACCGCTTCTGCGCCAAGGTCTTCGACGCGCGCGGCGGGGTGGCGTCGCTGTTCACCGGCATGGTTCAGCAGTTGCAGGCCGTCCCGGTCGGCGACGGGCGGCTGGCCACGGTGCTGGGGCGGCAGATGCTGGAACTGCTGTCACTGACCCTCGATCAGACGGCCGAGCCCGACGAGGGCGTCGGCACCGTGGTGCGCGCGGCCCATCTGCGCCGGGCCGAGCAGGTGATCCTGTCGAACCTGTCCAGCCCCAACCTGTCGCCCGAGATGGTGGCCGACGCCTGCGGGATCTCGAAACGCTATCTGCACGAGCTGTTCAGCGACACCAACACGACCGTATCGCAGTTCATCCGCGAGCAACGCCTGATCGCCGCCCGCGACGAGATCGCCGCCTCGGACACCGTCTCGCTGGCCGAGACCGCTTATCGCTTCGGGTTTTCCGACCAGGCGCAGTTCTCGCGGCTGTTCAAGGCGATGTTCGGGGCGACGCCATCGGGGTTCCGGGCGCAGGCCCGCGCACGGGTGCAGTAGACCTCAGGCGGTTTCCGCCGACAGCCAGGCCCGGAACGCGCGCAGCGGCGCGTCATCGGTCCGTTCCGGCGGCCAGGTCAGCCAGTAGGCGCCGCCGATCGCCACCGCCGGCGCACCGATCGGCACCAGCCGTCCGGCGGCGATTTCGTCGCGCGCCAGATACTCCGGCAGCAGGGCCAATCCCAGCCCCGAGATCGCCGCCTGCACCATCACCGCGAACTGGTCGACCAGCATCCCCGCCCCGGCCGGCGCCGGCAGCCCCTGCGCCGCGAACCAGTCGCCCCAGGCGGCGGGGCGCGATTCCAGATGCAGCAGGGGCGCCCGCGCCAGCGCCGCGTCGCCGTTCAGACCCGCCGCCAGATCCGGTGCGGCGCAGGCGGTCATGCGTTCGTCGAACAGCTTGAGATGCTCGACGCCCGGCCAGTCGTCGGTGCCGAAATGGATCGCGGCGTCAAACCCCGCCTCGCGCAGATCGACCCGCTGGGTCCGCGTCGAGACGTTCACCGACACCCCCGGATGCGTCGCCAGGAAGCGCCCCAGCCGCGGTCCCAGCCAGCGCGAGGCGAAGGTCGGCAGCACCGCCAGGGTCAGCGTCCCGCCCTCGGGGTTGACCACCACCGCCATGCTGGCGCGCTGGATCCGGTCGAGCGCCCGCGCCACCTCGCGCTGATAGACCAGCGCCACCGCGTTGGGCAGCAGGCGCTTGCGCTGGCGGGCGAACAGCTCCTTGCCCAGCTGCGTCTCCAGCGACTGGATCAGCCGGCTGACGGTGCTTTGCGTCAGGTTGAGTTCCTCGGCCGCGGCGGTCACCGACTGATGCCGCACCACCGCGTCGAACGCGGCGAGTTGACTGATCGACGGCAGGAAACGGCGCGGCCTCATATGTATTTTCTACATGTTCTTGTGGGAATTCGTCAATGTTCATCGCCAAATCCCACAGTTATTACCTCATCAAACGCATGAATGATCGAGGGAACGCCGATGTCCGACCCCAGCCACCCCACCTTTCACCCGTCGCCGTCCCGCTGCGACGCCCCGCTTGCCGAGCTCAAGGTCGTGGAACTGGCGCGGATCCTCGCTGGGCCGTGGATCGGCCAGACGCTGGCCGATCTCGGCGCCGAGGTGATCAAGGTCGAGGCCCCCGAGGGCGACGACACCCGCCGCTGGGGGCCGCCGTTTCTGGACCGTCCAGATGGCCGGGGCGGCACCGAGCGGGTCGCGGCCTATTTCCACGCCGCCAATCGCGGCAAGCGGACGGTGATCTGCGATTTCAACGACGCGCAGGATCTGGCGCGGCTGAAGACGCTGATCGCCTCGGCCGATGTGCTGGTCGAGAATTTCAAGGTCGGCGGGCTGACGAAATACGGGCTCGATCACGCCAGCCTTGCCGCCGCCAACCCACGGCTGATCACCGCCTCGGTCACCGGCTTCGGACAGACCGGGCCGCGGGCGAAACAGCCGGGATACGATGCACTGATTCAGGGGATGTGCGGGATCATGGATCTGACCGGCGACCCCGAGGGTGAGCCGCAGAAGGTCGGCGTGGCCTGGGTCGACATCTTCACCGGGCTTTACGGCGTGATCGGCATCCAGGCGGCACTGGCGGAACGCGCGCGCTCGGGACGCGGCCAGCAGGTCGACCTGTCGCTGCTCGATTGCGGGGTGGCGGTGCTGGCCAATCAGGCGGCGAATTTCCTGCTGGGCGGGACGGTGCCGCGCCGGCTGGGCAATGCGCATCCCAACATCGCCCCCTATCAGGTATTCCCCGCCGCCGACGGGCACGTCATCATCGCCTGCGGCAACGATCGGCAGTTCCGGGCGCTGTGCGGGGCGCTGGATCTGGCCGATCTGGCCGCCGATCCGGCGTTCGCCACCAACCCTGACCGGGTGGCGCAGCGCGATGCCCTGACCGCCCGGATCACCGCCGCGACGTCCCAGCGCCCGAAAGCCGCAGTGATCGCCGCACTGGAGGCCGCCGGGGTGCCCTGTGGCCCGATCAATACCGTGGCCGAGGCCTTGGCCGACCCGCAGGTCATCGCCCGCGCGATGGCGATCGCACCCGAGGGCATCGCCGGGCTGCGCACCCCGATCCGCTTCACGCGCAGCCCGCTGGTATGCGACCGGGCCTCGCCCTGTCTGGGCCAGGGCGACTGGCAGTTCCAGACCCAGGGAACGCCCCCCGGTCAGAGCAGCTTGACGATCTCGTCCGCCGTCAGCACCTTGCCGGCCGAGACGAGCGTGTCATCCACGACAAGACCGGGCGTCGACATCACGCCATAGGCGGCGATCTCGGCGAAGTCGGTGACCTTGACGATCTCGGCCTCCTTTCCGGCAGTCGCGGCGGCGGCCTTGGCGTTCTCGGCCAGGGCCACGCATTTCCGGCAGCCGGACCCCAGGATCTTGATGATCATGTTCCATTCCCTTTTCAGACAAACCAGTTGGAAAGCGCGTTGAAGAACAGGCCGATGGACAGGATGCCCACGGTCACCACGGCGGTGAAGGCGACCAGAAGCGGCATCTGCACCACGCGCTTGAGCAGGATCAGCGACGGCAGCGACAGCGCCGTGACCGCCATCATAAAGGCCAGCACCGTGCCCAGCCCCACGCCCTTGCCCACCAGCGCCTCGGCAATCGGCAAGGTGCCGAAGATGTCGGCATACATCGGGATCCCCACCAGCACCGCCACCGGAACCGACCACCATTTGTCCTGCCCCAGCAGGGCCGAGATCACGTCTTCCGGCACCCAGTTGTGGATCGCTGCGCCGATGCCCACGCCGATCAGCACATAGGGCCAGACGCGGTGGACGATCTCGGCCACCTGATCCCGCGCATAGGCCAGCCTCTCGGCCCGGGTCATCGTGCCGGCCTCGCCGGTCACCGGCACCGAGTGCACGAAATCCGCCACCTGGTCCTCCATTCCCAGCCGGCCGATCACCGTGCCGCCAACCACCGCCACCACCAGCCCGACCACGACATAGGCCAGGGCCAGCGGCCAGGTAAAGATCGACGCCAGCAGGATCACCGAGGCGAGGTCGACCAACGGCGACGAGATCAGGAACGAAAAGGTCACCGCCAGGGGCAAGCCGGCTGCGGTGAAGCCGATGAACAGCGGAATCGACGAGCACGAGCAAAACGGCGTCAGCGTGCCCAGCAGCGCGGCCAGCGTGTTTGCCCCCAGCCCCGATCGTCCGCCCAGCATGGCCCGCGTCCGTTCGGGCGGGAAATGGCTCTGCACATAGGAGATGACAAAGATCAGGACCGACAGCAGAAGGAAAATCTTGATCACGTCGTAGACGAAGAACTGCACCGACCCGCCAAGCCGCGAGGCCGGATCGAGCCCGACCGCCCCGACGCCATAACCGACAAGATCGTTCAGCCAGAGCATCCGCAGGATCTGATCGTTCAGCCATCCGAACACGGTCATGCCCTCACCTCGTCGGCCAACGGATCCAGGGTCAGCGCGGCATCGAGAAGCCGGGTCACGGCGGGACTCAGATCCGGGTTGACCCGATACCGCACCCATTGCGCATCCCGGCGGTCCACCACCAGCCCGGCCTGTTTGAGAACCCGCATATGCCGTGACGTTCGGCTCTGGGTCGCACCCAGACCACGCATCAATTCGCAGACACAATGCTCGGCCCCGTCGTCCAGCAGGCGCATCGCCGCCAGGCGGGTCGGTTCGGCCAGGGCAGACAGAACGGTCAGCATCCGGGGCACCCCTCTATTCTTGCGCATGTGCGCATAAGCAGAAGTGCGGCGCCTTGATCCAGATCAGCAGCGGGCGTCCGGGCGGCCCGTCACCTGCCCCACGGCAGCCGCACGCCTTGGCTTTCCAGCCGAACCAGAGGCACTGGCCCGCCCCCTCAGCCGCCGTAGCCGACCAGAATCGCGCGTTTGCACATGTCTGCGATGGTCTGGCGATCGCTGTCCGCCAGCGGCTTGTTGTAGACCCGGCGCCATTTGAGCGTATTGCGAATCGCCCCGCCGATGAACGCCCCCAGCGTGCCGATCTCGGCGTCGATGAGCGCCCCCTCGGCCTCCAGCTGCGTCAGGATGTCCTGAATGTGCGTCGTCGGGCCGGCAAAGGCCTCGGCCATCACCGCGGCGGGAACGACGGGCATGCTGGAGAGGTATTCGAACAACACCGCCTGCTGAGGCTCGGCATCGAAAAAGTCGATATAGCGCAGGATGTAGCTGTCCAGCTTCTGGCGCGCATTCTGGGTTGGATCGGCTTGGCGCGTCAGGGCGCCATAGAACGTATCGGACAACCGGCTATAGATCGCCCTGACCAGAACCTCCTTGGATTCAAAGTGGTTATAGAGCGTGCCGACAGCCACGCCGGCCCGGCTGGCCAACGAGGCCATCGACATCTGGATGCCGTCTTCGATCATCAATTGGGTTGCCGACTCGAGGATGCGGTCGCGGGTCTGGAAATGCTGGGTCAAAGTGAATGAACCTTCATTCAAGTGTCACAAGATACGCCTAATGCCTCGCTCACCGAGACGCAAGGCATTTGCGCCGACGGTCTCGAAACCGGCTGACAAGAGGGCTGCCCCATGACCGATAATCTCCTGTTCGTTCACCTGACCGACCTGCATGTGAATGCACCGGATATGGAAGATCCACACCTGTTGTCCGATTCGACAGCGACGCTGCGCCGGACCCTGGCCGAGATCAAACGCCTCACCCCGCGCCCGCGCTTCATCGTCGCGTCCGGCGACCTGACCAACCACGGCGACGCGGCCTCGTATCGCGCGCTGGCCACCGAACTCGCGGCTGCCGGCCTCGACCTGCCGGTGATCATGGCGCTGGGCAACCACGACGACCGCCAGGGGTTCCACGCGGCCTTCCCCGAAAAGCTCGCGGATGCCCGCACGCCATATGACCATGCCCAGGTGATCGACGGTCTGCACATCGTGGTGCTGGACTCCTCGGTCCCCGGCGAGATCGGCGGATCCTGGGAAGCAGGCCAGATGGACTGGCTGCGCGCGCGCCTGGACGAGCACCGCGACCTGCCGACGCTGCTGGTTTCCCACCACGCCCCGATGCTGGACCTGGCGCACACCGACCTGGAATGGGAATCACTGAGCGCCAAGGCCACCGAAGAGCTGAAGGACGCGATCGCCGGCCACACCGTCGTCGGCATCCTGTCGGGCCATATCCACATGGACCGCGTCGCCCATTGGCACGGCGTGCCGGTGGTGATCGGCATGGGTCATCACGCGGCCACCGATCCGCTGGATATGACCGACGGCATCCGCATGCTGGACGGCACGGGCTTTGCCTATTGCACCCTGCGCGACAGCGGCCTGACCGTGACCTTTGTCGCCCACCCGCAGACCCGTGACGTCCTCTATCACCTCACCGAGGAACGGGTCCGCGCCTATCTCGCCCAGCGCGAAGCCGAACTGGCCGCGCGCGCGACCGAAGACGCCTGACCGGCCTCCGCCCCCATCCATTTTCTCATTCAGGGACATCACCATGAAACCGATCGTCGTAAGCGCCGCGCTCGCGGGTCTGACCCTTGGCGCCGCCCAGGCCCAGACCATGCCGGCCGAGATCACCGAACCCGTCACCATCACCTGGTATAATTACAACCTCGCCAGTGCCGGCAACGGCGCCGACGCGACCCGGCACCTGATCGACCTCTTCGAGGCCGCCCATCCGAACATCCATGTCGAGGGCGTGCCGGTTCCGCCGCAGAACATCACCACCCGCGTGCAGGCCGACCTTGTTGCCGGGCAGCAGGTGGATCTGGTGCAAGTGACCTTCAACGCGCTCGGCTTTGCCGCCGAGGCCCTGGGGGCGCATGCGCTGGAAGACATCGTGCCGGCGGCTGAACTCGCGGCCAATTTCGAGGGCATGGTGCAGAACGGGCTGGACCTGGGCCGGATCGACGGGCGGACCTATGCGCTGGCCTATACCTTCTCGACACCGGTTCTCTACTACAACGCCGACATCTTCCGCCAAGTCGGCCTCGACCCGGAAAACCCGCCGCAGACCTGGGCGCAGATCGCCGAGGCGGGGCGCGTGATCCGGGATCATTCCGACCATATCCCGCTGGCCTCGGGCATGTTCGGGCCCAGCGCCGGCGACTGGCTGATGCAGGGCGTTCTGCGCTCGAACAACGGCGGGGTGATCAACGCCGACCGCACGGCGATGACCTTTGCCGATCCGGCATCGCTGGAAGCCGTGCAGATGCTGCGCGACCTCGCGCAGGAGGGCATCCTGGTTAACCTCGACGTGACCTCGCAGCTCGAGTCGATGGCGGCCGGGAACGCCGCGATGTATCTGCAGACCTCGGCGGTGCAGGGCTATCTGATCCGCGGCGCGGAGGGCAACTATGACCTGCGCGCCACCACGATGCCCGGCTTTGGCGATCTGCGGCCGCGGCCCAACAACTCGGGCTCGGGGCTGGCGATTTTCTCGCAGGATCCGGCCCGCCAGCGCGCGGCCTGGGAGTTGATGAAATTCGTCACCTCGAACGAGGGTTATACCATCATCACCCGTGACATCGGTTATCTGCCGCTGCGCATGGCCGTTGTGGAAAGCCCCGAGTATCTGGCCGGCTGGGTCAGCGAGCACCCGCTGCTGCAACCGAACCTGCAGCAACTGTCGTATCTGGAGCCCTGGACCCCGATGCCCGGCCCCAACTATGTGCAGATCGCCACGACGATGATGGACGCGATCGAAATGGCGGTGTTCGGAGACAACGATGACGTTGCCGGCATCCTGACCGCGGCCCAGACCCAGACCCAGGGTCTGCTGCCCTGATCGGTCGCGCGTGAGGCGGGCACGTCCCGCCTCACCCTTCCCCACCCGGAGACCCGCCATGAGTCTTGCGTCCGTCGCCCCCCGTCACGGTCCGAACCGCTGGTCGCGCCTCAATCGTCTGGTGCGCCCCTATCTTTACATCCTGCCGGCCATCGCGACCTTCGTGATCTGGATCTACGAACCGCTGGCCCGTGCCTTTGTGCTCAGCTTTCAGCAATGGAACCTGATGCCGACCGCGCCGCGCCGCTGGGTCGGGCTGGAAAACTACGAGAACATCCTGGCGCTGCCACGCTTCTGGCAGGCGCTGGAAAACACCGGCCTCTATCTGCTGGGCCTCTTGCCGATGGCGGTGTTGCTGCCGCTGGCCATCGCGATCTTTACCCAGGATCTGTCCGGGCGGACCCGCAACCTTTACCGCGCGCTGATCTTCGTCCCGATGATCGTGCCGCCGGTGGTCGCCGCGGCGGTCTGGCGCTGGATGCTCGATCCGCACAACGGCATCGTCAACGGCGCGATCGGCGCGCTGGGCGGCGATCCCGTCCGCTTCCTGTCCGACCCGCACCTGGCGCTGTGGACGATTACCTTCATCACCGGCTGGAAGCTGATGGGCTTCTCGACGCTGGTGCTCTCGGCAGCGAACGCCTCGATCGACGGGTCGCTGATCGAGGCAGCACGTCTCGACGGCGCCAGCACCTGGGAAATCGTCCGCGATATCCGGCTGCCGCTGCTGTCGCCGGCGATCCTGCTGCTGGTGCTGATGGTGATCCTGCTGGGCGCGCAATGGAGCTTCTCCTACATCCACGTCCTGACCGAAGGCGGCCCGCTGGGGTCGACGACGAACATCTATTACCTGCTCTGGCAGTTCGGGTTCGGATCCCTCTCGGTGGGCTGGTCCTCGGCCTCGGCGGTGATCCTGTTCGTCGGCTTCTCGCTGATCGCGGCCCTTCTGTTCTGGCTCAAGGCAAAGCTGAGTTTCCACGATGACTGACACCGCCCTTCAGGCGCCGGCGCGGCCGGTCGCCTTCCGCCTTCGCTTCGGCACTGGCTGGCAACGCCCGCTGGGTCACGGGCTGATGATCCTGCTGTCGCTGCTCAGCGTGTTTCCGATCTACTGGATGATCCTGACCTCGCTCAGGCCAGAGAACGAGATCCTGTCGACCCGCATCTGGCCCGACGCGGCAACGCTGGACAACTACGCCTATGCGCTGTCGGCGATCCCGATGCTGCGGATGCTGGTGAACACCTTTGTCGTCTCGGCAGTGGTGACCGCGATCCAGATCCTGACCGGGATCCTGGCCGGCTACGGGTTCTCGCGCTGGCGGTTTCGCGGGGCATCGCTGCTGATGGGCGCGGTCGCCCTGACCTGGCTGGTGCCGCTGCAGGTGGTGATGATCCCCAACTATCTGCTGGTGGCGCGGCTGGGCATGATCGACACGCTGGGCGCGCTGATCCTGCCACATACTGCCTCGGCCTTTGCGATCCTGCTGCTGGTGCAGGCGATGCGCAGCTTTCCGTCCGAGGTCTACGAGGCCGCGCGGATGGACGGCGCCAACCACGCGCATATCCTGTGGCACATCGTCGTGCCGAACCTGCGGGGCACCATCGCCTCGCTGGCGATCCTCGTCTTCATCTCGACCTGGAACGAATATTTCTGGCCGCTGCTGCTGACCCGCTCGGCGCAGAATTCCGTGGTCCAGATCGGGTTGCAGATGTTCATCACCGCCGAGGGCACCCAGTGGGGTCCGCTGATGGCGGCCTCGACGCTGGCCAGCCTGCCCATCCTCGCGATCTATCTGGTCCTGCAACGCCAGGTCATCGCCTCGTTTATGAAATCCGGCCTCAGGTAACCAACCATGACCCGCCATATTCCCCTTGATGGAACTCACAACACCCGCGACCTCGGTGGCTATGCCACCCCGACCGGCCCCACCGCCTGGCGCGCCTTCCTGCGCTCGGACGGGCTGGACCGGTTGACCGATCCCGACCACCGCGCGCTCGACGCCCTCGGCGTTCGCACGGTCATCGACCTGCGCCATGACGAGGAACTGGAAACCGCACCCAATCCCTTCGCCCGGTCCGAACACGTCACCTATGCCTGGATCTCGCTGCTGCGCGGCCTCGACCCCGCCAGCCCCAGGATTATCGACGATGCGGACCCGCTGCGGGCGCTCTATCTCGAAACCCTCGACCGGCGCGGCGATGCGATCGTCGAGATCTTCGCGGTGATGGCTGCGGCGCGCCCGGGCGCGATCCTGTTTCATTGCACCGCCGGCAAGGACCGCACCGGGGTGATCGCCGCGCTGCTGTTGTCGCTGGCCGGGGTCTCGCCCGCGGATATCGTCACCGATTACGCCCTGACCACCGACTATATCGCCCCGATCGTCGCCGGCCTGCGCGAGCGAGCTACGCAGGAGGGACGCGATTTCGCGGCCGTTGAGCCCTTCCTCAGCAGCGCCCCGCAAACCATGCGCGACACGCTGGCCCATCTCGAAACCCGTTACGGCACCGCCGCCGACTATCTGGCCGCCGCCGGCCTGTCCCGCGCCGATCTGGACAGCCTGCGCGAACGGCTGCTGGCGCAACCCCTGTTCAGCGAGGCCTGACCATGTCCTTCGTTTCCATCCGCAACCTGCAGAAATCCTATGACGGCACGGCGGTTCTGCACGGCCTCGACCTGGGCATCCGCGAGGGCGAGTTCACCGTGGTGGTCGGCCCCTCCGGCTGCGGGAAATCCACCCTGATGCGCATGATCGCCGGGCTCGAAAGCGTGACCGACGGTGAAATCCGCATCGGTGAAACCGTCGTCAACGATCTGGAGCCGGCGCATCGCGGCTGTGCGATGGTCTTTCAGAACTATGCCCTCTATCCGCATATGACCGTGGCCGAGAACATCGGCTATCCGCTGCGCCTCGCCCGGGTGCCGCGGGCCGAGCGCGACAGGCGGGTGCGCGAGGTCGCGGAAATCCTGGGGTTGGAGAGCTATCTCGCGCGGCGCCCCAAGCAGCTGTCGGGCGGCCAGCGTCAGCGGGTGGCGATGGGGCGGGCGATCATCCGCGAACCCAAGGTCTTTCTGTTCGACGAACCGCTGTCGAACCTCGACGCCAAGATGCGCGTGCAGATGCGGACCGAGCTGCGGCGCCTGCACCGCCGCCTGTCGGTCACCTCGATTCTGGTGACGCATGACCAGGTCGAAGCGATGACGATGGGCGACCGGCTGGTGGTGATGAATGGCGGGCGGATCGAGCAGGTCGGAACCCCGGCCGAGGTCTATGCGCGCCCGGCCTCGGTGTTCGTCGCGGGCTTCCTGGGGTCGCCGTCGATGAACCTGTTCGCGGCCCGGACAGCGGACCGCGGCGCGGTCGCGCTCAACGGCACGCAGACGGCTGACATCCCCTTTGACGCCGCACTGCCTGCCGGTGCCACGCTGACACTCGGGATCCGGCCCGAAGATGTCAGCCTTGCCCCCCAGGGGCAGCACGCCCATGCCGGCATCGTCGATCTGGTCGAAAATCTGGGCGGACATCGCGTGGTCCATGTGCGGATGGGCGATGTCATGGTGACCGCCATCGTCAACCAGCTTGCCGCGCTGCGCGAAGGGCAGCCGGTGTCGCTGGCCTTCCCGGCCGACCGGCTGCACGCCTTTTCGGCCAAGACCGGGGCGCGTCTGTCGATCTGACGCAAATGACGGGGGCAGCCGCACCGGCTGCCCCTCGGGCTCAGCCCTGCGCGACGTATTTGGTGATCAGGAACCCGTCCAGCCCCTCGATCCCGCCTTCGGACCCGTGGCCGCTTTCCTTGATCCCGCCAAAGGGCGTCTCGGGGCCGGTCAGCACGCCGTGGTTGATGCCGATCATCCCGGCCTCGATCCGGTCGGCCAGCGTGTTCGACAGCGCCGCATTGGCGGTAAAGGCATAGGCCGACAACCCATAGGGCAGCCGGTTGGCCTCGGCAATCACCGCGTCCAGATCGGTAAAGCGTTGCGTCACCGCGACCGGACCGAAGGGTTCGGTGTTCATCACCGTGGCGCTGTTGGGCACATCGGTCAGGATCGTCGGCTGCCAGAAATTCCCGGCGTTGCCGATCCGCGCGCCCCCCGCATGCAGCCCCGCCCCCTTGGCCACTGCATCGCTGATCAGGGCGCCCATCGCGTCCAGCCGCCGGTCATTCGCCAGCGGCCCCATCGTCGAGGCCGGGTCCAGCCCGTCGCCCACCTTGAGCCCGCTCACGATCCGCTCAAACGCGGCGATGAAGCGGTCGTGGATGCGGTCGTGCAGATAGAACCGGGTCGGCGCGATGCAGATCTGGCCGGCGTTGCGAAACTTGGACCGCGCCATCATCGCCGCGGCCTTGTCGATGTCGGCATCCTCGAAGACCAGCACCGGGGCATGGCCGCCCAGTTCCATCGTCGTCTTCTTCATGCCTTCGGCGGCCAGTTTCGACAGGTGCTTGCCCACGGCGGTCGAGCCAGTGAACGAGATCTTCTTGATCACCGGCGAGGCGATCAGATACTCGGAGATCTGCGCCGGCACACCGAAAACGACGTTCAGAACGCCCTTGGGCAGGCCCGCGTCATCGAGCGCACGCGCCAGTTCCAGACAGCTGCCGGGGGTTTCCTCGGCCGGTTTGATGATCACCGTGCAGCCCGCCGCCAGCGCCGCGCCCAGTTTGCGCGCGGGGATCGTGGTGGGAAAGTTCCAGGGCGTGAAGGCGGCAATCGGCCCGACCGGTTCCTTCAGCACATTCTGGCGCACACCGGGGAATTTCGATGGCACGATGCGGCCATAGGCGCGGCGTGCCTCTTCCGCGAACCAGTCGAAGATGTCGGCGCTGGCCGCCGCCTCGGCCGAGGATTCGGCCAGAACCTTGCCCTGCTCGACGGTCGAGACACGGCCGACATAGCGCGCCCGCTCTCGCAGCAGCGCCCCCGCCCGGTGCAGGATTGCCGCGCGGTCAAAGGCCGACATCGCGCGCCAGGCCGGAAAGGTGCGGTTCGCAGCGTCCAGCGCCTCGTCGAGGTCGGCCCGGGTGGCGACCGGCAGCTGGGCAATCACCGCATCGGTCGCCGGGTTCAGGACCGGAATCGTCTCGCGTCCCTCGGCGCCCTTCCAGACGCCACCGATGAACAGTTTCGGTTCGGGATAGGTGAAGTCGGTCATGGTCCCTCCGGTCAGCAGCGCGGGCAGATGATCCGCCGCCCGCCGGTTATAGCCAAGGCGCGACGCGCCGCCAATATCGAATGTTCATTATTCTCTATAATTGAGAATTTTTCTTTGCGATTCGAGATCCCAAAGCAAAACCCCGGACACCGGAAAACCGGTATCCGGGGCCCCTCGGCTTGCTCGTTCCCGCGCCTAGTGAACGAGGGCCAGCGCGATGACGGGAAAGGCAATGATCAGCCCCACCCGCACGAAATCCGCCACCAGAAAGGGCACGATGCCGCGGAAGATCGTGCTCAGCGGCAAGCGATCCGCCATCCCGTAAAGGACGAAGACATTGAGCCCGATCGGCGGCGTGATCATGCCGATCTCGATGATCATCACGTTGATGATGCCCCACCAGATCGGATCGAACCCCAGCTGCATCACCAGCGGGAACACGAAGGGCAGTGTCAGCACCATCGCCGCGATCGAGTCAAAGATCGCCCCCAGCACGATATACATCGCCAGGATCAGCAGGATGATCACATAGCGGTTCAGCCCGCTGGCGGCGATCGTGCCGACCAGTTCCTGCGCCGCGCCACTGATCGTCAGGAAATAGCTGAAGATGTTGGCGCCAATGGCCATCAGCATGATCAGGCCGGTGCTGCGGGCGGTTTCCACCAGAACAGCGATCAGCGCGCCGAAACGGTCCTCCATCGGCGTCAGCAGGAAGAACACGAAGGTCACGATCACACCGACCGACGCGGCCTCGAGCACGGTGAACACGCCGGCATAGATCCCTCCCGTCACCAGCACGATGACGGTCAGCGCCCGCCAGGCTCCGGTCAGCGATTTCCACCGCGCGTCCCAGCCCTGGCGCTCGCTGATCGGGGCCGTGCCCGGTTTCAGCGTCACCACGACCTTGATCGCGATCCAGTAAAGCGCCACGGCCAGCAGCCCCGGCAGGATCCCCGCGACGAACAGGTCCAGCACGAACTGCTCGGTCAGGAAGGCATAGATCACCATGATGATCGACGGCGGAATCAGGATGCCCAGCCCGCCGCCGGCAGCGATCGACCCCGAGGCGAGTTCCGACGCATAGCCGCGCTCGCGCATCTCGGGCAGGGCCACGCGGGCCATCGTCGCGGTGGTCGCCACAGACGAGCCGCAGAGCGCCCCAAATCCCGCGCATCCGGCGATGGTGGACATCGCCAGCCCGCCGCGGCGGTGGCCGATAAAGGCGTTGGCGACCTTGTAGATATCGCTGGACAGCCGCGCACGCGATGCCAGGCTGCCCATCAGCAGAAAGAGCGGGATCGTCCCCAGCTCGCCGCTGGTCAGCGCGGTGGCGGTTTCAATGGCAACGGTGGACAGCGCGGGCATGAACCCGACCATCAGGCCGAAGGACACGATGCCCGAGAACCCCATCGCCGCCCCAATGGGCACATGCAACAGGATGAGAAGAAAGAGGAAAGCAACGCCTGCCGACAACAGCAGGACCGGATCGTGCAACATGGTTCTCTGTCCTCAGTGCGACTCGACGACGTCGTCGTCGGGCGGCGGCAGGCGGTCAACCAGCGAGCGACTGGCGATGAAGGCCTGGATCAGCGTGCCGAAGGCCAGGAAGGCCGCGACCAGGAACCAGGTCGGCGCGACCGGGAACCCCTCGTAGAAACTGGTCCGGCGGGCGGCCAGCGCGGTTTGCGCGTATTTGTAGATCTGCCATGACATGATCGCGAAGAACACCAGCAGGGCCAGATCCGCCACCACGCGCAGGATCCGATAGGCGAGCGGCCCCAGCTTGCGGCCGACGGCCTCGATGTTGATCATGCCGCGCACCGACAGCGTCAGCGGAAAACAGGCCGCGATGGCGATCGGCAGGGTCAGCGCATAGACATCCGCCACCCAGACCTGCGGCGCCGAGAACATCCAGCGCAGCAGCACATCGACGACCTGCAGCCCCGCGTTCAGCATCAGCAGCCCGATGGCAATCGCGCCAGTGACCCGTGCCGAAGCACGGATCACCTTTGCAAGAGCGGGTGACGGTTGGGTCACTGGTTATGCCCCGCAACGCTGGCCACGCCGGCGGTAAAGGCGTCGACCACGGCCTGCCGGTTCTCGCCGGCCGCGACCCAGTTCGCCGCAACTTCCTGCGCCATGCTGTCGAGGGTCGCGCGCATCTCGCCTTCGGGCACGATGTTGACCTGACCGTCGCCGGCCAGCACGCTGGCGCGGATCTCCTGGGCATAGGCATCGCCGTTCGCGCCGGCGTATTCCGCATAGGCGCGACCACCGTGGCGTTCAAAGGCCGCGCGGGCGTCGTCCGACAGCCGGTTCCAGGTGCCTTCGTTGATGACGATCAGCGACGGCAGCGAGCCAAAGGCATAGTCCAGATGATGCGTCGTCACCTCGGACACGCGGAACGCCTGCACCGCACCCCAATCCATCACCGCACCGCCGATGACACCGCTGTTGATGCTCTCGGCGATCGAACTGGCGGGAATGCTGACCGGGATCATGCCCAGCCGCTCGGCCAGCGCCGCGAACCCGTTGCCGGCGGCGCGGACGCGGCGGCCCGCCAGATCCTCGAGCGTGGCGAAGGGTTCGGCAAGATGGGGCACGTTCTGGCCATTGGCATAGACGGCGATGATATGCGTGCCCGCCGGCGTCGGCAACAGCCCCTGCTCGAAGGCGTTCCAGATACCCACCGAGGCCTCCAGCGCGTTGTCGGCCAGCGCCAGCTCCGCGACGCCATAGTCGTCATAGGCGCCCGGCGTGTAGGAGGTCAGCACGATCGACATGTCGGCCACGCCGTTCTGCACCAGCGTCAACTGTTCGGCCGGGTTGCGCCCCAGCGTGCCGCCGAAGAACACGCGATAGTCCAGCGTGCCGTTGGAATCCTGTTTCACCTGCTCCAGAAAGTCGGTGATGTTCTGACGCTGCAGCACCGTATCCGGCAGGAAGGTCGCGAAATTGACCGTGACGACCTCTTGCGCCGCCGCGCTCAGCGCCAGGGTCGAGACAAGGGTGCCGGCGAGCGCCAGCGACGTGAATGCGTGCTTCATGATGTCCTCCCACAAGGTTGAAGCAGCTGGCCTGCGCCAGCGGATGGCAGTTCCGACGCGCGATCCGGGTCTTGCCGCCGATGCCGGGATCTCCCGCCCGTCACCGGCGCCTGGCAGCGCGTCGTTCAAAGCCGCAAGAGCTGTCCCATCCATCGGGCAGTATCTTGCGGAAATCATCTTCTGGTTTTCGGCGGCACCGGCCAGACGCACGGCCTCGCCTGATTTTCCCTCCCACAGTTGGATGTTACTTTCATCAAATTGCAAGAATTTTTTACATCTTTCCCGTCAGAATTCGACGCTGGATGCCTCAATACTGCGGATAGGGGCGGCCCAGCATGCTGTTGCGGAAAACCTGCTGGCCGACCGCGTCATAGGCCCAGAAGTTCAACACCTCATACTGGCGGCGGGTGTCGAATTCGGTCTGGCCCGGGAAGATGTGGAACGCCTCGGACATGGTGCAGGACCAGTGCACGGTCGGCCAGATCCGCTGCAGCGCCAGTTCGGTATAGCGACCCAGCTTGCGGTCATCGTTTTCCACCAGCAGCGCGTGGATCGCCTCGGCCAGCAGCCGCACGTCGCCGACCGCCAGGTTCAACCCCTTGGCACCGCTGGGCGGCACGGTGTGGCAGGCGTCGCCCGCCAGCGCCAGCCGGCCATGCACCATTTTCTCGCAGATGAAGCCCCGCAGCCGCACCACCGCCTTGTCGACGATCGGTCCACGGTTCAGCGTCTTGCCATACTGGTTGGCCAACCTCAGCGACAGCTCGTCCCAGATCTGGTCGTCGGTCATGGTGGCCATGTCGAAATCCGGCGGCACCTGCAGATAGAGCCGGCTCACATCCGGCCCGCGCGAGGAACTGACCGCCAGCCCCCGCTCGCTGTGGCAAAATCCGCGCGTCTCGGTGCTGGTCTTGGCCTCGGCCAGGAGACCGAACCAGGAAAACGGAAAGACCTTTTCATAGGAATGCGCGTCGGCATCCGGGATATGCTTGCGCGACACCCCGAGGAACCCATCGCAGCCGGCAACGAAATCGCACTGCAGCGCATGTTTCTCGCCATTGCGGGTGTAGTGGATGACTGGCTTGTCCGGCAGCCCCTCGATCGCCTCGACCTCGGCGTCGAAGACCAGCGGCAGGCCGTCGGCCTCGCGTTGCAGCACCAGATCCTCGACGATCTTGTTCTGGCCATAGGTGGTCAGCCGCCGCCCGTTCTCGTCGATCATCGGGATCGAATGGCGCCGCCCACCCCAGAACAGCTTCATGTCGGTGTGCGGCAGCCCTTCGCGGTCCAGCCGTTCGGCCACGCCATATTCGCGCAGCGTGTCGACAGTGCCCTGCTCCAGCACGCCCGCCCGAATGCGTTTGAGCACATAGTCCCGGCTGCGCCGCTCAAGAACCACCGCGTCGATGCCCTGGGATTGCAGGATCCGGCCCAGCAGCAGCCCCGCAGGGCCGGCGCCGATGATGCCCACTTGCGTTTTCATCCGTAATTCTCCGGTCTTGTATGTCGGTCCGGCGGGTCAGAGCGTCAGGCCAAAGACCCGCGCCGCGTTCCGCCCCAAAATGTCCGCCTTCTCGTCCTCGGTGATGAAATCGAGGTCGCGGATAAAGGGAATGATGTCGTCGAAGGCCCGCCCGGTGTCCGGGTTGATCGACGAGCCGACGCCCGGCATCTCGGCGCCGTAAAGGCAGCGCGAGGGGCCGACGGTCTTGACCAGCAGCTCGATTGCTTCGCGCGAATAGAGGACGGTGTCGAAGTAGAGCTTGCGCAGCCGGGTCAGGAACCGCGAGCCCGACACATCCATCCCCTTGCGCGGCACGCTGGTCGCGTCGAACCGGCCCACCTGATAGGGGATCGCGCCGCCGCCGTGGCTGACCAGGATCTTCAGATCCGGGAAATCATCGAGCACGGTCGATTTGCACAGCCCGTAAACGGCAGTGGTTTCCTCGTTGATGAAGTGCAGCGAATAGGGTTCGCGGTCCACGAGGCGCGAACTGGCCGAGTGGATATGCGCCACCACGTCCAGCTCGCACAGCTTTTCGTAGAGCGGATACCAGTAGCGATCGCCCATCGGCGGCGCCTTGCGGCCGTTGTTTTCAAAGGGATCCGGGTTCAGCAGGCAGCCGCGAAAGCCCAGCTCGGTCACGGTGCGCTCCAGCTCGGGCAGGCAGTCCTCGATCGGGCTGTCGCCGGCCTGCGGCAGACCGGCGATGCCGGTGAACTTGCCCGGATACTGCGCGCATTGCTGCGCGATCAGATCGTTCACCACCTCGGCATACCAGTGCACCAGCTTCTTGGGCTCTTCGGAATGCATCAGCTGGAAGGGGCGCGGCGACAGCAGCTGATGCGTCACGCCCACCCGTTCCAGACATTCGAGATGCCCGTATTCCGCCATCTCGACGCGGGTAAAGGCGCTGTCGATCTCCTGCGCGGTAAAGCTGGGCGCCTTGCGTCCGTGCGCGCCGCGATGGGACAGCAGGCTGGCCTTCCACGCCGGCAGCTTGCCCGGCACGGCCATATGCGCATGGCAGTCGATGATCATCGCGCGTGTCCTCCCTGTGCGCCCGCAACCGGGCATCCGGCCGTTCCGCCTGTGCTGGGGGCACAATGGGCGGGCTGAAATGATGTGTCAAGATTTATCATTATTCGGCTTTTTTTACCTAACGCCGCGCAGCCGGTCCAGGATCGCCGCCGGGTCCGCCCCCTCGGCAGCGCCACGCCAGGCGACATGCTGATCCGGGCGCACCAGCACCAGCGGATGGGTGTAGAGCGCGGCGACCCCGGGATCTTCGGGCGCGATGTCGAGCACCCCCAAGGGCATCCCCACCGCCTCTGCTGCTGCGACAAAGCCGGTGACATCCGCCCTCGGATCAAGCCGCAGCAGGGTGTAGCCGGTGCCGAACGTATCGTAGAGCGAGCGCCCATCCGGCAGGACGAAATGCGGAACCCGGCAGCCCGGCACCGTCGAGGGCGTATACTCGGCCATCGCGTAGCCCGGCGGCACCCCGCCATCGGCCAGGATCACAGGGGTATTCTCATAGAAATACCCATAGTTTAGCCCTTTTGCGGCGTATTGCTGGACATTCAGGTCATAGGTCTCGCGGCCCATGTGGGCGCGCGCGGCCTCGCCCTCTGGGGTGGCGTCCTCGATGGCTGCGGGGATCGCGCTGCGCTGCGCGGCCATCTTCATGCAGTGGTCCATCGCAAAGCGGCTGACCTGCTCGGTGATCGGGCCACGCTCGGCGACATAGGCGTCCAGCAGCGCCGGACCACCCCATCCGCTGATCACCGCGCCCAGGATCCAGCCCAGGTCGAAAGCATCGGCAATCCCGGCATTCATCCCGTAGCCGGCATAGGGCACCCACAGATGCGACGCGTCGCCCGCCAGGAACACCCGCCCGTCGCGCAATTTATCGACGACCAGGCGACGACCAAACCAATCTTCGATATTGAGAATTTCATATTCGAAATCCGGCCCGACACCAAAGATATCGCGCAGGCAACGATCACGGTCGACCGAGTCGAAATCGGCCTCGTCATCGCGCAGATAGTTGTGGACCAGCCACAGCTCCTTGCCGTCGATGGAATAGATGTTGCCGCTACGGCGCGGGTTCATCGAGAACATGCACCAGCAAGGCGGCACCTGCATCGCCGCGATCAGCCCCGGCGCGCGCAGATAGGTCGACTGCACGCGCTGGATCACCGCGTCGCCTTCGAGCTTGGCGCCGATCGCCTTGCGCACCCGCGACCCACCGCCATCGCAACCGGCCAGATACTGCGCCTGGATGGACATCTCGTCCCCGGCATCGGTCCTGACCCGGGCGGTGACTGCGGCGTCGTTCTGGGTGAACTCCAGCATCTCGTGCTGGAACAGCAGCGTGATCTCGGGCCGAGCCTCGGCCGCGTCGATCATCAGGGGTTCCAGATAGATCTGGTTCATCCGGTGCGGCGGCTCGGCGGTGGGCCAGCCTGCATCGACGCCGGTATCGCGATCGGTCTTGCGGTCGCCCCGCGCCGCGATCTTGATGCGCGACAGCTCAACCCCGGTGGTCGCAGTCCGATAGGAGACATCCTGCGGATAGTCCACGGGCAGCCCGGTCTGGCGGATGGTGTCGGCCAGGCCATGACGGCGGAAGAACTCCATCGACCGGGACGAGATATGGTTGCAGCGCACCGTCATAAAGCCGCCCTTGGCGCGCTGCTCGACGACAACCGAGCGCACACCATGATGCGCCAGCTCCAGTGCCAGGCTGAGACCAACCGGTCCAGCCCCGACGATCAGCACATCGGTCTTCATCTGATTCCTCCCTCTCGGCCAATGATTGACACGTTAAGGATTACGTCGTGATGTGCAAGTTTTTTCTTATTGTGAGATTATTTTAATTTCGATCCGGCCGTGGATTCTTCGACCAGCAACAACGCCACCACGGCCTCGGCGTGGTCCCGGTCAAAGCCCTCGCCGGCAGTTTCCAACCCGGTCACCAGGTGGATTTCCCGGCGCAGGGCAAAGATCGAGCCGCACAGAAACAGGATGTAATAGAGGTTCGGCAGCGGCACCGGACGGACCAGCCCGCGTTGTTGCCCCAGTTGAAAGATCCGCTGATAGAGGTCATAGACCGCGCGGATATGACGGCTGACCAGCCACGACAGGCTTTCGTCGTCGTGCTGGTTGATCTGCGTCATCGCCTTTTGCACCAGGGGCCGGTGCTGCCCGTGCCACAGGATCACATGCGATACCGCCGCATGCAGGAAATCACGGTCGTCGCTGCCGTCAAGCGCCGCCAGAGTTGCGTGCAACTCATTGCGAAACCTTCCGAAATAGCTGTCCATCGCGGCCTGCCACAGACCCAGCTTGCTGCCGAAATGATAGCGGATCAGCCCCTGATGCGTGCCCGCCAGACGCGAGATGTCATGCGTCGAGACCGCGGCATAGCCGTGATCGAGGAACTGCGCCGCGGCCACCTCGGTGATCGCGCGGCGCACCGCCGCCGAACGGTCGCGCGGGCCGCGCGCGGGCTCGACAAAGGGCAGCCGCGCAAAGGCGTCCGAGGCCAGCAGCGTTTGCGCGATCCGCACCGCTCAGCCTGCGTCGGGGGGGGCGATGGTCACCGCCAGCCCGGCGTGTTCTGGCCGCAGGGTGATCTGGCACGACAGCCGGGAATTCTCCTGCCGGGTGTCGGTGAAATCCAGCAAAGCATCCTCATCATCCGAGAGAGGCGGCAGAGACCCGGGCGCGGCGGCATCGACATAGACATGGCAGGTCGCGCAGGAACATGACCCGCCGCACGCCGCCTCGACCTCGTCGATGCCGGCGGCGCGGATCGCCTCCATCAGGGAATACCCCTCGGCCGCGTCAATGGTGCGGCAGGTGCCATCGCGCAGGGTCAGCGTTATGGTAACCATCGGAACCTCTCTGGTCGGCGCTTACTTGACGGTGAAGCGCACGGGCAGGCTGCTCAGCCCACTGATGAAATTGCTGGGCGAATAGGTCGGCGTGCCATTCAGGGCGATCGTGTCGATCCGATCGAACAGGGCCAGGAAGAACTGCTTGATCTCCAGCCGCGCCAGGTGCTGGCCCAGACAGGCATGCGGCCCCGAACCCAGCGCCAGATGCGGGTTCGGCGTGCGGTCGATGCGGAATTCGGTCGGCGCGTCGAACACCGCTTCGTCGAACCCGGGCGACGGGAACGAGATCATCACCGAATCGCCCGCCTTGATTGTCGTGCCGGCAATCTGTGTGTCCACGGCAGCGGTGCGGAAGAAGTGTTTCACCGGCGCGACCCAGCGGATCATCTCATCCACCGCGCTGTCGATCAGCGCGGGATTGTCGCGCAGGCGCTGCATCTGCTCAGGGTGCGTCATCAGCGCCAGCAACCCGCCCGAGATCGTCGCACTGGTGGTGTCGTGCCCCGCCGTCGCCACAGTCAGGCAGTAGGAGAGCGACTCGAATTCCGGCAGCGGCTGGCCGTCGATCGTGGCATTGGCGATGGCGCTGGCCAGATCGTCGCGCGGGGTCTGGCGGCGATCCGCCAGCAGCGCGCCGAAATAGTCGAAGAACCCCAACCGCGCCTGCCCCTGCTGGGCCTTGTCGGTGTCCGGGCGCTGCTCGAAGATCTCGCGCGTCAGCTTCAGCATCAGGGCCTCGTCCGCAGCCGGGACACCCAGCAGCAGCATGACCACGCGCAGCGGATACCAGACGGCGACCTCCTGGAAAAAGTCGGTCTCGGGGCCCTTGTCGATCAGCCGCTGCACGAATTCGCGGGCGATGGCGTCGATCTTGGGTGCCATCTGGCGCACCGGCGGCAACATGAACTGGCGGCTGGTCAGCCCGCGCACCTTGCGGTGCTCGTCGCCGTCCATCGCGTTCATCGAGCGGATCAGATCCTTGCGCCCGGCCTGCTGCGCGGCCAGGGCCTCCTCGACCGCGATCGGCCGCAGGACAATGCGCGGCCCGTTCAGAAAGATGTCGGGGCGGCTTTCGACGTCGCGCACATCGGCGTGCCGCGTCACCAGCCAGAACGGCCGATAGCCTTGCGGCGCGGTCCAGCGCACCGGGTCGGTGGCCCGCAGATGGGCGAACAGGGCCTGGCAGGCGGCCGGATCCTGATAGGTCGCGGGATCCGCGATCCGCGCGTCAATATTCTCGAACGGCATGGGAAACCCCTTTCTGGGCTCAGCGCATCACCACGCCGCCATCGACGACGAGGGTTTGGCCGGTGACAAAGGCCGAGGTATCCCCGGCAAAGAAGCAGGTGGCGCCGACCAGATCCTGTGGAACCTGATCACGCTTGACGGCGCGGGCGGCGCGGGCGCGCTCGGCCTGCGGGTCGGGCTGGCCGCCCGCGCGCTCGATCACGCCACTGCTGAGGGTGAAGCCCGGCGCGATGGCGTTGACGGTGATGCCATAGGCGCCCAATTCGCGCGCCATGCTGCGGGTCATCGCCGTCAGCGCCCCCTTGGTGGCCACGTAATGCAGCATGTTGGGTGGCGCCGAATGCACGGTGGCCGAGGTGATGTTGACGATCCGCCCCGCACCCGAGGCCTTGAGCAGAGGCAACGCCGCCCGCGCCACGCGAAAGACGCCGGTAACGTTGACGGCAAAGACGCGCTCCCATTCCTCGAGGCTGAGATCCTCGAAGGGCGCGCGCGAGATCGTCGTAAAGAGGCCTGCGTTGTTGACCAGCACATCCAGCCCACCAAAGGCCTGCTGCGCCGCCTGCAACGTCGCGGCGATGTCGTCGTCGCGGGTCACGTCCATGACCGCGCCCAGCGCCTCATGCCCCTGGGTGCGCAACGCCTCGGCCGCGCCGGGTGCCCCGCGCACATCGCCCAGCACCACCCGGCAGCCGCATTCGGCCAGCCCCCGCGCCAGGTCGAGTCCGATTCCCGATCCCGCGCCGGTCACCAGCGCCACCTTGCCCCGCAACGGCATATGCCCCTCCCTGCACCATCCAGCGGCCACGCCCCGCCTTGATTGTAAATTTTCTTATTTTGCGATATTTGTTCAGTCAAGCAAATTTCCGGGATCAGACCAAGAAAAACCCCCGGCCAGGCAGGGCCGGGGGCTGCAGATCCGGGGCTGGCCGGGGGCTCAGCCGAGGGTCAGCACAACGTCGCCATCCACCAGCGCGACGGGCACGGGCCGCAAACGGGTTCGCTCGTCAATCGCGTGGATGCCGGTCAGCAGGTCGAATTCGAACCCGTGCCAGGGGCAGACGATCATCCGCCGGCTGTGATCGAGCGTCAGGCCCAGGCTCTTGCCGGTGCCCTCCTCGACACCCTGCAGGGTGCGCGGCACGGTCTTGCCCTGACAGACCGGACCACCCGAATGCGGGCAGGTATTGTGCCAGGCGCGGATTTCGTCGCCGATGAAATAGACGCCAACCGAAGTGCCGTCGATATCCAGAACCACGCGCTCTTTCTGGCGCAGGTCGTCATAGCGGCCGATCGACACGCTGCCGGGTTTGCTGCTGGCTTGGGTCATCCCGCCCTCCGATACCAGATTGCCAGGTCGAACAGGTTGATGTCGGTGACCTCCATCAACGCCTTGATGAGCATGACCGCCTGCGTCGCGTTCAGCCGGTCGGGCGGAACGTCGAGCACGGTCGCCGGATCACGGTCCATGCGATCGGCAAAGAGCCGCGCGGCGGCCGCGACCAGCGCCGAGATCTCGATCTCGGACAGTTGCCCCGACTGGCGCGCGGCACTGACGCGGTCCACGACCTGCGGCAGCTCTGCAATCAGCGCCGACAGACGCCGCAGGTCTTCCGCTGCGGGTGCGATGGTTTCACTCATGTCACGACCTCCCGGGACGGTTGGCCAGCACCGCATCGGCGCGCGGCTTCTTCGGCTTGACCTCGAGGTTAAAGAGCCGCGCCGCGTTGAGGCCCAGGATGTTGCGCTTGGCCTGATCCGACAGGAACGGCAGCGAGGTGATCACCGACGGCGCGTCCCAGTCCCAGTGCGGCCAGTCCGAGGAATAGAGCAACTGCGTCTCGGCCTTCATCACCTTCATGGTGCTTTCCAGCAGCTCCATATTGGTGCGCTCCATCGGCTGGCTGGTATACCACATATCGGCCATGTATTCGCTGGGCAGCCGCTTCATCCCCGGGGCCTCGCTGGGGCGCATCAGGATCTCGTGGTCCAGCCGCTGCATCAGGAAGGGGATCCACGCCAGCCCGCTTTCCACCCACAGCATCTTCAGCTTGGGGAAGCGTTCCGGCATCGCGTTCACCAGCCAGTTCGACACATGAATCTGGTTGTAATGCGTGAACGACAGCGCGTGCATCGTCGCAAAGCGGTTGAGCTGCGCAAAGGACGGGTCGCCCCAGTGATACCCCGAATGGAAAGCCAGCGGCTTGCCAGTTTCCTCGATCATCGCATAGAGCCGGGCGTAGACGTCGGAATGGATCGCATTGTTGCGGGTCGAGCAGACGGTGAAACCGATCACGTCCTTGGCGTCGGCGTATTTCTCGACCAGCTTTTCGCAGGCTTCGGGCGTGTTGAACGGCAGATAGAGCAGCGCCTTCAGACGCTCGTCCATCGGCAGGATGCGCTCGACCGTCCAGCGGTTGAAGGCCCCGGCCAGCGCCACCTCGACCTCGTCCTGCGGGTGCATCCCCAAAAGCAGCATCGCGCTGGGAAAGACGATCTGATAGTCCAGCCCCATCGCATCCATGCTGCGCTGCGCGGCGACCACAAACGGGTGCTCGCCTTGCGGGATATTGGGCTCGCGCCGGCCCTGGTGGGTGATTCGTCCGCCCACGCTCTGATGGCTCAGACCCGGCACGATGTTCAGCAGCGCGTTGTTGCCGGCAAAGCCGCGCAACTGGCTTTGACCCAGATCGCGCAGATACTCGTTGTCGATCAGCTCGATCACCTCGTCCCAGAAATGATCCTCGGACACATGGGCGTCGATATCGACCACAAAGTAGTCGTCATAGTCGCGTTTGGCCTGCATCGTCGCCCGGGCCAGCACGTCGCGCGTGTCGGACCGGGTGCCGATCTCATCCAGCTCGCGCATGCGGGCCTGTTGTAGGTTACTGGGCTTCATCCTCTCCCCTTCCCTGGTATCGGGCGCCACAGCGGGCACCCCGAATTTCCTTGCTCTGTGTAGCAAAAATTTTCTCGCTTAGCAATAAATATCGCATCGTGGAAAAATTTCGCGTAAGCTGCTGGAAAGAGGAGATCCCATGACCGAATCCAGCCAGGGCATCAAATCACTGGAAGCCGCGCTGCATGTCTTTGCCGTAATGGCCAGCCGCGACGGTCCGGTGTCGCTGACCGAACTGGCGCGCGCCTGCGACATGCAGCCCAGCACCGTGCACCGCTATCTGGTCACCTTTCAGCGCACCGGGCTGATGCGGCAGGAACGGGGCTCGGGCCGCTATGACCTGGGACGCGAGGCGCTGCAGATCGGCCTCGCGGCGATCGCCCGGCACGAATTCGTGGCCGAGGCCAACGACCGGCTACCCGAGCTGTCCGAGGCGACGGGGATGACGGCGATGCTGTCGGTCTGGGGCAATATGGGGACGACGGTGATCCGCTGGGAACGCGGACCGATGCCGACCCTGTCCACGGTCGGGCTGGGGTCACGGCTGCCGCTGCTCTATTCGGCCAGCGGGCGAGTGTTCCTGACCTGGTCCAAGCCCGCACTGACCCAGCGCCACCTGGCGAAAGAGATGCGCCACCTCGCCCGCAATCCGCGACTGTGCCCCGATTTCACCTGCACGACCGAGGGCATTGCCGAGCTGACGGCGCGGATCCGGGGCGTGGGCTATGCCGCTATCGGCAGCCATTACATCCCGGGGCTGGTGTCGGTCGCGGCGCCGGTGCTGGACTGGCAGAACGAACCGCAGCTGGCGGTGACGCTGGTCGGCACCGACCCCGAGTTCATCGCCCCCGGGTCGCAGCCCCTGCGCCAGTTGACCGCCTTCTGCGCCGATCTGTCGGTGACCCGCGCGCCGCGCGCTCAGCGATAGGTGAACCCCTTGGCCGCCAGCCCGGGGCGCAGATTGTAAAGGTCCATGCTCAACTGCCCCGCGCGCAGGGCGCGGCGCTTTTCCTCCTCGGCGGCGATGCGGGTCCGGGCACCGGACAGCGCCTCGGCCGCGGTCTCGCGCGGGACGATCACCACCCCGTCGTCATCGGCGACCACCACGTCGCCCGGGTTGACGATCGCCCCCGCGCATTGCACCGGCACATTGACCCAACCCGGTGTTTCCTTGACCGTGCCCCAGGCGCAGACCGCCGTGGACCAAACCGGAAAGCCCATCCGCCTGAGGTCGCGCACATCGCGCACGCCGGCGTCGATGACCAGCCCTGCAACACCCAGCGCCTGCGCGGATTCCGCCAGCAGATCCCCGAAATACCCCGCATCCGAGGGCGAGAACGGGGCGACCACCAGCACATCGCCGGGCTGCGCCAGTTCCAGCGCCACATGGATCATCCAGTTGTCGCCCGGGGCGGCCGAAACAGTGATCGCACTGCCGGCAATGGTCCGGTCCTGCTGGATCGGCCGCATGCGCGAGGACATCAGCCCCCGCCGCCCCATCGCCTCGTGCACGGTGGCCACGCCGCATTCGGCCAGCCCGGCGATGATCCCGGCCTCGGCGCGGGCGAAATCACGAACGGCATGGGTCATGGCTCAGCCCTTGTCCGTGCGGGTTTGCAACGAATGATAGCCCATCTTCTGGCGCGCCTCGGTGATCGAGGCCCCCTCGGCCACCAGCGCGCGAATCGCGTCCTCGGCGGTCTGAATCTGCTCGGCCACCTCAAGGATCTTCTCTTCGAAAGCCTGCGGCAACACCACGACGCCATCGGCGCCCCCCACCAGAATATCCCCCGGGCAAACCCGCGCATCGCCGATATTCACCGGCACCTGCACACCATCGACCTGCACCCGGTCCTTGCCGGTCTTCATCGAATAGCTGCGCGAAAAGACCGGATAGCCCAGGTCCAGGCACAGATGCACATCCCGGCACGGCCCGTCGATCACCGTGCCGGCCAGCCCCCGGGTATGCGCGAATTGCGTCAGGATATCGCCCCAGACGGTGCAATCCTCGCGCCCGCCATTGTCCAGCACCGCGATCTGCCCGGGCTGCATGTCGTCGACGTAGTCGCCCACGGTGCCCGGGTTGGCCGCGTCGATCGGACCATAAAGGACGGTATAGGCGCGCCCGGCCATGCGAAAGCCCGCGTCGCGCGGCTTGATCCCGCGGCAGACGCCCTCGATCCCCAGCTTGTCCATCGCGTCGGAAAGCGTCGCGCAATCCAGTTTGGACGCGCGCTCCACGTTGATGTCGGTCACGATTTTACCTCGAGCATGGTTTCGTAATTGGCCCCCATCACCTCGGTGATCGGCCGGCCCTGGCGCAGGGCGGCGACCATCGCCGCCTCGCGCGCGGCGATTTTCTCGGCGGCGGCCAGCACCGGCTCGATGTCGGCGGCACGGATGAACACCACGCCCGAGCCGTCCGCGATGACATAGTCGCCATCCGCCACTGCCTCGCCGCCGATGCTCACGGGTGCGCCGGTGGACACCTCATAGACCCGGCCGCGCGCGGTGCGGGCCGTGGTCGTGCGTGAGAAGATGGCAAAGCCCAGCCCCGCTGCCTCATCCGCGTCGCGGATCGGGCCATCGACGACAACGCCCCGCACCCCGGCGATCTGCGCGCCGGTCGACAGCACCCCGCCCCAGCCCCCCGCGTCGATGCCGGGATGGGCGACGACGATCACCGTTTCCGCATCGGCGGCAACGATGGCGCGCGCGCCCAGATGCACCTTGGGCGCGTCTGCAGGCGGCTTGCCCGCAGCCAGTTGCACGGTCTTGACCCGGCCGGCCAGGACCCCCTGCCCCGATTTGCGCCCCAGCCCACTGACCGCCGCACTCAACCCCAGCGAATCCTTGGCATCCGACACCGCGCAGCTGTCGAGCCGCGCCAGCCGTTCGATCAGCGTGCTCATGCGCCCTTGACCTCCCACCAATACATGCCCTGCGCGGTGCCCGTCCCCGCCTCGGAGCGATAGCAGGGGACATAGGCGACCTCGTGCATCTCGGTTTCCAGCTCGTCCATGACGCCGGCGGCCGAGATCCAGCTCTTCATCTCGGATGTCCCCGATTGCAGTTCGGCCAGCGGGATGGCCTGCAGGAACTCGCGGTCCTTCTCGCGCATCGCCCGCATGAAACGGTGGTCCCAGTCCTCGTCGATGGTGAAATGGCTCATCCCGCCCGAGCCAAAGACGACCACCCGCGCGTCGCTCTTCCAGCTGCGGATCGCCCGGCCCACGGCCTTGCCGAAGTTGAACGAGCGCCGCGCGGTCGGCTGGTTCGGCGGGAAAAAGGTATTCTGATAGATCGGCACGTTGGGGATCACCCGGTCGCGCATGATCTGGCGATAGATATGCCCGAAGGCGTGGCTGACGCCATTGGTGCGCGGGTTGTGGCTGGGCAGCTTGGGCGAGACGGTGATGTCGAACTCGGCCTCGATCAGCTCGGCAATGATGTGGCGCGACAGGTCTGACTGGCAGGTGTATTCGCGGTATTCATCGGGGGCGTGGCCATGCTCGCCCTCCTTGATCCCCGGCGGCAGCAGGTTGCGCCCTTCTTCCGACGCGGGAAAATGCGGGATCTTGTCGCCGTAATAGACCATGTAGGGCGGCATCAGATCGTCGCCATACATCTCGTGCTGGTCATTGCCGAAGATCACCGCGACATCGGCCTGCATCGCGTCATAGGCATCGGCCAGCCGCGCGGTTGCCTCGGTGCACAGACGGTGATTGCGGACCATCGCCTCCATCGAGGATTTCTCGGCCAGCCCCTCATCCCGGCGCAGCGCGACCAGTTCGTCAAAGGTGTAAAGCCCGCCTTTGAACGGATGCTTGCGCGTCTTGTCCGAAGCCAGCCGCAGAAGCCACTGGTCCGGGGTCGTGTGCAGTTGCGGACCGTGTGCCGTCGTGATGACCCCGACAATTCTGGCCATGCGCGCTCTCCTTCCCCTAGCGAAATCACGGGTCCGCCACTTTGCGCGGACCCTGGTTCCCGGTGCTTATCAGGCGTCGCGCTCGATTGTCAAATTTTCTCGTATTTCGGTAATTTATTTTTCATGCCGGCCGCGGGAAACGAAACGGGGGCGCGGCCTGTGCGGCTGCGCCCCCGAAACCTGGCGTGGTCTGCGCCCCCTCAGGCGGGACGGCCCAGCTCCTCGCTGACACGGATGCCGATCTCGTGCACCCGCAGCTTCAGGGTTTCTTCCAGTTCGGGCGTCAGGATCTCGGTCGGCACCGAGAACGAGAACGTCCCCAGCAGCAGTCCTTTGGGCCCCAGCAACGGCGCGGCGATCCCCGAGGAATCCGCGCGCAACGCGCCGTCTACCTTCCACACCCGCGCCTGACGCACCGCGGCCAGGTTGTCCTTGAACTCCTGGAAGGTGGCGCCGCGCCCGCCGGCGGCCAGTTTCTCCTGGTTTTCGTCATAGAGCTTTTTCTGCAAATGCCTGGACAAAAAGGCCTGAATCACCATCGCATTGGCCCCGAACAGGATCGGCATCGAGTCCCCCGGGCCGAAACTGGTGCGCTTTTCCGACTTGGAATGCGTCGTGTAGATGCAGATGAAGGATTGCCGAAACACCCGGTTGATCGTCGCCGTGCCGTGAAAGGCGCGCACCATGCTGTCGGCGTGTTTGCCGGCCACGGCAATGACCGGATCGTTCTGGCGCAGGTGATAGCCCAGCAGCATGATCTTCGGACCCAGGCTGTAGCCCGACCCCGACGTGCTGACCAGATACCCCATATCGCTCATCACCTTGAGATATCGGTAGCAGGTGGAAATCGGCTTGCCGAGCGCGGCAGAGATGTCTTCGGTCGAAAGCTCGCCATGCGGGCCCTGGAACAGATCCAGGATCATCAGCGTCGTTTGCGTCGACAGTGCGGTCAAAGTATTGGCCTTCGTCTGGTGGGGGTGCCACACCCGGTGACATCGTGCAGTAGTCTCTTATCGTGCGAAAACTTGCCACTCTGCCCGATGAAGTCAACATGCATGTCGCCAACCGCGTCCGTTTAAGCCCGATGTTCGGCCTGGCGACCATGACCTTGCCGGCACGCAGCATTGACGCCTTGCCCCTTGATCCCGCCGTGGTCGCCGGTCAGAACACCTGGCTCGGGCGCCTGCCTTTGCCCTTGGCATTGGCCGTGCCGGCAAGGCAGACTTGGCGCGGCATCTACGAAACCGGCCGCAGATCAGGAACAGAGCCATGAGGCGCAGCACAAAAGGACTTCAGCAAAACCCCCATGCCCTTCGAGAGGCCCGGGAGAAGAACCTGGAAGTCGCCATTGGCCGGCAGGTGCGCGAATTGCGCAAACGGCAGCGGATGACCGGCGCCGACCTTGCAGCGCAGACCGGGCTGTCGCTGGGCATGCTGTCGAAGATCGAGAACGGCGTCATCTCGCCGTCTCTCAACACGATCTCCAGCCTGGCCAACGCGCTGCGCGTGCCGCTTGTGCAGCTGTTTTCGGGCTATGAGGAAGAGCGCGGCTGCATGCATGTCAAAGCCGGCGAGGGCGTCGAGATCGAACGCGCCGGCACGCGCGCCGGGCATCAGTATCACCTGCTCGGGCATATCGGCTCCAACAACTCCGGCGTCGTGGTCGAACCCTACATGATCACGCTGGACAGCACCTCGGACCAGTTCCAGACCTTTCAGCATGAGGGCATCGAAATGCTGTATGTCCTGGAAGGCGAAATGCGATATCGCCACGGCGATCGCCTCTATCTGCTCGAAGCGGGCGACACGCTGCTGTTCGACTCGGACGCGCCGCACGGGCCGGAAGACCTGATCACGCTGCCGATTCGCTATCTGTCCGTCATTACCTACCCGCAAAGCCGGTAATCCGACCGCTCACGAGCCGCGTCCCCGACCGCTTTTTCGCACAGAAATTAGGCGCCGCGCGAGGGCCGTCAGGAATGTTTGCTGTCCGCGAAAATTTTCCTGCAGGGAATTTTTATTTCCTGCTAGTGATCTTCGGGACGGACAGCCTCGTCCTCTCCAAACCCCGAGGAACACCCATGTGCGGCATCGTTGGCCTTTTCCTGAAAAAGCAGGAATTACGCCCGACTCTCGGTGACATGTTGACCGACATGCTCATCACCATGACCGATCGCGGACCGGACAGCGCCGGAATCGCGATCTATGGCGAGGATACGGGCCGCACGAAGATCACCGTGCAGTCGGACACCCCCGAAACCGACTTTGCCGGTCTCGACACCGCCCTGGCCGATGCCATCGGCGCCGAGGTCGAAATCCGCCCGATCAGCACCCACGCGGTCCTGTCACTGCCCGTCGAGAAGGAAGCCGAGGCTGTCGCCGTCCTCGAGGCGCGCGGACTGCGGATCATGTCCGTCGGCGCGAGCATGGAGATCTTCAAGGAGGTCGGCCTGCCCGAAGATGTCGCGGCCCGTTTCCGCATCCGCGAGATGGGTGGCAGCCACGGGATCGGCCACACCCGCATGGCAACCGAATCCGCGGTGACCACGCTGGGCGCGCACCCGTTCTCGACGGCCAGCGACCAGTGCCTCGTGCACAACGGCTCGCTGTCGAACCACAACGCCATGCGCCGCAAACTGGCCAGGAAAGGCATCGTCACCAAGACCGAGAACGACACCGAGGTCGGCGCGGCCTATATCTCGTCGCGCATCGCCGAGGGCGCCAGCCTGGGCGAGGCGCTGGAGGGCACGCTGAAAGACCTTGACGGCTTTTTCACCTTTGTCACCGGCACCAGAAACGGCTTTGGCGTCGTCCGCGATCCGATCGCCTGCAAGCCCGCCGTCATGGCCGAAACCGACGATTACGTCGCCTTCGCCTCGGAATACCGCGCCTTTGTCAATCTGCCCGGAATCGACACCGCGCGCGTCTGGGAACCGGAACCTGCAACCGTCTACTTCTGGGAGCGATGACATGACCGTTCTGGACATGGCTCACACCACCTTGCGAGAGGTGAACACAACCCTTCAACACGCCTCGAAGGGCCACAGCAACGAAGCCTTCACCATCGTCAACCCGCGGGGTTCGCACGCGATGGCGGTGGGCCTGGACGGGCCGATCACGGTGACGATCAAGGGGTCGACCGGCTACTACTGCGCGGGGATGAACAAGGCCGCAACCGTTCATGTCGAGGGCTCGGCCGGACCGGGCGTCGCGGAAAACATGATGTCCGGCGAGGTCATCGTCGAGGGGAACGCCAGCCAGTATGCCGGTGCGACCGGCCACGGCGGCCTGCTCAACATCAAGGGCAATGCCTCGTCGCGCTGCGGCATCTCGATGAAGGGCATCGACATCGTGGTGCATGGCAACATCGGCCACATGTCCGCCTTCATGGCGCAAAAAGGCAACCTGGTGGTGCTGGGCGATGCCGGCGATGCCCTGGGCGACTCGCTCTACGAGGCGCGCATCTTTGTCCGCGGCACCGTGAAATCGCTGGGTGCCGACTGCATCGAAAAGGAAATGCGGCCCGAGCACCTCGCGCTGCTGGCCGACCTTCTGTCGCGCACCGGCGCCGACGCCAGGCCCGAGGACTTCAAACGCTATGGCTCGGCCCGCAAGCTCTACAATTTCAACATCGACCACGCCGGCGAATACTGAGAGGCCCATGATGGACGAAACGCCCCACACGACCCCTCGGCACAGCTGGACGTTCTCGAACGAGATCAACGCGGAGATCCGCCGCGCCGCGGCCACCGGCATCTACGATATCCGGGGCGGCGGTGCGAAACGCCGCGTGCCGCATTTCGACGATCTGCTGTTTCTGGGCGCCTCGGTCAGCCGTTATCCGCTCGAAGGCTATCGCGAGAAATGCGAAACCGGCGTCACGCTGGGCACCCGCTTTGCCAAGAAACCGATCGAGCTGAAGATCCCGATCACCATCGCCGGCATGTCGTTCGGCTCGCTGTCGGGCCCGGCCAAGGAGGCCCTCGGCCGCGGCGCGACCCTGGCGGGCACCTCGACGACGACCGGCGACGGCGGCATGACCGAGGAAGAGCGCGGTCATTCGGAGAAACTGGTCTATCAGTATCTGCCCTCGCGCTATGGCATGAACCCGGACGACCTGCGCCGTGCCGACGCGATCGAGGTGGTCGTGGGTCAGGGCGCCAAGCCCGGCGGCGGCGGGATGCTGCTGGGGCAGAAGATCACCCAGCGGGTGGCGGCCATGCGCGATCTGCCAATCGGGATCGACCAGCGGTCCGCCTGCCGCCACCCGGACTGGACCGGGCCGGACGATCTGGAAATCAAGATTCTGGAACTGCGTGAAATCACGGGTTGGGAAAAGCCGATCTACGTCAAGATCGGCGGCGCGCGCCCCTATTACGACACGGCATTGGCGGTCAAGGCCGGGGCGGATGTGGTCGTTCTCGACGGCATGCAGGGGGGCACGGCGGCCACGCAGGATGTGTTCATCGAGCATGTCGGGCAGCCGACGCTGGCCTGCATCCGCCCCGCCGTCCAGGCGCTTCAGGATCTGGGCCTGCATCGCGAGGTTCAGCTGATCGTCTCGGGCGGGATCCGGACCGGCGCCGATGTGGCCAAGGCCCTGGCCCTGGGGGCGGATGCCGTCTCGATCGGCACCGCCGCACTGATCGCCCTGGGCGACAACGACCCGAAATGGGAAGCCGAGTATCGAAAGCTGGGAACCACCGCCGGCGCCTATGACGACTGGCACGAGGGGCGCGACCCGGCGGGGATCACCACCCAGGATCCGGAACTGATGGCCCGCCTCGATCCGATCACCGCCGGGCGGCGCCTTCGGAACTACCTCAACGTTCTGACGCTCGAATGCCAGACGCTCGCGCGCGCCTGCGGCAAGAGCCATGTGCACAACCTCGAACCCGAAGACCTGTGCGCGCTGACAATGGAAGCGGCCGCGATGGCGCAGGTGCCGCTGGCCGGCACGAACTGGTGGCCGGGCAAGGGCGGCTTCTGATCCTCACGGCATGAAACCCGTCGGAGGCGGTCAGCGCCCCGACAGATCCAACGGGAACAAAGGACTTGCGAATGGTCGACCTCGCTGAATTCGCTCAGGCAAAGGGCGTCAAGTATTTCATGGTCTCCTATACCGACCTGTTCGGTGGCCAGCGCGCGAAACTGGTTCCCGCGCAGGCCATCGCCGGGATGCAGGCCGATGGCGCGGGGTTTGCCGGATTCGCGACCTGGCTCGACCTGACGCCGGCCCATCCTGATATGCTCGCCGTGCCCGATCCCGCCGCGGTGATCCAGTTGCCGTGGAAACCCGATGTCGCCTGGGTTCCCGCCAATTGCGTGATGGACGGCAAGACCCTGGAGCAGGCGCCGCGTAACGTGCTGCGCAAACTGGTCGACGACGCCGCCAGCGAGGGCCTGCGCGTCAAGACCGGGATCGAGGCCGAGTTCTTCCTGCTGACCCCCGAAGGCGACCGGATCTCGGACCCGTTCGATACCGCGGAAAAGCCGTGCTATGACCAGCAGGCGGTGATGCGCCGGTATGATGTCATCGCCGAAATCTGCGACTACATGCTGGATCTGGGCTGGGGCCCCTACCAGAACGACCACGAGGACGCCAACGGCCAGTTCGAGATGAACTGGGACTTTGACGACGCCCTGGTCACCGCCGACCGCCACAGCTTCTTCAAGTTCATGGTCAAGTCCGTGGCGGAAAAGCACGGCCTGCGCGCGACCTTCATGCCCAAACCGATCGAAGGCCTGACCGGGAACGGCTGTCATGCGCATATTTCGGTCTGGGATCTGGAGGGCAGGACCAACGCCTTTGCCGGGGACGCCGGCGGGCAGCTGGGCGAAGTCGGCCTGTCGACACAGGGTGGATACTTCCTCGGCGGCATCATGCAGCACGGCGCGGCATTGGCCGCGATCACCAACCCGACGGTGAACAGCTACAAGCGCATCAACGCCCCCCGGACCAGTTCGGGCGCGACCTGGGCGCCGAACACGCTGACCTGGACCGGCAACAACCGCACGCATATGGTCCGCGTTCCCGGTCCCGGCCGGTTCGAGCTGCGCCTGCCGGACGGGGCGGTGAATCCCTATCTGTTGCAGGCCGCGATCATCGCCGCGGGCCTGTCCGGGATCCGTTCCAAGGCCGACCCTGGCCCGCGTTCGGACATCGACATGTATGCCGAAGGCCATTTGATCACCGACGCGCCCAGGCTGCCGTTGAACCTGCTCGATGCGATCCGGGCCTTTGATGCGGACCAGCCGCTGAAGGCGATCCTGGGCGACGGGTTCGCGGCATCCTATTGCCGATTGAAGATGCAGGAATGGGATTCCTTTGTCTCGCATTTCTCCCGCTGGGAGAAGGACAACACGCTCGACATCTGAGCCCATCGACGAGTCGCAGTCATGCATTTCTCCGGCCTACGCGTCGTCAAGGAAGCCTTGACGGGTCATCGCGGATGGAAACCCCTGTGGCGCAATCCCGACCCGAAGCCCGACTACGATATCGTCATCGTGGGCGGCGGCGGCCACGGCCTGGCAACCGCCTATTACCTTGCAAAGACCTTTGGAAAGACCAGGGTTGCGGTTCTGGAAAAGGGCTGGCTGGGATCGGGCAATATCGGGCGCAACACCACGATCATCCGCTCGAACTATCTCTTGCCCGGGAACGAGCCGTTCTATGAGTTCTCGATGAAGCTCTGGGAGGGGCTGGAACAGGATCTGAACTTCAACGCGATGGTCAGCCAGCGCGGGATCATCAACCTGTTCCACACCGACGCGCAGCGCGACGCCTTCCGCCGGCGCGGGAACGCGATGCTTCTGGCAGGGGCCGATGCGCGCCTGCTCGATCAAAACGCCTTGCGACAGATCCTGCCATATCTGAACTATGACAACGCGCGCTTCCCGATCAAGGGCGGCCTGATGCAGCCCCGTGGCGGCACCGCGCGGCACGACGGCGTGGCCTGGGGCTATGCCCGGGGGGCCGACCTGCGCGGTGTGGACCTGATCCAGAACTGCGAAGTGACCGGGTTCCGCATCGAGAACGGCGCGATCCGCGGTGTCGAGACCGCGCGCGGGTTTATCGGTGCAAAGACAGTCGGCGTTGCCGTCGCCGGGAACTCGGGCCGCGTCATGGCGATGGCCGGACAACGGTTGCCGATCGAAAGCCACGTTCTGCAGGCCTTTGTCACCGAAGGCCTGAAGCCGCTGATCGACACCGTGATCACCTTCGGCGCCGGGCATTTCTATGTCAGCCAGTCAGACAAGGGCGGGCTGGTGTTCGGCGGCGATATCGACGGCTACAACTCGTATGCGCAGCGGGGCAACCTGCCGGTTGTCGAGGATGTCGCCGAAGGCGGCATGGCCTTGATGCCGATGATCGGACGCGCGCGTCTGCTGCGGTCCTGGGGCGGCGTCATGGACATGTCGATGGATGGCTCGCCGATCATCGACCGGACCGGCATCGCAGGCCTCTATGTCAACGGCGGCTGGTGCTATGGCGGTTTCAAGGCGACGCCGGCGTCGGGCTATGCCTTTGCCCATCTGCTGGCAACCGACCGGCCGCACGCGACCGCAACCGCCTACCGCCTTGACCGCTTCGCGCGCGGTTTCGTCATCGACGAAAAAGGCGTCGGTGCGCACCCCAACCTTCACTGAGACCAGCCATGTTGATCCCCCACCCGCTTCTCGGACCGCGCGATGCCCAGGAATTCACCTATCTGGGCGATGCCCGGTTGCTCGACCGCCCTGCCCCCGACACCCCGGACGCCGAAGCCGCCTTTTGCGCCTATGTCTATCTGCGCGACAACCCCGCGGGCGTGCACCGCGAACTCTGGTATCACGAACAGGGCGACCGGTCGTGGCTGGTGGTCACCCGCGATACCCTGACGCATGAAATCCTGGGCGCCGAACTGGCCGCCGGGATCGTGTCCGCACGCCCGGAGACCGCGGTATGACCCGGCTTGGCGGCGGCCTGGTCGATCGCAGCCAGACACTGGGCTTCACCTTCAACGGCCAGAGCTTCACCGGGCACCCGGGCGATACGCTTGCCTCGGCGCTGTTGGGCAATGGCGTGCAGCTGATGGGCCGCAGTTTCAAGTATCACCGGCCGCGCGGCGTGGTTTCTGCCGGCTCTGAGGAGCCCAACGCCCTGGTCACCCTGCGCAGCGGCGCGCGGGCCGAGCCCAACACCCGTGCCACGGTGACGGAACTGTTCGACGGGCTCAGCGCGACCTCGCAGAACCACGCCGGGCCGCTGGGCTTTGATCTGCTGGCGGTCAACGACCTGCTGTCGCCGTTCTTCGCCGCCGGGTTCTACTACAAGACCTTCATGTGGCCACGGGCGTTCTGGGAAAAGCTCTATGAGCCGGCGATCCGCAAGGCCGCCGGGTTAGGAGCCCTGTCGGGGCTGCCGGACCCCGACAGCTATGACCGCGGCTATCTGCATTGCGACCTGCTGGTGATCGGTGGCGGTGCCGCCGGGCTTGCCGCGGCGCTGACCGCGGGCCGTGCCGGCGCGCAGGTGGTGCTGGCCGACGAGGACTTCCGCCTCGGCGGGCGGTTGCTGGCCGAAACCCATCGGCTGGACGATGCCCCCGCCACCGACTGGATCGCCGCCGTCGAAGCCGAATTGCGCAGCCTGTCCAATGTGCGCATCCTGGCGCGCACCACGGTTTTCGGCACCTACGACCACGGCATCTTCGGCGCGGTCGAGCGTGTCTCGGATCACCTGCGCGATGCCGGTGGCCGCGTGCGCCAGACCCTGTGGCGCATCACCGCGCGCCGCAGCGTTCTGGCGGCCGGCGCCACCGAGCGCCATATCCCCTTTGCAAACAACGACCGCCCCGGGATCATGCTCGGCGGGGCAATCCGCGCCTATGCCAACCGCTGGGCGGTGAGCCCGGTTGCCCGGCTGGACGACCCGGTGGCGATCTTCACCAACAACGATGATGGCCACCGGACCGCCCTGGACCTGCTGGCCCGGGAGGTGCCGGTGGCGGCGGTGATCGACACGCGCGCCGACGCCCGGGCCATCGGCCGCTATCCGCTTTTTGCCGGTGCCCGGGTCACGGGCAGCCGCGGGCGCACCGGCCTCACCGCGATCGACGTCCGCGCCGCAGGCACATCGCACACCATCCGCTGCGGTGCGCTGGGGGTGTCGGGCGGATGGAACCCCAACGTGCACCTTGCCTCGCACCATCGCGGACGCCCGGTCTGGCGCGACGACCTGCAGGCCTTCGTTCCGGCCCCGGGCGGCCCGGTCGGCATGTTCCCGGCAGGCGCATGCAGCGGACGCGGGTCCACGCAGGGCGCCCTGACCAGCGGCGCCGAGGCCGCCCGCGACGCCCTCGCCCAGATCGGCATTCCGGCCGCCCTGCCCGATCTGCCCCGGGCCGAGGATACGCCGGTGCGTCAGGCCGCCTTCTGGCACGTTCCCGGCAAAGGCCGCGCCTGGCTGGACTTTCAGAACGACGTCACCGTCAAGGACGTGGCCCTCGCGCATCGCGAGAACATGCGCCCGGTCGAGCATCTCAAACGCTGGACGACCCTCGGCATGGCGACCGATCAGGGCAAGACCGCCAACGTCTCGGCCCTGGCCGTCATGGCCGAGCTGACCGGCAAGACGATCCCCGAAACCGGAACGACCATCTTCCGCCCGCCCTATACCGGCGTTGCGCTGTCGGTGCTTGGCGGGGGCGACACGGGGCGCGACTTCCGGCCAACCCGCCTGACCCCCACGCATCGCTGGGCCGAAGACCTCGGCGCTGTGTTTACCGATGCCGGCCAGTGGAAACGCGCGCAGTATTTCCCGAAACCCGGTGAAACGCACTGGCGGCAGACCGTCGACCGTGAGGCAAAGGCGGTGCGAGCCGGTGTCGGCCTGTGCGACGTGACGACGCTGGGCAAGATCGACGTTCAGGGGACGGATGCCGGTGAATTCCTGAACCGCATCTATGCCAACGGAATGGCGACACTAAAGATCGGGCGTGTGCGCTATGGAGTGATGCTGCGCGAGGATGGCCAGCTCTACGACGACGGAACCTGTGCGCGGATGGCCCACGACCATTTCGTGGTGACGACGACCACGGCCAACGCAGGCCTTGTCTATCGCAACATGGAATTCGCGCGGCAATGCCTTTGGCCGGGACTGGACGTCCAGCTGATCTCGACCACCGATGCCTGGGCGCAGATTGCCGTGGCCGGGCCGAATGCGCGCGATTTGCTTGCGCGCGTTGTCGATGGGTTCGACCTGTCGAACGCGGCCTTCCCCTTCATGGCCTGCAGCGACCTCACGGTATGCGGCGGGGTGCGGGCGCGCCTTTTCCGGATCTCGTTCTCGGGCGAACTGGCCTATGAAATCGCGGTGCCCGCACGCTATGGCGACGCCCTCATGCGGCGCCTCATGGCGACGGGCGCGGACCTGGGTGTCACCCCCTATGGCACCGAGGCGCTGTCGGTGTTGCGGATCGAAAAGGGCCACGTCGCCGGCGCCGAACTGAATGGCCAGACCACCGCCGCGATGGTCGGGTTGGGCATGATGGTTTCCACTGCCAAGGACTCCATCGGCGCGATCATGTCCCGGCGCGAGGGGCTTGCCCGGGAAAAACGCCGCCTCGTCGGGCTGCAGCCCGTGGATACGCAGGACACCGTGACCGCCGGCGCGCATCTGTTTGAAGGCGGGGCAGACATGACGCTCGCGACGGATCAGGGCTGGATTACCTCTGCCTGTTATTCCCCGCATGTCGGCAGCTCGATCGGCCTCGGCTTTCTGGAAAATGGCGACACCCGCACGGGCGAGGTGATCGTCGCCGCCAACCCGCTGGACGGTCAAACGGTCCGGCTGCGCGTCACGCCATCCCATTTCGTGGACCCACAAGGAGAACGCCTCCGTGGCTGACCTCGCCCCGCTCACGGCGCTTGGCGCCGCAGCGCCCCGCAGCCTCGAGGCCGGGGCGTTCACCCTGACCGAACGCCCCGATATCGCCCTGGCATCACTGGCCCTGCGGCGCGGCCAAATCGCTCCGATCCTCGACGGCTTGACCCTGCCCGCCCCCGGGGCCTTCGCCTCCGGCAACGGCCTCGGCGCCCTCTGGTCGGGTCAGGGTCAATGGTTGATCGCCGGTGAAGGCCTGGCCGAAACCGACTTTGCCGCGCGGGTTCGCGCGATGGCGGCGGGTGCATCCGTCACGGACCAGACCGATGGCTGGACCGCCATCGCGCTGACCGGCGATGCAGCCCGGCTGGACGCCGTGCTGGAACGCCTGGTCAACCTGCCGCCCGACGCCCTCGCCCCGGGACGCGCCACGCGCACGGTCTTGCACCACATGAGCGTCATCCTCGTTCGTCACGATCGCGAGCGGCTGACCATCTGGGGCATGCGCTCGGCCGCCGGAAGCCTGTGGCACACCCTCGAAACGGTGGTGCGGCGCCTGTCCTGACGCCGAACCAGAGCCGCCCCCGTCCTAAACGCCGGACACCGATGCAGGCGGCTGCAGGATCGGCGCCGGAAGCGGACGCATCGCGCCGTCCCGAACCTCGAAATACGGGGCGATCTGCGGATGCGCGCGGGCCTCGGCAATCGACAGGACCGGCGAGACGCAGGCATCCACCCCTGCAAAGGCCGCCTCCCACTCTGCCCGGCTGCGCCCGGCGAACCGCGCCGAGATCGCGGCGATCTGCGCCGGCCAATCCGCGCGGTCCCATTGCTGCGCCCGCACCCCCTCGTCGAACCCCAGCACCGCCAGCGCATTGGCCCAGAACTGCGGCTCGACCGCGGCGACCGCCATCCAGCCCCCGTCAGCGCAGGTGTAGACCCGGTAGAACGGCGCACCGCCATCGAGCGCGTTGGACTCGCGCTCGGGGGTCCAGCTGCCGTTGGCCAGCCGACCGTGCACAAAGGTAGCGAGGTGGCTCGTGCCATGCACCATCGCCGCGTCGATCACCGCGCCCTGGCCGCTTGCCCGGACCTTGAACAGCGCGCAGACGATGCCATAGGCCAGATACATCCCGCCGCCGCCGAAATCGGACACCAGATTCAGGGGCGGGGTCGGGGCCCGGTCGCGGTGTCCCATCAGCGACAACAGGCCCGTCATCGCCAGAAAGTTCAGATCATGCCCGGCCAGACCGGCCATCGGCCCCTGCTGGCCCCAGCCGGTCATCCGGCCATAGACCAGCGCAGGATTGGCGGCAAAGGCCCTGTCCGGCCCGAGGCCAAGGGCCTCCATCTTGCCGGGACGGAACCCTTCGATCAACACATCGGCCTCGGCGATCAGCGCGAGTGCCTCGGCGCGGCCGGCCTCGGATTTCAGATCGAGCGCGCGAAAATCACGGTCGCGATCCAGCCACAGCGGAGGGGTCGCCGGCACTTTGCGTCCGATCCGGGTCACCCGGGCACCCATGTCGGCAAGGCACATCGCGGCAAAGGGTGCAGGGCCAAGCCCCTCGAATTCAACGACTTTCACCCCGTCCAAAGGTTTATCCAAAATTCCTCTCCCGGCATTGCGCAAATGGTCAGTCCATTATATACATTGATTCAATGAGCCAGTCGACATCCCATATCCCCCCGCGGCCACTGCCCGTCGCCACCGCCGAAACCCGGCCCTTCTGGGACGGCGCGGCCGAAGGCGCCCTGCGCCTGCGCCGTTGCACCCATTGCGGACGGCTGGCCGCCCCGCTTGCCCCGCGCTGCGCCGGGTGCCTGGGCGACAGGTTTACCGTCGACACCCTCTCGGGCCGCGCCACGCTCAAAGGGCGCACGGTGCTGCACCTGAACGCCCTGCCCGGGCGCGACGGGCCGCTGGTGATTGTCGAATGCGCGATCGAGGAAGATCCGCGCATCGTGCTGATCGCCCTGGACGACTCCGGCGTCACCAATGGCGCACTGCCGGGCCAGCCCCTGCAGCTGGGCTTTGGCCCGGACGAGGGCGGCACGCGCTTTGCCGTCGTCCTGCCGGCGGAGGGCCCCCGATGAACATCGTCGTCGCCGGGTTCGGCAGCTCGACCCTCGAACGGCGCAGCGACCGCGGGATCGCCACCTTTGCGCTGGATGCCGCACTTGCCGCGCTGGCCGATGCCGGGATCGCCCGTGACGATGTCGACGGCTATGTCGGCGCGCCCTTCGCCACCAACGCCGGCTCGCCGCATGCCGAAGGCGGCGACGAGATCTCGCTCAAGACCGTTGCGTCACTGATGGGCCTGCGGCTGACCTGGGGGGTGGACCTCTTTCGTCGGTATCCGACCGACATGGTGACCTCGGCGGCGCAGGCACTGACCGCGGGAACCTGCCGGTTCGTTCTGGGCCTGCGCGCGCTCTATGTCGCGCCCGGGCTCGATTATGCCACCAGCCAGACCGGCCAGGTCTTTGGCGCCGACCAGTTCACCAAGCCCTATGGCTATACCACCGCCGGCGCCCGGTTCGCGGCTCGGGCCTGGGCCTATATGGCGCGGCACGGGGCGACACGCGACGATCTCTTTGCCATCGTCGATCTGTCGCGGCGCAACGCGGCGCTGAACCCGCAGGCCGTCTGGCGCGACAAGCCCTTGACGCGCGAGGCTTATTTCGCCGGACGCATGATCGCTGAACCGCATGGGCTGTTCGATTGCGACCTGCCGGTCTGCGGCGCGCAGGCCTTTGTGATGTGCCGAGCCGAGGATCTGCCCGGCAGCGCACAGGCCGCGCGCGTCACCGGCTTCAGCGGCTTTGCCCGGCCCGAGGCGCTGTGGACGATGAGCAACCGGAGCCCCGCCGACCTGACCACGGCGCAGCTTTATGACGGGTTCTCGACGATGGTCTGGGAATGGCTCGACGCCTTCGGCATCACCGAACCCGGCGGCGCCCCCGGCTTTCTGCGCGACGGACACGCCGAGATGGGCGGGCGGCTGCCGCTCAACACCTTTGGCGGCGCGCTGGGCGAAGGGCGGCTGCACGGCATGGGCCACCTGCGCGAGGCCTATCTGCAGACCACCGGCCGCGCCGGTGCGCGCCAGCAGAAGGACGGCCCGGCGCTGGTGCAGGTCGGCCCCTTCGACGATTCCTCGTTCGTGCTGCTCGAACCCTATGCGCACCGCTCCGGCGGGCCCTCAGCATCAAAGGCAAGCCTATGAAAGTGCGCGACTATCTGTCGATCCCCTATCTTCTGGAAGCGCAGGCGGTCGAGCGCGACGGGCAGTGGACCCGGCGCCTGCGTTACCCCGAACTGGGGAATATCGAGGCGGTTCACGACGACGTCGAGCGCGCGCTTCTGGACCTTGAACGCGCGCGCATCACCGAGGTGATGCGGCGGCTGCGTGCCGGCGATCCCCCGCCGGTGCCGCGCCGACCGCTGGAAACGACCGACCAGGGATGGTGGGCGCGGCGTCTGGGACTGGGGGCGCTGGTCGACGGACAGCTGGACCGCGACGCGCAGGATCTGACGAACGACGGATGACGCCACAAGCCCGCGGCACGGCCACGGCGGCGATCAAGGGAACAGGAGGAGAGGCACCATGCTTTCGCACGACGACAACGAAACCCTCGTCCGGGTCGGCCCCGGCACCGTCATGGGGGGGCTGATGCGCCTCTACTGGCTGCCGTTCTTTGCCTCCAGGGATCTGGAACCGAACGGCCAGCCGCAGACCGTCAAGCTGCTGGGTGAAACACTGGTGGTGTTCCGCGACAGCGAAGGCAATGTCGGTCTGGTCGACCATATCTGCCCACACCGCGGCGCACCGATGGTCTTTGCCCGCAACGAGGACTGCGGGCTGCGCTGTGTCTATCACGGCTGGAAATTCGGCGTGGACGGCAAGGTCGCGGACATGCCGGCAGAACCCGTCCGCTCGCGACTGAAGGAGCGGGTGCGCATCAAATCCTATCCTTGTGTCGAACGCGGCGGCGTGGTCTGGACCTACATGGGCCCCGAACCCGAGGAAAGCCGTCCGCCGCTGCCCAGCTTCGAATGGAACATGGTGCCGGACGAGAATGTCGTGGTCACCTTCCGGGTGCAGGAATGCAACTGGCTGCAGGCGCTGGAAGGCGAGATCGACAGCGCCCATGCGCCGATCCTGCACGGACGGATCGACGATGGCGGCTCGATCAACCAATGGGTGGCCAAGCGCGACCTGCGCCCGACCTTCGAATGCATGCGCCAGGAATTCGGCATGTCGATCGCCTCGCGCCGGGTGCTGGACGACGACACGCTCTATTGGCGGGTCAACCAGTTCGTGATGCCCTTCTATTCGCTGGTGCCGCCGCAGGCGAACGAGTTCTATGAGCTGTCCGGCCACGCCTGGGTGCCGATCGACGACGAGAACACGCTGTGCCTGATGTTCTCGTATCGGCCGAACGAACCCCTGCATCCGAAGTCGCGCAAGGTCTTCCTCGACGGGTCCAACGGGCGCGAGACCGGCCATCCCAGCCGCACCGGCTTCGACGATCAGGGCGCGCAGGTGCCCTATGGGCGCTATGTCAGCAGATACCGCCGCGAGACCGGCTATCTGTTCGACCCCGAGGCGCAGAAGACCACCTGGTTCTCGGGCCTGCCCGGGCTTTGGGTGCAGGATGCGGCCTGCCAGTCCGGGGTGATGCGGGTCTATGACCGCACGCTGGAACATCTGTGCACCTCGGACACCGGTATCGCCATGACCCGGCGGATGCTGCTGGAAACCGCGCATGCCTTTGCCGAAAGCGGCCAGCGGCCTGAACGGTTCTCGGATCCTGACCTGTATCTGGTGCGGGCGGTGTCGATGCGCCTGCCCAAGGACCAGCCCTGGGAGGACGCCGCGCGTGTGCCGATGACCGCGCGCCTGGGCGAAGGTTTCGGGTACGATCTATGAGCACGGCGAAGACCGCCCTTGACGGGATCAGGGTGTTGGAACTCTCGGCCTTGGCCGGTGCCGTCTGCGGGCGCGTGCTGGCCGATCTCGGTGCCGAAGTGATCAAGATCGAGCCCGAGGGCGGCGAACCCTTTCGCCGCTCGCTGCCCCGGGTCAGCACCGCGCAGGGTGAGGAAAGCGCCGCCTGGCTTGCCTTCAACCACGGCAAGCGCAGCGTGACGCTGGATCCATTGACAGACGAGGCAGGCTTTGCCGCGCTCTGCGCCAGCGCCGATATCGTGATCACCGACTGGGAGCGGCTCGACCTCGACACGATGGACCGGCTGGGCCGGATCGCCCGCGATGCCAACCCGGCGCTGGTCTGGTGCGAGATCCTGCCCTTCGGTCGCGGCGGTCCCTATGAACGCTACCCTGCCACAGACACCGTGCTGCAGGCGCTGGGCGGTCACCTTTATCTCAACGGCGATGTGGACCTGCCGCCGGTGCGCATCAGCCTGCCCGTCGGCCTGATCCAGGGCGGGGCCGAGGCCGCCTCGGCCGCGCTGATGGCACTCTGGCATGCGCTGCGCACCGGCGAGGGTCAGCGCGTCGATGTCTCGGTGCAGGCCTGCATCGTCTGGACTCTGCTCAACTCGACGATGGCCTGGCAGATCCTCGGGTTGAACGAAATGCGCGGCGGGGCGATCCGCAAGGAACGCGCCAACCGGTTTTACACAAGGCTGGTATGGGAGACCCGCGACGGCTTCATCTTCTTCGGTCCGGTCGGCGGCGGCGGCGGATCGGCGCGGATCAAGTCCTACGAGGCGCTTCTGGCCTGGATGGCCGAGGACGGGTTCACCGACCCGATCCTGACCCGCCACGACTGGAACGGCGACGGCCAGTTCTTCATCCCGCAGGAAGACTATGACGCGGTCACCGCCGTGATCGTCGATTTCATCCGGACCAAGACCACCGACGCGCTGATGACCCGCGCGGTCAAGGACCGGATCCTGTTGGCGCCGATCTCGTCGGTGGCGGGGGTCTTTGACAATCCGCAATTCCGCGCGCGGCAGTATTTCCGTCCGCTGGCCGACCCCGATCGCGGGCTCGAGATCGACCTGCCGGCGCGTTGGGCGAACCTCTCGCAGACCCCGCTCGCCGCCCCGGCCCCGGCCCCGCTGCCGGGTGCGGACACCGCGACGATCCTGTCGCCCCTCAGGCAAGGAAGCACGGCATGACCGACGCCCTGACCGCTGTCACCACCGAGGCAAGCGGCCTCTTCGCCGGCCTCAAGGTCGCCGATTTCACCTGGGCGGCCGCCGGCCCGATCGCCACCAAGCAACTGGCCGACAACGGCGCCACGGTGATCAAGGTCGAAAGCTTCAAGCACCCGGATTCCATTCGTCTGGGCGGGCCGTTCATCGACGACAAGCCGGGGATCAACCGGTCGGGATTCTTTGCGGATTTCCACTCCTCGAAGCTGGGCATCTCAGTCGACATGAGCAACCCGGACGCGATCGAGATCATCCGCCCGCTGATCGAATGGGCCGATGTCGTCGCCGAAAGCTTCCGCCCCGGGGTGATGAAGAAATGGGGCCTCGATTACGACAGCCTGCGCGCCATCAACCCGCGCATCGTCATGCTGTCCTCGTCGCTTTACGGCTCCAGCGGCCCCTGGGCGCGCCACCCCGGCTATGGGGCGCAGGGCCAGGCGCTGTCGGGGATCCATGCGATGACCGGCTGGCCCGACCGTCCGCCGGCAATGCCCAAAGGCGCCTATTCCGACAGCGTCTCGCCGCGCTATGCCCTGTCGGCGCTGGTCGCTGCGCTGATCCACCGTGAACGGACCGGCGAGGGCCAGCACGTCGAACTCAGCCAGATCGAGGCCACCGCGCAATTGCTGGCGCCCGAGCTGGTGGCCTATCAGATCAGCGGCATCGAGGGCACCCGCGCCGGCAGCCGCAAACCCGGTTCGATCCTGCACGGGGTCTTTCCCTGCCTGGGCGAGGAACGCTGGATCGCCATCGAGGCGCTGACCGAGGCGCAATTTGCGGCACTCGGGCAGGTTCTCGGCGCCTCCGAGGCCCTGGACACCGCGCGCGCCAAGGGGCTGGACGCGCTGGACGAGGCCGTCGCCGCCCTGACCCGTCCCCGAGACGCCTTTGCGCTGATGGCCGCTTGCCGCGCGGCGGGGGTGCCGGCGGGCGTGGCCAACAAGGCCTCGGACCTGCTGGAGGATGACGTGCTCAACGCGCATGGCCATTTCTGGCCGCTCGATCACGCCGAGATGGGCCGGCTGAAATACAACGGCCCCGCCTATCGCTTTGAAAAGACCCCCAGCGCGCTGCGCTTTGCCGCGCCCCGGCTGGGTGAGCATACCGAGGCCGTGATGACCCGCATCCTGGGGTTCGACCAGGCGGACATCGCACGTTTCCGTGACAAGGGGCTGCTGCAATGAGCGACACCGAAATCCCCGTTCGTGTCCGGCAGATGCGCTATGAGGCCGACACCGTGCTGTCGGTCGGCTTCGAGACTCTTGACGGCTCGCCCCTGCCCCGCGCCGAGCCGGGCGCCCATGTCGACGTGATCCTGTCCGACGATCTGCGCCGCAGCTACAGCCTGACGCAGGCGCTGGATGGCACCACCCCGGGCTGCACCGTGGCCGTGCACCGCAACCCGGCCAGCCGCGGCGGCTCGGCCTTTGTGCATGAGGGTCTGCGCGTCGGTGACCGGCTGCGCCTATCCCGCCCAAAGAACCATTTCCCGCTGAACGAGGCGGCCGCGCAGTCCGTGCTGATCGCCGGCGGTATCGGCATCACGCCGATGCTGGCGATGATCCGCAGGCTGGCCGAGGCCGGGCGCCCGTGGCACCTGCACTACGCCGCCCGCAAGCGCAGCGCCGCCGCCTTTCTGGCCGAACTGGATGCCTGCGTGGCGGCAAGCGGGGGTCAGGGCCGGGTCACGACGCATTTCGACGACGAAGCGAATGGCGCCCTGATCGACATCGCCGGCATCATCGCCGCCGCCGGCCCCGAGGTGCATTTCTACTGCTGTGGACCCGAACCGATGCTGGCCGCCTACGAGGCTGCTGCCCGCGGGGTGCCCAAGGACCGGGTCCATGCGGAATATTTCTCGGCCCGCGAAGAAGCGTCGCGCGAGGGTGGCTTTGACGTGGTGCTGAACCGCTCGGGCAAGACCCTGCATGTCGAACCCGGCAAGACGATCCTCGACGTGCTGATCGCCAACCGCGTCAGCGTGCCCTTTGCCTGCACCGAGGGCACCTGCGGCACCTGCGAGACGCGGGTGATCGAGGGCCGGCCGGATCATCGCGACGTGATCCTCACCGACGAGGAGCGCGCCAATGGCGATACGATCATGGTGTGCTGCTCGGGCTCCAAGAGCGCGCGGCTGGTGCTGGACCTGTAACCCCCCGAACCCGGCCTGCTGGCCCCAACCTTGCGCCGGGCCGGCAGGCGTCAGCCCGCCAGCGGCGGGTTGAGCCTGAGCGCGGTCTCGGCAGGAAGACGGGGCGAGGCGCAGACCGTGGCGCGATCGGGCATCAGGCCAAAACCCAGCAGAACGATGACCAGTTGCCCATCATCCAGCCCGATCTCGGCGCGCAGCGCGCGGTCTACCTCTGGGGTGACAGACCAGTTCAGGAAACAGGTGCCCAGCCCCTCGGCATGCAGCGCATAGCACAGGGTCATGGCAAAAAGCCCGCCGTCGACCCAGGGCTGATAGCGTTCGCCGGCGTGTTCCCAGTGCCGCAGATCCGAGGTGATGACCGCGATCCCGCCCAGCTCGTGGCCAAAGGTCCGGTTGCCGGCCTGATGGCGCCGGACCCGGTCGATCAGCGCGGGGTCGGTCCAGACATGCGCGGTGCAGGTTTGCCGGTTGCAGCTGGACGGCGCTTCCTGCGCGGCAGCCACGGCACGGCGGATCGCGGCCTCCGGCACCGGGCCCCGCGCGAACTGGCGCAGCGAATGACGGGACCGGGCAAAGGCCAGGAAATCGGCCGGGGCCACGCGGCGGATCTCCCCGGCCGTCACGGTCTCGGTGCCTGCGCCGTCGCAGGCGGGCACCGCCAACGCCAGCGCGCGCTCCACCACGGCGGGCATCCCGGTCGCCGCGTTGAAGGCAGCCCAGGCGCGCAGGGTCGCCAGACCGATACCGCCCGCCGCGCCTTGCACACCACCGTCCAGCAGATCCCCGGCCAGACGCGCGGCCCGCGCCAGGCCAAAGCCCGGTCGGGCCTCGCGCAGGGCCATTCCGTATTCCAGGAAATGTGCGTCGGCCAGCATCCGCGCCTCGCGGCTGGCATCCGATCGGACGCGCTGCAGCCAGGCGTGGCGCCGAAAACGCAGGGCGTCATAGACGATGCCCCGCCAGAAATCCGCCTCGGCGCGAACCCCGCGCACCAGGCGGGTCAGCCCCTGCTCCGACGCGGCCACCGCGCGCCCCGCCTCGCGCGGGCGCTCAGCGGTCATCGCCCACCCGAAGCGCGCCGAGGATCTCGGCGGTGCCTTCGCCCAGTGCCGGGATGACCCGGCGGACATGCGCCTCGGTCAGCGACATGCGGAACGGCGGGTTCGGCACGCCGAAGGGGCCCGCGCTGTCCTCGACCGTGCCGACGATACCGCGCTCGACCGACACCGGATCGGCCAGCGCCTCGGCCACCGTCCGGTAGCGCGAGCACGGAACACCCGCCGCCATGAACCGCCGCTCGCACTCCTCGGAACTGCGCTGGACGGTCCAGACCTCGACATGGCGCATGATCTCGGCCCAGTTCGCCTCGCGCCCGGCGGGGGTAGCAAAGCGCGGATCCCCGCCCCAGTCAGGCGCCCCCAGCACATCCAGCATGGCGGCATAGTTCTTACCCGACAGCGGCACGACGATGACAAAACCGTCCGCCGTCTTGACCGGGATATAGACGTGGCGCTTGCGGGCCTGGGGGAACTGGGCCTCCTGGCATTCATAGATCATCATCGAAATCAGGCTGTCCATCAGCGCGACATCGACCAGCTGCCCCTGCCCCGTGCGCTCGCGCTCGAACAGCGCGGTCTGCACCGCGCCCCAAGCATAGACCGCCGCCAGCACATCGGCAAAGAACATGCCGGTCGGCGCCGGGCGCTCGGCCCCCGGGACGAAATCCATCAGCGCAAGGTCGAGCCCCGACGCCGCGTGGATCATCGGCGCATAGGCCGGGCGCTTGGCCCCTTCGCCCTGCTGGCCAAATCCCGAGATCGCGCAATAGATCAGCCGGGGATTGGCCGCCGACAGGGCCTCGTATCCCAGCCCCAGCCGCGCCATCACGCCGGGGCGGAAGTTTTCCAGCACCACGTCTGCGGAGCGCGCCAGTTCGAAGGCGTCGCGGCGCCCCGCCTCGGTCTTGAGATCCAGCACCACGCTGCGCTTGCCCGCGTTCAACGTGCCGAAATAGGCCGAATGCCCGTCGCGCAGCGGCGGGCGGCTGCGCATCGTGTCGCCCTCGGGGGTTTCGATCTTGATCACCTCGGCGCCGACATCGGCCATCAGGCGGCCCGCAAGCGGGCCCGCCATCACCTGGCCGAAGTCCAGCACCCGGATCGGGCGCCGCGCACTCATTGCTTCAGCATCGCCCGGGCAATGATCAAACGCTGGATCTGGTTCGTGCCCTCGTAGATCTGGCAGACCTTGGCGTCGCGCATGTAGCGTTCGACCGGGTTGTCCTGCAGATAGCCCGCCCCGCCAAAGATCTGGACCGCATCGGTGGTGACCTTCATCGCCATGTCCGAGGCGAAGGTCTTGATCATCGAGGCCAGCATCGGCACCTGCGGGTTCTGCGGATCGCGGTCGATCAGCCCGGTCACCTGATAGAGCATCGCGCGCGAGGCCTCGATCTGGATCGCCATGTCGGCCAGCATCGCCTGCACCAGCTGGAATTCGGCGATCGGACGCCCGAACTGCACGCGCTCCCTGGCATAGGCCAGCGAGGCATCCAGCGCCGCCTGAGCGACACCGATCGCCGCGGCGGCGACGGTCGGGCGGTTCATGTTCAGCACGCCCATCGCGTTCTTGAAACCCTGCCCCTCGGCTCCGATCATGGTCTCGGCCGGAACCCGCACGTTCTCAAAGAACAGATCGCAGTTCTTGATGCCGCGCAGGCCCATCTTCTTGGGGCTGCCGCCGATGGTGATGCCGGGCGTGTCCATCGGGATCAGGAAGGACGTGATCCCGTCATGCCCCTTGCCCTCGGCGGTGCGGGCAAAGAGCAGGATGTATTTCGCCTGGTCGGCCTTGGTGATGAACACCTTCTGGCCGTTGATGACATAGCTGTCGCCGTCGCGCCGTGCCGAGGTCTTGATGCCCGATACGTCCGAGCCGGTGTGCGGCTCGGTCAGGCCGATGCAGGACAGGATGCGGCCCTGCGCGACCTCGGGCAGGTAACGCTGGCGCTGCTCTTCGGTGCCGTAATGCACCAGCGGCAGGGCCATCGCGATCGAGGTCGCCCCCACCAGATGCGAGACCGCGAACGAGGCTCGCGCGACCTCTTCCTTGGCGATGCAGGCCATCGTCGTGGTGCCGCCCGGGCCGCCGTAGGCCTCGGGCACCATGATCTGGATCAGCCCCAGGTCACCAAAGATCGGAATCAGCGAATGCGGCATGTCGTCGTCCTGGTCGATCTTGGCGGCGATCGGGGCGACTTCCTTTTCCGCCATGCGCCGCACGGTATCGCGGAACATGATCAGATCTTCGTCGGCGTGGGTGCAGTCCAGCATGGCGTATCCTCCTCTGACTGAGGAAAGGATTAATGGACCTACCAATAAAAGTCAATCCGCCGGCTGCGGATTCCAGAGCCGTCTGTGAACCCGTTCAAGATGCGCCGAAAGCTCGGCCTTGGCGGCGTCGAACCGCCTGGAGCGGAGGTGATCCAGAAACGCGCGCCGCGACTGGACCAGCTTGTCCCCGTCCATGTCGGTGATGCGCATCCGCAAATAGGTCTGGATCATCTCGGTCTGGGCGTCGATCGTGAATTCCAGCGCGCGGTTGCCCGTCAGGGCGGCGATTTCATGGTAAAAGGCGCGCGCCAGCGGCACGCGCTGCGCGGCATCGCCGCGCTGCACGGCCCCGGCGGTGGCCTCGACATTGGCTTCCAATGCGCCGAGATCCGGCGCGCGCCCTGCCTGCGCCAGGCGATCCAACACCATGCCCAGCATCATCAGACGCGCCTCCAGAAGGTCATCGAGGCTGATAGCATCGAGAATCACCAGATCATTCAACGCTGCGCTGAGCTGTGCTGCGCTGCCTTCCTCGATGAAGGCACCGCCATGCGCCCCCTTGCGGGTCTTCAGCATCCCCGCATTTTCCAGCGAGCGCAGCGCCTCGCGCACCACGTTCCGGCTGACGTCCAGCTGCTTGGCGAGTTCGCGTTCGGCCGGCAACTTGTCACCCGGCCGCAACTCGCCGGATGCCAGCTTTGCGCGGATACGCTGCACGACGATCTCGAAGGTGCGATCGCTGCGCACCGGCTCGAACAGGGCGTTTCCTGCCTCCTTGGCCATGAATGTCCTCTTTTTCATCCAAATCCAGACTGGCACGGACATGGCACCGCTGTCACCGCCAATCTTCCTTGCCCAGCCCCATGTTTATTGGTAGGTCCAATATAAAATCACAAGTGAGGGTGAGCGGCGTGCCAACACCGAACCCACCGATCGCGGCCCACCCCGAGGCCCCGGCCCCCATGCTGGCGGCGGCGGCCCTGGGCCTTGCCGCGGCCTTCACGCTTCTGGACATGCTCAGCCACCGTCATGCCTTTGCGCTGATCGCCGCGGCGCTGGTGCTGGCCCATGTCGCGCTGCGCTGGTCGCGGCTGCGCACCAATGCCCGCACCATGCTGTTCGCCGCGGTCGCGCTGGGACTCGCCTTTGTCGCAACCGGCGGCACGCAGGATGCGCTGGCGCTGGCGCTGAGCCGCGCCATGTATCTGCCCGCGCTGCTGGCGGTGATGACGGTGCTGCGCGTGGCGGCGCAGCGGTCGCGGCAGGTGGGGATCGCAGCGCGCTATGTGGTGCAGCAGCCGCCGGCCCGGCGCTATGCGTTTCTGGCAACCGGCGCGCATCTGCTGGGGATCTTGCTGAATGTTGGCGGCTACCAGCTGCTGCTGGGGATCGCCATGAGCCAGCGGGATGCGTCGGCGGTGTCGGAACAGGCCGCCGAGATCCGCACCCGGCGCATCGCCTGCGCGATCATCCGCGGCTTCAACGCGACGGTGCTGTGGTCGCCGGTCGGGCTGGCCGTCAACCTGCTGATCCCGCTGATGCCGACGCTCGACTGGCTGGGCTACCTGCCCTACGGGCTGACGATGCTGGTGGTGTTTACCGGCCTCGGCTGGGCCTTTGACCGGATGGGACCGCGCCCGGTCACGCCGATCCCGCCGCCCCCGCGCGAAGGCGCGTGGCACGCGATCCTGGCCTTGCTGGCGCTGGTGCTGGCGATCACCGGCACCGCGGCGCTGCTGGACACCGCCCTCGGCATTCCGATGCGCGCCGCGATCCTGATGGTGATCCCGGTCATGGCCCTGCTCTGGGTGCTGCTGACCGAGGAAGGCCCGGCCCCGGCCAAGGCCGTCTCGCTGGGCCGCCAGACGCTGCGCGCCCTGCCCGATTCGGCCAACGAGATCGGCCTGCTGGTCGCTACCGGCTTCCTGGGGCTGATCGTGGCACAGATGATCCCGCCCGACGCCGTGCGCGGTGTGGTGCAGGCGCTGTCGCTGGGCCCCGGCCTGATCGGCGCGCTGATTGCCATCACGATCACCGCCGTCAGCCTGCTGGGCATCTCTCCGATGATCAGCGGTTCGGCCTGCGCCGGGGCGGTCATCGCCGCCGGGCTGCCGATGCCCGAACCGATGCTGATGGTCGCGACGCTCGGCGGTTGGGTCGCCGCCGCGCTGATCTCGCCGATGACCTCGACGGTAGCGATCGCCGCGGCGGGAACCGGTCAGTCGACCAGCGTCGTGGGGTGGCACTGGAACGGGCTGTTCACCCTGACCTTCCTCGCGCTGGTGATCGCCACCCTGCTCGGGTGGCAGGCCCTGCTCTGAGCGCCGGCGCCCAACGAAAAGGGCCGGTGCGATCTGCACCGGCCCGTTCCGTCTTTGGCTTGCCCGACGGGATCAGAAGCTGACCTTGCTGTAGATCTCTTCCCACAGCACCTCGGCCAGCGCCTCTGAGCTGCCCTGCACCCGATCGCGCGAGATTTCCTGCCAGCGCGCCAGGTTGCGCTGATAGGCGGCGGCGATCGCCTCGGGGTCGGTGGCACCGCGGTCGGTGGCGGCGACGAGGATCGCCGGCAGACCCTCGGCGTTGATGTGGTCGAGCGCCTCGCGGATCTCGGGCACCGAATCGTTGAAGGTCACGGTCCCCTCATATTGGGCACGCACATCGTTGTCGTCGGCGATATAGCCGTCGATGGTCGCACGGGCGACGATGCCGGGGATCTGCCGCAACACGATCTGCTTCTGCTCGTCGGTCAGCCCGTCCCAGGCATCGCGGTTCCAGGTCACCAGACCCAGCCCGCCCAGAACACCCAGCGGTTCGCCCAGCACCGAGCCGATGACCTCGCCCAGCGAATACTGGCGCAGCCAGGCGATGGGACCGACGACGCAGTCCAGCTGGCCGCGCTCGAGCGCCTCATACATGTCGCCGGCGTTCATGTTGACCGGGGTGCCGCCAAGCGCCTGCGCGATCCGCGACATCGCACCCGAGCCGCCGCGCATCCGCAACCCGGCGATATCGGCCAGGCTGGACACATCCTCGCGGCACAGCAGACGATAGGGGGTCGGCACATGCCCGCCCAGGAACACCAGATTGTTGTCGGTGAATTCCTGGACACATTGCGGGCAGTCCATCAGCATGGTCTGCAGCGAAGCCCCGGCGACGGCGATCGGATCGGCGCCATAGGGCATCATGTCCGAGATCACCACCGAGTTGGGCAGATCCGACGGGGCATAGACCGGGATCACAAAGCCCAGATCGGCGATCCCGTCGCGCACCCCGGCCAGCATGTCCTGCGCCCCCAGCAGCTGGCCGCCGGCAAAGATCTTGATCTCGACGTCCCCGCCGGTCTGTTCGGCGATGGCATCGAAGGCCGGCTGCAGTGCAACGGTGTTGTTCGCGGCCTGCGGTGGCACGAAGGTGGCATAGTTGTAGTCTTCGGCAAGGGCCGGCGCCCCCGCCAGGGCGATCATCGCCAGCGCCGTGCTGGCGCGCAGTAGGGTCTTCATGTCTTCCTCCTCAGTTAACGTTGCGTTTCGGGTCAGCCCATGAGACCCGGCAGGAACAGGGCGATCTGCGGAAAGACCACCAGCAGCACGACCACGATCAATTCGCAGACCAGGAACCAGCCGATGCCACGGAAGATCTGGGTCAGGGCAACCTTGGTCCCCACCACGGTCTTGATCGTGTAGACCGACAGGCCCACCGGCGGCGTGATCAGGCCGATCTCGACGAACTTGATGGTCAGGATCCCGAACCAGATCAGGTCAAAACCGCTCTGGTCGATGATCGGCAGCATGACCGGCAGCGCGATCAGCATCAGCCCGATCGGGTCGAGGAACATGCCCAGGAACAGGAACACCAGCCCGCAGAACAGCACCACCGAATAGCCCTGCAGCCCGCCCGCGCCGAACAGCTCGACAATGGCATCGGGCACACCCGACAGCGCCACGAACCGCGACAGCATCACCGCACCGATCGACACGAAGAAGATCACGGCCGTGCCGGTCACCGTATCGACGATGCTGTCCCGCAGAACCTTCCAGCTGAGCCGGCGATAGATCCCGGCTATGACCATTGCCAGGAACGCGCCCAGCGCGCCGGCCTCGGTCGCGGTGACATAGCCGCCATAGAGGCCGCCAATCACCCCCAGGATCAGCAGCGGCATCGGCCAGACCTGCACCAGCGCCTGCATCCGCTCGCCCCAGCTGGGGTTGATATCGACCGGCGGGGCCAGCTCGGGTCGGGCGACGCAACGCAGCCAGATCATCACCGCATAGACGCCGGCGGTCAGGATGCCGGGCAGGATCCCGGCGATCATCAGCTTGCCGATCGAGGCCTCGGCAAAGGTGCCGTAGAGGATCATCAGGATCGACGGCGGGATCAGCGAGCCCAGCGTTCCCGCCGCGGCAACCACCCCGGTGGCCAGTCCCGGGTCGTAGCGGTAGCGCAGCATCTCGGGCACCGCGATGCGCCCCATCGCCGAGGCCGTGGCCACCGACGACCCCGAGGCCGCGGCAAAGCCCGCGCAAGCAAAGTTCGAGGCGATCGCCAGGCCACCGGGCAGACGGCACAGCCACAATCGCGCGGCGGAATAGAGCGAACTGACGATGCCGGAATGAAAGGCGACCGCCCCCATCAGCAGGAACATCGGGATGGCCGACAGCGACCAGTGCGCGACGAACTGATAGGGAACCGTCCGCAGCAGTCCCAGCGCCGGCCGTTCACCCAGCAGCGCCCAGATGCCGGCGATGGAAACTCCCATCAGGGCAAAGGCGATGGGCACCCGCAGCGCCAGCAGAACAAGGATGGCGGTCAGGCCGAAGCCTCCGATGGCGACGTCAGACATCAAGCGATTCCCGTGATTGCGCGGGCAGCGCCTCGTTGCGCAGGATTGCCCGCACCAGGTCGACGGCCTGCATCAGGCAGACGATGGCGGTGGTGGTCATCGACAGCGGCACCAGCCAGCGTGTCGGCCACACCGGGATCGTGCCGGTGCCCGCCTCGACCACCGCCAGGCGGTGGGTCTGTCGCAGGGCTTCTTCGGTCGAGACCCAGACGAACAGCGCCAGCAGGGCCACGCAGCCCAGAAGCACCAGCAGGTCGATACCCTGCTGGACGCGCGTCGACACCGCGGCGGTGAACAGTTCGACCCGGATGTGATGCCCGTGCTGCTGCGCCACGGGGATCGCCAGAAAGACCAGGGCAACCATATACCAGAACGACACGATCTCGAGCGTTCCCGAGAACGGAACGTGCACCTCGCGCAGCACGACGTCGAGCACGACGTGGAACAGCATCGCCAACAGGGCCAGGCCCGCGATCACCAGATCCAGGGCGATCAAGGCATCAATGGCCCGACGCAAGCGCGTGCGCTGCATGGCCTCGCTCCTCCCTGCAGACTAACAGACTGGCCAATGAATGGCCTAACCATTTACAGTTTGCAAGGGAAACCTTCCACGGCAATGCACCTTTGTGCCCGGGCCGGACCCTGCACAGCCGCGCCCCACCGTCCAACGCAGTGCGGCGGCATGCGTTAATCTGCGGCGGTCAGCGCCCGTGAGAGCATGTAGGCGTGCAGCCGTTCCATGTGGGAAATCATCTCGGCAATGGCGGCGTCGACATCCCGTTCACGGATGTGTTGGACGACCTTGGTGCGCGAGGCCGCGACATCCCAGCTGCGATCGACACCGATCTGCTTGATGTAATAGGCCAGCGGCTCGGTCACCGCCGACATCAGGATTTCCATCGCCTTGTTCCGGGTCGCGCGCGCCAGCAGGGCATAGAACTGAAGCGTCAGCGCCGTGCGATCCTCGATCTGCGCCTCGGTGTTCTTCTCGCGTGTTGCGGCGATGTTGGCCTCGAGCGCGGCGAAATCCTCGTCCGTGGCGCGTTCGCAGGCCAGGCGGATGATTTCCTTCTGCAGGCATTTGCGCGCCTCGGTATAGTCGGCCAGCGACAACCCGCCCAGCGACAGCAGATCCGAGATCGTCTGGGTGATCGGCTTGACGTCGCCATGCATCACCACGGCACCGCCCTTGACGCCTTTCTGCAACGACAGCACGCCACCGATCTCCAATGTGCGGAAGGCCTCGCGCACCGTGGCGCGGCTCACCTGCAATTGCTCGGCCAGATCCCGCTCGGACGGCAACTTGTCCCCCGCCGCGATTCGCCCGGCCTGGATTTCGGCCCGGATCTGGTCGCAGACCTCCTCGAACGCGCGCTTCGTTTTGACCGGGCGAAAGCCCTTCGCTGAGGACATTCCTCGTCTCCTTGTGAACCTGTGCGATTATCGGCTCAATCAAACCACGGTGGCAAGGGTCAGTTGACTTATTGGTTCTACCATTTAAACATTCGCCAAAACCCAGCTCACGACGGAGGAGACAGCGTGGCAGCGGAACCAACAGGGCGACTGGCGTCGATTATCACCCCCGATGCATCCATCGACCAGGCGGTGCTGCAGCGCCGCGCCAGCGCCGCAGCAAGCGGATTCGAGGCGCTCGGCCTGGGCGAAGGGTCGACGATCGCGATCCTGATGCGCAACGACATCCCTTTTATCGAAGCCTCGATCGCGGCGCAGAAGATCGGCGCCTTTGCGGTGCCGATCAACTGGCATTCGACCGCGACCGAGATCCTCTATGTCCTCGACGATTGCCGACCTGACCTGCTGGTCGTGCAGGCCGATCTGCTCGGCACGCCGGGCCTGACCCTGCCGCCCGACCTCACCATCATCGCCGCCGCCACGCCGCCGGCCACGGCCGCCGCCTTCCGGTTGCCCGAGGCCACCTGCGCGGTGCCCGACGGGGTCCGCGACTGGGACGACTTCGTCGCCAGCCACACCCCGCGCACCGGGCCCGATGCCCCGGCCCGCGGAGCGATCATCTATACCTCGGGCACCACCGGGCACCCCAAGGGCGTCAAGCGCGTGCCGATGGATGCCGACCTGCTGGCGCGCAACATCCGCTGTTTCGTCGACACCTATGGGCTGGCGCCGGATGTGCGGACGCTTCTGGTCACCCCGCTCTACCATGCCTCGCCCGGCGGCTTCGCGCGCTATGCGGCAACGCGGGGCGAGTTGCTGGTGCTGGTGCCGCGCTTCGACCCCGAGGATTTCCTCGCACTGATTGAAAAGCACCGCATCAACACCATCACCGCCGTGCCGACGATGTTCATCAAGCTGCTCAAGCTGCCGCAGGAGGTGCGCGACCGCTACGACCTCAGCTCGCTGCGCTGGGTGAGCCATACCGCCGCCGCCTGCCCGGTCGATGTCAAGAAAGCGATGATCGACTGGTGGGGACCGATCCTGCACGAAGTTTACGGCGGCACCGAGGTCGGCATCGCGATGCACTGCACCTCCGCGGAATGGCTGGATCACCCCGGAACCGTGGGCCGCGTCGTCGACGGTGCCGACGTGCGCATCCTGGCCGAGGACGACAGCCTGCTGCCCACGGGTGAAACCGGCGAGATCTATGTCCGCAACCCGAACTATGCCGATTTCACCTATATCAACCACCCCCAGGCCCGCATCGAGACCGAGAAGGACGGCTTCATCAGCATCGGTGACGTGGGCTGGCTGGACGAAGACGGGTTTCTGTTCCTCGGTGACCGCAAGCGCGACATGATCATCTACGGCGGCACCAACATCTATCCGGCCGAGATCGAATCGGCGCTGGTGCAGCACCCGGCGGTGGCCGATTGCGCGGTGATCGGCCTGCCCGACCCCGAGTTCGGCGAAATCGTCGCTGCCTGGGTCCAGCCGGCCAAGGGCGCCCATCCGACCGAAGCCGAATTGGGCGCGTTCCTGGCGCAGACCCTCGCGCGCTACAAGCTGCCGCGCCGCTATACCTTTGTCGAGGCGCTGCCGCGCGAGGAAAGCGGCAAGCTGATGAAGCGCAAGCTGCGTGCGGCGATGGTTCCGGGCTGAGCCCCGGAACCGCGCGGCCGCTCAGAGGTCGGGAAAGGTCGGGGGGCGTTTCTCGGCCATTGCCGCCATCGCCTCGCGGAAATCCGCGCTCTGCAGGCTGGCGGCCAGTTCCCGCTCGCCCCGTGCCAGGATCTCGGCCGGCGTGTCGAACCGCAAGCCCTGCAGCTGGCGCTTGATCACCGCCGCCGAGCGCGGCGAGACCCTGGCCGCCATCTCGGCCGCATAGCCCTGCACCGCATCGCGCAACCCGGCATCCGGGAAGACACCGCTCACCAGCCCATAGCGCAGCGCCTCGTCGGCGCCCAGCCGCCGCCCGGACAGCAGCAGTTCCGCCGCCCTCCCCTGCCCGACGATCCCCGCCAGCGCCCAGTCGATGCCCTTTTCGGCAATCAGCCCCATGCGCGCAAAGGCAGCGATGAAAGCCCCGCTTTCCGAGGCAAAGCGGATGTCACTGTAGAGCGCCAGCGCATAGCCGATACCGACCGCCGGCCCGTTCACCGCCGCGATCACCGGTTTCGGGACTGCGGCCGGCATGGCGAATTTGCCCTTCAGCTCGGGCCGTGCCTCGGGCCAGGGGTCGCTGGCGCTCTCGGATATCTGCGCCTCGCCGCTGCGCAATTGCCTGAGGAACCCGGCATCCGCCCCGGCGCAAAACGCAGCCCCGGCGCCGGTCAGCACGATCACCCGCACTGCGGGGTTCCCGCCGCCCTCGATCAGCGCGGCGCGCAACGCGGCTTCCATTTCGCCGGTCCAGGCGTTGCGACGCTCGGGCCGGTTCAGGGTCACCGTCTGCACGCCCTCGCTGATGTCGCTCAGAACAGTGCTCATGCGGTGCCCTCCAGCTGCAACTGCCCACCCGACAGGACCGTCACGCCGCGCTCGACGGCGCTGGCCTCGAACAGAACCTGTCCGCCGGCCCGCCACAGCGCGATCTCCAGCGTCTCACCCGGATAGACCGGGCGGCTCATCCGCGCCGACAGGGCGCGCAGGCGGCTTGCCTCGCCATCCGCGGTTTCGCCCAGCAGGGCACGGGTGGCATGACCCAGCGTGCAGAGCCCGTGCAGAATCGGCCGGTCGAACCCCAGCCTTGCCGCCATCGCCGGGTCGGCGTGCAGCGGGTTCATGTCGCCGTTCAGCCGGTAGATCAGCGCGGCCTGCGGCAGCGTGGCAATCCGGGCGGTGGCATCCGGCGCCCGGTCGGGCCGTGCAGGCGGCGCGCCGGCGGCGCGGCTGCGTGTTCCCCCGAACCCGCCATCGCCCATGCACATATAGGTCGAGACGACCCGTGCGACCGGCTGGCCATCCGCGGTGTCGATCCGCCGCGTGACCTCGACGACAGCGCCCTTGTCCGGCCCGCGGTCCACCAGATCGCTGACCGCATTGGTGGCCACGAGGTTGGTCTCCATCGGCAGCGGCGACAGAACCTCCAGCGCCTGCGCGCCGTGCAGAACCTTGCGCGCGTCCAGCCCGGCCTTGCCGAACCACATCCCCGGTGACCCCAGGACCACCGGCATGGTCGGATAGGGCACCAACCCGGCCTCGTAGACATGCCGCAATTGCCGGGCATCGGTCGGATCCGCCCCCAGACCGAGGCCCAACCCGTAAAGGATCGCATCGCGCGCACTCACGCGGAAGGCGATCGGATCGAAGCGATAGGCCAGAAGGCCCTCTTCGGTGATGGTCATGCGGTGGTCTCCTCGTCGATGCGCGCCTGCAGCGCCCGGGTGATGCGGTTGCGCGGCGCGCTTTCGCCGCCCAGCGCGGTGGCGAGGTGAAGCATCCGCTTGAACACCCGGCCGATCTCCATCTCGTCGGTCATCCCCATGCCGCCGTGCAGCTGGATCGCCGCCTCGCCCACCAGCCGCAGCGCGCGCGCCAGATGCGCCACCGCGCGGTCCTGCATCGCGGCGGGCGGCGGCGCAGCGCCGGGCACCAGGATCGCCGCCATGCTTTGCGACAGCTCGCGTTCCACCAGCATGTCGGCCAGCCGGTGCTGCAACACCTGGAACTGCGCCAGCGGCTTGCCGAACTGCTGGCGTTCCGAGAGATACCGTGCGGTCAGCGCCAGCGCACGGCCCATCGCGCCGCAACCCTCGGCAGCCAGGCAGGCCAGCCGCTCGGCCCGGGCGACGGCCACGGCAGCACGGGCCTCAGCGCCGGCCAGCAGCGTCAGCCCCCCCGCCGGCAAGGCCCGGTCGGCCATGCACCGCCCGTCCATCCCCTGCCAGACATCGCCCGGCACGTCGCTGGCCGGGCAGAGGCGCAGCGTCTCTGCCGCGGGGTCGAAAACCAGCAGGTCGGTCACCTCGGCCCCGCCCGCCACCGGCAGCGCCGGGTCGTCCATCAGCACCAGGATCCGCCGCCCCTCGGCCAGGTCGCCCAGCAGCGCGGGATCCACCCCGGCGCGGGCGGCAAGCGGCGCCGCGACCAGGGCAGTTTCGATCACCGGTTCGCGCAAGCCTGCCGCGCCCAGTTCGGCCACCAGCGGCAGGCAGGCCGCCAGCGACAACGCCAGTCCCCCCGCCCCGTCGGGCAGCCGCAGCGCGGTCCAGCCACTCGCGGCCATTGCTGCCCAGTGTTCGGACGAAAAGCCCGTCGGGTCAGGGCGGTAAGCCTGTGCCAGCCAGCGCGCAGCGCCTTCGGCCAGCGCCGCGCCATCGGGATCGGGGTGAAAACTGTCGAGCAGGGTCATGCGCCCTCCGCCATTGCCGCGCGGGCGATCAGGCCTCGCTGGATCTCGCTGGATCCGCCATAGATCGTCGAGGCGCGGTTATAGAGGTATTCCTCGGCGATCCCCTCGGCCCCGCCCTGCGCCGCCGCACCAAAGCGCAGCGCCTCGGCGCCCAGAACTTCGCGCAAGAGGCGGGTCAGCTCCTGCTGGACCTCGGTCCCGCGCAGCTTGAGGATCGAGGCCCCCGCCCCGATGTCCTCGCCCCGCCCCTGCGCCGCGAGATAGCGCAGCTCGGTCAGTTCCACCGCCGTCAGCGCGATATCGACTTCGGCAATCGCCGCCAGCAGGCCTGCCCCGGCCCCGCGCTGCCCGACCAGCGCGCGCAATCGTGCCAGCTGCCGGCGCGAGCGGCCGACGCCGGTGATATCGCTGCGTTCGTTGGCCAGCAGGAACCGCGCATAGTCCCAACCCCGCCCCTCGTCCCCGACGAGGTTCCCGGCGGGCACCGCGACATCGGTCAGGAACACCTCGTTCAGGCTGTGGCTGCCGTCGATACCGATGATCGGCCGCAACTCGATCCCCGGGCTGTCCATGTCGATCAGCAGCATCGAGATGCCATCCTGCCGCCGCGCCCCCGTCGCGGTGCGCACCAGCGCGAACATCCGGTTCGCGTGCTGGGCCTTGGTCGTCCAGATCTTCTGGCCATTGACGACATAGCGGTCCCCGACCCGTTCGGCCCGGGTCTTGAGCGCCGCCAGATCCGACCCCGCGCCGGGTTCCGAGAACCCCTGGCACCACCAGTCCTCGGCCCGCAGGATGCGCGGCAGGTAAAACGCCTTCTGCGCCTCGGAACCGAAGGTATAAAGGACCGGACCGATCATCTTGGTGCCAAAGGCCGGCACCTTGGGTGCCGAGCCCAGCCCGCATTCCAGCGTGAACAGAAACTGCCGGACCGGATCCCAGCCGGTGCCGCCATAGGCCTCGGGCCAGGTCGGCGCCGCCCATCCGCGCGCGTAAAGGGCGCGCTGCCAGTGCAGCACCTCGTCCCTGGTCGCGTGCCGCCCGAGATCGGCGTTGCGCCGGGTGCTTTCGGGCAGCGTGTCCCGGATGAACCCGCGCACCTCGGCCCTGAAGGCCCGTTCGTCAGAGCCCAACAGCGCGTCGATCGGATCGGCGTGCATCAGATCGCGTCCCAGTGGAAGACGTCCATCGTCGTCTCGGGCCCCGTCAGGTCGCGCTTCACCGAGGGCAGGAAGACGTCGCGGATGCTTTCCTGCGTCCAGCCGTCGGCGCGATGCAGCCCGCGCACCGGACGCGGCTGGCTCATCACGAAGATCTCGTTGCCACGCACGGCAAAGACCTGACCGTTCACCTCGGCCGCGTCATCAGAGGCCAGGAAGACGCTCATCGGCACCAGTTTCTCGGCGGTCATGTGCTTGCGCTTTTCGGCAAAGGCCACGGGGTCGCTGGTCGGCACCGAGGTCACCATCCTGGTCAGCGCGAAAGGCGCGATGCAGTTCGACCGCACCCCGAACCGCGCCATGTCGATCGAGATCGAGCGCGACAGCCCGGCAATCGCCGCCTTGGCCGCCGAATAGTTCGCCTGCCCCAGATTGCCGATCAGCCCGGCGGTCGAGGTGAAATGCACATAGGCGCCCGAACCCTGCTCGCGGAACACCGTCGCCGCGGCCCGGCTGACGTTGTAGCTGCCATAGAGATGGACCTTCACCACGCTGTCGAAATTCTCGAAGCTCATCTTGTGGAACAGACCGTCGCGCACGATCCCGGCGTTGTTCACCACCGCATCCAGCCGGCCGAACCGGTCGAGCGCGGTCTGCACGATGGCTTCGGCCTGCGCCGGATCGGCCACCGAATGGCCGTCGGCCACCGCCGAGCCACCCGCCGCCTCGATCTCGCGCACGACTTCTTCGGCCGGCGATGTGCCGTCGCCCTGCCCGGACAGATCGGTGCCAAGGTCATTGACCACCACCTTGGCGCCGGCTTCGGCATAGCCCAGCGCCAGTGCCCGGCCGATGCCGCGCCCCGCGCCGGTGATGATCGCAACCTTGCCTTCGAGCGGTTTCATGGGCAGTTCCTCCGGTTTTTCTTTGAATGGTTCTTCCTTTGAAACGGAGAACGAGCCTCGTCTGTGCGCCGCTCGCCGCCGTTCCGCCGGACGCAGGATGTCAGGGGGTATGGATCGACGGCAGCGTGCCCTCGGGGAAATGACGCAGGATCGCGGCGTGAACCGTTTCCAGATGCGCGTTCATCAGGGCGATGGCCCCGGAAGCATCCCGCGCCCGCAGTTTGGCCAGCACTGCCCGACGCGAGACGATCACCGGCTCGGTCGCATGGATGCCGGCGGCATGCACGAAACGGCGAACGATTTCATAGATCGGGGTGATGACCAGCATCAGAACGGGGTTTTGCGTCGCTTCGGCCAGCAGGTGATAGAATTCACCCGTCAACTCCAGCAGCTCCTCATCCCGTCGGGCGATCAGCGCCGCCTCGGTGGCGTCGATGTTGCGCTCGATACGGCGCAGGGCCTCGGGCGTGGCGCGGCGGGCGGCGTTTTCAAGGATCACCTTCATAATCCCGATCCGCGCCTCGGTCAGATGATCGAGGCTGATCGAGCCCAGCGCCATCATGTCCCGAAACGAGCGCAACACCGGCTGCTCGGAAGCTTCGAGCACGAAGGCCCCGCCATGAACCCCCTTCTGCAGGCCGATCAGCCCGGCATTCTCGAGCCCGCGCAGCGCCTCGCGCACCGCGTTGCGCGACACGCCGAACTGCACGGCCAGCTCGCGCTCGGGCGGCAGCTTGTCGCCGGGCCGCAGGTGACGCCCTTCGATCTGCGAGCGGATCTGCTCGCTGATCATCTCGAATGCGCGCGTCCCCGACACCGGTTTGAACACCATGAGCTTCCCTCCGCCCGCGATCATCGTTCCAGCCCCAGGATTCCCGTCGCCTGACTGGCCAGCGTGCCGCCATTGCCATGCACTAGGGCCAGCGCGCAATCCGAAACCTGCCGCGCACCGGCTTCGCCGCGCAATTGTTGCACGGCCTCAATGATGGTGAAGACGCCATACATGCCGGGATGGGTGCAGGACAGGCCTCCGCCATTGGTGTTCACCGGCAGGCGGCCGCCCGGGCGGCTATGCCCTTCGGTAAAAAAGCGCCCCCCCTGCCCCTTCGGGCAGAAGCCCAGGTCTTCCATGAACAGGATCGGATTGATGGTGAAGGCGTCGTAAAGCTCGACGATGTCGATATCCTTCGGCGTCACCCCCGCCATGTCGAAGGCCAGCGGCCCCGAGATCGCCGCCGGGCTGATCGTCAGCTCGGGCATCTCCATGATCGACTTGTGGGTATGCGCCACGCCAAAGCCGCGCACCCAGACCGGCGCCTTGCGCAAGGTCCGGGCGCGGGCCTCGGACACCAGCACGACCGCGCCGCCGCCATCGGTGACCAGGCAGCAGTCACGCACGCTCAGCGGATCCGCCACCATGCGCGCCGCCAGAACCTCGTCCACGCTCAACGGATCGCGCAGGAAGGCATCGGGGTTCAGCTGCGCCCAGTCGCGCATCGACACCGCGACCTCGGCCAGATCGCGGCGCGTGGTGCCAAAGTCATGCATGTGCCGCGCGGTCGCCAGCGCATAGGCGGTGATCGGGTTGCGGGGTTTATAGGGCGCCTCGTAGGGCTGCGGCTCGACCGGCGAATGCAGCTTGCCCGAGGCGGTCCGCTGGTTCGAACCGTAGCAGATCAGCGCCACCTCGCAGAGGCCGGTGGCAATCGCCATCGTCGCCGACTGCAGATAGGCAACAAAGGCCGATCCGCCGAAATTGGTGGCATCGGTGACCCGCGGCACGATGCCCAGGTATTCCGCCACCGATGGCCCGGCCAGCAGGTTGTTCATGTTGGTGGTGAACAGCCCGTCGACCTCGGCCAGTGCGACCCCGGCGTCATCCAGCGCGGCTTTTACCGCGCGGGCCATGATTTCCATGTGGGTCTCGCCGGGGGCCTCGCCCAGCCCGTAGAGCCCGACACCGGCCACGGCGGCCTTGCTGCGCAGATCCATGCTCATGCCGCGCCCTCCTTGCGGAACACCACGCGCGGGGTGTCGTCGATCTCGGCCCGCAGGCGGTCACCGATGCGCACCGCGTCGGGCGGGGTTCCGACCACCGTCGAGATCATCCGCACACCCTCGGCCAGATCCATCAGCGCGTAGAGGTAATCGCCCCCCTTCTCGGGTTTCTGACGCACCACGGTCGCGGCATGGACGGTAGCCCGGCCGCTGGCCGCGACCCAGTCCAGCCGGTCGGACCCGCAATGTTTGCACAGCACGCGCGGTGCAAAGACATGCCGCCCGCAGGCCCCGCACAGCTGTAGCATGAAGCGCCCCTCGGCCAGGAACTGGCGGAACTGCGCGTCGGGTCCGTTGGGAAAGTCGGTCATGGGTCTCACATCAGGTTGGGCAGGAAGGTGACGATCTGCGGAAAGGCGATGAGCAGCGCCATCACCACCACTTCGGCGGCCAGGAACAGCGAGACGCCGCGAAAGATCGTGCCCAGCGGCACGCGATCGCCGACCACGCCCTTCATCACGAAGACGTTCAGCCCGAGGGGGGGCGTCAGCATGCCGATCTCCAGGTATTTGACGATGATCACGCCGATCCAGATCGGGTCGATGTCGGCGGCGTGAAAGATCGGCAGCACCACCGGCAGGGTCAGCAGCAGCACCCCCAGCGGATCGAGGAAACAACCGAAGACCAGATAGACGATCGACGCGCCCAGCACGATCACCAGCGGATTGGTGCCCATCTCGTCGATCATGCCGGCGATCTCATAGGGCAGCCCGGTCAGCGCCAGAAAGCGCGTGAACAACAGCGCGCCGGTGGCGATGAACAGGATCGAGGCCGTCGTCGACACCGTTTCATAGAGGCTGCGGCGGATCACCGCGCCAGTCAGTGCCTTGCGCAGGGCGGCCACGACAAAGGCCAGGATCGCGCCCAGCGCCCCGGCCTCGGTCGGCGAGACGAGGCCCGAATAGATGCCGCCGATCACCCCGAGGCTGAGCACCGGCAGTGGCCAGGTGCGCAAGAGGATGCGCCGGGTCTCGCCGCGCGGCAGCACCTCGGGGCGCAGCGCCGGGGCCAGGGCCGGTCGGGCACGAACCACCAGGTTGATCGCCAGCGCATAGGCCACCGCCGTCAGCACCCCCGGCAGGATCCCAGCGATCAGCATCTTGCCGGCCGAGACTTCGGCAAAGATCGCGTAGACGATCATCATAATCGACGGCGGGATGATCGCGCCCAGCGTCCCGACCGCCGAAGCGACGCCGGTCGCCAGCGCCGGCGAATAGCCCGCCGCCAGCATCTCGGGCACGGCAATGCGGCCCAGGGTGGCGGTGGTCGCCATGCTCGACCCGCAGGCGGCGGCGAACCCGGCCCCGGCAAAGTTGGTCGCGACGGCGATGCCGCCACGGAACCGCCCGAACAGCAGGCGCAATGCGCGGAACAGATCCGTCGTCAGCCCGGAATTCCCGGCCAGCGCCCCCATCAGCAGGAACATCGGCACCGCCGTCAGGGTCCAATGCGCGGTGAATTCATAGGGCAGGTTCTGCAGGATCGACGCCGCCGGGCGCGGCCCCCGCACCGCCCAGGTGCCGCCAAAAGCCACCGTCGCCAGGGCAAAGCCGATGGGCACGCGCAGCGCCATCAATACCATCAGCACGCCGACGCCCAGAAGACCGATCGTGGTGTTATCCATGCGCGTGCTCCAGCGTCGGCAGGGGTTTCCCGGCAAGGCTCAGCAGGCATTGCAGGCACAGGGTGACGAAGGTCGCGCCGTATCCGATCACCAGCAGCCAGCGCGCCGGCCACAGCGGAAAGTCGACGACCGACAGGTCGGTGTATTCGCCGGTGCGTGTCTTGTGCAGCGCCGAGATCGCCGAATGCCAGGTCAGCAGCCCGGTAATCACGGCCGCGACCAGCAGCGACAGCACCAGCACCACGCGCAGCGCCTGCGGCGGCAGCATCATGGTAAAGGAATCGACCGTCAGGTGCCCGCCCTGGATCTGGACGAAGGCCAGCGGCAGGAAGCACACGGCGATCATGTAATAGTTGGTGACGGTCTCGACCATGCCGACGGTCGGCCGCCCCAGCAACGCGCGGGACAGAACGTCAGCGCCGATATGGAGCATCATCAGCAGCACCGCGACCGATCCCACCAGGAACAACAGTCGCATCAGCTGCCAGGTCAGACGGGTTAGGCCCTTCATGGCGGGAAGCCCCTTGCCGGCGGTTCAGGGACAGGCAGCGCCGCCGGTCAGCCGGCGCTGCCTGGGAAGGCGATCACTGCGCCGGATAGTCGGCGTAGATCTCGGTCCAGAGCACCTCGGCAATGGCGGCCTCGTCGTCGTCGGCCGGGATCAGCGCGTTCCAGCGGTCGATATAGGGCAGGAAGCGGTCGACGATCTCCTGGGCATTGCTGACGCCCCGTTCGGCGGCACGTTCCGCCGCCCCGGTGCCGTTGCCGGCGATCCAGCCGGCCAGGGCCTGCTGCACCGCATCGTCAACCTGCACGATCGTGCTGCCATGCGCACGCGCGGCCTCCAGCGCGGCGGCGTCCTGGGCGGCATAGGCAATCGCCCCGTGCGCCGAGGCCTCGGCGGTGGCATGCAGGATCGCCTGGCGCTCTTCAGGTGTAAATTCGGCCCATTTGTCCTGGCTGAAGGTAAAGATCGACCCGCCAAAGGACGCCCCCGAGGACAGCTCGACGACATGATCGGCGATGTCGATGAACGAGTAGGTGACATAGGTGCTGGCCGGGCCGGCGTGACAATCGACCTGCCCGCGCTGCAGGGCCTCGTAGGAATCGGTCAGGCTGACAGTGACCGGAACGATATCGCCCACCGCCCCGAAGAGCCGCGAATAGGGCGGGATCGCGCGGACCCGCAGGCCGTTGAAATCGTCGCGCGTGCGGACTTCACGGGTGCAGAACAGGTAATAGTCGCCCAGGCTGTAGCCGCCGAGGAACTGCTGGTTCCAGCCGGCCAGCTCGGCCTGGCATTCCGGGCAGTCCTCGATGACGAATTCGTTGAACGCCCCGAGCCGCGCGCCGTTCGACACCCCCAGACCGATCAGCTCGGACAGCATGAACAGGACCGGCAGGTCCGAGGCATAGGAAACCGTGACATAGAAGGCCCCGTCGACGACCCCGTCGCGGATGCCCGATACCGCGGTGCGCATGTCGACCACGCCACCGCCCGGAACATAGTTGAAGTGCACGCTGCCGCCGGTCGCTGCGGTGATCGCGTCGATCCAGGGCACCAGATAGCCGGTGGAAAAGGCCGAGGTCGCCGGGGCGAAACTGCCATAGAGCACATCGGTTTCCGCGGCAGCCGGTGTCGCCGTGCCGATGAGCGGCAAAATGAGGGACAGGCCGGTGGCAACCGGCAGGACAGACTTGGTGAACATGCTTTCCTCCCATGCGTGTTCTCTCCGGGTAAGCTATCAATGGTTCTACCTTTGTCAATATGGTAGGACCATTTAGTTTCACACGGGGAAAACACCGCATCCCGGAAGGCTTTCGGGTGGCTGCAGCCGTCGGCGCGTCTATGCCAGCCAGCGCAGCATGCGGCAGGAGGATGGCGCCGCGAACCGACTGACGTCGCCGCAGGCACCCAGCGACAGCGTGGTCCGCACCAGGCCACCACCCGCGGCATCGCAGGCCTCGACCGGCCAGTCGCCCGCCGGGGGCAGCAGCTGTTCGGCGTCAAAGGACCAGCGGCCCTGCGCGTCGCGCGCGATGCCGACCAGCCAGTCGCGCCCCAGCAGACGCGCAACGCGCGCCAGATCCCCCCGCGTGATCGCCTCGCGGATCAGACTCGAGGAAATCCGCTGCGTGCCGTCGCGCACCTCGTCGATGGTATCGACCGCAAAGCCGAACCGCCGGCCAAGCGCCCGCAGCATATCCACATCGCCCAGACGCTTGTGACCAAAACGGAAGTCGGGTCCGGTCACCACCGCGCCGACACCCAGCCGGTCACACAGGACGGTGCGGGCGAACGCCCCGGGCGGCAGGGCGGCATAGGCCGCATCGAACCGCGGGGTATAGAGAAAATCGAAGCCGCACTGCCCCAGCAGCAGGGTCCGCGCGATGCCGGTCACCAGCCGAAACCGCGTGGCGCCGCGGAACAGCACCTGCGGATGCGGGTCGAGTTGCAGCACCGCCAGCGGCCGCCCCGACGCCCGCGCCAAGGTCCGGCCGCGCTCCAGCAGGGCGCGGTGGCCACGGTGGAAACCGTCGAAACTGCCCAGCAGCAGCACCGATCCGCGAAACGCCGCCGGCAGCTCGGACCGGCCGTCAAAGCCGAACAGCGGCGCGGGTTGCTGGTGCTGGAGGTCAGGAGCATGCAGCACGGTTTCCCCCTTTCGAAAGGGCCTGCCCCGCCAAGGGGGCAGGCCGCCGTCGCCCGGTCAGCTGGCGCTGAGCCAGTCCAGCCACCGCACCTGGGCTTCTTCCTGATGCTCGGTCCACCACACGTCGTCGATGAACAGGGTATCGGCGGTGTTGGCCGGCGAGGCCGGCGAGAAAGGCGCATAGGGGCCCGTCAGATCGTCGTAGATCGTGGTGTTGGTCATGCCGATCGGGGTCGATTCGGCATAGGCTTTTTGCCCCGGCGCCCGCAGCAGCCAGGCCAGAACCTTCATCGCGTCGTCGCCGTTGGGGGCATTCGCCGGGATGGTCCAGTAGGACTGTTCGAGGATCGACTGCTTGAAGTTCAGATCCCAGCCGCGGTTGGCCAGTTTCTCGTCCACCAGACGCGAGAGGCTGGCGCCGGCCAGATCGACCTCGTTATTCTGCAGCATGACCCCCCATTGCGAGGTCCGCTCGACCCACTGATCCACCTTGTCGCGGATCGCATCGAGCGCCTCGAAGGCCTCGTTCATGTCCATCGGATAGATGTCCGCGATCGGCACGCCCGCCGCCATGAGGGCGATCTCGAACGAGGGGCGGGGCTGGGCATAGAGGCCACGACGACCGGGGAAGCGTTCGGTGTCGAAGAACTCGACCCAGCTTTGCGGCCCACCATCGGGATAGAGGTTGGAGTTCCAGCCGATGTTGGTCGAGAACGAAACCGAGCCGATGCCGTATTCGCGGCAGAACGCGGTCGCCAGCTGGTCCGCGGGCACCACCGAATGGATCAGGTCATAGTCGATCGGACGCAGCAGCCCCTTGCCCGAGGCGATGTTCATCTGCGCGCCTTCGAAATCGACCATGTCCCATTCAACGTTGCCGATCTGGTTCATCACCTCCAGCCGCGCGACGTCCGGGTAGCTGGTGAACTGGGCGCTGATCCCGTAATCCGGGGTGAAATCGTTCAGATAGTATTGCTGGAACCGGTCGTTGGTCGACCCGCCCCAGGTGACGACGACGATTTCGCTGTCGCCGGCGAGTTGCGGAAATTCGAGCGCCGACTGGGCGCGGGCTCCGCGCAGGCCGGGCAATCCGAGGATCAGGCCGCTGGCGCTTGCCGTCGCCAGGAACTGCCGTCTGCTGGTCTTGTAGGTCATCACTGTTCCCTTTCCTGTTGGGTCGATCTTATGGGGCTTGCACGAGAGGGGGGCCCTGCACGGTGAGACACCGCGATGTCGGGGCCTTGGTTCGCCGCCCCCGGGGCGCACCCGGGGGACGGGAGGGACGCCGGTGACGCCGGGCTGCGTCAGGACGGCATCAGATGGCTCATTCGGGGGTCCCAGCTCAGGCTGTGCCGGGTGCCCATTTCCGGCGCCGAAGTGACACCGTCGATGTTCTGCGCGGTGATGACGGTGCCCAGCGGGGTTTCGAACTCGATCCGCAGTTTGCTGCCCAGAAAGCGCACATCGCTGACCACGCCCTGCAGCGACCAGTCCGGCGCGCCGGCCTCGTCGACGCGGATCACCTCGGGGCGGACGCAGAGCACCGCCGTGTCCTTGACCTTGGCATTGCCCTCGGCCGGGACCGGCAGCCTGGCCCCGTCGACCACGCTCAGCGCGGTTCCGTCGAAACCGCCGCGGAACAGGTTCGATTCGCCAAAGAACTCGGCCACGAACGAATTGGCGGGCGTGCGATACAGATCCCGCGGCGTGGCGATCTGCTGCAGCCGGCCGTCATTCATCACCGCAACGCGGTCGGACATGTTCAGCGCCTCTTCCTGGTCATGGGTGACGAACACCACTGTCTGGCCCAGGCTGCGCTGCAGCGACCGGATCTCGTGCTGCATCGAGGCACGCAGGTTGCGGTCCAGCGCGGCCAGCGGTTCGTCCATCAGCAGGGCGCGCGGGTTGAACGAGATGGCACGGGCCAGGGCGATCCGCTGTTGCTGCCCCCCCGACAGCTGGGTCACCAGCCGCTCGGAGTATTGTTCCATCTGCACGCGCGACAGCGCCCATTCGACCTGCTTCGCCTGGTCCTTTTTCTTCACCCCCCGCACGCGCAGCGGATAGCCGACGTTGCGGGCAACGTTCATGTGCGGGAACAGGGCATAGGACTGGAACACCACGCCGATGTCGCGCTGATAGGGCGGCACGCGCGAGATATCGCGATCGCCCAGCATGAGGTGGCCGTGATCGGGGGCCACGAACCCTGCAACCAGCATCAGCAGCGTGGTCTTGCCCGACCCCGAGGGGCCCAGGATGGTCACGAACTCGCCGGGCTGGACATGCAGGCGGACATCTTCGACTGCGGCCTTGTCGCCGTAATATTTGGTCAGACGGTCAAACCGGATTCCGTATCCGTGCTGGCTGCTTTCCATCGTCGAGGGGCTTTCCTTGTTCGAGGCACCGTTGGGCCCATCCCCCCGGACGGGGAGAAGCGCCGGCGCGGGAGGGGTGGCAGGCAAAGCTGCCGCGGGGAGGGCGGACGCGCTGTCGTCGTCATAGCGGCGCAGATCACCGACAGCGGCGGCCGAGAGCGACCGCGCAGGCCGCGACGGCGCAACAATCCGTTGCCAGATCATGCTGCCGCGCAGCCAGCCGAGGGCCTTGGTCAGTGTCAGGTAGAGGACGACGAACCCCAGCTGCAGCGACGCGATGGCGGTGATCGCCTTGTTGAGCCCGTCGAGGGTCATGCCGCCCTCCATCTTGCGCGGCAGGGTCTCGAAGCGCGGGCCGGCGAGGAACTGCGCGATCACCACCTCGTCGAACGAGAACATGAAGGCAAAGAGGCCCGCGGCGGCGATGGCCGGGATCAGCAGCGGCAGGGTGACGGTGAACAGCGTGACCCAGGGCCGCGCCCCCAGCGAGGCCGAGGCCCGCTCGAGCGCCGGATCGTTGCGCGACAGCCGCGCCAGCACCGGCATGATCACGAAGGGCAGCACGACGATCGCATGCACCAGCGAGATCGGCGCGATCATCTGCAGCATGCCCAGCTTGGCCAGCACCAGATAGAACCCCACGCCGATGACGATCAGCGGCACGATCATCGGCGAGACGAAGAACATCTTGACGACCTCGCCCACCCGCCCCTTCAGCCGGCTGATGCCGATCGCCGCGGGCACGCCGATGATCACCGCAAAGAGCGTCGCCAGCAGCGCGATCCGCAGGCTGAGAAACGCCGTGCGCCCCCAGCCGGCGTCGTTGACCAGCTCGCGATACCATTCGAGCGACAGCTCTTCGGGCGGAAAGACCATCGACTGCCCTGCCCCGAACGAGATCGGCACCAGGATCAGGATCGGCAGGTTGATGAGGAACAGCATGATCCAGCCATAGGTCTTCAGAAAGACCTTCACCGGGTGACTGAGCAGATACTCCATGACGTCACTTGTCCCGTTCAAGGATCCGGTCGACGCCGACGATCCAGTTGTAGAAGATCAGGATGCCCAGACAGATCGCCAGCAGGACCATCGAGGTCGCGGCGGCAAGCTGCAGGTCACCCATTTTCGAGATCTGGTCGCGCACAGCCAACACGATGGTCGGCGCCCGGCCGCCGCCGAGGATGGCGGGGGTGATATACATGCCGAAGGACAGCGCGAAGACCAGGATCGACCCTGCCACGACGCCCGGCATCGACAGCGGAAAGAACACCTGGCGGAACACCTGGAACGGCCGCCCGCCCAGGCTGAGCCCGGCGCGCAGATAGGCGTCGTCGATCGCGCTCATGGTCGGCACCAGGGTGACGATCATAAAGGGCAGCATGATATGGATCATGCCGATGTAGACGCCGGTGGTGTTGTAGACCAGCGACAGCGGCTCGTCGATGATGCCGATGTTCATCATAAAGCTGTTGGCGATGCCGTTGCGCTGCAGGATGACGATCCAGGCAAAGGTCCGGGCGAGGAAGCTCATCCACAGCGACACGAACAGGCCCAGCGCCATCAGCTGCGCGAAGCGCCCCTTGAAGCACACGATCAGATAGGCAATCGGATAGGCGAGGACCGCACAGGCAAAGGTGACCGTCACCGCCATCTGCAGCGTGAACCACAAAAGCCGCCAGTAGACCGGCACGGCGAGGCGCTCGTATCCCGCCAGGTTGAAGCTCGATGCCCAGCCGCCAAAGCTGATATAGAGCAGCACCAGCAGCGGCGCGACGAAAAGGACCGCCATCGCCACAAGCGGCAGGGACAGGAGCGACCAGGTCAGGTTGCGACTCTGACGCTCCCAGGGTGACAGTTTCCGTTTGGCGGGACGGGGAGGAGCCGAAGCTCCGACGCTGTCCCGCTCGAAGGCGCTGGCGACGGTCATGCCCCCTCCCCCTCAGGCCATCATCTCGGGGATGACGATCTTGCCCTTGTCGACGACCTGAACGCCGTCGAGGCTGAGCGAGCAGTCGCGCATCGGCATGTCCATGTGGCAGGCCGTGTCGTTCTTGCCGCCCAGCTCGGTGTTGGGGCCGGTCGAGAACAGGATGTTGCCGTAGTAGGACAGCATCGAGGTGCCGATCTCGGCATCCTTGGTGCGGGTGATGATGTTGTGATACCAGGGCGCGCTGTCCAGCAGCCCCCAGCCGATGTGGCTGATCGCATAGGCACGCGGGTCGTTATAGCTTTCGATGTATTTGCGGATCAGCGCGGCATCCATGCCGGGGCCGTCGATCGCGGTGATGAACCCGTCCTTGATGGTCAGCTTCACCTCGCTTTCCAGATAGCGACGGAAACCGTTCACCACATCGCCGGCCTGCAGCACGACGGTGCCGTCAACCCGGCCGTCGTTGCCGTTGGTCAGCACCTGCCCGGTGCCCATGTGGTCCCAGCGACCGGGCGTGTCGGTATAGCCGTATTGCATCATCGTCGGATAGTCGCCCAGCTGATAGGTCACGTCGGTGCCCGCATCCGACCAGATCCGCATGGTCGAGGCCTTGGACAGCATGGCGTCGGCGAATTCCAGGCGCCGGCGCAGGTCGCGCGTCGGCATGTTGCGGGCCAGCACCTCGAAGGGCTCGCGGATGAAGCACACGCGGGTGCCGGTGGCCATGATCTCGTTCTGCTCGTGGCTGAACAGCATGCCCATCAGGTCAATGACGATATCGGCCTTCTTGAGCGCCTCGATAACCGGCAGGTTGCCGGCGATGCCGGTGCGGCCGGTCATCGACTTGATCGAACGCTGTTCGCGCAAGGGCACGGTGATCTGGAAAGGCGTCAGCCCCATTTCCCGCGCCGCGATCAGGATCGCCTCGGCATAGTCCTGGCGAATATCGCCCTCGACCAGAACGATCAGCGTTTCGTGCGGCTTCACCCCGCACAGTTCGAGCTGCTGGGTGAAGAGCTTCACCATTTCGAATTGCGATGCCATTGGTCACCTCGATGTTGGGGCGCCTGCCCGCTGGCCGGGCAGGCTGTTGACGGGTTGCCCGCGATACCGGGTCAGAAATCCAGGTTCGCCATGCGCTTGACCCGGGCGACCATTTCGGTCCGGTCGAATTCGCGGAACAGGCGTTCGCGCAGCCGGGGCGGCGGGGCGGCGTTCACGTTCTCGAACAGCGCGACGCGGCCGGCATGGCTGGAGCCGGTGAGATCCCAGATGAAGTTCATCAGCGCCTCCTTCTGCATCCCGGTGACGCCCTTGCCCGGCAGCAGTTCGTGCAGGTGGTGGCCGATGTCGGGGTTGTTGAAGGCGTTCTTGCCAAAGCGCATCACCAGACCCTGCCCGCAGATCTCCTGCAGCTGGTGCACGATGGTCGGATAGTGCCGGATCGTGAACAGCCGGCCCGCGGTGATCATCGTCACGTCGGGACGCATGGTGCCATTCGGCGCCTGATCGGCATTGGCCTCGGCAGCCAGGATAAAGGCGCGGATCGCGCGGTTGAACTCGATGATCTCGCCCAGGGTGCCCTGAACCCCCGGGAAATGCCCGGTGCCCAGCACCTCGGTCACCAGCTGTGCGGCGCCGACATAGATTTCCGACTTGACCATCAGCCGGGTCAGCACATGCCAGTGCGCCCAGAGCGTCGCCTCACCCGCCAGCCCCCAGAGGCTGGAGTCGCCAAGATTGAAGATCCGTTCCTTGGGCACAAAGACGTTGTCGAACACCACCAGCTGGTCGGCTTCCTCGCCCTTGCAGTTGATCGGGTGGTCGAAGGGGTCGGCCCCCGGATTCGACAGCATCTCGCGGCTGATCAGCTTGATGCCGGGGGTGTTGATCGGCACCGCGCCCCAGATCTTGGCCTCGGGCGGCGTGTCGGGATAGCCGAGGTTGGTAAAGATGATCTCGTTCGACTGCGCGGCGACCGAGCCCACCGATTTGGCCCCTGAGATCCAGACCCCCTCCTTGGCGACCTTCTTGACCCGCAACAGGCTGGCCCACTGTGCCTGCGGGTGCGAACGGTCGTTCTGCGGTCCGGTCAGCGATTCCGCCGCGGTGATGGTGTTGGCGCGACCGTATTCGATATAACGCGCAACGTTCTCGGCAAAGTCGGGCTTGCATTCGTCAAAGGCCGACTTGGCCCCCTTGAACCGGTCCAGCAGCGAGGCGATGCCGATGGCGATGGTCGGCGCCAGATCGGGCGGACGTCCGAAGGTGCCGGCGGTCTTTTCGGCGGTGTATTCGATCATCTTGCGCCGGTTGACCATTTCCTCCGGCGTCTTGGGTTCCTGCCAGGAACGGCCAACGGTCTTGCCCAACTTCTCGTCGAAGGTGGTGGTGGCATGGGCGTATTCCGGCTTGAACTGGTCGTCGAACATCGACGCCATCAGATCGACGCCGGCAGCCAGCGCGGGCTCGTCAAAGACATTGGCCAGCTTGCGGCCGTTCACCCAGATCTGGCGTCCGTCGTCGAGCGACGCTTTGTATTCCTCGCCGGTTTTCAGCGCGCTGGCGCTGCTGGGTTGCAGTTTTCTGGGTGCTCCGTCCATCTGGGTTCCTCGATCCATGTTGCGTCTGTTTCTGTTGTGCCGGGCGGCCCGCCCCCGGTGGCTTCCGGCGACCGGCAACCAGCGGGACGTTTGGTCGATCTGACAACCGCTCTCGTTACACCAGAGGATTGGTTGTAATTTTGGTTGCGTCAACCAAACACTAACCAAAGCGAAAGGTCGTCAACCAATGCAGCCAGGGAAAGCGGCGCGCCGTCGAAAGATGAGGCGGTCGCGCATCTTTTGCCCGGAATCTTGGCAAACCCGGTCCGCATTCCGCGATTCCCTCAGGGAATCACCCGATGCTGCAGTTGCACCAATGCCGGCGGAACCGACTGCGCAGGGTCTGGTTTCCATGCGCGGGACGGCCAAACACTGTGCAGCACGCACCGTCCCCGACCAAAAAATGCATGGGATCCGAATCTTTTTACAGTCCGGATCGCCACCGCGGAAAGTTTGGTTGATGCCACTTTCATGCGCGTGGTTGTCTTCAACCAAGAGAAAACCGGATGCGGTGGCATGAAAGACCGGCACGCGCCACGACCGCATCCCGAGACAGGAGACGCCAGTCATGAGTCCCTCCGCAGCCCTGGGCATCCTGCCGATGGCCAGCAGACCCCGCGCCCCGGCCCGTTCGCCGCTGTGGCGCCAGGACCAGATCATGCGCAACACCAGCCCCGCGGATCTCTGGGAAACGCGGATGGCGTTCGAGCCTCAGCTGACGCGGCTGGCCGCACTCCACGCCACGCCGCGCGAGCTGGAGCACATCGCCGAGCTGCACGCCGCCTCGCAACCCACCGTCTACGACCGGTCCATTGACGTCGCCCTGCATCGCGCCATCGCCCGGGCCAGCCACAACGCGCTGGGGGCGTTTCTGGTCGACCGCATCGCCGGGATCACCCTGGATCCGTCCTTTGTCGGGCGCACCCCGCCGCTGACCGACGAGACCGGCTATGACCACCACGATGCGCTGGTCAGCGCGCTGATGGCCCGCGACGCGGCCCGGGCCGAGCGGATGATGATGACCCACCTGCGTGCCATCACGCTGTGGGCCTCGGGGCTGGCACAGGGGGGTGAAATCCGATGACGCCCGCCCTGCCCGAGGTCTCGGCCGACCTGTTCCGGCAGGCGATGCGGCGTCCGGCCAATGCCGTCGCCGTGGTGGCCACCGGTGCCCCCGGCGCGCGGTTCGGTGTCACACTCACCGCGGTCTGCTCGCTGTCCGACAACCCACCGTCCGTTCTGGCCTGCCTTTACCGCGAGAGCGCGGCGCTGGAACCGCTCCGCCGCAACGGCACCTTCAGCGTCAACTTCCTCGCCGCCGGCCAGTCCGATCTGGCCTCGGTCTTTGCCGGGCGCGGCGGGCTGAAAGGCGAGGCGCGCTTTGCCCCGGATGCCTGGACGACGCTCGCCACCGGGGCGCCGGTGCTGCGCGGGGCGGTGGCGGCGTTTGACTGCCATCTGGATCGCGAAATCGACAGCCCCACGCATGCCGTGCTTTTTGGCCGGGTCGCCGCGCTGGTCATGGCCGAACCGCCACAAGTGGGCGCCGAGCCGCTGACCTACAGCTTTGGCGGCTTCGGCAGCTTTGTCCCGCTGGCCGGCTGAAACCGGTTGCCGAAACCCAAGGGGCCGGCCCTGGTGGACCGGCCCCTTTCTGTTCCTGCCCGGAAAACCCGAGGTCAGGCGGCCTTCTCGGCTGCCGCGCCGCCGATGACCTCCAGCGCGTCAGCTGCGGAAATCACGTCGCAATACTTGAACTGCATGTCGAACAGCGCCAGCGCGTGCGACGCCTCAATCCGGTCAAAGACGCATTCCTCGATCACCGTCACCTTGTAACCCGCCGCGCGGCCATCGACCGCCGTCGCCCGCACACAGCCCGAGGTCGAATTACCCATCAGCAGGATCCCGTCGATGCCGTGATGCTTCAGGATGATCGGCAGGTTGGTATAGGCGAACCCGCTGGCTGTCTGCTTTTCGACCAGGATATCGCCCTCCTCGATCGTCATCCCCTCGGGCAGATCCGATTTGTGGCTGAGGCTCGAAAAATTGTTGTCGGGCGCCGATTGCGGGAACCCCATGTGCGGATGGAAGATGTGCTTGGTCCAGATGATCGGCATGCCCACGGCGCGGGCGGCGGCAATCATCTGGTTCTGGATCGGGATCGACTTCCACGCATGCGGACCGCAGGCGCCGGAATAGACGTCGAGCTGTTCCCAGATCGGCTTGTCATAACCGCAGGCGGTCACCTGCATGTCGATGATCACCAGCGCCACCTTGTCGCCGGGACCGTTCTTGTCGCGCGGCTTGCGCTTGGCGCAGACCTTCTTGTCGTCTTCCGTCAGGAACTGATCCCACACCGCCATATCCATCTCCTTTGTCATGTTCAGGGTTCCGAAGCCGGTTGGGGTTCCGCCGGCCGGGCCTGTGCCGCGAGCGCGTCGAAATCCCAGAAATCCCGGACGAGGGCGATCGCCTCGCCGTCAAAGGTCATCACCTGCACGCCCGGCAACCGGATCCGCCGACCGGCCAGCCGCAGGGGGCCCAGATCGCGCGCCACCTCGGCGCTCAGGGTGTAGGGGCAGACGATGCTGTCCCCGGCGACGATGCGCGGGCCGCAGTCGAAATGCGCCCCCCGAAACAGCGCCAGAAACCCTTCGAGCCCGCGCCGCAGCGCGTCGCATCCCTGGCGGCTGGCCCCTGAGGCGACCTCCTCCAGCCGGGCATCCGCGGCATAACAGGCCAGAACCGCCTCGATGCGCCCGGCATTGTGGGCGGCGAAGTAGTCATCCAGAACGCGCTGCCTCGCGGTGCGGTCTTGCATATCAACCAAATCCCAACCATTGCTTAAACCAAAACTAACCAAAGCCCGTTCATGCGTCAATTGGTTGAGCGCCCGGCAGATCGAATCCGGCCGCTGATCGCACAGTCGAACGGCATTTGATCAAGGACTGGTCGATGCACGGCCGCGCAACCGGCATTTGCTGTATCCAGGCACAAGAATGAGAACAATTTCCGGCCACTGCCCAAAGCTTGCTCCTCCACTCGCCTGATCAGCCTCAATGGCCTGTTCAGCCGTTCCTTCGTGCTCTCGGACATCCCGACGGGGGGTGCCGCCAATTGCTCGGCAGACGACCGACAGCTTTTCGACCACACTAGCCCCTTCAACCAAAGCCAATGGTTGATCTGCCGCTCTCGGAATGGTATGACTGCCGACTACCAGGTCGGAGCGCGGCACGTCCGCGGGGAGGCCCGACCGATTCCTGTGAGACCGGTGCGACCATGAACATAGAATCGATGACGTCGAAGGGAGAGGCGACTTCATCCCGGGCGCAGGCCGTATCGCCCGACATCCTCAAGATCGCCGAGCGAATCCGCGCAAGCTATCCGAACCAGGGCGCCCTGCCCGCGGAGCGAAAACTGGCCGACGAGCTGGGCGTCAACCGCTACGTCCTGCGACAGGCGCTGCAGCATCTGCGCGACCAGGGATTGATCGCCCCGCCGCGCCCGCGTGCCCAGCCGCGCAAGGCGCGCAGCAAGCCCGACGATCTGGTCAGCATGACGAACCCGCTGGAAGTGGCCGAGTTACGGCGGATGATCGAACCCGTCTTTGCCAAGCTGGCAGCGATGCGGGCCACGCCCAGCGATATCGCCGCCATGCAGAAAGAACTGGATAACGGCGGCGCGAACGGCGCGCGCGACATCCACCAGCTGATCGCCCAGTCGACTGGCAACACGCTGGCGGCCGAGCTTTACAGCCTGCTGCGCCGCATCGAGGAAGACGCCCGGCTCGGCAGCGCCGCCAACAGCCGCGACACCTCGCCCGAGGATGTCGAACGGCGCCGCGCCATCGTCGATGCCATCGCCTCGCGGGCGCCGGACAAGGCCAGCGCCGCGATGTCGGACACGCTCAACTCGTTCTATCGCGCCAATCTCTACGGGCTGGACTGACCCGGGAACAGGGGCAACGCCGCCGATTCCCCAGGCGTTTCAGACGCTTCCCCGCACCTCGGGCAGATGGGCGGTCATCCACCGCGCAATGGCCGGCCCCAGCAGCACCACCGCGAACAGCCGCACCACCTGCAGCGTCATCACGAAGCTGATATTGGCATGGGTGTTGACGGCGATCAGCGCGACGGTCTCGATGCTGCCGGGAATGGTCGCCAGAACGCCGGTGATCAGGCTCTCTCCAACGATCGTCGCCAGCACCGCACCAGACACCATGCACAGCGCCAGAAGCAACAGCACTCCGCCAATAATCGCCCACAGTGACCGCAGCACCGAGCGCAGCAGCGCCGGCGTAAAGCGCAGCCCGACCTGGCTGCCCAGCAGCAGATAGGCCGGGATCAACAGCCACACCGGCAGCGCCGGCTGCGGCAGCTCGGCCAGGCGCAGGGCGGCGGCGACGGTCATCGGGATCAGCGTCGGGGCACCGGGAATGAAGGGCAGAAACCGGGCGGACAGCAGCGCGACAGCGCAGATCCCCGCGGTCACCAGCAGGTTCAGCGGCGTCACCGGCGCACGTGTGACGGCGTTCACCACCCCGGCGGGATCATCAACGATCACCCAGGACAGGGCAGCCACCGACAGGATCACCGCCACCACGCGCAGGATCTGGATGAAGGCGACGATGCGGCTGTCGAGGCCGCGTTCGTGGCTCATCGCGATCATGGTCCCGGCCATCCCCGGCAGGAATCCCCAGATCGCCACCTCGTGGTTCATCCGCGCCACTTGCCCGACCAGCCACCCAACCAGACACGAAATCAGGAAGGTCAGCGAAATGAAGGTGATCACGGCCGCCCAATGCTCGGACATGCCGGTCAGCAGCTCGTGCTCGAGATAGAGCGCGATCTGGCAGCCGATGAGCCCCTGACAAAGCCGGTGCAGGGTCTGCGGCAAACGGATCGTCGCACCGCGCAGCCCCATCACCGTGGCGACCAGCACCGGTGCGATCAGCGAGGCGGCGGGAAAGTTGACCGCGCGCAGCCCCATCGACAGAACAAAGGCGATCGACAGCAACGCGGCCCATTGCAGCGATTTGCTGGTGAGATCCGACCAGTGGCCCGGCCCGGACAGAAACCCGCTCACGAGGGGCGCCCCGCCGCAACGGTCATCGCCGGGCGCCGCGCCGCCCAGGGCTGCGCTGCCTCAAGCTGCGCCGCAAGCGCGATCAGCACCCCGTCCCCGCCATAACCCGCGCCGAACTGGACGCCGACCGGCAGGCCCTGCGCGGTCCATCCCAGTGGCACGCTCATCGCCGGGCAGCCCGAGGCATTGAACAGGGCGGCATGCGGGGCGTGGTTCCAGAACCGGGTAAAGAAGGCATCGAGATCCAGCGTGTCATCGCGCAGCCAGCCCAGCGGAGGAGCGATCTGCGCTGTCGTGGGGGATAGAAAAATATCGTGCTCCTGAAAGAACTGACCCATCGTGCGCGAACTGGCCTCGAGCACCTGCACGGCCGCGACATAGTCCGTCGCCGGCACCGATTTTCCGTGTTCGATCCAGGCGATGGTGGTGGGTTCGAGCAGCGCATAGGGATCCGCGATCCCCTTGATTGCTGCGAAGCGGGTCACACCCAGCGCGGCCGAACTCGCACCGATGGTCTTCCAGGCCCATTTCAGGCGCGCGTTGTCCATCTCCAGGGTCACGGGCGTCACCGAATGCCCCAGCCCCTCGCACAGCCTCGCCGCGGCTTCGGCCGCCGCCCGGCATTCGGGATCATAGGGCGCGCCCTCGGGCCCCTCGGTGACCAGTCCGATCCGCAACGGCCGCAGCGCCGCGGCAGTGCGCACCTCTTCGGCATAGGCGCGCACCGGTGGCGGGGCCGCATAGGCATCGCCGATGTCAGGGCCGCTCGTCGCATCCAGCAGACTGGCGCAATCGCGGACGCTGCGGGTCAGCGCATGCAGCGTCGCCATGCCGGCGTTGCCGATCCCCGCCGGACCCGACGGGTTGCGCATCCGCGAGGGCTTGAACCCGAAGACACCGCAATGCGCCGCCGGCACGCGGATCGAGCCCGCGCCATCCGACCCCTGCGCGATCGGCACGATCCCGGCAGCGACCGCCGCCGCGCCTCCGCCCGTCGAGCCGCCAGGGCTGCGCGACAGATCCCAGGGATTGCGCGCAATTCCGTGCAGGTCGGATTCGGTGGTCAGGCTCAACGCCAGTTCCGGCACATTGGTGCGCCCCAGGAACACGAAACCGGCCTTGCGATACCGGCCGGCCAGCGTGCCGTCAGCCTCGGACACCACCCCGGCATAAAGACGCGAGCCCGAGGTCAGCGGCCGCCCCTTGATCGCCATCGCCGTGTCCTTGAGCAGCACCGGAACACCGCCGAACACGCCACCGGGGGCGCTGCAGCTCTCCCCCTCGAAGCGGTGCACCACCGCGTTCAGGACCGGGTTGAGCGCGTCGATGCGGCGGTTGGCCTCGGCGGCAAGCTCCTCGGCGGTGACGGCGCCCACGCGCACGAGTTCGGCAAGCGCCAGCGCGTCGCTGGCATCGTATTCATCTGGAGACATGGTGAGATCCGCAAAGCCATCCTGTTCTCACAGGGATAGCTCCGCAACCAATCGTGTCAACCATTGCCTCAACCCAAACCGCAACCAAATCATTGGTTGAGCAGGTTTGCACAGCGGATACGCAGTTTGGTCCACTCTTGCCGGACAACTCAGACACCTCGCCCGCGATCCGAGAGGCCGGACCGACGGCGCCAGGCCCGCACCGGGGGGAACAAAGCACCACGCGACCACATCGAGCACCGGATCCGCGCCGGCGCCCATGCGATCGCGGCGACCAAGGCCGCACGGAGCCTTGCGTCAAGGCGATGGCCGTTTGCCGCCTAGAGGGCGAGGCGCAGCTTGCCGGCCTTGGAACGCGAACAGCATGCCATCATGCGCTTCCCGCCCGCCCGTTCGCTGCTGGACAGAACCTTGTCGCGGTGGTCGATCTCGCCCGACAGAACCTCGACTTCGCAGGTGCCGCACAGGCCCTCGTTGCAGTCGCAGGGAACATCGACGCCCGCAAGGGTCAGAGCCTCCAGAAGGGTCTGGTCGTTGCCCACGGTGATCGTCAGCCCGCTGTCCTCGAGCGCAACCTCGAAGGACCGCTCCCTGGACGGATCGAGCGACGTCGAAACCGCCGAGAAATGCTCGATGTGCAGGGCCCCGTCCGGCCAGTCCCCTGACAAGGCATCAAGGGCGACAAGCATCCGTTCCGGCCCGCAGGCATAGACTTGCTCGCCAGGTTGCGGCGCGGGCAAGGCGGCCATGTCGAGCCGCGTCCCCTCCGCGCCGACATGCAGGTGCAGCGCCTCGCCATGATCGCGCGTCACCCGTTCGAGCAGCGGCATGCGCGACCGCGTGCTGCCGCAATAATGGAGCGTATAGACCTTGCCGAGAGCCTTCAGGCGGTCCGCCATCGCCAGAATTGGCGTGATACCGATGCCGCCGGCGATCAGCCGGTAGCGCGGCGCCGTTTCATCCAGCTTGAAATGGTTCCGCGGTCCAGCGACGTGAACACTGGCTCCAGGCGTCAGGATCTTGTGGAAATGGGCCGACCCGCCGCGCCCCGCGTCTTCGCGAAGGATCGCGATCTGCCAGCTTTCGGGGCAATCCTGCGCGCCGCACAACGAATACTTGCGCCGATACTCGCCGGACACCAGATCAATATGCGCGCCGGGCGTGAAGCGCGGCAGCGGCCGACCGCGCGGATCGGCGAGGTCGACGCGGATCACGCCTTCGGAGATGACCGCGACATCACGCACCACCACCTGGCGCAGGATGTCGGCCTTGACCGGCGCCCCCACCTTGAAGGACCGCCCCCTGCCCAGGATCGAGGGATCGCGCCGTTCGGGATTTTGCGCGGGATCCCATTCGACCAACAAGGTTTCCGGACCCCGGAACGACATGTTGGGCAGGTTCGTGAACGTCTGCCCCTCGACCAGCCGCATATGCGGAAGGCGCCGGACGAACTCGTCCAGGAACACGCGCATCTCCATCCGGCCGATGTTCTTGCCCATGCACTGGTGCGCGCCATACCCAAAGGTCATGTGCTCGGCAGCATTGTCGCGATAGATATCCACCTCGTCCGGGTTTTCCCAGTGCCGCGCATCCTTGTTGGCACTGGCCTGCACGATCATCAGCTTGCCGCCCTTGGGGATCGCCACGCCGCCGACCTCGGCATCCGCCGTGGCCACGCGGCGCCAGGCGACGATCGACCCGGCGACACGCAGGCATTCCTCGACCGCGCTGGGGATGAGTGCCGGGTTCTCGCACAGCGCCTCCCAGGCGGCGCGATCCGACAAGAGAGTCCAGAACGCGTTCGAGGTCGCGTTCGAGGTCGTCTCGTGCGCCGCCGCGAGAATCGCCATCATCATCGAGCGCAGGTAGCTTTCCGGAACGATGTCGGGATGCTCATTGTGGGCACGGATGGTATCATACATCCAGCCCTCGCCCGTCGGATCCGCGCGCATGGTGTCGAGGATCCGGTTGGCCGTCTGCCAGAACCGCCCGACATTCTCGGAAATTTCCAGCTGTTCCTCGGGCGTCGGCCGGCCCCAGGTGTTCAGCGTGTGCGCCACCGCGAATTTCTTCAACTCCTCGGCGCCGTCATCCGGCACGCCCAGGAAATGCAGCGCAATCGTCAGCGGGATCTCGTAGAAGATATCCGCAACCAGATCGGCATGACCGCGATCAATGAAACGGTCCATGTAGGCGCGAGCCAGATCGCGCACCGCAGGTTCGTGATGGGCCAGGTTCTCGGGCAGGAAAGCACCCAGCAGCAGGCGACGGCGCGCCATATGGTCGGGCTCGTCCTCGTTCACCATCGTGCGCTGCAGGTTGAAGCCGTATTTCGCCAGAATGGCCTGTGCCTCGGGCGGGGCCGGCGTGACCTTTTCCAGCGCATTCGAGGCGGAAAACAGGATCGGGTCGCGGAAGACCGCCTTCACGTCGTCATAGCGCGTCACCACCCAGTAGCCCAGGTTCGGCGCGTAGAAAACCGGCTCCTGGTCGCGCGCCCAGCGCAGCGCCTCGGCCGGGTCCTCCTGATAGGGGCCGCGAAAAGGATCGAACGCGGCCGCCTGGTGCGAAATCGGGCACCCCGTGGGCGAAAGCCGGGAACCGCTGACCGGACAGGAGGGCTGGCTCATTTTCTCTTTTCCTTTTATCGCACACCTAGTATTATTTATAGCACAATAGCAATCCGCTTCGGGCCTGTCAATTTCCGGCACGGACCCCGCCCCGCTGCACACGCGCCCAAAGACGAGGAAGACCATGCTCAAGACACTGGACCGTGGCCTGCATGCCCTGCGCACGATCGGGCAGCATGTCGACGGGCTGCTGACCGCCGAGCTGGCAAAGGAGCTGGACGTCGATCGCGCCATTGCATACCGCATCGTTTCCACGCTCGAACAACACCGGATGGTGGTGCGTCAGCCCGACGGAAGGCTGGTGCTGGGCAGCGCCGCGCTGGACCTCGGCAACCGGTTCCTTCCCCAGTTCCGGCGTTTGGCCGCCCCGGTGCTCGAACGACTGACGGCGCTGACGGACGCGGCCGCCTTCATCTCCATCGCCGAAGGACGGTTCTGCACCGCCATCCTGGTCTCCGAGCCACATAAGGCGCTCTTCACCGTCAGCTACCGCGTTGGCAGTTCCCATCCGATTGACCAGGGGGCTGCCGGGATCGCCATCCTGGCGGGTCGACCCGCAACCGACGACGATGCCCCGGAGGTTCGCGAGGCGCGCACCAAGGGATACGCCCTGACCACAGGCGCCTTGCAGAAAGGGGCCATCGGCGTTGCCAGCCCGATCTTGCCCGTGAGGCGCACCGGCGCCGGGCTTGAAGCCTGCGTCGGCGTGGTCGCGATGGAAGACCTGGATACCGAGCGAGCCATCCGCGAAGTCACCGCCGCCGCCATCGAGATCGCCAGGCTGGTATCAACCTGATCACCCGCGGCAGACGTGGCAAGCACGCCCGCGCAGCACCGGCGGGGACGTCGAGCAGGAAACCGACAGGCACGCCGTCGCTGTGCAGACCCGCAGACAGGGTGATCGACGGGGTTCCAATCAGCGTGGCACAGGGTGTGTTGTGGGTCAGCCCCCACCGTGTCCATGTCATGCCCCCCCGACATTGATCGCCTCAAAGGCGCCGGGAAGTGGCGGCTGACAGGGGGGCGCCGGAGCCACCACTGCATCAATCCCGTTGCGACCGAACATGGCACTGTTGGCGGCCTGACGTGACGTCCTTCCGCCAGCGCGACCACCTCCTGGCGTATGGGACCGCCCTGCCCTGCTCAAGCGCAGTTCTGCCGATACCGCCCAGGATGCGGATGAAGCCCCTCGTCGGAACCGCAGCAAACGGGGCGCGCGGCTCGTTACTGCGGACGAACGCTGCGGGCGAACTCTGCCAACACAATCCACAGGATCGCGTCGCCCTATGCCTCGGTCGGAATGAACCCGGCCTTGCGCCAAAAGACAATGCGCCGCTCAACCCAGTCGATGGCCCAGTAGATCGCAAAGGCGGTGGCCGACAGCAGGATCACATGTGCGAACACGGTATCCAGCTGGAAGCGCAGGCTGGCGGTCTGAATCAGGATGCCGATCCCACGTCCGCCGCCCGAGAACTCGGCCACCAACGCCCCGATCAGCGACAGCACGGCGGCGCTTTTCAGCCCGGCAAAGACGAAGGGCAAAGCGTTCGGCAGCTTCAGCAGGAAAAACCGCTGCCAGCGGTTCGCGCGCATGGTGGCGAACATCTTGTCGGCGTCCTCGTCGACGCCCGAGAGGCCCGCCGCCGTGTCCACCATCACCGGGAAGAAGGCGATAGTCACCGCCATCACCACCTTGGGCATCAGGCCGAAACCGAACCACGCCACGAAGACCGGCGCCAGCGCCACTTTGGGCGCGGCGTAGAGCGCGACCATGTAGGGCTGGATCACCCGGCGCCCGAAAGCGGTTTCGGCGATCAGCGCGCCGACCACGAAACCGATGATCCCGGCAAACAGCAGGCCGAGTCCGGCTTCTTGCAGCGTCACGCGGTAGTTGGTCCAGACAGTGCCCCCGCTGAACAGGTTCGCCAGCACCCCATAAAGCGCGACAGCGGTATCGCTGGCGCGGGGCAGCACCAGTTCCGGAACCAACCCGGCACGGACCACGCCCTCCCACACAGCCAACAGCACAACCAGCGAGCCACCGATCAAGACCGGCGAGGGCACACGGTCGAGAAATGAATCCGAGGAATGGGTCATCCGGTCATCTCCGCGCTATGGCCGTCCTGCAAGACCTGTCGGGCCTGTTCGACGTAGGATTGAAATTCGGGGCTCGTGGTGATCGCGGGGGTGCGACCGCGTGGCAGTTTGACGTCGACCACCCCGGCCACGCGACCTGGCCGCGCGCTCATCACCACGATGCGATCGGCAAGGAATACGGCCTCGGCGATGGAATGCGTGACAAGGACGGCGGTGCGGCCGAGACGATGCGTGAGGTCCAGCATCTGCATGTTCATGTGCTCGCGCGTGAATTCGTCCAGCGCACCGAAGGGTTCGTCCAGAAGGAGAATCTCGGGGTTGGTCACCAGCATCCGGCATATCGCCGCGCGCTGCTGCATCCCGCCCGACAGTTCATTCGGCCACTGGTCGCCGAAACCCCTGAGCCCCACCAGGTCCAGGAGGTCGTCCACGCGGGCCTGCGCCGCCCTCGCGGCCTTGCGGCCCTGCGCGATCTGCACCGGCAGGGCGATGTTCTCGCGGATCGTGCGCCAGGGCAGCAGCGTCGCCTTCTGGAACATCATGCCGATCTGCTGCGGGATGCCGGTGACCGGCTGCCCGCCGACTTCGACCAGGCCCGAGGTCGCGGGCAACAGGCCCGCGATGATGTTCAGCAGCGTGGACTTGCCGCAGCCCGAGGGCCCGAGCAACACCACGAATTCCCCCGGCGCTACGGTGATCGAGACGTCGGACAAAGCCGTCACCGTCTTGCCGTCGCGGGTGAAGGTTCGGTTCACCCCTTCGATGCGGATCAGGGGGCCGGGCGCGGCGTCGCGCCCGGGCTGGGGGTCTGGATAGGCCACGACGCTCATGGCTTCAGTCGGCATTCCAGGCCGCGACATCGGCGTTGAAGACTTCGGTCTCCGCCGCAGTCGGACCAGCGACGCCGATCTGCACGATCAGTGCGCGGTAGGCAGCCCAGGCCTCGGGATCGATGTAGCCATAATCTTCACCCGTGGTCAGAGTGAACAGCGGGTCCACGCCGTTCAGCACGGCCGTGGTGAAGCCCAGGTCCTCGGTTTCATGCGGGGCAACGGCGCCACAGGTCTGCACCACCAGATCCCGATCGGCGAGACCCGCTGCCGTCGCCCGCGCAAGGCCCCGGCCGAGACCCAGAACAGCCTCGGGGTGTGCCTGCATCCAGGCGGTTTCGGCCATCAGGAGTTCGCCAGTTGTGGCCGGGTAGCCTTCGGACTCCAGCGGACGGACGCCGAGGCCCATGCCACCAAAGATGATCTCATCCACGAACGAGGCCGAGAACACGTCGACCACACCACCAGACAGGGCTTGCCCGGCCGAACTGCCTTCGCCGACCATCAGTTCCTCGTAGGCGCCTTCTTCGATTCCGGCATTCGTCAGGAGCGACCGCGCGAAGATCGCTTCACCGCCGCCCGCGCTGCTGATACCGACGGACTTGCCGCGGATGTCCGCCAGCGACTGGATGGGCGAATCCGCCGTGGTGACCAGACGGAACGGCAGATACTGATAAAAGTTATAGAAGCCCGTGACGTCGGCACCGGCGCCGCTGGCAGCGAGCATGTCGGCAGGAGCGGTGGCGGCAACCTGCGCCTGACCGGCAAGCGTGGCCTGGATCGCCGAAGACGAGCCGTCGAGGCCCTGCATGGTGACCTCGAGCCCCTCGGCCGCGAACATGCCTTGCGCATCGGCAACGTAGAAGGGCCAGTTGGCAAGACACAGGTTGACAGGCAGGGCGACGGTAACCTGTGTGAGCGCCTGCGCTTGGAGGCTGAGGGCGAGCAACGAGGCGGAACTGGCAATCACAAGGCGGGACAGGCGGGCAGGCATGAGCGTTCTCCTTGGGCTGGTTGGGGCTGGTGGGTCAGTCTTGGGTTAACGGGTGGGCGCGAAGGTGCGTTCGAGCCAGGCGAGGCATTCGGCGCCCTGCGCGGCCGGCCAGTGCAACACGGCGCGGGTGCCGTCACGCTCAAGTTCCACACGGATTTCGCCGGGTTCGGAACGCGGCAGCAGGCGGGCGAGGAAGCCGGGTTTTCGGGGGGGAATATGGGTCACCGAGTCCGCGGCCGGTGTAACGGCTGCCGGTGTAACGATTGGCGGCGCCAGAATGGGCGCGGCGGGGGCCGGCTCGGCGGTGAACGGAACAACAGGCGTGGCTTCGACGTCCGCAGGTCCGGCCAGCTTTGCGGCCAGCCTGACGCAGAAGTCTTCCCACATCCGCTCGGCCTTGGTCTTGACCGGGTTCAACCCCAGCGCGCCCAACCGGCCCATGATCGTCGCCGCGCCCTTCACGCGCAGCTCGGTGCCGGCCTCGGTCGGTGTCAACCACATCTCGGCGACGGCCTTGATTGCGCTCCCGACCGCACTGTCCTCGCCCGTCACCTCGCAGCGCAGATAGCGGGGTGCATCGGCCTGGGCGATCACGGTGCGCACCTTGAAGCGGGCGCTGATGAAGGCGATCTTCACCTTGATCGTGGCGAGGTATTCAGTCGGGCTGACGACCTCGACCGCTTCCATCCCCGGCACGCACTCGGCCATCGGCTGCGGGTCCAGGAGGATCGCCCACATCGCCTCGGGCGTGGCGTCAAAGGCGCGGGCGAGTTCAATGTCCATGACGAAGCTCCTTCGCGGCGGCGGCGATGGCGTCGACGATGCCTTGGTAGCCGGTGCAGCGGCACAGGTTGCCGGACAGCGCCGCGCGGATTTCGGCCTCGTCCGGGTCATGGTTTCGGGACAGCAAGTCCTTGGCGACCATCAGAAAACCCGGCGTGCAATAGCCGCATTGCAGGCCGCCGTGCTCCATGAACGCGCGCTGCAGGGCTGACGGAGCGTCATGCGTGCCCAGCCCTTCGACGGTCTCGATCACCGCGCCGTCCGCCTGCACGGCGAGGCAGAGGCAGGACTTCACCACATCGCCGTCCATTGTCACCGAGCAGGCCCCGCAGGTGCCGGTCTCGCAGCCGCGCTTGGTGCCGGTCAGCGCCAGCTCGGTGCGCAGGAAGTCCGACAGCAGTTGCGCGCTGCGCACCTCGGCGGTGATGACCTCGCCGTTGACGGTCAGGGAAATGGGGTGGCGGGTCATTCCAGTCTCCAGTCGTGGCCGCCCAGTTCCGCCAGCATCCGGCGGGTATTCACCTGCGCGATCTGGCGGCGGAAGGCGGCATCGCCCCGCCCATCCGAGAGAGGAGCGATCTCTGCTGCCACCAGTGCGGCGGCCTCGGCGGCGGTGTCGGGGGTCAGGCGACGGCCCTCCAGGAAGGCCTGCGCACGGATCATGGTTTGCGGCGCGGGGGTGGCGGCCCCGATCACGAGGCGGGCGTCCGACACCAGGTCGCCGTTGCGCAGCAGGGTCAGGGCAATGCTGGCCACGGGGCGATGCTCGGCCGGGGTGCGCAGCAGCCGGCGGTAGAGGCCCACGCGCATCGTATCGGGCGGGGGAAGATGGATCGTAGTCAGAAGTTCGCCGGGCTCCAGTGCCGTGGTGTAGTAGTCGACCGCGAAGTCGCGCATAGCCAGGCGGCGGGTTCCGTCGGGACCGACCAGCGTCACCTCGGCATCGAGCGCGATCAGGCAGGTGGGAGGATCGGTCGCCGGGTCCGCGTAGCAGAGATTGCCGCCGATGGTGGCCCGGTTACGGACCTGTGGGTTGGCGAGTCGCTGGGCCATGTCGGCCAGCATCGGATAGTGCCGCTGCACCTCGGGCGAGCGTGCAACATCGGCATGCCGGACCAAAGCGCCGATGGTCAGGCCTTGGGTCGGATCGACGGTGATCCCCTTGAGCGCCTGCAGCCGATGCAGCGAGACGACGGAGTCCGGCGACAGCATCCGCTGGCGCATCCCCAGCAGCAGAGCAGTGCCCCCCGCCATGACACAGGCGTCCTCGCCCAGATCGGCGAGCATCGCCAGCGCCTCGGGCAAGGTCGGGGGCGTGAGGAAACGAAAGTCACGCATCGGCGGTCTCGGTCTTGGCGGCGTCGATCTTGTCGGCGAGGGCCGCGAGGATGGCCTCGGGGGTGATCGGCAGCGTGGTGAGGCGCACGCCGATGGCGTCCTCGATGGCGTTGGCGATGGCGGGCGCGGCCATCAGGATCGCGGTCTCGCTGGCGCCTTTGGCGCCCAGGGGTCCGTTCGGGTCCATCGACTCGACGATGGTGGACTGCATGGCGGGCACGGACTCGGCGGTGGGCATGGTGTAGTCGGCGAAATTGCCGTTCATCAGGCGCCCGCCCTCGAATTGCAGCGTTTCGTAAAGCGTCCAGCCAATCGCCTGCACCGCTGCGCCATTCGATTGGCCGTGCACGGCGAGCGGGTTGATCGCCCGGCCGCAATCATCCGACAGGTGGCTTTGCAGCACGCGGACCTGCCCGGTTTCGGTGTCCACCTCGACCTCGACGGCATGGGCCGCAAAGGAATGGGCCGGGGCGATGTTGCCGTAATGGTCGGCGTCCATCATCTGCGTGGCGGGATCGTGGGTCGCCTTCACCAGAATCCCCTCGCCGCCGTGGCGGAAGATGTGGAAGCGGCAGATCTCGGGCAGCGGGGCAAAGAGGTTGGCGTTGACTGTGGACTGGATCACGCCGTCAGTCAGTGTCAGATCCTCGGCGGGGCAGCCCAGTTTCTCGGACGCAGCCTGCAGGATCGTCGCCTTCGCCTCGCGCGCAGCTTTGAGCATCGCGTTCCCCGCTTGGATCGTGACGCGTGAAGCGAGCGAGCCGAGGCCAAAGGATGCGGCGTCGGTATCCGGCTGCTGCACGGTAACATGCGCGATCGGAATGCCGAGTTCCTCGGCGCAAAGCTGGGCGAGCATGGTGTAGGCGCCCTGCCCCATGTCGGATTCGGCAGTCAGGATCACCGCCCTCCCGTCCTCGTTGACACGCAGAAGGATCGTCGCACCGTCCCAGTTGCCCATGCTGCGGTTGCCGCTGACATGCATGGCAGCCGCCATGCCGACGCCGCGCCTCAGGACGCCACGCCCCTTGGGCCGCGCGCGCAACGCCTCCCAGCCGATCCCATCGCGGACCTGATCGAGGCACTCCGGCAGGCCGCAGCTACCGATCTTCCAGCCATGCACGCTGATCTCGCCGGCGCGAATGACGTTCAGGCGGTGCACCTCGACTGGATCGAGGCCCAGCTTGTGCGCCATGACGCTGATATGGCTGTTCAGCGCAAAAGCCATCTGAGTGCCGCCGAAACCCCGGAAAGCGCCGCGTGGCATGGTGTGGGTATAGACGAGGCGCGCCCGCGTGCGGACATTCTCGATGCGCTGCATGTTGTCGCTGCGCATGGCAGTCACGACCATGACTTCGGGCGCGAGGCCCGCATAAGCGCCACAATCGGCGAGGATCTCGACCTGCTTCGCGGTAATCCGACCGTCGCGGGTCATGCCCATCTTGAGACTGATGCGCTCCGGCACGCTGAAGCAGCCCGACTGCATGTCGTCGAGGCGGGTCAGGCCCAACCGCACCGGACGATTGAGCCGGGTTGCCAGAAAGGCCGCGATCAGCGACGTGCGCTCCTCAACAATCTTGCCGCCGAAGCCACCTCCGACAGCGGGCTGGATCACCCGGATCGAGGAGACCGGGCGACCCAGCGCCTCGGCCAGACGCTTGCGGGCGAGGAAGACGGATTGCGTCGAGGTCCAGACCGTCAGTCGTCCGCTGCCATCCTGCGCGGCAAGTGTGGCCATCGGCTCCATGTAGCCTGGATACTGTGAATGGACGGCATAGTCGGCC
>JACKKE010000007.1 GCA_020637595.1 Rhodobacter sp. | reverse complement strand
TTTGAACCCGTGCCCCAGTCCCGGCGACCCAGATGCAGAGCCGGAAAGGAGACCCGCCATGCCCCGCACGCTGAAAGCAACCCGCCTTTGGGGCGTTGTCCTGGTCGCCATCCTGGTGGCGGGCGTCGTGGCCGCGCGGCACGGCGGGACCGAAGCGCCCGCGCCGCTGGTTCGGTCGGGCGCCATCTGACACCGGTGTCTTTTTTACAGAATTCGCATGGAAATGCCCTAGTCTCGCCAGATTGACGGATCATCACGGACCGGTCGCGTGGAAGGACCTGTCCATGAAGGATTTTGTTCGAGTGCTTGAGACCCAGACCGCAGAGCGGACCCGCCCCGAATGCCCGCTGAACAGCGAGCCGATGCATCCCGTGCTGACGGTGCCGATCGACTGGCGCCGCCCCTCGGATCGCCGCCCCTGGCAGATCTGGTGGAATGATTCCGCCGCGTTCGGTCAGGTTCATCCCCGGCCGGCGGTGGACGAAGTGGCCTCGTTCTACGATCTCGAGGACTATTACACCCATGCCGAACGGGTCGAGCACGACTCGGACGCCGAGCGGCGGCAGGTCGGCATCCTGGGCCGCGCCATCGGGTCGCTGGCCTCGCATTTCGAACGGGGCGCAGAGCCGACGGCGGACTGGTGGCAGTCGATCATTCCGGCCGGTGCGCAGAACTCGCTTGAGATCGGATGCGGCGATGGCGACCGGATGCAGACCTATCAACCCTTTCTGGCGCAGGGCGTGCGCGGCGTCGAACCCGACCCGCGCGCGGTGCGCGTGGCGCGTGAACGGGGACTGGATGTGCATCAAGGCACCGCCGAGGACCTGCCCGACGCCATCAAGGACCGCCGCTATGACCTGATCGCCTTTGTCCATGTGCTGGAACATACGCTGGACCCGGTGCTGTCGCTGAAGAATGCGGGCGCGCTGCTGGCCGATGGTGGCATCATGTCGGTCGAGGTGCCGAACAACGCCTGCGAAGGCGCGCGGATGATGGGCGAGGCCTGGCGCTGGCTGGATGTGCCGCGGCACCTGAACTTTTTCACGCCGGACAGCCTGGCCGCCTGTGCCGAGGCCGCGGGCCTGACCGTGCGCGCGGTGCTGTTCCGTGGCTATGTGCGCCAGTTCATGCCCGACTGGCTGGTGGACGAGGCCCGGATCGGCGCCGAGCTGAACGGCCGCAAGGCCGGGCAGGCCGACATCGACCGGCAGGTGCGCCATTCGGCGCGGCTGTTTGCGCGGACCGCCCTGGCGAAACCTGCGCAGAAATACGATTCCGTGCGGATCCTGTGTTCGCGCGCCTGAATCGGCGCGCTCAGGGTTCCAGCACGGTGCAGGGCAGGTCGCGGGCAAGCAGTCGCTGACAGGCCAGCGAGGCATCCATTTCGGACAGGCTCTGCACTTCGGCGTGAAAGCGTCCGGCGCGGGTCGTGACGCGGCGGACGCCCGTGCCCAGCGTGCCGGATTCGGTCAGTGCCAGCCGCAGCAGCATCCGTTCGGCATCGAACCGCGATCCGTAGGTGCCCAGATCCACCGCCCAGAGCCGCCCACCCGAGGTCGAGACGCGGGTGACGATTTCAGGCATGGGCACCTGCGCCGGTTCGTCGCTGTCGCTGTCGCTGGTGGTCAGCACGATGGTCGGCGCCATGACCGGGTCTGCGGGATCTTCGTGGGCCATGGCCTGAAGAACCTCCTCGTCGCGCCAAAGGATACGCCCCGAATCGTCCACCGTCAGCTCGGTCGAGGCCGGTTCCAGAGAGTCCACCGGTGCCAGCAGGGCCGGATCGGGCGCGGCTGCCAGTTCAGGGGCCGCCGTCGATTCGTCGCTTTCCAGCGCGATGGGCGGCAGGCCCGCGATGGTGACGCCCTCGGCATCGACGGACACACCTTCGGCAATCTCGGTGTCGCTGACGGGTCCAGCAGCGGCCGTTTCGGCGGTATCGTCGGTCGCGGCCTCGTCGGTTGCGGTATCCGCGGTTCCGCCGGCGGCGGTTTCCGGGTCGGCGGTTCCCAGGTCAGCCGGGCGCGGTTGCGGCAGTTCGGGCGGCGCGCCGGTGATCGCGGCATACCGTTCGGCATCGATGACGGTGAAACCGGCGGCTTCGGCGGCATCGTCCGACGCATCGGCGACGGCCACGTCCTCGGGGCGGGCGCGGGGCATCAGCGAGCTGTCCAGCGCAACTTCGGCCGCGGCGCCGCCGTCCTCCTCGCCACCGGGATCGTCCGGTTCCTCGGATGTGACGCCGGCCGCCACGCCGGGATCGTCGGTGTCGGTGCTGGGATCGGGTTCGCGAATCTCGTCCATGACCTCGTCGATGCCGTCCTGGATCGAGGCGATCATGTCCGCCGATGGCGCGGACCCGGGCGCGGGGCGCGCGCGGGGGAACAGGCTGGCGGTTGGCGCGGTCTGCAGGCGGATCACGCGGCCCGCGGCGGGGCCCGAGCCCCGATCCTCGGGCGCGTGAACATAGTCGGGCCGGGCCGGACGGCGCACCGCCGCGCGGCGGGGGGCCAGGCGGAAACCGCGATCCATCAGGTTGGTGACGCGCTGCAACCGCTGGGCCGAGGAATGCGACCCCATCGCCACGACCAGGATGCGCACGCCCCCACGTTCGGCCATGGCCACCAGGTTGTAGCCAGCGGCATTGGTGAAGCCGGTCTTGATCCCGTCGGCGCCACGATAGGAATCCAGGAACCGGCGGTTCGTGTTGCGCACGGTGGCAATGCCGGCATCTTCGGACCGGCGTGAGAAGATATTGTAATACTGCGGATAATCGAAATAGAGCTGCCGCCCCAACCGGGCCATGTCGCGTGCGGTGGACAGGTGCCCGTCGGTTGTCAGCCCGTGCGGATTGGCGAAATGGGTGCGCTGCATGCCGATCGCCCGCGCGGTGCGGTTCATGCGGTCCGCAAAGCGGGGAACGGACCCTTCGATCGCCTCGGCGATGGCGACGGCGGCGTCATTCGCGGATCGCAGCGCGGCGGCGCGGATCAGATAGCGGAACGAGATGGTCTGACCGGCCCGCAACCCCAGCCGCGAGGGCGGTTGCGCGGCCGCATGACGCGAGATGCGCACCCGGGTGTCCAGGCTGATTTCGCCATTTTCCAACGCCTCGAACGCGATGTAGAGCGTCATCATCTTGGTCAGCGACGCGGGATGCAGGCGCGAGTTGGCGTTGTCGGTCTGATACAGGATTTCCCCGGTCCGCACGTCCATGATCAGCGCGGCATAGGGCTGGGCGCGAGCTGCGGATGACGAAAGCGTCAGCAAGGTCAGCGCACAGGCCATCATCATGGCAAGCGCGCCAGATATGCGGAGCCAACGCGGGAACTGCGTTGTCACGAGCCTGTCCTCTGCCTCTGCGCGCCCCGGTTTCTATTGGGGCGTCGTTGTCTGCTTCGGTCAGGCTATCACGCTGTTGCCACCATGGAAAGCCCCCGGTTTTCAACAACTTTAGGGGCATTCTTAACGCATTCCTACATCTGGGAGGGCCGGGCGCGTCCTCCACAACATGTTCAGTCGGCCTGCAAGGCCTCCAGCAGGGCGGGCAGGTCCGACAACGCGGAAATCCGCCGGTATCGGGGATGGGTGGCCGGTTCGGGCGCGGCCTCGATCGCCCATTCCAGGCCGTGCGGCACAAAGACGCCCCAGGCGCCGGCCTCGATCGGGGCAACGACATCCGAGGCCATCGAATTGCCCGCCATCAGCGCGCGGTCCGGCCCCCCGCCATGGCGGGCAAATATCTGCGCATAGGTCTCGGGCGTCTTGTGGCTGACGATCTCGACGGCGTCGAACGCGTCGCCCAGGCCGGATTGCGCGAGCTTGCGTTCCTGATCCAGCAGGTCGCCCTTGGTGATCAGCACCAGCCGGTGCGCTCCCGCCAGCCTGTCGATGGTGTCGGCCACGCCGGGTAGCAGGTCGATGGGATGGGCCAGCATGTCCTGGCCGGCGGCGATGATCTGGCCGATCACCTGCCCGGGGACACGGCCATCCGTCACCTCGATCGCGGTTTCGATCATCGACAGCATGAAGCCCTTGATGCCAAAGCCATAGTGCCCCAGATTCCGCCGTTCCGCGGCCAGAAGCCGGTCGGCCAGATGATCGCGGTCGGCGTGCTCGGCCAGGAGATCGGCAAAGCGCGCCTGGGTCATGTGAAAGAAGCGTTCGTTGTGCCAGAGCGTGTCGTCTGCGTCGAGGCCGACAGTGGTGATGCGCATGGTCCTGCCCTGCAAGGGTTTTCTTGAGCGTCCGGGACGCTATATACTGCTGCGAAACCGAATCTGTCACCCCGGGTCCTTATTTCATGGCAATCACTCCGACGATGACGGACCGCAAGGACGGCTCTGGCAACGACGATCCGGGCCTTGCGGTCAAGACGCGCACCCGCACGCAGCGCCCGCCGATGTACAAGGTGCTGCTGCTGAATGACGATTACACGCCGATGGAATTCGTCGTGCATGTGCTGGAGCGGTTCTTCGGTCTCAATCACGCTCAGGCGTTCGAGATCATGCTCACGGTGCACAAGAAGGGCCTCGCGGTGGTCGGCGTCTTCAGCTACGAGATCGCGGAAACCAAGGTGGCGCAGGTGATGGACTTCGCGCGCCGTCACCAGCACCCGCTGCAATGCACCCTGGAAAAGGAGTAGGGCGCCCCGCGCCCGCCGAACCGCATGTCCCTGACTGACCCGGCCCCGCGTGCCCTGCGGTTGGAGCTGGCCTTCGAGGCCGGGCTCACGCTGCCCGAAACCGGCACGATTGCCGTCTTTCACCCTCATGCGGGCGAAGTGCTGACACCCCTGCCGCGCGCGCGCACGGTCGTGGTCACGCCGCACGCGCCCGATCACGCGGCCTTTCTGAACCAGGGCCTGGCCTGCGCGCAGGCGCCGGCAGGGCCCTACGCGGCGGTTCTGGTCTGCCTGCCCCGGGGCCGGGCCGAGGGGCGCGACCTGATCGCCCGGGCCGCCGCACTGACCAGCGGGCCGGTGATCGTGGACGGGCAAAAGACCGATGGCGCGGATGCGATGCTCAAGGACCTGCGTGACCGCACCGAGCTGTCCGATGTGATCGCCAAGGGGCATGGCAAGATCGCCTGGTTCCCGTCGCCCGGCGACACCCTGGCGGATTGGCGCGCCCAACCCGGCCAGGTCGATGGCTGGCGGACGCTGCCGGGGACCTTTTCGGCGGATGGGATCGATCCGGCGTCGGCGCTGCTTGCGCAGGCGCTGCCGGCGGGCCTGAAAGGTGTGGTGGCGGATCTGGGCGCGGGCTGGGGCTATCTGGCGGGGCAGTTGCTGGCCAAGGCGCCCGGCATCGCCGCCCTTCACCTGATCGAGGCCGACGCCCGTGCGCTGGACTGCGCGCGTCAGAACGTGACCGATCCGCGCGCCGTGTTCCATTGGGCCGACGCAACCCAGCCGGTGCCGCGTCTGGTGCTGGATGCGGTGGTGATGAACCCCCCCTTTCACAAGGGGCGCGAGGCGCGTCCGCAATTGGGCGCGGCCTTTATCGCCTCGGCTGCGGCGATGCTGAAATCCTCGGGTCAGCTGTTCATGGTGGCGAACCGTCACCTGCCGTATGAAACCGCGCTCGCCGCGCATTTCCGGCGGCACGAGGAACTGCCGGGCCTGCCCGGGTTCAAGCTGTTCGTGGCCGAAGGCCCCCTGCGTGCGAGTGCCGCCGCCCCGTCCCGGGGCCGTTCCCGTGTGACCCATAGCAAAGGACGCCGCGCATGAGCTTTTCCATCGCCGGCAAGACGGCCATCATCACCGGCGCCGCCACTGGCATAGGACATGCCATTGCCCGGCATTTCGTGGACGAGGGGGCAAATGTCGTCTTTTCCGACCACAACGAGAAACGCCTGAAGGCTGGCAGCGACGATCTGGCCGGATTGCCGAACTGTCGCCTCTTTGCTGGCGACCTGCGCGAGAAACTGGCGGTCGCGAACCTTCTGTCTACCGCTCTCGACGCGTTTGACCGGGTCGATATCCTGGTCAACGCAACCCGGATGTTCGCGGTGACCGACCCCCTGGATCCGTCGGATACCAGTGTCGAACAACTGCTGGACCAGAACCTGAGCGTCGCGTTGCGCACCAGCCAGGCCGTCGCACGCCGCATGATCCTGCAGGCCGAACAATCCGAGACGCGGGGTCAGGAAGCGGGCGCCATCGTCAATATCTCGTCGATCGCCGCGCATCGCACGCAGCCGCAACTGCTGGGGTTCTCGATCTCGAACGCGGCGCTGGAACAGATGACCCGGTCCCTCGCGGTGTCGTTGGCGCCCCATGCGATCCGTGTGAACGCGGTCGCGGTCGGGTCGGTCATGTCCGGCACGCTGCGCGACACGATCGCGGAACATCCCGAATATCGCGACAGCATTCTGGAAGGCACGCCTCTGGGCCGGATCGGCACCGCGTCCGAGGTCGGCGAACTGGCGCAGTTCCTTGCCTCGTCGGCGTCAGGGTTCATGACCGGGCAGATCGTCGGCCTGGATGGCGGGCGTCAGGTTCTGGACACGGTGCAGCGCCCGGCGCACTGACGCGACTGGACCGGCCCTCGCCGCCGCGCTATGCGCGTAGACAGGAGGACCACACCGATGCCCAATCCGTTGTATGACGCCCTGTTCGCCCCGCTGATCGGCCGCCAGTCGCCGTTCCTGATCCTGCCCGACGGGTCCGAGATCACCGGCGACGCCTTTCATGCGATGTGCGCGCAGGTGGCGGGACGGCTGGGCGCGCTGGGTCTTGCGCCCGGCGACCGGATGGCGGTGCAGGTGGAAAAAAGCGCCGATGCCCTGGCGCTTTACGGCGGCGCGGTGATGGCGGGGGTGGTGTTCCTGCCCCTGAACACCGCCTACACGCCGGACGAAGTGGCCTATTTCCTGTCAGACGCGGGGGCCCGGCTGCTGTTGGCCGACAGCGCCAAGGCCGCCGCGCTGGCCACCGTGGCCGCGCAGAGCGGCGCGCGGCTGATGGTGCTCGACTCCGATGGCAGCGGCAGCTTTTCCCAGGTCGCCGCCGCGCCCGCCGTTGCGGCCGCCGAACGCGACCCGGGTGATCTGGCCGCGCTGCTCTACACCTCGGGCACGACGGGGCGGTCGAAGGGTGCGATGCTGAGCCAGCGCAACCTTCTGTCCAACGCCGAGGTCCTGACCCGTGCCTGGCGCTTCACCGATCAGGACGTGTTGCTGCACGCGCTGCCGATCTTTCACACCCATGGCCTGTTCGTTGCCACGAACATCGTTCTGCTGGCCGGCGGCGCGCTGATCCTGTTGCCGAAACTGGACATCGACGCGCTGATCCGCTGGATGCCGCGCGCGACCTCGATGATGGGGGTGCCGACCTTCTACACCCGGCTTCTGGATGACGCGCGTTTCACCCGCGATCTGGTCGCCCACATGCGGCTGTTCACCTCGGGTTCGGCGCCCCTGCTGGCCGAAACCCATGTCGCATTCGAGGACCGCACCGGGCACCGCATCCTTGAACGGTATGGCATGACCGAAACGAACATGAACACCTCGAACCCCTATGACGGCGAGCGTCGGGCCGGGACGGTGGGCTTCCCGCTGCCAGGGGTCGAGCTGAAGGTGACCGACCCCGACACCGGCGCGACCGTGCCGCAAGGCGAGATCGGCATTCTCGAGGTGCGGGGCGACAACGTGTTCATGGGCTATTGGCAGATGCCCGAAAAGACGGCGGCCGAACTGCGCGCGGACGGGTTCTTCATCACCGGCGATCTCGGGCGGATCGACAGCGACGGCTATGTCACCATTGTCGGCCGGCAGAAGGACCTGATCATCGCGGGCGGCTACAACATCTATCCCAAGGAAATCGAGCTGGAGCTGGACGAGGCCGCCGGCGTCAAGGAAAGCGCCGTGATCGGCGTGCCGCATCCCGACCTGGGCGAAGGCGTGCTGGGCGTGATCGTGCCGCAGGCGGGGGAAACGCCCGACACCGCGGCGATCCTGGCGGACCTGGGCCGGCGACTGGCGCGGTTCAAGGTGCCGCGCGCGCTGGTGGTGCTGCCGGAATTGCCGCGCAACACCATGGGCAAGGTTCAGAAGAACCTTCTGCGCGATCAGTTCCAGGACTGGTTCCGCAACTGATCGCCGCGTCCCATGGGGTGGGGCCGCGGGGCGCCCGCCCGGGGGGACGGGGCCCCATTTTCGCCACCTTTTCACGGCAGTCTGGGCCTCCTTCAGGTTGTTCCCGGGTTCCGAATGCGTCTGTTCCTTCTTCTGTTCCTCCTCGTCCCGTTTCAGGCGCTCGCGCAGGCGGACACCCGATTGCATGCCATGCAGACCGGCGACGCCAACCGCGGATGGGAGGCCGTGGGACGGCTGAACATGCAAGGGGTCGGGTTCTGCACCGCGACCCTGATCGCGCCGGACCGGGTTCTGACCGCGGCGCATTGCCTGTTCGATCACCGGACCGGCCAGCAGATCCCGCCCGGCCGGTTGCAGTTCCTGGCCGGCTGGCGCACCGGACGGGCCGAGGCGATCCGCGGGATCAGCCGCGTGGCGGTCTGGCCCGAGTTCGACTTTGCCGTCGGCGCCGAAATGGCCAATGTGCCGCGCGATCTGGCCGTGCTGGAACTGGATCAGCCGGTGCGCACCACGTCGATCCATCCCTTTGGCGTCGCGGATGAACCCGTGCGCGCAGGCGACGCGGTTGCCGTGGTCAGCTATGCGCGCGACCGGGCCGAGGCGCCCTCGATCCAGGAAACCTGCCATGTCCTCGACCAGCGCCGCGACGGGGTCTCGGTCTTTTCGTGCGACATTGATTTCGGCTCGTCCGGATCGCCCGTCTTTGCCGTGCGCGACGGCGAAATCCAGGTCGTTTCCGTGATCTCGGCGCTGGCACAGGGGCAGGAACGGCCCATTTCGCTGGGGATGCGCCTGGGCGGGCGGGTCGCGGCGCTGGAACAGGCGCTGGATCAGGGCGTTTCGGGCGTATTGTCCAGCCAGCCGCAGGGCGCCCGATCCACCGCGCGGTTCCTGCGCCCCTGACCCCTTGAAAGCGGAAAACGGCTTTCCCACATCCAGAGGACCGGGCGCCCATGACGGGGTCCGGCCCCTCGACGCCCGGCCGGGAGAACCGGCGGGCAGACCTCAGACATCGCTTGCATAAAGGATGACTTACATGCGTGCTTTCGACCCGACTCCGCTGTTCCGTGCCTCGGTTGGTTTTGACCGGATGGCCGACCTGATGGACCGTGTCCTGGCTGCCGAACCCGTGCAGCCCAGCTATCCGCCCTACAACATCGAAAAGACCGACGATAATGCCTACCGCATCTCGCTCGCGGTTGCCGGTTTCAGCGCCGACGAGCTGGCCGTCGATGTGAAAGAGAATTCGCTGGTGATTTCGGCCCGCAAGACCGAGGACGAAGCCGACCGCACCTTCCTGCATCGCGGCATCGCAACCCGGGCCTTTGACCGGCGCTTCCATCTGGCCGATCATGTCCGCGTGACCGGCGCGACCCATGCCGACGGGATGCTGCACATCGACCTCGTGCGGGAAATCCCCGAGGCCCTGAAACCCCGCCGCATCGAGATCGCCCGCGCCGAACCGTCGCGCCTGGTCGAAGCCTCGGCTGCCTGACGCGGGGCCTGTCGACGGAAAATCGGGGGCGCGGCCGGTCGGTCGCGCCCTTTCCTTTTTCGGCCCGGTGGCGCAGGGTCAAGTCCGGTTCAGAAAGGTTCCGCGATGCTGACATTCGAGACCTGGGACGTGTTCACCGAAACTGCCTTTGCCGGCAACCCGCTGGCCATCGTGCACGGGGCCGAGGGGCTGAGCGTGGCGCAGATGCAGACCCTGGCGCGCGAGTTCAACCTGTCCGAAACGATCTTTGTCATGCCGCCGCGCGATCCGGCACACACCGCGCGCGTCCGGATCTTCTTTCCGACGGCGGAAATCCCGTTTGCCGGGCACCCGACCCTGGGGTGCGCCATCGCCCTGTCGGGCCTTGCCGCGCCCGGACCGGATGCCGAAGTGCATCTCGTGCTCGAAGAGGAGGCGGGTCTGGTCCCGGTGCTTGTCACGCGCAGGGCCGGTCGGGTGCAGGGTGGGTTCACGGCACCCGTGACGCCCGTCGGCGCCCCCGGCCGGGCCGATCCCGCGCTCGTGGCCGCCGCGCTGGGGGTGACGGCGCTGGGCACGCCCGGTCATCGTGCGCCGGCGCTTTGGCAAGGGGGGCCTGCGTTTCTCTATGTGCCGCTGCCGGACCTTGCCGTGCTGGCGCAGGCACGCCCGATCGAACCCCACTGGTCGCACCTGATGCATGAGGCCGGGGTTGACAGTGCGTGGTGCTATACCCGCACCGAACAGGGCTATCGGGCGCGCATGTTCTCGCCCACCGCCGGCATCCCCGAGGACCCGGCCACCGGATCGGCCAGCGCGATTTTCGCCGCCGACCTGCTGGCGAACGGGTTGCTCGACGACGGCGAGACCCGGATCGAGATCACCCAGGGTGTCGAAATGGGCCGCCCCTCGCAGATCGTGATGACGGCGGTGGTCGCGGGGGGCGCGCTGACGGCGGTGCGGGTTGCGGGGGCGGCGGTGCCCGTCGCCCAGGGTCGGATCACGATCCCCGGCATCTGACCCCATCTTTGTGCCCCAAATATCCCGAGGGGTGAATTTGCGCAGCAAAGAGGGGGGCAGCGCCCCCCTTATTCGGCGGCCACCGGGCGCGAGTCGACCAGGCCGACGATGTCCATCATGATGCGATTCAGTTCAAAGTCCTTGGGCGTATAGACCGCGGCCACGCCCATCGCCTGCAGCTTGACCGCGTCCTCGTCGGGGATGATGCCTCCGACCACGACGGGGGTGTCGGCCAGTCCGGCGGCGCGCATCCGCTCCATCAGTTCGGCGACCAGCGGCACATGGCTGCCGGACAGGATCGACAGGCCGACGACATGTGCCTCCTGGTCGCGTGCGGCGGAAACGATCTCGGCGGGTGTCAGGCGGATCCCTTCGTAATGGATGTCCATGCCGCAGTCGCGTGCGCGCGCGGCGATCTGTTCGGCCCCGTTCGAGTGACCGTCGAGGCCGGGCTTGCCGACCACGAACTTCAGCTTTCGGCCCAACTGGCGGCTCACCGCATCGACAGCGGCGCGGATCTCTTCCAGGCCTTCGGTCCGGTTGGAGGGGTTGCGCGAAACGCCGGTCGGTGCGCGGTATTCCCCAAAGGCCTTGCGCACGACCAGTCCCCATTCCCCGGTGGTCGCGCCGGCCTTGGCGGCCCGGATCGAGGCGGGCATCACATTCGCGCCCGACAGGGCGGCCGCGCGCAGGTCCTCGAGCGCGGCCTGCACCGCGGCCTCGTCACGCGCGCCGCGCCAGGCTTCGAGCCGGGCGATCTGATCGCGTTCGGCGGCCTCATCGACCACCATGATCGCGCCTTCGCCCGTGGTCAGCGGCGACGGTTCGGTCGTGGTGAACCGGTTCACGCCCACAACCGTTGTCTCGCCTGCCTCGATCCGTGCGATGCGTTCGGCGTTGGCCTCGACCAGGCGGCCCTTCATGTAGTCGATGGCCTGCACCGCGCCGCCCATGTCGTCGATGAGCGCGAGTTCGGCACGCGCGCCTTCTTTCAGCGCCTTGACCTTGGCATCGACAACCGGGTTGCCGTCGAACAGATCGCCGTATTCCAGCAAGTCGGTTTCATAGGCCAGGATCTGCTGCATCCTGAGCGACCACTGCTGATCCCATTTGCGCGGAAGGCCCAGGGCCTCGTTCCATGCCGGCAATTGCACCGCGCGCGCGCGGGCGTTCTTCGACAGGGTGACTGCCAGGGCCTCGATCAGGATGCGGTAGACGTTGTTTTCCGGCTGCTGCTCGGTCAGGCCCAGGCTGTTGACCTGCACCCCGTAGCGAAAGCGCCGATAGCGCGCATCCTCGACCCCGTATCGCTGCAGGCAGATTTCGTCCCACAGTTCGGTAAAGGCGCGCATCTTGCACATTTCGGTGACAAAGCGGATTCCCGCGTTCACGAAGAAGCTGATGCGGCCCACCATCTCGCCGAAATGCTCGGCCGGGACCTTGCCCTTGAGGTCATCGAGCACCGCGCAGGCGGTCGCCAGGGCAAAGGCCAGTTCCTGCTCGGGCGTCGCGCCGGCTTCCTGCAGGTGATAGGAACACACGTTCATCGGGTTCCATTTGGGCAGGTGTTCGCGCGTGTAGGCCGCGACATCGGTGATCATGCGCAGGCTGGGCTTTGGCGGGCAGATATAGGTGCCGCGTGACAGGTATTCCTTGATGATGTCGTTCTGCACCGTGCCCTGAAGCTGGGCGATGTCGGCACCCTGTTCCTCGGCCACGGCGATATAGAGCGCCAGCAGCCAGGGCGCTGTCGCATTGATCGTCATCGAGGTGTTCATCTGTTCCAGCGGGATCTGGTCGAACAGCGCGCGCATGTCGCCCAGATGGCTGATCGGCACACCGACCTTGCCCACCTCGCCCCGGCTCAGCACATGGTCGCTGTCGTAGCCTGTCTGCGTCGGCAGGTCGAAGGCGACCGAGAGACCCGTCTGCCCCTTGGACAGGTTCGTCCGATACAGCTCGTTCGAGGCCTTGGCCGTCGAATGACCGGCATAGGTGCGAAACAGCCAGGGCTTGTCTTTGGTCATGGGCAGAGCCTCCAGGTCATACGAGCCGCAATGCAGTCGCAGCGCAATTTTCTTACCCGAAGGGAATATTCAGGCGAAAGATAATGTCAAGCGCGGAATCGCTGCGTTGCGGCGCAGGCGGCTGATCGACCGGCCCTGGTCAAGGACCGGCCTGCGCCTGCACCACCGCGCGCAGAACCTCGACAGGCAGCGGAACCGCCAGCGGAAACCGCAGCCCCGCCTTGCCGTGCCGCCAGGGGCCGACCAGCGCCTCGAACCCGGCATCGCCCTGCGCCACCGGATAAACACCGACATGATGCGTCCAGGCGCCGTAATACAGCCTGTTGCGCCCGTTTCGCCGCAGGCAGGGCATGGCATAGGAAATCCGCTCTTCGCCATCGGGCACCCACTCTGCCAGCAGACGGCGGATCGTCTCGACATGCGCGCGGGCCGGCGCCGGCAGATCCGCGAGATAGCGGTCGACCGTGGCGGCCGCGCTCATTTCAGCTGACTGTCCTTGGATCCGCGCCGGTTGATCCCCGGGCGTGACCGGAACGCCTGGTCACGCTCTTGCTGGCAGTCCAGGCACAGGGTCACACCGGGCAGGGCGGTGCGGCGGGCCTCGGGGATCGGTTCCTCGCAGTCGATGCAATGGGTGCGGCTCTCGCCTCCGTGACGAACGCGCAGCCGCATCCGTGCCAGTTCCTCGCCGATCGATGCCTCGATCTGTTCGTTCACCGCGCCGTCCTTTGCCCAGCCGCCTGCCATTCGCGCCTCCTTGGTCTGGCGACAGACTAGCCCGTGGTGGCCTGCCTGTCACCCAAGGGCATTGTCGTGCCGCGGGCTTTCCGCCAATCTGGCGCGATGCTGTCCCCGGTTTCGGTTCCTCTCTGGCTCTTGATCCTGATCCTGCTGTTCGCGGGGGCGTCGTTTCTGTCGCATTTCCTGTTCCCGTCGGTGCGCTGGTTCTTCCGCCGCCGGATGGAGCGCGCGGTCGAGGAACTGAACAAGCGGCTTGAGCGGCCGATCCAGCCGTTCAAGCTGGTGCGGCGGCAGGACTATGTCGTGCGGCTGGTCTATGACCCCCAGGTGATGGAGGCCGTGGCCGAGTATGCGCGCGAGCAGGGCATTCCGCGGTCCGTCGCCTTTGAAAAGGCCCGGCGCTATGCGCGCGAGATCGTGCCGGGTTTCTCCACGGCGACCTATTTCGGATTTGCGATCCGCGTCGCCCGCCGGCTGAGCCGCATGTTCTATAGCGTGCACCTGGGGGCTGGCGACGCCCAGACCCTGCGCGACATCGACCCCAGATCCGCCGTCGTCTTTGTCATCAACCACCGCAGCAACATGGATTATGTCCTGGTCACATGGCTGGCGGCGGATCGGTCGGCGCTCAGCTATGCGGTGGGTGAATGGGCGCAGGTCTGGCCGCTCAGGGCGCTGATCCGCGCGATGGGTGCCTATTACATCCGGCGGCGCGATTCCAATCCCCTCTATCGTGCGGTGCTGGCGCGGTATGTGCAGATGTCGGTGCATGAAGGGGTCACGCAGGCAATCTTCCCCGAGGGGGGGCTCAGCCTGTCGGGGGCGGTCGGCCCCGCGAAGAAGGGCCTGCTGCATTATATCGTGCGCGATTTCCGTCCGTCCGACACCCGCGATGTGGTCTTTGTGCCGGTGGCGCTGAACTATGACCGGGTGCTCGAGGACCGAATCCTGCAACAGGCGGCTGAAACAGGCGTGCGGCGGTTTCGCGTGCGGCTGACTGAGGCGGCGGGATGGGTGCTGCGTCTGATGTGGCAAAAGGCCCGGGGGCGCTTTCGCACCTTTGGCACGGCGGCGGTGTGCTTCGGCGCGCCGGTGTCGCTGCATGATTTCCTGACAACCCAACCTGGCGCCAGCACCGAGGCCCTGGCCGATCTGCTGATGACCCGTGTTCGCGCGGCCGTTCCGATCCTGCCGGTGCCGCTGGCGGCCGCGGCCCTGGTGCGGGCGGGTGGCGTGTGTTCGCTGACCGATCTGCGCCCCCTGGCCGCCCGGCTGGTGGACGAGGCGCGCGCGCAGGGGGCCACGCTGCATTTGCCCGGGGGGGTGACGGCGGCGCTGCACACGGGTCTGGGGGCGCTGGCGCATCGCGGGCTCGTGCTGCGGGACGGTGACGGGTTGCGCATCGCACCGGGGCAGGAGGGGATCGTGGGCTATTACGCGGCCTCGGCGATCCAGCGGCTGGCCGAACCCGATCTGCCCGGTGGGTTCTGCCAGACCGCGCTGGAACTACCCGAGGTCACAGAGACATAAAATTACAAAACCATTGGTTTTGGGGTTGTATTGTTGCGTGGCCAATTTTATCAATGCTGCAACTGCTTCGTATATTCTGCGACGCGGCGTTCGATTCTCAGGAGAGACCCATGGCCCTCGACCACAACCCCGGCATCGTCCAGTATGACGCCCCCGAGAAAGACCTCTACGAGATCGGCGAAATGCCGCCCCTCGGCTATGTTCCGAAAAAGATGTATGCGTGGGCGATCCGCCGCGAACGCCATGGCGAGCCGGATACCTCGTTTCAGGTCGAGGTGGTCGATACCTGGCAGATCGACAGCCATGAGGTGCTGGTGCTGGTGATGGCCGCCGGCGTCAACTACAACGGCGTCTGGGCCGGCCTGGGCGTGCCGATCAGCCCCTTTGACGGACACAAGCAGCCCTATCATATCGCCGGTTCGGATGCGTCCGGCATCGTCTGGGCGGTCGGTGACAAGGTCAAGCAGTGGAAGGTCGGCGACGAGGTCGTGATTCACTGCAATCAGGACGACGGCGACGACGAGGAATGCAACGGCGGCGATCCCATGTTCTCGCCCACCCAGCGCATCTGGGGATACGAGACGCCGGACGGGTCCTTTGCGCAGTTCACCCGTGTGCAGGCGCAGCAACTCATGCCGCGCCCCAAGCATCTGACCTGGGAAGAATCGGCCTGCTACACGCTGACGCTGGCCACGGCCTACCGGATGCTGTTCGGCCACCATCCGCACGAGCTGAAGCCGGGCCAGAACGTGCTGGTCTGGGGTGCGTCGGGGGGGTTGGGGTCCTTCGCGATCCAGCTCATCAATGCGGCGGGCGCGAATGCGGTCGGCGTCATTTCCGACGAATCCAAGCGTGACTTCGTCATGGCGCTGGGGGCCAAGGGTGTCATCAACCGCAACGATTTCAAATGCTGGGGCCAGCTGCCCAAGGTCAACAGCCAGGAATACAACGACTGGCTGAAAGAGGCCCGCAAGTTCGGCAAGGCGATCTGGGACATCACCGGCAAGGGCGTGAACGTGGACATGGTGTTCGAGCACCCCGGCGAGGCGACCTTCCCGGTCTCGGCGCTGGTGTGCAAGAAGGGCGGCATGGTCGTGATCTGCGCCGGCACCTCGGGGTTCAACTGCACCTTCGACGTGCGCTACATGTGGATGCATCAAAAGCGCCTGCAAGGTTCGCATTTCGCGCATCTGAAACAGGCCTCCGCCGCCAACCGGCTGATGATCGAACGCCGCATCGACCCTGCCATGTCCGAGGTCTTTCCCTGGGCCGAGATCCCGATGGCGCATATCAAGATGCTGAAGAACCAGCACAAGCCGGGCAACATGGCGGTTCTGGTTCAGGCCCCCACCACCGGCCTGCGGACCTTTGAGGATGCGCTCGAGGCCGGGCCGCGCTGATCGTCCGACACCGCGTTTCGCGAGGGGCCGTCCCATTGGGGCGGCCCCTGGCCATTGCGGGGCAACGCTTTGTCAACACACATGCCGCAGGCTTCCGCCACACCGGAAAGGAGCGGCGTGTTGGCCCATGACTGGATGATTCGGGTTCTCGAGGACCTGTTGAGCTATGCGCGGATGCATGGGCTGAATGCCCTCGCCGACGCGCTGGATCAGGCGCGGATGCTGGCGATCGCCGAGATCGCCAATCTGGAACCGCGCGACCGCGGCGGCGGCGAAGGCTAGCGGTTCTTGCAGGGGGCTGGCGGCTGGCATAGCGTATCCCGGTCTTGTGCAGGTCCCCGATGCGCCCCCGTTCCGAAGCCGCCCCGCCCTATCCCGACACGTTCTACAGCCGCACCCTGTCCGACACCCGCGCACGCCCGGCCCTGGTCGGGCGGGTGGCGGTCGATGTCGCGGTGGTCGGCGGCGGGTTTGCCGGCCTGTTTGCCGCGCTGGACCTGGCGCGGGGCGGGATGCGTGTTGCCGTGATCGAATCGCAGGCGGTCGGTTGGGGGGCCTCGGGCCGGAACGGCGGCTTTGTTTCCGACGGGTTCGCCTGCGGCCCGGCGGCGATCCGCCGGCATGTCGGCCGCGACCATGCCGATGCGTTGCAGGCGCTCTCGGCCGAAGGGGTCGCGATCATGCGGCACGAGATTGCCACCCTGGACATCCCGGGCGCCGACCCGGTGGCCGGGATCCTGCGGCTCAGGCGGCATGACCGGGCCGACGACCTGCGCGCGGCATCGACACCGGACACCCCCTATCTGGATCAGCCGGCGATCCGTCGTCATCTGGAAACCGTCCGATACAGGCACGGCATCGCGGAACCTGCGGCATTCCATATCCACCCGCTGAACACGCTGCGCGGCCTGGCCGCCGAGGTCGAGCGGCTGGGTGGTCTGATCGTCGAACAGAGCCCGGTCATCGGCGCGGATCTGACGGCCGCCCGAAAGACCCTGACCACGCCGCAGGGCCGGGTCGAGGCGCCGCGCGTCGTCTTTGCAACGGGTGGCTATACGGGGCCGCTGATCCCCCGGTTGCGCCGTGCGATCCTGCCCATCGCCACCTATGTCATGGTGTCCGAGACCGCGCCCGATCTGCTGGCGCAGGCGATCCGAACGCGCATGGCGGTGGGCGACGATCGCCGGGCCGGTGACTATTATCGGCTGGTTCAGGGGGGTGCGCGGCTGTTGTGGGGCGGGCGCATCACGACGCGCGCCGCCCGACCTGCCGGGATCGCCCGCGAACTGCGGGCGGAAATGCTGGGCGTCTATCCGCAGCTTGCCGCCTTGAGGACCGATCTGGTCTGGTCGGGGCTCATGGCCTATGCCCGCCACAGGATGCCGCAGATCGGTCTGCTTCAACCCGACGTCTGGCATGTGACGGGCTTTGGCGGCCACGGGCTGAACACCACCGCCATAGGCGGGCGCGTTGTCGCCGAGGCGATCCTGGGGACGTCGGACCGGATCGCGCTGTTCGCGCCCTTTGGGCTGGACTGGGCGGGCGGAGGGGCAGGGCTGGCCGCCGCGCAGGCGACCTATTGGGCCTTGCAGGTGCAGGACTGGTGGCGGGAAAGGCAGGCGGCATGAGTGCGTTCATAGCGGGATTTCTGGCCAGCCTGTCCCTGATCGCGGCCATCGGCGCGCAGAACGCGTTCGTTCTGCGCCAGGGTATCCGCCGGGAACATGTCGGCGTGGTCGTGGCGCTGTGCGCGGGCTCGGATGCGCTGCTGATCGCGTTGGGCGTCGCCGGTTTCGGCGCTGCGGCCGAGGCGATGCCATGGCTCACGCCGGTCATGCTGTGGGGGGGCGTCGCGTTCCTGACGGTCTATGGCGCGCTCAGGTTTCGGGCTGCGTTCCGCGGGGGCGAGGCACTGGCCGCCAGCGCCGAACGCGCGGTGTCGCTCCGGCGTGTCGCGCTGACCTGCCTGGCGCTGACCTGGCTCAACCCGCATGTCTATCTGGACACGCTGGCTCTGCTGGGGGCCCTGTCGGCGCAATATGCCCCGGTCGAGGCGCTATTCGGGGTGGGCGCGGTCCTTGCCTCGGCGGTGTTCTTCCTCGCCTTGGGGTATGGCGCGCGCTACCTCGCGCCGGTGCTGGCCAAGCCGCGCGCCTGGGTCGTGGTCGAGGTGGTGATTGGCCTGGTCATGTGGATGATCGCGGCGCATCTGATCGCGCAGGCCCTGGAGTAAGCCCATGACAAGACACAGCTATGCCACGCATATCCGCTGGACCGGCAATACCGGCGAGGGGACCGCGCATTACCGTGCCTATACCCGCGACTGGGAGGTCGCGGTGCCGGGCAAACCCGTGATCCCGATGTCGAACGACCCGCTTCTGGGCGGCAACCCCGCGTTGATGAACCCCGAGGACCTGCTGCTGTCGGCGCTTTCGGGGTGCCACATGCTCTGGTATCTGCACCTGGCCTCGGATGCGGGCATCGTCGTGACCGCCTATGAGGACACGCCCGAAGGAGTCGGTGAACTGGAAGCGGGCGGTGCCGCGCGGTTCGTCAAGGCGGTGCTGCGCCCACAGATCACCGTGCGACGCGGTGCCGATCTGTCCCGCGCCCACGCAATCCACCACGAGATTCACAAGGTCTGCTTCATTGCGCGGTCCGTGAATTTCCCGGTCGAGATCGCCCCCACGATCCGCGAGGGGTGAGCCCGCCCGCGGATCGTCATGGAGGCGCCGTGCACGGGTGCGACGCGCGCCAGTATGACGGCCAAAGGTCTCGGCCTCAGGTCGACGCTCTGAGGGCTCGCCGGATGGAGAAGGCCAGGATCACTGCGACCAGCGCCACGGCGGCGAGACTGATCGGCCGCGTCACGAAGACCGAGAAATCCCCGTCCGACAGCAGAAGCGACCGCCGCAGATTCTCCTCGAAGGGCTGGCCCAGGATCACGCCCAGAACCAACGGAACCACGTCCAGCCGCAGCAGGTGAAGCAGATAGCCGAACAGCCCGAAGAGCAGCACGAGATACAGATCGAAGGTGCTGTGCGCGGTGGAATAGACGCCGATGCAGGTAAACAGCACGATGCCCGGGAACAGCAGCGGATAGGGGATCTGCAACAGCCGCACCCAGACGCCGATGAGCGGGATGTTGAGGATCAGAAGAAAGACGGTGCCGATCCAGAAGCTGGCGATCAGCCCCCAGAACAGCTGCGGCTCCATCACCATGACCAGCGGGCCGGGCTGGATCCCGTGCAGCATCATTGCCGCCAGCAGAAGCGCCATCACCGCATCGCCCGGGATGCCCAGCGTCAACGAGGGGATCATCGCCGTGCCGATGCCCGCATTGTTGCAGGCCTCGGGTGCGGCAAGGCCCTCGACCGCGCCATGGCCGAATTCCTCAGGGTGCCTGGAAAGCTTCTTCTCCACGGCATAGGACATGAAGGTGGCCATGCCACCGCTGGTGCCCGGCAACGCGCCGAAAAGCGCCCCCAGCCCCGACCCGCGCAGCATCGCCGGCCAGACGCGGCGCCATTCCCCACGCGACGGCAACTGGTCGCGCAGCCGGTAGCTGGCTTTCACCGGCGAGACGGATTTCTGCCCGGCACTGGTGATGACTTCGGTCACCGCGAACAGGCCCATGGCCAGCGCGATCAGGCTGATGCCGTCGGACAAGCCTGTCAGTCCGAAGGTGAAGCGTTGGAACCCCGTGTTCACATCCGTGCCGACCGTGGCAATGATCAGGCCGATCACCATTGTCGCCAATCCCTTGAGCATCGAGCCGCGTCCGACGGTGGCTGCGGCCACCAGCCCCAGGGCCATCAACGCGGTGTATTCGACCGGGCTGAACTGGCGTGCGAAGCGGGCAAGCAGCGGCGCGAAGAGCATCAGGAGCAGGATGCCGAAGATCGAGCCCCAGGCCGAGGCCACCGATTTGATGAACAAGGCCACGCCGCCGCGGCCCTTCTTGGCCATCGGGTAGCCATCGAGCACATCGACCGCCGCCGCCGGGTGGCCCGGCACACCCAGGAGGATCGAACAGGTTCCGCCGCCGAAATCCGCACCGAAATAGACGCCGGCGAGCATGATCAGCGCGCCTTCGACCGGCAGCTGGTAGGTGAAGGGCAAAAGCAACGAGATGGTGATCAGCGCGCCGAGGCCCGGCAGAACGCCGACCAGGGTGCCGAGGAAGACCCCGAGGAAGCAATACCACAGGTTCATCGGGGCCAGGGCCTCGGACAGGCCCAGCGAGAGATGGTCGGTGAAGGCGGTCAGCAGGTCCATTGCGCGCTCATAAGTTGAAGGCGCTGAGCGGCATGCCAAGACCAAAGACGAAGATCGCCCAGGACAGCAGCGTCAGCGCAGCGCCAAGCAGCAGCAGGCGGGGCAGGTGGTTCGTGGCATCGGCCATGCCAACGCAGAGAACCAGCAGAAATGCGGAAGGCACGAAGCCCAACGCCCGCACCGTCAGTGCGAAGGCGAGGATGCCTGCCGTCACCGCCAGCATCGCGCGGGGTTTGGGCTGGGGCGCGGCCTCGGGACGGGTGCGGCGCCAGGCAGCCAGGCCGATCGCCGCACCGAGAGCGGCAAGGACGCCACCCAGCATCGTCGGGAAGAAACCCGGCCCCATCGCTGCGGGCGTGCCCAGTCGGTAGGTCGCCAGCGCGTAGCCCGCCACCGCGAGGCCGAGGCCCGCGAGCAGCACGCCGGTCAGGACATCGCGCAGGTCGCGGGTTTCGTCAGCCATTGGCTCGCTCCACACCGCGCCTGACGAAAGCCGAGACCCGCGCAAGGGCCTCGGCCGCCGCCGCCAGCCGATACTTGGAGAAGCCATGCGGCATCCCTTCGAAGACATCGAACGTCACGTCCACGCCTGCCGTCGCGGCTTTCTCTGCCGCAGCCAGCGCCTCGCTGTAGAGCCCCTCATGGCTGCCAAGCGCAAATTGCAGGGGCGGCAGGCCGCGGAAATCGCCATGCAGCGGCGAGGCGCGCCAATCGAGCCGGTCCTGCCCTTGCATGTAGAGTGCGATCATGTCCTCGCCCATCTCGCGGGTAGCCATGTCGTTCATTTCATTGGTGATCCAGCTTTCGCCCGCCATGGTGAGGTCGAGGAAGGGGCTGATGCCCGAGACCGCGGCAGGCAGTCGCGCGCCCTCGTCGCGCAGACCCATTGCCGCCGCGACGACCAGCCCGCCCCCCGCCGATTCCCCGACCAGCGCATACGTTTCCGGCCGGTCGGCCAGCGCGCGACACAGCGCCAAGACATCCTCATAGGCCGCGGGAAACGGGTCCTCGGGCCCCTGCCGATAGGACGGGGCAAAGACCCGCGCGCCGGTGCGGGCGGCAAGTTCGGTGGCGTTCGAGCGCCCCAGCGCGAGGGTGCCACGCACATAGCCGCCGCCGTGCAGGAAGATGAGCGCCGCCTCCGAGGTCACCTCGGGCGGGGTCAGCCATTCACCCGCGATCCCGCCGATGGCGCCGGGCGTGACCCCGACCGAGGGGTCGGGGCCCGAGACGAAGGGCATGGCCAGCAGCCGCTCGGTCGCGGCGCGCATCGCCTGCGCATCGCCCTGCACCCGGTAGGCATTGCCCGAGCGGGCGGCGGCCAGAAGGCCGTCCACCATCGCCCGGTCCTGCGGATCCACCGGCAGGTCGGTCCGTTCGATCTGCATCGTCACTGTTCCAGATGGATCCCGAGGTCATTGACCAGTGCTTCGGAGATCGGCCGCTGTTCGGCGATGAAGGCCTGGAATTCGGCGGGGGTGCTGGCGACGGTCTCGTATCCATTGGGGATCACGACGCTGCCGACGAATTCCGGGTCGGTGATCACCTGCGCAAAGCTCTGCTGGATCGTGGCTTGCACGTCCTCGGGTGTGCCCTGTGGCACCGCGATGCCAAGGATCGGGCGGATATGCAGGTCGGGGAAGCCGGCTTCCGCAAAGGTCGGCACGTCGGGCAGGGCCGCCATGCGGCTGTCGCCGTCGATCATCAGCATGTGCATCTGGTCGGGGAAGCGGTTGGCCATGATCGCGCTCGCCACCACCGCGTCGATGGTGCCGCCGAACATGTCCTGCATCAGCTGCCCCGCCACGCGGTAGGGAACATGGCGCATCTCGATCCCTGCCGCGCCCAGAAACTGCTCCATGCCGACATGCATGATGTTGCCGACCCCGAATGAACCGTAGCTGTGGTTCATCCCGTCCGCGCGCATCATGGCAACGAAATCGTCGACCGTGTCGACACCCAGATCGGCGCGGACCAGAAGGCCGAAGGGAATATCGAAAAGCTGCGAGACCGGGGTCAGCGCGGTGTTCGGGTCGTAGGGCAGGCTCGCATAGAGATAGGGGTTGTAGATGAAGGTCGATTCGGTGCCGACAAAGATCGTGTAGCCATCGGGTTCGGCGGTGGCGACGGCATCGGCCGAGATGATCTCGTTCGCGCCGGGACGGGTGTCGATGACCACCGGCTGGCCCCAGATCTCGGAAAGCTTCTCGGCCACGACATGCATCACGGCGTCCATCGGTCCGCCCGGATAGGCGTGGATCAGCGTGACCGCGTGGTCGGGATAGGATTGCGCGAAGGCCTGCGTGCCGAACATGGCACCGAGGATCGTCGCGGTCAGAATCTGGGTCGGTTTGCGCATTGTGGTCTCCTCCCATCGGCGCCGCTGGCCCCGTCTCGGAGGGCCAGCCGATGCGCCGACCATAGTGCCCGCGCCGCGCTGCGTTTGACATATTGGGACAGCTTCATTCGGCGTGCTGGCGCCGCCATGCGCTGGGCGTTGCGCCGAACGCGCGGCGGAACCATCGGCTGAAAGCGGCAAGGCTTTCGAAGCCCAGCAGCAGCGCGATCTCGCTGAAGGGCCGGTCGCTGCCCTTGCCGTATTGCACCGCCATCTCGCGCCTGACCTGTTCCAGCAGGGCCGAGAAGTTGAGCCCCGCGCGCGCAAGCCGCCGGTTCAGTGTCCGCCGCGTCGTGCGCAGGTAGCCGGCGATCACATCGGCCTGCGCCTCGCCGCGTGGCAGGGTCAGAACCAGGAGCTGGCGCACGCGGTAGACATAGAGCTCGGTCTCGTCGGACATGGCGTCGATGAACTCGGTCACCTGCCGCTCAAGCCGTTCCTTGGCGTGGTCGATGGGCCGGTCCAGATCCGCGCGGTCGATGCCCACGCCGTTGAATTCCTGCCTGAAATCGGGCGTCAGGCGCAGATATTTCCGATAGGTTGCCAAGGGCAGCTTCGGCGCGTGGCGAAAGCCCACGAAGGCCGGCTGCCAGCTCGGTCCGACCATCCAGTCGACCATGTGCAGAAGCGCGCAGACCACCATTTCGGCGCTTTGCCGCGACAGTCCCTCGGCCCCGGTCATCACGTCCATGGCGAGGATCGCGGCCTCGTCGGCCTCGTCGAAGGTGAGATAGAGGGCGTTGGAATGCAGGGGCAGCGCCTGCAACAGCGTCCGCAGTGCGCCGCGAAGCGTGTCCTCCTGCCGCAGCAGAATGGCGATCGGCCCGATATCCGGCATCCGCCGCCAATCGGCGATGCGCAGGCCGAAATCTTCCTGGCCCGTCAGCGCTGCGCATTCGTTCAGGAGGGCCATGAGCGTCGTGACCGGGATGCGCAAATCCGGGTCGTCCATGCCCGACCGCCCGAGGCCCAGTCGATCGAACAGCCCTGCGGGGTCCTGTCCGAATCGGCGCATGTAGAGGTCGATATCGGCGAGCAGGCTGCCGCGGATGTTCTGATCTGCCCTTGGCGCGGTATTCAAGGCGTTGCTCCCATCGTCTCGGCGCCAGTATCGTGCTGCAGCGCGATCACCGCCAGCGGACCGGTCGCCTGGCCGCAGCCCAGGCAACGGATACTTTACCAACAAGGAAAAACGCCCTGGCAGCGTCCCGCGTCAAGCAGGGGCAAGGTTTCGTCACCTTCCAAGCCCGTTCGCCGACGACGACCGCGTATCTTTGCGCCTGGCCTGGGGCCTTTCGTCACGATCCACCGCTCGAACGTGACGATCCTCGACGTCGGCGCCGAATCCGGACCGCAGCGATTGCACACCAGGGCACAGGTCATGCCAAGCTACGCGGTCCCCACCGTGATCCGCTTCTGCCGGCTCGCCTCCAACTCGGCCATCAGCGCCTCGATCCGCCGCTTGCGGTCCTCGGCTTCGGCGATCAGGGCGGTGACGGCCGCGTGCTTCTTCGCCAGCAGGGCCCGGGCGTCAGTGCAGGCGACGATGTATTCACCGGTGTCGATCTCGACATCCGCGATCTCGCGCAGGGTGAAACCGAGACCCTGCGCCTGCTCGATGACGCGCAGCAGCGTGACCAGCTCGGCCGGGTCGTCACGATAGCCGTTCGCGCCCCGGTCACCGGGTGGAATGATGCCCTCGCGCTGCGCAACGGGCAGCGCGTCCCGAACCGCATCGCCAAGGCCGCGATGGAAGAGAACATGGCGGATCGCCAGCACCTGCCGGGTGCCGCGCTGCTGGGGCTTGACCGGCAATGGGGCGCGGGCAGCGCCGGGATGCTGTTCACGGGCAATGTCATGGTCGCAGCGGATGCGGTGACCGGACCGGGTGGCGTGGTGGTGGACGCGGGCCAGCCGTAGCAGCCGTTCCGCGACCGGGCGGCGGCGGGGAAGGCGCGACCCATCCGGTTCGTCATGACGGCGGGTGAGGTCAGCGACGACACCGGCGCTGCGGCTTTGCTGGGCAGTCTGCCCGCCGCCGAATGGCTGATCGCGGATCGGGGTTAAAGCGCGGACTGGTTCCGGGAAGCGTTGAAAGACAAAGACATACGCGTTTGCATCCCGGGTCGAAAGTCGCGCGGCGAGGCGATCCGCCACGACAAGCGCCGCTACAAACGGCGCAATCGCATCGAGATCATGTTCGGCAGGCTGAAGGACCGGCGACGCGTCGCCACGCGCCACGACAGGTGCCCGAAGGTGTCCCTCTCGACCATCGCACTCGCGGCGACCGGTCTCTTCTGGCGTTGAAAATCAATGAGTCTGGAACCTAGGCTATCAAATCCCCCTTCCCAATATTACACTTTTCACAAAGTATCTGGAGGTTTTCAATTTCAGTTTCACCTCCTTTGCTATATGGAATTACATGATCAACATGCAATCGAGTCTCACCAGATCTTGGTGATACACCACAGAGTTTACAGGTGGCGCCGTCTCTCAAAAGAACTTTCGCGCGCAGACGCCAGCTAATGTCGCGAGGTGTCCGCTTTTTTGTGACGCTTGTCGGTGTGGCCAAGCCCTCTTCTGAATCAGTTTGATCAGCCCAACGGACAAATTCCACAAGGGCCTTCCGCCACCCTCCATACCGACGCGCATATGTTTGCGGAGAAAACACAGATGGCTCTCTGCTCATATCGCCATAGTTTGGCTGCTCACCGAGCGTGCGCCAAACTTCGACAAGGTTGCGAAAAAGTTCTTCTTCTGGAATTGCGTAACGTTTACTCAGTCGCATTCCCGATACCAAATGAACATTCTGCCATGTTCCAAATCTATTTATCAGCGTTCTTGGAGCGAACCGTCCAAGTTTCGCGTATTCGCTGGAAGTAATCCCATCTTTATTGAGAGATCCGCAAATGCGCTTAAAATCACTCAACAGTTCCTCATCGGAAGCGCCCCTATTGTCCGGCTTTAAATGAAACTTCATGTAATAAACTCTATTGTTGGTCGTTGGTCCGATTGTAAGCGATTAATACTAAAATTGGAACCCTCCCGCAGGGTTCACGCAGGGGATCGAGTGCGGCCCGGTCGGAAAGCGTCGTGCCCACTGGCTCCACGAGGAGCACCCGGGCGACGGCTAGGCTCCAGACTCATTGATTTTCAGAGCCAAAAGAGAACGATCGCCGCGAGCGCGATGGCCGAGAGGAACACCTTCGGGCACCGCTCGCCCCGGCCATGACGTAGCGGGCCACGTAGAGGCTCTGGTGCCCTGCGGGATGCTCCGTCGCGCGTTCATTCAACGAGGCAATGCAGGCGGCTTTCAGCTCTGCGCGGTTCATCGCAGCGCCGCTCATACCGGCACCGGGCCCAGCAGCGCCAGGAACCGCTTGCGGATCAGCTGCTCGCGCTCGCGCACGAACTCGGGTAGGGGTGTCTGGTCATGTTTGTCTCTCCAACGACGTCGCCGGGTGTGACGTCATAATAGATACATACGCGCTGGAGAGACGGTTTTCTTCTGTATTACATATGGTTACACGAATTGAACGCGGAGGCTCTTACGCCGACGGATCGCGATCACGGGTTTGTGATGGGTGATGTGTCGGGAGCCAATCTGCGCCTGTCTATAAGCTAGGAGTTAAGCAACGGATCTCCGGTTCCATGCCCGCTCCCGATCTCGAACGTCTCGTGAAAGCCCGCGACAAGGCGGCGTTGATCGTGCTGCAGAATCCTGACCTGCTGCCCGTGTTCGAGCGCCTCGAAGCCGAGGTCGCCGCCGCGGAGGCTTCCGGAGACGCCCTGTCCCGCGCCCGCGCGCTAGCCGCGCGTCAGAAAGCGATCGCTTGAAGCAGCCTGTGCAGGTCCTCAAGGCTCGCGCCTTCACCGTAGCGTTCTCGGCCAAGCCGATGGCCCATCAGGTCCCTTCTGATCCTCTCGTCCACGCCGGCCTTCAGCATCCGATCCTCGAATGAATGTCTGAGACTGTAGAGGCTGTGTGCAGGCGTCTCGCGGAGGTTGCGCGAGGTCAAATATTCGCTGACCACCTTCGACAGACCTTCGGCCGACCGGAAGCGCGGAAAGCCGTCCGGATGCCGCTTCAGGGCGTCGAGACTGACACCTGTCACCGGGATCACGCGACGCGCATACTTCGTCTTCAGTCTCCTGCCGTCCGGCTCGATCCTGATATGAGGATGGTCGCCGTCGAGGTGGATGGTTCCGGCCCGCAATGCCGCTATCTCGGAGGGACGCGCCCCGGTGTTGACCATCATGAGGATGATCCCGCGCGCCTCGGGATCCAAACCGTCGAGAGCGCCCGGCGCCAGCAGCTTCTCTCTGATCCAGGCCACACTGAACGGCGGTCTAGTCTTCTTTTCGCCCTCTTCAAGGCGCAGCCCACCGAGGGGCAGCGCCAGATCCAGCCTTTTCTCCTCGTTGACCTTCTTCAGGACCTTCCCGAAATGATCCATGTTCTTGTTGGCGGTCGAGGCCTGAAGGTCCTCTGTCTCGATCCGTTCGAGCCACCAATCCCGAAATGCACGCACATCGTCGCGCGTGATGTCCGGGATCGCCTTGTCGCCGACGACCTCAATGAAGTCACGGATTGCCTGTTTGATCGGGTTCTGCCACTTCCGGACCTGTGCGGGTGACTTGCCCAAGGTCCGGTCCTTGGCGAACGACCCGTAGAGATCGAGCGCCTTCGAGACAGAAATCCGGGGTGTGGCTTCTGCGCCCAGGAAGGCCGCCGCCTCGAGCCTGTCCGGCTCATTCTTTCGGATACTGACGGCCTCGACACGCTTCAGCAGATCGCTGGTCGGCAGCTTCGCAACGCTGGTGACTGGCAGATAGCGAAAACCTCTGGTTGCTGCCAGATCCCGGGCTGCATCAAAACGCGCCGCAGCGTCGGTATCATCGCCCCGGAGCTTCGCCTCCCAGGCTTGGGTCATTTCGCTCCACGCGATCGGGGCCTTGAGCTTGGCCACGGATTCGCTGTCAGTGTGCAGGCTGATCCAGACCATCTCGCGATCCTCGACAGCGCGATATCGCTGCGGGACGCGTCGCACGAGCTGGTAGATGTTGCCGCGCTTCCTGATCATCGTCGAGATGATATGATTCACGGGCGAGGGGAGCGCAAGAGGCGCTGTAGAGTGAAATGTATAGCGAAATGTGTAGCAGTTTCGGGGCGCGCTTCGCTGCGTCGGTCCCTAAATCACCATAACCCCTTGAAAGGTAAGTGGTGGGTGACCCTGGAATCGAACCAGGCGTGGGTCGCCCCGGCGGAGTTACAGTCCGCTGCCGCACCTTGCAGCTCGTCACCCTGACGACGCTGGGGAATAGCGAAGGGGGCGGGGGGCGTCAAGGGTGGAAAACGGGGGGGGCGGCAGCCGGCCCGCAGGGCACGGGATTGTCCAACGTGATGCGGAATCGTGACAAGATAAGCCTGCGAATCGGGGGGCGGACATGCGGGACAACATCACCGAGGTGGCGCGCGGCGATCTGGCGGCCGCGTTTCGATGGACGGCACGGCTGGGCATGCACGAATCGGTGGCGAACCACTTTTCGCTGGCGGTCGATGCGGCGGGTCGGCGCTTTCTGATCAATCCCAATGGCCGGCATTTCTCGCGGATCCGGGCCCGCGATCTGCTGGAATTGGATGCCGACGATCCCGGAACGATGAACCGTCCGGATGCTCCGGACCCGACGGCCTGGGGGTTGCACGGGGCGATCCACCGCGCCTGTCCTCATGCACGCTGCGTGATGCATGTGCATTCCACGCATGCGACGGTGCTGGCCTGTCTGGCGGATTCGCGGTTGCCACCGCTCGACCAGAACGCGGCCATGTTTTTCGGTCGGCATGTGGTAGACAGCCATTATGGCGGCATGGCGTTCGAGGACGAGGGCGCCCGCTGTGCGGCCCTGATGTCCGATCCGGGCATCATCGCGCTGGTGATGGGCAATCACGGTGTTCTGGTGGTGGGCGAAACCGTGGCCGAGGCGTTCAACCGTCTCTATTATTTCGAACGCGCGGCCGAGACCTACATCCGCGCGCTTCAGACCGGCCAGCCCTTGCGGATGCTGCCCGATGCGGTGGCCGAAAAGGTGGCGCGGGAATGGGCGGCCTATCCCGAGTTCGCCGAAAACCACCTGCGCGAGCTGAAGGCGATCCTGCGCGACGAGGGCGCCGATTTCGAGGACTGACTTGCGCACGGGGCCGGTCCGGGGCAAGGAGAGCGCGACGTTTGGGGGCGCGACATGAAGAAACCGACCTGGGTGATCGAAAAGGAACGCGCCAAGCGGGCGGCGGCGGCGGAAACCGTCTGGCTGTTCGGTCTGCATGCGGTGCGCGATGCGCTGATGAATCCCGCCCGCGAGCGCCTGCGCCTGCTGGTGACGAAGAACGCCGCCGACAAGCTGGCCGATGCCATTGCCGCCAGTGGCATGGCGCCCGAGATGCAGGATGCGCGCAAGTTCGGTGCGCCGCTGGCCGCTGACAGCGTGCATCAAGGCGCCGCGCTCGAGGTGAAACCGCTGGATTGGGGCCGGTTCGAGGATGTCTGCGCCGCCGGAGCAGGGGCCCCCGTGGTGGTGTTGCTGGACCGTGTGACCGACCCCCACAATGTCGGCGCGATCCTGCGTTCGGCCGAGGTGTTCGGCGCACGCGCGGTGATCGCGCCGCGGCACCATTCCGCGCCGGAAACGGGCGCGCTGGCAAAGACGGCTTCGGGGGCGCTCGAGCGCCAGCCCTACCTGCGCGTCACCAACCTGGCCGAGGCGATGGAGGCGCTGAAGCGCATGGGCTTCACGCTGCTGGGGCTGGAGGGCGAGGCCGATCTGACGCTGGCGCAGGGGATCGAGCGTGCGGGCACGCGGCCCGTGGGGCTGGTGTTGGGGGCAGAGGGGCCCGGCCTGCGCGAAAAGACACGCGAAACCTGCGATGCGCTGGTGCGCATTCCCTATGGCGGGGCATTTGGCAGTCTGAATGTCTCGAACGCGGCGGCGGTGTCGCTTTACGCGGCGACGATCGGGCGCTGAGCCCCGCCGGCGCCGGCATGCCGCAATCACGAAAACGCGACCCCTCTTCTTTTTTCCGGGGGCGTGCCCATATCAACACATGAAGCGGCGAGCCGGAACTCTCGCGTTTCCTCCACTGTCCCTCGTTCCCGACTGCGCCCGGTTTCCAGCCGGGCGCTTTTTCATGGGCCGCGCGGCACGGGGGCTTGTGGCGATGGCGTGCAAATTGCAAAGCTTGTGTCATGACCCAAGATGCCCCCGACGATTCCACCCTGCGTGACATCCTGCGATCCATCCGCGTGGTGGGGGTGGTCGGCGTGTCCCCCAATCCCGTGCGCCCCAGCTATTTCGTGGCGCGCTACCTGGGCCTCAGGGGGATGCGGGTGATCCCCGTGAACCCCGGCCATGCGGGCGAGACGCTGCTGGGCGCGACCGTCGTCGCCGGTGTGCGCGATCTGCCCCCCGAGGTGGACATGCTCGACGTCTTTCGCCGGTCCGAGCATGTGGCTCCCATCGTCCGCGAGGCGCTGGATCACCTGCCCGGGCTGCGCACCGTCTGGTTGCAGATCGGTGTCGTCAGCGACGAGGCGCGGGCGATGTGTGCAGAGCGCGGAGTGAATTTCATCCAGAACCGCTGCCCAAAGATCGAATACCAGCGCCTGTTCGGTGAATTGCGGATGGGCGGGTTCAACACCGGGGTCATCAGTTCCAGACTGTGACGCCCGGTGGCCCCGTGGGGTCAGTCCAGCAGCGTCCGCACCAGCAGGCTTTCGGGATCCGCAAGCGCGTCGATCACGTTGAAGTGGTGCAGCCCCGGTTCGACATGCCAGGCGCAATCCCATTCCTCGGACAGAAGCCGCGCCTGCCACAGAAAGGCCGGGCGTTCCTGGCCGCCGACCCAGACCGTGCAATCGACACCGGCGCGCCGCACCAGCAGGGCAGGGCTTTCGCGCTCGGCCTCGGGCAAGTCCAGGTGCAGTGTCTGGTTCATGGCGGTCTGCATCAACGGGCGCAGGTCCGCCAGCGGCGAGATCGGAAGCACCCGCGCCAGCCGCCCGGCCCAGGCGGGATCGCGATCCGCGCAGGCCATGCGCGCGCTCAGGTGACCGCCGGCGGAATGGCCCGTGACCACGATCGGTCCCCCGGGGATCAGATCGGCGGCCATGCCGATCGCGCTGTCGATCTCGTCGGTGATCTGGTGGATGCGGGCGTCCGGCGCCAGGGTATAGGACGGCATCACGACGGCCCAGTCCCGGGCCAGCGCGCCCTCGGCCAGGTGCGACCAGCTTGCGGCCTCGCCGCCCATCCAGTATCCACCGTGGACAAAGACCATCAGCCCCGCGGGGGTGGTGGTTTCGGGCAGGAACAGGTCCAGTGTCTGCCGCGCGCGATCCCCGTAGCGCAGCCCGGTGCGGGCACGGTCGCCCAGGCGCTTGCGCGTCGCCTCGGCTGCGGCGGCCCAGCTGGGGGGATAGGACTCTGCCTTTGCGATGAAATCGCCGTTGGCATAGTCGCGGCTCAGATCTTTGTGCATATGGGCGCCATTGCTTGCGTTGTTAAGTAATTTGTGGTCAGAATGCCATCACCCGCGCCGCGCTGGCGGCCCCCAGACGATGAGGACATCATGTTGGACCAGCCTACCGATCTTCGCGCTCTTCTCAAGGACCCCTCGCTGTTCGAAACGCGCGCCTATGTCGCCGGCGAATGGATCGATGCGGATGACGGCAGGACCTTCGCCGTGACCAACCCCGCGCGCGGCGACGTGATCGCGCAGGTTGCGGACCTCAGCCGGGCCGAGGTCGCTCGCGCCATCGTCGCCGCCGACAACGCCATGCAGGAGTGGAAGGCCCGCACAGGCAAGGAACGCGCCGCGATCTTGCGCAAGTGGTATGACCTGATGGTCGCCAATGTCGATGACCTGGGCACGATCCTGACCGCCGAGATGGGCAAGCCCCTGCCCGAGGCCAAGGGCGAGATCCTGTATGGCGCGGCCTTTGTCGAATGGTTCGGCGAGGAAGCCAAGCGCATCTATGGCGAGACGATTCCCGGGCATTTGCGCGACAAGCGCATCACCGTGCTGAAGCAGCCGGTGGGTGTCGTCGGCTCGATCACGCCCTGGAACTTCCCCAACGCGATGATTGCCCGCAAGGTCGCGCCCGCGCTGGCGGCGGGCTGCGGTTTTGTCGCGCGCCCGGCGGCGGAAACGCCCCTCTCGGCCATCGCCATGGCGGTTCTGGCGGAACGCGCGGGCGTGCCCAAAGGGCTGTTCTCGGTCGTGCCCTCGTCGCGTTCGTCGGACATCGGCAAGGAATTCTGCGAAAACCCGTCGGTGCGCAAGCTGACCTTCACCGGCTCGACCGAAGTCGGGCGCATCCTGCTCAGGCAAGCCGCCGATCAGGTGATGAAATGCTCGATGGAGCTGGGCGGCAACGCGCCTTTCATCGTGTTCGACGACGCAGACCTGGATGCGGCGGTCGAGGGCGCGATGATGTCCAAGTTCCGCAACAACGGCCAGACCTGCGTTTGCGCGAACCGCATCTATGTGCAGGCGGGCGTCTATGACGCCTTTGCCGAAAAGCTGCGCGCCGCGGTCGAGAAGCTGAACGTGGGCGACGGGCTGGATGCCGGCATCACCACCGGCCCCCTGATCAACGCGGCCGCGGTCAGCAAGGTCGAGGAACATATCAAGGATGTGCTCGACCACGGCGGTGCGTTGCTGTCGGGTGGCAAGCGGCACGCGCTGGGCGGCACGTTCTTCGAGCCCACGGTGGTGACCGGCGTGACCCAGGGCATGAAGGTCGCGCAAGAGGAAACCTTTGGTCCCCTCGCGCCGCTTTTCAAGTTCGAGACCGAGGCGGAAGCGATCCAGTACGCCAATGACACGATCTTTGGCCTGGCCTGCTATTTCTACGCGCAGAACGTCGGCCGCATCACCCGCGTGCAGGAGGCGCTGGAATACGGCATCGTCGGCGTGAACACGGGCATCATCTCGACCGAGGTTGCGCCGTTTGGCGGCGTCAAGCAATCGGGTCTGGGGCGCGAAGGCTCGCATTTCGGGATCGAGGATTTTCTCGAACTGAAATACGTCTGCCTCAGCATCTGATACCCCTGCCGCGACGCGAACGGCGCTGCCCCCTCGCGGGGTGGCGCCGGTTCGTGTTTCGGCCTGGGCCCCTCTTGCACAGGACCGCGGTCATCGCGCACTGTGCGCGCGACAGACAGGAGACGACATGCGGTATCATAGTCCATTGACGTTTGAGGCGGCGTCGCGTGTTGCGGCGGGAGCGTCTGGGGTGACGCGTTTTCTGGCGGGGGGCACGGATGTTCTCGTTCAGCTTCGCGCGGGTTCGGTGACGCCGGACGATCTGATTGATCTGAAGCGCATTCCTGGCGTGGGTTCGATCACGCGCGAGGGCGACGGCGGCTGGACGATCGGGGCGGCGGTTTCGGGCGCGGCGCTGGGTGCGACGCCGGGGCTGGTGTCGGACTGGCCCGGCGTTGTCGAGGGGATGGGTCTGGTCGGCTCGACGCAGGTTCAGGGCCGGGCGACGCTGGCGGGGAACCTGTGCAACGGGTCTCCGGCGGCGGACGGTGTTCCGGGTCTGGTCGCGGCGGGGGCGACGGCGACGGTGGTCGGCCCCGAGGGTCGGCGGCGGATGGCGATCGCGGATATCCCGGCGGGTCCCGGCCGGACCGCGCTGCAACCCGGCGAGGTGATCGCGGCGATCCACCTGCCGGCGCGCGGGGCGCAGGGGGGCGATGCCTATGAGCGGTTCATCCCGCGGACCGAGATGGACATCGCGGTCGTGGGCTGCGCGGTGAACCTGCGGCTTGACGGCGACACGATCGTCGAGGCGCGGGTGGCGCTGGGCGCGGTCGCGCCGACGGTGCTGCTGGTCGAGGCCTGCGCGCAGGCGATCGTCGGCACCCGGCTGGATGAGGCTGCGCTGGACGCGCTGGCCGCTGCTGCCCGCGCGGCCGCGAAACCCATCAGCGACAAGCGCGGCACGGCCGAATTCCGCACCCATGTGGCGGGCGTTCTGGCGCGGCGCGTGGCTGTGACCGCCTACAACCGCGCGAAAGGAAACCGCGCGAAAGGAGCCGCGCAATGAGCAAGATCCATGTGACCACCACCGTCAACGGCGATGCGGTGGACTTTCTGGCGGACCCGCGCGAGACGCTGCTCGATTGCCTGCGCGACCATCTTGGTCTGACGGGCTCGAAGGAAGGCTGCGGCACGGGCGATTGCGGGGCCTGTTCGGTGCGTCTGGACGGGGTTCTGGTGTCGTCGTGCCTGGTGCTGGGCGTCGAGGCCGAGGGGCGCAGCATCGAGACGATCGAGGGGATGGCGTCGCCGGACGGCACGCTGCATCCGCTGCAGCGCAAGTTCATCGAACACGCGGCGCTGCAATGCGGTTTCTGCACGCCGGGGATCCTGGTGGCGGCGAAGGCGCTGCTGGAGGAGAACCCCGATCCCAGCGAGAGCGAGATCCGCTACTGGCTGGCCGGGAACCTGTGCCGCTGCACGGGCTATGACAAGATCATCCGCGCCGTTCAGGACGCGGCGGCGGAACTGAGGGGGGCCGCGTGATGCCGAAGGACGAGATCAGGAGCACGTTCAAGTATATCGGCACCCGTCCGAACCGTCCCGACGGTCTGGACAAGGTGACGGGCCGGGCGCGGTATGGCGCGGATTACGCGGCGTCGAACATGCTGCACGCGGCGGTGGTGCGTTCGCCGCACGCGCATGCGCGGATCGTGAAGATCGACGCCTCGAAGGCGCTGGCGCTGAAGGGGGTGAAGGCGGTGGTGACGCGCGCCGACTTCCCCGAGGGGCTGACGGGCGAGACCTGGAACCTGCAGGAGAACACGATCGCAGGCGAGCGGGCGCTGTATGACGGGCACGCGGTTGCGGCGGTCGCGGCGACCTCGGCGCTGCTGGCGCAGGATGCGGCGAAGCTGGTCGAGGTCACCTACGAGGTTCTGCCGCATGTGACCGATGTCGACGCGGCGATGGCCGAGGGGCGCCGGTGATCCGGGCGGGCGCTGCGGATCATTCGGTGCCCGAGGGTCTTCATCCGAACGTGGTGCGGGTGATCGACTTCGGTCATGGCGATGTCGAGGCCGGTCTGGCGGCGGCGGATCTGGTGCGCACGGCGCGCTACCGGACCGAGGCGACGCACCGTGGCTATATCGAGCCGCACGCCTGCGTGGGCCAGCTTGGCGCGGATGGCAAGGGCGAGATGTGGGTCTGCACGCAGGGCCAGTGGTATATCCGGCAGATGTGCGCGGGTGTGCTGGGTCTCGAGGCGTCGCAGCTCAGGGGTGACGCCGTCCGAGATCGGCGGCGGGTTCGGGGCAAGACGACGATCTTCATGGAGCCCCCGGCGCTGGCGCTCAGCCGCAAGGCGGGTGGTCGGCCGGTGAAGCTGGTGATGAGCCGGTCCGAGGTTCTGCGGGGCGACGGGTCCGACGGCGTCGGCGTCGATGGACGTGACGCTGGGGATGAAGTCGGACGGGACGCTGACGGCGGCGCGGGCCGAGTTCCGGATGCAGGGCGGTGCCTTTCCCGGGGCGCCGGTGGACATGGCGCTGTTTTGCTGCTTCGCGCCCTATCACATCCCGGCGATCCACCATCTGGGCTATGACGTTCTGGCGAACCGTCCGAAATGCGCGGCCTACCGGGCGCCGGGATCGCCGATGGGGGCGTTCGCGGTGGAAAGCCTGATCGACGAGATGGCGCGCGAGCTGGGGCTGGATCCGCTGGCGGTGCGGCGGACGAACGCGGTGCGCGAGGGGATGAAGGCCAGCTACGGGCCGACCTTTGCGCGGATCGGGCTTGAAGAGGTGCTCGACGCGGTCTCGGCGCATCCCAACCTGCAGGTTCCGCTGGGCCCGAACCAGGGGCGGGGCATCGCCACGGGCTACTGGTTCAACCATGGCGGCGAGACCTCGGTGTCGATGGCGATCGGCGAGGATGGCACGGTGCAGGTGTCGGTGGGCACGCCGGACATCGGCGGGTCGCGGGCGTCGATCGGGCTGATGGTGGCGGAAACGCTGGGCATCCCCTACGAGGACGTGCGCGTGAACGTGGTCGAGACCGGGGCGCTGGGGGTGAACGAGCCCACGCATGGCAGCCGGGCGACCTTTGCCAGCGGCAAGGCGGCGGTCGTGGCGACGGGCCAGGCGATCCGCGAGATGTGCCGGCGGGCGGCGGCGGCCTGGGACATCGACCCCGAGGCGGTGACCTGGCGGGACGGCGCGGCGCATCCCGCGGGCGAGAACGCCGGCCGGTTCGAGCCGATGACCATCGCCGAGATCGGCGCGAGCATGGGCAAGACGGGGGGGCCGATCTCGGGCCACCACGAGGCCACGCCCGACGGCGTCGGCGCGTCCTTCGGCACGCATGTCGTGGATGTCGAGGTCGACCCCGAGACCGGCCGCACGACGGTCCTGCGCTACCTGGTGGTGCAGGACGCGGGCCGGGCGATCCACCCGTCCTATGTCGAGGGGCAGTATCAGGGCGGCGCGGCGCAGGGCATCGGCTGGGCCCTGAACGAGGAGTATGTCTATGGCGAGGACGGTCGGCTGCAGAACCCGATCTTCCTGGACTACCGCGTGCCGGTGGCCTCGGACCTGCCGATGATCGACACCGTCATCGTCGAGGTCCCCAACCCGGGACACCCCTACGGCGTCCGCGGCGTCGGCGAAACGGGCATCACGCCCCCCCTCCCCGCCATCGCAAACGCCATCCACGCCGCAACCGGAAAACGCATCAGACACCTCCCAATCACACCCGCAAAAATCATCAAGGCGATGCAGGGCCGTGGTTGAGGTTCATCTGTGGTCCGGGCTCAGGCGCTTCACCGACGGGGCGCTTGTGGTCCCGGTCGAGGCCGAGACCGTCGGTCAGATGCTGGATGCGCTGGTCCGGGCGCATCCGGGCCTGAAGCCGGTGATCGACGCCGGCGTGTCGGTGGTGATCGACGGCGAGGTGCTGACCGGGGGCTTGCATCGCGCCGTGACCGCGCAGAACGAAATCTATCTGATGCAGCGGATCAAGGGCGGCTGATCGCGGGGGGCTGATCGGAAAAGCCGATCAATTCGGCCTCCTCGGGCGAATTGCCAGCCGCCCCTCAGCCGCGCCATACTGCCCCCGACATCAAGGAGGGGCGGCATGGTCGATACGGCGCGCGTGGTCATCATCGGGGGTGGGGCGGTCGGCACGTCGGCTCTCTATCATCTGGCCAAGGCGGGGTGGACCGACTGCCTGCTGCTCGAACGCAACGAATTGACGGCCGGCTCCACCTGGCACGCGGCGGGGAATGTGCCGACGTTCAGTTCCTCGTGGTCGATCATGAACATGCAACGCTATTCGGCCCAGCTCTATCGCGGGCTGGGTGAGGCGGTCGACTATCCGATGAACTATCACGTCACCGGATCCGTCCGTCTCGGCCACAGTGCCGAACGCCTGCGCGAGTTCCGCAAGGTTGTCGGCATGGGGCGCTATCAGGGGATGGATCTGTCGATCCTGTCGCCCGGCGAAATCCGCGATCGCTATCCCTTCGTGGAAACGCACGATCTGACCGGCGCGCTGTATGATCCCTATGACGGCGACATCGACCCGGCGCAGCTGACCCAGGCCCTGGCGGCGGGTGCACGCCAGATGGGCGCCCGGATCGACCGGTTCCGCCCGGTTACCGGCGCCCGCCGCGACGGCGGCGAATGGGTGCTGGACACCCCCAAGGGCGAGGTGCGCTGCGAAATCGTCGTGAACGCGGGCGGATATTATGCCGCGCGGGTCGGTGCCATGTTCGGCCGCCGCGTGCCGATGATGGTGATGAGCCATCAGTATCTGCTGTTCGACACCATCCCCGAACTGGAGCGTTGGACCAGAGAGACCGGCCACAAGCTGCCGCTGCTGCGCGACGTGGACAGTTCGTATTACCTCAGGCAGGAAAAGATGGGCTTCAATCTGGGCCCCTACGAAAACCCCTGCCGCGCGCATTGGGCCACCCCCGATGACCCGATGCCCGAGGATTTCAGTTTCCAGCTTTATCCCGACGATCTGGAACGCCTGGAATGGCACATCGCCGATGCGATGGCGCGCGTGCCGCTGCTGGAACAGGCCAAGCTGCAAAAGGTCATCAACGGCCCCATTCCCTATACCCCCGATGGCAACCCGCTGATCGGCCCGATGCCCGGCGTGCCCAACGCGTTCGAGGCTTGTGTCTTTACCTTCGGCATCTGCCAGGCCGGCGGCGCGGGCAAGGTGCTGGCGGAATGGGTAACGCAGGGCGGCACCGAATGGGACATGTGGTCCTGTGATCCGCGGCGCTTTACCGGGTTCGAGGACCACGACTATTGCGTCGCCAAGGGGATGGAGGTCTATGGCCACGAATACGGCATCCATTTCCCGATGGCGCGCTGGCCGGCCGGGGCGGACAGGAAGCTGTCGCCCGTGCATGACAGGCTCAGGTCCCTGGGCGCGCAAATGGGCGCCTACAATGGCTGGGAACGCGCCGAATGGTTCGCGCGACCGGACGACGATACCAGTTGGGACACCACGCAGACCTTTCGGCGTGACGGCCCCTGGCAGGCCCGCATCCAGGCCGAATGCGAGGCCGTGCGCGATGGGTGCGGCGTGCTGGACCTGCCGGGGTTCACGCGCCTGCGCCTCGTGGGTGCAGGGGCGCGCGCGCATCTCGAATCGCTCACCGCATCGCGCATTCCGGCGCCCGGTCGCACGGGTCTTCTCTATTTCCCCGACGCGCGCGGCCGGATCGTGACAGAGATGACCGTGCTGCCCCATGGTGATGACGACATCGGCGTGATCACGGCAGGCGTCGCGCAAAGCCATGATGCCGATCTGTTGCGGCAGGGCCTGCCCGCGGGCGTCACGCTCGAAGACTGGTCCGACAGGATCCACTGCTTCATCGTCACCGGCCCCAGGGCGCGCGATGTCCTCGCCCCGCTGACCGAGGGCGACCTGACCCTGCCGTGGCTGTCTGTGCAGACCCGGGCCCGGGTCGCGGGCAAGGAGGTTGCGCTGATCCGCGTCTCCTTCGCCGGCGAACTGGGGTGGGAAGTCCACTGCGACCCGGGCGACGCGCCGGCAATCCACGATGCGCTTCTGGCGGCGGGGGCCACGCCCTTCGGGATGAAGGCGCTGAATTCGCTCAGGATCGAAAAGGCTTACCGCGCGTGGAAGGGCGACCTGTCGACCGACTATTCGCTGCTGCAAGGGGGGCTGGGGCGGTTCATCGACTGGTCGGGCGATTTCCCCGGCAAGGCGGCGCTGCACGCGGAACGGCAGGCGGGCCCCACCAAACGCTTCACCGTGCTGACGGTGGATGCCCCGGATTTCGACCCGCCCTACATGTCCAACGTCTGGGATGGCGATACCATCGTGGGCGAAGTGACCTCAGCCGCCTGGGGATACCGGGTCAATGCCTGCGTGGCCCTTGCCATGATCCAGACCGCGCATGCCACCCCCGGCGCCACGCTCGAGATCGAGATCTTCGGCCAGCGCCACCGGGCAACCGTCCACGGCGAGGGCGCCTTGTGGGACCCCCGGAACGAAAGACTGCGGGCATGAGCATCATCTTGTCCCCAATACGCACGGGGTTTCCAAAGGGGGCCGTGGCCCCCTTTGGCGAGGGGGCTCGGGGGGCGAGCAGCCCCCCGAAACCGACCATCACCCTGCTGGATGGCGGCATGGGCCAGGAACTGATCCGCCGGGGCGGCGATCAGCCCTCGCCCCTCTGGGCGACGCGGGTGATGATCGATCACCCGGGTCTGGTGCGGGCGATCCATGCCGATTATTTCGCCGCCGGCGCCAGCCTGGCGACGACGAACACCTACGCGATCCACCACGACCGCTTTCTGAAATTCGGCCTCGATCACCGCTTCGCCGACTTCTTCGACGCGGCGCTGACCCAGGCCGAGGAGGCGCGCGATGCCCATGGCAAGGGTCTGATCGCCGGATCCACGGGGCCGCTCGTCGCGTCCTATCGCCCCGATACCCTGCCCCCCCATGCCGAGGCCGTGGCGAAATACGCCGAGGTCGCCGCCATCCTTGCCCCGCGCTGCGATCTGATCGTCGGGGAAACCGTTGCGTCGGTCGCCCATGCCCGCGCGGTGATCGCAGGTGTGCATCAGGGCGCGCCCGGCAAGACCCTGTGGCTGTCCGTGACCGTGGACGACCGCGACGGCACGCAGCTGCGCTCGGGCGAACCGCTGGCCGCCCTTGAGCCGCTGGTGGCGCAGGTGGATGCCGTCCTGGCCAATTGTTCCGCCCCCGAGGCCATGGACCAGGCCATGCCGGTGCTGGCGGGCTTTGGCAGGCCCTTTGGCGCCTATGCCAACGGGTTCCGGCAGATCACCTCGGATTTCCTCAAGGACAACCCGACCGTGGACATGCTGTCGAACCGGCCCGAGATGACACCGGACCGCTACGCCGATTTCGCCATGGGCTGGATCGCCCGGGGCGCCACCCTGGTGGGCGGCTGCTGCGAGACCGGGCCCGACCATATTGCCGCCATCGCCCACCGCCTGCGCGCGGCCGGCTATCCCATCGCCTGAGGTATCGTCCATGACCCTGCCCACCCATGCCCGCGTTGTGATCATCGGCGGCGGCATTTCCGGTTGTTCGGTCGCCTACCACCTGGCCCGGGCGGGCTGGACCGACATCGTTCTGCTGGAACGCAAGCAACTGACCTGTGGCACCACCTGGCACGCGGCCGGGCTGATCGGCCAGTTGCGCGGATCGCTCAACATGACGCGGCTCGCAAAATATTCCGCCGATCTCTATGTCCGGCTCGAGGCCGAGACCGGCATCGCCACCGGGATGCGGCAGAACGGGTCGATCAGCGTCGCCCTGACCGAGGCCCGCAAGGAGGAACTCTATCGCCAGGCCGCGCTGGCCCGGGCCTTTGACGTCGCGGTTCACGAAATCAGTCCGGCCGAGGTCAAGGCCATGTATCCCCATCTGAACGTGGGCGATGTGGTGGGCGCGGTGCATCTGCCGCTCGATGGTCAGTGCGACCCGGCGAATATCGCGATGGCCCTGGCCAGGGGCGCGCGGATGATGGGGGCGCAGCTTCACGAGGGCGTCAAGGTCACGCGCGTTCTCGATGACGGCAAGCGCGTCACGGGCGTGCAGGTGGACACCGGCGCGGTGATCGCCTGCGAGCATGTCGTGAACTGCGGTGGCATGTGGGGCCGCGATCTGGCCGCGCAATCGGGGGTCACGCTGCCCCTGCACGCGGCGGAACATTTCTACCTGCTGACCGAACCTGTCGAAGGGCTGGGCCGCCTGCCCGTGCTGCGGGTGCCCGACGAATGCGCCTATTACAAGGAAGACGCGGGCAAGATGATGCTGGGCGCGTTCGAGCCAAAGGCGAAACCCTGGGGCATGGCCGGCATCCCCGAGGATTTCTGCTTTGACAGCCTGCCCGAGGATTTCGACCATTTCGAGCCGATCCTGGCGGCGGCGATGAACCGGATGCCGCTGTTTCAGACGGCCGGGATCCACACGTTCTTCAACGGGCCGGAAAGCTTCACCCCGGATGATCGCTATTATCTGGGCCCGGCGCCGGAACTGGGGAATTACTGGATCGCGGCGGGCTACAATTCGGTCGGGATCGTGTCGTCCGGCGGTGCGGGCATGGCACTGAGCCACTGGATGACCGAGGGTGACCCCCCCTTTGATCTGTGGGAGGTGGATATCCGCCGCGCCCAGCCCTTCCAGCGCAATCGCCGCTACCTGAAAGAGCGCGTGACCGAAACGCTGGGGCTGCTCTACGCCGATCATTATCCTTATCGGCAGGTCGAAACCGCGCGGGGCGTGCGCCGGTCGCCACTGCATGAGCATCTGAAGGCGCGGGGGGCCGTGTTTGGCGAGGTCGCGGGATGGGAACGCGCGAACTGGTTCGCCAACCCGGGGCAGGAGCGTGCGTATCGCTATGGCTGGGGGCCGCAGAACTGGTTTGACAACCAGAGGGCCGAGCATACCGCCGTGCGGCAGGGCGTGGGGCTTTTCGACATGACCTCGTTCGGAAAGATCCGGGTCGAGGGGCCGGGGGCCTGCGCCTTTCTGCAACGGGTCTGCGCGAATGACGTGGACGTCGAGGCCGGGCGGATCGTCTATACGCAGATGCTGAACGCGCGCGGCGGGATCGAAAGCGATCTGACGGTCACGCGGCTGGGCGAGACGGTGTTCCTGCTGGTGGTGCCCGGTGCGACCGTGCGGCGCGATCTGGCCTGGCTGCGCAAGCATCTGGGCGATGACTTTGCGGTCATCACCGATGTCACGGCGGGCGAGGCCGTCCTGTGCCTGATGGGGCCCGGGGCGCGTGACGCGCTGGCCCGCGTCAGCCCCGACGCGCTGGACAACGCCGCCTTTCCCTATGGCACGGCGAAAGAGATCGAGGTCGGGATGGGACTGATCCGCGCCCACAGGGTCAGCTATGTGGGCGAACTGGGCTGGGAACTTTACGCCAGCACCGATCAGGCCGCGCATGTGTTCGAAAGCCTGATCGAGGCCGCTCCCGAGATCGCGCTCTGCGGGCTGCACACGCTGGATTCGTGCCGGATCGAGAAGGGGTTCCGCCACTGGGGCCATGACATCACCGACGAGGATCATGTGCTGGAGGCTGGTCTGGGCTTTGCGGTGAAGACCGCCAAGGGCGATTTCATCGGCCGGGACGCGGTGCTGCGCAAGCGTGAGGCGGGGCTGCGGCGGCGGATGGTGCAGTTCCTGCTGACCGATCCGGCCGCCATGGCCTATCACAATGAACCGATCTGGCGCGACGGGCGGATCGTGGGAACCGTGACCAGCGGCAATTACGGGCATCATCTGGGGGGATCGGTGGCCATGGGCTATGTGCCCTGCGCCCCGGACGAGGATGTGCTGGCCGGGGTTTACGAGATCGACGTGGCGGGGCGGCGGGTGCCGGCAAGGGCGTCCCTGGCGCCGCTCTACGACCCAAAGGCCGCGCGCGTGCGGATGTGACGGCGCCGGGGGCTGCTCGCCCCGGACCCCCTCGCCCAAGGGGTTTTCCACCCCCTGGGAAACCCCGAGGATATTTCGGGCACAAAGATGAAGGAGATGCGGGATGTCGGATGATCTGTGTGCGCCCGCAAGGGCGCGGCGGTCCGGGGGGCGGGCGGCGCGGGTCGCCGTGCGTGCGGCGCCCCTGGAGGAGGGCAAGCGGCCGGTGCGGGCGGGATTGCCCGGCGGGCAGTATGCGCCGCTGAGCGAGGCCGCGGTGCAGCGCATTCATCAGGCGGCGCTCGAGGCGCTGGAGGTGATCGGGCTGGCCAATGCGCCGGCCTCGGGCGTGGAGGCGATGGTCGGCGCGGGGGCGATCCTCGGCGAGGACGGGCGGCTCAGGTATCCGCGCGCGCTGGTCGAGGACATGCTGGCCAAGGCCGCGCGCGGCATCACCCTGCATGGGCGCGACCCGCGGCATGACCTGCTGCTGGAGGGCACGCGGGTGCATTACGGCACCGCGGGTGCGGCGGTGCATGTCGTCGATCCCGAGACCAACGCCTACCGCGATTCCACCGCCCAGGACCTGCATGATGCGGCGCGGCTGGTGCAGCATCTGGACAATGTCCATTTCTTCCAGCGGATCTGTGTCTGCCGCGATGTCACCGACAATTTCGAGATGGACATCAACACGCTTTATGGCGCGTTGGCCGGGACCATGAAACATGTCGGCACCTCGTTCAGCGATCCGTCGCATGTTGCGGGGTGCATGGACCTGATCCACATGGTTGCGGGCGGCGAGGAGGCCTGGCGGGCGCGACCCTTTGTCAGCAACTCGAACTGTTTCGTCGTGCCGCCGATGAAATTCGCCGAGGAAAGCTGCATCACGATGGAGCATTGCATCCGCGCCGGCATGCCGGTGCTGCTGCTCAGCGCCGGGCAGGCCAGGGGCGCCAACCCGCGCCCATCGCGGCCTCGATCGTGCAGGCGGTGGCGGAATGTCTGGCGGGCGTGGTCTATGTCAATGCGATCGCCCCCGGTCATCCGGCGATCTTCGGCACCTGGCCCTTTGTCAGCGACCTGCGCACCGGCGCCATGTCCGGCGGCAGCGCCGAGCAGGCGCTGCTGACCGCCGGGTGTGCCCAGATGCACCGCTTCTATGGTCTGCCCGGGGGCGCGGCGGCCGGGATCGCCGACAGCAAGGTGCCCGACATGCAAGCCGGGTGGGAGCAGGCGATTTCCAACACCCTCGCCGGGCTTGCGGGCCTGAACATGGTGTATGAAGCCGTGGGGATGCACGCCTCGCTTCTGGGGTTCAGCTTTGAAAGCCTGACGCTGGGCGACGATATCCTGGGCCAGGCCCTGCGCTGCGTGCGGGGCATCGACGTGACCGAGGACAGCCTGTCCATCGAGGTGATGAAAGAGGTCTGCCTGACCGGCCCCGGGCATTACCTGGGCGCGGACCAGACGCTGAAACTGATGCAGACTGAATACGTCTATCCGGTGCTGGGCAACCGGATGAGCCCGAAGGAATGGAACGAGGCGGGGCGGCCGCTGTTGCTGGAGGGCGCGAAAAAGCGCACCGCCGAGATCCTGGCCAAGGCGCCCTGCCAGATCGACCCGGCGCTGGACCGGCGGATCCGCGAGGCCTTTGCGATCCACTTCCGGTAAGAGAAACGCGCGCCGCGAGGGATCGCGGCGCGCGGTCGGTTCCCGAAACGGGGATCAGCGCGAGATCAGCACCGAGCATTGCGCGTGGCGCACCACGCGGGCGGCGGTCGAGCCGATGAAATAATCGCTCAGCCCCGGGCGGTGCGAGGCGATCATGATCAGATCGGCGCCGGTATCGTCGGCGCATTGCAGGATCTGGCTGGCCGCGGCGCCGGTGCGGATTTCGGTTTCCACCGTGGCGCCGGACTCGCCGGCCAGCACGCCCAGTTCGACCTTGGCTTCGGCCTGACGGCGGTCGTTGAGATCGCGCGGCAGTTCCGCGGCGATATAGCTGGGCACGTCCTCCAGAACGTGCAGCATGCGGATCACGCCGCCCTGATCCACCAGTGCAGCGGCTTTCTGCACCAAGGCCTTGCCGGCTTCGCCGTGGCTGAGGTCGACGGCGACGATGATGTTCTTATACATGGGTTCCCTCCAGTCCGTGTTCGCGTGTGAGGGCACCCTAGGCGCTGCCCGGTGCGGATACGTTGATCTGCGTCAAATCCGCGCGGCGGATGCACGGCGCTGCAGGAGCGCCGCACAGGTCCAGATCGTCAGCCCGGCCAGCGCAAAGGCAACCAGCAGACCGGTGATATTCAGCGCGGCCCGACCGGCGCCGAACTGGCCGACATCCAGGACGAAATACGGATAGCGCCCGTCGGCAGCGCCGCGCAGCAATGCATAAAGGCAATGGGCAAAGGGCCAGATCAGCCAGCGCGGCACCGAGGCGAGGCGCAAGCCCTTGTCGCCCCAGACCACCCACCAGAGCAGCGCGCCGGCGGGCACCAGCGTGTGGAACCCGACATCGGCCAGAGCCGCCGCGCCCTGCAGCGCGACCTCGGGCGCCAGAAGCGCGTGATAGACTGCCCCGACCATCGCAATCGACAGGGTGACACCCGCCAGCGTTTCCGCCGAGGGTGCACGGTCGCGGGCGATTCGGGGCGTCACGCCGGCGGTCAGCAGGTTGGTCAGGATGGTGAAATAGCGCAGCAAGACCCAGCGCGCGCCGGGCCAGCCCAGGGCTTCGGGGCCGGTGGCGCCGCGGGCAAGGGGGCTGTCGGACATCGGGGCCTCCGAGAGGGGGCCCGCAAAGAGAAAGAGATAGTCCGAAATCCGCCCTGGCCAGCCCTGTGCGCAGCAAAAAGGGCGACCGCGTGGGCCGCCCCTTGGTCATTCACGGGGGCTGAGGGTCAGCCCCGGCCGCGGCGCCCGCCGCGACGGCCCGAGGCAGCGGCGCTGGCGGCGGCCGAAGCTTCGGCAAAGCTGGCGCCTTCCTTCATCCCTTCCAGCACTTTGGCCAGCCGGATCCATTCGCCGCCATTCGGGTCGTGGTTCATCAGCATGTTGGCGGCGCGGATCGCTTCCATTTCCTGCGCACGCACCGGGTTCATGATCGCCGAGGTCATGCCCGCGCCGATCGCCATCGGCAGGAAGGCCGCGTTGACGCCGTGGCGGTTGGGCAGCCCGAACGAGATGTTCGAGGCGCCGCAGGTGGTGTTCACGCCCAGTTCCTCGCGCAGGCGGCGCACCAGGGCAAAGACCTGCTGCCCGGCGGTCGCCATAGCGCCCACCGGCATCACCAGCGGGTCAACGACGATATCATGCGCAGGGATGCCGAAATCGGCAGCGCGCTCGACGATCTTGCGGGCCACGGCAAAGCGCACGTCGGGATCTTCCGAAATGCCGGTGTCGTCGTTCGAGATCGCCACCACCGGCACGTTGTATTTCTTGACCAGCGGCAGCACCAGTTCCAGCCGCTCTTCCTCGCCGGTGACCGAGTTCAGCAGCGGCCGGCCATTGGCCGCCTGCAGACCGGCCTCGAGCGCACCGGGAACCGAGCTGTCGATGCACAGCGGCACGTCGGTGACGGCCTGCACGCACTCGATCAGCGCCTTCATCAGCGGCGGTTCGACAAAGTTGTTGTCGGCATAGCGCGGATCCTCGGCCATCTTGTTCGAGAAGACGGCGCCCGAGTTGATGTCGAGGACGGTCGCGCCGCAGAGCACCTGCTCCAGCGCGTCCTTTTCAACGGTCGAGAAATCGCCCATCTCCAGCTCGGCCGCCAGTTTCTTGCGGCCGGTGGGGTTGATGCGTTCGCCGATGACGCAGAACGGATCGTCAAAGCCGATCACGACGGTCTTGGTGGCGGATTCGAGAACGGTTCTGGTCATGGCGTCTTTCTTTTCAGAGGTCAGGCGGCGGCGCGCACGGGGCGCTGGCCGTGGCGGTGGGTCCATTCGGCGTTGGTCTTGATCCCGCCCAGCGGGAAGAAATGCACCGATTCGATGCCGAAACCGGGGTTCGCGGCCTTGTGCTCGGCCAGGGCCAGCAGGAATTCGTCGGGCTCGTAGGGCAGCAGCAGCTTGGACACGTCCATCGCGCGTTTCTGCAGCACCTTCAGCGAGGGGCCGACGCCGCAGGCGATGGCGAACTTGATCAGCGTCTGCAGCTTGGCGGGACCGGCGACACCGATATGCACCGGCAGGTCGATGCCCGCCGCCTGCAGCCCGTTCACCCAGTCGATCACCGGCGCCGCGTCGAAGCAGAACTGCGTGGCCAGCGCCATTTTTGCGTCGGTGCGCTGGTTGAAGGCCTGCTTCCAGCGCAGCGCCTCCATGACGTTCTTGTCCGAGCCGTCGGGGTCGATGTCCTTGTTGCCCTCCGGGTGGCCGGCGACATGCAGGCGCTCGAACCCGTCAAAGCAGCCGGTTTCCAAGAGCTGCATCGACGAGTCGAACGCGCCCAGCTGCTTTTGCGGATTGCCGGCCAGAATCAGGCCCTGCTTGACGCCGGCCTCGCCCTGATAGCGGGTCACCCAGTCGGTCAGCATCGCCTTGTCGGCGATGATCCGCGCCGGGAAATGCGGCATCGGCTCATAGCCCTCGGCGCGCAGACGGGCGGCGGTCGCCACCATGTCCTCGATCGGCGTGCCCTCGATATGGGCGATATAGACGCGGGTGCCGGCGGGCAGCAGGGTGCGGAAATCCTCGATCTTCTCGGCGGTGCGGGGCATCACCTCGATCGAGAAGCCACTGAGGAACGAGGCCAGCGCCTCGCTGCCGGTCGGGGTCGGTTGTGCCTTGCGGCCAAAGGGGAACAGAGCCATCAGTGCCTCCAGGAAACTAGCCACGCGCATCCCACCCGTCATTGGCGATCAGCGCCTTGATCCTGTCGGTGTCGTAGTCCCGTTCGAGGCGGGCGGCCTCGGCGCGGGCGACCTGTTCCTGTTCGCCAGCGACATCGTAGGGGTCGGCTTTGCGCCATTCCGACAGGTAGCTGTCGGTGTCGCGCGCGCCCACTTTCATCGCACAGCGGTCGATGGCCTGCTCGAAGCGTTCCGGCAGCTGCACCTTGGCTGCGCGCCGGCCCTTGCCGACGATTACCTGCGCGGGAATGTCACGCCAGTAAACGATGGTGACGGGTTGCAGGGCTGTGTCGGTCATGGGCTCCCCCGATCGCGGTCTCTGTCCGTTGCTTCGCCGGTTTTCCGGCGCCTGTCGCGCCGTTTTCGACGCGCGGCGGACGGGTTGCGACCTGCGCCTTCTAACAGGGGGCGGGGGGCGGGGGCTATGGCCGCGGGTTCGAAAAATATTCACGAAGGACATGAATCGAACCGCATGGCGCGAAAAGAAAACCGCCCCCTGAGAGGGGGCGGTCGGTCGTCTGGGTCAGTGACGATAAACGAAGCCGACGGTCAGCATCATCGACTGCGGGTTGCCGCCACCCGGACCGGCACCGCCGCCGCCACCCGACTGGAAGTGATAGGAGGCGACTTCAACCTGGAAATCGACGTGGTCGATCATCGGGCTCTGGAAGCCGAAGGCGACGACCGAGCCGTCATGGCGGTTGCCGGCGGCACCCATCGCGCCCTGCGCTGCGCCGATCCCGGCATAAAGCAGTCCGTTGCCGAGCGTATAGCCGACCTGCAGCCGCACGTCATAGATCCGGCGGATATTCGGGCCACCACGGCCGCCATTCGCACCCGACAGGTCCATAGCATTGGCATGCGCGCCAACCACGAGATTCTCGCCGACGGCCCAGTTGTAGCCGCCGCGCAAGGCCAGGCCCAGGCGGTTGGTGCTGCCCTGGCCACCGCCGCTGACGCGGGCGTTGGACACGGTGGCCCCGAAGCTCAGTCCTGACCATTGAGTGGCGTCGGCATAGACCGGCGATGCGGCGGCTGCGACGGCGGCGGCAAGAATTGCGCCTTTGATTTTCATTCTATCCCCCCAGGGTTTCGCACCGAGTGTCTGTTGGAAACGGCAGAACTGGATACGAAGCGGTGCGGATACGAGGCGAGTGTTACCGGGTTTGCCGGGCTCCGCCAAGGTCGCGATGGCGGGCGGGCGACGCGAGTGCAAAAGACGTGTCACAAATGACACATTCGTAAACGCGAATCCGATCCCTGCACTGTGGGGGCGTGGCCCTGCCCGCAACCTGCGGGCGAAGCAAAGAAAAAGGCCACCCCGTCAAGGGGTGGCCAAGGCCGTGGCGTTCGTCTTTTGCCGATCAGAAGCGCCAGCCGACGCCGATTGAAACACGGGTGTCGCGGGCGTCGATGGTGTGCGGATCGGCGCCGCCATAGAACGGCAGCGTGTCGTCATTGTATTGCACGGCCTGCACTTCACCGCGCAAGAACATCGAATTGCTGACCATCACATCCACACCGGCGGCCAGGGTCACGCCGGTAAAGCGCGAGCTGGCAAAGTCGGCCGGGTTGTTGGCGCCGGCGTGGTCGGCCCAGAACTCGGAGCTGACGACACCCAGCGCCAGATAGGGCAGGGCGCGGCCCATCGCATAGCCGATACGGCCCCGCAGCTCGATCGAATTGCGCAACTCGAACGGGCGCATGAAAGCCCCGTCGGTGCCGTCGGCCTGGCTGGAGAAGAGGCCGAATTCAGGGCCGAACACCAGCGATCCGCGCTGGAAGTTGTAGCCGACAAAGCCACCGACCGAGCCGCCATCGGGCGAGAACTGGCCGGGGCCGAAGGACAGATCCTCGACCGTCATATTGCTGTAGCCCACGGCAGCGCCGGCATAGGCGCCGGACCAGTCATAGACGGGCGGCATCGGCGGCACGACCGGCACGATGGACGGCGGCGGCGGCGCGATTGGCCCGGTGGCCAGCGCCGGGGTGGAGGAAAACGCGGTGAGAACGGCAATGACGGAAACGATTCGGCGTCCCATGTTCCTGCTCCGTTGTCGTGGATGGCGTGCGGATATCGCTCGCCTGAAATCGCATCGGAATATTGAGATTATCGCAGATTTTCCGCTCTGCTCCAAATCAACTTCGTTCAAGATATGGTGTGTCCTGCGCCGGGTCGGCGCGAAATTGCCGAAGGCGGTCGCCCGGGGGTCGGGGGCTTGGACACTATGACGCCTTGCGCCAGTGCCCCGCGCACACTACGGTAAGGGTAACACGAAATGGAGGGCGGCCATGACGCCCGAGCGTCCCGCAGGCGCGGCGGCGCAGCCGAATCCGTCGAGACCGCCGAGACGAGGGCGGACTCCGTCCGGGCAAGAGCCGAAGCGCCAGACCAGGCCCGAAGGGGCGGGGCTTTACGCCGCGCTCGATTTGGGCACAAACAGTTGTCGCATGCTCATTGCGCGCCCCAAGGGCACGCAGTTTGAGGTCATCGACAGCTTTTCCCGGGCCGTCGAGCTCGGCACCGGGCTCGAGGCGACGGGCCGGCTGGGGTTTGGGCCGATGGCGCGCACGGTTCAGGCCCTGCGGATCTGCCGGCGCAAACTGGATGACCACAACGTTGGCCGGATGCGGCTGGTGGCGACCGAGGCCTGCCGCCGGGCACGCAATTCTGCCGAGTTCATCCGCAAGATCCAGCGCGAAACCGGGCTGCGGCTCGAAATCATTCCGGCCGAGGAAGAGGCGCGGCTGGCGGTGATTTCCTGCGCACCGCTGGTTTCGGCGCAGACCGAACAGTTGCTGGTGATCGACATCGGCGGCGGCTCTACGGAACTGGTGTGGATCGACCTGGCCGAGGTGCCACCCGACCAGCGCCGCGCGGCGATCCTGACGGTCAAGCTGGGGCTCGACGCCCCGTCAGCGGTGCCGCACCGGCCCGGTCAGCCGCGGGTCATCGACTGGATCAGCGTGCCGCTGGGGGTCGCGACGCTGCGCGAGCAGTTCACCGATGTCGAGGACGATGCCGCCCGGTTTGCCCTGATGAGCTGGCATTTCGAAGAGCAGCTGCACAATTTCTCGCCCTATCAGAACCCGGCCCCGCGCGAAGGCTTCCAGATCATCGGCACCTCGGGCACGGTGACCACGGTCGCTGCGTCCTATCTGGGGCTGAAGCGGTATGATCGCAACAAGGTCGACGGGTTGACGATGACGTCGGCGCAGATCGACCAGGTGATCCGCGATTACCTGGCGCTGGGCCCCGAAGGGCGGCGCACCGATCCGCGCATCGGGCGCGAGCGTCACGGGTTGATCATGTCCGGCGCGGCGATCCTGCAGGCGTTGATGCGGGTCTGGCCCACGGATGTGATGTCGGTCGCCGACCGCGGCCTGCGCGAAGGGTTGCTGTATGCGCAGATGAGCCACGACGGCGTGTTGCAGGGACTATAGAAGGACAGGGCATGGCGAAACCGCCGGCAAAGGGAACCTCGGGGCGCGGTCAGCGCGACCTGAAGGTCAAGGTCAAGACCGCCAAGGGGCGCAAGCTCAGCTCGACACGTTGGCTGGAGCGGCAGCTCAACGATCCCTACGTCGCGCGCGCGCGGCGCGAGGGGATGCGCGGGCGCGCGGCCTTCAAGATCGTCGAGCTGGACGACAAGTTCCGGTTTCTGGTGCCGGGCGCCCGGGTCGTCGACCTGGGCTGCGCGCCGGGCGGCTGGCTGCAGGTGGCGGTCGAGCGGGTCAACGCGCTGGGCGCCAAGAAGGGCAAGCGCGTGGGCACGGTTCTGGGTGTCGATTTGCAGGAGGTCGAGCCGTTGGCCGGGGCCGAGGCGCATGTCCTCGATTTCCTCGAGGACGGCGCCGACGACAAGGTCAAGGACTGGCTGGGCGGGCAGGCGGATGTGGTGATGTCGGACATGGCCGCGGCCTCGTCCGGGCACAAGCAGACCGACCATTTGCGGATCATCACCCTGTGCGAACACGCGGCCTATTTTGCCTTCGACGTGCTGACGCCGGGCGGAACCTTTGTCGCCAAGGTGCTGGCCGGCGGGGCCGAAGGTGACCTGATGCACCTGCTCAAGCAACGCTTTGCCAAGGTCCATAACGTGAAACCACCGGCCTCGCGCTCGGATTCCTCCGAGAAATACGTCGTCGCCCTGGGGTTCCGCGGCGAGGAGGCAGACGAGGAGGCGGACGGACGGATGCAAGAAGACGACGACGCCTGAGTCGGGGAGGCCTGAAACCGGGGCCGTGCTGCGTGTCGACAAGGGGGGCTTTTGCCCCCTTTTTTCGTGCCGATCGCATCAGTCGAAATGCGAGCCGAAATGGAAAAAGCGCGGCTGCCCAGGGAGGAGGAGGGGGCAGCCGCGCTCTTTAACGGGGTCCGGGGAGGAGGTCGGACCCTCGTTTTGGGGTTGGGGGCGCGGCAGCCAGGGAGGAGGACGGCTGCCGCGCCACGCACGAACACCGGAGGGAGGAGGATCCCGGCATTCGCATCCCGTTGGGGCTTTCGGCCCCGAATTCGAGGCGCGGTTGCCCAGGGAGGAGGAGGGGGCAACCGCGCGCGAGTGCTTTCCGGCCCAGGGAGGAGGAGAGGGCCTCAGCAACTTGTCGGAACGGCCGCAGGGAGGAGGAGAGCGGCGGTTCCTTGCACGATCGGCCCAGGGAGGAGGAGGGGCCGTCGTTCTGGTCGCGGGCCACGCATGGCCCGGAAATTCTGCCTCAGGCGTCGCGGCCGTAGGCGGCCTCATAGGCGAGGCGGGTGATCATCGAGCGGCTGATGCCCAGATCCGCCAGTTCGCGGGTGCTCAGGGCGCTCAACTCGTTATAGGTCCGCATGTAGACCCGCGAGCGATCCCAGGCGGCACGCAGGCCGGCGAAGGTATCGGCGATCCCGGCGAAGAGGCCGGGGGCGCGATGCGAATGGGTGTTGGCGTAGGCCATGATCGTGTCTCTCTATCGTCGTCTTGCCGCGGTTTTTTTCGTTTCCCGCTGCGTTGAACCCAAGATGGCCTCAATGCTGCAGTTGCACAATCCCTTGCGTGATCAATGCCGCTATGCAGAAACGTCATGGCGACGTAAGGTAAACTTTGGCGGCGGATCAAGGGCTTCGCATAGGATTTGATCATCTGGGCAAAGGACTGCGCAGGGGTTAGACAAAGCGATGCAACGAAAGGTCATGCGTGTTCACACGCGCGTGCCCTTGCCTTGACAGCAAAGACGCACAGCTTAGAGCGCAGCGCCGCCCGAACAGGAGATGACCTCGATGGCCCCGACCCCCGCGCCCACCCGCGACACCGTTCTCGCGGCCCTTGCCCGAATCGCCGTGCCAGGGGGGGGCGATCTCGTCAGCCGCGACCTGGTGCGCGCGCTGGTGGTCGAGGGCGGGCAGGTGCGCTTTGTTCTGGAGACGGAAACCCCCGATGCCGCGCGCGCGCTGGAGCCGGTGCGTGCCCAGGCCGAGGCGGCGGTCGCGGCCCTGCCGGGGGTCGAGCGGGTCAGTGTGGCGCTGACCGCGCATGGCCCCGCGGCCAAGGCCCCGGCGGCCAAGGGCGAGCCGCCGTCGCTGTCGATCGGTCGTCACCCCACGCCCGGCCCTAACGAGGTGCCCGGCGTCAAGCGCATCCTGGCGATCGGCTCGGGCAAGGGGGGCGTGGGCAAGTCCACCGTCTCGTCGAACCTCGCGGTGGCGCTGGCGCGCGAGGGTTGGAGGGTCGGTCTGGTCGATGCCGACATCTATGGTCCAAGCCAGGGGCGGATGATGGGTGTGACCAAGCGCCCTTCGTCCCCCGACGGCAAGATCATCATCCCGCCGGTCGCCCACGGGGTGCGGATGATCTCGTTGGGGTTGATGCTGCCCGAGGACGAGGCGCTGATCTGGCGCGGGCCGATGCTGATGGGCGCGCTGCAGCAGTTGATGACGCAGGTCGCCTGGGGCGATCTGGATGTGTTGATCGTCGACATGCCGCCGGGCACCGGCGACGTGCAGCTGACCCTGTGCCAGAAGTTCAAGGTGACCGGCGCGATCGTGGTCTCCACGCCGCAGGACGTGGCGCTGCTTGATGCGCGGCGCGCGCTCAAGGCTTTCGAGACGCTGAAGACCCCGGTTCTGGGGCTGGTCGAGAACATGTCGACCTTTGTCTGTCCGAAATGCGGGCATGAAGAGCCGATCTTTGGCGAGGGCGGGGTCAAGGCCGAGGCCGAGAAACAGGGCCTGCCCTTCCTGGGGGCGCTGCCGCTGGCGGTCGAGGTGCGGCTGTCGGGCGATGGCGGGGTGCCGGTCGCGGCGACCGACAGCCCGATGGCCGAGGCCTATCGCCGGATCGCGCGGCGGCTGATCGACGTTCTGGCCTGAGCCCGGCGCATCCGGTTTTCGCCCCCGGCGCCCGCGCGGCGCCGGGGGTTTTTGCTGCGCGCCAGAGGTGACCGGCGCCGGGTTTCTGCGAATGGGCGCGGCTGGCACCGTGCCTGGCCGCCGGGAATCGATCGGCGTGGCGGGGGTTGCGACGAGGCAGAGGGCTTGCCTCGTGGGGATCTGTGGCGCAGAATCATGCCTTGCGAGGCGAGATAACGGTTGCGTGTTGCTGTGTTACCACAGGGATGGCTTGGCGTGGATTTTTCCAGGCACTGAATAGCACTGGATGGCACATCATCATCTGGTAAATGTAAGGCAATAGGCGTCAATATATAGCGTTTGGTGTGTCTTCCAGACAGGATATAGCGGTCGAATCTGCCATGCGGTCCCAAAATTCCGTTAAAGTTGGATCAGATTCCGGCTTGTGTGCCATCGGCTCCCATGACAAACATTCACTCACGGAGCAGCGGACCAAAAAACAAAGAAACAGGCAGTTTCATACAGGCACCCCGCGATACCGAAGAGAGATCTGACACGCCGGCGAGCAGCACCAATCCCCCCCCCCAGGTGGTCGGCGCAGTCAGACAGCCCAGAGATGGGAACGAGGGCGGCGGTTCGGGTAGTGGCAGCAACCCGACCGCCGTTTTTCGTTCCGGGGCCCCGCTGATGGGGCAAGAGAGCGAGACGGTCGGTGGTCGAGAAGTTCTACGACGACTACGAACAGGCGATCGACGGAAAGGGCCGTGTGTCCGTTCCGTGGCCGATCCGTTCCGTCGTCCAGGCGCGCGACCCGAAATGGACCGAAGGCCTGCGCCCCAGCTTCATGGTGGTGCACGGCGGGGCCAACTGGACCAAGCTCGAATGCTACCCGATGGACGAATACCAGAAGATCACCCGCGGCATCGAGAAGATGAAGCGCGGCACGCCCGACCGTCAGCGCGCCGAGATGCTGTATTTCGGCCGCGCCTTCCCGGCGCAGATCCTCGAAGATGGCCGCGTGCTGCTGCCGCTGCAGCACCGCGAGCGCCTGGGCCTGACCGACAAGGTGCGGTTCATCGGTCTGGGCGACCAGTTCCACATCATGAAGGCGAATGCCGTGCGTGACGCCGCGGCCGACGATTTCGACTCTTGGCTGGACGCGCAGGACGATGGCGCGGTGCTGGCGATGATCCCGGATATCGACGACGACGAAGACTGAAGGACGATGGCCGCCGACACACCAGACGCCCCGCATATCCCCGTGCTCCTCGGCCCCCTTCTGGCCGCAGTGGCGCCGGTGGCGGGTGTCTGGCTGGACGGCACACTGGGCGCCGGTGGCTACACGCGGGGCCTCTTGCAGGCCGGCGCCGACCGGGTGATCGGCATCGACCGCGACCCGCTGGCGCTGACGATGGCCGCCGAGTGGGGGCGCGCCTGGGGTGACCGGCTGCGGGTGGTGCAGGGCACGTTTTCGGATCTTGATACGCTGGCGGGCGAGCCGCTCGATGGCGTGGTGCTGGATCTCGGGGTCTCGTCGATGCAGCTCGACATGGCCGAGCGCGGGTTTTCGTTCACCCGGGACGGCCCGCTGGACATGCGGATGAGCCAGGAGGGTATCTCGGCCGCCGATCTGGTCAACCACGCCAGCGACACCGAACTGGCCGACATTCTGTTCCATTACGGCGAGGAGCGCGCCTCGCGGCGGATCGCCCGCGCGATCGTCGCGGCGCGAGCGGTGGAACCTATTGAAACCACGCTGAAACTGGCCGAGATCGTCGCCTCGTGCCTGCCCCGCCCGAAACCGGGGCAAAGCCACCCCGCCACGCGCAGCTTCCAGGCACTGCGGATCGCGGTGAACGCCGAATTCCACGAACTTGCCGACGGGCTCGAGGCCGCCGAACGCGCGCTGAAGCCCGGTGGGCTGCTGGCGGTGGTCAGTTTCCATTCGCTCGAGGACCGGATCGTCAAACGCTTCATGCAGCAACGCGCGGGTCGTGCCGGGCAGGGCAGCCGGCACGCGCCGCTTGCCGCCGCCGAGGCGCCACGCTTTGACCTGGTGACGCGCAAACCCATCGGCCCCGACGAGGCCGAATGCGCCGCGAACCCCCGCGCGCGCTCGGCGCTGTTGCGTGTCGCGCGGCGCACCGATGCGCCGGCCGGGCCGGCCGACCGCGACGGGCTGGGGCTGCCGCGCCTTGCCCTGAAAGGAGGACGCTGATGCGCAGCCTGTTCTATGTGCTTTCGGCCTTTGCGGTGATCGGGCTGGCGATCTGGGCCTATGGTCAGAACCACCGCACCCAGGAGGCCAAGAACACCGTGCGCGAGCTGCGCGCCGAAATCCGCAGCCTGCGCGAGGCGCTGGGCGTGCAACAGGCGGAATGGGCCTATCTGAACCGCCCGGAACGGCTGCGCGCGCTGGCCGACATGAATTTCGCCCGTCTCGGCCTCTTGCCACTGGTGGGCGGGCAGTTCGGCACCATTGACGAGATCGGCTATCCGCTTCCTGCTTCCCGCTCGGAGGACGCGCTGTGATCCGCACCCCGCTGCGCCCGCTGGCGCGTATCCTCGACGCCCGCGCCCAGGGCCGCAACCCCAGCCCCATCGAGCGCGAGAACCTGCGCCTGCGCCGCGAACAGGCCCGCGATGCCGGCCGGCGCCGCGCGGAATGGCGTCTGCTGTTCCTGGCGGCGTTCTTTCTGGCCGGTTACGCGATGATCGGCGCGCGGATGGGGATGCTGGCGGCCAGTCCGGTGATCGAACCCCCGGTGTATCAGGGCGAGAATATCGCCGGTGACCGGGCGACGATCCTCGATCGCAACGGCCGGGTGCTGGCGACCAACCTGGTGACCAATTCGCTCTATGCCGAGCTGCGCTATATGATCGACGGGGCGCGCGCCGCGCATGAGCTGGCGCGGATCTTTCCCGACCTCGACGAAGACCGCCTTGCCGCACGTCTGACCGACCCCGACCGCAGCTTTGTCTGGATCCGCTCGCGCCTGTCGCCGGAACAGGCACAGGCCGCGCACGATATTGGCGAACCCGGCCTGCTTCTGGGCCCGCGCGAGATGCGGCTCTATCCCAACGGCACCCTGGCCGCGCATGTGCTGGGCGGCGCGGCTTTTGGCCAGCAAGGCGTCACCGCCGCCGAGATCGTCGGCACCGCCGGGATCGAGCACCGGATGGACGCGCGGCTGCGCGACCCGGATCTGGTCGATGTCCCGCTGACGCTGTCACTGGATCTGGGCGTGCAGGCGATCGTCGAGGAGGTTCTGGGCGGCGGCATCACCATGCTGCATGCGGGCGCCGGCACCGCGATTGTCATGGACGCCCACACCGGCGAGATCGTGGCGATGTCGTCCTTGCCCGATTTCGACCCCAACGACCGCCCGGCACCGCCCCTGAGCGGTGATCCGGCCGACCATCCGCTGTTCAACCACGCGGTGCAGGGGGTCTATGAACTCGGTTCGGTGATGAAGTCCTTTGCCGTCGCGCAGGCGCTCGACCTCGGTCTGGTCGGACCGGAAACGATGGTTGATACCCGTGGCCCGCTGCGCATCGCCGGCTATGCGATCGAGGATTTCCACGATTACGGCGCGCGGCTTTCGGTCGAGGACGTCTTTGTCCATTCCTCGAACATCGGCACTGCCCACCTGGCCGAGATGATCGGCCCCGAGCGCCAGCGCGATTTCCTGCGCCGGTTCGGGTTCCTCGAACCGTTGTCGCTGGAACTGTCCGAGGTCACCCGCGTGCGACCGCAGTTCCCCGAACGGTGGTCGGAACTCTCGGCGATGACGATTTCCTATGGTCACGGGCTGGCGATCACCCCGGTGCATCTGGCCGCCGGCTATGCCGCGCTGATCAACGGCGGCTATCGTGTGGTGCCGACCCTGGTGCGCCGCCCGGATGCGACCACCGGCGAACGGCTGATCTCGGCCGAGACTTCGCGGATCATGCGCTCGCTGATGCGCTCGGTGGTGACGCGCGGGACGGCCTCGTTCGCGCAGGTCGACGGTTATGCGGTGGGCGGCAAGACCGGCACCGCCGATCGGCCACGCCCCGACGGCGGCTATTACGACGACCGCGTGGTCGCCACCTTTGCCGGCGGGTTCCCGATGACGGACCCGCGCTATGTTGTCGTCGTGACGATGGTCGAGCCCGAGGTGATGGCCGCTGGCGAGAACCGCCGCACGGCGGGCTGGACCGTGGTGCCGGTCGCCGCCGAGATCATCCGCCGGATCGCCCCGGTGATGGGAATGCGCCCCGAGGACGAGTCAGAGATTGATGCGGCCCTGCGGCTGCGCTAGGCAACCGCTGGCGCCGGCAGGGGGTTGGGATGAGTGACGCGAAGAGCCTTGCAGAACTGGGTCTGACGGCCCGCAGCGGGAACGCCCGGGCCCGCGTGACGGCGATCACGCTGGACAGCCGCGCGGTTCGGCCCGGCACTTTGTTCGCGGCCCTGCCCGGAACGCGCGTGCACGGGGCCGAGTTCATCGACCCGGCGCTGCGCATGGGCGCCAGTGCCATTCTGACCGATCGCGCCGGGGCCGCACTGGCTGCCGAGGCCCTGGCCCGGCATCCCGGTGCCGCGCTGGTCGTGGCCGAGGATGCGCGCTCGGCTCTGGCGATGGCGGCGGCGCTGTTCTTTGGTGCGCAGCCCGAAGTGATGGTCGCGGTGACCGGCACCAACGGCAAGACCTCGGTCGCCAGTTTCGCCCGCCAGCTCTGGACGCAGCTGGGCCATGCGGCGATCAATGTCGGCACCACCGGCGTCGAGGGCGCGTGGGAGACCCCGCTCGCCCATACCACCCCCGACGCGGTGACCCTGCAGCGCCTGCTGGCCGAGGCCGCCGCCGAGGGCGTGACCCATGCGGCGATGGAGGCCTCGTCGCACGGGCTGGATCAACGGCGGCTCGAAGGGGTGCGGCTGGCGGCCGCGGGGTTCACCAACCTCAGCCAGGATCACCTCGATTACCACCCGACGATGGAGGCCTATTTCCAGGCCAAGGCTGGATTGTTCCATCGCCTGCTGCCCGAGGACGGCATCGCGGTGATCAACACCGACGATCCCTGGGGCGCCCGTCTGGCGCAGGAGGTCGAACAGCCGGTGATCCGGGTCGGGCAGGGTGCCGAATGCGAATTGCGCATGCTGGCGCAGCGATTTTCGACCCGCGGACAGGATCTGCGGTTTTCGCTGAAAGGGCAGGCGCATCAGGTGCATCTGCCGCTGGTCGGCGGGTTCCAGGCCGCGAATGCGCTGGTCGCGCTGGGGCTGGTGCTGGCCACCGGGTCCGAGGCCGGTGCCGCGATTGCGGCGATGGAGCAGTTGCAGGGCGTGCGCGGTCGGATGCAGCTGGCGGCGACCCGGGGCAACGGTGCGCCGGTGTTCGTCGACTACGCGCATACGCCGGCGGCGGTGGAAACCGCGCTCAGGGCGCTGCGGCCGCATGTGATGGGGCGGCTGATCGTCGTGCTGGGGGCCGGTGGTGACCGCGACAAGACCAAGCGACCGCTGATGGGCAAGGCTGCGGTGGAAAACGCAGATGTTGTATTTGTGACAGACGACAACCCGCGAAGCGAGGTTCCGGCGACTATTCGAGCAGAAATAATGACATCTTGCCCCGACGCGACCGAGGTTGGCGATCGTGCCGAGGCCATCCTCAGGGCGGTGGATGCGCTGGAGCCGGGGGACGCCTTGTTGATCGCTGGCAAGGGGCATGAGACCGGCCAGACCATCGCCGGCGTGGTCTATCCTTTCGACGATCTGGAACAGGCCAGCGTTGCTGTGGCGGCGCTGGACGGAAAGCTTTGACATGACGGCCCTATGGACCCATTCCGAGGCAGAGCGCGCGACCGGCGGACAGGCCACCGCGCCCTTTGCCGCCACCGGGCTTTCGATCGACACGCGCTCGCTGCGGCCGGGCGATCTGTTCGTGGCGCTCAAGGCCGCCCGCGACGGGCATGACTTTGTCGCCCAGGCCTTTGACAAGGGGGCCGCGGCGGCGCTGGTCGATCATGTCCCCGAAGGGGTGACCGGCCCCTGCCTGGTGGTCGAGGATGTGCTGGCCGCGCTGACCGCGCTCGGGGCCGCCGGACGCGCCCGCAGCACCGCCCGCGTCATCGGTGTCACCGGATCGGTGGGCAAGACCTCGACCAAGGAAATGCTGCGCGAGATGTTGGCCGCGTTCGGCACGGTGCATGCCGCCGAGGCCAGTTTCAACAACCACTGGGGGGTGCCGATCACCCTCGCGCGATTGCCGCGCGAGACCGATTTCGCAGTCGTCGAAATCGGCATGAACCACCCGGGCGAGATCGCGCCGCTGGCCGCTCTGACTCGCCCGGATGTTGCGATGATCACCACCGTCGCGCCTGCGCATCTTGAGGCGTTCGGCACGCTCGACGGCATCGCCCATGAAAAGTCTGACATATTTTCTGGCCTGCAACCCAATGGAATCGCAGTCTTTCCATCGGATCTGACAGTTGCGCCGATTCTGGCCAAGGCGGCGCAGGAGCACCGGGCTCTGAGCTTCGGGAAAGCCGGAGAAATTGGTCTGACATCCATACGTCAGACCAATTCGACGCTGATTGCCAGCGCCGCCGTTGAGGGCGAAACCTATCACGTCCGGCTGGTCGATTCCGGCCCCCATTTCGCGATGAATGCGATCGGGTGCCTGGCGGTCGCCAAGGCGCTCGACCTTGATCTGGCCCTGGCCGCGCAGGCGCTGGGCCGCTGGCGCCCGCCCGCAGGGCGCGGTCAGCGTGAGGTTCTGGTCCTCGATCCGGCGACGGATGCCCGCTTCACCCTGATCGACGACGCCTTCAACGCCAACCCGGCCTCGCTCGCCGCGGCGCTGGATGTGCTGGCCGTCTCGCAGCCGGGCCCCGGCGGGCGCCGTATCGCGATCCTCGGCGACATGCTGGAACTGGGCCCCGACGAGATCGCGCTGCACCGCGCCATTGCCGGCCATCCGGGGATCGCCGCGGCGCAGATCGTGCACACCGTCGGGCCGCGCATGGCCGAACTCTGGCAGGCCCTGCCTGACGCCAAGCGCGGCAAATGCTGTGCGCAGGCCGAGGATCTTGGCGCCAAGGCGCATAGGCTGGTGCGTCCGGGCGACGTGGTGCTGGTGAAGGGCTCGAAAGGCAGTTATGTGTCCCGCGTGGTCGATGCGCTGCGCAATCTCGGCCATCCCGTGACGGACGACACCAGCGGAGACTAGCGGATGTTGTATTGGCTCGCCGAATATTCCGAGACGTTCATCGGCTTCAACCTGTTTCGCTACATCACCGTGCGGGCCGGCGCGGCGTTTTTCACCGCGCTGATCTTCGGCTTTGTCTTTGGCAAGCCGCTGATCGACTTCCTGCGCAAGCGCCAGGGCAAGGGCCAGCCGATTCGCGAGGACGGGCCGGAATCGCATCTGCTGACCAAGAAGGGCACGCCGACGATGGGCGGGCTGCTGATCCTGTCGGCGCTGACGGTGTCGACGCTGCTCTGGGCACGGCTGGACAACGGCTTCGTCTGGATCGTTCTGGGCGTGACGCTGGGGTTCGGCCTGATCGGCTTTGCCGACGATTACGCCAAGGTGTCGAAGTCGAACCACAAGGGTGTGCCGGGGCGGGTGCGGCTGGGGCTGGGCTTTCTGATCGCGCTGGCCGCGTCAGTCGCGGCGATGCTGCTGCATCCGGCGGATCTGACCGGACAACTGGCGTTGCCGGTCTTCAAGGAAGTGCTGATCGACCTCGGCTGGTTCTTTGTGCCCTTCGCGATGTTCGTGATCGTCGGCGCGGCCAATTCGGTGAACCTGACGGACGGGCTGGACGGTCTGGCGATCATGCCGGTGATGATCGCAGCGGGCACGCTGGGGCTGATCTCGTATTTCGTCGGCAACCTGAATTTTGCGGAATACCTGGGCGTGCACTATGTCCCCGGCACCGGCGAGCTGCTGGTTTTCACCGCCGCGCTGGCCGGGGGCGGGCTGGGGTTCCTGTGGTATAACGCGCCGCCGGCGGCGGTGTTCATGGGCGACACCGGGTCGCTGGCGCTGGGCGGGGCCCTGGGCGCGATCGCTGTGGCGATCAAGCATGAGATCGTGCTGGCAATCGTCGGCGGCCTCTTCGTGGTCGAGGCGCTGAGCGTCATCATCCAGGTCGCCTATTTCAAGCGCACCGGCAAACGGGTGTTCCTGATGGCGCCGATCCATCATCACTTCGAGAAACGCGGCTGGGCCGAGCCTCAGATCGTGATTCGCTTCTGGATCATCTCGCTGGTTCTGGCGCTGATCGGTCTGGCGACGCTGAAAATCCGGTAACCCGCCGCGTGAGGCGGATGCTCCCGCCCCGCGAGCAGCTTTGCCGCGCCAAGAGCCGTCCGGTTCAGACGGCTTCCTTCAACCGATGGAAAACGGCGCGGTTGCGGCAATAGGACGGGGCGTCTTCGGCTCCGTCCGCGTGCCTGTCCAGCCAGTCGGGGCACTGGCTGCCGCCCTCGCAGCCGACGCAGGCCATGATCGCGTTACGCAACTCCTGCGCGCTGAGCGATTCCCGGGCCAAGGCCCCAGACAGGTCGGTGTGGACGGTCTCGGCCATCCGGTTCATCAGATCCGCGTGGCGGTCGAGTTTGGCGAAAAGTCCCATGACAGGCGCTCCGATCAAATCATACGCCGCCATCCTGCGCGCGATTCGCGCCCCGCACCTTGACCTGAATCAAGACATTGCATTCGCAACGACCGGGCGACGTCGCGCCCTTTCATCTTGCCGCAAATACGCACGGGGTTTCCCAAGGGGGGCGTGCCCCCCCCCTTGGCGACAGGGGCGAGGAGCCCCCGACACGCCGTCACCGCCCGGGCTTCAGGTGTTTTTTCAGCTGGGAATGCGATGGTTTCTTGCGCGCCTTATAGGGATTCTGGTCTGACGAGTCGCGCAGATACAACCGGATCGGTGTGCCTGGCATGTCGAAACTCTGGCGCAGCCCGTTGACCAGATACCGCTCATAGGCCTTGGGCAGATCCTCGGGGTTCGAGCACTTGATGACGAACCCTGGCGGGCGGGTCTTGGCCTGGGTCATGTAGCGCAGCTTGATGCGGCGGCCGCCCGGGGCAGGGGGCGGGTGCGATTCCGTCATCGCCACCAGCCATTGGTTCAGCCGCGAGGTGCCGACCCGGCGGTTCCAGATCGCATGGGCCTTGACGATGGCGTCGTGCAGACGGTCCAGACCCCGGCCGGTCTTGGCCGAAACGGTGATCAGCGGCGCGCCCTTGAGCTGCGGCAGGTTCCGCTCAAAGGCCGCCAGCAGCTCTTTCAGCTTGTCCTGCTTGTCGTCTTCGAGATCCCACTTGTTGACCGCGACGACGACCGCGCGCCCCTCGCGTTCCGCAAGATCCGCGATGCGCAGATCCTGCGTCTCAAAGGGGATCGCCGCGTCCAGCAGCACCACGACCACTTCGGCGAATTTCACCGCCCTGAGCCCGTCCGCCACGCTGAGCTTTTCCAGCTTGTCGGTGACGCGCGACTTGCGGCGCATCCCCGCGGTGTCGAAGAGCCGCATCGGCGTGCCGCCCCAGGTAAAGGGCAGGCTGATCGAATCGCGGGTGATGCCGGCCTCGGGGCCGGTCAGCAGCCGGTCCTCGCCGATGATCTTGTTGATCAGCGTGGATTTCCCGGCATTCGGACGGCCGATCACCGCAACCTGCAGCGGGCGCTTTTCGGTGGGGGCCCAGTCGGGGGTCTCGTCGCCGCCTTCGGTGTTGTCGTCCTCGCTGTCCTCGTCGATGCTGACATCGGTCAACGGCGCTTCGGCCTGGGTGCGTTCCTCAAAGGTCGCGGCCAGCGGGATCAGCATGTGGTGCAGCTCGTCCAGACCCTCGCCATGTTCCGCCGACAGCCGCACAGGTTCGCCCAGGCCCAGCGAATAGGCTTCCAGGAACCCGCCCTCGCCGGCGTTGCCCTCGGCCTTGTTGGCGGCGAGGATCACATGCTTGGCACGGCGGCGCAGGATATCGGCAAAGATCTGGTCGGCGGGGGTGATCCCGGCGCGGGCGTCGATCATAAAGAGGCAGACGTCGACCATCTCGACCGCGCGTTCGGTCAGGCGGCGCATGCGGCCCTGCAGGCTGTCGTCGGTGACGTTCTCCAGCCCCGCCGTGTCGATCACGGTAAAGCGCAGCGTGCCCAGCCGGGCGTCGCCCTCGCGCAGGTCGCGGGTCACGCCCGGCTGGTCGTCGACCAGCGCCAGGCGTTTGCCAACCAGACGGTTGAACAGCGTGGATTTTCCCACGTTGGGGCGACCCACCAGGGCCAGGGTGAAGCTCATTGCGGCCTCCGCGATCAGATCGGCGCGTCAGAAGGCGCCGACATAGGCGTCGGCGCGGGACTTGTAAAGCCGGACGCGGGGCTCAGCGATAGGCCAGCAGATTGCCTTCGCGGCTAAGGATATACATCGTGCGGTTCACGACGATCGGCGCCGAGGCCGCGCCGCCGGGAATTTCGGCCTGTGCGACAACCTCGCCCGAGGCCGGGTCGAAGCCGCGCAGCAGCCCGTCACCCGAGGCCACCCACAGCCGCCCACCTGCCAGCACCGGCCCGTATTGCGGATAGATCGCCAGCTGGCGGCGCACGCGGTCGGTGGTGTAGAGGGGCAGGGGATGCGACCAGATCACGCTGCCGTCGCGGGCATCGAGGCGGATCAGGTGGTTCTGGTCGGACACCAGGAACACCGAGCCGCCGACCGGCCAGACCGGGCCATAGGCGCCTTCGGCCACCGACCAGATGGTTTCGCCGCTGCGTGCATCCAGCGCGAACACCCGGCCCGACTGGTTGGCGGCATAGATGCGGTTGCCGTCAACCACCGGGTCGCCCGTCAGCGCCGAGATCGACGCCAGCGCCATGCCCGTGCGCCGGCCGCCGGCGATGGTCGTCCAGGCCGCAGCCCCGTTCGAACGGCGCACTGCCGTCAGCTCGCCGGCCTGGGTCGGGAAGACCACCAGATCGCCGGCAATCGCCGGGGCCGAGCCGCGGGCGACGGTTTCCGGCGAAGGGGTGCCCGGCAGGGTCCATTCGATGCGGCCGGTGGCGGCGTCGAGGCTCCACAGCGTGCTGTCGACGGCGGTGACATAGACATGGTTTCCGTCCACCGCCGGCGAGCCGGTCAGCGGCGCGTCGAAATCGGTGCGCCAGACCTCGGTGCCGGTGGCGGCGTCAAGGGCGGCGACAAAGGCAAAGGCCGAGGCGACATAGACGTGCCCGCCGCCCACGGTCAGCGCCCCGCCCGAGGCCGATCCGCGCTCGCCGCGCGGCGGCGTGACGTCGGTTGCCCAGAGCACCGCGCCCTCGGCCGAGGTCGCCTGCACCCGGGCACGGGCGTCGAGGGTATAGATCACCCCGCCGGCCGAGACCGGATCGGTGGTCAGTCGCGCGCGGCGGCTGTCGCCGGCGCCGATCGCGGTCGACCAGGCCAGTGCCGGGGTCGCGGACAGCGCGGGGTTGGTCGGCCGGGCGCCGGTGGTGCCCTGGCGCTGCGTCCAAGAGCCGGTGACGGATTGCCCCGGCAGGTTGATCGGCAGCACGCGGTTTTCGACGGTCTCGCCGCCGCCCCAGGGCGCGCGGATGTCGATGCGCTCGCCTTCGAGGGGGTGTTCACGGTTGCAGGCGGCCAACAGGCCCATAAGGCCGATCGTCATCGCGGTCCTGATCATGCTCACGGCTCTGTCCCCTTGTTGCCTGCGGCGCCCGGTCGGTTCCTGGTCAGCCCAGATCGCTGGGCACCTCGCCGCCCAGCACGACGATCAGTTGCATCACCCGGCGGCGCAGCCCCGGCGTCACGTCGGCTTCCTGCAAGAGCGCCTGCGCGCGGCTCAGTGCGGTGTCGCGGTCGCCGGATTCCAGCGCCAGCAGCGCCAGCTGTTCCAGCGCCAGCGGCCGGAAGGCCTGCCCGGGGGCCGCCAGACCGTTCAGGATCTGCTCGCGCTCGGCCATCGGGATCTCGGCACCGCCGATGATCACCCGCTTGAGCGCGGCGATCTGGCGATAGCTCTGGGGCAGGGTGCTGTCGGCTTCGACAGAGGCCAGCGCCGTCATCGCCGCGGCGGTGTCGCCGGCCTCGAGTTCGGAAGCCGCCAGCAGCAGGTTCAGGATGCCCTGCTGGTCGCCCTGTGCCGCAATCGCCCGCAAAGCGCCAGCACGGGCCGCCACGTCCTCGTTTTCCAGTGCGCCGACGATCGCATCGCCAAAGGCCTGGGCGCGGGTGCGCTCCTGCGCCTTGGACCATTCGTTCCAGGCCGCGCCGCCGACCAGCACCAGCACCAGCAGCACCGCCAGCCAGGCCCATTTGCGCATGAAGGCAAACAGCCGGTCGCGCTTGAGTTCCTCGTTCACCTCGTCGATGAAGCTTTCGGGGTTGCTCACCGGGGCCTCCGCACTGTTGTTGCTGCGCGCCCGACCGTTGCGGCGGGCCATGTGGCCCCTCATAGCCCGAAGCGTCGGCGCTTGCCAAGCCTGCCCGCCGGACCCGCGCAAGGGTTTGCCGCTTTTCGGGGCACCGGCACCCGGTGGCGGAAAAACATGACCGGGCGATTGCAATTTACGCGGCGGCACGGCGGTTGCGCGATTGCATGGCGGGGGCTTCGGGCGTATGGGGGCAAAGTTGGCCACCGGGGCGCCAAATCCGCGCGCAGCCCTTGAAAAACAGGCGGCGCGCGCCGAAATCGGACCCATCCTGTGCCTTGAAAAGGTCAGGAAGACGGTCGAGGTTCGGGCCGCCCGGTGGTGTGACCGGGCCAGACGGCCAAACGGAAGGTTAAGTAGACATGCGCGTGGTGCCGCTCGTTACCGCCACTCTGGTGCTGGTTTCCCTGTATTTCTTTGTGATGGAGCGCGAGACGCTGATGGCGCTGGCGGGGGTCGAACCTGCGCAGGCGCAGAACGCGGGCGGCGATACGCCTGCAGCCGATCCTGCCGCGCAGGATGCACTGTTTGCGGTCGTCGTGCAGCGGTTCCACGAACAGGATCTGGAAAGCGCGATCGTGCTGCGCGGGCGGACCGATGCCTCGCGTCAGGTCGAGGTCCGCGCCGAGACCACCGGCCCGGTGATCAGCCAGCCCCGGCTGCGCGGCAGCCTGGTGGCCGAAGGCGATCTGCTGTGCCAGATCGACCCGGGCACCCGTGCGGCGGCCCTGGCGCAGGCGCAGGCGCAGGTCGCGCAGGCCGAGGCGCAGCTGGCCGAGGCCGAGCTGACCCTGACCACCACCACGCGGCTGACCGAGCGCGGCTATAGCGCGCAGAACAATGTGGCGAGCGTCGAGGCGGCGGTGCAGGGGGCGCGGGCCGGGCTGGAAGCGGCGCATGCCGCGGTGCAGTCGGCCGAGGCCGAGATGGACCGCCTGACGGTGACCGCCCCCTTCGCTGGCGTGCTCGAGGCGGATTCGGCCGAGACCGGGGCCTTCCTGGCCGCCGGTGGACTGTGCGCGACGGTGATCCAGCTGGATCCGATGCTGGTCGTGGGCTTTGCCGCCGAAGCGCAGATCGACCGGCTGGCGGTTGGTGCGATGGCCGGCGCGCGGCTGTCCAATGGCCAGCAGGTGATCGGCCAGGTTACCTTCCTCGCCCGTTCGGCGGATTCCGCGACGCGGACCTTCCGCGTCGAGGTCACGGTGCCGAACCCGGATCTGGAGATCCGCGAGGGGATGAGCGCCGATATGCTGATCTCGGCCACCGCCACCCGCGGCCATCTGGTCCCGGGATCGGCGCTGACCATCAACGACGATGGCACGCTGGGCTTGCGGCTGGTCGACGAAACCAGTCACACGGTCTTTGCCCCGGTCACCGTGCTGCGCGATGCGCCGCAGGGGTTCTGGGTGTCGGGTCTGCCGGCCGAGGCCGACGTGATCGTCGTCGGCCAGGAATATGTGACGGACGGCGTCGAAGTGCGCGTTGTCCGGCGCGGCGAGGAGTGACGCGATGCTCGGTATGATCGACTGGGCCGCGCAACGCGCCCGCATGGTGCTGGCCTTTGTCGTGCTCACCCTGGCGGCGGGCGCGCTGGCCTATGTCAGCCTGCCCAAGGAAGGCGAGCCCGATATCGAGGTGCCGGCGCTGTTCATCTCGGTGCCGTTTCCCGGCATTTCGGCCACCGATGCCGAGACGCTGCTGATCCGGCCGATGGAGCAAGAGCTGTCGGGCCTCGACGGTCTGACCGACATGCAGGCCACCGCGCGGCAGGGCTATGCCAGCGTGGTGCTGCAATTCGAATTCGACTGGGACAAGAACGCGACGATTGCCGACGTGCGCGACCGCATGAGCCGCGCGGCGGCGAATTTCCCCGAAGGCGGCGACAGTTACACGATCAACGAATTCAACTTCTCGCAGTTTCCCATCGTCATCGTCGCGGTGGCCGGCGACGTGCCCGAACGCACGCTGCTGCGCGCCGCGCGCGATCTGGAAACCGCGATCGAGGGGATCGACGCCGTGCTCTCGGCCAATGTCGCGGGCACCCGCGACGAGATGGTCGAGGTCATCATCGACCCGCTGCGGCTTGAAGCCTACAACGTCAGCGCCGGCGAGCTGTTGACGGCGGTGACGAACAACAACCAACTGGTCGCCGCCGGCGATATCGAGACCGAAACCGGCCGGTTCTCGCTGTCGCTGCCGGGCAGCTTCGAGGATCCGCGCGACATCTATGACCTGCCGATCAAGGTGAATGGCGACCGCGTGGTGACGCTGGGCGATCTGGCGACGATCCACATGACCTTCCAGGACCGCACCGGCACCGCCCGGTTCGAGGGCGCGCCCGCGTTGGCGCTGCAGGTGGTCAAGCGCCGCGGTTACAACCTGATCGGCACCGTCGAGCAGGTCCGCGCCGCAATCGACGCCGAGGTGGCGACCTGGCCGCAGGAATTGCAGGACGCGATCACCGTGACGCCGGCACTCGACCGCAGCTATCAGGTGGCGTCGATGATCAGCCAGCTGGAAGGCTCGGTGCTGACGGCGATTGCGCTGGTGATGATCGTGGTGCTGGCCTCGCTGGGTACGCGCACCGCGCTGCTGGTCGGATTCTCGATCCCGTCTTCGTTCCTGTTGTCCTTCATCTTGCTGGGCGTGATGGGGGTGACGATCTCAAACATCGTCATGTTCGGCCTGATTCTGGCCGTGGGGATGCTGGTCGATGGGGCCATCGTCGTCGCCGAATACGCCGACAGCCGGATTGCTGACGGGCAGGGGCCGATGCGCGCCTATGTCGAGGCCGCCAAGCGGATGTTCTGGCCAGTGATCTCGTCCACCGCGACGACGCTCTGCGCCTTCCTGCCGATGCTGTTCTGGCCCGGCGTCGCCGGCGAATTCATGGGCATGCTGCCGATCACCCTGATCTTCGTGCTCAGCTCGTCGCTGATCGTCGCGCTGATCTTCCTGCCGGTGCTGGGCGGGGTGTTCGGCCGCATCGCCCGGATGCTGGAAAACACCGCGACACGCCTGCGCCGTCTGCCGTGGCTTGCGCGCCTGCCGGTGATGGTGGTCGCGCTGGGGGCGCTGTTGCTGGGGGCCCGTGGTCTGCTGAACCCGGCGTCGCTGGGCATGCCGGCCGATGGCGGGGTTGCGGCATTCCTTCCGGGGGCGCTGCTGATGATGCTGGGCTCGGGCGGGATGTCGATTGCGCTGACCGCCCTGAAACCGCTGCCCAAGCCCAGGCCGGTGCAGTCGGGCTATCGCCGGACCTGGTTCGGAACGCTGACCTACTGGATCGTCGGCAACCCGGTGATGCCCTTCGTCACCGCCGCCGCCATCGTCGCCTTCGTCGGCAGCGTGTTCTGGTATTTCTCGCAAAACAACTATGGCGTCGACTTCTTCGTTCAGACCGAGCCCGAGCAGGGCATCGTCTATGTCCGGGCGCGCGGCAACCTGTCGCTGGCGGAAAAGGACGATCTGCTGCGCCAGGTCGAGGACATCGTGCTGGCCGAACCCGGTGTCGCCGCCAGCTTTGCCTTTGGCGGCTCGGGCGGGCTGAGCCAGAACACCGGCGGCGGCCAGGCGCCACGCGATTCCGTCGGGCAGGTGCAGTTCGAGTTGCTGCAATGGGATCAGCGCGGCGATGACCCGGCGCTCCACGGTCAGGTGATCCTCGACCGGATGGAGGCGCAGTTCCGCCAGATCCCGGGGATCATCACCGAATACATGATCCTGTCGGGCGGCCCGGCCAGCGCCAAGCCGATCCACCTGCGTCTGACCGGGACGGATTTCGACGTCCTCGGCGCGGCGGTCGAGACCGTTGAGGCCCGGATGCACGAGGTCGGCGGCATCGTCGATATCGAGGACAGCCGGCCGCTGCCGGGGATTGACTGGGAAATCCGCGTCGATACCGCCACTGCCGGCCGCTATGGTGCCGATGTGGCGACGGTCGGCGGGATGATCCAGCTGGTCACCCGCGGGCTGATGCTGGACACGATGCGCGTCGACAGCTCGGATGAGGAAATCGAGATCCGCGTGCGCCTGCCCGAGGAAGACCGCCTGCTGGCGACGCTCGACACGCTGCGGGTGCAGACCCGGCAGGGGCTGGTGCCGCTGTCGAATTTCGTCACCCGCGAGCCGGTCGCCCTGCGCGGCACGATCGACCGCTATGGCGAGCGGCGCTATTTCGACGTCAAGGCAGCCGTCGCCCCTGAGATGATGTCGGTCAACGATGGCGACGGCAACAGCGTGCGGCTGGTGCCGCGTGCGACGGTCGATCCCCGGATGCACGAGCCCGGCAGCGCCGCCGCCGATGCCGCGACCCGGGCCCGCGCCGACCTGCTCGACCAGGGGCTGCATCTGGTGCCGGTGACTGCCTCCGAGCGGATCGCCGCGCTGACGCAGTGGCTGCAGGACACCACGCCGCTGCCGGCGGGCGTCGACTGGGAATGGACCGGCGAGCAGCAGGACCAGGAGGAAACCGGCGCCTTCCTCGGCAAGGCCTTTGCTGCCGCGCTGGGGCTGATGTTCATCATCCTGCTGGCGCAGTTCAACAGCTTCTACAACTCGGTTCTGGTGCTGCTGGCGGTGGTCCTGTCGACCGCCGGTGTGCTGATCGGCATGCTGGTCATGGCGCAGCCCTTCTCGATGATCATGACCGGGACCGGGGTGGTTGCCCTGGCCGGGATCGTGGTGAACAACAACATCGTGCTGATCGACACCTATCAGGAGTTCATCCGCTACATGCCGCGGATCGAGGCCATCGTGCGCACCGCCGAACAGCGGATCCGCCCGGTGTTGCTGACGACGATCACGACGATGGCGGGTCTTGCACCGATGATGCTGGGCCTGTCGATCGACTTCGTGAACGGCGGCTATTCGATCGACAGCCCGACGTCGATGTGGTGGAAGCCGCTGGCGACGGCGGTGGTCTTCGGCCTCGGGATCTCGACGGTGCTGACGCTGGTCCTGACCCCGGCCCTGCTGGCGGCGCGGATCTGGATCGAGGGGTTCGTGCTGGCGATCGGCCCGCGGCTGCAGGCGCTGGCGCCGGGCCGGGCACGCGCCGACCGCGCGCTGCTCAAGCGCACGTCCAAGGTCCGCCACGCCGAGATCATCTGGGACGCGGTTGCCGACAACACGCCCCCGCCGGCCGTCGAAACGACCGAGGAGCGGCCGGAAACCGGCGGCAAACCCGGTCCGAAACCGCTGCACGCGGCCGAGTGAAATCAAGGGGCGCCCGGTGGCGCCCCTATTTTTGCGTCAGTGCACCACCATCAGTCTGAGCGCATCGAGGATTGCCGCATGGGTGTTGCGCGACGCCACGGCATCGCCGATCCGCCACAGCTGGAATTGCCCGTCGGGGTTGGACCGCAGCGCCTGCGGCTGCTGCGCCACCAGCGCCTCGTGATCCAGCGCGCCGAGGTTCACCGACAGCGGCTTGAGGTCGAAATAGAGCGCGTCCAGCGGCCGCGTGCCGTGGTTCACCACGACCTGATCAACCCGGCGTTCGCGCACCATGTCACCGTAATCCGACCCCACCACCGCACGCAGGGCATTCCCGTCGCGGTGCACGGATTTCAGCCGCCAGGTCACGGTAAAGGTCACGTCCCGGCGCTGCATGGCGCGCATATAGGGCACCAGGTTCATCCCCATGACCTCCGGGGCAAAGGTCCGGTCGGGGGTCATCACCTCGACATGCGCACCGGTTTCGGCAATCATTTCTGCGGCTTGCATGCCGGCATGGTCGCCGGCATCGTCGAACACCAGCACATTCTGCCCTGGCTTCACCTCGCCTGACAGGATGTCCCAGGCCGACACCACCAGATCGTTGCCGGTCTCGAGCACGTCGGTAAAGGGCAGGCCGCCGGTGGCGATCAGCACGATATCGGGGGTTTCGGCCACGACGTCGGCTGCCTCGGCATAGGTGTTGAACCGAAATTTAACCCCTGCCTGCGAACATTCCGCCATGCGCCAGTCGATGATTCCCATCATCTCCCTTTTTCTCGGGCTCTGGGCGGTCAGGCGGATCTGGCCGCCGGGCTGGTCGGCGGCCTCGAACACGGTCACGTCATGGCCGCGCAGGCCGGCGACGCGCGCGGCCTCCAGCCCGCCGGGGCCGGCGCCGACGATGACCACCTTCTTGCGCGCGGGTGCGGGGGGGATCTCCTGCGGCAGGGTTTCCTCGCGGCCGGATGCCGCGTTGTGGATGCAAAAGGCCATGCCCCCCTGATAGATCCGGTCCAGACAGTAATTCGCGCCGACGCAGGGGCGGATGCGGTCTTCCTGCTTCTCGACGATCCGGCGCACCAGATGTGGTTCGGTCAGATGCGCGCGGGTCATGCCGATCATGTCGACCTTGCCGCTGGCGATCGCGTGGCGCGCGGTGGCGACATCGGGCACGCGGGCGGCGTGAAAGATCGGGAATTCCACCGCCGCGCGCACCGCGCCGGCAAAGTCGAGATGCGGCGAGGCCGGCATGCCCTGGATCGGGATCACGTCGGTCAGCCCCGGGTCAGTGTCGATATGGCCGCGGATCACGTTGAGGAAATCTGCCAACCCCGACTGCTTGAATCGCCGGCCGACCTCGATCCCCTCGCCGGCATCGACCCCGCCGGGCAGGCGCTCGTCCGCGACATAGCGCACGCCCAGCAGAAAATCGTCGCCCACCCGCTCGCGGCAGGCCTTGAGCACCGCCAGCGGAAACGCCATGCGCGCGTCCAGATCGCCGCCCCAGGGCGCATCCAGCTGGTTCGTCAGCGGCGAGATGAACTGGTCCATCAGATGGCCGTAACACTCGAACTCGACCCCATCCATGCCCCCCGCCTTCATCCGCTCGGCGGCGTCGGCAAAGTCGCGGATCACCCGCGCGATGTCCCAATCCTCCATCTTCTTGGTGAAGGCGCGGTGGGCGGGTTCGCGTTCGTGGCTGGGGGACAGGACCGGCAGCCAGTCGCCCTTGTCCCAGCGGGTGCGCCGGCCCAGGTGGGTGAGCTGGATCATGATCGCGCAGCCGTGTTCGTGCACCGCGTCGGTCATCTCGCGGACGTGCGGCACCACCTCGTCCTTCCAGGCGAGGATGTTGTTGAACACCGGCGGGCTGTCGCGCGACACGCTGGCCGAACCCGCGGTCATCGTCAGCGCGACGCCTCCCTTGGCGCGTTCGACGTGATAGGCGCGATAGCGGCCCTTGGGCATCCCGTCCTCGGGATAGGCGGGCTCGTGCGACGAGATGAAGATACGGTTCTTCAGCACCAGGTGCTTGAGGCGGTAGGGCTGCAGCAGGGGATCGGTCGACATTGGGATTTCCACGTGGTTGCGCCCCAGAGTGACCCGCCGAGAGGGCTTTCCACAACCGGAAATCTGGGCCAGATTGGCATGATCCTTGTTTATGGATGGGCATGGCATGGCGGGGTTCAGACGCTCGGTTTCGTCGCTCGGGGCGCTGGCAACCTTCGAGGCGGCAGCGCGCCTCAAGGGCTTTACCCGCGCGGCCGAGGAACTGGGCGTGACCCAGGCTGCCGTCTCAAGGCAGATCAAGCTGCTCGAGGCCGACCTCAACACCCCCCTGTTCCTGCGTGGCCACCGCAAGGTCGAACTGACCCCCGCGGGGGCGATGCTGGCGCGCACCCTGACCGACGCCTTCGACCAGGTGGCCGAGGCGCTCGACATGCTGCGCCGGCCGCAGCAGCAGAAAACCGTGACCGTGGGCGCGACGCTGGCCTTCACGCATTTCTGGCTGTTGCCACGACTGCCGGCGTTTCGCGCCGCCTACCCCGACGTTCAGCTGCGGCTGGTGTCGCAGGATTCGGGCTTTGACATCCGGCGTGACACGATCGACGTGCTGATCCACTTCGGAAAACCGCCCTTTGACGGCGCGCGGTGCCTTGCGGCCCTGCCGGAACGGGTGTTCCCGGTCTGCGCCCCGGCCCTCGCGGACGAGGGGAAACCGCTGACCGCACTGCCGCTGATCGGATGCGAATGGATCGATCCGTCGTGGCTGAGCTGGAAGAAATGGGCGCATCTGGCGGGCCTGCCGCCGCTGTCGCAGCCCAGCGCGCTGCGCTTCAGCCAATACTCGGACGCGATTTATTCCGCGATGGCGGGCGAGGGGGTTGCGCTGGGCTGGCAGGCGCTGGTCGGCCCGATGCTCGAGGACGGCCGGCTGGTCCGGCTGGGCGCGGCGGAGGTGGTGCCGGAGGAAGCGAACCTGCTGCTGGTGCCGGTGTCGCGCACGCCGTCGCGGGCCGCGCGCGACTTCATCGAGTGGCTGGTGACGGCTTTCGGCGCGGAACAGGCATAAGCAAAACTCATTCATCGCGACCCAATTTATGCGCGTCACAGCCGCGGGCGGGCGGTTTACCGTTCCCCGATCCCGGTATCGTTTCCGACCAACGCAGGACCACAATGACCCTTGCCGAACCCACCCGCGCCCGTTCCGGCCGCGCCGCCCGCCGCGCCGAGCGCAGCACCGCCCGCCCGGGCCGTGCCGCGCCCTATATCGTGCGCAACATCCCCACCTATGACGTGTTGGGCGAGGAAAGCCTGCAGCGCATCGAGGCCGCCGCCGACCGGATCCTGGCCGAGACGGGCATTGATTTCCGCGACGATGAGGAGGCGCTGGCGCTGTGGAAGAAGGCAGGGGCGCGGGTCGACGGGGTGCGCGTGCGGTTTGAGCCCGGCATGCTGCGCGAGATCCTGCGGACCGCTCCGGCCGAATTCACCCAGCACGCGCGCAACCCGGCGAATGCGGTGCGGATCGGTGGGCGCAATGTGGTCTTTGCCCCCGCCTATGGCAGCCCCTTCGTGATGGATCTCGACCGCGGGCGGCGGTTCGGCACGCTCGAGGATTTCGAGAATTTCGTGAAACTTGCGCAGTCATGTCCCTGGCTGCACCATTCCGGCGGCACGATCTGCGAGCCGACCGACATCGCGGTGAACAAGCGACACCTCGACATGGTCTATGCCCATATCAAGTATTCCGACCGCGCCTTTCTGGGGTCCGTCACCGCCGAGGACCGGGCCGAAGACAGCATCGAGATGGCCCGCATCCTCTTTGGCGCCGAATTCGCCGACGAGAATTGCGTGATCATGGGCAATTTCAACGTGAACTCGCCGCTGGTCTGGGACGGGACGATGACCAAGGGGATGCGCGCCTATGCCCGTGCGGGGCAGGGCACGGTGCTGGTGCCCTTTATCCTGGGGGGCGCGATGGGGCCGGTGACCTCGGCGGGGGCCATTGCCCAGTCGCTGGCGGAAACGATGGCCGGCTGCGCGCTGATCCAGCTGGAACGCCCCGGAGCGCCGGTGGTGTTCGGCAATTTCCTGTCCTCGATGTCGCTACGTTCGGGCTCGCCCACCTTCGGCACGCCCGAGCCGGCGATCGGCAGCATGGTCATCGGCCAACTGGCGCGGCGGCTGAACCTGCCGCTCAGATGCTCGGGCAATTTCACCAACTCGAAGCTGCCCGATGCCCAGGCGATGATGGAGGGCACGATGTCGATGCTTGCCGCCGTGCAATGCGGGGCGAACTATGTGCTGCACTCGGCCGGGTTCCTCGATGGCCTCTTGTCGATGTCCTATGAGAAATTCGTCCTCGACGCGGATCTGTGCGGGGCGATGCACGCCTATCTCAGGGGGGTCGAGGTCGACGACAACGCGCTGGCGGTCGATGCCTTTGCCGAGGTCGGGCCGGGCAACCATTTCTTTGGCTGCCAGCATACGCTTGCGAATTACGAAACCGCCTTCTGGGACAGCGCGTTGAGCGACAACGAGCCCTTCGAGAAATGGCAGCAGGCCGGCGGCGAGGACAGCGCGACCCGCGCCAACCGGTTGTGGAAGAAGCAGCTGGCCGAATACCAGGCGCCGGATCTGGATCCGGGCACCGACGAGGCGCTGCGCGAATTCATGGCGCGGCGCAAGTCGGCTGTCGCTGACCAGTGGTATTGAGCGGAGCACGCGGCGTCGACGCCGCGTGACGCCGTTTGGAAACGGCGTTGGCCCCTTGGCCTCGGATGCATTCCCGTGCAATCTGCCGCGCGCATCACGCGGGAGTGAACAGGATGGGGCGCCCCTGGGCGAAACCGGGACAGGTGGTCGGATTGCTGGGGGGGTCGTTTGATCCGCCCCATGCCGGGCATGTGCACCTGACACGCGAGGCGATGAAGCGGCTGGATCTGGACTGGGTCTGGTGGCTGGTCAGCCCCGGCAACCCGATCAAGGCCCATGCGCCGGCGCCGCTCGCGCGGCGCATGGCAGCTTCGCGCGCGATCATGCACCATCCGCGGGTGCGCATCACCGATCTCGAGGCGCATCTGGGCACCCGCGCCACCGCCGACACGCTGGCGGCGCTGCAGCGGGCCTATCCGGGTGTGCGGTTCGTCTGGCTGATGGGGGCGGACAACCTGGCCGGGTTTCACAAATGGGACCGCTGGCCGTCGATTCTGGCGCGCGTGCCGGTCGCCGTTCTGGCCCGTCCCGGGCAGCGGCTGGCGGCGCTGTGCAGCCCGGCGGCGCGGCGTTTCGACCGCGAGCGGCTGGCGCCGGGGGCGGCGCGCGGGCTGGGCCGCAAGGGGCCGCCGGCCTGGGTCTATCTGGACATGCCGATGCGGCCCGAGTCCTCGACGGCGCTGCGCGCGGTTCGCGATGCCCCATGAATACCGCGCGAAAACCCAGCCTTTGCCGCGAATTTTCCGGTTTTTCCATGTGAATTTTCTGTAAGCTGTCCCCTGGCCGCCCAAAGCTGGTTGCCGGAGGGCGTGACCAACGATTGTGTGACGTCAGGGTTTTGAAATGTCTTTGGACCGCAGCGTATTAAGCCGCCGCAACCTGTTGGCCGCGATGCTGGCGAGCGCCGCCGGCCCGGTTCTGGCCAATGCACCCAGCCGTTCGCTTTTGCCGCCTGCCCGGCCTGACGGGCTGGAGGCCCTGACCGTTCCGGCGCGTGCTGGCGGAGGGGCGGGTCTGGCGGGGCTGGACGATCTGCTGGCCCGGTCCGGTGTCGGTGGCGAGACGGCGTTGATCGCCCTTGATGCCGAAACCGGGGCGATCATCGAGGAGCACCGCGCCGACCTGCGCCTGCCGCCGGCCAGCACGGCCAAGGCCGTGACGGCGATGTATGCGCTGACCACCTTGGGCAGCGAGCACCGCTTTGTCACCCGGGTCGAGGCGCGCGGCACGATCTCGGGCGGGACGCTGACCGGCGACCTGATCCTGCGCGGCGGCGGCGACCCGGTCTTGCAGACCGACGATCTGGCGCGGCTGGCCAATGCCCTGATCGAACGCGGCCTGCGGCGGGTCGAGGGGCGGTTCCTGGTCGATGACGGCGCCTTGCCGGAAATCCGCCAGATCGACAGCGCCCAGCCCGAGCAGGCGGGCTATAACCCGGCGGTGTCGGGGATCAACCTGAACTTCAACCGGGTGAACTTTGTCTGGGAGGTCCAGAACGGCCGCGCCGCTCTGTCGATGGATGCCCGCTCGGACCGGGAGATCCCGCGGGTTTCGGTGATCGACATCAGCGCCGTCACCCGCGATCTGCCAGTCTATACCCATGATCTGCGCAGCGATAGCGAGCACTGGACAGTGGCCGCCAGCGCGCTGGGCAGTTCGGGCTCGCGCTGGCTGCCGGTGCGGCGTCCGGCGCTCTATGCCGGCGACGTGTTTCGCGCCCTGATGCAGGCGCGCGGCTGCCGGTTGCCGGCCCCGCGCAGCGGCAACCCCGGCGCGGGCGAGGTGCTGGCCGAGCACCATTCCGAAACCTTGCCCGGCGTCCTGCGCGGCATGCTGCGCTATTCCACCAACCTCACCGCCGAATGCGTCGGCTTGTCGGCCTCGATTAGCGCCGGGGCACGGATGCGCACGCTCGAACCCTCGGCCGAGCGGATGAATGCCTGGGTGGCGCAGCGCCACGGGGCGCAGGGGCTCGGTTTCATCGACCATTCGGGGCTGGGCGACGGCTCGCGCGTTTCGGCCCGGGCGATGGCCCAATACATGCTCAGTGCTCGGCGCGAGGGGATTCTGCCGGACCTGCTGCGCGATCATCCGATGCGTGATCCGCAGGGGCGCGAATTGCGCCAGCATCCGGTCTCGGTGCAGGCGAAGACCGGCACCCTGAATTTCGTGTCCGCCCTCACCGGCTATGCGCATCGGCAGGGCGGCCGGCCGATCGTGTTTTCGATCGTCAGCGCCGACATGACGCGCCGCCGGGCGATCCGCGACGACGACCGGGAACGCCCGGCCGGCACGCGGACCTTCACCGCCCGGGCGCGCACCCTGCAACAGGATCTGATCGAACGCTGGTCCATGCTGCAAAGCTGATCGGACCGCCGGCCCGCTGCCGCGACGCGGCGAATTGGCGGATCGCGCAGACTGTGCTAGGCCTTGATCAACGAGGACGAGCGACGGAGGTTCGCCATGCGGTTGGGTGCAGGTCTGGCGGTTTTGGGTGTCTGCGTGGTCGGGCTGGGCTGGTGGGGGCGCGCGGAATACGCACCGCACATGCAGGCCGTTCTGACCGAGGCGGCGCAGGAGGCCGTGGCGGGATCGGTTCATGGTGTCGCGGTCTCGGTCGCGGGGCGCGACATCCGGGTGTCCGGGCTGGCTGACGGGCCGCGGGAACACGACCGGCTGATCGCTGCTGTCGACGCCGTTCGCGGCCGCCGGCTGGTGCAGGACGACCTTGAGGTGCTGCCGCAGATTCAACCCTATGCGTTGCGCGTAAACTGGCTCGACGGGGCCATGCCGGTGGTCGAGGGCCATGCGCCGACCCGTCTCGCACAGGAGGCGCTGGCGGCGCTGGGCGCGGGCGAGTTGCCGCTGGGCGCCGGGGCGCCGGACGCGGCCTGGGGCGATGCAGCGGTGCGCGGGCTGCAGGCGCTGCGGATGCTGGAAGAGGGCTCGATGGCGCTGGTCGACCGGCGCATGTCGATGGCCGGCGTGGCCCGCACGCCTGCCGAGGGCGAGGCGGCGCGGGCGGTGCTCGATCAGCTGCCCGAAGGGTATCAGGCCGATCTGGGGCTGAGCTATCTCGACGATGGCGCGCCGGCGAATTACGCGCTGCACTATACCGCGTCGGGCGGGGCCTGGGTCGACGGCAAGCTGCCGCTGGGGGTGGTGCCCTCCGATCTGGCCGGGGCGCTGGGCCTGCCCGAGGTTGACGACAACGCCAGCCGTGCCCTGATGGGTGAGCCGGGCCGCATCCCCGAGGCGCTGGGCCGGCTGCGTGGCTGGATGGATCAGGTCGAGACGCTTGATGCGGCGGTGACCGAGGATGGTCTCGCGGTCGAGGCCGGGTTCGGTTCCGGGTCGGACATTGCGTTGCTGGGGACTGCGCTGGCCGAGGATCTGGGCGCTGGCGTGACGATCACCGTGGCCGAGGCGGCGACGGACGCGACCGAGGGCGCACGGCGCGTGCACCCGGTGACGGGTCGCGACGAGGTGTTTTCGCGCGGCGCCTGGGTGCCGGCCTTCGATTTCGTGCCCACGGCTGAAACCTGCCCGGTCCAGACCGACGCGATCCTGGCCGACTACCGGATCGGTTTCCTGACCGGCTCGGCCGCGCTCGACGCGCGGGCGCGCCGCGCGGTGAACGCCCTGGCAGCGGTGCTGCGCCCCTGCCTGACCGAAGCCCGTCTGCGGGCGGAAATCGGCGGTCACACCGACAGCACCGGCAGCGATGCGACCAACCTGACGCTGAGCCTTGCGCGCGCCCGCACGGTGCGCGAGGCGCTGATCATGCGCGGGTTGCCGGTGGCCGCACTGACGGCTGCCGGCTATGGCGCGACGCAGCCGATCGCAGACAATGCAACCGAAGAGGGCCGTCAGGCCAACCGGCGCACGGCCGTGCGCTGGATCGACTAACACGAGGCTGGAGGACGGGTCATGTTCCGTGGTTGGGGTTTCCTATTGGGCGAAATCTGGGTTCTGATCGCGCTGGCGGCGTTGATCGGGCTGTTCATCGGCTGGCTGATCTGGGGCCGCCGCGCGGCAGCGGCGACCGAGACGGGCGAGGTCGCGCGGCTGCAGTCCGAACTGACCGCCTGCCAGGCCCGCGCCCGCGACTGCGCGCAGCGCATGGCCAGGCTCGAGGAGGATCTGGCGACCGCGCTGGCCGCGCAGGCCGTGCCGGTCGAGGGCGATACCGAGGGGGTCGGGGATGCCGCAGCCGCTGCCGAGGCCGCACCGGCGACCGAGGATGCCGCCGAGGATGTCGGCACGCGCCCCGAGGCGCTGGCGGCGCCGCGCGCGGGGCAGGCCGACGACCTCAAGCGAATCAAGGGCATCGGGCCGAAGCTGGAACAGCTGTGCAACCGGCTGGGGTTCTGGCATTTCGACCAGATCGCCAACTGGACGGGTGAGGAAATTGCTTGGGTCGACGCCAATCTGGAGGCCTTCAAGGGCCGGGTGACGCGCGACAACTGGGTGGAGCAGGCGCGCGCTTTGGCGGCCGAGGGGCAGGGCTGACGGTCGGCGCCGCCGGTGTAGGGTGCGTGCGAGCACGCACCTTACGGGTCGGGCGGATCGGTCAGGCTGGCGCCAGTAGGGTGTGTGCTGGCACGCACCGTGGCGCTGCGGGTCAGGGATGCGCGAACCGCGCCCGGGCGCCGCGCTCGATTGCCGCGGCATGCAGCCGGTCGATGCTCAGCTCGAACCGCATTTCCTCGAGCAGGCGCAGTTCCGGCTGCATCAGCGTGCCATCCGAGGCGGCGATGTCGCAGGCCAGCGCATAGGCGGTTTCCGCCAGGCGCTCGGGCAGGGCGCCCTTGACCAGACCGAAGATCGCGTCCAGCCCGTCCTCTTCCTCGATCAGGTCGAAGACCGTCTGCGCCACGGTCTTGATCCGGTCGGGGTCGTAGCCAGAAAAGACCGGCAGCTGGTTCACCACCTGCTCGATCGCCAGCAATTCCGCGGTGCGGATCGACGAATCGGCGACCGAGACGGTGATCATCAGCGCCACCAGCGCATCCTGAGGCGACAGCGAGGGCGAGACGTCTTGCATCGGCGGGGTTCCGTTCTGTGTTGGCCGTGGTTCTTGCCGGCGCAGAATATTGACTGCACCGGGCGCGGGCAATAGGAAGCCGGGGTTCACCCCCGGGACGCGCCCGCGGGGTGTCCGGACCTGCCCGGACCGAAGGGTCTGAACCGAATCCCGAACCGAAGAAAGTGCAAGACATGACCGCTCTGCGTGACGCTGCAATGACCTCCAAGGCCTGGCCCTTTGAAGAGGCCCGCCGGCTGCTGAAACGCTACGAGAAGAAGGCCCCGGAAAAGGGTTATGTCCTGTTCGAGACCGGCTATGGCCCCTCGGGGTTGCCGCATATCGGCACCTTTGGCGAGGTCGCGCGCACGACGATGATCCGCCGCGCCTTCGAGGTGATCAGCGACATCCCGACGCGACTGATCTGTTTCTCGGATGACATGGACGGGATGCGCAAGGTGCCCGAGAACGTGCCGAACCAGGCGCTGCTGAAGGCCAACATCCAGAAACCGCTGACCGCGGTGCCCGATCCGTTTGGCGAATACCCCAGCTTTGGCGACCACAACAACGCCATGCTGCGTCGGTTCCTCGACACGTTCGGGTTCGAGTATGAATTCTATTCGGCCACCGAATATTACAAATCCGGCCAGTTCGACGCGGTGCTGCGGCTGGCCTGCGAACGCTACGACGCGATCATGGCGGTGATGCTGAAATCGCTGCGCGAAGAGCGCCAGCAGACCTATTCCTGCTTCCTGCCGATCCACCCCGAGACCGGCCGCGTCCTCTATGTCCCGATGAAGGAGGTCAACGCCAAGGATGGCACGATCACCTTCGACGACGAGGACGGGCGCGAATGGACCCTGCCGGTCACCGGCGGGCAGGTGAAGCTGCAGTGGAAGCCCGATTTCGGCGCGCGCTGGGCGGCGCTGGATGTCGATTTCGAGATGTATGGCAAGGACCACAGCACCAACACGCCGATCTATGACGGCATCTGCGAGATCCTCGGCGGCAAGAAGCCCGAGCATTTCACCTATGAGCTGTTCCTCGACGAGAACGGCGAGAAGATCTCGAAATCCAAGGGCAACGGCCTGACCATCGACGAGTGGCTGACCTATGCCTCGACCGAGAGCCTGTCGTACTTCATGTTCCAGAAACCCAAGACCGCCAAGCGGCTGTGGTGGGACGTGATCCCGAAGGCGGTCGATGAATATCACCAGCAGCTGCGCGCCTATCCGGGCCAGACGCTGGAGCAGCAGCTGGCCAATCCGGTCTGGCACATCCACGGCGGCAACCCGCCGGCCTCGGACATGGTGGTGCCGTTCTCGATGCTGTTGAACCTGGCCTCGGTCGCCGGCGCCAAGGACGCGGCGGGGCTCTGGGGCTTCATCAACCGCTATGCCCCCGAGGCGAGCCCTGCGGCGAACCCGCAGCTCGATCAAGCGGCCGGGTTCGCGGTGCGCTATTTCGCGGATTTCGTCGCGCCCAAGCGGGTGTTCCGCGCGCCGAGCGAGCAGGAACGCGCGGCGATGCAGGATCTGGTGAGCCGGCTGCAGGCCTGGGACGGTGGTCTGGACGCCGAGGCGCTGCAGTCGCTGGTCTTTGCCGTGGGCAAGGAGCACGGGTTCGAGAACCTGCGCGAGTGGTTCAAGGGGCTTTACGAGGTGTTGCTGGGCGCGTCGGAAGGGCCGCGCTTCGGCGGGTTCATCGCGCTTTACGGCGTGGCGGAAACCGTGGCGCTGATCGAGAAGGGTCTGGCGGGCGCATTGGCCGCCTGAGCGCGTTGGCCGGGCCGGGTGCCCCGGGCGGCGTTGTTTGCGTATTTTTGGCAAGATGAAAGGCAGGGCGCGGGCTCTGCCTTTTGTCGTTTCGGTGTTACGGTGCGGGGCGAGGAGGGGCGCATGACCCGAGCGACCGGCTATGAGCCGTTGAACACCCTGAAGCCCGTGGCCGAAGATCTGTGGATCGCGGACGGGCCGGCGATCCGCTTCTACGGCATGCCGTTTCCGACACGGATGACGGTGGTGCGGCTGCCGGACGGCGGCATCTGGCTGCATTCGCCGATCGCCCCGGACCCGGGGCTGGTGGCGCAGGTGCGGGAGCTGGGGCCGGTGCAGCATCTGGTGGCGCCGAACTGGATCCATTACGCGTTCCTGCCCGGCTGGCAGGCGCTGGAACCCGGGGCGGTGGTCTGGGCCGCGCCCGGGGTGGCCGAACGGGCGGCCTCGCGCGGGGTCGCGTTGCGGATCGACCGGTCTCTGGAGGGGGCGGGGGCTGCGGCGTTCGCGGGCGCGGTGGAGCCGTTGCTGGTTCCGGGCAGCCCGGTGCACCGCGAGGTGGTGTTCTGGCATCGGGCCAGCCGGACGCTGATCGTCACCGACCTGATCGAGAATTTCGAGCGCCGGGCGCTGCCCGCGTGGATGGTGCCGCTGGCCTGGATGGGGGGGATTCTGGATCCAGACGGCAAGGCGCCGGCGGATATGCGTGCGACCTTCCGGGGCGGGCGTGCGGCGCTGCGGGGCGCGGTCGCGAGGATGCTGGACTGGGCACCCGAGCGGGTGATCCTGGCGCATGGCCGCTGGTATCCGTCGGGCGGCGTGGACGAGGTGCGCCGGGCCTTTCGCTGGGTGCTGCGCTAAAGCGTCAGCCGTGGTGCGGTGCCGCGGCCATGCCCAGCAGGGGTTCTTGCACCTCGCGGATCAGTTTGCGGCGGAAGGCCGCCGCGAAATCGGCGCGGCTGGCGGCGAATTCGACAAAGGCGCCGGGGCCGTGCAGGACATTGTCGCGAAACCACTGCAGCACCTCGGGGTCGAGACCGCCGATGGCCAGGCCGTTGACGGTGATCCCGCCCAGGTCGGAGGTGTCGTAGATCCGGCGCGGCTGCGGCCCGTTGTTGCGCACGCCGTCGCCGGCCAGGTCAATGGTCTGGCGTGTGCAGACCGGTGCGCGTTCGAGCTGCGCGACGGCATAGGTCAGGGCGCTGCCGACGGCGGTCAGACCGCGATGGCGGCGTGGATGGGCGGCGATGGTGGCGGCGAAGCGGTCGATCGCGGCGGGGCTGTCGAGGAGGGTCCAGTCGGCGATCAGCGCCTGTTCGCGGTGCCCGGCCCATTCGAAGGCGGCCATCGCCACGGGTTGGGGATTATCGAGCAGCAGGGCGCGCAGCCGGGGATCGGTCAGCGCCGCGACGATTCCGTCGCGTTGCGCGGCATAGTCGGCGGCATCCACCGAGAGCGAGACGTCAAAACCCAGAACCAGCGCCAGCCGACAGGCGAGGGCCGGGTGGGGCAGGGTGGTCAGCCAGAGGCAGAGGAGGGCGGTTCGGCGCAGCATTGGCGGATGGTGCCACAGGGGGCCGGGCTTGTCGCCGGTCAGTCGTGTCGCAGCCCCCACCAGGCCCGCCAGCACCCGCAGAGCGCCGCCGGCGGCTCGGCCAGTATCCGGCGGGCGTCTGTCACCGCCTGTTTGTCGAGGCGTCCGGCCTCGTCCCGCGCGCGATCCGTCAGGGAGGCGCCGCCGGGCAGGCCGGACAGGCGGTCGGCCAGCAGGGTGTTGTCGCGGGCATCGCCCAGCCCCTCGCCGATCCGGTCGAGCTGGGCTGCGCGGGCCTCCATCATCGGAGGCCAGATCGGCGCCAGCAGCCGGGTGTAATACCACTGCGTCTTCAGCTCCTTGCGCAGGGTGTGCAGGGCCACGGGGCCGGGGGCCTTGCGATAAGCCTTGAGGGCGCTCCGGGCCCGTGCGTGGCTGCGGGCAAGGCCCGGTTCGAGCGCGTCGAACCCCTTGGCCTTCAGCCGCCAGTGGCGCGCGCGGTCCCGCAGGGCGCGCAGCGCCGCGGCGTGATCGGCCAGGGCCTCGGGCGCGCGGGACGTGTCGGGGAGGCTGTCGGCGAGGGCCTGGCGCAGCCCGTCGGGCGGCGCGGACGCACCGGCATGCCGGTCGAAGAGCGCCAGCAGCACGTCGCGCTCGCGCAGGCCGGCGACCAGCCGTCCGGCATCACGCAGCGCCGTGTTCTCGCGGGCGTAGTCGGGGAACACCGGCCGCACCAGCCGCAGCAGCGCGCGCAGCTTCTTGATCGTCTTGCGCAGCTCGTGCAGCGCCTCGGGCGAGAGCGGCGCGCCCGCGTCGAGGAGGGCCAGCGAAGTGTCGATCTGTTCCCGGGCGATCCGCCGCAGGGCGGCTTTGACCGAGGGATCCTTGAGCGTGAACTGGTAGGCCATGCGGGAACCGGGCTGTCGAGGGGGCCTGAGACCCCCATTCAACCCGGTTTCCGGCGCAATTGCGACTCTTGTGACGGGGGTGGGCGCGGGAAAGGGGGCACTGCCCGTTTTTCGTCCTGCGCCGCCCGCGCAACGCGCGCTGGCCTCAACCGGCCTTAAACCGCGCTTGATACCCCAACGGACCTGCGGCCGCGTCAGTTCCGGCGCGCCGTCACCGGTTTCCAAGACAGGGTTCAAGACAGGGGTCTGACATGAACAAGGCAGTGACCGAGGGGCTGATCCTGATGCCGCCGCCCTTTGCAGATGGGCTGAACGTCTGGTCGAGTGGCGATGGCACGCCCGGCTCGCCGACCTATGACGGAGCGGCGAACGCGGCCTTTGTGCCCTCGGATCCGGATTTCGCCGGGTGTCTGGAGCTGCTCAAGACCGCCGGCACGCAAAAGCTGCGCTGGATGGGCCAGACGCCGATCCTGCCGGGGTGCTATCTGCGGGTCACGGCGCGGGTCAAGGCGGTGTCGGGGGCGCTGCCCTCGGTGCGCATCGCCGGGTATGCCGCCGACAGCGGCGGCGGGGCGGTGGCCGGGGTCACCGTGTCGGCGGATCCGGTGGCGCTGACGACCTATGGCGAGGTCGTCGAGGTCTCGGCGATCATCGCCACCTCGACCCGCGGCGGCGTCGACATGATCTGGAGCGGGGTGGCCTATGGTCACCTGGGGCTGGACCTGACCGGGGCCAACGGCGGGGTCGTGCGGGTTGACGACATCGCTATCGAGGATGTCACCAGCTTCTGGCTGCGCGACATGATGGACTGGGTCGACGTGCGTGACTATGGCGCGGTGGGCAACGGCGTTGCCGACGACCGCGCGGCCTTTGTCGCGGCCGCCGCCGATGCGCTGTCCAGCGACCGGTCGCTTCTGGTGTCCGAGGGCGTGTATTACATCGGCAGCACCCTGACCATCGAAGTGCCGGTGCGCTTCCAGGGGCGCCTGTCGATGCCCGATGCGGCACGGCTGGAACTGACGCGGAACTATGACTATCCGACCTATGCCAAGGCCTTTGACAGCGAGGGGCTGGGCCTGCGCAAGGGGCTGCAGGCGCTGTTCTACTTCACCGACCACGACACGTTCGACCTCAAGGGGCGGCGAATCCTGCTCGATGCGCCGATTGACATCGCCGCGACGGCCGGCCTTGACACCTATGCGATCCGTCGGGTGCTGAAGAACGGCCTGATCGAGATCAACGATGGCCCGGCCTGGAATACCGTGACGGTCACCTCGCAGGCCAGCTATTCGACCTCGGCGGCAACGACGCTCAGCAACGTGGCCAATGTCGCCAACATCGCCGTCGGGTCGCGGGTCAAGGGCGCGGGCGTCGGGCGCGAGGTCTATGTCCGGGCGCGCAACATCGGCGCCGGCACGCTGACCCTCAGCAAACCTCTGTATGACGCGCAGGGAACTCAGACCTATACCTTTGACCGCTATCAGTATGTGCTGGATTTCTCGGGCTTTGCGACGGTTCACCGGTTCGAGCTGGACGGGCTGGAGCTGCAGTGCAAGGGCGTGGCCAGCTGCGTCAACCTGCCGGTCACCGGGCAGATGATGACGATCCGCGATTGCACCTTCAACCGGCCGAAGAACAAGGCGATCACCTCGATCGGCACGGGGTGCCAGGGGATGCAGGTCGACAACTGCAACTTCATTTCCGCCGAAATGGCCAACCCGTCGCAAACCCGGGTGTCGATCGCGATCAACACCAACACCCATGACGTCAAGCTGCGCTCGAATGTGTCGCAGCGGTTCGGGATCTTTGCGGTGCTCGGCGGCAACTTCAACATCGTCACCGGCAACCATTTCTATCAGGGTGACGACCAGCAGAACGCCGTGCGGCAGGCGGGGCTGGTGCTGACCGGCATGAATGTGGTGTCGACGATCACCGGCAACTACGTCGACAACTGCTTCATCGAGATGACCAACGAGCACGATCCGGCGCCCGATTTCAACGCCGAATACAGCTTTGGCGCGCTCAGCATCACCGGCAACATCTTTCTGGTGTCGAACGTGATTTCGAGCTTTCGGTTCATCGTCGTCAAACCCCACGGTCCGGGGCATTTCGTGTCCGGCCTGACGGTGCAGGGCAACATGTTCCGCACGGTGAATGCCGCGCCGACGCGGGTCGACGGGGTGGATACGACCCATGCCGACCTCGACTATTCGCGGTTCCGCAACATCGCCTGGAGCGACAACACCTATAACGGCATCCTCACGGGCACCGAGAGCCCGATGGTGGTGCGCCATGACCAGTCCAGCGCCGCGACCAACTGGACCGTCTCGACCGGCGGCAGGCTGCCCTTTGACGGCTGGGCGCGGACGGTGACCGGGCTGGTGATCGAGGGGCAGGCCAATGGTCCGGCGAACGAGGTGCGGACCTCGATGCCCTATGTCGTGCCGATGCAGGGGGCGAATGCGAACCAGGTGCGGCTGACCTGGCCCAGCACAACACGCGGGCGGGCACTGCTGACGGTGCGGGTCGACAACCCGCTCTGACCAGGAGATCGGATCTGAACGGTGACGGGGCGGCGCAGCGATGCGCCGCCCCGTTCCGCATGGCCGCCTGGCGTGATTCGCGAGGGACGAATCAACCCGGCGTTGGGCGCTGCCAGGAGGCCGCCGCGCGGGGCCGATCCTGGGGCCGATCCCGGGGGCACCGAAGCGCCCGGTGACGCCACGGCAAGCGCCGCAACGCGGCGGCCCGCGGGCGGTTGTCCCCGCATGCCCGACATTGACGGCGCGCGATTTGGCAGGGTGCTGAAAAACATGGCGGAATTGTGGTGGTGCCCGTGATGATTTACAAATTGCTCATATGTCCGGTGAAATAATTTACAAAAAACTCGTTTATCAAAAAAGAGTTACACAAAAATTGACCTCTGCGCTAAACTGCACGCGGAGGATGGCGCGGCTGCGTGATGACGAGGGGGTTGTCATGGGCGCGTCACAGGCGAGAGGTGCTTACATGTCAGAACAGACCCAGGCGGCGGTTTATCCCGCGTCCGCCGATTTCGTGGCCAAGGCGCATATTGATGCGGCGACCTATGAGGCGATGTATGCCGAATCGGTCAGCAACCCCGAGGGTTTCTGGGCCGAGCATGGCAAGCGCATCGACTGGATCAAGCCCTATACCAAGGTGAAGAACACCACCTTCGAGTTCGGCAAGGTCGACATCAAATGGTTTGAGGACGGCGTGCTGAACGTCGCCGCGAACTGCGTCGATCGCCACCTGGCGACCCGCGGCGACCAGACCGCGATCATCTTCGAGCCCGACGATCCCAACGATCCCGCCCAGCACATCACCTACCGCGAACTGTCGGAAAAGGTGAACCGCATGGCCAACGTCCTGCTGTCGCAGGGCGTCATGCGCGGCGACCGCGTCGTCATCTACCTGCCGATGATCCCCGAGGCCGCCTATGCGATGCTGGCCTGCGCGCGGATCGGCGCCATCCATTCGATCGTCTTCGCCGGCTTCTCGCCCGACGCGCTGGCCAACCGCATCAACGACTGCGGCGCCAAGCTGGTGATCACCGCCGACACCGCGCCGCGCGGCGGACGCCGCACCGCGCTGAAGGCCAACACCGACGCCGCGCTGCTGCACTGCTCGGACAAGGTGCGCTGCCTGGTGGTCAAGCACACCGGCGACCAGACGACCTGGATCCAGGGCCGCGACGTCGATGTGAAATACCTGATGGAGCACGCCTCACCGGATTGCCCGCCGCGTCCGATGAACGCCGAGGACCCGCTGTTCATCCTCTACACCTCGGGTTCGACCGGCAAGCCGAAGGGCGTCGTGCACAGCTCGGGCGGCTATCTGGTCTATGCGTCGATGACGCAGCAGCTGACCTTCGATTACCATGACGGCGACGTCTTCTGGTGCACCGCGGACGTGGGCTGGGTTACCGGTCACAGCTATATCATCTATGGCCCGCTGGCGAACGGCGCGACCACGGTGATGTTCGAAGGGGTGCCGACCTACCCGGACGCCGGCCGGTTCTGGGCCGTCTGCGAAAAGCACAAGGTCAACCAGTTCTACACCGCGCCGACCGCGATCCGCGCGTTGATGGGGCAGGGGCCGGAATGGGTCGAGAAATACGACCTGTCGTCGCTGAAGCTGCTGGGTTCGGTTGGCGAGCCGATCAACCCCGAAGCCTGGAACTGGTATAACACCCATGTCGGCAAAGGGAACTGCCCGATCGTCGACACCTTCTGGCAGACCGAGACCGGCGGCCACATGCTGACCCCGCTGCCGGGCGCGATCCCGACGAAACCGGGTTCGGCCACCAAGCCGTTCTTTGGCGTGAAGCCGGTCGTGCTGGACGCGGCCACCGCCGAGATCCAGGCCGAGACCAAGGCCTCGGGCGTGCTGTGCATCGCCGACAGCTGGCCGGGCCAGATGCGCACGGTCTGGGGGGATCACGAACGCTTCCAGGAGACCTATTTCCAGCAATACAAGGGCTATTACTTCACCGGCGACGGCTGTCTGCGCGATGAGGATGGCTATTACTGGATCACCGGCCGGGTCGATGACGTGATCAACGTCTCGGGCCACCGGATGGGCACTGCCGAGGTCGAAAGCGCGCTGGTCGCACATGCCAACGTCGCCGAGGCCGCGGTTGTGGGCTATCCGCACCCGGTCAAGGGGCAGGGCATCTATGCCTATGTCACGCTGATGAACGATGTCGAGCCGACCGACGACCTGCGCAAGGAGCTGGTCAAGTGGGTCCGCACCGAGATCGGCCCGATCGCCTCGCCGGACCTGATCCAGTGGGCACCGGGCCTGCCCAAGACGCGCTCGGGCAAGATCATGCGCCGCATCCTGCGCAAGATCGCCGAGAACGACTTCGGCGCTTTGGGCGATACCTCGACGCTGGCCGATCCCTCGGTGGTCGACGACCTGATCGCCAATCGGATGAACAAGGGCTGAGCGGATGAGCGAGACGATGACCCGCGCCGCTGTTCTGATCCTGCTGGGCCCTCCGGGGGCCGGCAAGGGCACCCAGGCCCGGATGCTGGAGGAGCGTTTCGGCCTGGTGCAACTGTCGACCGGCGACCTGCTGCGTGCGGCGGTCACCGCGGGCACCGAGGCGGGGCTGGCCGCCAAGGCGGTGATGGAGGCCGGGCAACTGGTGTCCGATGACATCGTGCTGGCGATCCTCAAGGACCGCATGGCCGAGCCCGACACCGCCAAGGGCGTGATCCTCGACGGGTTCCCGCGCACGCCGGGCCAGGCCGAGGCGCTGGATGCGCTGCTCTCCGCGCAGGAGATGGCGATCGACGCCGCGATCTCGCTCGAGGTCGATGACGCTGAAATGGTCCGCCGGGTCTCGGGGCGCTACACCTGCGCCGACTGCGGCGAGGGGTATCACGACGAGTTCAAGCAACCCGCCACGGCGGAGACTTGCGACAAATGCGGCGGCACGGCGTTCAAGCGCCGCGCCGACGACAATGCCGAGACCGTGGGGGCCAGGCTGACGGCCTACCACGCGTCAACGGCGCCGCTGATCGCCTACTACGAGGCCCGCGGGGTGTTGCGCCGCGTGGATGGCATGGCTGCCATCGACGCGATTGCGACCGATCTCGGGGCCATCGTGGCCGAGGTGACAGCCTGACAACGGCCGTCCCGGCACCCTGCCGGGGCGGCCGTTTCGATGACAGGTCGGCATCCCGCGCCGGGGTGTCGACAGGAGGACAACCGGGAGGACACCATGTCTGACAAATCGGCCAGCGCCTATTGGGCTGCGAACATCCGGCTGATCACGATCTGCCTCGTGATCTGGGCGCTCGCATCCTTCGGCTTCGGCATCATTCTGCGCCCGCTCATCTCGGGCATCGCGGTCGGTGGCACCGACCTTGGGTTCTGGTTTGCCCAGCAGGGCTCGATCCTGACCTTCCTGGTCCTGATCTTCTTCTATGCCATGCGCATGAACAAGATCGACCGGGAATTCGGCGTCGACGAGCAATAAGGGAGCCCGGGACAGATGGATCAGTTTACCCTCAACCTGATTGTGGTGGGGCTTTCGTTTGCCCTCTACATCGGGATCGCGATCTGGGCCCGCGCGGGCTCGACCAGCGAATTCTATGCCGCCAACCGCGGCGTTCACCCGGTTCTCAACGGGATGGCCACCGCCGCCGACTGGATGTCGGCCGCGTCGTTCATCTCGATGGCCGGTATCATCGCCTTCGTCGGCTATGACAACTCGACCTACCTGATGGGCTGGACCGGCGGCTACGTGCTGCTGGCGCTGCTGCTTGCGCCCTATCTGCGCAAGTTCGGCCGCTTCACCGTGCCGGACTTCATCGGGGATCGCTTCTACAGCCAGACCGCCCGCATCGTGGCGGTGATCGCGCTGCTGGTGATCTCGATCACCTACGTGATCGGGCAGATGGCCGGCGCCGGGGTTGCGTTCTCGCGCTTCCTCGAAGTCAGCAGCTCGACCGGCTTGTGGATCGCCTCGGCGGTGGTCTTCGTCTACGCCGTTCTCGGCGGGATGAAGGGCATCACCTATACCCAGGTGGCGCAATACTGCGTGCTGATCGTCGCCTATACCATCCCGGCGATCTTCATCTCGCTGCAGCTGACCGGCAGCTTCCTGCCGCAAATCGGCCTGTTCAGCGCAGACGCGTCGGGTCAGCCGCTGCTGGCGCACCTCGACGGTCTGCTGACCGACCTGGGCTTCCGCACCTATACCGAGCACCACTCGAACACCCTCGACATGGTGCTGTTCACGATGGCGCTGATGATCGGCACCGCGGGCCTGCCGCACGTCATCATCCGCTTCTTCACCGTGCCGAAAGTGTCGGATGCCCGCGCCTCGGCCGGCTGGGCGCTGGTGTTCATCGCGCTCCTTTACACCGTGGCCCCGGCCGTGGGTGCGATGGCGCGTCTGAACATCATCACCACCATCTACCCGAACGGCATCGGCGAAGCCTCGCTGACCTACGATGGCCGTCCGGACTGGATGCACAACTGGGAACACACCGGCCTGCTGCGCTTTGAAGACAAGAACGGCGACGGCATGATCCAGTATTACAACGACGCGAACGCCCCGGCGATCGCGGCGGAATCTGGCTGGGCCGGCAACGAGATGACCACCTTCAACCGCGACATCCTGGTTCTGGCGAACCCGGAAATCGCGGGCCTGCCGGGCTGGGTCATCGCGCTGATCGCCGCCGGCGGTCTGGCGGCCGCTCTGTCGACCGCTGCGGGCCTGCTGCTGGCGATTTCGTCGGCGGTCTCGCACGACCTGATCAAGTCGGTGTTCAACCCCAACATCTCGGAGCGCAGCGAAATGCTGGCCGCGCGGATCTCGATGGCCGTCGCCATCCTGATCGCCACGCTGCTGGGCCTCAACCCTCCGGGCTTTGCCGCCCAGGTGGTTGCGATCGCCTTCGGTCTGGCGGCGGCCTCGCTGTTCCCGACCATCATGATGGGGATCTTCTCGAAGACCATGAACTCGACCGGTGCGGTCGCGGGCATGCTGGTCGGCCTGGGTGCGGAGATGATCTACATCTTCACCTACCTCGGCTGGTTCTTCATCCCCGGCACCAACATGCTGGACAACACCGCTGCCAACTGGCTGTTCGGCATCTCGCCGGCCTCGTTCGGCACGGTCGCCGCGGTCCTGAACTTCATCGTCGCCTATGTCGTCCTGGCGATGACCAAGCCGGCGCCGCAGCATATCCAGGATCTGGTGGAATCGATCCGTATCCCGCGTGGCGCGGGTTCGGCCCAGTCCCACTGACCAAGACCCGGAGGGGCGCGCGCGCCGCGCCCCTCCACCTTCTCTCTTGAATGGTGCCTTCCGATGGATACGCAGATCGACACGATCCGGGCCTTCCTCGAAACGGTGCACCCTTATGACAGCCTGCCGCGGGACGAGTTGGCGCGGGTCGCCGCCTCCTTCAGCCGCAGGGAATGGCCCGCCGGGACGGCGATCTACAGCCACGGCGTGCCGCTGGACGGCATTTTCCTGATCAAGCGCGGCACCGTCGAGGTGACCGATGCAAGCGGTGCGCTGGTGTCGATTCTCGGGCCGCGCAATTCCTTCGGGGAACGCGGGTATCTGCGCGACGGGCTGGCGGTGACCTCGGCCACGGCGACCGAAGACGCGGTGATCCTGATGCTGCCGGGCGCGGTGCTGCGCCGGCTGATTGCCGACTCGCCGGCCTTTGAACGCTTCTTTAACCGCTCACGCCCGGCCGAAACCCGCGGCAGCGACCTGACCACGCTCAAGGTGGCCGACCTGATGGCGCGCAACCCGATCGCGCTGGCGCCCGGCGCCTCGGTGGCCGAGGCCGCCCGGCTGATGCGCGAGCATCACGTCTCGTGCATCGCCGTGGCCGAGGGCGGCGCGTTGCGCGGGCTGGTGACGACCCGCGACCTGACCGAGCGCGTGCTGGCCGAGGGCCTGCCCGGCACCACCCCGGTCGAGGCGGTGATGACTGCCGATCCCGTGTCGCTGAGCCCCGAGGCGCTGGGATCGGACATCCTGCACATGATGCTGGAACGCCGGATCGGCCATGTGCCAGTGGTCTCGGACGGGCGGTTGACCGGGATCGTCACCCAGACCGACCTGACGCGGTTCCAGGCGATCAGTTCCGCGCAGCTGGTGCGCGATGCGGCCACCGCCGAGACCCCGGTCGAAATGGCGACGGTCACCGCGCGCATCCCCAAGCTGCTGCAGCAGCTGGTGGCGTCGCACAGCGCGCACGAGGTCGTCACCCGGCAGATCACCGACATCGCCGACACCGTCACCCGCCGCCTGTTGGCGCTGGCCGAGGCCGAGCTGGGCGCGCCGCCGGTGCCCTATCTGTGGCTGGCCTGCGGCAGCCAGGGCCGACAGGAACAGACCGGGGTTTCGGATCAGGACAATTGCCTGATCCTCGACGACGCGGTGACCCCGGACGACATGCCGTATTTCAAGGCGCTGGCGAAATTCGTCTCGGACGGGCTGGACGCGGCCGGGTATTTCTATTGCCCCGGCGACATGATGGCGACCGCCGACCGCTGGTGCCAGCCGGTGCGCAGCTGGCGGCGCTACTTCCGCGGCTGGATCGACACCCCCAGCCCCGAGGCGCAGATGCTGGCCTCGGTGATGTTCGACCTGCGGCCGATCGGCGGCAAGGCGGCGCTGTTCCGCGACCTGCAGGAAGAAACGCTGGAAGCGGCGTCGAAGAACTCGATCTTCGTCGCGCACATGATCGCCAACTCGCTCAAGCATCATCCGCCGCTGGGCCTGTTGCGCGGCTTTGCGACGATCCGCTCGGGCGAGCACAAGAACCACATCGACATGAAACACAACGGCGTGGTGCCGGTCGCGGATCTGGCACGGGTCTATGCGCTGCGCGGCAAGCTGACCTCGGTGAACACCCGGGCGCGGATCCTCGATGCCGAGGACGCGGGCGTGATCTCGGTCTCGGGGGCGCGCGATCTGGTCGAAGCCTATGACCTGATCGCCGGGCTGCGGCTGGAAAACCAGGCGGCGCTGATCAAGGCCGGGCGCAAGCCCGACAATTTCCTGGCCCCCTCGGATCTGAGCGATTTCGAACGCAGCCATCTGCGCGACGCTTTCGTCGTCGTGCGCACGATGCAGTCGGCGCTCGGCCAGCGGACCGGAGCGCTGACATGAGAAAAGGGACCGCGCGATGATCATTGATTTCGTCGGCGCATTGGCGACCGGGCTCGGCCTGATGGGGCTGATGATGCTGATCAACCGGGTGACCGGCCGGCGCATGGGACGCTGGGTGTTTCCGGCGACGGTGGCGCTGGGGATGATCGGCTATACCGCCTGGTCGGAATACACCTGGGGGGCGCGCACGCTCGAGGGGCAGCCGCAGCTGCGGGTCGCGGTCGAGGCGGGAGAGCCGACGCTGCTGCGGCCCTGGACATACATCATCCCGCAGACCACGCGGATGATCGCCATCGACCTGGCGCGCACCCAGGTGCACCCCGATCAGCCCGATCTGGTGATGACCCAGGTCGTTCTGCTGGGACGCTGGCAGCCGGTGCGGGCGGCGAGCGTGGTCTACGACTGCACCGGGCATCGGCGCGCCGATATCGCCGAGGGTGTGACACTGAACGCGGACGGAACGCTGGAGGGGGCGGACTGGATCGCGCTGGAGGCCGGTGACGCGGTGCTGGGCACCGCCTGCGCGGCGGGCGAGGAGATCAGGAATGGGCGAAGCAACGGCTCGTAAACGCATTCTCGTCGTCGAGGACGAGGACAATATCGCCGTCGCGCTGGACTATCTGATGACGCGCGAGGGCTATGCCCAGACCCGCATCGCCACCGGCGCGGGGGCGGTCGATCTGATCCGCCGTGACCGGCCGGATCTGGTGCTGCTCGACGTCATGTTGCCCGAGGTGTCGGGCTATGAAATCTGCCAGAACGTGCGGATGGATCCGGCGCTGAACGACGTCAAGATCCTGATGATGACCGCCCGCGGCAGCGCGATGGAACGGCGCAAGGGGCTGGCGATGGGCGCTGACGGGTTCATCTCGAAACCCTTTGAACTGAAGGCCCTGCGCGCCGAGGTGCGGCGTATCCTGGCGGGCGAGCCAGCCCCCGACAGCGACGCGCCCGGCGAGGCGCGCCATGCTTGACCGGTTAAGCCTGCGCATCCGCATCCTGCTGTTCTTCGGCCTGTTGGCCGTGGGCACGCTGGCGGCGATTGGCGCGGGGCTGTGGATCGCCGCGCGCCGGGCCGGGGCCGAGGGCCTGCATCCCGAGGCGGTGCAGGGCGCGCTGATCGCAGGTTTCCTGGCGCTGGGGCTGATCGTCTGGGTCTGGTTCCTGTTCGACGCCAACGTGGCCCGGGCCATCGAGCGGCTTTCGGCGGCGATCCGTGCCCGGGTGCACGCCGGGATCGAGCACGACCTTGCCGCCGAGGCGCAGGCTGCGCGCTATCTCGGGGATCTGGCGCCGGCGGCCGAGGCGATCACCCGCTCGCTGGTGCAGACGCGGAACGCATTGGCGGAATCCGTCGCCCGCGAAACGACGCGGCTGGCGGCCGAGAAATCGCGGTTGGAAACCCTGCTGGCCGATGTGCCGGTGGCGGTTCTCTTGTGCACGGCCGACCACCAGCTGGTGTTCTATAACGGTCAGGCGGTGGATATCCTTGGCGAGGGCAGCGCCCCCGGTCTGGCCCGCAATCTGCTGGACTATCTGCGCGAGGGGCCGATCCGGCATGCCTATGACCGCTTGGCCGGGGCGGGCGATCCGGACATGGCCTCGGACCTTCTGTGCGCGACGGTCTCGGGCGGGCGGCTTCTGGCGGGGCGGATGCGGGTGCTGCGCCGGCGCGAGGAGGGCGTGCCGCCGGGCTATGTGCTGACCCTGCGCGACGTGACTGCCGACATCACCGCCCACACCCGCCGCGACGCCTTGCTGACCGAGGTGTTCGACCGGGTCCGTCGTCCGGCGGCCAACCTGCAGACCGTCATCGGCGTCCTGTCCGAGATCGAGGGCGATTCGGATGCGCCGGACCTCAGCGCCGCGATGCTCGACGAAGTGGGCGCGCTGACCCGGGCGATCACCGAGCTGGGCGCACGCTATGACGCGGTGCAGTCGGAATGGCGGCCGCTGGTCAACACCCGGTCCGCGGATCTGATGGACGGTCTGAAGGGCCGGCTGCAGGCCGAGGGGATGGTGCTGGACACCGACGGCCCCGAACTGATCCTGCAGGTCGACGGGTTCGAGATCGCGGCTTTCTGGACCTGGCTCGCCGGCCGGCTCGCCGCCGAAGGGCTGTCGCGCGCCTTCCGGCTGGTGCTGATCGAAGAGGACGGCCCGGGCGCGGCGATGCGACTGGAATGGGATGGCGCGCCCCTGTCGGTGGGGCGGCTCGACGGCTGGCTGACCGAACCGCTGGGCCGCGATACTGGCGAACTCACGGCGCAGGCGGTGCTGAAGACCCACGGCACCGAATGCTGGCCCGAGCCCCGGCCCGGGCATTGCGCGGTGGTGATGCCGATCCGCTCGGCACGGCGCGCGGGCCGCCGTCCGCCGCCGCTGGCGCGCGCGGTGGTTTACGACTTCGACCTGCTGTCCAAGGCCCGCAACGCGGCGGTGGCCGATACCCGGCTGGCCGACCTCACCTTCGTGGTCTTCGACACCGAAACCACCGGCCTCACCCCCTCGTCCGATGCCATCGTGCAGATCGCCGCGGTGCGGCTGGTCAACGGACGCCGGGTGACCGGCGAGGTGTTCGACACGCTGGTGGACCCCGGGCGGCCGATCCCGGCGGCCTCGACCGATGTGCACGGGATCACCGACCAGATGGTGCTGGGCGCCCCCGATATCCGCGAGGCCGCGCGCCAGTTCCACAAATTCGCCGAAGGGGCAGTGCTGATCGCGCATAACGCGCCCTTCGACATGGAATTCCTGCGCCGGCAGGAAGAGGCGATCGGCCTTGCGTTCGATCACCCGGTGCTGGACACGGTGTTGCTGTCGGCGGTGGTCTATGGCCAGCTCGAACAGCATTCGCTGGATGCGCTCTGCGCGCGGCTGGGGATCACCATTCCCGAAGAGGCCCGCCATACCGCGATCGGCGATACCATCGCTACGGCTGATGCCTTTCTGAAGCTGGTGCCGATGCTGACCGCGCGCGGCTTGACCACCTTTGGCGAAGTGGTGGCCGAGGTGCGCAAACACGGGCGGCTGTTGAAGGATCTGAACGGGTAGGGTGCGTGCCAGCACGCACCTTACGCGGGGCGCGGGATTGCTTTGTCCGGCGGCTGCGATAGGCTGCGGGGATGGACAGTCACATCAATCCCGACCGCGCGCGCTTTGCCGCCTTCAAGGATCTGCCGCGCGACGAGCCCGTGCAGATGCTCAACCTCGTCCGGTTTCGCGCGCAGGCCGCCTATGAGGACGGGCGCGCGGCGACCGGGCGGCAGGCCTATGCCGCCTACAGCCGCGAGAGCGGGCCGATCTTTGCCGCGCTTGGCGGGCGGATCCTGTGGAGCGGGCGGCCGCAGTTGATGCTGATCGGACCCGAGGCCGAGGCCTGGGATGTCGCCTTTGTCGCGGCTTATCCCAGCGGTCAGGCCTTTATCGACATGATCCGCGACCCGGCCTATCAAAAGGCCGCCCTGCATCGCACGGCGGCCGTGGCGGACTCGCGTCTGATCCGCATGGCGCCGAACCCGGCCGGGGACGGGTTCGGCTGAGGGGTTCAGCCCTTGGTGGTTTCCTTGAGCTTGTCGATGCCGAGCGTCTTCAGCGCCAGCGATTCATAGAAGGGCTCGGACGTGCCCTTCTTGATCTTGCGCAGGAAGTATTTCTCGAAGCCGATCTTGGCCATATGCACCCATTTGCCCGAGGACGACCAGTTCACGTTGCGCGGCGGGATCTGCGGCTGGGCCACAAAGGCGACGCCCGAATCGCCGAAATCGGCCAGGCAGACCGCGTTCCAGGTGCCGACGGTTTCGGGCGCCTGCCCCTTGAGGATGGCCGCGAGGTTGTGCGCGGTCGCGGTCACCATGCTCTCGATCATAAAGCCGGTTTTCGGCACGCCGCAGGGCACCGGGGTCGGCCCGGTCGGCGGGATCGCCACGCAGACGCCGATGCCGAAGATGTTGCGGTATTTCGGGTTCTGCTGGTGCTGGTCGACGATGATGAAGCCGCGCGGGTTTACCAGCCCCTCGATCCCCATCACCGCGTCGATGCCGCGAAACGCCGGCAACATCATCGAGAAGCCGAAATCCAGCACCTTTTCGGCGGCGACCGAGCCGTCGTCGGCGATGTTCTGGACATGCATCTTGCCGGGCTCGACCTTGGTCACCTTGGTCGAGGTCATCCACTTGACGTGCTTTTCGCGCATCTCGGATTCCAGCAGGCCCTTGGTGTCGCCCACCCCGTCGAGGCCCAGGTGCCCGATATAGGGTTCGGCGGTGACGAAGGTCATCGGCACCTTGTCGCGGATCTTGCGGCGGCGCAGTTCGGTTTCGACGATGAACAGGAATTCATAGGCCGGGCCATAGCAGGATGCACCCTGCACGGCGCCGATCACCACCGGGCCGGGGTTCTTGCAGAACGCCTCGAATTTCTCGCGCGCCGCGAGGGCGTGATCGACGTGGCAGATCGACTGGGTATGGGCGTTCGGCCCCAGGCCCTCGATTTCGTCAAAGGCCAGTTCCGGCCCGGTCGAGATGATCAGATAGTCGTAATCAATCGACTTGCCGTCGATCAATTCGACCCGGTTTTCGTCGGCATGAACCTTTTTTGCGGCGGTGGTGACAAAATCGACCTTCTTGCGGGCCAGGATCGGTGCGAGGTCGACGGTGATGTCGTCGGGTTCGCGCCAGCCGACGGCGATCCAGGGGTTCGAAGGCACAAAGTGATACTTCGGATCCTTGGTGACGACGGTGATCTTGTGATCCTTGCCGATCTGGTCGCGCAGCTCGTAGGCCATGATCGACCCGCCAAGTCCCGCGCCCAGCACAACGATGTGTGCCATGAGTATTCTCCCCCAACTGCGCGATTGCGCGCGCAACGATTGAATGCCGTTGCCGGGGACATATCAAGAAAAAATTGAATATATAACGCTAACAGGCCGGGAATCCGGCCTGTCAGATGCTTTTCACGGCAGCGGCCGGATCAATCGTTGGCGGCGGCCAGTTTGACGCGCGGCTTGCCGCGGCCGCGGCTGGCGTGCTTGTCCATGAACTCGAACACCAGCGGGCGGATGTTGTTGCGCCAGCTCGACCCGGCGAAAATGCCGTAATGGCCGGCGCCCGGCTCCAGGTGCTGGGCCTTCTTGTCGTCGGACAGGCCGGTCAGCAGATCGAGCGCCGCCAGGCATTGGCCGGGGGCCGAGATGTCGTCCTTGGACCCTTCGACGATCTTGACCGCGACATCGGTGATCTTGCCGATATCGACGATGCGGCCGTTCACCTCGAACACGTTGCGGGCGATCTCGCGGTCCTTGAAGATCCGCTCGACGGTCGAGAGATAGAATTCCGCCGTCATGTCCATGACCGAGAGGTATTCATCATAGAACCGGTTGTGCGCGTCGTGCTCGCTGTCCTCGCCGCGTGCGGCGGCGGTGATCTTGTCGGTGAAGGCCTGCGCGTGACGGTCCATGTTCATGCTGATGAAGCCCGCCAGCTGCAACAGGCCCGGATAGACCGTGCGCCCCACGCCCGCGTATTTCATGCCGACGCGCTGGATCGCCAGGTGTTCCAGCTGACCCATCGTCACCCGGCGGCCAAAGTCGGTGACCTCGGTAGGGGCGGCGTCGGGGTCGATCGGGCCACCGATCAGCGTCAGGGTCAGCGGCTGCGCCTCGGGCTCATCCTCGGCCAGCAGGGCGGTCGCGGCCAGCGCCAGCGGGGCGGGCTGGCAGACGGCGATGACATGGGTGTCCGGGCCCAGGTGTTTCATAAAGTCGACGAGGTATTGGGTGTAATCCTCGATGTCGAACTTGCCTTCGGACACCGGGATGTCCCGGGCGTTGTGCCAGTCGGTGATCCAGACCTCGGCGTCCGGCAGCAGGCTGGCCACCGTCGAGCGCAAGAGCGTTGAATAATGCCCTGACATCGGTGCGCAGAGCAGGATGCGGCGCGGTTTATCGGCGCGGCCGGGCACCGTGAAGCGCACCAGATCGCCGAACGGGCGCTTGATCTCGACCGAGGTTTCGCACAGATGGTCGCGCCCGTCCTCGCCGACGATCGAATGGATGCCCCATGCCGGCTTGATCACCATGCGGGCAAAGCTGCGCTCGGCCACGCGGCCCCAAGCGGACATCACCTTGAACATCGGGTGGGGCATCATCCCCCAGACCGGATAGGATGCGAACGCACGGGCCGAGGCCCCCAACCATTCGTTGGTGTTGCGCATCGTTTCCATCAGGTCGTAGGTGGCCATCTGTTTCATTGAACTCTCCGCGGTGGCGCAAACACAGCAAATGCGCGCTTCCCCAAGGGAAGCGGTCCGTTTATGCTGCACTGCAGGATGATAGGAGGCGCGAGACGACATGGCAACTTCTGAATATGACGATTCGGAAAAACTTGACACGTTAAACGCCAATCTGGCGCGGATCGAGGCGCTGACGCAGCGTCTGATTGCTGCGTTTGCAAAGAAGCAACCGCAGCGTGCCGATTTGCAGGGCCCTGACCCGTCGCTCTATCTCAAGGCGGCGACCGCCTACTGGACCGAGATGGTGCAGAACCCGTCGAAGATCATCGAGCAGCAGGTGGAATACTGGGGCAAGACCCTGACGCATTTCGCCAAGGCGCAGGAGGCTTTGCGCGAAAGCCCGCTGACCGCGCCCGAGGATGAAACGCCCGAGGATCGGCGCTTTTCCAACCCGCTGTGGAAGACGCACCCCTATTTCAACTATATCAAGCAGCAATACCTGCTGTCCTCCGAGGCGATCGAGAAGGGCATCGAGGAGCTGGACGCGCTGGACCCGCGCGAAAAGCGGCGGCTGGAGTATTTCGGCAAGCAGATTATCGACCTGATGGCGCCGACGAATTTCCTGGGCACCAACCCCGACGCGCTGATGAAAGCCGTCGAGACCGAGGGCGAGAGCCTGGTCAAGGGGCTGGAAAATCTGGTGCGCGACATCGAGGCCAACAACGGCGAGTTGCTGGTGACGCTGTCCGACCGCGATGCGTTCAAGGTCGGCGGCAACATCGGCGCCAGCGAGGGCGCCGTCGTTTTCCGCAACCGGATGTTCGAGCTGATCCAATACAAGCCCAGCACCGAACAGGTGCACGAGACGCCGCTGCTGATCTTCCCGCCCTGGATCAACAAGTTCTATATCCTCGATCTCAAGCCGCAGAACAGCCTGATCAAGTGGATCGTCGATCAGGGCTATACGCTCTTCGTCGTCAGCTGGGTGAACCCCGACGCGCGCTATGCCGATGTCGGTATGGATACCTATGTGCAGGAGGGTTACCTCGAGGCCATCGCCCAGGTGAAGGCGCTGTGCGATGTCAAATCGATCAACGTGATCGGCTATTGCATCGCCGGCACCACGCTGTCCTTGACCCTGAGCCTGCTGAACAAGCGCAAGGACAAGTCGATCAAGTCCGCGACCTTCTTCACCACGCTGACCGATTTCTCGGATCAGGGCGAGGTGGGGGTGTTCCTCGAGGATGATTTCGTCGACGGGATCGAGGCCGAGGTGCATGAAAAGGGCTATTTGCATTCCTATTACATGACCAAGACGTTCAGCTATCTGCGCTCGAACGATCTGATCTATGGCCCGGCGATCCGCAGCTACATGTTGGGCGAGGCCCCGCCGGCGTTCGACCTGCTGTATTGGAACGGCGACGGCACCAACCTGCCCGGGCGCATGGTGGTCGAATACCTGCGTTGGCTGTGCCAGCAGGACCGGTTCTGCACCACCGGGTATGATCTGCTGGGCGAGACGGTCAAGATCGACGGGGTCAAGGTGCCGCTTTGCGCTGTCGCCTGCGAGACCGACCACATCGCCGCCTGGCGGTCCAGCCTGCGTGGCGTGGCCAAGATGGGGTCGACCAACAAGACCTTCATCCTGTCGGAATCGGGCCATATCGCCGGCATCGTCAATCCGCCGTCGAAAAAGAAATACGGCCACTATACCTCGGATTCGCCGATCGAGGATCCCGACAGCTGGCGGGCCGATGCCGAGTATCACGAGGGCTCGTGGTGGCCGCGCTGGGAAGAGTGGTTGCGCGCCCGTGCCGGCAAGATGATTCCGGCCCGCGCGCTGCCTGAGTCGGTGCTGGCGCCGGCGCCGGGAACCTATGTCGTGGCAAATCCTAACGCCTGATCAGGGACTTGGCAGTATTTGCTGCAGTGCAGAAAAAGAGACTTGATTTTCTGCACTGCAGCATGCATATTCCTTGCATACGCAGAACCCGGGATCGTCCGGCAGCGGCAAGGAGAACTGACATGGCTACCAAGACCAACGACTTCACCAAAATGATGCAGGACATGATGGCCGCTTTCCCGGTCGACACCAAAGCCCTGCAGGACAGCTTCAAATCGCAGGCCGCGCTGGGCGAGAAGATGACCAAGGTCGTCCTCGAAGCCGCTGAGAAGTCGGCCGAAGTGTCGAACAAGTGGACCAAGGCCGCCCTGGGCAAACTGGGCGAAGTCTCGGTCGTCAAGGAAGAGCCGACCGACTACGCCAAGTCGGTGACCGATTTCGCCTCGGCCTCGGCTGAAATGGCCGCCGAGCACATGGCTGCCTTTGCCGAAATCGCCAAGCGCGTTCAGATGGACACCGTCGAGCTGATGCTGGCCGCTGGCAAGGACATCTCGGCCGAAGCCACCGCCGCGATGCAGAAAGCGACCTCGGAAGTGACCGCGGCGGCCAAGAAAGCCACCGACGAAGTCGCCGCCGTTGCGAAAAAGGCCACCACGGCCGCGAAATAAGATTGTCTGCCCGCGCCTTCTCCTCCCTCGGCGCGCGGGCATGAACAGGGCAGACCGGCGATCCTCCTCCCCGCCGGGACGCTATCTGGGCGGGCTTCGGCCCGCCCTTTTCTGTTTTGCGCCAAGGGGACAGCGGGAATTGCCCGGTTTTCGGGCAGACAATGGCAGTGCAGCAAAGAATCCTGTTTCCTGATGCCGCGTTGCGGTCTAGGCTTGCCGCAATGCAAAAAACAGGGGGTGCCACCGTGTCGGACAGCCAGAAGCCGCTGCTGATCAAACGCTATGCCAGCCGCCGGTTGTATAACACCGAAAGCAGCGACTACGTTACGCTCGAGGACATTGCCGGCTTCATCCGCTCCGGGCGCGAGGTGCAGATCGTCGACCTGAAAACCGGGGACGACCTGACCCGCCAATATCTGCTGCAGATCATCGCCGAACACGAAAGCCGCGGCGAGAATGTGCTGCCGATCGAAGTGCTGACCGATCTGGTGCGCAGCTATACCGCACAGGCGCAGTCGGTGGTGCCGCAGTTCCTGCAGATGTCCTTTGACATGCTGCGCGAGGGGCCAGGCAAGCTGGCGGCGATGAACCCGATGATGGCGCAGATGTCCAAGATGCCGGGCTTCGAAGCGATGCAGCGCCAGCAGCAGGCTTTTCTGGAATCGATGATGTCGGGCTGGTCGTCGATGCCGGGTATCACCCAGCCCGAAGAAGAGCCCGCGGCCGCGCCCGAGGAGGATGACGAGGATCTGTCCGCGATCCGCAAGCAGCTCGCCGCGCTGGAAGCCAAGCTGAGCAAGATGGGGCGCTGAGCGCCCCTCTCACCGCCTGCGCCGCCGTCCACCGCCCTCGCCGCCGGTGTTGTGGCTGACCTGTGGCAGGCTGACGACCGTCGCCAGATTCGGGAAGGCATCGACCGCGTTCGGGATGGCCGACGCGTTGACAAAGTGCTCCTGAAACCGCGGCTCGATCGCGGTTTCCACCTTGTGGATGCGCCGCACCTCGGCTTCGATCCCCGCCCGCGCGGCGATGTTGCACAGCGCGATCCGCGCGCCGGTGCCGGCGGCATTGCCGGCGCTGGTCACCTTGTCCAGCGGGCAATCGGGGATCATCCCCAGCACCATCGCATGTTTCGCGCTGATATGCGCGCCGAACGCCCCGGCCAGCACCACCCGGTCGACCGTGGCCACGCCCATTTCGTCCATCAACAGCCGCGCGCCCGCGTAAAGTGCCGATTTCGCAAGCTGAATCGCCCGGATATCGCCTTGCGTCACGGTGATGCGCGGGCCGTTCTGGGCACTGCCGTCATGGATCAGATAGGCATGCGTGCGCCCCTCGGGTTCGCAGCGTGCGGTGCCGGTCTGCTCGGCGGAACCGATCAACCCGCTTGGGTCGACGATGCCGGCCATACGCATTTCGGCCACCGCCTCGATGATGCCCGAGCCGCAGATCCCGGTGACGCCGGTCGCCGCTGTGGCCTCGGCAAAGCCGGGATCGTCCGACCACAGGTCGCAACCGATCACCCGGAACCGCGGCTCCTTGGTCGCGGGGGCGATTTCGATCCGTTCGATGGCACCTGGGGCTGCGCGCTGACCGCTGGAAATCTGCGCCCCTTCAAAAGCCGGCCCGGTGGGCGAGGAACAGGCCAGCACCCGCGTTTTGTTGCCCAGCAGGATCTCGGCATTGGTGCCGACATCGACGATCAGCACCAGATCATCGGACAGCTGCGGCGCCTCGGACAGCGCCACGGCTGCGGCATCCGCGCCGACATGCCCGGCGATGCAGGGCAGGGTATAAAGCCGCGCCTCGGGATTCAGCGCGCTCAGCCCCACCTCGCGCGCCGCCAGCGACAGCGAGGACGAGGTCGCCAGCGCAAACGGCGCCTGGCCCAGTTCGACCGGGTCGATCCCCAGGAACAGGTGGTGCATCACCGGGTTGCAGACGACCACCGTCTCCAGGATCGCCCCCGGTTCCACCCCGGCCTCGGCCGCCACCGACTGCGCCAGCGCGTTGATCGACAGCCGCACGGCTTCGGTCATCTCGACATCGCCGCCGGGGTTCATCATCGCATAGCTGACGCGGCTCATCAGATCCTCGCCAAAGCGGATCTGCGGGTTCATCACCCCGCCCGAGGCCAGCACGCGCCCGTCGCGCAGGTCGCACAGATGCGCCGCGATGGTCGTGGACCCCAGGTCGATCGCCAGCCCCGCCAGCGCCCCCTCATAGAGCCCCGGCCAGACGTCGAGCACCCGCGCCGCGCCGCCGTGATGGTCGCGAAACAGCGCCACCGTCACCGCCCATTGCCCCTTGCGCAACACCGGCTGCAGCTTGCGCAGTACGCCCGGGCCGGCCTCGATCGTGTCGATCTGCCATTGGTCCTTCAGCGCCGCCGCCAGCCGTTCCAGATCGCCCGAGGGCTCGTGCATGTCGGGCTCGGCCACCTCGACGTAGAACAGCCGCGTTGCCGGGTCCATCGCCACCGCCCGCGCGCTGGCCGCCTTGCGCACCACCTGCCGGTGCAGCTGGCTCTCGGGCGGGACGTCGATCACCACATCGCCCATGATCTTTGCCTGGCAGCCCAGCCGCCGGCCGTCGATCATTCCGCGCTTGTCCTTGTAACGCTGCTCGACCGCATTCCAGGGGCTCAACGCATCCGCCGCCACCGTCACCCCATGCTTGGGAAACGCGCCGATTCCGGGCGTCACCTGGCATTTCGAGCAGATCCCCCGCCCGCCGCAGACCGAGTCCAGATCGACCCCCAGCTGCCGCGCCGCGGTCAGCACCGGCGTGCCCGGGGCAAACCGCCCCCGCTTGCCCGAGGGCGTGAAAATCACCAGCGCGTCGTCTGCCATCTGCCTGTCCCGTCTGCCTTCCGGGCGCAATGTAACCCGGTGCGCGACAGGGGGAAGGGGGCAAGCGACCTGCCGCCCCCGGAAAGCGACCGGGGGTCAGCAGGTCGGCGTGCAGGCCTCGGCCATCAGCCGCGATTCCGCGATCAGAGCGATCAGCACCTCGACATGACGCGCCGCTCGCCAGGGATTGCCGACCTCATGCGGCGGCCGGGTGCGCAGCTCTTCCTGCTGCGCCTCAAGCGCGATCAGGGCGCGCACCGTGGCCGGGCCCGGCGCCGGGGTTGCGGGCAGCCGCAGGATCCGCCGCAGGTCGGTCGCGCGGTTGTAGTCGAGGGTGCCATGACGGGCAGTGCGCAGCAGCAGCCGCGGACGGCGGATCGCGGTCAGCTCGTGCAGCACAGTGACGATCGAGGTGCGGGGTTCAAAGCTCATCGCTTGGCCTCCTTTGCCGGGTTCGGGAATCGGACCTCGCCATCGTTGCACAACTTATACGGGTGTTGCGTCGGGCGGCCTTCGCACCGTTCGGCGCCTTTAACCGATCTTTGTGAATTGGTTAGCAAATGGAAACACCGCGACCGAGTTAAGAAACCCGTAACGAATACACTCAAAGGTTGCATTGATTAACGATTTGGAAACCTGCAAGTGACCAGGGCCACCGGGGCTGCCACGCCGGGGGCCAGGCCAGAGAAACCCGGTGGCAAGGCCAGCGAGGACGCGATGACCGCCAATCTCAAGCCGATCGGAACCCTGCCGGACTGGGTTCCCTCTGCCGTGCGGGTCTACCTGACCCATACCGAACACGGCGCCTCGCTGCGCGAGATCGCCCGCACCGAGGGGGTCCATGCCTCGACTGTCATGCGCCAGGTCCGCCGTTTCGAAAACCGTCGCGACGATCCACTGGTCGACTGCGCGCTGGGCCGGCTCAAGGAAGCCACCCAGGGCGCTCCCTGCGCCGAGGAGAGCCGCCCCATGACCGCCCACACCCCCAGCCCTTCCGTCCTCGACGAGGCCCGGCTCGACGCCGAGGCCCGCCGGGTGTTGCCGCGCCTGGCCGAGGCCGGCGCCCTGATGGCGGTCGCGCCGGATATGGACCGCGCCGTCGTGCTGCGCGACGGCGCGGGGGGGGCGGTGCGCCTCGCGGTGCTCGACCGGCCGGTGGCCGAGGCCTTTGCCCTGCGCGACTGGATTGCCTGCGTGCAGCCCGGCCGGGTCGCCCGCTACGAGATCACCACCGCCGGCCGCGCTGCCCTGCGCCGGCTGACCGGCCAGACCGACCCCCGCGCCGCCTCACCCGCGATCGACCCCGACGACACGCGGCGCACCCGGCCGGTGACCACCGAAACCCCGGTGGCGGCGCTGGCCCGGCGGCGCGACCGCGACGGCAACCCGTTCCTTACCCCCGATCTGGTCGAGGCCGCCGAACGCCTGCGCGAGGATTTCGAGGTCGCCCAGATGGGGCCGCGGATGACGCTCGACTGGGACCGGATGCTGACCGGCCCGGTGCAGGGTGGCGGGCGCGCGGGCCATGCCCCGCGGGGCCCCCGCGAAGCGCGCGAACGGGTTGCCGCGGCGCTGCGCGAACTGGGCCCCGGCCTTGCCGATATGGCGCTGCGCTGCTGTTGCCACCTCGAAGGGCTCGAAACCGCCGAGCGCAAGCTGGGCTGGTCCGCACGCTCGGGCAAGATCGTGCTGCGGATTGCGCTCTGGCGGCTCAAGCGGCACTACGACGAACAGGGCGACCAGGGAAAGATGATCGGCTGACCCGGATCCCCGCGCCGGCCCCGCTGCCGTCGTCAGACATTCAGGTGTTCCGGTCGGAAACCGGCCGGATCCCCGAACGGCCGCTGACCAACGATCATCGAATAACTGAAAATAGTCGTCGCTTATCCGATCCTATAGGCAATAAATCATCGGAAAAGTGAAACTTAACCCATCTTTGCGTCTCAAATATCCTGGGGGGTGAATTTGCGCAGCAAAGAGGGGGGCAAAGCCCCCCTTCAGGCTCGCGTCAGCGAGCATGGCCCAACCGGAGCCGAAGGATCTTCGATCCTTCGGGCGACGGGCGGGAGCCCTTACTTCACCGGAGACAGCGCCGCCAGCCCGGCCACCTTGGCCGCCGCGGCACCCGACAGGATCGCTTCGCGCGCGATCTCGACCCCGGCCTTGAGATCGGCGGCCTTGTCCGCCACCACCAGCGCCGCCGCCGCGTTCAGCAGCACAGCATCGCGATAGGCCGCGCGGCCGCCCCCGGCCAGAACCGCCCTCAGCTCTGCCCCGTTCTCGGCGGCATCGCCGCCCAGCAGGTCGGCAAAGGGATGCACCGGCAGGCCCGCGTCCTCGGGGTGGACGGTGAATTCATGGATCGCGCCGTCCTCCAGCGCCACCACCAGCGAGGGTTCGGCGATCGACAGCTCGTCGGTGCCGTCGCCGCCATGCACCAGCCAGGCCTTTTCCGACCCCAGCGTCTGCAGCACCTCGGCCATCGGCCGGATCAGCGTCGGCGAGAACGCCCCGGTCAGCTGTCGTTTGACACCGGCGGGATTGGTCAGCGGTCCGAGGATGTTGAAGATCGTCCGCGTGCCCAGTTCGGCGCGCACCGGGCCGACATGGCGCATCGCGGGGTGATGCATCGGCGCCATCATAAAGCCGATGCCGACCTCGGCCAGTTCCCGCTCGACGATGCCGGCGCCGACCATCACCTCGATGCCCAGCGCGCCGAGCGCGTCCGCAGCGCCGGATTTCGACGACAGGTTGCGGTTGCCGTGCTTGGCCACGGGCACGCCCGCGCCTGCAACGACAAAGGCCGTCGCCGTCGAGATGTTCAGCGTGCCCTTGCCGTCGCCGCCCGTGCCGACGATGTCTATCGCCCCCTTCGGGGCCCGGACCGGCACGCAGCGGCGGCGCATCACGTCCGCGGCGGCGGCGTATTCGTCGACCGTCTCGCCCCGCGTGCGCAGGGTCATCAGGAATCCGCCCATCTGCGCCGGCGTCGCATCGCCCGCGAACAGGATCGAAAACGCCTCCTGTGCCTCGGCGCGGGTCAGCGGCCGGTCGACGGCAGTGGCGATCAGGGGTTTGAGGTTGCTCATGCCGGCACTCCTGCAGGGGCCACGCCCGCGCTGGTCAGGAAATTCCCGAGCATCGCGTGGCCATGTTCCGAGGCGATGCTCTCGGGGTGGAACTGGACCCCCTCGATCGGCAGATCGCGGTGGCGCAGCCCCATGATCATGCCGTCTTCCAGCCAGGCGGTGACCTCGAGGCAGTCGGGCAGGCTCTCGCGCTCGACGATCAGCGAATGATAGCGCGTGGCCTTCAGGGGCGAGGGCAGGCCGGCAAACACGCCGCGCCCTTCGTGCACGATGGTGCCCATCTTGCCATGCACGATCTCGCCCGCGCGCACCACCTTGCCGCCAAAGGCCTGGCCGATGGTCTGGTGCCCCAGGCAGACCCCCAGCAGCGGTGTGCGGGTTTCGGCGGCGGCGGCGACCAGCGGCAGGCAGATCCCGGCCTGGTCAGGGTCGCAGGGTCCGGGGCTGAGGACGATCGCCGCCGGGTTCATCGCCATTGCCTGCTGCACATCCAGCGCGTCGTTGCGCCGAACCACGACATCGGCGCCGAGTTCACCGAAATAATGCACGAGGTTGTAGGTGAAGCTGTCGTAATTGTCGATCAGAAGCAGCATTGCAGGGGTCCGGGGCAGGGGCGGCAGGTGCCCCTACATGCAACCCCGTGCCGGGCGGGGTCAAGCCCGTGTGACGCGCCGCAGGGGTGCATCCGCCGTGCGGGTCGCGTATATTGGCGCAAAGAGTCCGAGGCAGCAGGAGAAGGCGCATCATGGGCGGGTTCGTCAAGGGGATCGTCACCGGGGTTCTCAGCTTTGCGCTGGGCTTTGCGGTGCTGTCGGTGGTGTTCCCCGTCGAGGATCCCCCCGCGCCCGGATCCGTGCCCGGACCCGTGCCCGGACCCGCGCCCGCGCCGTCGCAGGCCGGGGACCAGCCGGCGGTGCAGGATCCTGCACCCGACGCCACGATGCCGGCCCCGGCCGAGACCGCGGAACCGCAGGAGGCACCGGCGGCAGCTCCGGCAGATCCCCGGACCGGGGCAGCTCAGCCGGCCGGGACTACCGATGACGCCGAGCCCCCCGTGCAGGCGGATACGACCGCGGCAAACGTGGCGCTGGTTGCTGACGCGCCGGAAGCCGCAGTTGCCGTGGCCGATGAGGGGGACATCGGGGCACGGGATGCCGCCGGTGGAACCGACGACGCGACCGAAGACGGTGCCGGGGACGCACCGGCGGTGACCCCGGCGCCGGATGGCCCGGTTGCCGATGCTCCGGTCTCCGCCCAGGGGACCGGCGGTGCCGGGACACCGCAGGCCGAGGGGGCTGTGGATGCCCCGGCGATCGCTTCGGCGCCGGCCGAACCGCAGGAGGCGGCAGCCACCGCTCCCGCCGCGCCCGCGGTTGCCGAGGATGCGGCGCCGTCGCTGGCGCAGCCCGATACGGGCGCCGTGCTGGAGGGGACCAGCCCGGCTGGTGCCGGGGGGGCGATCGAGGACGGAGCTCAGACAGACGAGGCTCTGACAGAAGGGGCCCCGTCCGACAGGGCGCCGGCCGGGAACACGCAAACCGGCGATGCGCCTGCTGCGGTGCTGTCCGACGAGGTGCCGGCCAGCGATGCGGTGTCGGCCGCGGTGCCGATGACGGAGGAGCCGGTGGTTGACGGGGGCCAGGTCGCTGCAGACGCAACCGATGCCGCGCAGGTGCCGGCCGGCGATGCGCAGGCTGATGACAGGCAGACCGACGCCGTGGCCACCGATATCGCCCCGCCCCCGGCTGCCGAGGCGCCAAATGACGATACCCAGACGGTGCCCCCTGCGGCGAATGCCCCGGCGGTGCAGGCCGGGGACGCCCCGATTGCCGACACACCGGCCCCTGACACCGCCCCGGACCCCGTCGCCGACCCTGCCGCACCACAGGAACCGGCTGCCGAGGCCCTGCCCGAGACGCCCGCGCCCGCCGAGGGCCGGGACGAGGCGGCGGCCCCCGTGGCATCGCAACCGTTACCGCGCGTGCAGGCGATGCCGACCGGCAACGCCCAGGTGGCGGTGCGCCGCGGCGGCGACGCGGCGGCTGCCCCCGGGTTCGGCGGGGCGGTGGACGGTGTGACCGTGGGCCGACTGCCCAGCATCGGGGCACAGGCTGGGGGTGTGCGCCCGGCGGGCCGCGCGCCTGCCGAGGCCGCGCCGTCCAGCCCGACCTGGCAACGCTATGCCGCACAGGTGGATCTGGCGGCGGGCCAGCGCCCGCTGGGGGTTGTCCTCTATGATGCGGCGGCCGCCGAGGGCGCGTTGGTCGAACTGCCCTTTGCGGCGACCATCGCCATCGACCCCTTCGATCCCGAGGCGGCGCTGCGGGCCGAGGCCTATCGCGCCGCCGGCCATGAAATCGTGCTGCTGGCGCGCAATGTCCCGCCACTGGCAACCCCGTCCGATATCGCAGTGACGTTGGACGCCTGGCGGCGGGTGTTCCCCGAGGCCATCGGCGTGATGGACGTCTGGCAGGATCCGATCAACAGCAGCCGGGCACTGGCGCGCGAAATGGCGCTGGGCCTGGCCTCCGAGGGGTTGGCGGTGATCAGCCGCCGCCGCGGGCTCGATGCCTTCCTGCAGGCCGCCCATGAGGCCGGGCTGCCGGCGACCGGCCTCTATCGCACGATCGACGACTCTGGCCAGAGTGAAACCACCATGCGCCGGCTGATCGACCGCGCGGCCTTCGAGGCGGGGCGCAGCGATGGCATCCTGATCGCCGGTTCGGCTGCGAACCCCGAGACGATGGCCGTGCTGCGCAGCTGGGCCGCGGCGACCGGCGAGGTGGTGCTGGCGCCGGCCTCGGCGGTGTTGGTGCAGGAGTAACCGGCGATGCACGACGCCTCGTTGGCGCCCGTGTTCACGGAGGTTGCGCTGCTGGTCCTGCTGGCGGCAGGGCTAGGGCTGGCGGGGATGGCACTGCGCCAGCCACTGGTCGTGGCCTTCATCGCTGCCGGTATCCTGGCCGGGCCGGACGTGATGGGCCTCGTGCAGTCCGAGGCCTTCATCGCGCTTCTCAGCCAGATTTCGATCGCGGTTCTATTGTTCCTGGTCGGGCTGAAACTGGACGTGACACTGATCCGCAGCCTGGGGGCGGTAGCGGTGATCGCGGGGATCGGGCAGATGGCCTTCAGCGCCGGGCTGGGCTTTGCGCTGGCGCTGGTGCTGGGGTTGACGCCGGTGGCCGCGGCCTATGTCGCGCTGGCGCTGTCGTTTTCCTCGACGATCATCATCGTCAAGATGCTGTCGGACAAGCGCGAGATCGACTCGCTGCACGGGCGGATCGCACTGGGGATCCTGATCGTTCAGGATCTGGCGGTGGTCCTGGCGATGGTCGCTGTTTCGGCGCTGAGCGCGGGGGGCGGGGATCACCAAGCGGCGCTGGCGCCAATGGCGCTGGGAACCGTGGCGATCCTGGCGGTGGTCTGGGTCTTCGTGCGCTGGCTGGCAGGGCCGCTGCTGTCGCTGATCGCGCGCTCGCCGGAACTGGTGGTGATCTTTGCCGTGGGCTGGGCGGCGGGGTTTGCGGCGATGGCCGATACCGCCGGGCTGGGGCAGGAGCTGGGCGGGCTGGCGGCCGGGGTCTCGCTGGCCTCGACCCCGTTTCGCGATGCAATCGGTGCGCGGCTGGCGCCGCTGCGCGATTTCCTGCTGCTGTTCTTCTTCCTCAGCCTCGGCACGGGGCTGGACCTGCACGGGCTCGGCGCGCAGATCGGGCCGGCACTGGTGCTGTCGGCGTTTGTCCTGCTGGGCAAGCCGGTGATCGTCATGGCGATCATGGGGGCGCTGGGTTACCGTGCGCGGACCGGGTTCCTGGCGGGGGTGACGCTGGGGCAGATCTCGGAGTTTTCGCTGATCTTCATGGCGATGGGCGTTGGCCTGGGGCAAGTGAGCGAGCCCGATGCGGCGCTGGTCACGCTGGTCGGACTGATCACCATCGCGCTGTCGGTTTACGGCGTGAACCATGCCCACCGGCTGCATGCGCGGATCGAACCGCTGTTGCGGTGGTTCGAGCGTCGATCACCGGCCGCCGAAGTGCGCGAGGACAGCCCCGAGCGCACGGGCGCCGGCTATGACGTGGTGATCCTCGGGCTGGGGCGCTATGGCTGCCGCATCGGTCAGGGGCTGAAGGCGCGAGGGTTTCGCCTGCTGGGGGTCGATTTCGACCCCGAGGCCCTGCGCAACTGGCGGGCGATGGGGCTGGACGCGCATTTCGGCGATGCCACCGATCCCGAGTTCATGGCCCATCTGCCGCTGCGCGGGGTCAAGGCCGTGATCTCGGCGGTGCCACCGGGGCGCGGTGCGCTCAGCGATGCCGACCGCTATCCGGCCTTTCTGCACGCGCTGCGGGCGGTGGGCTATGATGGCGAGGTCGCCGTCACCGTGAACCACCGTGACGAGGCCGAGCCCTTTATGGCGCTGGGTGCGACGCTGGTTCTGGCCCCCTTCGAGGATGCCGCCGAGGGAGCGGTGCAGCGCATTTCCGAGGGCTGCGGGTTCTGAGTGGCCCCTTGCGGTGCGCCGGGGCTTGGGCCAGTCTGCGGCCAACCAGGGGAGGGGCGGGAATGAGCGAAACCATGCGCTATGCGGCGATCATGCTGGCGGCCGGGATCGGCATTCCGATCCTCGCCGCGCTGAACGCACAACTGGGCGCGCGGATCGCCTCGCCCACGGTCGCCGCGGTGGTGCTGTTCTGCGTGGCGCTGACCGGGGCGACCGTGGTGATGCTGGCGACCCAGGGACCGGCTGGCTTTGCACGGCTTGCCGGCCAGCCCTGGCACCTGTTCCTGGGCGGTCTTCTGGTCGCGTTCTATGTGCTGTCGGTGACCTTTGTCGCGCCACGCTTCGGGGTCGGCAACGCGGTGTTCTTTGTGCTGCTGGGGCAGATGATCTCGGCCGCGGCGATCGACCAGTTCGGGCTGTTCGGGGCGATCGTGCGGCCGATCACGCTGATGCGTGGCGCCGGGATCGGGGTGATGGCGCTCGGTCTTTACATGATCCAGCGCGCCTGAGCCTTGCGCAGGCCGACACGGACCGATAGAGGCGCGGGCCATGACCGATGACCGCCAAGACCCCAAACCCGACCTGCCGCCGCACCCCGCCCTGGCGGCGCTCAGGACGCATCGCAATTTCTATGGCCGGGTGCATGGCAAGACCCTGCGGCCAAGCCAGAAGGAATACCTGTCCGAGGATCTCTCGGCGCTGCGGTTGCGGGGCGTCAGCATCGACGAGAGCCCCGGGCGCGACATGTTGGATCTGAGTGCGGCGATCCCCGGCGAGGGGCCGCTGTGGCTGGAGATCGGCTTTGGCGGCGGCGAGCATCTGGCGGCGATGGCGGCGCGCTACCCGCAGGTGCGGTTCATCGGCTGCGAGCCCTTCGTCAACGGCGTGGCGATGCTGCTGGGCCTCTTGCGCCGCGCGCCGGTCTCGAATCTGAAGATCCACCCGGGGGATGTGCGCGACCTCTTCGATGTGCTGCCAGAGGGCTGCCTGTCAAAGGCGTTCCTGAACTATCCCGACCCCTGGCCCAAGGCGCGCCACCACCGCCGCCGCTTCGTGACGCCCGAGCATCTGGAACCCCTGCACCGGGCGATGGCGCCGGGGGCCGAGTTCCGGGTGGCGACGGATATTCCCGATTACGTCCGCCAGACGCTGGAAGAGGTGCCGCCGGCCGGGTTCACGCTGGTCGCGCAAGGCGGCGAGGCCTGGGCCGACTGGCCCTCGACCCGCTATGAACAAAAGGCCCTGCGCGAGGGCCGGGTGCCGCATTACCTGACCTTCCGGCGGGTGTGATCCCGCGGGGCCTGGCGGAGCCGCTGCGCGGCACGGCTTTTGTGCGCTGACGCGCGGGAGGGGGCTCTGCCCCCGTCGCCTTCGGCGACCCCCCGGGATATTTGCGACGCAAAGAGGGGGTCAGGGGGCCGGGGTGCGGCTGACGGGGGCGCCGCCGGTTTGCGGGTAGAGCAGGATTTCGCCGGCCTCGGTCACCACCACCAGCCAGTCGCGGGCGAAGGTCACCGCGGCGGGGATCGCGCCTTCGGGCAGGAGCACGGTTTCGGGCAGGGCGGGCAGGGCAGGCGGCGTCATCAGGCGGGTGACAAGGAGCCCTGTGATCGCTAGAAGCCCGAGGATCATCACACCGGCGAGCGTGGTGACCAGAAGTTTCAGGAACCTCAGATCAGGCGGGAGCGGCGCGGTGTCTTCGGACTCGGACATGGATGAAATGGATCCCCTGATCGTCGAGCTGGTAATCGGCGCGAACCCGCCCGATCGACTTGATAAGGCCTTGGCGCGCGATGTGCCAGAGGCGGCGGCGCTGTCGCGCTCGCGGCTGGCGAAGCTGATCGCCGAGGGGGCGGTGCGGGTCGACGGTGCGGTGGTGACCGATCTGAAGGCGAAGGTGGCCGAGGGGGCGGCGGTGGAAATCACCGTCGAGGCGCCGGTTGAACTGGAGGCACGGCCGCAAGACATCCCGCTGGAGGTGATCTGGGAGGATGGCGATCTGATCGTCGTCAACAAGCCCGCCGGGATGGTGGTGCATCCCGCGCCCGGCACGCCCGATGGCACGCTGGTCAATGCGCTGCTGTTCCATTGCGGCGACAGCCTGTCGGGGATTGGCGGCGCCAAGCGGCCGGGCATCGTGCACCGCATCGACAAGGAGACTTCGGGGCTGCTGGTCGTGGCCAAGACCGACCGCGCGCATCACGCGCTGGCCGCACAGTTCGAGAAACATACGGTCGAGCGGCGCTATCTGGCGCTGGTGCACGGGGTGCCGGATGCGGGCGATCCGCGGCTGAAGGGGGTGCGTGGTGTCAGTTTCGAGCCGGGCGGGGTGATCAAGATCACCACCCGGCTGGACCGGCACAAGGTCGACCGGCAGAAGCAGGCGGTGTTCTTTGATCGCGGGCGGCATGCGGTGACGCGGGCCAGGGTGCTGGAGGTGTTCGGCACCCCGCCACAGCTGGCGCTGGTGGAATGCCGGCTGGAGACCGGGCGCACGCATCAGATCCGGGTGCACATGACGCATGCGGGGCACGGGCTGGTGGGCGATCCGGTCTATGGCGGGCGGCGCAAGGCCAGTCCTGCCGCGCTGCCGAAGGGCGCGGCCGAGGTCGTGGCCGCGTTCTCGCGACAGGCGCTGCACGCGGCCTCGCTGGGTTTTGCCCATCCGGTGAGTGGCGACTGGCTGGCCTTCGAGGCGCCCTTGCCCGCGGACATGGCGGGGATGCTCGCGGCGCTCAGGGGGACATGACACAGGGCGCCCACGCGGGGCGCCCTGTGCCTGGGGTCTGTGCCTGGGGTCTGTTTCCGGGAAACTGACGGATCAGCAGCGGCGACCGCGGCCCACCGGATCGGCATAGCGCCCGGTGTCGGCGTCGGTGCACGCGCGCGGCCCGCGGCCACGGCCCACCGGGTCGGCATAGCGCCCGGTATCGGAATCGGTGATGCCGCGTCCGCCACGTCCGTTGCCGGCCGGATCGGCCCAGGCGCCGACGTCCGAGTCGGTGATGCCGGTGGTCACGCAGCCGGCCAGCGTCGCGGTGCCGCCGAAGGTTCCCAGGATGAAGGCGCGGCGTCCGATCTTGCGACGGCTGGTGACGTCACCCTCGGTCAGCGTGGTTTTCTTTTTCGAGTCGGTCATCGGTCGCCCTCAATTGATGAATCTATGACCCTAGAAAAGCCGGTTTCCGGTCTCAGGTCAATCTTTCGTCAGGATTCGCGTGCGAAAAGAGGCCTATGGCCGGAAAAGGAACGGCCCCCGCGGGGCAGGGGCCGTGTCTGGGTTTGCGGGACCAGCGATCAGGTGCCGCCGCGGCCATATCCGGGCTGGTCATAGACCGAGCCGTTATCGGCATCGGTGATGCCCGAACGACGGCCGCCGCTGCCACGGCCGTGGCCGCCGCGGTCGGCATAGGAGCCGTCGTCGTTGTCGGTCATGCCGGTCCGGCCACGACCGGCCGGGTCGGCGTTGCCGCCGCCGTCGGAGTCGGTCGCCGCCAGTGCCGCGCCAGCCCCGGCGACCATCGCCGTGCCGCCGACCGCACCGAGCAACAGCGCCCGGCGGCTGACGCCACGGCGCGACTTGATCGCGTCATCGCTCAGCGAGAGGGTGTCTTTCTCAGTGTCTTTCGTCATCGAAAGGGCCTTCCTGTTAGTGCTCAATGGCTCACCCTAGGGGCGCGCCGGTGAATCGGTCAAGGCCGTGACCCATGTCCAGGCCGAAAAAGAACATTGTTTTTACCATTTTTCCAGACGGTTTTCCTGAGGGGTTCGGCGGCCGGGGGGTGTGCCCTCGCCATTGCGCCGCCCGGTTTTTTCCTGTCCAATCGGCCAAAGACGACCCTTCGGGCGGCTGCGCCCGGGACGGGAAACAGGGAGACAGGGAATGACAAGTTCGACGGCCGGCGCCGCCATCACCGATTTTGCGCGGGCGATTGCCCCGATCACGCCGGAGCAGTTTTTCAGCGAATATTTCGAAAAGAAGCACCTGGTGATCCGCCGGGGCACGCCGGACTATTACGGGCCGCTGCTGACGGTTGCCGACATCGACCGCGTTCTGACCACGACCATGTTGCCGGTCGAGGACATGAACATGGTCAACAACGGCACCCGGATCGAGGCCGAGGAGTATTCGATGCCCTCGGGCTTTGTCGACCCGGTGCGCGCGGCGCAGCAGTTTTCGACCGGCGGCACGATCATCCTGCCGGGGCTGCACCGCCGGTTGCCGAACCTTGCCGCCTATTGCCGGGATCTCGAAACGGTGTTCAGCTGCGATCTGCAGACCAACATCTATTTCACCCCCGACAACGCGCAGGGCTTCAAGACGCATTACGACAGCCACGACGTGATCGTGCTGCAGACGCATGGCTCCAAGACCTGGAAGATCTACGATTCCCCGATGGTCCTGCCCCTGCGCAGCCAGGCCTTCGATCCGAAAGGGTTCGAGGCGGGCAATGTCATCGACACCTTCGTTCTGAACGCCGGCGACATGTGCTATATTCCGCGCGGTGTGGTGCATGACGCGATCGCCACCGACGAGATGTCGCTGCACGTCACCACGGGCCTGCTGACGCCGCGCTGGATCGACCTTCTGGTCGAGGCAATCGTCGAGCAGGCGCATCAGGATCCGGCGCTGCGCTGCGCGGTTCCGCCGGGTTACGCCAACGAGGGCTTCGACATGGCCGGGGCGCTGGCGCAGTTTCGCGACCTGATGGCGCGCGCGGCGTCGGGGATCGACCCGGCGCGCACGCTCGAGAATTTCGGCGCCGAATTCCGCCGCCGGCGCACGCCTGTGGTGCCGGGCCAGTTCCTGCAGCATGTGGGCGCCGACGCAATTGTGCCGGGCACCACGGTGGCGCGCCGCGACGCGCTGATCTATCGCATCGCCCGCTTCGAGGATCCCGAAGGCGACGAGGTGGTGCTCGACGTCTACGGCACCGAGGTGGCCTTTCCGGCGCATGTCGAACCGGCGCTGCGCGATGCGATGGCGCGTCCGGGTCCGTTCGCGGTCGGGGATCTGGTGGGGGGGCTCGACGACGACGGGCAGGCGGTGCTGGTGCGGCGCCTGGTGCGCGAGGGCGTCCTCTACGCCTGCGGCTGACCGGCATGTCGCTGGAGGGCTCGGCCGTCTGGCTTCTGACCTTTGCGCTGCACTACGCGCTGCAGCTGGCGGTGCTGGTGCGCGCACTGACCCGGCCCGACCGCGAGCCCGCGTCGCGGCTGGCATGGGTGCTGGTGGTTCTGGCGGTGCCGGGGCTGGGGGTCGTGCTCTATCTGCTGCTGGGCGAGGTCAACCCGGGGCGCAAGCTGCTTGCGCAGATGCGCGGGGTCCATGCCCGCCTGCCAAAGATGCCCGACGGGCTGGCCGCGGTCGAGGTGCCGGCACCGCTGCACGCGGTTTTCGCGCGCGCCGCCGTCGTCAACGGTTTCGCGCCACTGGCCGGAAACAGTGCCGCGCTCACCACCGGATCGGACGAGGCCATTGACCGGATGGTGGAGGATATCGACGCCGCCACCCGCACGGTGCATATCCTGGTCTATATCTGGCTCGACGATGCGAACGGGCGCAAACTGGCCGCCGCTGTCATCAGGGCGGCACGGCGCGGCGTGACCTGCCGCTGCATGGTCGATGCGCTGGGCTCGCGCATCTTCCTGCGCAGCGCAACCTGGGCCGGGATGCGCGCCGCCGGGGTGCACACCGGCACCGCCTTTGCCACCAACTGGGCGCCGCTGCGCCTGCTGATCGGCCGGATCGACATCCGCAATCACCGCAAGATCTTCGTCATCGACGGGCGCGTGGCCTATGTCGGCAGCCAGAACTGCGCCGACCCCGCCTTTGCGATCAAGGCGCGTTATGCGCCCTGGGTCGATATCCTGCTGCGCGTCGAGGGGCCGGTTGCCTGGCAGACGCAGCAGCTGTTCGTCGCTGATTGGACGGTGCACGCGGGCGAGGACATCGCGGATCTTCTGGCCGGCTCGCCGCCGCCGGCCACCGGCGGATTTCCGGCGCTGGTGTTCGGCACCGGGCCGGTGGGCACGCCCAACGCGGTGCCCGATGTCGCGATTCTGGCCCTGGCCAGCGCCCGGCACACGGTGATCCTGACCACGCCCTATTTCGTGCCGACCACCGCCTTGGCCGAGCAACTCCGCGCCACCGCCCTGCGCGGCGTCGCGGTGACGCTGATCCTGCCGCAACGCAACGATTCCCGCTTTGTCGGGCTGGCCAGCCGTGCCTTTTATGCCGGGCTTTTGCGGGCCGGGGTGCGGGTGGCCGAATACCGGCCGGGCCTTCTGCACGCCAAGACCCTGACGGTCGACGGGCAGCTGGCGCTTATCGGCTCGGCCAATCTCGACCGGCGCAGCTTCGAGCTGAACTTCGAAAACAGCCTGCTGATCGCCGACCCCGCGACCACCTGCGCCATCGCCGCCCGCCAGAATGCCTATCTGGCCGACAGCAGCCCGGTCGCGCGCGAAACCGTCGAGGGCTGGGGGCTCGGCCGGCGTCTGCTTTACAATCTGGCTGCGACAATCAGTCCGGTGCTGTGAGCCTGTTGAATCCGGCGGGACGGTGCCTAGATAGTCATTTCGACGGAATCTGCGGTGCCGGCCGTTGAATCGGTAAACAGGAACGGAGTCTGCTCGTGACGAGTTATGCCAATCTTCCCGCCCCCAGCCCCGAACAGGGGTTGAACCGCTATCTGCAGGAAATCCGGCGTTTTCCGATGCTGGAGCCCGAAGAAGAATACATGCTGGCCAAACGCTGGGTCGAGGATCAGGACACTGGCGCGGCGCACAAGCTGGTCACCAGCCACCTGCGGCTGGCGGCCAAGATCGCGATGGGCTACCGCGGCTATGGCCTGCCCCAGGCCGAGGTGATCTCCGAGGCCAATGTCGGCCTGATGCAGGCGGTCAAACGCTTCGACCCGGAAAAGGGGTTCCGGCTGGCCACCTACGCCATGTGGTGGATTCGCGCCTCGATCCAGGAATACATCCTGCGCTCGTGGTCAATGGTGAAGCTGGGCACCACCTCGGCGCAAAAGAAACTGTTCTTCAACCTGCGCAAGGCCAAAGCCCGGATCGGCGCAATTGAAGAAGGCGATCTGCGCCCCGAGAACGTGCGCCAACTGGCCGAGGATCTCAGCGTCAGCGAGCAGGAAGTCGTCGAGATGAACCGCCGGCTCGCGGGCTCGGACGCCTCGCTGAACGTGACGGTGGGCGGCGAGGAGGGCTCGGCCAGCTGGCAGGACTGGCTGGAAGACGAGGACGCCGACCAGGCCTCGGCCTATGCCGAACGCGACGAATTCGAAGCGCGTCAGGCGATGCTGATGGAGGCGATGGACGTCCTCAACGAGCGCGAACGCGACATCCTGACCGAACGCCGCCTCGCGGAACCCGCGGTCACGCTTGAGGAACTCAGCGAGAAATACGGCGTCTCGCGCGAACGCATCCGCCAGATCGAGGTCCGCGCCTTCGAGAAACTGCAAGAGCGCATGCGCGAAATCGCCAAGACCAAGGGCATGATCCCGGCCTGACCGCCAGACCGGTCGCCGCCCTTTCATCTTGCCCCAAATACGCACGGGGTTTCCAAAGGGGTCGTTCATTGTTGCGCCATTGGTCCGAGCGACAATGGCGACGGGGGCGAGAAGGCCCCCGACACTCACCCCAACCCACCCTCGGCCGCCGCCACATTGTCCTTCACCGCCAGGAAGGCATCGGGCGTCACGCTGATCGTGTCGATGCCCGCCTGCACCAGGAGCCGCGCGAAATCCGGGTCGTTCGACGGCGCCTGACCACACAGCCCCACCTTGCGCCCCACCGCATGCGCGGTTTCGATCAGGTGACGGATCATCCACAACACCGCCGGATCGCGTTCGGAGAACACCTCGGCCAGCCGTTCGGAATCGCGGTCCACCCCCAAGGTCAGCTGCGTCAGGTCGTTCGAGCCGATCGAGAACCCGTCGAACCGCTCGGCGAACTCCGCCGCCGAAATGATGTTCGACGGGATCTCCGCCATCACATAGACCTGCAACCCGTCCTTGCCCCGTTCCAGCCCGTGCCTGGCCATTTCGGCCAGCACCGCGTCGGCCTCGGTCAGCGTGCGGCAGAAGGGGATCATCATCACCACATTGGCAAACCCCATCTCGGTGCGCAGCCGCCGGATCGCTTCGCATTCCAGCGCGAACCCGTCGGCATACTCCGGCGCGTAATAGCGCGAGGCGCCGCGAAACCCGATCATCGGGTTTTCTTCATGCGGCTCGAACTGCGCGCCACCCAGAAGCCCCGCGTATTCGTTGGTCTTGAAATCCGACATCCGCACGATCACTGGGTTCGGCCAGACCAGCGCCGCGATCCTGGCCAGTCCGCGCGCCAGCTTGTCGACGAAATAGGCGGGCTTTGACGCATAGCCGCGGGTCAGCGCCTCGACCTCGGCCTTGACGCCCGCGTCGGTCAACTGGTCGAACCGGGTCAGCGCCAACGGGTGCACCTTGATCGCGTTCGAGATCACGAATTCCATCCGCGCCAGCCCCACGCCATCCGCGTTGAGCCGCCACCAGCGGAAGGCCGCCGTCGGGTTGGCCATGTTCAGCATCACCTTGGTCCGGGTCGCCGGCGCATGGCCCGGGTCGATCATCGCCTCGCTGACCTCGGCCGCGCCGTCATAGACCACACCCTCGTCGCCGCCCGCGCAGGCCACCGTCACCACCTGGCCTTCATGCAGCACATGGGTGGCATCGCCGCAGCCGACGATCGCCGGCAGGCCCAGCTCGCGGCTGACGATCGCCGCATGGCTGGTGCGCCCGCCGTGGTCGGTGACGATGGCGGCGGCACGTTTCATGATCGGCAGCCAGTCCGGGTCGGTGGTCGAGGTGACCAGCACCGAGCCCGGCTCGAACCGGTCGATATCCGCGACATCCTCGATCAGGCAGACCGGCGCGCTGACCACCGCCTGACCGACCGCCAGCCCCCGTGTTACCTCGGCACCGTGCGCGCCGACCGTATAGCTGTGCAGCATCGCCGCGCGGTGGCGCGACTGCACCGTCTCGGGCCGCGCCTGCACGATCCACAGCGCCCCGGTCACCCCGTCGCGCGCCCATTCCATGTCCATCGCCTGGCCGTAATGCGCCTCGATGGTCACCGCCATCCGCGCCAGATGCAGGATCTCGTCATCCGACAGCACGAACCGCGCGCGCTCGGCCTTCGAGGTCGGCAGGTTCTTTGTCTCGCCGCCCTCGGCCCCGGCATAGACCATCTTCTTTTCCTTGGCGCCCAGCCGCTTCTCGACGATCGGCACCAGCCCGGGTTCGGTCAACAGCGGCTTGAACACCTGGTATTCGTCGGGGCTGACCGCGCCCTGCACGACGTTCTCACCCAAACCCCAGGCCGCGTTGATCAGCACCACCTTGTCGAACCCGGTTTCGGTGTCGATCGAGAACATCACCCCCGATCCCCCCAGATCCGAACGCACCATCAACTGCACCCCGACGCTGAGCGCCACCGCCTGATGGGCAAACCCCTGCACGTTGCGATAGGTGATCGCCCGGTCGGTGAACAGCGAGGCATAACAACGCCGGCAGGCCGCCAGCAGCGCCTTTTCGCCCACCACGTTCAGATAGGTCTCCTGCTGGCCGGCGAACGAGGCCTCGGGCAGATCCTCGGCCGTGGCCGAGGACCGCACCGCGACCGAGGGCGCCTCGACCCCCGCCCGCCGTCCCAGTTCGGCATAGGCCGCCAGAATCGCCGCGCGCATCTCGTCGGGCCAGTCGCCACCGTTGATCGCCTTGCGGATCGCGGCCCCTGTTTCCGCCAAGGTCTGCCGCCCGTCGTCGAACCGCGCCATGTGATCCGCGATCACCCCGTCCAGCCGGTTGTGCGCCATATAGCGGCGATAGGCATCGGCGGTGGTGGCATAGCCCGGCGGCACCGCGATGCCCTGGCTGCCCAGGGTCTGCACCATCTCGCCCAGGCTGGAATTCTTGCCTCCGACGCGCGGGACATCGCCCCGCTTGAGCGTTTCAAACCACAGGATGTCTTCGGGCATGGGGCGGCTCCTCGGCGCAGCGGTCAGGGATCAATCCTGAACCGTCAGGCTGGCCCCTGCCTTGATGCGCGTCAAGGGGCGCGCGCTGCGCTCAGCGACCGACCGCCGCGCGCCAGTGACGCCGGCACAGCGACACATAGGTCTCGTTGCCGCCGATCTGCACCTGCGCGCCGTCCTTCAGCGCCGTGCCGTCCGGCCCCTGGCGGATCACCATCGTCGCCTTCTTGCCGCAATGGCAAATCGTGCGCACCTCGCGCATCTCGTCGGCCAGCGCCAGCAGCGCCGCCGAGCCCGGAAACAGCTCACCCCGGAAATCCACCCTGAGCCCGTAACACATCACCGGCACGCGCAGATCGTCGACCACCTGTGCCAGCTGCCAGACCTGCTCGGGCGACAGGAACTGCGCCTCGTCGATGAACACGCAGGCACAGGGGGCAGCCTCGATCCGCGCGGCGATCTTGGCAAAGAGATCCTCGCCGGGCGCGAAGGTGTCGGCATCCTCGCCAATGCCGATCCGCGAGGCGATCCGCCCGGCGCCCGCCCGGTTGTCGAATTGCGCGGTGATCAGATAGGTGTCCATCCCCCGCTCGCGGTAGTTATACGACGCCTGCAACAGGATCGTCGACTTGCCCGCATTCATCGTCGAGTAATGGAAATAGAGCTTGGCCATGCCCCGCATTTACCGCGCGGCGCATGGCCTCGCAAACCGGAAATACCTCAGCCGAGCGCGACAATCTCGACGGCAAAGGTCAGATCCTGGCCGGCCAGCGGATGGTTGGCGTCCAGCGTCACAGTCTCCGCGTCCGCGGCGGCCACCCGCACCGGGATCGCCTGACCGTCCGGGGTCTGCATCTGCAGCTGGGTGCCCGGTTCGGTCGGGATATGCGGCGGGATCTGGTCGCGCGGAATGGACTGGACGTTGGCGGGGTTGTGCGCGCCATAGGCCTGGTCGGCAGGGATCGTCACGGTCTTCGCCTCGCCCACCGCCATGCCGGCAAGCGCGGCGTCGAGCCCGGGAATGATCTGCCCCGACCCCAGCGTGAAGGACAAGGGCTCGCGCCCCTCGCTCGAGTCAAAGACGCTGCCGTCGGCCAGCGTGCCGGTGTAGTGGAAATGAACGGTGTCCCCGGGTTTGGCCTGGGTCATGGATACTCCTGATGTCGGGATGAATGGCAGAGGCGCACCTCCGGCGAAGCCCGCAGCCTAACAGGCCCCTCTCCGGGGCGAAACCCCGCGCCCCCATCTTTGCGTCTCAAATATCCTGGGGGTGAATTGCCGCAGGCAAGAGGGGGCAAAGCCCCCTTTCTTCAGGCTCGCGGCACGCGAGCCCGGCCCAAACGGCGGAGCGGATCTTTGATCCGTGACAGAGTGCGGGAGCGCCCCTCAGAACGCTCAGAACCCGCCGCCGCCCCCGCCGCCCTGCTGCCAGGGCTGCACCAGGTTGCCGAAGCGCGTAAACCGGCCCTCGAAGGACAGTTCGACCGTGCCGATCGGCCCGTGACGCTGCTTGCCGATCACCACTTCGGCCTTGCCGTGCAGGCGCTCCATGCGCTCCTGCCACTTGGCCATTTCCTCGAGCTTGTCATCCGACGGTTTCTCGCGCTCGACGTAATACTCCTCGCGGAACACGAACATCACCACGTCGGCGTCCTGCTCGATCGAGCCCGACTCCCGAAGGTCGCTTAGCTGCGGGCGTTTGTCCTCGCGGCTTTCCACCTGGCGGCTCAGCTGGCTGAGGGCGATCACCGGGATGTTCAGCTCCTTGGCGATGGCCTTCAGGCCCTGGGTGATTTCCGACACCTCCTGCACGCGGTTCTCTTTCGAGGTGCCGCGCAACAGCTGCAGATAGTCGACCATCAGCACATCCAGCCCGTGCGTCCGCTTGAGCCGGCGCGCGCGCGCGGCGACCTGGGCGATCGGCAGCGCCGGCGTGTCGTCGATATAGAGCGGGCAGGCCTCCAGCGATTTCGCGGCCTCGACGAAGCGGCGGAACTCCTGTTCGGTCATGTCGCCGCGGCGGATCTGTTCGCTGGGCACCTCGGAGGCCTCGGACAGGATCCGCGCCGCCAGCTGCTCGGCCGACATTTCAAGGCTGTAGAAGCCGACGACCCCGCCGTTCACTGTGCCCTCGGTGCCGTCAGGTTTCATCCCGCGCTTGTAGGCCTTGGCGATGTTGAAGGCGATGTTGGTCGCCAGCGACGTCTTGCCCATCGAGGGCCGCCCGGCGAGGATGATCAGGTCCGAAGGGTGCAGCCCGCCCAGCTTCTTGTCCAGGTCGACAAGCCCGGTCGAGATCCCAGCCAGCCCGCCGTCGCGCTGATAGGCGGCGTTGGCGACGTTCACTGCCTCGGTCACCGCGCGCAGGAAGGACTGAAAGCCACGCTCGGCCACGCCCTGTTCGCCCATCTGGTAAAGCCGCTGTTCGGCCTCGACGATCTGTTCCTTGGGCTCGCTGCTCACCTCGACCGTCGCCGCCTTGGCGGCGATATCCCGGCCCAGCTGGATCAGATCGCGCCGCACCGCCAGATCATAGACCATCTGCGCATAGTCGCGCGCGGCATAGGAGGCGATCGCCGCCCCGGCGATGCGTGCCAGATAGGCCGGTCCGCCCAGTTCCTTCAGCCCCTCGTCATCCTCCATGAAGGCCTTGATCGTCACCGGCGAGGCCAGCGCGTTCTTCTGGATCCGCGCGGCGGAGATCTCGAAGATGCGCTTGTGCACGGGCTCAAAGAAATGCTCGGCCCGCACGATCGAGCTGACCCGGTCATAGACGTCGTTGTTGGTCAGGATCGCGCCCAAGAGCTGCTGTTCGGCCTCGATGTTGTGCGGCAGCGCCTCGGGGGCGGCCTCGGGGGCGGCCGGGGCGGGGATGGCAGTGCGGAGGGTGGCGATATCGGTCATGGACTCGGGCCGTGGCTGGGGCTGACAGCAGGGGCGGGGCAGGGGGCCTGTATGGCAAATCGACGCCGGTCACGCAATCTGGGTAACCCTGTGGATAACACAGGGATAACCCGAAAACCACAAGATCCTGTGGTCGGGACCGTTCAGGCCCCTCGATGTCGCGGGACCGCAGTCGCTAAAATTTTTCCGCGGGCTCAGGCCTCGGGCGGGGTCCAGTCGTGGGGCGCACGCAGAAAGCGTTCGACCTCGTCCAGCGTCTCGGCATCGAAATCGCCGCGCGCGCGCGCCTCATTCAGCACGTCCCACCAGGTGCACAGATAGTGCAGGCTGACCCCGTGATCGCCCAGGCGCTGCACGGTCTCGGGGAAGATGTCATAGTAGAAGATCACGGCCGTGTGCGCACAGCTGGCGCCGGTGTCGCGGATCGCATCGACAAAGGACAGTTTCGACCCCCCGTCGGTGGTCATGTCCTCGACCAGGAGCACCCGCTGGCCCTCGCTCATCAGCCCCTCGATGCGGGCGTTGCGGCCATAGCCCTTGGGCTTCTTGCGCACATAGGTCATCGGCAGCGCCATGCGCTCGGCCACCAGCGCGGCAAAGGGGATGCCCGCGGTCTCTCCGCCGGCGATGTTGTCGAAGGCCTCGAACCCGGCCGCGCCCATCACCTTGGCGACCAGGAAGTCCATCAGCGTCGCGCGGATCCGCGGAAAGCTGATCAGTTTACGGCAGTCGACATAGGTCGGCGCCTTCTTGCCCGAGGCATGGGTGAAGGGCTCGCGCGCGTTGAAATGCACGGCGCCGATGTCCAGCAGCATCCGGGCGGACAGGCGGGCCATCACGGCCGGGTCGATATGCGTCGTCGGGATCATGGCGGGCCTCACGGGTTGGGTCGCGGCGGGCATAGCCCCTCGCGCGGAGCAAGACAACGGGTTTGCTGTGTGGAGCAGGTCTTGACAGTGCCGGCCCGCGGGCGTTTCGTCGGCCCTCAGACAGGAGGCCCCCGATGCCCGACGCCTTTACCCTTTCCGTTCCCGACATGAGCTGCGGCCATTGCCGCGCCTCGATCGACGCCGCGCTGACCCCGCTGGGGGCCAAGGCAAGTTTCGACATGGAGCAGCGCCGGGTCACCGTCGCCGGCGCCGTGCAGCCCGATGCCGCCATCGCGGCGCTCGATGCGATCGGGTTCCCGGCCGAAACCCTGCCGGCCTGAGCGGGTGTTCCGGGCGCTGATCCACGCGCATCGGCTGGCTGGCCAGCTGTGGGTGCGGGTCGCGCTGTTCGCGGTTCTGGCGATCCTCGTCGTGCTGGTCGCCCATCTGGCCGCGCCGCTGGTGCCGCCGGCGGCGCAGGAGCGGTTCGGCCCGGGTTCGGTCACGCCGGTGCTGACGATCCTCGCCTCGTCGATGCTGGCGGTCAGCACGTTTTCGCTGGGCACGATGGTCTCGGCCCACCGGGCCGCGGCGGGCACGGCGACTCCGCGCGTGCTGCAACTGATGATCGCGGACCGCACCACGCAGACCGTGCTGGCGGTGTTTATCGGCGCCTTCGTCTATGCGCTGACCGCGCTGATCCTGTTCCACGCGGGCTTCAACGGTGGCGCGCCGCTGGTTCTGGGCGTGACGCTGCTGGTGGTGGCCGGGGTCGTGGTGGCGCTGATCCGCTGGATCGACCACCTGACGACACTGGGCACGCTGGGCGATGCGCTGTCGCGGGCCGAAGCGCAGGGCCGCGCGGCGCTGATCGCGCTCCGCCGGTGCCCGGCGCTGGGGGCCTCGCCGCTGACCGAGGGGACGGTGATCGCCGACGAGGCGCATTCGCTCGATGCGCCGGTTTCCGGGGTGCTGCAGGCGATCGACGTCGCCGGGCTCGAGGCCTGCGTGCCGGGGCCGGTCTGGGTGCTGAAGCGGCCCGGGCAGGTGGTGCTGCGCGGCACGCCGCTGGTGCGGGTGGCCGGCAACGGCAAGGAGATCGACGCCGAGGCCATCGCTCGCTGCTTCGTCATCGGCAACCGCCGGACCTATGAGCAAGACCCGGCGCTGGGCCTGACCGCGCTGTCCGAGATCGCCTCGCGCGCGCTGTCGCCGGCGGTCAACGATCCGGGCACCGCCATCGAGGTCATAGCCCGGCTGGAGCGGCTGCTGTGGGATTGGGCGCAGGCCGAACCGGGCTGCGAGGTCGGGCATCCGTCGGTCTTTGTGCCGGCCTGGTCGGCGGCGGATCTGGTCGAGGCGGCCTTTGCCCCGACCGCCCGCGACGGGGCCGCGACGCTCGAGGTGGCACGGCCGCTGATGGAGGCGTTGAACGCCCTGGCCCGAGCCCCCGACAGCGCCATTGCCAGCGCCGCGGCGGCAATGGCCCGGCGCGCCCGCGACCACGCGCTGGCGGCTCTGGCCATCGAGGCCGAGCGCGCGCTGTTGCCTGAGGCCACCGAGCCCCCCGCGCCGGTTCCTCCCACCGAATGACCCTCTGACCGAAGCCCCGCATCAAAGGCCCTGCCGCATGTCCCTGCCCACGCCCCCCGCCGCCGCTCCGGGCCGCCCCGTCCTGGGCATCGCCCTGGCGGTAACCAGCGTAGCGCTGTTCGCGATGGGCGACACCATCACCAAAAGCCTGGCGATGCGGCATCCGGTCGAACAGATCGGCGTGGTGCGTTTTGCGGTCGGGCTGGTGCTGTTGCTGGTGTTCGTCGCCCCGCGGCTGGGGGCGCGGTTGTGGCGTGTCGAGCGTCTGTGGCTGGTGTTGCTGCGGGGCTTTCTGCTGGCGGTGATGACGCTGATCATCGGCTATGCCCTGCGCCTGCTGCCGGTGGGCGAGACCATCGCGATCATGTATCTGGCCCCCTTTGCGGTGATGGCGCTGGCGGTGCCGCTGCTGGGCGAATCGGTGCCGCGGATCGGCTGGTTCCTGGCGGCGCTGGGTTTTGCCGGGGTGCTGACCATCGTGCGTCCGGGCACGGCGCTGAATCCGCAGGGGGTGACGCTGGCGCTGATCCTGGCGGCGGGCAATACGGCGTTTCACCTGATCACCCGGGTGCTGTCGCGGACCGAGACGGCGATTGCGCTGTTGTTCCATGTCACGGTGGTCGGGCTGGTGGTGTTTGCCGTTGCGGCGGTGCCGACACTCGACGAACCCTTGCCGGGGCTGGTCGACCTGGGACTGATGGCTTTTCTGGGGGTGATCTTTACCGTCGGGCATTTCCTCTTCGGTTTTGCCTATCGCGAGGCCCCCGCCTCGCTGATCGCGCCGGCCAACTACCTGCATTTCGTCTGGGCCACGCTGATGGGCTGGGTGGCCTTTGGCCATGTGCCTGACGGGCTGACCGCGGTGGGGATGGCGATGATCCTGGTGTCGGGGATGGCGATTGCGCTGATGGCGCATCTGCACAGCCGCCGGCAGCGCCGCTTTGACGCCGCACGCGAGCCGGTGGTGATGACCCAGGAATAAGCGTTTTCGGGGCCGGACCCGGGCGGATCCGTGTTACCCTTTCACGGTTCAGCGGAAAGGGATGGGCATGACCCCGATCGACTTCTGGTATTCCATCGGCAGCACCTACAGCTATCTGACGGTGATGCGCCTGCCCGAGGTGGTGCGCCGCGAAGGGCTCAAGCTGCGCTGGCGGCCGTTCGATGTGCGCCATGTGATGACCCTGCAGAACAACAGTCCCTTCAAGGACAAACCGGTCAAGGCCGCCTATATGTGGCGCGATATCCAGCGCCGCGCCGCCGGTTACGGGCTGGCGCCGCAGATCCCCGCGCCCTATCCGCTGGCCAATCTGGCGCTGGCCAATCAGGTCGCCGTCCTGGGCACCAAACGCGGTTGGGTCGAGGACTACACCCGCGCGACCTATCGGCGCTGGTTCGAGATGGGGCAGCCGGCCGGCGAGGCGCCGAACCTGCCGGACAGCCTGTCGGCCATCGGCCTCGATCCGGTGCAGACCCTGGCCGAGGCCGAGAGCGACCGCATCGTTGCGGCGCTGGCCCGCGAGACCGAGGCGGCGATGGCGGCCGGGGTCTTTGGCTCGCCCAGTTTCGTGGTCGGAACCGAGCTGTTCTGGGGCGATGACCGTCTCGACGATGCGATTGCCTGGGCGCGGCGCCCCGTCTGAGGCCGCATCGGTTCAGCGCAGCGCCCCCAGCAACGGCGGGCTGAGTTCCCTGAGCAGCGTGCGCTGCATGGCGCGGGCGAAATCCTCGTAACCGTCGGCGGTCATCTCAAAGGCCCCGGGCCCCTGCAAGACATGCGCCGCGAACCACAGGCTGAGCCTGTCCACCGTGGCCTCATGGTCAAGCGGGATGTCGCCCCCGACCGCCAGCGCGTTCACCGTGATCCCCGGCAGCCGCGCCCCCTCCGGCCCGTCAATCGAGATCCCGTTGCCCGCACGGCCGAGGGTCCGTGCGTCACAGGCCGGGCCGCCCACCCGCAGCCAGCGCCGCGCCGACGCCGGTGCGGTTGGTCCAGACCCCCAGCGGGTCGCCCCGTGGGCGCGGGAAGCCGGCGATGCGGTCGGCGAATTCCGCGAGGTCGGTGGCGCTGTCGATCATGGCCCAATCGGCCGATACCGCCTGTTCGCGCGCCCCCGCCCAGACATAGCCCGCCAGCGCCACCGGTTGCCCCGACAGCGCCGCCGCCTGCACGGCCGGGTCACGCAGCGCCGCGGCCGTGCCCTCCCTCATCAGCCGGTATTCCCGGCTGTCGACCGAGGCCGAGACGTCGAAGGCCAGCGCCAACGCCAGCCGGCAGTCCCCCGCCGCCGGGGCCGCGACCAGCGCCAGCAGCGCCGCCAGCCTCACCAATGGCCGGTGTTGCCCATCGAGGCCCAGGGCTCGACCGGGGGCAGGGCGTCGCCCTTTTGCAGCAATTCGATCGACACGTTGTCGGGGCTGCGCACAAAGGCCATGTGCCCGTCGCGCGGCGGGCGGTTGATCGTCACGCCATTGGCCTGCAGATGGGCGCAGGTCGCATAGATGTCGTCGACCTCATAGGCCAGATGGCCGAAATGCCGGCTGTCCGAGGGCAGGGCCTCGTCGCCGTCCCAGTTATAGGTCAGTTCGACCGGGCATTCCGGCTGCCCCGGCGGCGCCATGAAAATCAGGCTGAACCGGCCGCGCTCGCTCTCGAACCGCCGCGTTTCCTCAAGCCCGAGCAGCCGGTAGAAGGCCATCGAGGCCTCGAGATCCTTCACGCGGACCATCGTGTGCAGATATTTCATGGGGTCTCCCTCTGACTGGTTCCCTGCCTTTGGTGTTTTCTGCGGGGCGGGGCTGTTGTAAGCCCAACATAACCTTCCTGCACCGACCTTCAATCGAGGACCTGCCATGCCCCTCTCGCCCGAACAACAGGCCGAAATCGACGCTCAGCGCGCCACGCCGCGGATGACGCTGCGCGCGGTGTCCGAGGGGATGGAGGGGCACCTCTATACCGCGCATCCGGTGCTGGATCACGGCTTTGTCCGGGCGATCGACTATATGGGCGACGACAGCGCCATCGTGCAGGCGGCGCGGGTCAGCTATGGGGCGGGCACCAGGCATGTGCAGAACGACGAGGGGCTGATCCGCTATCTGATGCGCCACTGGCACTCGACCCCGTTCGAGATGTGCGAGCTGAAACTGCACGTCAAGCTGCCGGTCTTCGTCGCCCGCCAGTGGATCAGGCACCGCACCGCCAACGTCAACGAATACTCGGCCCGCTATTCGATCCTGGACCGCGAGTTCTACATCCCCGAACCCGCGCAACTGGCCGCGCAATCGACGGTCAACAACCAGGGCCGCGGCGCGGTGCTGGAGGGGCCCGAGGCGGCGCGGGTGCTGGCGCTGCTGAAATCCGACGCCGCGCAGATGTATGACCACTACGAGGAGATGTTGTCGCAGGACGGCCAGCAGGGGCTGGCGCGGGAATTGGCCCGCATGAACCTGCCGATGAACATCTATACCCAGTGGTACTGGAAGACCGACCTGCACAACCTCTTCCACTTCCTGCGCCTGCGCGCCGACAGCCACGCGCAATACGAGATCCGCGTCTATGCCGAGGCCATCGCCCGCATGGTCGCCGACTGGGTGCCGCTGGCCTATGCCGCCTTCGAGGACTACCGGATGGGCGGCGTGACCCTCTCGTCAAAGGCGATTGACGTGTTGAAGCGCATGCTCAAGGGTGAGGAGGTCACGCGCGAGACCTCGGGGATGAGCGTCGGGGAGTGGCGGGAGTTTCAGCAGACGTGGGGATGAGTGGAATCCCTAAACTCAAGGTGGAATAGCCAAGCAAGTTGGGATTTGAAATGCGCGTGCTCCCATTAGTCTTTTTCTTGGTAGGATTTCTGAGTGCAGGATGCTCGTTTCAAAGGCCTGCGGGAGATGGGCCCAATTCCTCAGAACAGATGGAAGCGAATGACTCTGTAACTGCCACGACAGTTGCCTATGAGCGATTTTCATCTATGAATTCGCGTCAACTATGTGCTGTCTATCTTGATCGCGGGACCGCTGCGGAAGAGCGTGCCATAGCCGAGTTGCTCTTGATGAATGCCGACCAGCTACGTTGCGGCCAGTTGGATATTGGACCTCCTGCAGTCACGCGCCGTCGGACGTTTTCTCGGAGCCTGATTAGACGTGTGGGGCTCGGTGAGAGCGATTGGAATTGCTCTGATTTTTCTAGTGCTGCCGCAGCGCAGTCTTTCTTTGTTTCGAATGGCGGACCCGCAATTGACAGATATGACTTAGACCGAGATGGCGATGGATACGCCTGCGAATGGGGCCGCACTGTGCAAACACATGTGCAGCGGCGGAGAGCCGCAGCGATTGCTGCAAGAAATTCAAGGACGCGTTCCGTGCCTTCTCTTTCAACGGGTGGTCGCTGCCATTGGGTAAACGGATACACAAGGCGCAATGGGACCTATGTGCGAGGCCACAGGCGGTGCCGTTAATCAATTTAGCTAGCGTAGGGTGCGCATTCATTGCGCACCATTTTCCCCACACCGCACCCTCCTCCCGCATCACGGTGCGCAATGAATGCGCACCCTACGGGTTGTCGCGGTGCCAACTTGAATAGGGCCAATCGCGCGGATGGGCGACCAGCCCGTGTTTGACCGGGTTGATCCAGCAATACCCGATATGCGCGCGCCAGTCGTCCTCGTCGCGCAGGTGATGCTCCCAGAACCGCCGCTGCCAAACCCCATGTTCGCGCCGCCGCTCGTGGCTCGGCCGGCGCGGTCCTGCGGGGACGGCCCTTGAAAAGCGGGCTTTGATGACGCTCCACCGCGTCGAGAAATCGGCGTCCCCCTCGGGCAGGGCCCAGATGCAATGCATGTGATCCGGCAGGACCACCCAGGCATCGATTCCGAACGGACGCTCAGCCCGTGTCTGGCGCACGGCGTCGCGCAAAGTCTCGATTTCGCGCACCAGCAGGTCCGATCCCCGCTGCGCGAGGTTGACGGTAAAGAAGATCCTTGCGCCGGGCAGGACGGGACGACGATAACGGGACATTCCGGCATTCTGTGCTGTCGTGGTTAACAACACGTTTCCCGGCACACCGCGCTCCTCCCTTGCCAAAGCGTCGTGGTGCGCAATGAATGCGCACCCTACGGCCGATTGTTCCCAAACCGGAAACAATCCCCCCAAATTCGCCCGCGATTGTCGACACATCCCCGCCTTGCCAAACCGCCCCCCGGGGCGCGATCATGCGGGACGTGACGAGCCCCGCGACTCGCCTCCCTCCTGTGCAAGGACGTCGACCATGACCTCCGGTTTCAAACTCGCTCTCGCCGCCGTGCTGCTGACCGCCCCGACCCTCGCCGCGGCGCAGAGCCGGTCGGTGACGATCCAGATCGCCTGTTTTCGCGGGCCCTGGCATGAGATCATCTGGGACCGCCCCGAGGTGAGCTTTACCGACGGGCTGGTGGCCTATGGTTATTCCTATGCCGAGGCCGAGGCGATCGGGTTCCGGGTCTGCCGCGACCCCGAGGGTGTCGACAACCCGCAGCATTCCGTCGACGTGATGCACCAGATCCTGCGGACCAACCCGCCCCGCTGACCCGCGAGGGCCGAGCGCCGGGTTGCGTCAGCCGAAGCGCGGCCCACCCACCGCCTTGCTCCTCTCCCGTCCTCCCTGAAAGCCGGCTCGCGCGCGGGGGACGCCAGCAGAAACAGTGCCTCTGACCGGAACGTGGGCGACCGCGGCGGCATGCCCCTGCTTGACAGGCCCGGTTTCGTCTGGCACGCAATCCATCAATGAGTAATGAATAACGAATAATGACTCCGGGCCATCCCTGCGAGGGCCGGCACACAGGAAAGGGCTGCGGCGATGAAGGACGTGCGCTTGGGGATTGATGTCGGCGGCACCTTCACCGATTTCGCGCTGGCGCTGCCCGATGGCCTGCGGACCCTGAAGCTGCCGACCACCCCGGCCGCGCCGGAGCAGGCCATCCTCGACGGGGTGGCGCGGATGATGCGCGACCACGCCGTCGCGTCGGAGCGGGTCGAAAGCATCGTGCACGGCACGACGCTGGCCACCAATGCGATCATTGCGCGGCGCGGGGCGCGGACGGCGCTGGTTACCACCGCCGGTCTGAGCGACGTGCTGGCGATGGGCGACGAGGGGCGGTTCGACCAGTATGACGTCAATATCATCAAGCCCGAACCGCTGATCCCGCGCTGGTGGCGCTATGGGGTGACGGAACGGCTGGCGGCGGATGGCAGCGTGCTGCTGCCGCTCGACGAGGCGGCGCTGACGACGCTGGCCGAGATCCTCAGGGCCGAGGGCATCGAAAGCGTCGCGATCTGCTTTCTGCATGCCCATGTGAACCCCGCCCACGAACGCCGCGCGCATGAGATCCTTGCCGCGTTGTTGCCGGGGGTGTTCTTTTCGCTCTCCAGCGAGGTCAGCCCCGAGCGGGGCGAATACGCCCGGTTCTCGACCACCGCTGCCAATGCCTATGTCCAGCCGCAGGTTGCCGCCTATCTCGACCGGCTGGAAACCGGGCTGGCCGGGCAACGGATCGAGGCGCCGGTGTTCATGTTCCTGTCGAACGGCGGGCTGTGCCACCTCGACATCGCGCGCCGGTTCCCGATCCGGCTGGTGGAATCGGGGCCGGCCGGTGGCGCGGTCTTTGCCGCCGAGCTGGCGCGGGCGCTGGGCGAGGATCAGATCCTGGCCTTTGACATGGGCGGCACCACCGCCAAGGTCTGCCTGATCGACAAGGGCGTGCCTCGGCGCAGCCCCTCGTTCGAGATGGCGCGCGAGCATATGCACCGGCAGGGCAGCGGGTTGCCCGCCCGGATCCCGGTGATCGACCTGGTCGAGATCGGCGCCGGCGGTGGCTCTCTGGCGCGGGTCGACGGGCAGCGCCGGCTGCGGGTCGGCCCTGACAGCGCGGGTTCGGATCCCGGGCCGGCCTGCTATGCTCGGGGCGGCCTGCAGGCGGCGGTGACCGATGCGAACCTGCAGCTGGGCCGGCTGGCGGCGGCGGATTTCGACGATTCGGGCATCGGCATCGACGCGGCTCTGGCCACCCGCGCGCTGCAGGCCGATGTCGGGGCGCCACTGGGCCTCGATCCTGCCGCCGCGGCGGCGGCGGTGGCCGAGGTGGTCGAGGAGCAGATGGCCGGCGCCGCGCGCGAACACGCCCGGGAAAAGGGTGTCGACCTCCGGGCGCGGACGATCATCGCCTTTGGCGGCGGCGGCGGCATCCATGCGGCCAGCATCGCCCGCAAGTTGGGCTGCACCCGGATCGTCGTGCCGATGGGGGCGGGGATCGGTTCGGCGATCGGTTTTCTGCAGGCGCAGGCGGTGTTCGAGGTGTCGCGCAGCGTGGCGATGCCGGTCGACCGGTTCGATGCCGCGCAGTTCCGGCAGATTTTTGACGAGATGGCGGCCGAGGCCGGGGCCTTTGTCGCCGCCGCCGCACCCGGCAAGCCGCAATCGGCGCAGCGCACGCTGTTCATGCGCTATCGCGGGCAGGGCCAGACCCTGCAGATCGACATCGACTCGGGCGCGTTCGGGGCTGACGGAGGGGCGGTCCTGCGGGATCTGTTCCAAGGCCACTATGCGCGGCTCTACAAGCGGGCGCTTGAGTCGATCCCGGTCGAGATCACCGCCCTCAGCCTGCGGGTCGCGGCCGGGGGCGAGCCCGCGCAGGCGCTGGCGGTCACCGACCCGCTGACCCGCCGCCTGCCGGACGAGGCCCCGCTCTATGATCTGGCAAGCCGCGGCATGATCCCCGCCCGGCAGGTGCTGCGTGCGGCGCTGGATGCTGGCCCCCTGCACGGGCCGTTGCTGATCAAGGATCCCGGCACCACGATCCTGGTGCCGCGCGGGTTCCGTGCGGAACGCATCGACGGCGGCCATGTGCTGCTGACCCGCGACGACTCGACGGAGGTCTGACATGGCGGAACCCATTGACGAAATTCGCTTTCAGGTGATCTGGAGCAACCTCATCGCAATTGTCGAGGAACAGGCCCGGACGCTGATGCGCACGGCCTTCAGCCCGGTGGTGCGCGATTCCGGCGATCTGTCGGCGGCGCTGTTCGACCGGGGCGGCAACATGCTGGCGCAGGCGCAGACCGGCACCCCGGGGCATGTCAACTCGACCGTCGCCGCGGTGCCGCAGATGCTGGCGGTCTTTCCGACCGAGACGCTGGAAGAGGGTGATCACCTGATCACCAACGACCCGTGGATCGCCTCGGGGCATGTGCACGATATCACCGTCACTTCGCCGGTGTTCCGCGACGGGCGGGTGATCGGGTTTTTCGCCTGCACCTGCCACCAGCTCGATATCGGCGGGCGGGGGCAGGGGCCGGATGGCGCCTCGGTCTTCGAGGAAGGGTTGGCAATCCCGGTGCTGAAGCTGATGAAGCGCGGTGCGGTGAACGACGACCTGATGCGGATGATCCGGGCGAATGTGCGCACCCCGGACGAGGTCGAGGCCGACATCCTGTCCTATGTCGCCGCCAACGAGGCCAGCGCCCGGGTTCTGCTGGACGCCGTCGAGGCGCTGGGCCTGCCCGATCTGGAAGAGGTCGGCGCCGAGATCCTGGCGCGGTCGCGCGCCGCGATGATCGCCGAGATCCGCAAGCTGCCAAAGACCTCGGCGCGCAACACCATCACCCTTGATGCCTTTGGCACGCCGATTACCATCACCTGCACGCTCAGCATCCACGACGACGAGGTGGTGCTGGATTTCGCGGGCTCCAGCCCCTCGCATCCCAAGGGGATCAACCTCGTCTACAACTACACCAATGCCTATGCCTCGTTCGGGGCGCGCTGCATCATCGGCGCGGATGTGCCGAACAATTCGGGGTCGCTGTCGGCGGTCCGGGTGGTCGCACCCGAGGGCTCGATCCTGAATGTCGTGCGGCCCAACCCGGTCAGTGCCCGGCACATCATCGGCCAGTTCCTGCCCGAGGCGGTGCTGGGCTGTCTGGCGCAGATCCTGCCGGACAAGGTCCCCGCCGAGGGGTCGGCGGGCCTCTGGGGGATCCAGCTGCGCGGTGGTCCCGAGGTGTCGCGCGCATTCCCCGGTGACTGGCAGGGCCCGGCCTGGGAGACGCTGTTTTTCAACGCCGGCGGCGGCGGCGCGCGGCCCGGGGCGGACGGGTTGTCGACCACGGCCTTTCCCAGCGGTGTCCGGGCCATGCCGATCGAGGTGCTGGAAGCCCATGCGCCGATCGTGCTGTGGAAGAAAGAACTGCGCCCGGGATCGGCCGGCGATGGCACCCATCGCGGCGGCTATGGTCAGAGCATCGAACTGAGCACCCGCGACGGCAGTCCGGTGGCGCTGTTTGCGATGTTCGACCGCACGACGGTGCAGGCGCAGGGCCGGCAGGGCGGTGGTGCCGGGGCGATTGGTGCGCTGGGGCTGGCCTCCGGGGGGGCGCTGCAGCCCAAGGGGTATCAGGTGATCGGCCCCGGCGAGCGTCTGGTCTTCGAGGTGCCGGGCGGTGCCGGGTTCGGTGACCCCGCCGGCCGCGATCCGGCGGCCCGGGCGGCGGACATCCGCGCGGGACTCGAACCCGACGGCGCGCCGGTTGCTCCGCCCCGGTCCGCATCCTAATGTCCGGCGACAGGCAAGGATGGATCCGATGACGGCGCGTTCCGTTTCCGAACTGGCTGCAGGCAAGCCCCGGGTGCTGCGGCGCGAGCGGTTGTCCGACCAGGTCTTTGACTGGGTGCTGGAGAGCATCCGCAGCGGCGACTATGGCCCTGACGATCTGATCACCGAGCCGACGCTGGCCTCGGCGCTGGAGGTGTCGCGCACGCCGATCCGCGAGGCGCTGTTTCGCCTCGTCGGCAACGGGATCCTGACCGAGCGCGGGCGCGGCTATTGCCTGCCGCTGCTGTCGCGCGACGAGGTGGCGCATATGTTCCACACCCGCCTCCTGGTCGAGGGCGATATCCTGCAGCAGATCGCCAGCACCCACCCCCGGCCCGACGTCACCGAACTGCGCCGCTGGTCGGATGCCGAACGCGCGGCGATCCGTGCCGATGAGCCGCGCGCTTTCGTCGCCGCGAACACCCGGTTCCGGGCCGCCCTGTTCGCGCTGTGCGATAACCGTTTCCTGACCGAGATCGCGGACCATTGCAACGACCGCATGCAGGCCTATCGCAGCGTGACGCTGGCCGATGCGGCCGCGCGGCAGGCGGTGGCCGCCGATCATGCCGCGGTGACCGACGGCATGGCGGCGGGTGACATGGCGGGCGCGACGGCGCGTTATCTGGCGACGCTGGAGCAGGCGCAGGCGGCCTATCTGGCCGTGGCCGCAGGACATTGACCCGAAAAACCTGACTCCACGGCAGCCTACGGATTTCCGGCGAATGTTTTTCGAAATCGGAAGCATCGCCAGCCGCTCTCTTTTCGCGGCGGCGGGGCCTCGTCATGCTGCGCCCAGCACCCGGAACTCAGGCGGAGAGTGGAACAGATGAGCCGTGCAATTGATGTGTTGAACCCGCGCACCGGGGTCGTCGACCACAAGATCGCGGTCCCCGAGCGGGCCGCGCTCGAGGCCGAGGCGGCTCGGCTGCGCAAGGGGCAGGTGGCGTGGCTCGACATCGGGCTGGACGGGCGCAAGGCGGCGATGCTGGGCCTGTGCGAGGCTGTCGACCGCCACTATGGCGCCATCGTCGACGCGCTGTCGGTCGATACCGGGCGCTACGAGATGTCGGTGGCCGAGGTCGAGGGGCTCAAGGGCATCACCCGGATGCGCGTCGCCACCGCCGAACAGGCGCTGGCTTCGGCAACCGGCGGCTCGGGCGACGGCAGCCTGCGGTTCCGCCAGCAATATGTGCCCTACACGCTGGTCGGCATCATCTCGCCCTGGAACTACCCGCTGATCCTGTCGATGATCGACGCGATCACCGCGTTGCTGGCGGGCTCGGCGGTGCTGGCGAAACCCTCGGAGGTGACGCCGCGCTTCATTGCGCCCTTCCTCGCCGCCGTGGCCGAGGTGCCGTATCTGCGCGATGTGCTGGGGTATGCGGCGGGCGATGGCGAGACCGGCGCGGCGGTGATCGACGTGACGGACATGGTGGTGTTCACCGGCTCGGTGCCGACCGGGCGCAAGGTGCAGGAACGCGCGGCCGCGCAGTTCAAGACCGCGTTCCTGGAACTGGGCGGCAACGACCCGGCGGTGGTGCTTGACAGCGCCGACGCCGACGAGGCGGCCGAAATCGTCGTGCGCGGCGCGATGGAGAATTCCGGCCAGCTCTGCTGTTCCATCGAGCGCGTCTACGCCGGACGCGATATCTATCCCACCTTCGTCGACCGGGTGGTGGCCCGGACCCGGGCGGTGACGCTGAACACCGAGGCGCTGCAGTCGGGCGAGCTGGGGCCGATCATCTTCCGCAAGCAGGCCGACATCCTCAAGGCGCAACTCGACGATGCGGTGGCCAAGGGCGCGCGCGTCCTGACCGGTGGCAGGTTCATCGAGAAGGACGGCGGTATCTGGATGGAGCCGACGGTGCTGGTCGACGTGACCCAGGACATGGAGATCATGCAGGCCGAGACCTTTGGTCCGATCATCCCGATTGCCCGCTTCGACACCCCCGAAGAGGCAGTCCGCCTCGCCAATGACACCGTTTTCGGCCTGTCCGCGACGGTGATCGGCGACGAGGACGAGGCGATTGCCGTCGGTGAGCAAATCAACGCGGGCGGCGTCTGGATCAACGATTTCGACACGATGGGCGGGGTCGGGGACCGGGCGGAAAAGACCGCCTTCGGGGTCTCGGGGCTGGGCGGCACGCGCTATGGCTACGGGGGCTTTCACCGCTTTCTGAAGAAGAAGGCCGTGGTGGTGCGCAAGAGCAAGGATGCCTGAGATGACGCAGATGAAGGATCGGATCTTTTCCGGCGCCCCGGCCGAGGATTTCGCCGGCTTCGCCAAGGCGGTGATCGACGGGCCGGTGATCCATGTCTCGGGCACGCTGGGGCCGGACCCGGACAGCGGCGCCTTCCCCGACAGCGTCGAGGCGCAGCTGGAAAACGCCATCGCCTCGGTCGCGGCGACGCTGGAACAGGCCGGCGCCAGCCTCGTGGATGTGAAGACCCTGCGGGTTTACATCACCGAGGCCGGGTTCCTGAAAGGGGTGGCGGGGGTGCTCAAGGCGCATTTCGACGCGATCCGGCCCACCAACACGCTGCTGGTCTGCCAGTTGCCGGCCCCCGGCGCCAAGATCGAGATTGAGGTGTCGGCCTCGCGTCGTGTAGGCTGAGACCGGAACCGAAGGCCAGCACGCGGTGGGTCAACGCATCCGATGACGGGTCAGCAGGCAGACGGAGCGGCAGTCAGAGGGCTGTGGCGTCGGGAATATGGCGACGCCGGCGGGTCGCTGCGCGGCGTGTTCCGCACCCTCGCGGCGCATCCCGATCGCTTTCCCGCGCTGGCCGACCCGTCGCAGGGCCTCTATTCGGCGCGCGTCGATCTGGGTGCGGACAGGGGATTCTTTCGCTTCCTGTCGATCCGCGACCAGATCCTGTGCGGGATCTCGGATTGCACCCTGACCGAGGATTGCCACGAGGATGTTCGCGACGAAGGTCTGATCGAGCTGCATTTCCAGATCGAGGGCCCGGTTCGGCTGAGCTGGGACATCGAGGCCAGCAGTGCCCCGCCCGCGCGCGGCAACGACCATCCGGTGCACGAGGCGACGCTGATCGCCCTGCGTTGCGCGCCGGATCTGGCCTATACCGTGCGGTTTCCGCCGGGGAGTTACCGGCTGCTGGGCATCTACATCGCCCCCGAGATGCTGCGCGACAGTCTGGCGGTCTCGACCGGCGCGATCGAGAGGTTCCTGAACCCGCCGCCCGGCGAAATCCCGATTGTCGAGCGCAAGATCAACATGGATTTCGTGCGCGCGTTGCAGGCGCTGTGGGATATCCCCTTTGAAAGCCCGCGCGACCTGACCCGCGCCTCGGCCAAGCTGACCGAAATCATCTGCCTGGTTGCGGATGCGCTGGATGATGGCGGCGACGAGGGCGCGCAAAGCTTCTCGCAGCGCGATCTGGACATGTTCGAACGTGCCCGGGATATCCTCGCCACCGATTTCAGCAAGAATTATTCGGCCTCGACCCTGGCGCGGGATCTGGGCACCAACGCGACCAAGCTGAAGGCCGGGTTCAAGTTCTTCTATGGCACCACGATTTTCGAATACCGCAAGAAATACCGCATGGATTATGCGCTGACGCTGCTGGCCAAGGGCGACATGACCATTGCCGAGATCGCGGAATCGGCGGGATACAAGCGCCAGGCGAGCTTTACCTCGGCCTTCAAGCTGCATTTCGGCATGCTGCCCTCGACCGCCAAGCAGTCGGGGGCAGGGCCTGCGCGGGGCAAAACGCCCCTAGAGTGAGGCGATGATCTGCCGCGCCGCGCGTTCGCCGCTGGCGGCGGCGCCGGTCAGCAGCGACTGCGCCAGATAGTCGCCGCAATAGGCCAGCGGGCCGGACTGCCGGGCGCGGAAGTCATGCACCGCGCGGGCATAGCCGGGATAGAAGGTCGGCAGCTTGCGCTCGATCCATTGTTCGACCCGGTCGGCGCAATCGGCGTGCAGGGTCGGATACAGCTGCAACAGCCGGTCCTCGACGATCCCGTGCAGCGCGCCGGTGCGCCCCTCGGCCTTGGCGCGGGCGTTGGCCTCGGGCGAGAGCTGGGCATAGAGCTGCGGCGCCTGCCCGGTTGCCGGGTTGCCGGGAACCTGCTGATAGGTGGCGATCGTCGCGGCGCTGCCGCGGGCGAAGAAATTCATCCGCGCGGGCACATCGCGGTTCAGGCGATAATGCACGATGCCCAAGGAATTGTAGCGCACGCCGGCGAAAAACGCCCGGTCCTCGGCACTCTGATCGGGCATCAGGCCGGCCACCAGAGACCCTTCGACCGCCATCACCACCCGGTCTGCCCGCAGCGTGCCGCCTGCCGTGTCCACCGCATAGCCCGCGCCCTCGCGGAGCACGGCCGTCACCGGCGTGTCGCAGCGCAGGTCCAGCCCCCGCGCCAGCGCGTTGGGCAGGGCGGCCATGCCGGATTTCAGCACATAGACCGTGTCCTGCCCGATCAGATGCGGCGTCGTCGAGGCAAAGAACGCGCCCGAGATCTCCTCGGCGTTCCAGGCGCGGGTGCCGCGAAACACCGGATCGACCATCCGCGCCAGCACATTCGGCCCGGCATGGGCCAGGATATATTGCGCCAGCGTCTGCCCGTCGGCCTCCAGCGCGCTGGCGGCATCATCGGGGTCGGTGCGCCGTTTCGCCAGCAGGAGGCGGGTGCCAAGGGCGACAAAGCGCAGCCGCTCGGTCAGCGTCAGCCCGGGGGTGCGCAGGCTGGCGGCCGAGGGCATCAGCTCGATCAGCCAGTTCTCGCCATCGCCCAGACAGGTCGCGTTGAGCTTGCGCACCGGGATCAGCTGGTCGGCAAGGTCGAGATCCCGCAAGAGCCGGTTGAAGGGTTTCGAGAATGGATAGATCAGCCGCGCGCCCGCGTTATAGCGGATGCCGCGGGTTTCCCGGTCTCCGACGCGCCCGCCGGGAACCGGCCCGGCCTCGAGCACGGTGACCGCCAGCCCCTGACGGGCCAGCCGGTGGGCGGCGGTGAGACCGGCAATGCCGGCGCCGACGACGATGACATCCGCGGTCATGGCTTGAGGGCCTCCTCGGTGGTGACCAGTTCGATCAGCGACGGCCCGTCTTGCGCCAGCGCCGCGGCCAGCGCCGGGGCGAAGGCGTCGGTGGTGGTGACCTTGTAGGCCGCGACGCCCATCGCGCCGGCCAGCTGGGCAAAGTCGATCGGCGCCAGCGCGACGCCGCTGCGGCGCCCGAACATCCGGCTTTGCGAGGCGGCGATGGCGCCATAGAGGCTGTTGTTGATCACCAGCGTGACGATCGGCAGGCGATAGAGCGCGGCGGTCGCCAGCTCCTCGCCCTGCATCATAAAGCACCCGTCGCCGGCCACCGCGACCACGCGCCGGCCGGGCTGCGCGGCCTGCACGCCGATGGCTGCGGGCAGGGCATAGCCCATCGCGCCGCTCTTGGGACCCAGCTGGGTGCCGAACCGCTCGTGCGGGACATAGCGTTGCGGCCAATGGGCATAGGCCCCGGCGCCGACCGTCAGCATCGCATCGGCGGGCAGCGCCGCGCGCAGGGTGCGGAACACGGCGCGCAGATCCAGCGGACCGGGGCAGGGGCGGCCGGTGGTGAAGGCCTCGCGCGCCGTGCGCAGTGCGCGCGCCCAGTCGGTGCAGGCAGGCTGCGGGGCGGGGCGGGCCAGAAGCTGCGTCAGAACCTCGGCGGGATCGGCCAGAATCGCCCCCGCGGTGCGGTAGACGGCGTTCAGCTCGGCCGGGTCCGGGTGGACATGGAACACTGACTGCGCCGGAACCGGGGCGTCGATCAGGCGATACCCCTCGAAGATCTGCGCGCCGAAGGTGTTGATCTCGCCCAGGCGCATGCCGAGGACCAGCAGGCAATCGCTCTCGGCCACATGGCGGGTCAGCGCGGGGTCGGCGCCGATCCCCAATTCGCCGGCAAAGAGCGGATGCCCCGATGGCATCAGGTCGCGCCGCCGATAGGCGGTGGCCACGGGAATGCCGGTGGCCGAGGCAAAGCGGGCGAGGTCGGCGGCGCTCTGGGCGGTCCAGCCGGTTCCGCCGGCGATGACAAGCGGGCGCCGCGCCTGGCCGAGGGCCTGGACGATGCGGTCCAGCTCGGCTTCCGGGGCGCAGGGCCGCTGCGGGTCCGGCGGACTGACCGGGATCGAGGTCAGCGGGATGTCTTCGGACCAGACCTCTTCGTGGATCGCCAGCACCACCGGCCCGCGCCGGGTGTCGAGCGCCGTCGCCCAGGCGCGCGAGAACTGCTCGACCAGACGTTCGGCCCGGTCGCAGCCGCCGACCCACTTGGCCGACGGGCCAAGGGCACGGGCGAAGTCGGCGGTGTCGAGATAGGGTTCGCGCCCGGCGATGGTGGCCGGGGGCTGGCCAACGATCAGGATCATCGGCGCGCCGTCGGTGCGCGCCGTGTGCAGGGCCAGCGCCGCGTTCAGCGCCCCGGGTGCGCGCCCCACCAGGCAGATCCCCGGCAGCCCGGTGACCTGGCCCACGGCCTGCGCGGCCACCGCCGCGCCGGCCTCGTGGCGGCAGGACACCAGCGGCACCGCCTGCCCCTCGAGCGCGTCGAGCAAGTCCAGGATCCCCTCGCCCGGGACATGGAATGCCGGACCGCCCTGCCAGGTGCGGATCAGCCGGGCCAGCGCCTCGGCGCCGTTTGCGTGGTCCATGATGCTTTCCCCGGTGGTTGATATCCCACAGAAAATCACCGTTCCCGGAAGGGTTGCAACGGGGGAAACGCCCGGTTTTCGCCGCGGCGGCCTGAAATGACCGATAAAAGAAAAATCATAACTGGAATCTGAAACCTCCCTACTGGCCAGATGTCCTGCGCGTCGGAATACTTCAGGAACCGTGTCACGGGCACCTCCGAGAACAAGCCAACGAACGGATGCGGCGCAAGCAGGCCTGACCGCCACGCGACCAGCGCAATAGGGAAAACACCATGACCAGACTGACCCCCATGACGACCCGGCCCCTCCAGATGAGCCGCCGCGCCTTGCTGCTGGCTAGCGGTGCGGGCCTTGCAGCCAGCGCGCTGCCCTTTGGTCCGCTGCGCGCGCAGCCGGCCGGGAACCTGGCGATGTGCGTCTCGCCCGAACCGAACGCGATGTGCGCGGCCTTCAACACCGCCTCGCCGGTGACGGTGGTCTCGGGCAAGATGCTGGAAGGGCTGCTGAATTACGATTTCGACGTTTCACCGACGCCGGCGCTGGCCACCGCCTGGGAAATCGCCGAGGACGGCCTCAGCATCCGCTTCGAACTGCGCCAGGGCGTCACCTGGCATGACGGTCAACCCTTCACCTCGGCCGATGTGCAGTATTCGATCATGGAGATCCTGAAGCAGCACCATCCGCGCGGCCGCTCGACGCTGGCCAGCGTGACGGCGGTCGAGACGCCCGACGATCACACCGCGATCCTGCGTCTCAGCCAGCCGGCCCCGGCGCTGATGTATGCGCTGGCGGGATGGGAATCGCCGATGCTGCCGAAGCACGTCTACGAGGGCACCGACGTCCAGACCAACCCGGCCAACAACGCGCCGATCGGCACCGGACCCTTCGTGTTCGGCCAGTGGGAGCGCGGCTCGCATATCATCCTGACCGCCAACCCCAATTACTGGGGCGAGGACGAGCCCAAGCTGGAGCGTCTGGTGATCCGCATCATCACTGACCCCTCGGCCCGCGCCGCGGCGCTGGATGCGGGTGAGCTGCATCTGGCGGGCGACGGGCCGATCCCGGTAAACCAGGTGCAGCGGTTCGTCGACAGCCCGGATTTCCAGGTCGAGACCCGCGGCACCGAGATGAACAACTCGCTGGACATGATCCACACCAACCTGCGCAACGAGCATCTGGCCAAGCTGGAAGTGCGTCAGGCCCTGATGCATGCGATGAACCGCGAGCAGATGTCGAGCGTGGTCTACTACGGTCTGGCCGAGATGCTGACCGGCCCGATCCCGCAGACCCTGCCCAACTTCTTCACTGCGGATGTGCCGACCTATGCCTATGATCCGGCCCGCGCCAATGCGCTGCTGGACGAGGCCGGGTTCCCGGCTGGCGCCGACGGCATGCGGTTCGGGCTGCGGCTGATCGCGCCGGCGGTGGGCGACACCTATGACCGGATGGGCCAGTTCCTGCGCCAGAACTTCCGCGATGTGGGCATCGACCTCGAGATCATCATTGCCGATATCCCGACCTTCATCCGCGCGGTCTTTGCCGATTACGACTATGACCTGACGATGTATCCGGGCTCGGTCACCGCCGACCCGACGATCGGCTCGCAGCGGTTCTGGTGGTCGAAGGCCGCCTCGCCGGGCACGCCCTTTGTCAACTCGACGGGCTACGAGAGCGCCGAAATGGACCAGGTGCTGGAGGCCGCGGCGGTCGAGCCGAATCCCGAGACGCGGCGCGACCTGTTCCACCGCTTCCAGCAGATCGCGATGACCGATCTGCCGATCCTGCCGCTGGCCCGGCCGATCTATGTGACCATCGCCGCGGCGAATGTGGTGAACTTTGTTCCCGGTCCCGACGGGATCCGCGCGCCCTACGGCTCGCTGGCCTTCACCTGACGGAACCAGGGCAGGTGAAACCGCTTCCGCCGGTTGGAGTGATGTTGCTGGACACCGCCTTTCCGCGGCCGCCCGGCGACATCGGCAACCCCGAGACCTTCGCCGGCGGGGCGCTGTTCGAAACCGTGCACGCGGCCACCATCGGCCGCGTGCTGACGGGTGATCCGCGCGACCCCGATCTGGCTGCGCGGTTCCTGAGCGCGCGCGACCGGCTGGTGGCGCGCGGCGCGGGGATCATCACCACCTCCTGCGGGCTCCTGGTGTTCCATCAGGAGCGTCTGGCGCGGGATTGTCCGGTGCCGTTCACCGCCTCGTCACTGTTCCAGGTGCCGTTGCGCCAGGCCCAGCACGGGCAGGTCGGCATTCTGGGCCTTCTGGGCGGGTCGATCACGCCGGCGCATCTGGCGGCGGCGGGGATCGGGGGCGCGGTGCCGGTGGGGGCGCTGGCCGACGACGCGCATCTGCTGGCGGTTCTCAGGGCCAACAGCCCGGAGGTGGCCATCGACCCCGCGCGGGCGACGCAGGACGTGATCGCGGCCGGGCAGATGCTGCGCGCGCGGGCGCCGGGGCTGGACGCCATCGTGCTGGAATGCACCAATCTGCCCCCCTATCAGCAGGCGTTGTCCGAGGCGCTGGACCTGCCGGTCTATGGCTTTCTCGACTGGCTGCAGGCACTCAACGACGGTCGCGCCCGCCCCGACGGGGGGCTGACGGCCCAAAGCGTGACGGGAATCGCCCGATGAAACCAATCCGCCGCCGCGTTCCCTGGGCATTTCTGGCCCGGCGGGTGCTGTATGGAGTGCTGGCGATCCTCGCCATCGCGGTGATCAACTTCTTTCTGCTGCAACTCGCCCCCGGCGACGCGGCCGAGGCGCTGGCCGGTCAGGCCGGCACCGCCGATCCGCAATACATCGCGCAGCTGCGCGCCCAGTTCGGGCTGGATCAGCCCCTCTGGCATCAGCTTTGGGCCTTTATCGTCCGGCTGGCGACGCTGGATCTGGGCTATTCCTATGTCTTCAACGAACAGGTCTCGGTGCTGATCTTCCAGCGGATGCCTGCGACGCTGATGCTGATGGGCACGGCGCTGACGATTGCGGTGGCCGGCGGGATCGTGCTGGGCGTCACCGCCGCGCGCTTTGCCAACCGCTGGCCCGACCGGCTGATCTCGCTGGGCGCGCTGCTGCTTTACGGCACGCCGCCCTACTGGATCGGGCTGATGATGATCCTGGTCTTTGCGGTGATGCTGGGCTGGACGCCCACCTCGGGGATGGAAAACGTGCTGGCCTTCAACACCGGCTGGGACCGGGTGGTGGATATCGCCCATCACCTGATCCTGCCCGCCGCGGCGCAGTCGATCTTCTATCTGGCGATCTACATCCGCCTCGTCCGCGCCGGGATGCTGGAGATCCTGTCGCTCGACTTCATCCGCGTCGCCCGCGCCAAGGGAATTTCCGAGCGCCGCCTGTCCTATCGCCACGCGCTGCGCAACGCGGTGCTGCCCCTGGTGACCATCGTCGGCACCAATGTCGGCAACTTTCTGGGCGGGGCGGTGCTGACCGAGACGGTGTTTTCCTGGCCCGGGGTGGGGCGGCTGATGTTCGACGCGATGTTCCAGCGCGACCTGAACCTCCTGCTCAGCATTCTGGTGCTCAGCTCGACTTTTGTGATCATCGCCAATCTGGTGGTCGACCTCCTCTATGCAATCATCAATCCAACGGTCGAGCTGAAGTGATGGGAACCTTGAAAGCCTTTCTCTCGATCCTGCTGCGCGACTGGATGATGGGTCTGGGCCTGCTGCTGCTGCTGGGCATCCTGTTCATGGCGGCGACGGCGACTGTCTTTTTCCCCAACCCGCCCGAAACGATGATCGGCCCGCCGCTGCAATGGCCGGGCCAGTATCCGGGGGCGCTGCTGGGCACCGATGGGCTGGGCCGCGATATCCTCTCGGGGCTGTTCTATGGCGCGCGCATCTCGCTGCTGGTCGGCTTTGCTTCGGTCGCGGTGGCGATGGTGTTCGGGGTGATCGTCGGGGCGCTGGCGGGGTATTACGGCGGCTGGGTGGACATGCTGCTGATGCGCCTGACCGAGCTTTTCCAGACCATCCCGCAATTCATGCTGGCGATCGTCGTCGTTGCCGTGCTGGGGGCGTCGATCCAGGTCATCATCCTGTCGCTGGCCATCGTCAGCTGGCCGGCCATCGCCCGGCTGGTGCGCGGCGAGTTCCTGGTGCTGCGCGAAAAGCAGTATGTGCAGGGCTGCATCGTCGTCGGCATGAGCGACCCGCGCATCATCTTCCTGCAGATCCTGCCGAATGCCATGTCCGGAGTCACGGTGATGTCGACAATTATGATCGCCACCGCCATCCTGATGGAGAGTGCGCTGTCCTTCCTGGGGTTCGGGGATCCGAATGTGATGAGCTGGGGATCGATGATCGGCCTGGGCAAGAACAACCTGCGCGATGCCTGGTATATCATGACGATCCCGGGCATCGCGCTGCTGGTCACCGCGCTGGCCCTGAACATGGTGGGCGACGGGCTGAACGACTACCTCAACCCGCGACTGCGCAGCCAGAGGGGAAGCCGATGATCCCGCACCCCCCCTCCGCCGCACCGGTGCTCGAGGTCGATGACCTGCAGATCGGCGTGCGCAAGCGCCCCGCGATGCAGATCCTGCGCAGCGTGTCGTTCAAGATCCATGCCGGCGAGACGCTGGCCATCGTCGGCGAATCCGGTTGCGGCAAGTCGATGACCTCGCTGGCGATCATGGGCCTGTTGCCCGATGCCGTGGAACGCCGGGGCGGCTCGGTGCGGTTCAAGGGGGCGGAACTGCCGATCACCGACAACCGGGCGATGCGCAAGGTGCGCGCGGCGCAGATCGGCATGGTGTTCCAGGAGCCGATGGCCGCGCTCGACCCGCTCTATCCGGTTGGCAAACAGGTGCTCGAGGTGATCGAGGAGCACGAGGACATTCCCCGGGCCAAGGCCTGGGCGCGGGTGATCGACCTGCTGGCGCGGGTCGACCTGCCCAACCCCGAGGTGCTGGCCTGGTCCTATCCGCACAAGCTGTCGGGGGGGCAGCTGCAGCGCGTGGTGATCGCGATGGCGCTGGCCTGCAACCCCGAGGTGCTGATCGCGGACGAGCCGACGACGGCCCTCGACGTGACGGTGCAGGCGCAGATCATGCGGCTGCTCAAGCGGCTGCAGCGCGACACCGGCGTGGCGATCGTGCTGATCACGCACAACCTGGGCCTGGTGGCGCATACCGCCGACCGGGTGATGGTGATGTATGCCGGCTACAAGGCCGAAGAAGGCCAGACCCGCGACCTGTTCCTGGCGCCGCGCCATCCCTATACGCAGGGCCTTCTTGATGCGACGCCGAACCCGGACCGTCTGGCCGCAGGGGGCGGCGTGCTGCGCGAGATCCCGGGCACCGTGCCCTCGATCAGCGACCCGATGCCGGGCTGCCGCTTTGCGCCGCGCTGCCCGCGTGCGCAAGAGGTCTGCCGCGCCTCGGTGCCCGGGCCGGTGTTCGAGGGCAGCCACGGCTATGCCTGCTTCAATCCCGTCCCGGCTGCACGAGGCTGACATGTCCACCCCCCTGTTGAGCATCGAGGATCTGCACGTCAGCTTTCGCGTGGGCAAGCAGATGATCCACCCGGTCCGTGGCATCTCGCTGACGCTGGAGCGCGGCGAGACGCTGGCGCTGGTGGGCGAGTCGGGTTGTGGCAAGACCACGCTGGCGCGGACCATCCTGGGTCTGCAGGCGCCCAGTGCCGGCCGTATCCAGTTCCTCGGCAACGAGATCGCCGGGCTCGACCGTCACGCGCTGAAACCCTATCGGCGGCATATCCAGTGCGTGTTCCAGGATCCGTTTTCGTCGCTCAATCCGCGCAAGCGTGTCGAACAGCTGATCCGTGAGCCGCTGGATATCCACAAGATCGGCGACCCGGCCGAGCGGCTGCGCCGGGCGCATGCGATGATGGAGCGCGTGGGCCTGCCGCCCGACTGGGGGCGGCGGTTTCCGCACGAGTTTTCGGGCGGCCAGCGCCAGCGGATCGGCATCGCCCGGGCGCTGGTGATGCAACCGGACCTGCTGATCTGCGATGAACCGGTTTCGGCGCTGGACGTGTCGATCCAGGCGCAGATCATCAACCTCTTGTGGGAGCTGAAACGCGACATGGGGCTCAGCTATCTGTTCATCAGCCATGACCTGATGCTGGTCGAGACCTTTGCCGACCGCGTGGCGATGATGTACAAGGGCGAGATCGTCGAGACCGGCCCCGCCCGCGCCGTCTGGTCGAACCCGCAGCACGATTTCACCCGGCGGATGATCGACGCAATCCCGGTGCCGGACGTGACGCGCCCGACCCCGGCCGCGTTCCGTATCGACCGATGAGCGCGCCGGCCGAGGCCCTCTGGGCCAGCATCACCCGCGCCTGGGCCCGGCCCGGCATCGCGCCGCTCTGCCTGCGCTGGCAGCAGGACGGCGATGTCGACATCGTCCTGCTGCTCGCCCTCTGCCACGCCGCTGTCGTGCTGCGTGCGCCCCTCTCGGTGCCCGAGGTTCAGGCCCTCACCGCCGCGATGGAGCCCTGGCGCGCCGAGGCCGTCCGCCCCCTGCGCCGCCTGCGCATGGCCCTGCGGACGCCGGTTCCGGGCGTCGGGGCCGACCGTCAGGACCCCTTCCGCGACCGCCTGAAGGCGCTGGAGCAAGAGGCCGAATGGGTCCAGGTCTCGCTGCTGGCCAACTGGCTGGCGGGACGCGACGCGGGCGAGGCCGACCCCGAGGCCGGGGTGCGCTGGTTCCTGCGGGGGGTGACGGTCAGGGACGGGGAGGTTGAGGCGGTGATGGGGGCGTTTGAGGGGGCGGTGTGAGCGTTTGGGCGGGAAGCGGGCATTCGCAGCGCCGGACACAAACGACAGCCGAACGGCCTATTGGGGCGCTTCTCGCCCCTTTCGCTTCGGCGCAACAGCTTGTAGAGTAGATGTTTAAAATGCCTACAAGTTGCCGTGGAGTCCACTGCTGTCGATGCCGCCCCCAAACGCAACCTCAGGCGACAACTGCGTGCGGATGATCGTCGAAAGACTTGAAAGCGGCGCACACTGGTCAAGTATGTATCGTCGGGCAGCTCGTCGTTCTCAGATGTGAGCAGACCCACATCCAACAAGTTAGAAAAGTTTCGCGTTGATGGCGATCACGCTACAGCTCTTCCACTTTGTGTGTCAAAACAAAAAGTCTATTCGCGCTTGAGCGAGCGCCCTGGGTTCCTATTACGCAGATGCATGAAGAGCGATCATTCACAAAAAGCCGAAAAGGCTGGCATCAAGTGATGCGAAATTTCCTGCGAAAATTTCATGATACAGATGTGGTCCGGGCTCTGAATAGAATGAAGAAGGCGCGTGCCAATGCAGCCTAGTATGCTCAGCGAGCTATCGGAGGATCCGCAAGATAAGACGCGATATCGCTCTGGCTCCTTTACGGACAATATGAAACTACCCGTTCACCGATGGTTTCGCTACTCGGCGGGGTTCTCGGCGGAATGGGCGGAAAATGTTATAAGGAGCGTATCTAACGGCTCCGAAATACGGATCCTCGACCCGTTCTGTGGTTCGGGTACAACCTTACTTTCTGCGGCAAAGGCCGGTGTTTCTTCAGTCGGTTTCGAGGCCCACCCATTTGTTGCCAGGATAGCTTCGATCAAGCTGAAAACAGATGTGGATCTGCAAGAGCTTGAAACGACCGCAGACCTTATTCTGCGTCGTGCCAAGCAGCTGCACCCCCCCCAACCCGTGACGTCGTCGGACCTCTTGCTGAAATGCTACACACCAGAGGCTCTATCGGCTCTCGAAGCTCTGCGGATGGCTTATGTAGATGCGGAGTCGGCTAATATCTTAGGCGCTGCTTCAGGCCACATTTGGCTGGCAATCACAAGCATCCTCCGTGAGTGCAGCGGAGTTGGCACAGCGCAATGGCAATACGTTTTGCCAAACAAAACCAAAGCGAGGACTCGCGAACCCTACGAAGCCTTTGAGGCTCGCATCAGGATGTTCTTGGATGATCTTTGCTACGCGAAGGATCATCTGACGGCGGCTGGAAAAGTCCTCAGAACAGACGCAAGAAATCCAGACTGCTCAGGCGGCTTCGACCTCGTTTTAACGTCACCTCCGTATCCGAATAACTATGACTACGCGGATGCCACCCGTTTGGAGATGACCTTTTGGGAAGAGATCTCCCGCTGGGGGGATCTTCAATGTGCCGTTCGTCAGTATCTGATTAGGTCATGCTCACAGCATAGTGCCGCGGAAAAGCTTTCTCTCGATGCGCTACTGGCTGACAACACCGTTGCCCCCATTCGGGAGGAACTCACCGCGGTATGCCGGAAGCTGGACGAAGTGCGCCAGACCAAAGGCGGCAGGAAGACTTATCACACGATGGTTGCAGCATACTTTGTTGATCTCGCAAAGGTGATGACATCTCTTCGTGGGCTTGTTCGCCCGGGGGGACGACTTGCTCTCATGATCGGCGACTCTGCGCCATATGGCGTTTATGCTCCTGTCGATAAATGGCTTGGCGATCTGGCTATATCTTCAGGCTTTCACTCATTCGATTTCGAGAAAGTGCGAGATCGCAACACAAAATGGAAGAACCGCAAGCACACGGTCCCCCTTAAGGAAGGCATTCTTTGGGTGGAAGCATAACATGGCAGAGTCTCCGTCACACAAATTCGGGCAGATTGTTGGCAATCAGCTGGAAGAAATAATGAAACCGGTCCTCCAGGACTTTTGCGATTCCCGAGGGTTATATTTGGATGTTCAGGGCAAGCGATCCGGGGTCCGGAAAGGTAAGAAGGTTACTTGGCTCGACAGGTATGGGAACAGCCATGATCTCGATTTCGTAATCGAGAAAGGTGGAACGCCAAGTCAAAAAGGCCGGCCAGTTGCGTTTATTGAAGCAGCTTGGCGCAGGTATACAAAGCATTCGAGAAATAAAGCTCAGGAGATCCAGGGGGCTATTCTTCCAATCGCTGAGGAATACCAATGGGATAGACCCTTCCTGGGTGCAGTTTTGGCAGGTGTGTTTACCCAGGGTTCTCTTGACCAACTTGCATCAGTCGGTTTCAAGGTTCTTTATTTTCCATACGATAGCGTCGTTGCGGCATTCGGGAATATCGGTATTGATGTACGCTTTGACGAAACGACACCCGATGAAGACTTCGCAAACTGCGTGGCAGCCATTGAGGCGCTTGACGACTCAGCCCACGATAGGATCAAGCAGTATTTGATTGAGGCGAATGGCGATCTCTTTCAGTCTTTCCTTAAAGAACTAGAGCGAGTTCTTGACCGCATGATAGAGCGCCTTATCGTGGTTCCTTTGTTTGGTGATGAACACGAGTTTCATACCATCGAATCGGCAGCAAGTTATATAGATGGCTTTGCTGAAGGGGAAAATGGTGGCGAATTTCGAAAATACGAGATTATCGCGAAGTTCTCAAACGGAGACTCGATCGAAGCCTCATTTAGGGACAAGGTAGAAGCAAGAAAGTTCCTTCGCTACCTTTGCGGTTAGACTTGAGCGGCCTATGCCGCAGGGAGTCTCGCCATGACCGTCCTTCTGTCTTTTATCGGGGCGCTCGACTCCGCCGAAGGGGCGCAGCACAGCATGCCCCCGCAAAAACCTGTTAATCCGTACTCTCCTTCACTCCTTCCACCGCCGCACCAGGTCCGTCTCCAGACCGAACAGGTCCAGCACCCGCCCCAGCGAATGGTCCACCATCGCCGCCAGCGTCTCGGGGCGGTTGTAGAAGGCCGGCACCGGGGGGGCGATGATGGCGCCCATCTCGGCCAGCTGGGTCATCGTCCGCAGGTGTCCCAGATGCAGCGGCGTCTCGCGGACCATCAGCACCAGCTTGCGGCGTTCCTTCAGCACCACGTCCGCCGCCCGGGTCAGCAGGCCCGAGGTCACCCCGCTGGCGATCTCGGACATCGAGCGGATCGAGCAGGGCGCGACGATCATCCCCATCGTGCGGAACGAGCCGCTGGAGATCCCCGCGGCGATATCCTTTGCCGCGTGCACCTTCCCCGCCAGCGCATGCACCTGCGCCAGTTTCAGCGTGGTTTCATGCGCCAGGGTGATCTCGGCCGCGGGCGACATCACCAGATGCGTCTCGATCCCGATCTCGCGCAGGATCTCCAGCAGCCGCACGCCATAGATGACGCCCGAGGCCCCCGAGATGCCGACGATCAGGCGGCGCGGCGCGCTCATGCCAGCCAGTCCGACAGGTCGATGTCATCCTGCCCGGGGATCGTCTTGCGGGCGAATTCGGCCTCGCGCCCCCAGGGCATGGTCGCGTCGATGCACAACCGCCCCCAGTGGTCCTTTTTCGGATCGCGGTAGAAGCCGGGAATGTCGTTGAGGATCATCGCCCGGGTGTCGGCCCGTCCGCGGGTCAGATAGGCCCACATCACGTCGTCCATGTCATAGATGTCGACGTCCTCATCCACCACGATCACCACCTTGTTGTAATCGAGGTGCGAGGCCAGCGCGGCCAGGAACACGTGCTGCGCGTGGCCCTCATAGGCCTTCTTGATCTTGACGATGGTGATCATCACGTTCGGCCGGCAGCTGACGTCGATCACCCCGCGCACGGTGGCCGAAACCGCGCGATAGACGCGCGCGGCGGTCACCGCCTCGAGCGGGCGCAGATCCTCGGGCGAGCCGCAGAGCAGGCCGTGGAACACCGCGTCCTTGCGATAGCTGACATGCGTGACCTCGAAGACGTGGTTGGGGCCGACCTCGACGTAATTGCCCATGAACTCGCCAAACGGGCCCTCGGGGCGGCGGATATTCGGCAGGAAGCGCCCCTCGACGACGATGTCGGCGCTGGCCGGAACCTCGAGGTCGATGGTCTCGCAGCGGCGCATCGCCAGCGGTTCGCCGCGGATCTGTGCAGCCATCGCCAGTTCCGAGGCCTCGATCGGCAGCGAGGCGCAGGCGGCGAGGAAGATCTCGGGCGGGGCCGAGAGGATCAGCGCCGCCTCCAGCGCCTCGCCCTTGTCCTCGGCCCGGGCCTGATAGCGGGCGAGGTCGTGGCTGCTGCCGAGGCGCACGCGCAGTTCCGCGTCGGAGATCTGCTGCGAGCGGTGAAAGGACAGGTTGGCGACGCCGGTGTCGGGGTCGTTGGCCAGGAAGATCGCGCTGGTGAAATACGGGCCCCCGTCGCGCGCGTGCCAGGTGATCGCCGGCAGGTCCGAGAGGGTGCCGCTGACCAGCCCGGCGGTCTCGGCCGCGGTCGCCGGACGGGTGAAGCTGCCGGCGGGGGCGGTGATGCAGGCCTCGGTCAGGGCAATCCAGCGTTCGCAAAAGGTCTTGTCGCCGGTGTCGATCATCCGGCACAGGCGGCCGTGGTCGCCAAAGAGGTTCGAGATCACGGGCATCGTGCTGCCTGTGACGGATTCGAACAGCACCGCCTCGCCCCCCGCGCGCTGCACCGCCCGGGTCACGGCGGCCAGCTGGTGCTTTGGGTCGACCGGCTTGGCCACGCGGCGCAGCTCGCCCCGGTTTTCGAGTTGTTGAAGCAGATCACGCATGGGGTTCCGGGCTCCGATCGCGGTGGGATTCTGTGGCGGGCGCCGCCCCATTAGACGCGATCCGGGGGGGCGGGTGCCAGCCCATTGGCTTCACCGATCGGACTTTTCCTTGTCGAAACCGGACCGTTCCCGGCCTGCCGGGGCTACCACGCGGCAGGTGGGCGGTGCGCGTTCAGAAATCCTGCAGCAGGCGCGTCGTTTCGGGGTCCATGAACCCCGCAACCGTCGCATCGGTTTCCAGCTGCAGCGCGCGGTGCAGGTCGGGCGTGGCGGCAGCGTTCAGCACCCGCTTCATGGCGCGCACCGCCAGCGGCGGCAGGTCAGCCAGGCGCTCGGCGGTTTCGGTGGCGGTGGCCAGGAGGGCGCTGTCCTCGACCACCTTCCAGGCAACGCCCAGATCGGCCAGTTCCTGCGCCGAATAGCGGTCGCCGAAGATCAGCATCTCGCGCGCCTTGGTCAGCCCGACCATCGCCGGCAACAGCGAGGTCACCGCCCCGGTGACGAAAAGGTTGAGCGAGACCTCGGGGAAGAACCCGCGCGCGCTTTGGCCCCAGATTGGAAAGTCGCAGTTGATCGCCCATTCGAAGCCGCCGCCGACCGCCCAGCCGTTGATCGCGCCGACCACCGGCTTGGCGCCCAGGGTGATCGCATGGGTGGCGCGCTGGATGGCCAGGACCAGGCCGCGGGCTTCTTCTTCGGTCGCCGGGTGCACATGCGCCTTGCGGTCGTCGCCGGCGCAGAACGCTTTGCCGGCACCGGTGAACAGGATCGCCCGGGTCGCGGGATCGGCGTTCGCGTCCTCGAAGGCGCGCGAGACGTCGTCGATCAGCTGCCGGTTCATCGCGTTCAGGCTGTCGGGCCGGTTGAGGGTGATCGAGCGGACCCCCTTGGCGCCCAGCTGGCTCAGCACCGTGTCATAGGTGAAATCGGTCATGGATGGCTCCTGATCACGCGTTTGGTCTTGCCTTCGGTTTTCGGAAAGCTGTTCGTCGGGCACAGGGTGACGGTCGCCGTGGCCCCCAGCCGGGTCTTGATCGCCCGCTCGACCCGGTGCTTCAGATCGGCGCTTGCCGCGGCGCCTTCGGCCAGTTCCGCCTGCACCGGCAAGGTGTCATAGGGTGGCGGCGTGTCGAGGGTGATCCGGTAGTCGCCCGACAGCTCGGGGATCTCGTTGAGGACGGCGGCGACCATCGACGGAAACATGTTCAGGCCGCGCACGACCACCATGTCATCCGAACGCCCGACCACCGAAAAGCGAAAGCCCGTCCGCCCGCAGCTGCAGGGCTCGGTGTCACCGATGGTGATGATGTCGCCGGTGCGGAACCGCACGAGCGGCTGGCAGTCGCGGGCCAGGTGGGTCAGCACCAGCTCGCCGCTGGCCCCGGCTTCGAGCGCCAGCGGCGCGCCGGTGTCAGGGTCGATGAGTTCGGGGTGCAGCACATCGGCGGCCATGAAGTGCAACCGCGTGTCATGCGGGCATTCCGAGGCAAAATTCGAGAACACGTCCGAGACGCCGTAATTGGCGTTGCGCGGCTCCATCCCCCAGGTGTCGCGCAGCCGGGCGCGAAAGGCGGGGTCGTCGAGACCGGGCTCGCCGCCGAAAAGCCCCAGCTTCAACCCCAGATCGCGCGGTTTCAGCCCGGCAAAGCGATCCGCGATCACCCGTTCGAGGACGGCAGGATAGGAGGGCGTGCAGGAAATCGCGGTAATCCCGACCTCGAGGATCGTGCGGATCAGGAGGTCCGTCGAGCCGACGCCAAAGGGCACCACCAGCGCACCGGTGGCCTCGAGCGTCATGTGGTCGGTCAGGCCGCCCATCCACATCTGATAGTTCAGGCAATGCACGACCGTGTGGTCCGGGCCGAGCCCCGCGGCGCTGTGGCAGCGCCCCCCGACCTCTTGCGTGATCAGCGAATCGCGGGCGGACAGCGCCAGGTTCATCGCCTGACCCGTGGTGCCCGAGGTCCGGTGCAGGCGGTTGGCCAGGCTGCGCGGCGCGGCCAGGTAATCCCCGAACGGCGGGTGTGCCGCCTGCGACAGCCGCAGCTGCGCCTTGTCGGACAGCGGCAGGTCGGGCAGGTCGCGCAGGTCGCGCGGCGGCATGCGACCTTGCCACAAATCGCGATAAAACCCCGAGGTCTGCGCGACATGGGCGCTTTGCCGTGTCCAGGCCGCGTCGACATGCGGTTTCAGATCAGCCGCCGACAGGCGGTCTGCATTGGTGATCGTGCTCATGGCGCCATGCCCCGTTCCCAGATCAAGGTCAGCGTTTCAAGGACCGCTTCGGGGTCTCCCGAGACGGCAGTCAGGGTCGGATCCTGCGACAACAGCAGCGTCGACAGGTATTGGTCGATCATGCCCCCCAGCGCATAGGCCCGGCGCAGCAGCTCGGGGCGGGAAATGCGCCCGGCCTGGCCGGTGCGCTGCATCTTGCGCTGGGCGGCGGCGACAACGGTTTCCATCCACTCCCGGTTCAGGGTCTGAAAGGCGCTCTGCGCCTCGGGGAAACTGTCGAGATGGTGGACAAGGCAGCGCATCAGCCCGCGATTCCGGGCAAAAGCCGCGACATAGGCGCGGGTCGTCGCCCGGCTCGGGTCGTCGGGACGGGTGGCGCTGGCATCCCTGAGGGCGGATTGCAGGAAATCGACGAATCCGGTCAGCAGAAAGTCGAGCAGCGCCCCGCGGTCCGCGAAGTAGATATAGAACGTCCCGTTCGAGATCCCGGCGGCCTCGCAGACCGACGAGACGGTCAGGTCGCGCGGCCCGCTGCGATCCAGCACCGTGCAGGCCGCAATCTGGATCTGGGCCTGCGTCCGCTCGCCCTTGGGCCGCCCGGCGCTGGCCGTGGCGAGGTGCTCGGCATAGCTGAGCGCAGGGGTGGCGGTAAGGGCGGTGAGCATGGCGACTCGAATATAAAACTGACGTCATTTTTATATTTGCAAGATTTGAAGCCGTCAAAGGGAATGTGAGGGGGGACGGAGGGGATCGGGGCCGGCATGGCCTTGACGGGACGCGCCGGGGGCTGAAATGAACAGAGGACCGGCGACGCCGACAGAAAAAGGACGACCGATGAAGTTCCGATTCCCCATCGTCATCATCGACGAGGATTTCCGCTCGGAGAACACCTCGGGCCTGGGCATCCGTGCCCTGGCCGAGGCGATCGAAGCCGAGGGCTTCGAGGTTCTGGGCGTGACCAGCTATGGCGACCTCAGCCAGTTCGCGCAGCAGCAAAGCCGGGCCTCGGCCTTTGTGCTGTCGATCGACGACGAGGAATTCAGCCCCGGCCCGGAACTGGACCCGGTGGTGCAGAAACTGCGCGATTTCATCGAGGAGGTGCGCTGGAAGAACGCCGATGTGCCGATCTTCCTGCATGGCGAGACCAAGACCTCGCGCCATCTGCCCAACGACATCCTGCGCGAGCTTCACGGCTTCATCCACATGTTCGAGGACACCCCCGAATTCGTGGCCAAGCACATCATCCGCGAGGCGCGCAGCTACCTCGAAGGGATCCAGCCGCCATTCTTCAAGCAGCTGCTCGATTACGCCGAGGATGGATCATATTCCTGGCACTGCCCGGGGCATTCGGGGGGCGTGGCCTTCCTGAAATCGCCCATCGGCCAGATGTATCACCAGTTCTACGGTGAAAACATGCTGCGCGCCGATGTGTGCAACGCGGTCGAGGAACTGGGGCAGCTGCTGGATCACAACGGCGCCATCGGTGCGTCCGAGCGCAACGCGGCGCGCATCTTCAACGCCGATCACTGTTTCTTCGTGACCAACGGCACCTCGACCTCGAACAAGATGGTGTGGCACCACACCGTCGCGCCCGGCGACGTAGTGGTGGTGGACCGCAACTGCCACAAGTCGATCCTGCATTCGATCATCATGACCGGTGCGATCCCGGTCTTCCTGCGCCCGACCCGCAACCACTGGGGCATCATCGGCCCGATCCCGCGCAGCGAATTCGAGATCGACGCGATCAAGGCCAAGATGCGCGCGAACCCGCTGCTGGAGGGGGTGGACCCCGACAGCGTCAAGCCGCGGATCCTGACGCTGACACAATCGACCTATGACGGGGTTCTTTACAACACCGAGGTCATCAAGGGCCTGCTGGATGGCTACGTCGACAACCTGCATTTCGACGAGGCCTGGCTGCCGCACGCGGCCTTCCATCCGTTCTATGGCACCTATCACGCGATGGGGCGCAAGCGCGACCGCACCCGGCAGTCGGTGACTTATGCGACGCAATCGGTGCACAAGCTGCTGGCAGGGATCAGCCAGGCCAGCCATGTGCTGGTGCAGGACAGCCAGGAGGTCAAGCTGGACCGCCATCTGTTCAACGAATCCTACCTGATGCACACCTCGACCAGCCCGCAATACTCGATCATCGCCAGTTGCGACGTGGCGGCGGCGATGATGGAGCCGCCGGGCGGCACCGCGCTGGTCGAGGAAAGCATCCTGGAATCGCTCGATTTTCGTCGCGCCATGCGCAAGGTCGATGCCGAGTTCGGTGAAAACGACTGGTGGTTCGAGGTCTGGGGCCCCGAGGCGCTGGAGGAAGAGGGGATCGGCCGCAACAAGGACTGGGTGCTGCGCCGCACCGACGAGGACGGCGTGCAGCTGGCCGATGGCGAGGACAGCTGGCACGGCTTTGGCGACATGGCGCCGGGCTTCAACATGCTGGACCCGATCAAGGCGACGATCATCACCCCCGGGCTGGATATCGACGGGCGCTTCGACACCTCGGGCATCCCGGCCTCGATCGTCTCGAAATACCTGGCCGAACATGGCGTCGTGGTGGAAAAGACCGGGCTCTACAGCTTCTTCATCCTGTTCACCATCGGCATCACCAAGGGCCGCTGGAACACGCTGGTGGCGGCGTTGCAGCAGTTCAAGGACGACTATGACCGCAACCAGCCGCTGTGGCGGGTGATGCCCGAGTTCAGCGCGAAATTCCCGCGCTATGAACGCATGGGGCTGCGCGATCTCAGCCAGCATGTCCACGCGCTCTATGCCAAATACGACGTGGCGCGCCTCTCGACCGAGATCTACCTCAGCGATCACCACCCGGCGATGACCCCGACCGAGGCCTTCTCGCACATCGCCCGGCGCCAGACCGAGCGCGTGCCGATCGACGCGCTGGAAGGGCGGATCACCACCAGCCTGGTGACCCCCTATCCGCCGGGCATTCCGCTGCTGATCCCGGGCGAGGTGTTCAACGCCAAGATCGTCGACTATCTGCGCTTCAACCGCGAATTTGCGCGCGAATGCCCGGGGTTCGAGACCGATATCCACGGGTTGGTGCTGGAAACCGGGCCGGACGGGCAGGTGCATCACTTTGCCGATTGCGTTGCGCGCTGAACGGAGGGCGCAGCACATTCGCTGCAATGCGGCGACGGAATGGTTGGTTTGACCCGTATCAATGTCAGCGGGGCCGGATCCGTTCATCCTGCCCGGCTGATTGCCCCAGGCCGAGGATCCGATGACCGACACCCGAAACGAGATCGCCCGCACCCTGGCCACGGCAAAGCCACGGCGCGGATGGCTATGGGCCGTGGCTGTGGCACTGGTCGCCCTGGTGGCGGCGGGCGGCTGGTTCTGGGTGTCGCGCGTCAGCGACAGCCGGGCGTTGAACTATGTCACCGACCCCGTGCGCCGCGGCACCCTGACGATGGCGGTGACCGCCACCGGCACGGTGCAGCCGACGACGCAGGTCGATGTCTCGTCCGAGCTGTCGGGCCGGCTGGCCACCGTCGAGGTGGATTATAACGACCAGGTCGAACCGGGTCAGGTTCTGGCCCGGCTCGACGATACCCGGTTCCAGGCGCTGGTCGCCAATGCCGAGGCCGCGCGCGATGCCGCCCAGTCGCGGGTCTCGCAGGCCGAGGTCACCCTGGCCGAGGCGCAGACCGATTTCGACACGCAGGAGCAGCTGGACCAGCGCGGCGTGGTCTCGCATGCGGCCTATCTGTCGGCGGCGGCGGCGCGGCAGCGGGCGCAGGCTGCGCTGGCCATCGCCCGCGCCGATCTGACCGTGGCCGAGGCCAATCTGGACCTGCAGCGGTCCGACCTCGACAGCACGGTGATCCGCTCTCCGATCCGTGGTGTGGTGCTGGACCGCGCTGCGGATGCCGGGCAGATCGTTGCCGCCTCGCTGACCGCGCCGACCCTGTTCACCATCGCCGAGGATCTGACGCGCATGGAATTGCGGGTCAATATCGACGAGGCCGATATCGGCCGGATCGGGATCGACCAGCAGGCCAGTTTCACCGTCGACGCTTTTCCCGGCCGCGCCTTTTCCGCGCAGGTGACGCAGGTGCGTTATGCGCCGGAAATCACTGACGGGGTGGTGACCTACAAGGCGATCCTGGTGGTCGACAACAGCGACCTGCTGCTCAGGCCGGGGATGACGGCGACCGCCTCGATCACCGTCGCGCGGCACGAGGATGCGCTGCTGGTGCCCAATGTCGCGCTGCGCTTCGTGCCGCCGCAGGTCACTGAGGAAAGCAGCAGTGGCGGCGCCGGCCTGCTGGGTCTGCTGATGCCGCACCGCACCGAGGAAAGCACCGGCCGCCAGAGCAGCACGCGCAGCGTCTGGGTGCTGCGCGACGGGGTGCCGGTCGAGGTGCCGGTGGTGCCCGGCGACAACGACAGCCGCGACACGGTGATCCTGTCGGGCGAACTGGCCGAGGGCGACGCGGTGATCACCGACGCCCAGAGCGGGCGTTGACATGGCCGAGGCCCCCCTCATCGAGCTGCAGCAGGTCAGCCGGGTCTATGGCAGCGGCGAAGCGATGGTGCGCGCCCTCGACCACGTCGACCTGACGATCCACACCGGCGAGTTCGTGGCGATCATGGGGCCGTCGGGTTCGGGCAAGTCGACGGCGATGAACATCATCGGCTGCCTCGACCGGCCGACCTCGGGGTCGTATCTGTTCGGCGGCGTCGAGGCTGGCGGGCTGGATCAGGATGCGCGCGCCCTGCTGCGGCGGCATTACCTGGGGTTCATCTTTCAGGGCTTCAACCTGCTGCCGCGCACCAGCGCGCTGGAGAATGTCGAGCTGCCGCTGATCTACAAGGGGGTGCCGCGCGCCGAACGCGCCGCGCGCGCCCGTGCCGCGCTGGCGCGGGTTGGGCTGGAGGGGCGCGAGGGGCATGACCCGTCGCAGCTCTCCGGTGGCCAGCAGCAGCGGGTGGCGATCGCCCGGGCGTTGGCTGGCGGGCCGCGGATCATCCTGGCCGACGAGCCGACCGGCAACCTGGACACTCACCGCTCGCGCGAGATCATGGAACTGCTTGCCGCGCTCAACCGCGACGAGGGGCTGACCATCATCATGGTCACCCATGAAGAGGACATGGCGGCCTATGCCGGTCGGCTGGTCGAGTTCGTCGACGGCCGGATCGCCCGCGACACCGTCAGGGCGGAGGCCGGCTGAGATGTTGTGGGAAACCTTTCGCCTGGCGCTGCGCGCCATCCGCCGCAACGCCCTGCGATCGTTCCTGACGGTCCTGGGGGTGGTGATCGGCGTGGCTGCGGTGATCGCGATGGTCACCGTGGGGCAGGGCTCGTCGGCGCAGGTGTCGTCGGATATCGAAAGCCTGGGCACCAATGTGCTGATGCTGCGCCCCGGGCGGCAGCGGATGGGGCCGCCGTCAGGCGACGCCGCCCGCCCGTTCCGCGAGGCCGATGCCGTGGCGCTGGCCGAACTGCCCGAGGTGGCGGTGGCGGCGCCGGTGGCCAACAGCTCGCAGACCGTGGTGTTCGGCAACCAGAACCATCTGGCCGCGATCACCGGCTCGACCAGCGATTACCTGACCGTCGGTTCGTGGGAGATCCTGCGCGGACGCAGTTTCACCCCGACCGAGGAGCGGTCCGGCGCGGCGGTCTGCATCATCGGCGAGACCGTGCGCCAGATGCTGTTCGGCAACACCGACCCCACCGGCTCGTTGATCCGCATCCGCACGGTGTCCTGCGAGGTGATCGGCCTGCTGGCGGCCAAGGGGGCGGCGGCCTTTGGTCAGGATCAGGACGATGTGGTAATCATGCCGCTGCGCACCCTGCAGCGGCGGCTCAGCGGCAACACCGATGTGCCGCTGATCATGCTGGCGCTCGAGGATGGCGTGAGTTCGACCGCCGGGATCCGCGCCGTCGAAACCCTGATGCGCGAGCGCCGACGCCTCGCCCCCGACGAGGACAACGATTTCTCGATCACCGACACCAAGCAGATCGCCTCGATGCTGACCGGCGTCAACTCGGTGCTGACGGGGCTCTTGTCCTCAGTCGCGGCGGTCAGCCTGCTGGTCGGCGGCATCGGCATTATGAACATCATGCTGGTTTCGGTGACCGAGCGCACGCGCGAGATCGGCATCCGCATGGCGATCGGCGCGCAGGGCCGTCAGGTGCTGATGCAGTTTCTGGTCGAGGCGGTGGTGCTGTCGGTGATCGGCGGCCTGATCGGGATCATTCTGGGGCTGGTGCTGGCGGCGGTCGCCTCGCATTTCATGGCGATCCCGTTTTCCCCCGATCCTCTGGTGGTGCTGCTTGCCTTTGTCTTTTCGGCGGTGGTCGGCGTGGTCTTCGGCTATGTGCCGGCACGCCGGGCGGCGCGGCTCGACCCGATCGAGGCACTGCGCCGTGAGTGAGCGGGCCGGCTGGCGGCCCGCCCCAAGGGCTCAGGCGCCGGCCAGGTAAAGGTCGCGCTCGGCCCGCCATTCATCGCCGAAATCCACTGCCTGCCAGTCGTCGAACCACGGCCCGCCGTTGGTGTAATGCACGCACATCGGAATCTGGTCGGGCTTCGCGTATTCCCCTTCGAGAAAATTCCATTCGCGGTCCAGCGCGCCGATATCGGCGTCGTTCAGCCAGCTGAACCGATGCAGATAGGCGGGGCTTTCGCCGTTCACCACCGAGGGCGTCAGCGCCTTGACGCCCGGGTGCGCGCCGTTGAACACCATGAAGGACGACCAGTTCTTGCGCGGATAGACGGTCTGCTGCTTGCCATCCATCTTGATCATGTTGGCTGGGGTATAGTCATGCTGCACACAATACAGCGCCTTGGCCGGGTCCAGCAGGTCCAGGATCTCGGTGATGTCGCGGGTGACCAGGAAATCGCAGTCCATGAAGACCGACCAGTCGTCGAAGGCCGCCAGATAGGGCGTCAGGAACCGGGTCAGCGAAAATTCGGTCGTCGCGCTGTCGGCACCGCGGGTATAGAGGCCCAGCTCGCGCAGCGCCGGCTGCTTCAGCGGATGCACCTCGACCGGGCGGGTGGCGTGGCGCAGCAGCGAATGGCGCGCGACCTGCCAGGCAATGTCCTCGCGCGAGTCGTAGCCGACGTAGATCTTCAGGGTCTGGGTCATGGGGGGCTTTCGGTCGTGGTCTCGAAGGTGGCTTGCGCGCCGGGGGCACGTCGCTGAGGTGGTTATAGTCATCCGCGATACATATTTCGAGGGGGCGCGACCCCGACCGCGCCACGACCCGGCGTCCTGCCGCCTGCCGGAGCAGGGGCGCGGCCTTTGGCGCATGGACACGCAGGGGAATTGGAGTAAGCAGGCACCATGCAAAGCACACGACTCACACCCGACGCCGTGCGCGCCGCTGCGGCGCGGGTTCTCACCATCGAGGGCGAGGCCGTTCTGCGCATGGCGCAGGAACTGCCCGCGGATTTCGTCGCGGCGGTCGAAACCATCCTGGCGTGCAAGGGGCGGGTGATCCTGTCGGGGATCGGCAAATCGGGCCATGTCGCGCGCAAGATCGCCGCCACGCTTGCCTCGACCGGAACGCCCTCGCAATTCGTGCACCCGGCCGAGGCCAGCCACGGAGACCTCGGCATGGTGACCGAGGTCGACGTCTGCATCCTGATCTCGAATTCCGGCGAGACGGCGGAACTGGGCGACATGATCAGCCATACCCGGCGCTTCTCGATCCCGATGATCGCAATCTCGCGCCGCACTGACAGCACGCTGATGCGGGCCGCCGATCTGAAACTGCTGTTGCCCGACGCGCCCGAGGCCTGCACCATCGGCATGGCGCCGACCACCTCGACCACACTGACGCTGGCCCTGGGCGATGCGCTGGCCGTCGCACTGATGGAACAGCGTGGCTTTGTGCACGAGCAGTTCCGGGTCTTTCACCCGGGCGGCAAGCTGGGCGCGCGTCTGGCCCTGGTGCACCAGCTGATGCACGAGCGCGACGAGCTGCCGCTGGTGCGCGCCGACACGCCGATGTCCGAAACCCTGCTGGCGATGACCGGCAAGGGGTTCGGTATCGCCTGCGTGGTCGATGCCGAGGGGCGGCTGACGGGGGTGATCTCGGACGGGGACATCCGGCGGCACATCGACGGGCTGATGAGCAAGGTGGCGGGCGACATCGCCACGCGCACGCCGAAAACCGTGCCGCCCGACATGCTGGCCGCCGAAGCCCTGGCGATGATGAACGACCGCAAGGTGACGGCGCTGGTGGTGGTCGATGCCGAGGGGCAGCCGATCGGGTTGCTGCGTCTGCATGCGCTGCTGAAGGCCGGGCTGGCGTAGGGTTTTGGCCGTCAGACCGGGTGCGGCTGCCACGGTCGCCCGGTCAATGGCCCGTTCCGCCTGCGCGCAGATCCGCGATATAGATCCGCACGGCCTCCTGCACATGGCGGAACCGGTCGCCGCCCAGATGCTTGCCACCAAACCACCGGGTGACGACGACGATGTGGTCAGAGAGCCCCTCGCGTTCCAGCATCCGCAGGATCACCATCCCGGCGCCGGCCTCGCCGTCGTCGTTCTTCAACGGGCCCTCGGCAGTCAGCAGGGCCCAGCTGTTGTGCGTGGCCTTGGCGAATTTCTTGTGGCGGCAGAGGGTCTTGATAAAGGCCTTGGCCGCGTCCTCGGAGGTGCAGGGCCCGCCGGAGACCGCGTATTTCGATCCGCGGTCGCTGATGACGTTTTCGTGGATTCGCATGCAACAGGCATAGAGCCGGGCGCGCCTTTGGGCAAGGCGCACCCGGTGCGGCACCGCCGGGAGGGGCGTTACTCGGCCGCCAGCCCCTGCGCCGCGTCATAGCCCTCCTCGCCTTCGAACGGGCCGTCGATCACGCGCTGCAGGGAATAATCGGTCAGCAGCTTTTCGCGGTGCCATTCCTCGGCCATTGGGGCGTGCGCGAATTCGTGGAAGCAGGGCGTGCCCAGCGTCCAGTGCAACAGCTTGGCGTCCTTGTTCGCGCCGAATTCGTCGGGCAGCCAGTTCCAGACCTTCGGAATTTCACCGATCAGGTCGTCCGAGAGCCAGGTAAAGCGGTGCAGCTGCGCGCCGGTCGCGTTCATCACGAACTCGGGCGTCACCGCTGCGTTGGCCGGATGGCCGCAGTTCCACAGCACCACCGAGGACCAGTTTTTGCGCGGATAGTTCTGGTTCTTCGCACCCAGATACTTGGTTTCCATCTTGGTCTTGTAGTCGTGGTGCACGCACATCACGGCCTTGCTCTCGTCGCGCAGCGCCCACAGTTTGGCGATATCGTCGCGCACCAGCATGTCGCCATCGACGAACAGCGCCCAGCCCTTGTAGCCCATCAGATGCGGCAGCAAGAACCGGCTGTAGATAAACTGGTTGGACCCGTCGTTGTGGGTCTCGGTATAGCCCTTGAGCCCCTTGAGGGCGAGCGGGGTAAACGACAGCGGAACCGAGGCGTGGCGGATGAAGCTGTTGGCGCAGACGTGGTATGCGACGGCCTCGCGCGGGTCGTAGCCGATGAAGATGTTGATCACGGGAAACTCCGTCTTCTTCACGAAAGTGATGGCCCGACTTATCGCGTTTTCCGCGGGCGACCTTGATCGGAATCAAATCGCGCCATGTCTTCGGTGGAAATCCGCCGGTTCCGGCGCGCATGAAAACGGTTTGACGGGGCCGTCGCCAGGTGCATGGGAGGTGGGTTTGAGGCGGGATCGGTGCGCGTTCGGGTTTCGTGATGGGCGTCTTGAGTGTTATACAATGCTTTAAGATCAATATCTTAATGGACTTGTTGGATGATTCAGTAATGACTGACATTTACTTCGAGGAAGTCGGGTCTCACTGTGCGCCCGATCTCGCTTCGGTCGGGCTTTCAGACTTGGCCTGGATTTTGCTGGGCGGCGCGGAATCGCCCGCCCCAAAATATCATACATTAAAATATCTGACATCCTCACGGCGCCATCCCCTGAAACCAGTCCGCGCCGGCCCACATCCGACGGATCAGGTCGCCCTGGCCGCGCGTCTCGGTTTGCGCATAGATCCGTTTCGAGGCGCTGCGGGCGGTTTCGATGGTCCAGCCCAGCTGCGCAGCGGCCTCGGCAAGGGTTGATCCGTCGCACAGCAGTATCGCCAGCCGGGTTTCGCTGCGGCTCAGGCCCATCGACCGGGCCAGCCCGTCCAGTGGCAGCCGGGCGGCGGCGGGCGCGTGCCGGATGGCGGCTTGCAGGACCGGGCCAATCCCGGGCGCCGGCGCGGCCAGGCCGGGGTGGATCGCGAGGGCGAAGGGTGGCGATGCGGCAAGGGGCACGACCTGCATGTCGTCGGACCCCGACGCGGCGACATCCAGCGCCCGCCGCAGTCGGACGGCGGTTTCGGGGTCGGGGGCCTCGATCCGGCCGCCGGGGCCGAGGGTCGGCCCCTCGGGGCCGGCCAGCGCCAGACGGGCGGTGTCATCGGCGCCGAGAACCCGGCCGGTCGCGTCCAGCCACAGCCAGCCCGCCCCCAAAGCGGCCGCGACGCTGGCGGACTGCCGCGCCTGCGCCCGTTCGCGGGCCAGCGACAGCCAGGTTTCGACGGCCGTGCCGAGGTGCGGCGCAAGCCGCGACAGCTGCACCCCGTCGGCGGCGCGGAACTCGGTAAACGGGTGGCGGATCATCAGCCAGGCCTGACGGTCGCCCCGCAAGGGCGCACGCAGCAACCGCAGGGGTGTGCTGTCGCCGTCCAGTTCGTCCTGGGCATAGAGGCGGTCGCTGCGCAGCCTGAGCAGGGTCTCACGCGCGGGCAACGGAAAATCGTCTGTCGTTGCAAAGACATGCTGGATGCCCGCGGCCTCGATCACCAGCGCGGCGGACTGGGCCCGGGTGAGGGTGGCCAATGCCTGCAGGAACGGCTGCCAGGGCGGCAGGTCGCCAGCCGGGCGCGCCGCCTCGGCATAAAGCAGGCGCAGCACCTCGACGTCTTCGGACCGTCCCAGCACCGGTGGAGCCTTTCCTATGCGACCATTTACCTCCCATATGGGGGGTTTCTGTGCATACGCCCGCTGCTATTGGCCCGTCAACACTCCAATGACAAGGATCCGGGAATGTCCGCCAAGACCCTGACCCACCTGCAACGCCTGGAAGCCGAGAGCATCCACATCCTGCGCGAAGTCGTCGCCGAAGCCGAAAAGCCGGTGATGCTCTACTCCGTCGGCAAGGACAGCGCCGTCATGCTGCACCTGGCCAAGAAGGCGTTCTATCCGGCTCCGCCGCCGTTTCCGCTGCTGCATGTCGATACCACCTGGAAATTCCAGGACATGTACAAGCTGCGCGACAAGGCTGCGGCGCAGGCGGGGATGGAGCTGTTGGTCTATCACAACCCCGAGGCCAAGGCCCGTGGCATCAACCCGTTCGATCACGGCAGCCTGCACACCGACATGTGGAAGACCGAGGGCCTGAAGCAGGCGCTGGACCATTACGGCTTTGACGCGGCCTTTGGCGGCGCGCGCCGCGACGAGGAAAAGAGCCGCGCCAAGGAGCGCGTGTTCTCGTTCCGCTCGGCCAATCACCGCTGGGATCCGAAGAACCAGCGCCCTGAGCTGTGGCGCCTCTACAACGCGCGCAAGGCCAAGGGCGAATCGATGCGCGTGTTCCCGATCTCGAACTGGACCGAGCTGGACATCTGGCAATACATCCACCTGGAAGGCATTGAAATCGTGCCGCTTTACTTCTCGGCTCCGCGCCCGACGGTCAAGCGCGACGGGCTGATCCTGATGGTCGACGACGACCGTTTCCCGCTGAAACCCGGCGAGACGCCGGAAATGCGCTCGATCCGGTTCCGCACGCTGGGCTGCTATCCGCTGACCGGCGCGGTGGAAAGCCAGGCGCAGACGCTGCCCGAAGTGATCCAGGAGATGCTGCTGACCACCACCAGCGAGCGTCAGGGCCGCGCGATCGACCATGATCAGGCTGCCTCGATGGAGAAGAAAAAGCAGGAAGGCTATTTCTGAGCCTCTGCTTTTTCACCCGTGATTTCAACACCCTCTGAGGTGATCCTATGACCGATCCGATTTACAAGACCGACGCCCTGATTGCCGAGAACATCGAGCAGTATCTGGAAACCCATCAGCACAAGACGATGCTGCGCTTCATCACCTGCGGGTCGGTGGACGACGGCAAGTCGACGCTGATCGGGCGGCTGCTCTATGACAGCAAGATGATCTTCGAAGACCAGCTGGCCGCGCTGGAGGCCGACAGCAAGCGCGTCGGCACCCAGGGGCAGGAAATCGACTTTGCCCTGCTGGTCGATGGCCTCGCCGCCGAGCGCGAACAGGGCATCACCATCGACGTGGCCTATCGCTTTTTCGCGACCGAAAAGCGCAAGTTCATCGTCGCCGACACCCCCGGGCACGAGCAATACACCCGCAACATGGTCACCGGCGCCTCGACCGCCGATCTGGCGGTGATCCTGATCGACGCGCGCAAGGGTGTGCTGACGCAGACCCGCCGCCACAGCTATCTGGTGCACCTGCTGGGCATCCGCCACATCGTGCTGGCGGTGAACAAGATGGACCTGGTGGGCTATGATCAGGCGACCTTTGACCGGATCGTTGCGGATTACCGGGCGTTTGCCGGCTCGATCGGTATCACCGAATTCACGCCGATCCCGATTTCGGGCTTCAAGGGCGACAACATCACCGGTCCCAGCGCCAACACGCCCTGGTATGACGGCCCGACCCTGCTGCCCTATCTGGAGGCTGTCGAGGTCGACGCGACGGTGGATCAGGACAAGCCCTTCCGCCTGCCCGTGCAATGGGTGAACCGGCCGAACCTCGACTTCCGCGGCTTTGCCGGGCTGATCGCCTCGGGCACGGTGCGTCCGGGCGACGAGGTGCGGGTGCTTCCCTCGGGCAAGACCTCGAAAGTGGCGCGGATCGTGGCGCTGGCCGGGGACCGGGATCTGGCGGTGGCGGGCGAATCCGTCACCCTGACCCTGGCGGACGAGATCGACTGCTCGCGCGGGCAGGTGATCGTCGCGGCGAAATCGCCGCTCGAGGTGGCCGACCAGTTCGAGGCCTCGATCATCTGGATGGACGAGGCCGAGATGGTCCCCGGCCGCGGCTACTGGATGAAGATCGGCACCCAGACCGTGACCGCCAAGGTCAGCCATCCGAAATACGAGATCAACGTCAACACCCAGGAGCACCTGGCGGCCAAGACGCTGGATCTGAACTCGATCGGTGTGGCCACGCTGACCACCGACCGCGAGATCCCGTTCGCCCCCTATGCCGACAGCCGCGACCTGGGCGGGTTCATCCTGATCGACAAGCTGACGAACCACACGGTGGGGGCGGGGATCATCCACTTCTCGCTGCGCCGGGCCACCAACATCCACTGGCAGGCGGTGGACATCGACCGCGACCACCACGCGGCGATGAAGCACCAGAAGCCGGCGGTGCTGTGGCTGACCGGGCTGTCGGGGTCGGGCAAATCGACCATCGCCAACGCCGTCGAGCGCAAGCTGGCACGGATGAACCGGCACACGTTCCTGCTGGATGGCGACAACGTGCGCCACGGGCTGAACAAGGATCTGGGCTTTACCGAGGCCGACCGTGTCGAGAACATCCGCCGCGTGGGCGAGGTGGCCAAGCTGATGACCGACGCCGGCCTGATCGTGATCACCGCCTTCATCTCGCCCTTCCGGGCCGAGCGCGACATGGTGCGGGCGATGATGCAGCCGGGCGAATTCGTCGAGGTGTTCGTGGATACGCCGCTGACCGTGGCCGAAGAGCGCGACGTCAAGGGGCTCTATGCCAAGGCGCGGTCGGGGCAGTTGAAGAACTTCACCGGCATCGATTCGCCCTATGAGGCCCCCGAGAACGCCGAGATGCGCATCGACACCACGGCGATGACCCCGGACGAGGCCGCCGACCTGATCATCGCGCGCCTCATTCCCTGAGGGCCGCGCACATCGAATGACCAACCGCCGCCGGCATCGCCCGGCGGCGGTTTTCATTTGGTGCCGGCAGGGGTGTGCCGATTTTCTGTGCACTTGCCGGAAAATTTGGCCGCGCGGCTGCCCCTCCGGCGTTTCCCGGTGGCAAGCGCGGCCTCAGCTTCTATGGTGAAGGCAAAGAACTGACAGGGTTTTCGCATGGCGATCCACGCCTCGATTCATCATCTCACGCACTATAAATACGACCGCCCGGTGACGCTGGGGCCGCAGATCATCCGTTTGCGCCCGGCGCCGCACAGCCGCACGCGGGTGATCTCGCATTCGCTCAAGGTCAGTCCCGGCGGGCATTTCGTGAACCACCAGCAAGACCCCTACGGCAACTGGCTGGCGCGGTTCGTGTTCCCGGACCCGGTGACCGAGTTCAAGATCGAGGTCGATCTGGTTGCCGACATGACGGTCTATAACCCGTTCGATTTCTTCGTTGAGGAAAGCGCCGAGCACTGGCCCTTCGACTACCCTGAGGAACTGCGCGAGGATCTGTCGATCTACCGTATCCCCGAGGCCGAGGGGCCGCTGTTGGCGCAGCTGATCGGCGGGCTGGATTTCTCGCGCCAGCGCACGGTGGACATGCTGGTCGGGCTGAACGCGCGGATTTCGCAGGTGGTGAACTATACCATCCGCATGGAGCCGGGTGTGCAGACGCCCGAGGAAACGCTCAGCTGCAAGTCGGGCAGCTGCCGGGATTCGTCGTGGCTGCTGGTTCAGGTGCTGCGGCATCTGGGCTTTGCCGCGCGGTTCGTGTCGGGCTATCTGATCCAGCTGACGCCCGATGTGAAATCGCTCGACGGCCCGTCCGGGACGGATCACGATTTCACCGACCTGCACGCCTGGTGCGAGGTGTTTCTGCCCGGCGCGGGGTGGATCGGGCTCGATCCGACCTCGGGCCTCCTGACCGGCGAGAGCCACATCCCGCTGGCCGCGACCCCGCATTTCCGCAATGCCGCGCCGATCGCCGGCGGGTTTTCGTCGGTCGGCGCACCCGAGGTCGATTTCGCCTTCGACATGCAGATCCGCCGCGTGGCTGAACATCCGCGCATCACCAAGCCGTTTTCCGACGAGGCCTGGGACCGGCTGAACGCCTTGGGCCGGCAGGTCGACGCCGATCTGCAGGCGGGCGACGTGCGCCTGACGATGGGCGGCGAGCCGACCTTTGTCTCGGTCGACGATTTCGAAAGCGCCGAGTGGAACACCGCCGCCGTCGGCCCGCAAAAACGCGGGCTGGCTGACGATCTGATCCGCCGGCTGCGCACCCGTTTCGCGCCGGGGGGCTTCCTGCATTACGGGCAGGGCAAATGGTATCCGGGCGAAAGCCTGCCGCGCTGGACCTTCTCGCTTTATTGGCGTCACGACGGACAGCCGGTGTGGAAAAACCCCGATCTGGTCGCGCGCGAGGCCCCGGCGGCTGCCGTCGGCCCGGACGAGGCCGGCGCCTTCATGGCGACCTTTGCCAAGAATCTGGGCCTCGACCCGGGGTTTGCCCAGCCGGCCTATGAGGATCCGGCGGAATGGATCCTGAAAGAGGCGAACCTTCCGTCGAACGTCACGCCCGAGAACTCCAAGCTGAAGAACCCCGAGGACCGCGCGCGCTATGCACGGGTGTTCAACCGCGGCCTGACCGAGGCCTCGGGCTATATCCTGCCGATCCAGCGGTGGTGGCAGTCGGCGGACAAGCCGGCGAACTGGCGGTCGGAGCTGTGGAAGCCCCGGCGCGGCAAGATCTTCCTGACCCCCGGCGACAGCCCGGTGGGCTTCCGCCTGCCGCTGGGCTCGCTGCCCTATATCCCGCCGGCGCAATATCCCTATTCCTATCCCGCAGATCCGACCGTGCCGGTGGCGCCCTTGCCCGACTTCCATGACCGGCTGGAAGCGCGCCGCCGCGCCGTCGACGAGGAAAAGGCCCGCATCGCCCAGGAAGAGGCCGAACAGGCGGCGATGATGCCGCCGGTCACGCCCGGGCACGTGCAGGGTTCGATCCCCGGTGCCAAGGAGGCCGAGCGTCAGCGGTTCCAGCCGCAGGACACCCATCTGGGCGAGGGGACCGACCCCGCCGGCGGCTGGGTGCGCACCGCGATGGCGATCGAGCCCCGCGACGGCCGGCTGTGCCTGTTCATGCCGCCTTGCGACACGCTGGAAGATTATCTGGAGCTGATCGCCAATGCCGAGGTGACGGCGGCGGAACTGAACCTGCCAATCCATATCGAGGGTTACGCCCCGCCGCATGACCCGCGGCTGAACGTGATCCGCGTGGCCCCGGATCCGGGGGTGATCGAGGTGAACATCCACCCCGCGCACAGCTGGGAGGATTGCGTCGCCACCACAGAGGCGATCTATGACGAGGCGCGCAATTCGCGTCTGGGCGCCGACAAGTTCATGATCGACGGACGCCACACCGGCACCGGCGGCGGCAACCATGTGGTGGTGGGGGGCGCGACGACGCTCGACAGCCCGTTCCTGCGCCGGCCCGACGTGCTGAAATCGCTGATCCTGATCTGGCAGCGGCATCCCTGCCTCAGCTATCTCTTCTCGGGGCTGTTCATCGGGCCGACGTCGCAGGCCCCGCGGATCGACGAGGCGCGCCATGACACGCTCTATGAGCTGGAGATCGCGCTGAACCAGATCGGCGATCCGGTGAACGGCGGCCCGCTGCCGCCGGCCTGGCTGGTGGACCGTCTGCTCAGGAACATGCTGACCGACGTCACCGGCAACACCCACCGCGCCGAGATCTGCATCGACAAGCTCTATTCCCCCGATGGTCCCACCGGTCGGCTGGGGCTGGTGGAATTCCGCGGCTTTGAGATGCCGCCGCATCCGCGGATGTCGCTGGCCCAGCAGCTCTTGTTGCGGGCGATCATCGCGCGCTGCTGGAACAGTCCGGTGCAGGGCCGCCCGGTGCGCTGGGGCACGGTGCTGCACGACCGCTTCATGCTGCCGCACTACCTGTGGGAGGATCTGCTGTCGCTGCTGGCCGACCTGCGGATCCACGGCTATGACTTCGATCCCGTGTGGTTCGAGGCCCAGGCCGAATTCCGGTTCCCGTTCTGCGGCCAGATCGACGCCGAGGGCGTGCATCTGGAGCTGAAACAGGCGCTGGAACCCTGGCATGTGCTGGGCGAGACCGGGGCGATCGGCGGCACGGTGCGCTATACCGACAGCTCGGTGGAACGGCTGCAGGTCAAGATGACGACGCTGCATCAGGACCGCTATCGGGTGATGGCCAACCAGCGGCCGGTGCCGATGGCGCGGACCGCGACCTCGGGCGTCAGCGTTGGCGGCGTGCGGTTCAAGGCCTGGCAGCCGCCCGAGTCGCTGCACCCGGTGCTGCCGGTCAACACGCCGCTGGTCTTTGACATTTACGACGACTGGACGGGGCGGGCGATTGCTGGCTGCACCTATCATGTCGCGCACCCGGGTGGGCGCAACTATGACACCTTCCCGGTCAACGCCTACGAGGCCGAGGCCCGACGTCTGGCGCGGTTCGAGCCCCACGGCCATACCCCCGGCAGCTATCGCCCGGTGCCGGAGGCCCCGCACCCGGAATTTCCGCTGACCCTCGACCTGCGCCGCCCGGCCGGGTTGTCGTAAGCCGAAAGGGACCGCCATGCCGCCCGCGCAGCCCCGGACCGCGCCGGACCTCTTTGCCGGCTACACCCGCCTTCCGGGTGTGGCGGATGAGTTGTTCGACGCCCGGGGGCAGATGCGGCCGGTCTGGCGGCGGTTCGTCGAGCGGTTCGCCCGGCTCTCGCCCACCGAGATTGCCGCGCGCTTTGAACGCGGCAACCAGTATCTGCGCGATGCCGGGGTCTATTTCCGGCAATATTCCAGCGATCCCCTGGCCGAGCGCGAATGGCCGCTGTCGCATGTGCCGGTGATCCTGCACGAAAGCGAATGGCAGACGATCTGCGACGGGCTGGCGCAGCGCGCGGATCTGCTGGAACGGGTCGTGGCCGATCTCTATGGCGAGGGGCGGCTGGTGCGCGACGGGCATCTGCCCGCCTCGCTGATCGCGGCTTCGCCGCAATGGCTCAGGCCGAAGGTCGGCATCCAGCCGCCGGGGGGGCATTTCCTGCACTACCTCGCCTTCGAGATCGGGCGTTCGCCCGACGGCTCCTGGCTGGTTCTGGGCGACCGGCTCCAGGCGCCCTCGGGGGCGGGGTTCGCGCTGGAAAACCGGATGGCCACCGGGCGGATTTTCCCGGAACGCTTTCCGCGCTCGTATATTCAACGGCTTGCCGGGTTCTTTTCCGATTTCCGCGCGGCGCTCGAAGGGCTGGCAGTCGCGGCCGGCAATGCCGAGGGGCGGGCGGCGATCCTCACTCCGGGGCCGTCGAACGATACCTATTACGAACACACCTATATTGCGCGCTACCTGGGTTTGATGCTGCTCGAAGGCGAGGATCTGCTGGTCGAGAACGACACCGCGATGGTGCGCACGATCGAGGGGCCGCACCCCCTGGGCGCGTTGTGGCGGCGTATCGACGCGGCGTTTGCCGATCCGCTGGAACTGAACGCGGACAGCCAGATCGGCACGCCGGGTCTGGTCGAAGCGGTGCGGCAGGGCAAGCTGGCGATGGTCAACGCGATGGGCACCGGAATTCTGGAAATGCGCGCGATGATGGCCTTTCTGCCGCGGATCAGCGCGGTGCTGACCGGCCAGCCGCTGACCCTGCCCAACATTGCCACCTGGTGGTGCGGCGGCGCGGCCGAGCGCGCCTATGTCCGTGAAAATGCAGCAAAGATGCTGATCGGCCCGGCCTTGAGCAGCGATCTGCCGTTCGATGTGTCGGGGCAGACGGCGCTGGGCGGGCAGTTCGCCGGCGGTGAGGCCGGCGATCTGGATGCCTGGATCGACGGGCAGGGGGCGTCGCTGGTCGCGCAGGAGGCCGTGGCCTTGTCGACCACCCCCGCCTGGGTGACCGAGCCGGGCGAGACGCTGGCCGAAGGCCGGTTGCAGCCGCGTCCGATGACCGTGCGGGTCTTTGCCGCGCGCACACCCGACGGCTGGCGCTTTATGCAGGGCGGTTACGCGCGGATCGGCCGGTCGGGCGATGCCACTGCCCTGGCCATGCAGAAGGGGGGCTCGGTCGCGGATGTCTGGATCGTGTCGGACCGGCCGGTGCGGCGCATCTCGCTGAAACCGGCGGCCGGCACGCCGTTCCGCCGCTCCAGTCCCGGCGTGGTGCCGTCGCGCGCCGCCGACAACCTGTTCTGGCTGGGCCGCTATATCGAGCGGACCGAGGACGCGATCCGGTTGGTGCGGGCCTATCACCTGCGGCTGGCGACCACCGACAACGCGGCCGACCCGCTGCTGCGGCGGTTGCGGGCCTTTCTGGGGGGCTACCGGATCGACGTCGGCCAGCCGATGCCGGATGCGCTGGTCGGCCGGATCGGGGCTGCGCGCAATTGCGCCGGCAAGGTGCGCGACCGGTTCTCGGTCGATGGCTGGGCGGCGCTGGTCGACCTCGACCGGACGGCGCGGCAGACCCTGAGCACGATCAAGCCGGGCGACGATGCGGCCCGGGCGATGGGTGTCCTGCTGCGCAAGATCACCGGGTTCTCGGGCCTTGTGCAGGACAACATGTATCGCTTTCAGGGCTGGCGGTTTCTGACGCTGGGCCGGGCGCTGGAACGCGCCGATGCGCTGTCGGCGCTGCTGCACGGCATGGCTGCGCCGGATGCGCCCGAAGGTGCGCTGGATCTGGCGGTCGAAGTTGCGGACAGCGTCATCACCCATCACCGCCGCTACCGGGTCGAGACCTCGCGCGATACGGTGGTGGACCTGCTGGCGCTGGACGCAGACAACCCGCGCTCGATCCTGTTCCAGCTGCGCGCGATGCGCGAGCAGGCCTCGGCACTGCCCGGGGCCTATGACAACGGCCGCCTTGCGCCGCTGTTGCGGGCGATCGTGCCGCTGGACAGCCTGCTCAGCGTCGAAAGCCCGGACCGCATCGACGCCAAGACCCTGCTGCATCTGCGGGCAGAACTGGCGGGGATTTCGGACCTGCTGTCAGCTGCCTATCTGCGCTAGGGGGAGGGCATGCGTTACGATATCCGCCTTGCCATCGACTACAGCTATGGCGCGCCCTCGGACCGGTCGCGCACCCTGCTGCGGCTGATCCCCGCCGATGCGGGGGCCGATCAGCGGCTGCTGTCGCGTAAACTGACCATCGCCCCGCGCCCTGACGAACGCCGCGAGGGGGTGGATTTCTTTGGCAACGCAACAACGCTTGCGGTCTGGCATCGTCCGATCGACGCGGTGCGGCTGGAAGTGACGCTGCGCGTCGACCGTCTGGCAGCCGATGTTGCTGCCGACCTGTCGCCGCCGGTGGCCGGCCTGGCCGATGACCTGACGGCCTGCACCGACCTCGGCCCGGCCTCGCCGCACCATTTCACCGGCCCGTCGCCGCGGGTGCCCGAAGTGCCCGAGATCACCGCGTTCGCGCGCGCCGCCGTGCCAGCGGGGGCGACGGTGGTGCAGGCGATCGAGGCGCTGGGCCACGCGCTGCACGAGGCGATGCGCTTTGATTCCGCCGCGACCTCGGTCGAGACCGGCCCGGCCGAGGCCTTCGAGCATCGTCACGGCGTCTGCCAGGACTTTGCCCATGTGATGATCGCCGGGCTCAGGGCGCTGGGGATCCCGGCAGGCTATGTCTCGGGGTTCCTGCGCACCGATCCGCCGCCCGGCCGGCCGCGCCTCGAAGGAGCGGATGCGATGCATGCCTGGGTGCGGGCCTGGGCGGGGCCGGCGATGGGCTGGGTGGCGTTCGACCCGACCAACGACCAGCGCGCCGGGCTGGACTATGTCACCGTGGCGCAGGGGCGCGATTATGGCGATGTCGCGCCTGTGCAGGGGGCGCTGCGGTCGTCCGGTGGGCAGGTGAGCCGCCACACCGTCGACGTTCTGCCGGTCGGTGCCGCCTGAGCCACGGCCTGCGCGATTGGCCGGGCGCGCAACGCGCGCAGCCCTCAAGGAACCGGAACCTTCTGATCCTAATGTCCGGCGTCGACCAGGAGGCCGACGATGGACCAGACATCCCCCAACCTGACCCTGCCCTATCTGCAGGCCGCGCAGGCGCAGAAGCATGTGACGCATAACGAGGCGCTCGAACGGCTGGACCTGATCGTCCAGCTGACAGTGCAGTCCTTTGCCGAGACCACGCCACCGCTGACCCCGTTGGAGGGGCAGATCTGGGCGGTCGGGCAGGGCGCAGTCAACGACTGGACCGGACAGGAGGGCATGCTGGCCGCCTGGGCGAACGGCGGGTGGCTGTTCGTGACCCCGCGCGTGGGGTGGCAGGCGGTGTCGGGCACCGAACAGCGTATCTGGGACGGCGCCGACTGGGTCTCTCCCGACCTGCCTGAGCTGCAGAACCTCGCGGGGGTCGGGGTCAACACCACCTATGACGGCACGAACCGTCTGGCGGTTTCGGCCGAGGCGACGCTGCTGACCCATGACGGCGCCGGGCACCAACTGAAGATCAACAAGGCGGCGCCGGGCGATACCGCGTCGCTGCTGTTTCAGACCGGCTGGTCGGGCCGGGCCGAGATGGGGCTGGCGGGCAACGACGATTTCTCGATCAAGGTCAGCGATGACGGCATTTCCTGGACCGCTGCGCTGAGCGTGCTGGCGGCATCGGGGCGGGTGCGCCTCGATCAACCGGTCGAGCTGCCGCAAGGGTCTGCCACTGCTGCGGCCCTCGGTTTTGTCGGAGACACCGACACCGGGCTTTTTCGTGTCGCGTCGGACACGCTGGGCGTGACCACCGGCGGTGCCGAGCGGCTGCGCGTGACCCCGGCGGGGATGCAGGTGACCGGGCTGATCAGCGGCACCGCCGTGACGCAGACCCATACCGACACCACCCCCGGGCGCCTGATGCTGGTGGGCAATTTCGGTCTGGGAGCGGGAACCGTGCCGGCGCCGTCTTCGGATTTCAACCAGATCGGCCAGAGCGGGTTCTGGCACTGCGACAGCAACGGCATCAACAAGCCCGGCTTCGGGAGCAACTTCGGCCTGGTGTCGTCGGTGCGCGGCAGCACACTGGCCGCGCAACTGGCGCTGTGCCTCAATCCGACGGCTGCGCATTACGGACGGGTCGCGGCGCGCACTCGGATCGACGCCACGACCTGGAGCGGCTGGTTCGAGCTCTATGGCCAGAACTCGGCCCTCGGGACCGTTGCGCAATCCGCCGGTGTGCCGACCGGTGCGCTGATCGAGCGGGGATCGAACGCGAACGGGAAATTCGTCCGGTTCGCGGACGGCACGCAGATCTGCTGGAGTCCCGAGTTTACCGCAGACAGCACGACGGCAAACGGGGCGATTTTCTCCTGGGCGAATATGCAGCAGTGGACCTTTCCCGCCGTATTCATTGCCACGCCTGTCGTAACCCCGGCCGGGCAGTCCAACGGGCGGACCTGCTGGGCCGGCGCCAGCGGGATCTCGACCGCAAAGGCCGACATTGCCGCTATTTCGTCCATTGCGCAAACCAGTCGCAGTATCGCCGCCCTTGCCATCGGCCGCTGGTTCTGAGGAGGAGCCTATGCAGATTACCTTGTCCCCCAGCCGCGGCCTGCCCGGCCAGCCGGAAACCGTGCTGAGCGTCGCCGGTGATGGTCTGACCGTGGATGGCACGGTCTATGACCTGTCGGCGGTTCCCGAGGGCGGCCTGGCCATTCCCGAGGGCACGCACCCCTTTATCGGCCCGATCACCCGCGAGGAAGGCGAAATCCGGTGCACGCTGCGCGTGGTGCTGGGCGACGATGCCGCCCCCGACCAGCCGCAGGATCCCGCCTGCTGGACGCTGCGTGTTGCCGCCGGCCCGGTGGCCATTCCCACATCCCGTATCCCGTCGGAGGCCGACGCATGAGCTTTCACCTGACCATCCAGACCGCCGAGGATCGCGCCCTGGCCGAGGTTGCGGCCGCGCAGGCGGGCATCGCCGCGGCGATCGACGCCCATGTCGAGGCGCAGGCCCGTGCGCTGGGATACAACTCGGCGGCCAATTGCGCGGGCTACCGGGATTCGACGGTCGAGGCCTGGGCCTCCGAGGCGCTCGCCTTTATCGCCTGGCGCGACGCCGTGTGGCAGGAGGCCTTTCAGATGCAGGCCGCCGCCCAGCCGGGGCAGGGGATCCCCGGTGTCGAGGCGGTGCTGGCCGCTCTGCCGGTCTGGCCGGGGTGACCTTCAGTCTATGCCGAAAAGGTCGCGGGTGAACACCTTGTCCGCGACATCGGCCAGCGCCGCGGCGCGCCGGTTGGCGACGATCAGATCGGCCTCGGCCTTGAAGGCGTCGAGGTCCGCGACGACCCTTGCGCCGTGGAAGGTGACCGCCTTGAGCGTGGGTTCGTGGACGATCACGGCGATCCCGTGCTCTTGCAGGCGTTCCAGAATGCCCTGCACCGCGCTTTCACGGAAATTGTCGCTGCCCTCCTTCATCACCAGCCGGTAGATGCCGACGACCCGTGGCGCGCGGGCGGCGATCTGGTCGGCGATGAACTCTTTGCGGGTGCGGTTGGCCTCGACCACGGCGGCGATCAGGTTTTGCGGCACATCCTGGTAATTCGCCAGCAACTGCTTGGAATCTTTGGGCAGGCAATACCCGCCATAGCCAAAGGACGGGTTGTTGTAGTGGCTGCCGATTCGCGGATCCAGGCCGACGCCGTCGACGATCTGCCGCGTGTCGAGGCCGCGCGCCATCGCGTAGCTGTCGAGTTCGTTGAAGAAGGCCACGCGCAGCGCCAGATAGGTGTTGGCAAAGAGCTTGATCGCCTCGGCCTCGGTTGGGTCGGTGAACAGGCGCGGGCAGTCGCGGCTGATCGCCCCCTGGCACAACAGGTCCGCAAACACCCGGGCGCGGTCGCTTTGCTCGCCGACGACGATCCGCGAGGGATGCAGGTTGTCATAGAGCGCGCGCCCCTCGCGCAGGAACTCGGGCGAGAAAAGGATCGCATCGTGGCCGGTCTCGGCCCGCATGCGCATCGTGAACCCCACCGGCACGGTCGACTTGATGACGATCACGGTGTCGGGGGCGTGGCGCAGGGCGTCGCGGATCACGGATTCGACGCTGGAGGTGTCAAAGGCGTTGGTCGCCGCGTCATAGTTGGTGGGTGTCGCGATCACCACATAGTCCGCACCGGGATAGGCCCGGGCGGGGTCGGTGGTGGCGTGCAGATCCAGCGCGGCCCCAGCCAGATATTCCTGGCATTCCGGGTCGACGATCGGCGTGCGCCGGGCGTTCACGGCCTCGACCCGCGCCGGGGCCACATCGAGGGCCACGACGCTATTGTGCTGTGCCAGCAGGATGGCGTTCGAAAGGCCGACATAGCCCAGCCCGACAACGACGATCTTCATGCGTGTTTCCCAGCAAGTCCGGTCACCGCGCGATGGGGCATCGCACGGTGATTACGCCTCAGGGTAGTGCCGCATCGTGTCAAAACGAGGGCATTGTTTCAGGATTCGAGGAGTTGGGTGATCTTTGCCAGATTTGCGGCGAGCGGCGAGCCCTGGCTCTCCATGTTCAGCCGCACCACCGGTTCGGTGTTCGAGCTGCGCAGGTTGAAGCGCCAGTCGCCCATATCCAGGCTGATCCCGTCGGTCTCGTCGACCGCCCGCGCGGCGGGTTCGTAGGCGGCGCGCACGGCGGCGATGGCGGCAGCCGGATCGCTGGGGTGAAAGTTGATCTCGCCCGACGAGGGGAAGGCCGCGCGGCGCGCCGCCACCAGATCGGCCAGCCGCCCGCGGGTGCTGACCAGTTCGGCCATCACCAGCCAGGGGATCATGCCGCTGTCGCAATAGACAAAGTCGCGAAAGTAGTGATGCGCCGACATTTCGCCGCCATAGACCGCGTTGTGGTCGCGCATGAACTGCTTGATGAAGGCGTGCCCGGTGCGCGCCTGCACCGCCTGGCCGCCCGCCCGTGCCACCACGTCGCGCGTGTTCCAGATCACCCGCGGATCGTGAATGATCTTCGCGCCGGGTTCCTTGGCGAGGAACACCTCGGCCAGCAGGCCGACGATATACTCGCCATCGACGAATCCGCCGGTGTGATCGAAAAAGAAACAGCGGTCGAAGTCGCCATCCCAGGCTACGCCCATATCCGCGCCCTCGGCCAGCACGCGCTGGGCGGTGGGGGGGCGGTTTTCCGGCAACAGCGGGTTCGGGATCCCGTTCGGAAAGCTGCCGTCCGGTGTGTGGTGCATGCGGATGAAGGTCAGCGGTGCGCCCCTGGCCGCGAGCGCCTCGGCAATCGCGTCAAAGGTCGGCCCGGCCGCGCCGTTGCCGGCGTTCACGACGATCCGCAGGGGTTTCAGGGCCGCGACGTCGACAAAGCCCAGCACCCGCTCGACATAGGCCGCGCGCGCTTCGGCGCCGATGTCGCTCACCCGGCCGCCCGGCCGCGCCGGGCCAAAGGCATCGGCCTCGGCCAGCGCCTTGATCGAGGCAAGGCCGGTGGCGGCATCGAGCGGCGCCGACCCCGCCCGGACCATCTTCATGCCGTTGTAATCCATCGGGTTGTGCGAGGCGGTCACGCAGATGCCGCCATCGGCGCCGAACTGCGTGGTGGCGAAATACATCTCTTCGGTGCCAGACAGGCCGAGGTCCAGAACCTCGCAGCCCTCGTCGGTCAGGGCGCGGGCGACGGCCGCTGCCAGGGCTTCGGAACTGGCGCGGATGTCGCGGCCCAGCACCACCTTGCGGGCGTCGAGCGCCCGGGCAAAGCCGCGGCCGATGCGATAGGCGATCGCCTCGTCGAGGTCCACGCCCAGCCGGCCGCGGATGTCGTAAGTCTTGAAACAGGTCAGTGCGCTCATCTCGGGTTCGGGCCTTCAGCCTTTGGCGCCTTGCCCGCGGGCATAGACGTCCTCGTAGCGGATGATGTCGTCCTCACCCAGATAGCTGCCGGTCTGCACCTCGATCAGCACCATCGGCACCTTGCCGGGGTTCTCCATCCGGTGCACCGCGCCCAGCGGGATATAGACCGACTGGTTTTCCGTCACCAGTTGCACGGTGTCGCCAACCGTCACCTTGGCGGTGCCCTCGACGACGATCCAGTGCTCGGCCCGGTGGTGGTGTGACTGCAGGCTCAGCGCGGCGCCCGGTTTGACGACGATCCGCTTGACCTGAAAGCGCGTGCCGACGACCAGGCTTTCAAACCAGCCCCAGGGGCGATGGTCCTTGGGGAACTGGTCGGCCTGCGCGGCGCCCCGTGCCTTGAGCGCGGTGACTGCTTCCTTGACGCGCTGGGATTCGGATTTGTGGGCGACCAGCACCGCATCGTCGGTGGCGATGGCGATGATGTCGCTCAACCCGATGCCGACGAGTTCCACCCGGCCCGATTCCGAGCGCAGCAGGCTGTCGGTGCAGTCAATGGCCGTGGCGTGGTCGCTGCAGACGTTGCCGGCGCTGTCGGGGCCGCTTTCCTTCCAGACCGAATCCCAGCTGCCCAGATCGGACCAGCCCGCCGCATAGGGCATCACCGCCAGGTTCGAGGCCTTTTCCATGATCGCATAGTCGATCGAGATGGCCGGCGCCTTGGCCCAGGTCCCCGGATCGAGGCGGCAGAAGGACAGATCGCGCGCCGCGCCCGACACCGACTTGTCGACGGCGGTCAGGATCTTCGGCGCATGCTGGCGGAAGGCCTCGATCAGTGTATCGGCGCGGAACAGGAAGATCCCGGCGTTCCACAGATAGGTGCCAGCGGCGACCATCTCGGCCGCGCGGGCGGCATCGGGTTTCTCGATGAACCGTGCCAGCGGTTGCGGCGCCGCGGCGCCGGCATCGGCACCGGCCGCCAACTCGAGATAACCATAACCGGTTTCGGCGCGATTGGGGGTGATGCCAAAGGTCACCAGATCGCCCGCCTGCGCCCGCGCCGCTGCCGCCTGCACTGCGTCACGGAACGCGGCGGAATCCGGGATCACATGATCCGAGGGCGCCACCAGCATCAGCGCCGCGGGATCCTGCTGCGCCAGCGTCAGCGCCGCCGCCAGAACCGCCGGCGCGGTGTTGCGCCCCTCGGGCTCGATCAGGATCGACCCGGCCACCTGGTTCATCGCCGCCAGCTGCTCGATCACGATGAAGCGGAAGTCGTTCACCGTCACCACGACCGGCGCGGCATAACCCGCCCCCGACAACCGCCGTGCCGCTGCCTGGAACAGGCTCTCGTCGCCCAACAGGCGCGCGAACTGCTTGGGGAACGACTGGCGCGACAACGGCCAAAGCCGCGTCCCCGCGCCGCCACACAACAATACCGGATGAATGATCGTCATGAAATCTGCCCTGAGTGGTTTCGTGGCAAAATACCTGCCGGCGGCAGGCTATGCCAGATCCGTATCCGGGCACAAGCGCGCGCGGGAATGATCGTCGATCGGGCGCATGTTTGAGGCCGTCAAAATGCCCCGGCAGCGGCCTTCCGGGATTCTGCGCCGTCTGGACAATCAGCCAGGTCTGCAATATCAAAATCCGTGAAATGTACTGGTCTTCGGGCGCTATCGATTGCGGTGCTTGACTGTGCATTCTTCAGCCGGCACTGGCAGATAATCTTATCAGAACGGACTCACTTCTCATGGCACTTTTCAGTTCATCCGATATCGCGGACATCATCTCGTTGGGCGACCCGATGCTTCAGCTCGATGCTTTGGCAGGCAGGGCCGAAGGGAAGGATGTGGTCATCCTCAGTTGTGGGCCTTCGCTGTCGGAATACACGCCGGAGGCTCTGAATGATCTGTTGTCCGGGACCTGCGTGATCGCTGTCAAGCAGGCTTTTGACACCGTGCCCGAAGCGACCGATTTCCAGATCCTCAATACCTGGAACAGCCAGAAATACGACTACAGCCGCCGCCGTCCGCTGATCATCCGTGAAACGGCTGCTGGAGATCCCCCGGTTTACGGGGAATCAGACCTGAATCTGCTGGTGGACAAGCCGAGTGCGCTGTCCGAACAGCTGGCGCGGAAGCAGAATTTCGACGATTTCCAGTTCTCGGTATCCATGACACGGCCGTGGGGGCCTGGTGTTCTGTATGAGGTGGGATTCTATCTGGCGCAGCATCTCGGCGCGCGTCGAATCATTACCTTGGGCTGGGATGTCGGCGTCCAGAACTCAGCCGTGATGCCGCATTTCTACGATCGTCCTGATCCCCACAAGACCGCCGTCCTGGCCGAGGCGGACCGGCTGCGCACGATTCAGGAGCGCAACAAGTTTCTGCATGCGAACGGAATCTTGTACAACAAGCCGCGGATCATTCCCGACGAGGTGAACACCTGCGCCGCCGCCAGCGGTCCTTGGCAGGACTATCTCGCACAGAACGGGATCGAACTGGTGGTGGTGTCGACGGGGTCGCTGGTGTCCCAGTCCATTCCGCGTGCGCGACTCGAAGATCTGCTCGCTGGCTAATCCGCTCAGGATTTGGTTGTAAAAACGCCTGTTTTTCGGGCACTTTGCTGACGAACCATTCGGAACGCGATATTTAACGAAACGGATATGAACATGACGACGGGCGAGCAAAACGAACAGCCTCAACGCAGTTTTGCAATCAGCGAAGCCACCTTGGTCGGCCTTCCGGGTGAGATTTTGGTGCGCGGTTGGGCTGCCAATCCGGCTGAAATAGCCTCGGCCCGTATTCTCTACGACGGCAAGGTTATCGGCATGACGCCGCTAAATAGTCGCCGCGCTGACGTTGCGGCGAAATTCGGCATGCCCGAAGAGCCGTTTCACGGCTTCCTATATCGCGGGCGCGTTCCTGCCGAAGCGGTCGCCGGTGAGAAGATCGACGTGACGTTCATGAGCCGCAAAGGCAAACCTCTGGCAACCGAGACGCGGCCGATTGCTCAAGGCGAACGCCTTGACGACCTTGAAGTGGTTTATGATGCCGACAGCCGCCAATTGCGTCTGAGCGGCTGCGTGTTCACAACCCGGCAGATGCGGGGTTTGTCGGTGGAGTTCACCCGCGGCAACCAGCACGCCATCCGCAATATCTTCCAGTTCCGGCCGATGGCGCGCGATTTGGATCCGCGCAAACGCTCACTCTATTCGGGCTTCCATGATCGGATACCCTTCGTGGGCGAGGGTGACATTCGAGAAGCCAAGCTCGAGATGAAATTCACCGACGGGACCACCTCGCTGTGGGCGTTTCCGCCGGACATGATCAAAATGAACCTGCCGGAAGGTCACATCGAGAGCTTCACCCTCAACTGGTTGGACAACACCGTCGAAGCCAAGGGCTGGTTTCGCAGCTATGCGCCGGTTACCGAGCTGTCGATGACGATCAACGGTCAGAAGATGTACGGCATCCCGTCGATCCGGGGCAGCGAACGGATCCAGAAGGCGCTCGGGTTCCGCGGGCAGATGGCGGACGAGTTCAAGATCAGCGGTGCGATCGACATGGCCTTCGAGGCGCCCGAGGACTTGCGGCGCGCGGCGCGGACCAGTGCACTGGACGGAACGCTGACCCTGCGGTCGCAAAATGCGGTGCTGTTGGATGTCACTGCTCCGATCAAGAAGGTCGAGCAAGCCTGGGGCAAGATCCTTCTCGCTCAGTTTGATCGCCGCAGCAGCCTGCTGCAGTTCGACGGGACGCTGGCACTTCCCGCCGCGCCGACCCATGCACAGGTGCTCATCAATGACCGTCGCGTTGACGACCCGCTTCCTGTTGAAGCGACGATCATCAATGGCGAAGGCAATTTCAGCTGGACGCATGAGATCAACGGCGTGATCCCTCCGGCCGGCAAGATCGGGCTGGCCTTCTTCGATGCAGATGGCGAGGAAATCGGTGTGCTGGAGATGCCGGCAACTCATTGCCTCACCATTTCGCGGCAAGGCGCAGTCGATGGTTTGACCGACGAGGCACTTGGCCTGCACTTGATCCGCGCGTATGCGGGATATGGTCCCACCAAGGCGCCTGGGGTCTGTTTTACGTTGCAGGGCATGATTACCATGGTTGGCAGCGGCGGCGGTATCCGCCGTTTGGCCGATCTCATGGAAAGTTTCCACGACGCCGGTTATGTCACGACACTGATCGACCGCAGCGAGCCTTGGAACTTGCTGAAATGGCCCGAGGAATACCGACGTCTCCGCCGGTTCTGTCACCGCCACATTATGATTCCGCAGCTTTCCAAACGCCATATGGGGCAGCAGCTGGCCAAACAGATCGACGAAGGCAAGTTTGTCCAGCCCGCAGGCGGTCTTCCCAAAGCGGCCTCAATTGCGGAGCTTCTGCGCAAACCGCCGCGGCGTGAAGCCCACGGTTTGGCTGCGCGTGTCGACCCGGAGTTCAACACCTTGGCTGCGGCCCTGATCAATGCGCTGCGGCCGCGCGTTGCGATCACATCGTATGCTTGGAGCGGTCCGATTCACGACCTGCTGCATCCCTCGATCCACGGTATGATCGACACCATCGACATCCAGTCGTTGCGCGCCGAGGTCTTTGCTAAGGCGCAGGAGACCTTTGGCACAGAAGCCGTGCCTGAGCTGGAGAAGTTCGCCGCCTCACTGGACGAGGAACTGGCGCTGTTGTCCAAGGCCAAGACGTTGATCACCATCAGCCGGTCCGAGCAGGCATTTCTGTGCGAGCACATGAATCCGTCCAGAATCGTCCATGCCGGCGTGTCGGTGCGTGACGGCCAACCTTTGCCTCCGACCGATCCTGCCAGTCGCACCGTGCTGTTTGTCGGGAACGCCTATGAACCCAACACCGACGGGATCGCCTTGTTTATGCGTAACGTCTGGCCGGCGGTTATGGGGCAGGTCCCCGACGCGCACCTGGTGATCTGCGGACGGGTTTGTTCCACGATTACCGATCCGGAGCTGCCCTCGGTGGATTTGCTGGGCCCGGTCGAGGACTTGACCGAGCAGTATGCGGCAGCGGCGCTGACTGTGAACCCGATCCGCTTCGGCACCGGAACTAGCGTCAAACTGGTTGAGACCTTGGCGATGGGGCGCACCATCGTCAGCACGCCGCAGGGCGCGCGTGGCTTCGAGGACGCGGCTTCGGCTGGGGCGCTGAAAATTGCTGATTTCGAGGCGCAAGCCGACGAGATCGGCAAGCTGTTGCTCGATCCCGAGTATCGTCATGTGACTGAAGCTGCAGCCACAGCTTTTGCGCGGCAGGCGTTGTCCCCAGAGCACGAGCATTCCGATCTTTTCAACCTTGTCGAAAGCATGCTCTACTACTGATCGCGTGCTTTAGACGGCTGTGTATCGAGGCCGGGCGTTCAGGGAGGGCCTCAGAAAATGCAAGGCAACGTTGAAGTGAAAATCGAGAATCAGGTGCTGTTCGGGGAGAACGGCGACCTGTTCTTGGTGGGGGGCGGGCATTCAATCCTGCGCTTTATGCAAGGAGCAGATCTGCCGGCACGAACCGCCCAGATGCTTCATGACAATCTGGTGCGCCGCAAGGCGATTAGCGAGCATTACGGTGCTCAGTTCTTGCATTTGATCGCGCCGGAAAAGTATGTCGTCTATCCGGAAAACCTTCCGATCGACAATCCGGGCCACATGGCGCGCAGCTACCTGACCGCTGGGTTTGGCGATGCGATCTATCCTGTGGATGTGTTGCGCAATCCGCGCCGCGGGCGGTCCTATCCTCTGACCGATACGCATTGGTCTCCCCACGGTATCCTGGCAATTGTCGAAGATCTGGCGCTCCGTTGCGGCATTGAGGTCGAGAGGATTGCCCAGGTGGCGGCGGCGGTGTCTGATGAGATCTTCGAGGATGGAGCTGTCTTCTACGGTGATCTCGGTCGCAAGCTGGATCCAAAGCAGGGTGATCCGCAGCTGAAGTTCGGAACGCCGTTCCATTGCACGACCTTTGACAACGGCCTTGGACATGACTTCAACAGCCCGTTCAACGACGGTCGATTGATCGTCGTTGACGCTCAGCAGGCGTGCAGTGACAAGACATTGCTGATTTTTGGCGATAGTTATCTGTATCACGCCTTGCAGTTGCTGGCGCTGTTCTTCCGGCGTATCGTCTTCATGCGCACGCGTTTCTACCATGAGGAAATGGTGCAGATGGTGCAGCCCGACGTCGTCGTGTCGCAAATGGCCGAACGCTACATGGGCAGCATTGCGCCGGATGAGGTCGCTCCACCGTTCTTTATGATTCCATATCTGCTTGGGCGGCCACCCAATATGTCGCCGCAGGCGGCGATGGCACTGACCCATGCGTTGTGTGGCAGGCGCAGTTTCGACCCGACGGTATTCCGGTTGGCACCGGCTGGCGGCCCGGCCGAGGCACCAGCCCCGGCAGCTGGTTCAACTCCGACTCCAGAGACGGCGGCCACCGTCAGCGATCAAGGCTGAACCATGTTTGCGACCATGCCGGCCCCCTTTCTCCGGCTGCGCCAGTTTCTGCACCCTGGCGTGGTCGCAGCCTATGACGCTGCGCTGGCTGCGACTCCGCCGGATGGCGACCCGTGGCCGGCGATCTTGCCGGTGATTACGACCGGGCAGGATCTGATGCTGTCTCGGCGCTGGCGGTTTTCCGATCGGCGAATGCTGCCGGTGTTGATCGAAGAGATCCTCTGTCACCACGAATACTATGCGCCGACCGATGCCGAAGAGCCTTTGATCCTGGACTGTGGCGCGAACTTTGGGCTCGCGACCTATTATTTCACACGCACCTTCTCGACAGGGCAGATCGAAGCGTTTGAGCCAAATCCCACGCTTGCCGAATTGCTGTCGCAGAACATTGTGCGCAACGGGTTTACCAACGTGTCTTTGCGTCCGGTAGCAATCTCCGATCGCGACGGACAGGTTCCATTCTATGTTTCCAGTCACGAGGATGCGGCGTCGAGTTTGCTGGCCAGTCGGCCGCCTGACGATGCCGAACCGGTGCTGGTTGAGGCAGTGGATATTCGCGGCCTGATTAATCGGCCCGTGACGCTGCTCAAGATGGACATCGAAGGTGTCGAGGCGCAGGTCTTGCGCCATGCCGGAGGCCTGCTGCGGAACTGCGAGTCCATCATTTGCGAAACCCATGCGGTAGACGGACGCAACACGCTGCTTGATGTGCTGAACATCCTTGATGCTCAGGGATTCGACTGGGCGGTAGCGCGCAGCCTTTGGGATGAGCGTCAGGAGCGGTTCCGTTTCTTGCGCACCGTCCACAAGGCACGATCTTATTGCGTCTTCGCCCGACGCAAAGACAACTAGGAAGACTTGAGCCCAGACCACCGGTTTGGGGGTGTTGAGAAGGAGTGAGGCGATGAAGATCATTTCCGGTGAGGAAGCCTATCGGTCCCTCAGGACGAACAAGACCTTTCGCTGGGCGAACCACAAGCCGGACACGCCCCCGGCGCCCTCGCGGACCCGAAAGTTGGCGCTGTTGCCGCGACTGGACCCGAAATTCACGTTTGCCGCAGAGGACAAGCTGGTCACGATCGGGTCGTGTTTTGCGCGCCATGTCGAAAGTGAACTGGAGCGGTATGGATATCGGTTCCGCACGCGGGCGCCAGAAAATCAGGTAGAACCCGACGAATGCACATCGCCGACCGGTTTCTTCAATAAGTTCACCACCGCTTCGATGCTGAACGAAGTGCGGTGGGCGCTTGCCGGCGACGACTTTCCGCACGCGGCCTATACCGAGGTAAACGGGCGCTGGACTGATGGTCAACTGCCGGCAAGCTTTGCGACGCTTGAACGGGCCATGCAGATCCGCGCAAGAGTGCAGGACATTCTGGGCGATATTCGGAGTGCGCAGTTTCTCGTATTGACCCTGGGGTTGGTGGAAAGCTGGTTCGACAGCGAGGCCAACGTGTATATGAACACCGCTCCGACTGCCGGCCATATTTCAAAGTATCCGGGGCGCTTTCACGTGCACGTTCTGGATTATCGCGAGAACATGCGCCATCTCGAGGAAATCTATGAGACAGTGAAGGCTGCCAATCCCGGGTTGCGTCTGATTGTGACGGTGTCGCCGGTTCCGCTGGGCGCGACGTTCACGGGGCAGGATATCACCGTGGCGAACACATACTCCAAATCGACGCTGCGTGCAGTTGCAGGGGATTTCTGTGCAGCCCGCGAAGACGCCGACTATTTCCCGAGCTTCGAGGCCGTAACAGAATCTGCACCGCCTGCCGCATGGATGGACGATGCAATCCATGTTCGTATCGAGCTGGTGCGCTGCGTTATTGCGCATTTTATGAAGCATTACGGCCCGGCCTCATTGGCAGACCAGATCGATCCGGTTGCGGTGCTGGCGGCTTTGCGCGCATCGATGCCCGAAACAACCTGAGCATCGTCTGACGGCGACCAAACGTGTTGCACATGCTGCGGTGCAGCTTTATCACAGCAACGGATCCAGGGATCCGATCCACATCCGGGTGACACGACGGAAGAGATGGATGAACGGCAGCGGCAAGATTCTGGTGGCTGACATTTCGTGCATCCGCGGCAAATGCACTGCAGCGGCAGATCCGGGGGCCGGCCCCAAATGTCGCGACCGAGGGGCAGGGGCCACGGGCGGTTCCCTCAATCGGCCCTGGTCCTTGGTTGCCTGCCCCATGTGTGTTTTTTATGAGAAAACGGCGTGATCGCCTATGAGCAAGGTCTAAACTCGATGAAGAAAGCATTTATCACTGGTATCACCGGGCAGGACGGAGCCTATCTGGCCAAACTGCTTCTGGAAAAGGGCTATGAGGTGCACGGCGGCGTGCGCCGGATCTCTCATCCTGAGAATACGCGGCTCGAGTTGTTGGGGGTCGACAAGGATGTGCAGCTGCACGACTTTGATCTTGCCGAAGCCAACAGCATTTTTCGGACGATTCAATCCGTTCAGGCGGATGAATTCTACAACCTCGCGGCGCAGAGCTTTGTTGGCGCGTCCTGGGAATTGCCGATTTACACCGCCGATGTCGATGGCATGGGTGTGGTGCGGATTCTGGACGCTCTGCGCACTCTGACACCGCAGACGCGGTTCTATCAGGCGTCGACGTCCGAGATGTTCGGCTTGGTCCAAGAGGTGCCGCAACGCGAGACCACCCGACTTTATCCGCGCTCGCCTTATGGGGTGGCTAAGGTCTATGGCCACTACATCACGATGAACTACCGCGAGAGCTTTGGCATGCACGCCAGCTCGGGGATCCTTTTCAATCACGAAAGCCCCCTGCGCGGCAAGGAGTTCGTGACACGCAAGATCACCTTGGGGCTGGCGGCGATCGCCAGGGGTGCCGAGGCGCCGGTCGAATTGGGCAATATGGATGCCAAACGTGATTGGGGCTTCGCCGGTGATTATGTCGAAGGCATGTGGCGGATGCTTCAGCAGGATGTGGCCGACGACTATGTCCTGGCCACCGGCGAAACCACGACCATTCGCGATTTCTTCACCTTCGCTGCCGAAGCCTTGGGAATGAATCTGGTCTGGGAAGGCGCGGGGGAAGCCGAAACGGCAACTGACCGCAACACTGGCCGTGTCGTGATGGTGGTCAATCCCAAGTTCTATCGCCCGGCGGAAGTCGAATTGCTGATCGGTGACGCCAGCAAAGCCCGCACTACCTTGGGCTGGGAACCCAAGGTAACCGTTCGCCAACTGGCTGCAATGATGGCGAAATCCGACTACGACGCGCTGGCCTGATCGCGCCGGCATTGATTGTTGTCTGCCCGCCCCGACTGCCGGACGGGGCGGGCATTGTTTTGTGGCTGAATGTGACGGCGAAGCGTGCCGCGTGGCGGGTTCCTGAGGCGGGAAGGGTGCCTCGTTCTTCGCCACGGATAACGCTATTCCCGAGTCAGCTCAGACAAAACGGTATCTTCTGCTCGCCATCCCCATCGCTGAAACAGGGTGTCCAAGGGGCATAGACCGCCCTTACCAGCAGACCTTTCACCCGTCCGCAAAAAGCCACACCTCTGCCTTTCTTCGATGCCGGTTGGCTGGCACAGTGGCTGGCAACTGTCTGGAATGTGGTTTGTGGCATGGTGATCGAAGAAACGGGTCTGGAGGGGGTGCGGCTGGTCACGCCGCGTCGGTTTGGCGATGCGCGGGGGTGGTTTTGCGAGACCTGGAGCGCCCGGGCAATGGCCGAGGCCGGGATGCCGGTGGACTGGGTGCAGGACAACCATTCCTATTCCGCGGCGCGGGGCACCCTGCGGGGCCTGCACTATCAGGCGCCGCCGCATGCCCAGACCAAGCTGGTGCGCTGCTCGCGCGGTGCGATTTTTGACGTTGTCGTGGATTTCCGGGCCGGCAGCCCGGATTTCGGCCGTTGGATCGGACGGGAACTGAGTGCCGAAAACGGGCACCAGATGCTGATCCCCAAGGGCTTTCTGCACGGGTTCCTGACCCTCGTCGAGGACACCGAGGTGCAATACAAATGCGACGATTTCTATGCCCCGCAGAGCGACGGTGCGGTGCGCTGGGACGACCCGGAGCTGGCGATCGCCTGGCCGCTGGAGGCCCCGCCGCAGCTATCCGACAAGGACCGCGCGGCGCCGCTGCTGGCCGCGGCGCCGCGGCCCTTCGTCTGGGGGGCCTAGGATGAAGATCCTCGTCACGGGGGGCGCGGGTTTCATCGGCTCGGCCGTGGTCCGGCTGGCGGTGGGGCGCGGGCATCAGGTGGTGAACCTCGACGCGCTGACCTATGCGGCCTGCCTGGAAAATGTCGCGCCGGTCGCCCGGAGCCCGCTCTATGCCTTTGAAAAGGCGGATATCCGGGACCGCGCGGCCCTTGACCGGGTGTTCGCGGATCATCACCCCGATGTGGTGATGCACCTCGCTGCCGAAAGCCATGTCGATCGCTCGATCGACGGGCCGGCGGATTTCATCGAAACCAATGTGACCGGCACCTTCAACATGCTGGAGGCCGCGCGCAGCCACTGGACCCGGGCCGGCAAGCCCGCGGATTTTCGGTTTCACCATATCAGCACCGACGAGGTGTTCGGGTCGTTGCCCGCCGATCCTGCGGTCAGGTTTACCGAGGACACGCCCTATGACCCGCGCAGCCCCTATTCGGCCTCCAAGGCGGGGTCGGATCATCTGGTGCGCGCCTGGCACGAGACCTATGGCCTGCCGGTGGTGCTGACGAACTGCTCCAATAACTACGGGCCCTATCACTTCCCGGAAAAGCTGATCCCGGTGATCATCCTCAACGCGCTGGCCGGCAAGCCGCTGCCGATCTATGGCGACGGGTCGAACATCCGCGACTGGCTTTTTGTCGAGGATCACGCCGAGGCGCTGCTGTTGGTCGTCGAAAAGGGCAGGGTGGGGCGCAGCTATAACATCGGTGGCGAGAACGAGCGCAGCAACCTCGATCTGGTGCGGACGCTTTGCGCGATCCTCGACCGCAAGAGGCCGCGTGCCGGTGGTTCCTATGCCGATCTGATCACCTTTGTGACCGATCGTCCGGGGCATGATGCCCGCTATGCCATCGACCCGGGCCGGATCCGCGCGGAACTGGGCTGGCGGCCCAGCGTGACGGTCGAGGAAGGCCTTGAACGGACGGTGCAATGGTATCTCGACAACGAGGCCTGGTGGCGCCCGCTGCAAGCCCGCAAGGGCGTGGGCGAGCGGTTGGGGGTCAGGGCATGACCCTGCTGGTTTTTGGCAAAACCGGGCAGGTGGCCCTGGCGCTGGCGCAGATCGCGTCGGACGCGGTGTTTCTAGGCCGTGAGGCCGCCGACCTGGCCGATCCTGAGGCCTGCGCGGCGGCGATCCACAGCCAGCGGCCGGCGGCGGTGATCAACGCGGCTGCCTGGACTGCGGTCGACCAGGCCGAGGCCGATGAGGCGGGCGCGCAGACCGTGAATGCGCGGGCCCCGGCGGCGATGGCGCGCGCCTGCGCGGCGCTGGGTATTCCGTTCCTGACGATTTCCACCGATTACGTCTTTGACGGCTCGGGCGAACGCCCCTGGCAGCCCGACGACCCGGTCGCGCCGATCAACGCCTATGGCCGCAGCAAGCAGGCCGGGGAAGACGCGGTGCGCGCGGCGGGTGGGCGGGTGGCGATCCTGCGCACCAGCTGGGTCTTTTCCGCCGATGGCGCGAACTTCGTGAAAACCATGCTGCGCCTGTCCGAGACGCGGGATCAGTTGTCCGTGGTGGACGACCAGATCGGCGGGCCGACCCCCGCCGGCGCCGTGGCCCGCGCTGCCCTGGTGATCACCGAGGCGATGATCGCGGGTCACCCCGGCGGCACCTGGCACATCGCCGGCCGGCCCTACGTCAGCTGGGCCGAGTTCGCGCGCTGGATCTTTCGCTTTGCCGGGCGTGAGGTCACCGTGACGCCGATCGCCACCGCCGACTATCCGACGCCCGCGCGGCGTCCCCTGAATTCGCGGCTCGATTGCACCACGCTCTTGCGCGATTTCACCCTCGCACAACCCGACTGGAAGGCCGCCCTGGGCGCCGATATCCGGAGACTGACCGAATGAAGAACCGCAAAGGGATCATCCTCGCCGGCGGATCGGGGACACGGCTCTATCCGATCACCATCGGCGTGTCCAAGCAGCTGCTGCCGATCTACGACAAGCCGATGGTCTATTATCCGCTGTCGGTCCTGATGCTGGCGGGGATCCGCGAGCTGGCGATCATCACCACCCCGCAGGACAGCGCGCAGTTCCAGCGCGCGTTGGGGGATGGGTCGCAATGGGGGATGTCGTTCACCTTCATCACCCAGCCCTCGCCCGACGGGCTGGCGCAGGCCTTTATCCTGGCCGAGGAGTTCCTGGACGGCGCGCCCTCCGTGCTGGTGCTGGGCGACAACATCTTTTTCGGTCATGGCCTGCCCGAGCTGTTGCAATCGGCCGATGCCCAGACCGAGGGGGGCACGGTCTTTGCCTACCGGGTCAGCGACCCCGAACGCTATGGCGTCGTGGCCTTCGGCCCGGACCAGCGGGTGACCGAGATCATCGAGAAACCGGCCAGGCCCCCGTCGAACTATGCGGTGACCGGTCTCTATTTTCTGGACGGCACAGCGCCCGAGCGCGCCAAGCGGATCAAACCTTCGCCACGGGGCGAACTGGAGATCGCGGACCTGCTGCAATCCTATCTCGATGACGGTGGGCTGACCGTCGAGCGGATGGGCCGGGGCTATGCCTGGCTCGACACCGGAACGCATGGCAGCCTGCTCGATGCCGGGAATTTCGTGCGCACGCTGCAGGCCCGGCAAGGCCTGCAGACGGGCTGCCCTGAGGAAATCGCCTATCGCAACGGCTGGATTTCCGCGGCCGAGCTGACCGCTCTGGCGCAGCCGCTCGCCAAGGGCGAATACGGCAAACACCTGCTGGCGCTGGCACAGGATCCGTCAGATTTTCGCTGAGGGGCCAGTGAAGGGCCTGTGAACGGTCAGGCAAGGGCCTCTGACTTGGCCCGGGCGGCGGCATAGCCGCCGGTCTGATGCCAGGTCCAGGCGTCCTTGATCATCACCTTGAGCGACGAGCGTTTGGGATCCCAGCCCAGCTCGGTCAGCGCACGCTGGCTGCCCGAGACGAGGATTGCGGCATCGCCCCCCCGGCGCGGCCCGAACCGGTGCGGCACCTTGTGGCCGGTCGCCGCGCGGGCATGACCGATCACTTCCTTGACGGTGAACCCGGCGCCGGTGCCCAGGTTGAACACCCGGCTGCCCTTGCCGTCGAGCAGCCATTCCAGCCCCAGCACATGCGCATCGACCAGATCCATCACATGGACATAGTCGCGGATGCAGGTGCCGTCGGGGGTCGGATAGTCGGTTCCGTGGATCACCAGTTCCGGGCGCATGCCGTCGATCGCTTCCAGCATCACCGGGATCAGATGGGTCTCCGGGCGGTGGCATTCGCCGATCTCGCCGTCCGGGTCGGCCCCGGCCACGTTGAAATACCGGAAAATCACGCTGCGCAGCCCGGCCGAGGCCCCGAAATCGCGCAGGATCTCTTCGACCGCGCGCTTGGACGAGCCATAGGCGTTCAGCGGGTGCTGCGGACTGTCCTCGTTCAAAAGAACCCCGTCCTGATCGCCATAGGTCGCGCAGGTCGAGGAAAACACGAAATCCAGGCATCCCGCCGCCACTGCCGCCTCGATCAGCGACAGCGACCCCAGAACGTTGTTCCGCCAGTATTTTCCGGGGTTGGCCGTGGCCTCGCCCACCTGGCTGAAGGCGGCGAAATGCATCACGGCAACCGGCGCGTATTCGGCAAAGGCCGCATCCAGCGCCGCCCGGTCCATCAGATCCCCCTCGATGAAGGGGCCGTATTTGACCGCCTCGGCCCAGCCTGTCGAGAGATTGTCGAAACAGACCGGTTGATAGCCGCGCTGCGCCAGCACCTTGCAGGCGTGCGAGCCGATATAGCCCGCGCCGCCGGTGACCAGAACCGATTTCACCATGCCCGCCCCCTCAGCGCCCGTTTTCGGCGTCGTGCCGGGCCAGCCGGTCGCGCATCAGGGCATAGAACCGGTCGCGGTATTCCTCGTGATCCAGCGCATGATCGACGATCGCCGACAGATAGCCGAACTTCGAGCCGCAGTCATAGCGTTGCGCCGACATTTCGACCGCCTTGACCGCGCCCCGGCTTGCCAGAATGTCAATCGCATCGGCCAGCTGGATCTCGCCACCGGCACCCGGACCCAGCGTGCGCAACACGTCAAAGATCTCGGGCTGGAAGACATAGCGGCCCATCGAGGCCAGGTTCGACGGGGCATCGGCCAGATCGGGTTTTTCGATCAGGCCGGCAACGCTCACCTGTCCGTCGCTGCCCAGGGGGCCGGGCCTGATGATGCCGTATTTGTGCACCACCTCATCCTCGACCTCGGTCGTGCACAGATAGTTCGCGGGATTGGCCTCATAGGCGGCCACCATTTCCGCGGTGGGCAGACGGTCGCCTTTCATCAGGTCGTCGGCCAGGATCACCACAAAGGGTGCCTCGCCCACCGCCGGCTGGGCACAGAGCACGGCATCCCCCAGTCCCTTCGGTTCGGGCTGGCGGATGAACAGGCAGTTGACCCCCTTGGGCACGATGTTGCGGACCATGTCACGCTCGGCGATCTTGCCTTTCTGGGTCAGCTGGAATTCCAGCTCGAGATTGGCGTCGAAATGATCGCCGATCGCGCGTTTCGGCCGGCCGGTGACGAAAATCAGGTCGGTGATGCCCGCCGCGACGGCTTCTTCCACGGCATACTGGATGATCGGCTTGTCGATGATCGGCAACAATTCCTTGGGCATCGCCTTGGTGGCTGGCAAAAACCGCGTGCCGAGCCCGGCGACAGGGAACACGGCTTTTGTAATTCTGGGCATCTCGTCTCGCAATACGTCGATAAAAAGGCGTCCCTCGAGTCCTAGACGATACCGCCTTCGAAACGCAAGGGGCGAGCGGTCGCAACCCCCGGGGGTCAGGCGGCACCGGCGGATTTCCGTCGGATCTGCTGGTGGGGAGTATGGCGATGCGGTCTTTCAGGGCGCCTCGGATACCGCCCGAGGCAAACCGGCGACACCCAGGCTTGCAGGGCGCCACCCCCTCCTGCGCACACCGCCCGTCAAAAGTCCGCACAAACGACAAGGCCGCCCAAAAGAGCGGCCCTTATCGCTTTGATCTCAATAAGAGATTTTGGCTCCGGCGGTAGGGATCGAACCTACGACCAATTGATTAACAGTTAGGGAAAGCACTTCTTTCCGGTACTTTCCGATACCTGCACAAAATCACATAAGATGCTGATATAAAATAGAAATAGTCTATTGTCTTCTCGCCGTTTCCTCCCCATATTTGTTCGTAGCACCCCTACTTCTGCCTATTAATTCCCTACTAGCTCGGGGCACCGATGCCGAAGCTGACCGCCCAATATGTCCGAGACCTTCCCCTGTCCGATGCGGGGCAGATGTTGGTGGTCGACGATAGTGAATAGCCCCTAGATTCGTGGACGCCTTCTTCCCTAATTTTGAGGCAAGGAGGCCGAGATGGGCAAAGGCAATTTCAGCGACGAGTTCAAGCGTGACGCGGTCGCGCAGATCACTGAGCGGGGCTACCCGGTTGCGGAGGTGTCGCGACGGCTCGGGGTAAGCGCGCACTCGCTCTATGCGTGGAAGCGCAAATTCGCGAAGGCGTCGTCTGGCGAGTCAGAGAAGGATGCGGAGATCCGGCGTCTGAAGCGGGAGCTGACGCGGGTGACCGAGGAGCGCGACATCCTAAAAAAGGGCGAGCCATTGTCCGCCATTGGTCCGAGGACAATGGCGAGCGCGTATTTCGCCAGGGATGCCAAGTGAGATACGCGTTCGTGGCCGAGCATCGCGGGAGGTTCTCCGTGCGGGCGATGTGCCGATGCTTGCGCATTCAGCCGAGCGGCTTCTATGCGTGGCTGAAGGCACCGCTGAGCAAGCGGGCCCAGGAGGATCAACGGCAGACAGCGCTGCTGAAGGAGGCCTGGGTAGAGAGCGGCAAGGTCTATGGTCACCGCAAGCTGCACGACGATCTGATCGAACAGGGCGAAAGCATCTGCGTGAACCGTGTGGCCCGTCTCACCAAGCTGGCCGGGATCAAGGCTCAGATCGGCTATAAGTGCCGCCCCGGAAAGTATGGCGGCAGGCCGTCGGTCGTTGTCGACAACACCCTGGATCGGCAGTTCGACGTGCGCACGCCGGACAAGGTCTGGGTCACCGATATCACTTACATTCGCACGCAGGAGGGCTTTGCGTATCTGGCCGTTGTCATCGATCTTTTCTCGCGCCGCGTGGTTGGCTGGTCGTTGCAGAGCCGCCAGACGACTGACGTTGTGTTGGAGGCTCTGCACATGGCCGTCTGGCGTCGAAAGCCCAAGGGGAAGGTCCTGATCCATTCGGATCAGGGCAGCCAATTCACCAGCCTGGACTGGGCCGCGTTCCTGCGGGGCCACAATCTGGAGCATTCGATGAGCCGGCGCGGTAACTGCCACGACAACGCGGTGGCCGAGAGCTTCTTCAACCTTCTCAAGCGCGAACGGATCCGGCGCAGGACCTACAAAACCCGGGAAGAAGCCCGGCAGGACGTGTTCGATTACATCGAGATGTTCTACAACCCGAAGCGCAAGCATGCGAGAAACGGGATGCTGTCGCCCGTCGAGTTCGAACGGCAGCGGAGACTGAGACCCGAAGGCGTCTAGAAAACGCGGGGCTATTCAAAGCGGAACTGAGAAAGTGCCTCGATCTCCGCAATGGCTGCGGACACCCCAACAGCCTGAAAGTGTCAGTGAATAAATCCGCTGCGCATATCGAGACATTGCTGCAAAACGTCTTCGAGAAGTTTTGACCTAGCCGGATACGACAAAGCGCCCTGATCCCAAGATGTTGTGTGCGTAGAGTTAGAAGTGCGGACTTCTTGCGCGAGACGGTTGCGGTTTCCTTCATTTCTAACGCATAAAGGGGGTCTAACCGTCCACGTCGGCAGAGGCCCATGAACCAGCTTTCCATCTTCGATCAGGACCAGTTCGCGGCGTCGGCTGAGACCTTCGTCGACGACCTTCGGGCCTTCGATGACTTCGGCCAGCGCACGGCGACCGAGACCGTGGAGGGCATCCCATACCTGATCAATGAGTTCTGGACAGCAGGGCAGCGCCAAGCGCACTCGATCCACGAGGTGTCCTATCGTGCCTGCTTCAAGGCACAGTTGCCCGAGTTCTTCATCAATCGGCTGACCAAGCCGGGGGACGTGGTGTTCGACCCTTTCATGGGGAGGGGCACAACGCCAGTGCAGGCGGCGCTGATGGGCCGTCAGGCCTTCGGCAATGACATCAACCCGCTGTCGGTCCTGCTGACTCGTCCTCGGCTGCGCCCGATCACCTTGCAGGCGGTCGCAACGGCGCTGCAAACCGTTGATTGGTCGCGCGGGGAGATTGTGCGCGAAGACCTGCTCGCCTTCTACCACCCCGAAACGCTCAAGAAGTTGGAAGCCCTGCGCCTGTGGCTGGCTGAACGCGCGCCATTTGGCGGCGAGAGCGTTGACCCAGTTGCTGACTGGATTCGGATGGTGGCAATCAATCGCCTCTCTGGTCATTCGCCGGGCTTCTTCTCGGGCCGGTCGATGCCGCCGAACCAAGCCGTGTCGGTCAAGGCGCAACTCAAGATCAACGAGAAGCTGGGCGTTTCGCCGCCAGAGCGCGACGTGGCCGCTGTGATCCTCAAGAAGTCTAAGACCCTGCTCAAGGACGGCTGTGCCCCTAGCCAGGTGCGTTCAGGCCTTCACACCGGCGCTGCATGGGACTTGCGGGGCGTTGCTGATGCCTCGGTCGATCTCACCGTCGCGTCACCCCCATTCCTCGACATCGTGCACTATGCCGCCGATAACTGGCTGCGCTGCTGGTTTGCAGGCATCGACCCGGAAACCGTCGCCATCGACATGCACCGCACCGAGGAAGCGTGGACCGCGATGGTGCATCGTGTCCTAGCCGAACAGTCCCGCATCCTGCGCCCCGGTGGCTATGTCGCCTTCGAGGTGGGTGAGGTGCGTAACGGCAAGGTGCTGCTCGAACGCCTCGTCTGGAAGGCGGCGGAGGGCCTGCCGTTCAACCGGCTGGGCGTGATGGTGAACGATCAGGAGTTCACCAAGACGGCCAACTGTTGGGGCGTGGACAACGGCGCAAAGGGCACCAATACCAACCGGATCGTGCTGCTCCAGCGAGATTGAGTTAATTCATCTCGCCCAAGTGGTTTCCGAAGATCGACTTCAGTTGGTTTTCCCAACCGCCATTGCCGTAGTCGTAAGCATAGCGGCAGATTTTACCGCGATCCTCGTCGGTCAGATCAATTCGCCCGGTTTGTTGGTCGAGCTTACCTTGGAGGTATTGAATCAGACCCTGAAACCCACCTTGGCCGACTGTGGGTTGCATCAGGCTAGCAATTTCGGCGGCGTCTAGGGTAACTGTTTTCAACTCAAATCTCCGAGGGTTTACTAGGCGTCGTGAATAAGGGACAACGCTCTCATAACAACTGTGAGGGCATTGTGGAAAGACGTTTTCAACTTCGCTGGGACGAGGAAGAGCTTGCCCGCGCGTTCCGCGTGACACCCAAGGATGTGCGCGAATACCTGACCGATGGGCGGCGCGTCTCGTTCATCATCGAGCGGCGTCTGATGTGGGAGAATCCCGGCTGGAAGCTGGCTCCGTCAGAGGGCGCTGGCTACGATCTGCTCGACCCAGAGGGTGGCATGTGGGAGGTGCGTTCGATCACGCGGCAGGGGGTGTATTTCAACCCGAGCAATCAGGTCGGGTCTGGTAGGGTGTTCAATGAGGAAGGCTTCCAAGCCAAGCTGTCGGGCATCAAGGGCTTCATCCTGTCCGACATCGTGGGCTTCCCTGTCGTTGACGTCTTCGTCGTGCCGGTGGACAACGTGTTGCGCTGGCATCGTGGGCGCGCTCTCGGCAGCAATGCCAAAATCTCTCGGGACAAGTTTCTGAACATTCTCGCCCGAGACATTCGCCACGAATGATCGACTCGAAAGCGAAGTATCGCCGGAAGAACCGGGCTTTGCTTGCCTACAAGCAGGCTTTGCGCCGGGCGGGGCCTGCTGCCCCGCCTTGGCTTACCCCTGAGCAGCACGCGCAGATTCTTGCGGTCTATCAGGAGGCGCAGGCATGGACCGAGCAGACAGGAATCAAGCACAGCGTTGACCACTTGGTTCCTCTAAAGGCGCAGAGCCACGGCATACACTACCTTTGCGGTCTGCATGTGCCATGGAACCTGCGCGCGATCCCCGAACACCTGAACCGCGACCGCTGCGATTGGTTTCCTGTTGGTGAGCGCCCGCCAGACGACGAAGACTTTGATTTCTGAAAGCTATTGCTGAGAGGTGTGGTTTTTCACGGCAGTGCGAAATGTTGCAAAAGCGTTGCAAAATCCACTGAAAACGACAAAAGCCGCCCCGAGAGGCGGCCTTTATCGTCTTGTAATCTCTAGGAGATTTTGGCTCCGGCGGTAGGGATCGAACCTACGACCAATTGATTAACAGTCAACTGCTCTACCGCTGAGCTACGCCGGAACACGGGGGCGATATAGCAAGGTGGTTTTGCCGCGTCCAGAGGCTCCGGGCGTTTTTTTCGCGGAAAAATCGTGCGGGGAAAGCGGGGGCGATCAGGGGGGCGATACGCGCATCCCGGAGCCCGGCCGGGTGTCGAAATGCACCAGGTTTCGGGCCTGCAGATCGATCAGGTGGGCCAGCACGTTGCGCGCCGCGGCGGGCAGCAGCGCCGGGGCCACGTCGGTATAGACCGCGCCGGTGATCGCCTCGAGGGTTGCGGCGCCCTGGTCGATCGCGGCACGAATCGCGGCCTCGCGACCGCGGCGGTGGTTACGCAGCGCCCGGGTGCGGGCGAGCCCGTCGGCGACCGGCGCGCCGTGGCCGGGATAATAGCGCAAGGGGCCGAGCGCCTCGACGCGGTCGAGGCTGGCCATGAAATCGGTCAGATCGCCCTCGGGCGGGGATACCAGGCTCGGGGCCCAGCCCATGATGTGGTCGGCGGTAAACAGCGCGTCGCCCCACAGAAAGCACAGATGGTTGCCCAGATGGCCCGGCGTGTGCACGGCGCGCAGCCTGCTGCCGCCGGCTTCGATCTCGTCCCCGTCGGCTAGGCGGCTGTCCGGGGCAAAGGCGGTATCGACCCCTTCGCCGCCGCCGATCGGGGCATCGGCCAGCGCGGCCATCCGCGCGGATTTCCCGGCAAAGGCGTCGCCAAAGGCGAGGACGGGGGCGCCGGTGGCCTCGGCCAGCGGGCGAGCGGCGGGCGAATGGTCCTTGTGGCTGTGCGAAACGAGGATCGTCTCGATGCGTTCGCCCGGCGCCAGGGCTGCACGAATCGCCGCCAGATGTGCGGGGTCGGCGGGGCCCGGGTCGATCACCGTGACCGCGCCTTCGCCCAGCAGATAGGTGTTGGTGCCGCGCTCGGTCATCGGAGAAGGGTTCGGGGCCAGCACCAGCCTGAGGCCGGGTTCCAGCAGCAGGGGCGTTCCGGGGACGGGATCGAAGGTTTCGCGCACAGCGGGTCTCGCAAATCAGGGACTCTGATCCTAGAGTATCGCCATGCTTGGCCGCTTGCTCAAACCGTTTCTCCCCCGAGGGCTCTATTGGCGGGCCGCGCTGATCGTGTTTTTGCCGGTGGTGACGATCCTGCTGGTGATGTCGGTGGCCTTTATCCAGCGGCATTATGACGGGGTGACGCGGCAGATGACCGGCAATTTCCTGCTGGTTGCGCGCCATGTGATTGCCCAGAGCGACGCCGCGCCCGACGCCACGACCGCGGCCGCCACCGCCGCCACCCTGGCGCGCGATTTCGCGCTGGGGGTGACCTTGCCGGCCGACGACAGCCTGCCGGACCATCCGCTGGCGGCACCGTTCTATGACCTCTCGGGCAAACTGGCGACGCGCGAGCTGGAAAGCGGGCTGCCGGGGCTGGCCTCGTATGCGCTGGATGACGGGCAGCTGTCCTTGTGGCTTCAGGGGCGCTATGGCCTGGTGCGGCTCGATTTCCCGCTCAGCCGGATTTCGGCGCGCAACCCGCATCAGCTTCTGGTCCTGATGCTGGTGATCGGCGTGGTAATGAGCCTGATTTCCTTTATCTATCTCAAGAACCAGATGCGGCCGATCAAGCGTCTGGCCAAGGTGGCCGAGGCCTTTGGGCGCGGGCAGACCCTGCCGTTCCGGCCAGCCGGAGCGACCGAGGTGCGGGCGGCGGGGGCGGCCTTTGTCGAGATGCGCGAGCGGATCGAGCGCCATATCGAGCAGCGCACCCTGATGCTGTCGGGGGTCAGCCACGATCTGCGCACGCCGCTGACGCGGATGCGGCTGGCGCTGTCGATGCTCGACGACGAACCCGAGGCGCAGGCGCTGCTGGCCGATGTGGCCGAGATGGAGGCGCTGATCGACCGCTTTCTGGATTTCGCCCGCAGCGAGGTGGCCGAGGCGCCGGCTCCGACCGACCTCAGGGCGCTGGTGGCGGACCGGGTGGCCGAGGCCGGGCGCAACGGTGCCGACGTGGTGCTGGTCGATGGCGGGGCAGGGGCCGAGATCCCGCTCAGGCCGCAGGCCTTTGCGCGCGCGCTCGACAATCTGATCGGCAACGCGCTGCGCTATGGCCGGCGCGCGCGGGTGACGATCGACCTTGGGGTCGACTGCGCGATCGTCGCGGTCGAGGATGACGGGCCGGGTATCGACCCCGAGAATTACGAGCGCGCGGCGCGGCCCTTTGTTCGGCTCGATCCGGCGCGGGGGGCAAGCCGCGGCAGCGGTGTCGGGCTGGGGCTGGCGATCGTCGCGGATGCGATGCGCAGCCACGGCGGACGGCTGGAGCTGGGGCGCGGGCAGACGCCGGGGTATGGCGGGCTGATCGCGCGGCTGGTGGTGCCCCTCAGACCGGCGCAGTGAGCGCGCGGACCCCGCCGCTCAGACGGTGACGTCGTGGTCATAGATCCAGGCGAACCGGCGCAGCGCCGCGCCCGGCGCCACCGCGCCGCCCATCCGCAGGATGGCATGAGCCAGCGGGGCCACCGGTGGGCGCAGGTGATAGTTGCGCGCGTTGCGGTTGGCCATGCCGACGATCGCCCCGGTCCGCGGTGCGCGCCGTGCCTCATATCGCGCCAGCGCCGCCGCCGGGTCGTCCGGTTGCGCGGCCAGCTGCGCGGCCAGGCTCCAGGCGTCTTCCAACGCCATGTTCGCGCCCTGGGCCATGAAGGGTAGCGTCGGATGCGCCGCATCGCCGAGGATCGCCGCGCGCCCCTCGCCATCGGTCCAGCGGGATGCGACCGGGTGCCGGAACAGCCCCCACAGAAACACCTCGGACACCGCCGCCAGCCAGCCCGGCACCGGGCCGCCGAACCCGGCGAAGGCGGCGCGCAGCGCCTCGGGGTCGTCGGGCTGGTTCCACCCCTCGGCGGCCCAGGCGCGGCGTTCCTCGACAGCGACGATGTTGCGCAGGCGCCCACCACGCAGCGGATAGCTGACCAGATGCCGCCCCGGTCCCATGAACACCTGCGCCACGGGCGGGCCCGCGTCGCCGGGGATCACCGCCCGCCAGGCGACCTGACCGGTGAAGAAGGGCGCGGCCTCGCCGTTCAGAAGTGGCCGCAACCGCGAATGCAGACCGTCGGCGCCGATGACCAGCGGCGTGTCGTGGCGCGCCCCGACCGCGGTGGTCACACAGGCCCCGGTTTGCGACAGGGTGACCTTTTCAACCTTTTGCAACAGCTGGACATGTGCGCCGGCGGCGCGCATCGCGCGTTCCAGGACGGCGATCAGATCGGCGCGGTGGCACAGGAAGAACCCGGGTTCGGCCGGCAGGTTCAGCCGGGTCACCAGCCGCCCGGTGTTGTCGCGCAACTCGACGGCCTCGGCGCGGTCGCCGGCCTCAGGCGGGTCGATCCCCAGCGCGCGCAGCACGCGCACGCCGTTCGGGCTGATCTGCAGCCCGGCGCCGACCTCGGTGATGTCAGGGGCTTGTTCCAGCAACTCGACCGCGGCGCCGAACCGGCAGAGCGCGGTTGCCGCGGCCAGCCCCGCCACCCCGGCGCCCAGAACCAGGGCGCGATGCCCGGCCAGCGGTGCAATGTCCGGGGCAGGGATCATGGCGGGACCGTGGTGCTGTGTCAGTCGTCGCGGTGAACGCGCTCGCTGCGCTCGTGGCGCTCTTGCGCTTCCAGCGTCATCGTCGCGATCGGGCGTGCATCAAGGCGTTTGAGCGAGATCGGCTCGCCGGTCACCTCGCAATAGCCGAATTCGCCGTTGTCGATCCGGCGCAGCGCCGAGTCGATCTTGGCGACCAGCTTGCGCTGGCGGTCGCGTGTGCGCAGTTCCAGCGCGCGGTCGGTCTCTTCGCTGGCGCGGTCGGCCATGTCGGGCAGGTTGCGGGTGCTGTTGGCCAGATCGACCAGCGTTTCCTTGCTGTCCTCGAGAAGCTCTTCCTTCCAGGCCAGCAATTTGCGGCGGAAGTATTCGAGCTGCCGTTCGTTCATGAACGGTTCGTCTTCGGCAGGTTTGTAGTCGTCAGGCAGAAAGGTTTCCGGTTTCATCGTCGTTTCCCTTGCTTGCCCGGCACGGACGTCTTCCGACTCGAAATGTTCGTCACAGTCAGTCATCCGGGCCCCCTCGGGCGCCGCATTACCCCAAGGAGGGGGGAATGTCACGAGCCAATCGGTAACTTTCCGGCGCGCTGCGGGCACCGGGCCGGTTCGATTTTTCCTGCGGCAGGACAGCCAGTTGCGTGAGCAGGGTTGTGACGGGGCCTGACTGCGCACCGGGCATACCGCGACATGGCGCGCGCGCCTTGCGGCCCGCCGCCGCCGCGGCTAGTCTGCGCCCCGACCCGCCCTTGGCTGCTTTCCACAGGAACCACCCCCCATGCGCTTTGCCTCGACCGAGACCTATATCGCCACCGAGGATCTGACGATGGCCGTCAATGCGGCGGTGACGCTGGAACGCCCGCTGCTGGTCAAGGGCGAACCCGGCACCGGCAAGACGGAACTCGCGCGCCAGGTTGCCGACTCGCTGGGCCTCGACATCATCGAGTGGAACATCAAGTCGACCACCCGCGCCCATCAAGGCCTTTACGAATACGATGCCGTCAGCCGGTTGCGCGACAGCCAGTTGGGCGACGACCGGGTGCATGACGTCAGGAACTACATCAAGAAGGGCAAGCTCTGGCAGGCGTTCGAGGCCGACAGGAAGGTCGTGCTGCTGATCGACGAGGTCGACAAGGCCGATATCGAGTTCCCCAACGACCTGCTGCAGGAACTCGACCGGATGGAGTTCTTTGTCTACGAGACCGGCGAGACGATCCGGGCCAAAGTCCGGCCGATCGTCATCATCACCTCGAACAACGAAAAGGAGCTGCCCGACGCCTTCCTGCGGCGCTGCTTTTTCCATTTCATCCGCTTCCCCGATGCCGAGACCCTGGCGCAGATCGTCAAGGTCCATCACCCGGGGATCAAGGAGGCGCTGCTGTCCTCCGCGCTGACGCAGTTCTTCGAGCTGCGCGAGACGCCGGGGCTGAAAAAGAAGCCCTCGACCAGCGAGATGCTGGACTGGCTGAAGCTGCTGCTGGCCGAGGATCTGACGCCCGAAGACCTCAAGCGCGACGGGGTGAACGCGCTGCCGAAACTGCACGGCGCGCTGTTGAAGAACGAACAGGACGTGCACCTGTTCGAACGCCTGGCCTTTATGGCCCGACGGCAGGGCCGCTGACAGCCGTCGCAGGGGGCTCTGCCCCCTCGCCCTGCGGGCTCACCCCCGGGATATTTGAGACGCAAAGATGGGGCGGTTTACCGGTCGTTAAGGGTGTTGTGTCACGGTGATCGCGCGGAACAGGCGGGGACGCCGATGGCCGCACGCGAAGATGACGGCGTGGGGCCGGTGCGGAACCACGCCGTTTTTATCGGTGCGTTTCAAAGATCCCGGGGTGAAATTGCCGTAGGCCAAGAGGGGCAGCGCCCCTTGCCCGGCGGCAGCCGTCAGAGGTCCAGTGCGATCCAGACCGGCGTGTGGTCCGACGGCTTTTCCCAGGCGCGCGGGGCGGTTTCGACCCAGGCATCGGTCAGCCGGTCGGCGGCCTGCGGCGACAGCAGCAGGTGGTCGATGCGGATGCCGTCGTTGCGCGCCCAGGCGCCGGCCTGATAGTCCCAGAAGCTGTAGATCCCCGGTTCCGGGTGGCGCAGGCGCAGCGCGTCGTAGAGGCCGAGCGCCTCGATCCGGCGCAGCGCGGCGCGGCTTTCGGGGCGAAACAGCGCGTCCTCGACCCAGGCCTCGGGGCGGGCGGCGTCGGCGGGTTGCGGGATGACGTTATAGTCGCCGGCGAAGACCAGTGGCGTCTCGGCGGCCAGCAGTGCCCGGGCGCGGGCCTCCATGCGGGCCATCCAGGCCAGTTTGTAGTCGAACTTGGGCCCCGGCGCCGGGTTGCCGTTGGGCAGGTAGAGGCCGCAGACCCTGAGCCCGCTGTCGCCCACCGTGGCCTCGATCCAGCGCGCCTGTTCGTCGCCGTCATCACCGGGCAGGCCGCGCATCACATCGTGCAGCGGCATCTTCGACAGGATCGCGACGCCGTTAAAGCCCTTCTGGCCGTGGGTTTCCAGGTGATAGCCGCGGCTCTCGATGATCTCGCGCGGGAAAGTCGCATCGACCGACTTGATCTCCTGCAGCACGGCGATGTCGGGGGCGCTTTCGTCCAGCCAGCGGCCCAGCACCTCGGCGCGGGCCTTGATTCCGTTGATGTTGAACGTGGCGAGTTTCATGCGCGGTCCTTTGATCGGGGGACAATGCCATGCCCGGGCGGCGGGGAACAGGGCGAACCGTCGGCCGGTCCCCGCACACCGCCGGTCCGCTTTAGCCGTTGCCGCGGATGAACAGGCCCGCGCCCTCGGCCGCGGCATTCAGGGCCTTGGACTTGTTCACCGATTCCTGCCACTCGGCCTCGGGGTCGCTGTCATAGACGACACCGCCACCGGCCTGGATATAGAGTTTCTGATCCTTCACCACTGCCGTGCGCAGCGCGATGCAGAAATCCATCTCGCCATTGGCGGCGAAATAACCGATGCCGCCGCCGTAGATGCCGCGCTTTTCCGGCTCCAGCTCGTCGATGATCTCCATCGCGCGGACCTTGGGCGCGCCCGACACGGTGCCCGCCGGCAGACCCGCCAGCAGTGCCGACAGCGCGTCCTCGTCCTCGCGGATCTCGCCGACCACGTTCGAGACGATGTGCATCACGTGGCTGTAGCGTTCGATGATGAATTTCTCGGTCGGATGCACGGTGCCGATCTTGGACACCCGGCCGACGTCGTTGCGGCCCAGGTCCAGCAGCATCAGGTGCTCGGCCAGTTCCTTCTGATCGGCCAGCAAGTCCAGCTCCAGCGCCTTGTCCTCCTCGGGCGTGGCGCCGCGCTTGCGGGTGCCGGCGATCGGCCGGATGGTCACTTCCTTGTCGCGCAGTCGCACCAGGATTTCGGGCGAGGCGCCGACGATGTGGAACCGGCCAAAGTCGAAATAGACCATGAAGGGCGATGGGTTCGTGCGCCGCAGGGAGCGGTAGAGCGCGAACGGAGGCAGCGGGAAATCCTGCGCCCACCGCTGGCTGGGCACCACCTGGAAGATATCGCCGGCGCGGATATAGTCCTTGGCCTTTTCCACCGCGGCCATATAGGCCTCCTTGGAAAAGTTCGACACCGGCTCGCCGATCCGGGTCATGTCGCCCAGCGTGCGGCCCATGCCGACCGCCTCGCGTTCGAGGTCGCGCAGCGCGTCCATCACCCGTTCCGCGGCCTGCGCATAGGCGGCGCGCGCCGACAACCCGCTGCTGACCCAGGCCGGCGAGACGATCGTCACCTCGCCTTTGACCCCGTCCAGAACCGCCACCACCGAGGGGCGCATCAGCACCGCGTCGGGCAGGTCCAGCGGGTCGGGGTTGGTCAGCGGCAGGCGCTCGACCAGGCGGATCATGTCATAGCCGAGATAGCCGAAGAGGCCGGCCGAGGCCGCCGGCAGGTCGTCGGGCATCTCGATCCGGCTCTCCGCCAGCAGCGCGCGCAGCTCTTGCAGCGGGTGGCCCGGCAGGTCCGTCCAGGCGTTGTCGTCGAAACGGGCCTGACGGTTGACCCGGCTTGCCTCGCCGCGGCACTGCCAGATCAGGTCGGGCTTGGTGCCGATCATCGAATAGCGCCCGCGCACCTCGCCGCCGGTCACCGATTCCAGCATGAAGCTGTCCTTGCGGTTGCCGACGATCTTCAGCATCAGTGACACCGGCGTGTCGAGGTCGGCGGCAAGGCGGGCATAGACCACCTGGTTCTCGCCGCGGTTCCAACCGGCTTCAAAGGCGTCGAACGAGGGGGTCAGCAGGGCAGAGTGAGACACGGGGAGTGCGCCTTTCCGGGCGGTCAGTTGAAGCCGAGGTGAACCGCGTCGATCGCGGCCTGGTTGAGGGTGATCCCCGCCTCGGCCTGCAGCGCGTGGGCGAAATAGGTATAGACATCCTGCGCCAGCGCGCCGCCGATCTGCTCGTCGATGGCCGAGACCAGCCGCTGGGTCTGGGTGTCTTCGGTATCGGCGGGCAGGGTCGGCTGCACCAGCGCCAGCAGGGCCTGACCATCGGCCACCGCCAGCACCGGCGTGCCCGCGTCCCCGTCGAGGATCGAGGCCAGCATGGTTTCGGGCAGCTGCGTCAGCCGGTCGAGCCGGGTCACCCCCTCGAAGCTTTCGGGCGCGAGGCCGTGGCCCTCGGCAAAGCTGGCGCTGCCTTCGGCGGCAAGCTGCGCGCTCAGTTCCTGGCCCAGCGCCATCAGCGCGGCCTCCACCATCTGCTGGCGCGCGCCGGCCGTCGCGGCCTCGCGCACCTCGTCCAGCGGGTGCGGGGTGGGCGGCGTCACCGCGTCGAGCCGCATCGCAAAGAGGCCGCCATCGGCCAGCGCGCTGAGCTCGGGGAAGTCATCGGTGGTGATCGTGGCAGCGGCGGCGGCGAATTCCGAATAGGCGGCGATGCCCTCGGCCGACTCCCGGTTCCAGTCGATATGGCCCAGCTGCATCGGCGTCTCGTCGGCCATCTCCTCGACCGTGGCGCCGCCGGCCAGCAGGTCGTCGAACGACTCCTGCTGATCGGCAATCGCCCGGCGGGCGCGGTCACCGGCGAGTTCCGCGCGCAACTCGTCGCGCGCCTCGTCATAGGGCACTTCCTGCGCGTTCAGGATCGCGTTCATCCGAAACAGCGCCGGCCCCAGGTTCGACGGCAGCGGACCGACCGTCGCGCCGGGCTCGTCCAGTGCAAAGACCGCGGCGCCTGCAGCCCCCAGCTGCGCCTCGCTGACATCGCCCAGGTCGACATCTTCCAGCGTCAGATTGCGCTCGGCCACCAGGTCGTCAAAGCTGGTCGCGCCCGCAGCGATGCGGTCGGCGGCGGCCTGCGCGCTGGCGTCGTCCGAGAACACCAGCCGTTCGACCAGCCGGCGTTCGGGCTGCACATAGTCGTCGATCCGCTCGTTATAGAGCGCGCGGATCGACTCCTCGTCGACCTCGACCGTGTCCAGCAGCATGTCCGGGTTGAGCCAGGCATAGGTGATCGCGCGGGTTTCGGGCGCGGTGAACTGGTCGATATTGGCCTCGTAATAGGCCTGCACCTGCGCCTCCGAGGGCTCACCGACCGGCTCGGGCAGGGCGGCTTCGGTCAGGGTGAACAGATCGAAGGCATGGCGCGTTGCGTAGAAGTCCAGCAGCGGCGCGCGCAGGTTTTCGGGGGTCTCGATCCCGGCGGCGGTGGCCGACTGCAGGATCCCGCGCGCCGCATCGCGCCGCATGTCGGCTTCGAACTCGGCCGGGGTCATGCCGATGTTCTGCAGTTGAAAGCGATAGGTCTCCATGTCGAAGCGCCCGGTCGGTCCCTGAAAGGCCGCGATCCCGGTCACCGTGCGCTGCACCGTCGCGTCACCCACCGAGATGCCGATCCGGTCGGCCTCGTTCTCCAGCGCCGCCTGGGTGATCAGCTCGGCGCGCACCTGCTGGTCGACGCCCAGCGCCTGCGCCTGGGCAAAGCTCAGCGCCTGGCCGTATTGCTGCTCCATCGCGCGCATTTCCGACTGCAGCGCGCGGCTATAGGCCTGGGCCGAGATGTCGCGGCCACCGACAGTGCCGATCGCGGTCACCCGCTGGCTCAGGAACCCGTCGATCCCGAACCCGCCGAGGCCGGCGACAAGCATCGCCATCAGCATCCAGGCGAGAAGGGTCTGGGCGTTGTTCTTCTTGGCCATCGCGGGGTTCTCCGGCTGTCAGGTCGGCCCTTGTGTAGGGCCTCGCGCGGCGAGGGGCAAGCGGGGAAAGCCCGGGCGCACCCTGCCAACCGGCGCATCGCGCGCCCCTTTCATCTTGCCCCAAATACGCCCTCCCGCGCGTGCCGCCGCGCTGCCGCCGGGGTGGGGCTATGCCAGCGCCGCCAGCCGTGCCCTGGAGATCGCCTCGGCCTCGCGGCCATAGATCTCCTCGAAATGATCGAACCGCGCCTCGATCCAGGCGGTGCCCTGGGTTGCCGCGGCCAGCTGGCTCAGCAGATCGTCATGCGCCGCCGCCGGCATCGTCGCGCGAAACAGATCCCAGCCGCGCTGGCCGGGGTCGCGGTCGAAACCCAGCACCTGACCCTTGAGCCCGGCGACCAGCGACACCAGCGCCCCCGAGCAGGTCGAGGGCACATGGATCTCGATCCGGTCGATCCCCTGCAGCAGATGCGGCCCGGCCAGCGCCATCGCCTCGCGCACCGCCATCCGGCCGGCGGTGCGGAACGCATGGTCCGAACTGTCCACCGCATGCGCCTTGCCATCGGTCAGGGTCACGCCGACGTCGATCACCGGAAAGCCCATCGGCCCCCGGGTCATCGCCTCATGCGCGCCCTCGGCCACTGCAGGGATGTAGTTGCGCGGCACCGCGCCGCCCTTGACCACCTCGGAAAACGCGAACCCCTCGCCGCGCGGGCGTGGCTCGATCACCAGCGCGACCTCGGCGAACTGGCCGGCGCCGCCCGACTGCTTCTTGTGCCGATGGCGGACCTCGGCGCGGGCGCTGATCGTCTCGCGCCAGGTCGGATTGGGCGCGCGCGCCGCGACCGCCAGGCCGAAATCGGCTTCCAGCGCCGCCAGCACCCGGCGCAGATGCTGCGGCCCCTGCACGCGCACCAGCGGCTGGCCGGTCTCGTCCTCGGTGCCGGTTTCCAGCCCGCTGTCGGTTTCCGCCAGTTTCGCCAGCGCCACCGAGAGGCGCACTTCGTCGCGCTCGGTTCCCGGGATCAGCACGCGCGCCAGCATCGGTGCCTGGATCACCGACCAGTCGGGCGCCGGCAGCACCTCGCTGACATCGAGCACCTGCCCGGCCTGCAGGTGATCCGACTTGACCGCCAGCCCGACCGCGCCCGCCGCAAGGGATCCTGCGCCGCCGCCGCCCGGCAGGTTCAGCCCGCCCAGCGCGGTGCCACCCAGATGCGCGCCCGCCGCCACCCCGTCGGTCAGCGCCCGCAGCGCGACCACCTTGCCCAGATGCTTGCGCATCGCCGCGTGGAACGCCACCGCCGAGGCCCCGCCCAGCCGCGCCGACAGCGCCTCGGGGCCCGGCACCTCGTGGCGCAAGGCCTTCATCAGCCGGGTCACGCCGTTCAGATGGCTGGCCGCCCCCATGAAGACGGGGATCAGCACGTTTTCCTCCATCTCGCGCCGGGCGATCTCGAACAGCGCGCCGGTGGCGGGCTCGTGGTCCTCGATCAGCTCTTCCAGCAGCGCGTCGTCATATTCCGACATGTGCTCCAGCAAGGCCTCGCGCGCCTCGTGCTCGCGCTCCGCGATGGCGCCCTTGGGCAGTGGCACCAGAGCCGAGGACTGCCCCTCACGATAGCGCCAGGCGCGTTCGGAAATCAGGTCGACCGCGCCGACGATCGCCTCGCCCTCGCGCATCGGCACCTGCCGCAGCACGAGGGTGTGGTTGGAATAGCCCTGCAGCGCCGCCACGACGTCGCGCAGCCGGGCGCGGCTGGCGTCCATTTTGCTGATGAAGATGACGCAGGGCGTGCCCGAGGCCTCGATCGCCCTGAGCCAGGGCGCGGCCAGCATCGCGGCATCGGGGTCGGGCGGCACCACCAGCACCGCCGCATCCGAGGCCATCAGCGCCCCCGCCGCCTGCGCCGCGAATTCGGCCCCGCCGGGCAGGTCCAGCGCGCACCAGGGCTCGCCCAGATAGCTGAACCGGGTCAGGGTCAGGGGCTCCATCGCTTCGCTGATCGGATGCCCGTCGAGCCCCGCCAGGGCCGCGACGAGCGTCGACTTGCCTGACTGAGATGGTCCCAGAACGCTGATGCACCGCATGGCCGCCCCTCCTTGGCTGTTCGCCGGCAAACATGACCGGCGGCGCCGCGATGCAGGCGGCGCCTGCTGGGGGAATGGTGACTCCGCCTGGCCCGCACGTCAATCGTCGCCGGGCGGGGACGGTGTCGCAGGGGCATCGTGCCGCGCGTCAGCTCTGGCGCCGTCTAGCGCCGATGCAGCCCGCCCAGCACCCGGACTGGCACAGTCGACAACTCTTCAGTGCCATCGCCCAGCTGGCCATGCCAGTTGAGGCCCCAGCACAGCAGCCGACCACTGCGACCAACGGCACAGGTGTGCCAGCCGCCCATCGTGCCTACGACCATCCGCACGTCCCGCCCCAACGCATCGACCCGCGTCGGTTCAGTCGTGTCATCGTCATTGCCGATTCCGAGCTGACCCATGTTGTTCAGACCCCAGCAGAAGAGCGCGCGGTTGCGGTCCAGGACGCAGACATAGCCCTTGGCGTTGTATGACTCGAAACGGTTCCCCCCGGTCGTGACCGCCTGCACGCCGCGCTGCAGGTTTGCGTTCACCGGCACGTTGGAACCAATCCCGGTGCCATTCAGCAATTGGTTGGATCGGTTCGCACCCCAACAGAAAAGCGCCTCGCGGCGGTTGATGGCGCAGGTGAAGTGCCCCGAGGCGCTGATGGCGCGGTTGCGGGTGCCCATCGCGGAGACCACTGTTGCCGAACGGCGGTCCTCATTCGTTCCGTCACCCAACTGCCCGAAGTAATTGTCGCCCCAGCACAGGATCCGGCCGAAGCGGTCGATGGCACAGCTGTGAGAGGCCCCGGCGGCAATGGCCTGGTTGAAACGTCCCAGCCCCCGGACCCGTCGCGGAACAAGTTGCAGAAAAATGCTCTCCACGCCGATCTGGCCATCGTGGTTGGCCCCCCAGCAGAAAACCCGTCCCTCATCGGCAATGGCGCAGGTGTGATAATTGCCGGCGACGATGGCCTGCACCCCGCCATCCATCCCGACCACCTGCACCGGGCGCCAACGATCCCGAGTCGTTCCGTCGCCCAGCTGACCGGCATCGTTGTCGCCCCAGCAATAGACCGCCCCGGCAGCGGTCAAGGCACAGCTGTGCTCGACGCCGGCAGTGATGGCGACGAAGTCCCCTTCGAGATCCACAACCCGTCGCGGCCGCACCCGGTCGATATCGGTGCCGTCACCCAGCTGACCCTGCCAGTTGAAGCCCCAACACCAGACATTGCCGCTCTGACTGATGGCGCAGGTGTGCTCTGCACCGGCGGCGACCGCGCGAACGCCACCTTCTGCAGCGAGCGGTTCGACGAAGGGTTCTGCCACCAAACGGGTTGTCGCCTCGGTCTCCTGCGCCTCAGCGGCACTGTTTGCGAGAGCGACGAGGAGGGGAAGGAAGGAGAAAATAGATTTCTGGATCTGCAAGGCGTCCTCACGGGCAACGTTCGCAAAGTTACGTTTTCAAGCGCGTGCTCTAAGAAATCGCGCAGCGACGAGCTTCCTGAGACTTTCACCTGAATAGGATGGTTCAGCCAAGCGAAACTCGTGTTGACGTCCGGCAACAGTCACCGGATGCCCACGGGCCCGGCAGAGGAACATACTGGTGTGTTCCTCTGCCGACAGATCCTGCGCAGGCCTCAGCGCACGCCCTTCAGCCGCTCCATCAGCACGTCGATCTGCGCGGCGTCCGCGTTGGCGTAGGCGATGCGCATCTCGCGGGGGCCGGCGGGGTCGCCGTCGGGGCGGAACATCGTGCCGGGCAGCATCAGCACGCCGGCCTCGGCCAGCAGGCGCTTGGCGACCTCGGGCGAGGGGGCGTCGAACGGGTGGCGGGCATAGGCGAAATAGGCGCCGCAGCCCAGCAGTTCCCAACCGTCGAGCCCCTCGAACCCCACAGTCATCGCCGTGCGCCGGCGCAGGATCTCGGCCCGCTCGCCGGCCAGCCAGTCCTCGAGGTTCTCCAGCCCCCAGAGCGCCGCCATCTGCCCGGGCCCCGAGACGCAGATCGTCACCGTGTCGAGGAATTTCTCGATCTCGGCCAGCAGCGCAGGGCCTGCAGCAATTGCGCCGACCCTGTGGCCGGTCAGGCGGTAAGCCTTGGAAAAGCTGTAGAGATGCACCAGCGTGCCGTCCCAGTCCGGGTTCTGGAACAGCCCGTGCGGCGCGCCGTCCCGGGTGTGGAAATCGCGATAGGTCTCGTCGACGATCAGCGCCAGCCCGTGGCGTTCGGCCAGCGCCGCGAAGGCCGCGATCAGGGTCGGCGGGTATTCGACCCCGCCGGGGTTGTTCGGCGTGACCAGAACGATGGCCCGGGTGCGCGGGGTGATCAGGGCGGCGCAGGTGTCCGGGTCGGGCATCAGGCCGGCATCGGTCGCCAGCGGCACTGCCTGCACCCCGGTCATCGACAGCCACATCGCGTGGTTGAAATACCAGGGCGTCGGCAGGATCACCTGGTCGCCCGGCGCGGCCAGCACCGCCATCGCCGCGCAGAACGCCTCGTTGCAGCCTGAAGTCAGCGCCACCTGATCCGCCCGCACCGTGCCGCCGTAAAGCGCGCCGATCCGCGCCGCCAGACGCTCGCGCAGCTCCGGCCGGCCCAGGACCGGGCTATAGAGGTGGATCGCCGGATCCTGCTCGATTGCGCGCGCCATCGCTGCGCGCAGTGCGGCGGTCGGCGGCTGCACCGGGGCGGCCTGCGACAGGTTCAGCAGCGGCTTGTCTGCCGGCAGGACGGTTTCCGTCAGCCAGCGGCGGGCCTCCATCACCGGCGGGGCAAAGGTCGCGGACAGGGCGGGATTGACGGGCAAGGGCATGGGAACCTCGGTGTTTTCCGGCACAGTGCCCGAGGGCGCGCGCCGGGGCAAGCCGCCCTCAGCGCCGGATCAGCCGCAGCACCCCGCCCAGCCCGGCCAGTCCCGGGATCAGCAGATAGGCCCAGAGCAATGGCCGCCCGGACCAGGCCGCCAGCAGGACGGTCGCCGCGACACCGAGTCCGTAGACAGCGAAAACCAGCGCGGCGAGGCGGCCGAGGTCGGCGCGTGCCCGGGCCTCCAGCGCCACCAGCGCCAGCGTCAGCAGCATCGTTCCGATCAGCCGCGAGGTCAGCGCGTCCTGCGGCCAGAGCCAGATCGCGGCGACCGGACCCTGCGCGGTGAGATACAGGGCGACGCCCCAGGCGCCGAACAGAACGGCCGCCAAACCCCACACAAGGCGTTCTCCGGGCTGCGGGGATGGACCCGGGCCTGGCGGGGCAAGCCGGACAAGCCGGACAAGGGCCACCGCCGATCCCAGCGCCAGCCCGCCGGCGACGGCGCAGAACGCCCAGGATATTGGCGCGCTCCAGTCCAGCCGGTCGCGATGCAGCACGAGCAGAACCGCGACCAGCGGCACGAGGTAGACCGCCAGCATCCGCAGCACCAGACGGATCGCCGCAGCCGTTGGATGCCGCAGGACCGCCAGGCCAACCGCGCCAAAGGTGATGCCGGCCACCGCCAGCAGGCGAAACGCCAGCGGCGCGGGCGTCCAGGCGAAACTCGCAGGGGCGGCCATCCACCAGAAGGGCGCGCCGATCCATCCGCCCGCCGTTGCCAGCAGCAGGCAGACAGTCGCCGTCGTGCCAAAATGCAACAAGCGACGCCCGCCCACCCGGAACAACAGCGCCGCCCCGGCGCACAGGATGAGAAAAGCCACAAGTTCGAGGACGAGTGTTTGCACCAGCCGCCTCCGGTGATCGTGCAAGCAGCGTGCCGGCTCTCGCAGAGGCGCGCAAGTCAAGACGCACAAGCCTCCCCTCTTGCCAAGCCGGGGTCGGTGGACCAAGACGGGGAAAACTCCGAGGCCCCGTTCCCGCACCATGACCCCAGCCGCCCGCCAGTCCGCCGCCATTGCCATTCTCGACCGCTGGATTGCCGGTCAGGCCGCCGAGGCCGCGCTGACCCAATGGGGCCGTGCCAGCCGGTTTGCGGGATCGGGCGACCGGGAGGCCGTGCGCGATCTGGTATTCCGGGCGGTGCGCCAACGCCGGTCTGCAGCGGCGCTGGGCGGGGGCGAGGACGGGCGTGCGTTGCTTCTGGGGCTGGCGCGGATGGACGGCGCGATGCCCGAGGGCTGGACCGGCGAGCGCCACGCACCGGCGCCGCTGACCCCGGCCGAGGCCGCGCTGTTCGATCAGCCGGTGCCGGAACTGCCGCGCGGAGTCGCGCTGGATTGCCCGGACTGGCTGCTGCCGGCCTTCGACGCCGCGCTGGGCGACGACGCGGATGCGGTTCTGGCGCAGATGCGCGACCGTGCGCCGGTTTTCGTGCGGGTCAACATTGCCCAGGCGCCGGTGGCGTCGGTTCAGGCCGAACTGACCGCGCAGGGGATCGCCGCGCAGCCACATCCCCTGGCCGTAACCGCCTTGGAAATCACCGAAAACGCCCGCCGGCTGCGCAACACCGAGGCCTTTTCCGAGGGCCGGATCGAGATGCAGGACGCCGCCAGCCAGGCGGTGGCGCTGCAGTTCGCGGCCGAGGCCCCGGCGGGCACGCAGGTGCTGGATTATTGCGCGGGCGGTGGCGGCAAGGCCCTGGCGCTGGCAGCGCAGGGATTGGTGGTCAGCGCCCATGACGCCGATCCGCGGCGGATGCGCGACATTCCGGTGCGCGCAGGCCGCGCCGGCGCCGCGGTGCGCGTGCTCGACGGTGCGCCCAAGGGGGGCTGGACGGCGATCTTTGCCGATGCGCCCTGTTCCGGCTCGGGCAGCTGGCGCCGCGCCCCCGAGGCGAAATGGGCCTTTACCGCCGAACGCCTGCAGGCCCTGACCCGGATCCAGGACGAGATCCTCGCGCACTGTGCCCGCCTGACCGCGCCGGGGGGCGTTCTGGGCTATGCCACCTGTTCGATGTTGCGGGCGGAAAACGAGGACCGGGTGACGGATTTTCTCGCGGCACATCCGGGCTGGCGATGCACCGGATCACGCCGGCTCAGCCCCCTGGACGGGGGGGACGGGTTTTTCCTGGCGATCCTGCGGCGCGACTGATTGGCGAATCATTTCTTGCCTTGACAACTCAGGGTAGTAAGGTGGCGGTGTTAACTGCCCCTTAGCTGCTTGGGATGACAACAGAAGCATGGCCCAATCTGCCCAGTCACCACGGACGCCGATGATGACCGCCAGTGCAACAGATCCCCACGACCTGTCGTCGGTCGCCGAACCGCTGACGCGCCTGGCGCCCTGGGGCGCGCGGCTGGCTGTCTGGGCCTTGGCGGCGGCGCTGCTGGCGTTGGGCGGCTATGCCGCCGGTCATGGGGTCTTGGCGCTGGCGGCAGGGGCGGTCTCGGCGACGCTGGCGGTGCTGATCCTGGCCTCCGGGCTGGCGGTTCGCGGGCAGCGGCAGCGTCTGTCGACCGGGGCCGGGGCCATCGCCCTGGCGCTCGCCGATGATCCCGATCCGGTGCTGGTGACCGATCTGGACGGCGCATTGCGCGCGGCGAACCGGGCCGGCCGCGACTGCGACGGGGTCGCTGCAGCTCTCGGGCGGTGGTGCGCCGACCCCCGGCGTATGGCTCAGGCCCTCGCCGCCGAGGTCGGTCGCACCGGCCGCCTCAGTCGAAATTTTATAATCTCCGATAACGGGTTGCGAGTCGATGCGCATGTTGCCGGCAGCGCGCATGCCCTGATTGTCTGGCGTTTTGCGCCGGTTCCGGCCGGGCCAGGCCGCGGCCTGTCATCACTGGGCCTGCCCGTGGTGACGCTGCGTGGCGGTCAGCTGACGGTCAACGAGGCCGGGCGCGGGGCCCTGGACGCGCCGGACGGCGCGCTGGCACATCTGGTGGCCGAGCTGCAGCAGGATCTTCCGCAGGCCCCTCGGGTGGTATCGGCAGGGGCAGCGGGGCAGGCTTTGGTCCTGCCCGCCCGCGACGGGGCGGATATCGTGCCATTGCCGGCGCTTGCGGCGGGCGTGCCGGTTGCCGCCGCCGTTCGCCCGCGCGATTTCGAGGATATTCCCGTTGCCCTGGCGCGGCTCGACCGGGGCGGGCGGATCGTCGGCAGCAACCGGCTGGCGCGGGGGCTCCTCGGCCTGACCGAGGGCGAGGGGCACAATTTCTGGGAAGTGGTCGAGGGGCTGGGGCGACCGGTGTCCGACTGGCTCGACGATGCCCGGGCCGGGCGCGCATTGGGCCGCCCTGAGGTGCTGCGCGCCACCCTGACCGCGCAAGAGACCTTCGTGCAGATCATCCTGCGCCGGGCGGGCGGGGTGCAGGATGACGGTCTGGTCGCGGTGATCTCGGACGCGACCGAGCTGAAATCGCTCGAAGCGCGCTTTGTCCAGAGCCAGAAAATGCAGGCGATCGGGCAACTTGCCGGTGGTATAGCGCATGATTTCAACAACCTCCTGACGGCGATCTCCGGGCATTGCGATCTGCTCTTGCTGAACCGCGACCGCTTTGATCCCGATTACAACGACCTGTTGCAGATCCATCAGAATGCCAACCGCGCGGCGGCGCTGGTGCGCCAGCTGCTCGCCTTCTCGCGCAAGCAGACAATGAAGGCCGAGACCTTCCGCCCCGAAAGCCTGCTCGAGGATCTGACGCATCTGCTGACCCGGCTGGTGGGCGAGCGGATCACTCTGACCCTGAGCCACGATCCGGCCCTCGGCGCGATCCGGGCGGACCGGCGGCAGCTGGAACAGGTGATTATGAACCTGGTGGTGAATGCCCGCGACGCGATGCCGATGGGCGGCACGATCCGTATCGAGACCGAGGCGACGCATCTCGCGCGCGAACTGGAACACGGCCGCGCGCGGGTGCCGCCGGGCGACTATGCGCTGATTCGCGTGATCGACGAAGGGGTGGGGATCCCGCGCGACATCATCGACAAGATCTTTGAGCCTTTCTTTACCACCAAACGCCTGGGCGAGGGGACCGGGCTGGGCCTGTCGACCGCCTATGGCATCGTCAAGCAGATGGGGGGATATATCTTTGCCGACAGCGTCGAGGGGGCGGGCACGACCTTCACCCTCTACTTCGGCAGCCAGCCTGCCGAAGCGATGGCGCCGGATGCCCCGCCGAAGGCCCCGAAGCGCCCGGCGCGGCCCATCGACGGCGAACCGGATACCCCGCCCGAGCCCCCTCTGGCACGCCGCCCGCCGCCGCCGACCCCCGAACCGGACCGCGGCGGCACCATCCTGCTGGTCGAGGACGAGGCGCCGGTCCGGGCCTTTGCCGCGCGGGCGCTGCGGCTGCAGGGCTATCAGGTCTTCGAGGCGCAGGACGGCGAACAGGCGCTGGAATTCCTTGAGGACCGCTCGTTGACGATCGACCTCTTCGTGACCGATGTGATCATGCCGGGCATCGACGGCCCGGGATGGGTGGCGCAGGCGCTGGCGGCCAGACCGGGCACGCCGGTGGTCTTCGTCTCGGGCTATACCGAGGACACGCTCAGCGCGGCTTTGGGGCGTACCCCGCGCGCGGTCTTCCTGGGCAAGCCGTTTTCGTTGCGCGAGCTCAGCGAAACGATTGACCGCCAGATGCGTGCTGCGGTCCCTGCCTGACGCCGGTGATCCCGGCGCCGAGGTCGCGCCTGGCGCACAGCCGGTCGCGACCCGCGCTTGAACCTCGGCCGCAGGCTGCTAGGAAGGGCACGAGTTTTTCCTGGACCTTGCCATGACCGTTGACACCCTCGCCGCCCGCATCCGCCACACCATCGACACCAAGACCAAGCCCCTGGGCGCGCTGGGCCGGATCGAGGATCTGGCCGAGACCATCGCCCTGGTGCAGGGCACCGAAGCGCCGGTGATGCAAAACTGCACGCTGATCATCTTCGCCGCCGACCACGGCATCGCGAACGCCGGGGTCTCGGCGTTTCCGCAGGTCGTTACCGGACAGATGGTGGCGAATTTCCTGGCCGGGGGCGCTGCCGCCAACGTGTTCGCGCGGGTCAATGGCGTCGCGCTGCAGGTCGTCGACGCAGGTGTTGCGGGCGAACCGATTGCCCACCCGGACCTCATCGACCGTCGCATCGCCGCCGGCACACGCGGCTTCCTCGACGGCCCGGCGATGACCGGGGCCGAGGCCCAGTCAGCCCTCGACCACGGTGCCGGACTGGCGCGCGCGGCGGCCGGCGAGGCGCTGGCCTTTGGCGAGATGGGGATCGCCAACACCGCCACCGCGGCCGCCCTGGGCCACAAGCTCACCGGCCTGCCGCTGGCCGAGCTGGTCGGCCGGGGCACCGGGCTCGACGATGCGGGGCTGGCGAACAAGCTGGCGATTCTCGAACGCGCGGTGTCGCGCACCGGGGCGCTGACGCCCCGGCAGGCGATGGCCGAATACGGCGGGTTCGAGATCGTGATGATGACCGGCGCGATGATCGAGACCGCGCGGCTGGGCCGGCTGGTGATCGTCGATGGTTTCATCGCCACCGCGGCTGCGGTGCTGGCGGTGGCCCTGGCGCCGGAGACCCGCGCGGCGATGGTGTTTGCCCATAAATCGCACGAATCCGGGCACCGGGCATTGCTGGCGCATCTCGATGCGCGGCCGCTTCTGGACCTCGACATGCGGCTGGGCGAGGGCACCGGTGCCCTGCTGGCCTGGCCCTTGCTGCGCGCGGCGGCGGCGATGATGACCGACATGGCGAGTTTCGACTCGGCCGGCGTGTCGAACCGCGACTGACCGGATGCGGGGCGCGCGCGCAGCCTTGGCCTTTTTGACACGGCTGCCGGCGGGACGGCTGGAGGCCGCGGATTTCGCCCGCGCCCCGGGCTGGTTCACCGGTGTCGGCCTCGGGGTCGGGGCGGTGCAGGCACTGGTCTGGTGCGGCGCCGCGGCGCTCTGGCCGCCGGTTCTGGCGGCGGTGGCGGCGGTGGCAGCGGGGCTGATGATCACCGGCGCGCTGCACGAGGACGGGCTGGCAGACGCCTTTGACGGCCTGGGATCCGGGCGACCGGCCGAACGGGCGCTGGAAATCATGCGCGACAGCCGGATCGGCAGTTTCGGCGCGCTGGCTCTGGGCCTGGTGATGGCGGCGCGGGTCGTGGCGCTGGTGGGGCTGGGGCCTCTGGCGCCGGTTGCGCTGGTCGCCGGGCAGGGGTTGAGCCGCGCGGCGATGACCGGGATGCTGCGCGCGGGGCCTTACCTGCGCGCGCAGGGCACCGGGACCGGCATGACCGGCGCGCTGGGCCCCGGGCTGGTGCCGCTGGGGCTGGCGGTTGCGGCGGCATCGCTGCTGGCGGCCTGGGCGATGGGCTGGGCGCTGCTGGGCGGGCTGGCCGGGCTGATCCTGGGGGCCGGCGCGATGCGGTTCTGGGCGCTGCGCCGGCTCGGTGGGATCACCGGTGACATCCTGGGGGCGGCGCAGGGTCTGGGCGATCTGGGGTTCCTGCTGGGGGTGCTGGCATGTCTGTGATCTTGCTGCGCCATACGCGGCCCGTGGGGGCCGACGGCCTGTGCTATGGCCGCACCGATCTGGATCTGGCCGCCGGATTCGAGGGCGAGGTTGCGCGGCTGGCCAGCGAATTGCCGGCCGTCGGGCGGATCCTGACCTCGCCGCTGTCGCGCTGCCGGCGCCTGGCCGAGGCCCTGGCTGCGGCGCGCGGGCTGACCGTCGAGGTCGAGGAAACCCTGATCGAAATGGATTTCGGGCGTTGGGAGAACACCCCGTGGGAGGCGATCCCGCGCGCCGAACTCGATGCCTGGGCGGCGGATTTCACCGGCGCGCGGCCGCATGGCGGTGAAAGCGTTGCGGATCTGGCGGTGCGGGTGCGGCGGGCGCTGGAACGCGCCACATCGGGGTCGCGCCCGGCGCTGGCGGTGACCCATGCGGGGATCATCAAGGCGGCGCTGGTCGCGGCCGGCGACCCGCGCGGCTGGAAATCGGAGACCGCCTTTGGCGCCTGGCGGCGGATCGACTGGCCATGAGCGCGCGCGTCACGCTGGTTCTGGGCGGCGCACGTTCGGGCAAGAGCGCGCTGGCCGAGCGATTGCTTCTGCAGGCGGCCGGGGGGCAGGCGCCGGTCTATCTGGCCACGGCCCAGGCCTGGGACGACGAGATGCGCGCGCGGATCGACCAGCACCGGGCAGACCGCGACGGGCAGGGCTGGCGCACCATCGAGGCGCCGCTGGACGCGGCCGGGGCGCTGGCTGCGCTGGAGCCGGGCGTGCCGGTGCTGATTGATTGTCTGACCTTGTGGCTTTCCAACCACTTGCTGGCCGAAACGGATCTGCCGGCCGAATCCTCGCGGCTGATTGCGGCGGTCTGCGCGCATTCCGGGTCGGTGGTCGCTGTCGCCAATGAGGTGGGGCTGGGCATCGTGCCCGACAACGCCCTGGCGCGCCGGTTCCGCGATGCCGCGGGGCGGTTGAACCAGGATCTGGCGGCGCGGGCCGACCGGGTGGTGTTCGTCGCGGCCGGGCTGCCGATGGTGCTGAAGGGCGCGCTGTGAGGGGTCTTGGCGCGGCGCGGGGCGCGCAGTAGCCTGCGCCCATGCAGCCCGACCAGATTGACACCTTCCTGGACCTTTGCGAGACCCGCAGCTTCAACCGCACCGCCGAGCGGCTGGGCGTGTCGCAGTCGACGGTTTCGGGCCGGGTGGCGGCGCTGGAACGCGGGCTGGGCGTGGCCTTGCTCAGACGTTCGCGGGCGGGCTGCGAGCTGACCACCGAGGGGTTACGGTTCGAGCCTCACGCCCGCGCGCTCCGGCACTCGATGACCGAGGCCCGCGCCGCGGCGCGCGGGGCCGGCGGGCGGGCGATGTCGATCCGGCTGGGGCTGCAGAACGACCTCGCGGCCGGCGATCCGGCGCGCTGGGTGCGCAAGGTGCAGCAGGTTCTGCCGCAGGCCGCGCTGTATATCGAGGCCGATTTTTCGGCGCAGATGTGCCGTGACGTGCTGTCAGGGGTGCTGGACCTGGCGCTGTTGTTCACGCCGCACCCGATGCCGGATATCCATTTCGAAACCCTGGGTGAGCTGCGCTATCGGATGGTGGCACCCGTGGGTTCGGGGCTGGACACCCTGGGCGCGGTGACGCCGGACCGCTATGTGCTGGCCAACCTCGCCCCGGCCTTTGAGCGGATGCACGCCGCGCTCTTGCCGCATCTGAGCCTGCCGGCGCTGGCCGCGGGGCAGGGCGCGACCGTGCAGGGGCTGATCCTGGAACTGGGGATTGCCGGCTATCAGGAGGAACGGATCGTGCGCGGGCTGGTGGCGCAGGGGCTGGTGGCGCCGGTCGAGGGCGCGCCGGTCTTGACGCAGCCGATCCATGCCGCGATCCATTACCGCAACCGACCCCGCGCCCTGTGGCGCAAGATGATCGCCGCGATGCGCGAAAACCTAGGAGACCCGGAATGACCGACCATGACCCCAAGGATTATTCCTGGCTGCCCGCGGATGTGCAGGCCTTTATCGCCAAGACCGATGCCGCCTATCCGCCCGATGCAGTGAATTTCACCATCGCCGAGCAGCGTGCTTTTTACGACAAGCTCTGCGCGGCCTTCGATCCGCCCCATCCCGCCGGGCTGGTGGCCGAGGATCTGACCATCGCCGGGGTGCCTTGCCGGCGCTACACACCGACCGCGCCGCGCGCCGGGGTGACGGCGCTTTACTTCCACGGCGGCGGGTTCGTGGTCGGCGGGCTGCACAGCCACGATTCGATCTGCGCGGAACTGGCCGAGGGGGCGCAGGTGGTGCTGATCGCCGTCGACTATCGCCTGGCGCCCGAGCACAAACACCCGGCGGCCTATGACGATTGTGTCGCGGTGGCAGGGGCGGTCGCCGGCCCCAAGGTGCTGCTGGGCGACAGCGCCGGTGCGAACCTCGCGGCGGCGGTCAGCGCGACGCGGCCGGGGATCGTCGGGCAGGTTCTGATCTATGGCAGCTTTGGGGATGACCTGTCGCTGCCCAGCTTCACCCGCCACGCCTTTGCGCCGATGCTGACCCGCGCGGATATCGAGTTCTATGGCATGGTGCGCTATGAAGGGAGCGTGCGCCCCTCGGGCGATGTGACGGCGACGCCGATGGTGCTGGAGGATTTCAGCATCCTGCCGCCAACCGCGCTGTTTTCGGCCGAGGCAGACCCGGTGGCATCGGATTCGGTGGAATACGCCGCGCGTCTGGCCGAGGCCGGGGTCGAGGTCGAGCTGACCGAGGAACCCGGTCTGGTGCACGGCTATCTGCGCGCGCGCCACATGTCCGAGGGCGCGCGCGACTCGTTTGCGCGCATCACCAGGGCGCTGGAGGCCCTGGCGGCGCGGGGTGCGGATCAGTAACGAACCACCGTGTCGAAGGTCGCCGGCGGGTTGAACTCGGGGTTCAGCATTTCGACCAGCGGCATCGTGAACGAGGCCGAGTGGCCATCCGCGGCGATTTCACCGTTCGACGAGACGATCTCGGCGCCGGCAACGCGGACCGTGAAGGTATGCCCTTCCAGCATCGGCCGCATCATCGCCGCCGACTGCGGGTCGTTGCGCATCTCGGCGCTGTCGGCGGTCATCGCGCCGATCGGGAACGAGACCAGCACCGTGCCGTCGCCCTGATCGGTGGCGGTGGGCTTGGGCTCGTCGCCCTGGAACACCTCGGCAAAGGTGCCGTTGACGACCATGTCGCAGCGGGCGGTGGTGTCGGTCACGGTCAGGGTGCCGCCCTCGGCCTGGTCACAGAAGGCTTCGCTGCCGCCCATCATGTCGAGCATCTGGCGCTGGATCTCCATATACCCGCTGACCTGTGCAGAGTCGGCGCCGGTGATGGTGGTGGTCAGGTCGACATCGACACAGCCGGCCAAGGCAACCGCCGCGGCCAGGGCGGAAAATTTGAACAGACGCATTGAAAATTTCTCCTCGTTCGAATGCGATTGGCACCAGACTAGCCACGCGGCCAATCTGGTGCCAGCAGTATTTGGTCGCCCGGAACCAGGCGATGGTTCAATTGGCCGTGCAATGCGCGCCGGTCGGCGCCGCGCCCGATCCCAGCGCCAGGGCGGGCGGCGCGCGGAACGGGTCGGGCAGGCCGGTGCGGGCGGCATCCCAGGCGATCAGCGCGGCGAGGGCGGCCAGGGCGATCAGGCCCACGGCAGGGCGCGAAAGCGGGCTCATGCCGCAACCCCCCGCCGGGGGGCGACCAGCACGAAGGGCCGCAGCCTGAGACCCAGCGCCGAGCCGGCAAAGGCCGCGGCGAACCAGGCCCAGCCGTGCAGACTGCCGGTGGCGATGCCCGAGAAATATGCGCCGACGTTGCAGCCCAGGGCCATCCGGCTGGAATAGCCCAGCACCAGCCCGGCGACGATCACCCCCAGCCATCCCTGCAATGCCAGCGGCGCCGAGGGGGCGCCCGGCTGTGCCCGACCGCGCATCACCAGGAATGCGCCCAGGATCAGGCCGATATCGGTCAGCGAGGTGACGTCGGTCAGGATGCTGGCGTCGAGGCGCGCGGCATTCACCGGCATCGCCCAGAAAGCATTCGCGGACAGATCGGCTCCTGCGGCCGCCGCCAGTTTCGCGCCCCACAGGCCGAGGCCATAGACGATGCCCCAGCTTTGCCCGGCGACCGCCAGGTGCACGCTGGCGAGCGCGGCCAGCAACAGCCCGGCCCAGATCAGCCGCGCCGGCGGGCGGCGTTTGCCCGGGGCGGCACGGACCAGCGCCACCGCGGCGACCACCGCCAGCGACGCCAGCGTCAGGCCCAGCCCGCCGGTCGCCCCGTCCAGCGACTGCGCCGACATCAGCGGCAGGCGGCCCAGCGAGGCCCAGAAATCGGCGTGCAGCGTGCCCAGAAAGGCACCGCCGACAAATCCCGCCAGCGCCGCCAGACCGATCAGGTTGCCCGACCCCGCATTGACCAGCGTGCCCGAGCCGCAGCCCATCACCACCTGCATCGCCGCGCCAAAGACAAAGGCCCCCAGCACCATGCCGACGCCGATCGGCGCATGCGCCGGCGCCAGTTCCAGCGGGTTCGCGGCGAGCAGCGGAAAGGCCACCGCGGCAAACAGCGCAATCGCCAGAAGCTGCGCCAGCAAGCCGCGGGCGTCGCGCTCGACCAGCATCAACCGCCAGGGTCCGGCAAAGCCGAACCGCAGCCCCTCCAGCACCAGGCCAAAGCCGATGCCGAGCGCCAGCAGCAGCCCGGCGCGGGGCCCGGCAGCCAGCGCGCCGCCGGCCACCACCGCCAGCGCGATCAGCGCCAGTCCGATCCGTCGCAGTGTCATCAGAACAGCCCCGAAACCCAGCGCGTCGTGGCGCGATAGGCATAGACCAGCCGGTTGGGCGCGTTGTCCAGCGGCAGGTCGTCGGCGGTGTATTCGGCCATGCTCTCGGCATAGAGGCGGACGTCGTCATAGCCCGCGACCTCGCTCAGCGCGAACCAGTTGATCGCCGCCCAGTGGCCGGTGTTGCAGAAGCTGACCGTGGTCGTCCCGTCGGTCAGGCCGGCCTGCGCGGCGACCGCGCGGATGCGCTCGGCGCCGACCAGACGGGTGCCGTCGAAGAAGTCCGAATAGGCCAGGTTGTCGGCGCCGTGGATCGTGCCGGGCGAGGCCACGGACCAGGTGATGCCGTCAAAGAAATCGGCCGGGCGCGCGTCGAGCAGCGTCGCGCCGCCCTCGGCCTGCAGCGTGGCGACCTCGGCAGTGGTCGAGCGCCAGGCATCGGACCAATGCGCGGTGAAGTCCGACGGAAAGAAGCTCGCCGGGGCGGTTTCGACCGGCAGCGCGGCGGCGGTCCAGGCGGCCAGCCCACCGTTCAGCAGCGCGAGGTCTTCGACCCCCAGCGACTTCAGTGTCCAGTAGACCCGTGCCGCGGCGCCCAGATCGGTCGCATCGCGGCCGGAGTGGACCACCACCACCGGGGTGTCGGCGTCGATGCCCAGTTCGCGCACCACCGCCTGCAGGTGGTCGACATCGCGCAGTGCGCCGGGGTTGGGCATGTCCGAGCGCCACGCGGCATAGGGTGACCAGCCCGAGCCGGGGATATGCCCGGCCGCATAGTCGCCAGTGATCTGCACGACGCGGATGTCGTCGCCGTTGGCCGCGAGCAGCGCGGCCAGGCCGGCGGGTTCGAGCAACGGGCTCCAGCCTTCGGGGGCTTCGGCGAGGGCGGTCATCGGGGGCAGGGCAAAGGCCACTGCGGCGGCGAGGAGGAACGAGCGGGTCATGGCGTCTCCGGGATTTCAGGGGTTCATCAGGGGTTCATCGGAGGGGGCGCAGGGGCAGGGCGCCCGGGCTGCGGTCGTGTCTGCACGCGATCTGACGCGGGGGCGCTTTTTCGGCAAGGGGCGGGCCCGGCGGCGGGCGGAATGCCGGCAGACGGGGGTTCCGGCCCGGTTGATCCGCACGGAACGGTGGTGTGTGCCGCGGGGGGATCCCGGAACAAAATTCGCCCCCGCGCAGAGGCGGGGGCGAACGTCGGTCTTATTTTGATGTCAGGCCTCGCAGGCCGGGAAACTGTCCCGCTTTTCCGCAAGTGTCCCCGAGGTCGGGGCGGACCTCAGCCGGTGACCTGCTCGCGCAGAATCGCCGCGGTCATCGACACCATCAGATAGATCCCGGCAAAGATCAGGAACGCGAGAGCGGTGTTTTCAAAGACGCGCGGATAGGTGGGTTCGTCCGGTGCGACCGGGGTCACGCCGATCGACAGATAGCGCACCTGGCGGTTGGCCTCGACCCGCGCGGCTTCAAGTTGCTGCATCGCCTGGGCCAGCAGCATCTGCCGCGTGGCGACGTCGCTCTCGGCCATCAGCTGCTCGCGCTGGACGCGCGCCAGCGAGGTGCCATCGGCTCCGCCATCCGTCAGATTGCTGCGCAGCGCGGTGATCTGGTCCTCGAGCGCGGCGATCCGGCGCTGCGCCTGCTCCAGACGCGCGCGGTTCGGGCGGGCATTCGCCTGAAGGTCGGCCAGCGCCAGGCGCTCCTGGTTCAGCTGCGTCTCCAGATTGGTGATCTGCTGGGTCAGCAGGCTGACCTCGACCTCGCTCGACAAGACCTGGAACCGTTCCTGCAGGTCCAGGACGTGCTGCTGGGCATCGCGCATGTTCTGTTCGGCGGTCTGCACATGTTGCTGGGCATCGCGCATCTGGTTTTCGCGCAGCCGCTGCGTCAGCTGGTCGACCTGTTCCTCGGCATAGCTGATCAGGGCGCGGGCAAAGCGTTCGCTGGTTTCGGGATCGGCGGCGATCACCTCCATGCGGATGATGCCCTCGGTCGGATCATAGCTGACCTGAACCATGCGCTCAAAGAGGCGATAGGCGGCCTCGTCGGTAGCGTCGGGGGCCAGGCGGCGCAGCGGGTCGATGGATTCCTGCTGGAAATAGGCCTTGAACCCTTCCTCGGCATCGAGCCGGCGCATCGCGTCGCGCGATTGCAGGTAACTTTGCACGGAGCGGGAATCGTTGGCCGACCCGATCGAGCCGCCGCCGAACATGCCGGCCAGCGCCCCCGCCCCGGACGAGGACGAGCTGTCGGCCTGCTGGACGATGAACTCGGATTCGGTGGCAAAGAGCGGCGTTGCGATGACGTTGAAATAGAAGGCTGCGATCAGCGTCGGCAGGCCCACGAAGACCATCAGCCGGGCAGCCAGCAGCGCCATCCGGCGGCGGCGGCGGCGCATGATGTCGCGCTGGATGCGCGAGATCTCGGCCCGGCGCTTGCCGTCATCGACCGCGGTCTGCGGTGCGGGCGTGGCGGGAACTGGCGGCTGGCGATAGGCCTTGGGCAGCTTGGGCTGCTCGGTGGTGGTCAGGGCGCGGCTCGGGGATTCCTTGGCCTGCTCGCGCACGATGTCGAGCAGGGTCGAGGGTTCGAACGGGTCGATGCCCTGTTTGCGCAGAAGGCGCACGGCCTCGATCCCCGAGGTCGCCTTGATGCCGTTGCGCTGTGCCACGCGCATCGCCATGCGCAGCTGGCGGCCGGTGAGTTCCTCGGCGCGGATCGCCTCGATCTCGGCCTCGGTGCGGGCGGATCCGGTGACATCGGCGCTGTGTTCTGCGCTGTGTTCGGAGGGCGCCGGGCGCGGCGGGGTTGCGCCCTGCGGCGCGGCGGGTCGGGTGCGGGCGGCGGGCGGGGTGTCGACCTCGTCAAAGAGGGCGTCGGTCGGCTGCGGCACGATTGATTGTGCGGTGGCCGGTTGCGCGGCGGGCTGGGCGGGCGCGGTCCGGGCAGCTGGGCGCGGGGTCCGGGGCTGGGCGGCGGCTGTCGGCTGCGCGAGGGGGGCCGGGCGCGCGGGGGCTGCGGCCGCTGTCGGCTGGGCGGCGGCAGGGCGCCCGGGATTGGATGGTTGTGCCGCGGGGGCCAGTTGCGCGGCCTGCGCAGCGGGCGCCGTCTGCGCGGCCTCCGCCGGCTGTTCGGACCGCGGCGGCGTGGGACGGACCGGCGCAACCGCCGGGCGCGGCGTGCCGGCGGTATCTTCGCCCAGCCGCAAGCGGAAGCGCCTAGCTTTGGGTTTCGTAGTCATAGATGGCCTTGGCTTCCTCAAGCGTGTCAAAGAAGGTCAACTGCCCGTCGCGCAGCACAGAGGCCGACTTGCAGTAGCGTTCCAGCGTCTCGGCCTGGTGCGAGACGATCAGCACGGTGGCGTTTTCCAGCCGTTCCTTCAGGATCGCACCGGCGCGGCGGTTGAAGTTGACGTCGGTGGTGGCGGGCATCCCCTCGTCGATCAGATAGAGGTCGAATTCGATCGCCAGCATCAGCGAGAATGCAAAGCGCGAGCGCATCCCCGCGCTGTAGGTGCCCACCGGCATGTCGAAATATTCGCCGATATCGCACATCCAGCGGCAGAACGCCTCGACCTCGTCCGGGTCCAGTTGATAGAGACGGGCGATATAGCGCGCGTTCTCGGTGGCGGTGTGGCGGTGGTTGATGCCGCCCATGAAGCCCAGCGGAAACGACACCCGGCAGGTTCGGGTGATCGACCCCTCGTCAGGTTTCTCCAGCCCTGCCATCATGTTGATGATCGTCGTCTTGCCCGATCCATTGGGCGCCAGGATGCCCACCGAATGCCCCAGCTCGATGCGGAACGAGGCTTCGTGCAGGATGACCTTGCGGGTCTTCCCGGTCCAGAAGGATTTGCTGACGTTGTAGAACTCCAGCATCGATGCGCCTCATGCCCCGCCTGATGCCGGGCATGATAGCATGCAGGGCTTAACGGGATTTTTCTTGCCGTCCAAAAAAGGGGACCGGAATTTGCGCCGAGTATGCCGCAAAGGCCCCCCCGGGGGTAGTGAAAACTGCGTGTAGACCGATGTGGGGCCCCTGCACGGGGTTTACAACCCGGGCCAAAGGGCGGAAATCCGGGGCGCAACCGATCCCAGCGAGGCCCTTTGTGACCCAGCCTGCGCCCAGCACCGACCTCGATGCCGCCCTGATCCGCATGGCCGCCCAGCCCGAGGATGCCGCCGTGCGGCTGGCCTTTCACGCCGAACTCAGCCGGGCCGAGCTGTTCGTGCTGCTCGATGCCGAGGTGAGTGGCGATGCGATGGCGCCGCGGGTGTTCGAGGTCAGCGACGGCCGCGCGGTCCTGGCCTTTGACAGCGAGATGCGCCTGGCCGAGTTCGCCGGCGCGGCCTCGGCCTATGCGGCGCTGCCCGGGCGGGTGCTGGTGGCGATGCTGGCCGGTGCCGGCGAGCCTCTGTCGCTGGTCATCAACCCCGATGCCGATCACGCCGCCTTCCTGCCGCCCGAGGCGCTGGCCTGGCTGGCGGGAACCCTGGCCGCCCCGGCCCCCGACGAAGCCCGTGCCGTGCCCGAGAGCTTTGCCGCCCCCGATCTGTCGCCTGCCGTGCTGGACCTGCTGGTGCCGGCGCTGGAGCGGCGGCTGTCGGGCACGCCGGGCCTGACGCAGACGGTGCTGGCCGGGGTGCGCTGGCAGGGCGGGGCGCTGGGGCAGGTGCTGGCGCTCGCCGGTCTGCCGGAGGCCGCGCAGCCCGCCGTCGCCCGCGCCGTGGCCGAGGCGCTGGCGCTCTCGGGGCTTGAGGCCGGCAGCCTCGACGTGATCTTTCCACCCGCGCCGGCGATGGCCGGGATCGCCGCCGTCGGTCTGGCGCTGACGCCGCGCCCCTTTGTGATGCCCGAGGACCAGGTGCTGACGCCCGGGGCCAATCCGGGGATGGACCCGGCCAGCCCGCCAAAGCTGCGCTGAGGGGCAGAGATGCCCGAAAACATGGGGTAAAATAATACCCAATTTTCAAGCCATTGTTTTCAGTGTATTTTTCTGAAGCTAACGCGCTTGACCTGCACGGGCAAATCGCTAGAACACGCCCATCCGGCGCGGGGGCTGTCCCTCGTGGCCGAATCCCGTAATCACTTCTCAGGGTTGACCATGAAAACCTACACCGCGAAACCGGCGGAGATCGAGAAGAAGTGGATCCTGATCGACGCCGAGGGCGTCGTTCTGGGCCGTCTCGCCTCGATCGTTGCGATGCGCCTGCGTGGCAAGCACAAGCCGACCTATACCCCGCACATGGACATGGGCGACAACGTCATCATCATCAACGCCGACAAGGTGCAGATGACCGGCGACAAGCGCGATGCCAAGAAATACTACTGGCACACCGGCCACCCGGGCGGCATCAAGCACCGCACGGCCCGCCAGATCCTGGAAGGCGCCCATCCCGAGCGCGTCGTGACCAAGGCGGTCGAGCGCATGATCTCGCGCAACCGCCTGGGCCGCCAGCAGATGACCAACCTGCGCGTCTATGCCGGGGCCGAGCACCCGCATGAAGCGCAGCAGCCGACCGTTCTCGACGTCAAGTCGCTGAACCCGAAGAATACCCGGAGCGCATGATCATGGCCGATGAGATCAAAACCCTCGACGCGCTGAAAGACGCCGTCGCCGGCGCCGCCGCGGCTGCCCCGGTCGAAGACGACGCCGCCCCGCGCGAGCCGGTCCGCGACTCGCTGGGCCGTTCCTATGCCACCGGCAAGCGCAAGGACGCGGTCGCCCGCGTCTGGATCAAGCCGGGTTCGGGCAAGGTCACCGTCAACGGCAAGGACATCAACGCCTATTTCGCGCGTCCGGTGCTGCAGATGATCCTGCGCCAGCCGTTCGAAGTCGCCAATGTCGAAGGCCAGTTCGACGTGATGGCCACCGTCACCGGCGGCGGTCTGTCGGGCCAGGCGGGTGCCGTGAAGCACGGTATCTCGAAGGCGCTGCAGCTCTACGATCCGTCGCTGCGCGGCGCGCTGAAGGCCGCGGGCTTCCTGACCCGTGACGCGCGCACCGTCGAGCGGAAGAAATACGGCAAGCGCAAAGCCCGCCGCAGCTTCCAGTTCTCGAAGCGCTGATTTCCGTCAGACAATCGAAAAGATCGAATGGCCGCAGTTCTCTGCGGCCATTTGCTGTTGCGGGAACCGGGGTGCTTTTCCTGCCAGCCCGGGGCGGCTAGGATCGGCGGGCAACGGTGGGGCGCAGGCGCATGACGACACGCAGCTTTCAGGCACTGGCGCTGGCCCTGATGCTGGCCGGGGTCGCGCTGCTGGCGGGGCTGATCGTGGCCCGCGCGGGGCTTTTGGTCTACACGCTCGACGATCCCTATATCCACCTCGCCCTGGCCGAGGAACTCCTGCGCGGCAATTACGGCATCAACCCGGGTGAACACGCTTCGCCCTCGTCCTCGATGCTCTATGCGCCGCTGCTCGCGCCCCTGCTGGCCCTGGGGCTGGGCGGCTGGGCGCCCCTGGTGCTGGCGCTGGCCGGGCAGGCGCTGGCGATCTGGCTGCTGGCGGGGATCGCCGCGCCGCTGCTGGCGCGGCACGGGGTGGGGCTGGCCACGTTGGCGGCGGCGCTGCTGGTGCTGGCGGTCAACGGGTATGCGCTGCCCCTGACCGGCATGGAGCACCCGCTGCATGTCGCCGCCAGTCTGGCGGTGGTGCTGGGCGTCTGGCGCGCCGCGCAGGGGGCCGCGCCGGGCTGGCTGGTGCCAGCGATCCTGCTGGCCGCGCTGATCCGCTTCGAGGGTTACGCGCTGGCGCTGGCGGCAATCGGCGTGCTGGCGATGCTGCGTCATTGGCGGGTGGCGGGGACCGCGCTGGCCGGGCTGGTCGCGCTGACGCTGGCCTATGGCGCGGCGATGGCGGCGCTGGGGCTGCCGCCGCTGCCCAGTTCGGTGATGGTGAAATCGCAGGCCTCGGCCGCGGCAGCCGATGCGGCCCTGGGGGATGCGTTGGTCGCGGTGATCGTCAACGGCGTCCGCGCGCTGTCGCACCGCTGGGGGGTGATCTTTGCGCTGGGGCTGGCGGGATTCGCCGTCGCCGCCCTGCGCCCCGGCGCGCCGCGTGAGGGGCGCGCGGTCGCGGTCCTGGGAATCGCGGTCCTGGGCGCGCATCTGCTGGTCGGGCGCTATGGCTGGTTCGGTCGCTACGAGGTCTATGCGACCGCGGTGCTGCTGGCGGTGGCGTTGCTGCTGCTGCCGAGGGGACGCGCGGTGGCCTGGGGCGCGGCATTGGCGCTGGCGGTGATCGGCTGGGCCTATGTGCCGGTCACCCTGCAGACCCCGGCCGCCGCGCTGTCGATCCACCAGCAGCACCACCAGATGCACCGCTTTGCCACCGAGTTCTTCCCGTATCCCGTCGCCGTCAACGACCTGGGCTATGTCGCCTGGCGCAACGACATGCCGGTGCTGGACCTCTGGGGGCTGGGCTCGGAAGACGCGCGGCGGCTGACCGCGACGCAGGGCCGCACGGTCGAGACCTTGCGCGCACTGACCGCCGGCCGGGTCGGCTGGGCGATGGTCTATGACATCGCCTTTGCCGGCGCGATCCCGCCCGAGTGGTGCCGGATCGCCGCGCTGACCACCTCACGGGTGATCGCCGCCTCGGATACGGTGGCCTTCTACCGCATCGACCCGGCGCTGGACGCCGGGATGCGCGCCGCCCTGACCGATTTTGCCCCGACCCTGCCCGAGGGCGCGCAGCTGACCATTTTTCCCTGCCCGGAGTGAGCGATGTATACGCCCCCGCATTTTTCGGAAACCGACGACGCCCGTATCGCGGCACTGTGCGCGGCCTACCCGCTGGCGGCGGTGGTGGCGATGACGGCCGAGGGGCCTCTGGTCAACCACCTGCCGCTGTTGCGCGACGGCGACGGGTTCCAGGGCCATGTCGCGCTGGCCAACCCGATGCACCGGCAGATCGCACCCGACACGCCGGTGGTGGCGATCTTTACCGCCGCGCAGGGCTATGTCAGCCCGAACTGGTATCCGTCAAAGGGCGTGACCCACAAGGCAGTGCCGACCTGGAACTATCAGGTGGTGC
>JACKKE010000006.1 GCA_020637595.1 Rhodobacter sp. | reverse complement strand
ACTGCCGGATGGCGATGACCGGCCAGTTCCGCAAGATCGCGACCGAAAACCCCAAGGAATTCGACCCGCGCAAGTTCCTGAAACCGGCGATGGACGCGATGCGCGACCTGTGCAAGCTGCGCCTCGAAGCCTTTGGCACCGCCGGGAACGCCAGCAAGATCAAGGCCATCCCGCTCGATGACATGGCCAAGCGGTATAAGGCCGGAACCCTGTGATGCGTCGCAGGATCGCCGCCGGAAACTGGAAGATGAACGGCGTGTCTGCCGACCTGCGCGAGGCCCGGGCCATCGCGCAGGCCGCGCAGGGCCTGGCGGTCGAAACCCTTCTGGGTCTGCCCGCGACGCTGATCATGGCGGCGCGCGACATGTCGGTGACGCTCGGCGGGCAGGACTGCCACGCCGAGCCCAAGGGCGCCTTTACCGGTGATCTGTCGGCGCCGATGCTGGCCGATGCCGGTGCGCAGTTCGTGATTGTCGGACATTCGGAACGCCGCGCCCTGCACGGCGAGACCGATGCGGCGGTGGCCGCCAAGGCCCGCGCGGCGCAGGCCGCCGGTCTGACCGCGGTGATCTGCATCGGCGAGACCGAGGCCCAGTATCGCGGCGGTGCGACCCTCGAGGTGCTGGCAGCCCAGCTTTCGGGTTCGCTGCCCGCAGGTGCCACGGCCGAGAGCACCATCGTCGCCTATGAACCGGTCTGGGCGATCGGCACCGGCCTGACCCCCACGCCGGACGAAATCCAGGCGGTCCATGCCTTTATCCGTGACCGCCTGCCCGACCGCGACATCGCCGTGCTCTACGGCGGTTCCGTCTCGCCCGCCAACGCCGCCACCATCTTCTCCCTCGCGGATGTCGACGGCGGTCTGGTGGGCGGAGCCTCGCTGAAGGCCGAGACCTTTATCCCGATCATGCAAGCTCTGGAGGACGCGCGATGAGCTTTGACCGTTCCATCAAGATCGCCCCGTCGATCCTGTCCGCCGATTTCGCGGACTTCGGCCGCGAGATCCAGGCCATCGAGGCCGAGGGCGCCGACTGGGTCCATGTCGATGTCATGGACGGCCATTTCGTGCCGAACCTGACCTTTGGCCCGCCCGCCGTCGCCGCGTTTCGCAAGCATGTGAAGACGGTGATGGACGTGCATCTGATGATCGCCCCGGTCGATCCGTATATCGAGGCCTTCGCCAACGCCGGCGCGGATATCATCACCGCCCATCTGGAAGCCGGACCGCACATTCACCGCACCTTGCAAGCCATTCGTGCAACAGGGAAAAAGGCAGGTGTGGCCCTGAACCCGGGCACCCCGGCCGAGGCCGTCGCGCATCTTCTGGATCTGACCGACCTGATCTGCGTGATGACCGTGAACCCGGGCTTTGGCGGGCAGAAATTCATCGATATGACAGGCAAGGTGCGCACGCTCCGGTCGATGATCGGTGACCGCCCGGTGCATATCGAGATCGACGGTGGCGTGGATCCGAGCACCGCGCCGAAACTGGCGCTGGCCGGGGCGGATGTGCTGGTCGCGGGCTCGGCGGTGTTCCGCGGCGGCTCGGTCGCCAACCCCGCGCCCTATGGCGAGAACATCCGCGCGATCCGCATGGCGGCCGAAAAGGCGGCGGGCGCACGCGCGGCATGACGGGCGCCATCGTTTTCGACCTCGACGGCACGCTGATCGACAGCGCGCCCGACATCGCCGCCGCGGCGAACCGGATGTTGGCCGATATCGGCCAGCCGCCGCTCGACCTGGCCACCGTCACCCGCTTCATCGGCAACGGCATCCCGAATCTGGTGCGGCTGGTGATGGAGGCGCGCGGCATCCCCGCCGATCAGCATCCGGCGATGAACGACCGGATGCTGGCGCATTACACCGCCCATCCCGCCGACCTGTCGCGCCCCTATCCGGGCGTCGTCGCGGCGCTCGAGGCGTTTCGCGCGGCGGGCTATCGGCTGGGGGTCTGCACCAACAAGCTGCACGCGCCGTCGATGCAGATCCTCAACGCGCTCGACCTGACGCGGCATTTCGCGGTGGTGATCGGCGGCGACAGCCTGCCGGTAAAGAAACCGGACCCGGCGCCCCTGCACGCGGCCTTTTCCGCCCTTGGCGAGGCCGCGCTCTATGTCGGCGACAGCGAGGTCGACGCAGAAACCGCAGCCAACGCCGGCATCCGCTTTGCGCTGTTCACGCTGGGCTATCGCAAAACCCCGGTCGAGGAACTGCCGCACGCCTTCGCCTTTGACGATTTCACCACCCTGCCCGGCCTGATCGGCGTCCCGGCATGAGCCTGGCGGCGCTGATCTTTGACGTCGACGGCACCCTGGCCGAGACCGAAGAGCTGCACCGCCGCGCCTTCAACGCGGCCTTCGCCGCCGCCGGTCTGGGCTGGCGCTGGTCGCAGGACGCGTATCGCGAGCTGCTGACCACCACCGGCGGCAAGGAGCGGATCACCCGCTATCTGACCGAAATCGGCGCGGACGGCATCGACGTGCCGGCACTGCACGCCGACAAGACCGCACGTTACGCCGCGCTGATGGCCAAGGGCGGGCTGACCCTGCGCCCCGGCATTCCCGAATTGATCGCGATGGCGCGCGCGGCCGGGCTGAAACTGGCCGTGGCGACCACCACCAGCCGCCCCAATGTCGACGCCCTCTGCGCGGCCTGTTTCGGCGCTGTGTCCAGCGACGTGTTCGACGTGCTGGCCTGCGGCGACGAGGTGACGGCCAAGAAACCCGCGCCCGACGTCTATCGGCTGGCGCTGGACCGCCTCGGCCTGCCACCGGCGCGCGCCGTCGCTTTTGAGGACACGCCGATGGGGCTGGCCTCGGCCAAGGGCGCGGGGCTCCGGTGCATCGTTTCGCCCGGGATCTATACCAAGGCGGGCGACCTGTCGGCCGCGGACCGGCTGGTTGACGAATTCAGCGCCTTGCTGCCCGGCGGGATCCCCGCACTGATCTAGACCCGCAACAAGCCGCTCATCGGCGCGATCCCGCGCGCGTTCGGGAAAACCGCCCCTTCGACATAGGCCGCACCCAGCCCCAGATGGTCGATCAGCACCGACTTGAAGAGGCTCTCATAGGCATTGACCGCCAGCACGTCACGCTCTTCGAACAGCGCACGGGCGCTCAACCCCGGCCAGTCGCCAAGAATGCGCCCGCCATTCACCGCCCCACCCGCCAGCATCGCCAGCCCGCCGGTGCCGTGGTCGGTGCCGTTGTTGCCGTTCTCGGCCGCCGTGCGCCCGAATTCCGAGCCGACCATCACCACGGTGTCGCGCCAGACAGGCCCCAGACCCTCGCGCAGCGCCACCAACCCCTCGGACAACAGCCGCAACAGGTCGCGCAACCGCACCGGCTGCGCGAAATGCGTGTCCCAGCCCTGCAGGTCCATCACCGCAACCCGCGGCCCGGCGGCCTCGGCCAGCAATGCCGCAACCGCCTGCGCCGACAGCGGAAAATTGCGCGCGGCCCCGATCTGGCCATTCATCCCGGCCATGTCGACATCGGGCATGATCGCGCCCTGGGCGTCGTGGAACGCATCGGCAAAGGCCGGATCCTGCTGATAGAGCCCCGCCACCCGGGTCAGGAAATCCGCATCCACGTCCGGCAAGGTGTCGTTGGACCAGCTCTGCACATCGGCCTGCCCCTGCAGGATCAGCGGCACCGTCGGCCCCAGCGACAGGCCCAGCCGCCGGTCGCCCGCGTTCAACCCCAGGATCGCCCGGTTCAGCCAGCCATCCCGGGCGCCATAGGGCACGCCGCTGCCGTTCTCCAGCATATTCTGGGCATCGAAATGCGACCGCTCACGATAACCGGTGGCGGCCGCCGGAACAAAAGCCAGTTCGCCTGCCCGCACCAGCGGCATCAGCCCCTCCATCGCCGTGTGCAGGCCGAAATACCCGTCGAGGTCGATCACCGCATCGCGCTCCAGTGCAATCCGCGGACGCAGCCGCCGATAGTCGGCATCGGCATAGGGCGCCAGCGCATGCAGCCCATCAAGACCGCCGCGCAAGAAGATGAAAACGAACCGTTTTTCGGTCGGTGCCGCGGCAAAGGCCACGCCATTGCCGGCCAGGGCCGCCATCAGCCCGGCCCCCGAAGTCATCAAGAAACGACGGCGGTCCATCGACCTATCTCCTCTGAAATTCAGGGCTGACCAGGATCAGCGCAATCGCCGCATCACCCGAGGGTGCGCGCGCCACCGCCTGATGCAGCGCCGCGCTGGCGACCGGCCCGACGGTGGCATCCAGCACCTCGGCCGGGTTGCGTCCGGCGGGCCAGGTCGCGGCAAAGCGGCGTGCCCATTCGATGCGGGTCATCAGCGCCTCGGGCGTCAGCCAGTCGCGCGCCGTGTCGCCCCAGCCCTGCGGCGACGGCGCGGCAAAGGTTTCCTGCCCCAAGAGGCCCATCGGCTGAATCAGATCGCGCTGCGGCACATCATCCATCGCCGCAGCCCGGTTCGCGCTGATGACATAGTCCTGCGGCGATTTTACCTTGCCCAGCGGCGTGGCCCAGGCCGAGCGCAGGTCGATCACCGCCCGCGACACCGCCGCCAGATCGCCGCCGCTGTCCGTGAACACCGCGGCGATGCGGCGGACATCGTCCTCGGGCGGGTCGTCGGCCACGAAATGCCGCACCAGCTTGGTCGCAAGATGCATCGCCGTCGCCGGATGCCGGGCGAGATCGTCGAGCACCCGCAGCCCCTCGTCCTCGCCATCCTCGTCATAGCGCACGCCCAGGATCGTCTTGGCCCCCGGCTCGTGAAAGGCCGGGATGAACTCAAACCCGCCATGCACCGCCTCGGGCGCGTCGCGCCGGCGCTGCCCTCCATGCGACCAGCCGCTCAGGACCTGCGCCAGGGCGATCACGTCCTCCTGGTCATAGCCTGCGTGCACGCCGACCGTGTGCAGCTCCAGCACCTCGCGTGCGAGGTTCTCGTTCAGGGTGGTTTCCGCCCCGGTCCGCGCGATCCGCCGCCGGCCGACCCGCGAGTTCGGCCCGACCGACCCCGTGTTATCCAGATAGACCAGCATCACCGGATGCCGGACCACCGCCCGCAGCATATCCGAGAACCGCCCGAACACATGCGGCCGGATCGCCTCGCGCTCATAGGCGGCGATTGCCGCGCCGATCGCCCGCCGCGCCGAGGAGACGGTAAAGTGGTTCGACCAGAATAGCACCATGCGCTCGGTAAAACTGTCGGGCGCCTGCGCCAGATAGAGCCCCCGCGCGCGCAACTCGGGCCGGTAATCGCCCCGATAAGCCTGCCGCATGGCCTCGCGTTCGGCGTCGCGTCCCTCGGCCGCACGCGCGCGCCAGATCCCGGCCAGAATATCCGCTGAGGCCCGGAACCCGGCCAGCGGCGCCGGAGTCTGCGGCGAACGGGCGATCTGCGCCAGAAGCCAGGGCTGCGGGCCGCCGGCCGTGTCCACGGCTGCCTCGTCGTCCGGAGCTGCCCCCAGGCCAAAGCGCGTCAGCGCGGTAAAGGTCGCGATATCCCGCATAGCCTCTCCTGGGCCTCTTCTGTTGTCCAGCCAGCACAGGTTACCGCGAAATCGGGTCTTTGCGCAGTGGGGTGCACGCAGCCGTGATGGGTTTCCGCGACTTCCCGCCGGTGCAGGGCCGCTGCAGTCTGGCGCCGCGCCACCGATCCGCCTAAACTGCCGCAACCGCCCCTTTTTTCGGCACGATGCGATGAGCAAGACGATCCATATCCTGAACGGCCCGAACCTGAACCTGCTGGGCAAACGCCAGCCCGAGATCTATGGCAGCGACACGCTGGACGATGTGCTGCGGACCTGCAGCGCGGTCGGGGCGGAATTCGGCCTGTCGGTGGTGCAGCGCCAGTCCAACTGGGAGGGGCAGATCGTCGACTGGATCCACGAGGCGCGCGAACAGGCAGCCGGGATCATCATCAATCCGGCGGCGTTGACCCATACCTCGGTGGCGGTGCTCGATGCGCTCAACACCTTCGAGGGCCCGGTGATCGAGGTCCATATCAGCCAGGTGCACAAGCGCGAGGCCTTCCGCCACCATTCCTATGTCAGCCTGCGCGCCGATGCGGTGATGGCAGGCTTTGGCATCCACGGCTATGCGCTGGCCATGCGCCATATGGGCAAGCTGCTGGGCTGATGCGATTTTCGGCCAACCTCGGGTTTCTCTGGACCGACCGCCCGTTGCCCGAGGCGATCCGCGCCGCCGCCCACGCCGGTTTTGATGCGGTCGAATGCCACTGGCCCTATGAAACCCCACCGGCCGATATGCGCGCGGCGCTGGCGGACACCGGCCTGCCTATGCTGTCCCTGAACACCCGCCCTGGTGACAGTTTCGGCCTCGCCGCCCTGCCCGGCCCCGCGGGGCGCGCGGCGATCGACGAGGGACTGGACTATGCCGCCGCGATCGGCGCGGGTGCGGTGCATGTGATGGCCGGCACGGGCGGCAGCCTGGGGATCTTTGCAGATAACTTGCACCATGCCTGCACCCGCGCCGCACCGCTTGGCCTGACGGTGCTGATCGAACCGCTGAACCCGCGGGACGCACCGGGCTATACGCTGGGCACCCTCGACCAGGCGGCGGCCCTGATCGAGGCACTGAATCACCCGGCACTGAAAATTCTCTTCGACTGCTACCACATCGCCCGGATCGACGGGCCAGCGGCCGTTGCCCCCCGCTTTGACGCCCTGCGCGCGCAGATCGGCCATGTGCAATTCGCCGCCGTCCCCGACCGCGGCGCGCCCGACCACGGCGATCTCGATTACGCAGCACTCCTGCCGTCACTCGACTGGACCGGCCCTTTCGGCGCCGAATACCGCCCCGCCGGCCCTACCGACGACAGCCTCGCCTGGCTCAAGACACTCCGCCCCTGACCCCATCTTTGCGTCTCAAATATCCTCGGGGGTTTCCAAAGGGGGTGGAAAACCCTCTTTGGCGAGGGGGTCGCCATTGAGTGCGCCATTGGTTCAAGCCCAATGGCGCCGGGGGGACGAGAAGCCCCCCAATCCTACCGGTTCTCGCCCAGCCATTCCGCCGAGGCCTTGATCCCGCCCAGCGGAAACAGATGCACCCGCTCCAGCAAACTGTCGGGATTCGCCGCCTTGTAAGCGGCGATCTGCGCCAGCATCTCGGTCGGCTCGAAGGGAACCAGCAGCTTCGACAGATCCAGCGCGCGTTTCTGCAGCACCGCCAGCGAGGGGCCGACGCCGCAGGCGATGGCGAACTTGATCAGCGTTTGCAGCTTGGTCGGCCCGGCCACGCCCAGATGGATCGGCATCGTGATCCCCAGGCCCTTCAGCCGCTCGGCCCAGGCGATCACCGGTGCCGCGTCAAAGGCGAATTGCGTGGCAATGGCAAACTCGGCATCCGAATTCGCCGCATAGGCCTGTTTCCACAGCAGCGCCTTGTCGACCTCGGCCGTGCCGCCGTCGCGGTCGATGTCCTTGTTGCCCTCGGGGTGGCCGGCGACATGCAGGCGGGTATAGCCCAGCTCATCGAACAACCCGGTTTGCAGCAAGTCGATGGACGAGGCAAACGCGCCCGCCACCGTCGCCACACCGCCCGCCAGCACCAGCGCCTGGCTGGCGCCGGCTTCCTCGCGGTAGCGTTTCAGCCAGGTCTCCAGCGTTGCGCGGTCGGGAATGATCCGCGCCGGCACATGCGGCATGGCGGCGAACCCTTCGTCGGTCAGGCGGCGGGCGGTCGCCACCATCTCGTCGATCGGCGTCCCCTCGATATGCGCGACATAGACCCGGGTGCCCGCCGGCAACAGGTCGCGAAAGCTTTCGATCTTGGCGGCGGTGCGCGGCATCACCTCGATCGACGCGCCCTCGAGCAGCGCCGAGAGCGCCCCGGACTTCTCGACGGGGCCTTTGGAACGCAGGGAAAACAGGGCCATCGGGGGTCTCCTCAATCTTGCTTGCGATAGGTCAGACGGCTGGCCTCGTGAATCGGCCAGGGATACACGGTCGCTTTCACGCTCACCTGCCGGTGACGCTCGACCGAGGGCTTGCGCGAGCCGCCGTCGGGCTCGCCCCAGACCACCGCCAGCTCGGTGCCGGTCTCGGCCAGCCCGGGCTCGACAATCGCCAGCGAGATCCAGGCGCGTTCGTTCGCGGAATAGGCGGGGGTGATCGACACGCCGACCTGGTGGCCGTCCTTGATCACCATGTCATAGGGATAGGCCGCGTAATGCGAGGCCGGCATTTCCATGATCTTCGGCGCGAGGCCCTCGGCATCCAGAAGCCCGCGGAACAGGCCCGCGACATCGTCGGCGTCCCAGACCAGCGTCACCTTGCGCCGGTGCGGGCCGGCGGCCATCTTTTCCAGCGCGGCGCGGCCGATGAACTCATGGTCGAATTTCACCACCCGGCCGTAATCCAGATCCCAGGGCGTCAGGTAGTAATCTTCGACAATGTCCGAAACAAAGCTGCCGCCGATCGTGCTGACCGCCTCGAAACTGTTTGCCGCCAGCCATTCGCGATAGGCCTTGGTCGAGGCCCCCGAATAGATCGCCGGCAAGGGCGAGGGCACCCAGCCCGATTCCGCCGCCGCCGCCGCATAGGCGCGCGAGCCGACCAGCCGCAGCCCATAGGCCGCACCCGCCGCGACCAGCGCCGCCTTGACGCGCGGACCTTCCGCGAACGGCCCCCAGAGTTCCAGCCCCTGCGCGCCGCCCATCCCGTGGCTGAGCGTGCGCGCCGTGCAGCCGGCGATGGTGATCTCGCCCATGTTGAAGAACTTGGTGGTCAGCGGCCCGCCCTCGTTCACCGCGTTCAGCAAATCCAGCGCGCGCGGGCCCTGGATTTCATAGCGATAGGTCAGGCGCGGCGCGTCGGGGTTGTCCAGCTTGCGTTCGTCACGGGTGACGGTGACGTCCCAGTCGCCGGTTTCGGCGTGATACTGGATCCAGTTCGGCAGCACCGGGCGGCCGACGATGTTGACCGCGTCATCCTCGAGGCCAAAGACGATGGCATCACCGATCAGATAGCCGTCGTCGTTGCAGCAGACGATCTGCTTGGCCTTGTTGCGGCCAAAGCCCTTGAAACTGTTGACCGCCAGCGATTCCAGCAGGCGGATGGTGTCCGGCCCCTGAATGTAGAGGTCGGTCATGTGGAACGACTGGTCCATCAGCGCCACGCTTTCGCGCCAGGCGCGCTGCTCCTCGGCCCAGTGGGTGAATTCGGCCTGGACCGGGAACTGATAGCGCCCGGTCTGCGCGTTATACATCATGCGGACCGGGTTCCCCTCGGCCTTCAGCTTGTCTTCGAGGGTCTTGATCGGCATGCGCAGTCCTCCACGTCGCGGTTGATCCGTTCTAGCGCGCGCAGCCCCGGCATGCTTATGTCGAGTTTGAATAATAGCCGACAGTTTGCTTATATCAGGCCATGAGCACCCCCACCTCCACCCTGTCCGCGGTGCAAGTCCGCGCGATCCGCGCGCTGGCCGAGCACCGGCGCAGCGCACAGGCCGCCGAGGCGCTGAACCTCGGGCAGCCCTCGCTGTCGCGCCATGTCCGCGCGTCCGAGGAGCGCCTCGGCACGGTGCTGTTCCAGCGCGGCTGGTCAGGCAGCGAGACCACCGGCGCGGGCGATGTGGTGGCGCGGCAATGCCAGCGCATCCTGGCGGCGTTGGAAACGCTCGATGACAGCCTGCGCGATGACACTGGCCGCCCGGCCCGGCTGGCGGTGCATGCGCGCTGGCGGCATCTGCGGGCAGTGACGGCGGTGGCGCGGTCGGGCAGCGTTTCCGCCGCGGCGGCGGTGCTGGGAGTGCGCCAGCCCGCGGTCAGCCAGGCCCTGCGCGATGTGGCCGGATTCGTCGGCCCACAACTCTTTCGCCGCCACCGCACGGGGATGGAGCCCACCCCCGCAGCGCTGCGCCTCGCCGCGGTCTGGGACGCAATCGCCGGGGATCTGGCGCGGCTGCCCGGCCTTCTGGGCCAGTCGCAGACCGGACTGACGGGGCGCGTCGCGGTGGGGATGCTGCCGTTCTCCGGGCAGAATCTGGTGGTCGAGGCCTTTGCCGAACTGACCGCCGCGCATCCGCATGTGCGGCTGGTGGCGATCCCGGGCAGCTATACGATGCTGGCTCAGGCCCTGCAGCGCGGCGAGATCGACCTGATCATGGGCAGCCTGCGCGACCCTGCCCCCCTGCCCGGCCTGAGCGAAGAGCCGCTTTACGACGAGCATTTCACGATGATCGCGCGCCATGACCATCCGTGCCACGACGCGCCGCTGACGGTGGCCGCGCTGGCCCGCCTGCAATGGAGCGTCGCCCCCCACGGCACCCCGGTCCGGCGGTATTTCGAGGCCTTCTTTCGCGACGCGCCCGAGCCGCCGCGGACCCAGCCCTGCGAGATCTTTTCCTTCGCCAATGCCGAGCAGATGATCGTCGGCAGCGAGCTGGTCGCCCTGCTGTGCTATAACCACGAGCGGCTGCGGGCGCTGAACCCGGCCTTGCGGCGGCTCGAGATCGACCTGCCCGATGCCCGCGTGCCAGTCGGCGTGACCCGGGTCGCGGGCGCGCCGCTGCCGCCCGCTGTCGCGGCGTTCCTCGACCGGCTGAGGGCGCGGATCGTGGCGTTGGAGCTTTAGGCGGTCATCCGCGGCGCGATGCGGTCGGCCATGAATGTGTCGGCCAGCCGGGTCAGCGCGATATCGGCAACGACACCGCCGATGGCAAAGGGGTCGCCCTCGGCAAAGGCGCGGGCGGCCTCGGGCGTGGCAGCTTCCAGAATGCCCCAATGCCCCAGCGCGGTGCCGTCATCGGCCCAGAGCGCCGAGCCGATCAGCACCGAGGCCAGCCCCGCGCCCCCCGATTTCACCCAGTCGCGGTGGCTCGGCCGCAGCCGGTCGCGATCCGCGTCGCGGCCCGGGTGGTGGCGGCATTCCATCAGAAAGAACATGCGCTTAGCCGAAGAAATCGGCCAGCAGGCCGGTCACCGCCTCGGGCTGTTCCACCGGGGCGAAATGGCCGGCGTGGTCGACGATTTCCAGCCTGGCGTTGGGCAGAAGCGCCAGCATCTCCTGATGCTGGTTGACCGGAGACCACTGATCGTCGCGCCCGACCACCAGCAGCGTGGGACAGGTAATCTGCGCGAGATAGGCCGAGGCATCAGGCCGGTCGACCAGCGCCTTGATCTGACGTGCGTGCAGATCGGGGGTCTTGCGCAGCACCATCGCCCTGAGCCCCGCCATCAGCGCCGCGTTCGACTGGTTTTCCTCGGCCACCATCGGCGGCAGCCAGCGATCCGCCAGCGCCTGCATTCCCTCGTCATAGGCCAGCTTGACGATCGCCGCGCGTTTCGGCGGCTCGTCGGGGCGCAGCGGGTGAATGCCGGTGTCGAGCAGCGCCAGTTTGACGACCCTGTCGGGCGCCAGCCGCGCCATCTCCATCGCCACGCGCGCGCCCATCGAGTGACCTGCGACGTTCAGCGGGCCCGGGGTGCGCGCCAGCAGGTCCTGCGCCATCACGGTCAGGTTGTCCTGCGTCGAAAGGTCGGCGACCTCGGCCGGCAGACGGGTCAGGACCGGCTCCCAGACGAAGCGGTCACAGAGCAGGCCGGGGATCAGAAGCGTGGTCGTCATGGGCTCAATTGATCATCGTGTTGGGCATGATGAGCGAGATCTGCGGGAAGGCGACGAGGATGATCAGCGTCACCACCATCGCGATCCAGAACGGGATCACGCCGCGAAAGATCGTGCCCAGATCGACATGCGGCGCGACCGATTTGACAATGAAGACGTTGATCCCCACCGGCGGCGAGATCAGCCCCATTTCCAGCGTCAGCACCACCAGCACGCCGAACCAGATCGGATCGAAGCCCAGTTGCTGCACGATCGGGAAAAAGATCGGCATCGTCAGCACCAGCATCGCGAAGCCTTCCAGGAAGCAGCCCAGGATCAGGTAGCTGCCGAGGATCAGCGCCAGGATTACCAGCGGCGGCAGGTTCAGCCCAGCCAGGAAGGTGCCGAACTCCTGCGGGATATGGCTGAGCGCCAGGAACGGGTTGATCATATGCGCGGCGATCAGGATCAGCATCACCGTCGCGGTGGTGGTGACCGAGGATTGCGCCGCCGCCCAGAAGGCACGCAGCGTCAGCTTGCGGGTGATCAGGCCGATGGCGATGATCAGGCCCGCACCGACCGCCGAGGCCTCGACCGGCGAGAAGATCCCGGTATAGATGCCGCCGATGGTGATCAGGATCACGCTGACAATCGGCAGCGCGCCGATCATCGCGGCCAGTTTCTCGTTCATCGTCGTGCGTGGACCGGCCGGCCCCATCGCCGGGTTGATCCAGCACAGCAGGGTCACGGTCAGCACAAACATCAACAGCAGCAGCAGACCCGGCAGCACGCCCGCCAGAAACAGCCGGCCGATCGATTCCTGTGTCAGGATCGCGTAGATCACGAACCCGGTCGACGGCGGGATCAGAATGCCCAGCGTGCCGCCCGCGGCGACCGCGCCGGTGCTGAGCCGGTGGTCATAGTTGAACCGCTCCATCTCGCCCAGCGAGACCTTGCCCATCGTCAATGCCGAAGCCACCGACGACCCCGACAGCGCCGCGAACCCGCCGCAGCCGATCACCGTGGCCGAGGCCAGCCCGCCCCGCACCGAACCGATGATCGCATAGGCCGCGTCATAGAGGCGCCGGCTCATGCCGGTCTCGGTTGCGACGTTGCCCATCAGGATGAACAGCGGCACCACGACCAGCTCGGCGCTGCTGGACAGCGTAAAGCTCTCGGTCGCCAGATAGCTCATCGCGGCGCGGGTGCCGTTGAGCAGTGAAATGCCGACAAAGCCCACGGCGAACATGGCAAAGGCGACGGGAATGCGCAGCGCGAGCATCACGAACAGCGCGCCCATGCCCCACATGCCGATGGCGAAATCGGTCATTCGACGAGTTCCTTATGCGGCGCCAGCGCACCGCCCAGCGACAGCGACAAGGCGCGCGCCAGCATGCCGAAAACGGTGACGATGCAGGTCACCACGATGAAGTATTTGAACCAGGAGAACGGCAGGTTGATGATATTCGTCGACTGCCGCAGCATCGACGACATCGCCGCGCTCTTCCACATGTTCCAGGCGATCCCGCCAAAGATTGCAGCCCCCAGCAGCGCCCCGGCGATATCGGTCGTCCGCTTCAGCCAGTCGGGAAAGATCCGTTCGAACACATCGACGGCGATATGCCCGCCGATCCGGTCGCACAGCGCCATACCGCCAAACACCAGCACCAGCATCGACATCTGGGTGATGTCCTGCGCGCCGCGCAGCGGCGTGCCGAAATAGCGGCCGATCACGTCGACCAGAATCACCGCCACCTCGGCCACCAGACCGACGGTGCCAAGAAGCGCGACCAGGGCAGTAGCCCTGGCCGCAATCATGTCGAGCGTGCGCAGCACGTTACATACCCTGCATGGTGTGCAGGACGTCTTCGCCACCGTCGATGCCGGCGACAACCTGATCACGCACCGGCAGGGTCAGCGCACCAAAGGCGGCGGCCTCGTCGGCGGTCAGGGTGTAGACGGTGTTGTCACCGGTGGCGCTGATCTGCTCGATCACCTGCTGGGCGCGGGCGTTCCAGCCAGCCTCGGCCGAGGCCGACAGAGGGCGACCGGCGATCGAGTCGAGCGCCGCGCGTTCCCCTTCGGGCAGGCTGTTGTAGCGGTCAGCGTTCATCACCAGATAGAACGAGATCCGGCCAAGCGGCGCACCCAGGGTATAGCTGTTCGCCACCTCGTCCAGACGGAAGTCGCCAATCGCCGAGGCGCCGGTGATCACGCCGTCGATCAGGCCGGTCTGCAGCGAGTTATAGATCTCGCCCGCCGGCATCTGCACCGGGGTCGCGCCCAAGGCCTCGACCGCGGCGGCAGCCGCCGAACCCGACACGCGGATCTTCAACCCGGCCAGGTCGGCCGGGGTGCGGATGTCGTGGTCGCGCATGATGAACACGTTGGGTTCCGACAGCCACAGCGCCAGCGGCACGGTGCCCGGGAACTCGTCGGCCAGCTGGCCCGCGTCATAGGCATTCCACAGCATGTCATAGCCGTTCATGCCCTCGGGCAGCGCGCCCGGCAGCTCCGCGATCATCGTGCGCGGGAACTGCGACGAGGTATAGCCTTCCAGCCCCCAGACGATATCGGCCACGCCGGTCAGCACGCGGGCGTATTGCTCCAGCGGGCCGGCACCCAGTTCACCGCCCGGATAGACCTGGATCTCCAGCCCCGAGGCCTGGGTCGCAGCGATCAGCGGCTCGATGGTCGAGGCGGTCAGCGTGTGCTGCGGCGGCACCCAGTGGGCCAGCCGCAGGGTTTCGGCGCCCGCAGGCGCAGCCAGCATCGCGGCGGCAACCGCGGCTGCACCGGTCATGCGAACGGTGGTCAGATCGAGCATGGTAATTCCTCCCAGTTGTATCCCGGGGCTCTCCTCCCCGGGTTAGACGGCAAACGCGCGGGCTCACTATGGCCGAAGTTGCTGGGAAACCAAATCGAAATCGCGTGGCTCACCATAAGGTCCGGCTATTGTGAAAACCTGCACGCGCAACGAAGAACGGCGGGGCCAACCGGCCCCGCCGCGGATCAGTGCCCTCAGCTGGAGCGGGTCCGCCAGCTGTCGGCATAGTTTTCGCGCGCTTCCGACGAATAGGGCGTCGGCGCCACGCGGACGCGGATCTCGGCCTGCTTGTGCTCTTCGGTCGAGGTCTTGCCGGTGGGCTCGGGCTCGCCCCATTTCAGCGTCAGGATATCGCCGACCTGCACGTCGGTGCCGACCACGCCCAGGCTGAGCAGGCAGCGTTCGTTATAGCTGTAGCCGTTGAACATCGACATGCCGACCATCTTGCCGGCCTCGTTCACGACCATGTCGGCCGAGGACGACGCATAGTTCGGCTGCGGGAAGTCGATCCACTTGTAGGGCGTGCCCTGCTCAAAGGCCGAAGCGATCACTTTCAGCACATCGTCGCGGTTCCACTCGAAGGTGACCTTCTTGCGCTTGGCGCCTTCGGCCTTGATCTTCTCCAGCGCGGCCTTGCCGACGAAGTCCTTCTTCTTCCAGCCAATGTAGAAGTCATCGCTCAGTTCGAACGGATTGACGTAATAGTCCTCGATGTTGTCCGAACATACGAGCCGCCAATGGCGCCCGCCGCTTCATACATGTCGACGCCCAGCCATTCGCGATAGGCCTTGGTCATGCCGTCGCCGGTGTAGATGCCCGGCAGCGGCGAGGGGATCCAGCCGATTCCAGCGTGTTGGTCGAATAGGCGCGGCTGCCGCACTGGACCAGGTTCACGCCGGCATCGCGCGCGGCCTGCATGATGGTGGACTGGATATAGTCCTTGTCCTTGTAGGGGCCCCAGACTTCGAGGCCCGGCGCACCCGACATGCCGTGACGCAGCGCCTGCACCTTCTTCGAGCCGATGTTGATCCAGTCGACGTGGAAGAACTTGATGTCCGGGATCGGTCCGCCGTTCATCTTTTCAAAGATCGCCGGCGCATCGGGGCCCTGGATCTGGAAGCGGTAGTGCTCGCGCAGGACGCGTTCGCCTTCCGGGCGGCTGGGCGAGCGCGGGTCATAACGCAGACGCACGTTCCAGTTGCCATAGGAGGCCGCGAACATCAGCCAGTTCGAGGTCGGCGCGCGGCCCACCAGGATGTACTTGTCTTCGCGCTCGCGGAAGATGATGTGGTCGCCGATGACATGCCCGGCGGGGGTGACCGGAACATAGTGCTTGGCGCGGTTCAGGTCGAAATTCGAGAACGAGTTGATGCCGTGATGGGCCAGAAACTCGGTCGCCTGCGGACCCTCGACGATCACCTCGTCCATGTGGTGGGTCTGGTCAAACAGAACGGCGGTCTTGCGCCAGGCTTCCTGTTCGACACGCCAGTTCGAGAATTCGGGCGCAACGACCGGATAGACATACATGCCGATCTTGGAATTGCGCAGGATGTTAACGGCATTGCCGCCATTCGCCGCGATCAGGGCTTCAAGGCTGGTTACAGCCATGTCGATTCTCCTCCAAAGTGAATGTATACACACTGAGATCAGAGAGACCGAAACGCAAGAAAAATCGCGCCGGCTGCGGCGAATTTGTCAAATCATGTATGCACGGCCCTTCATCGCACAATCAGCGACAGGCCCGGCATGCTCTCGACCCCAGGGATATCAGCCCCGAAAGCGTCCTCCAGGTTGCCCCGCGCGATTCGTGCGTGCTCGCGCGCAATCGCTTCGGCCCGCGCCCCTTCGCGCGCGGCAATCGCCTGCACCAGCGCCCGGTGTTGCGCCTGTGCGACCAGCAGCGAGCGGTGCGACGCCGCCTTGTCCGGCCGCCCCAGAACAAAGGCCGAGGGCGAGGCAAAGGGCAGCGATTTCACGCGCTCCAACTCGCGCTGAATCACCGAACTGCCGCACAAACCGGCCAGCTGCGTGTGAAACTGCGCGTTCAGCTCGGAATAGGAATCGAAATCCGCCGGCGCATCGGCGCTGCCAAAGCAGCCGTCCAGACGATCCAGCAGGGTATTGATTTCCTTCAGGCTTTCCCTGTCTATGCCTTGCTCTGCGGCAAGCCGCGCCGCGGTCCCTTCCAGCACGCCGCGCAACTCGATGGCATCGGTCACGTCGCGGCGGGTAAACGAGCGCACCTGAAAGCCGCCGCCAGGCGCGCGCTCCAGCAGCCCCTCTTCGGCCAGCCGCGACATCGCCTCGCGCACCGGGGTTCGGGAAATCTGCAGTTCCTCGGACAGCGCCACCTCAAAAAGCCGGGTGCCCCCCGGCAGACCGCCGTGCAGCACCTTCTGGCGCAGCGCGTAAACCGCATTCTTGGTCAGGTTGACGGTTTTGCTCTCGGCCATGCGCCCCTCCATGTATACATTCAATGTATACATGCTCGGGCATCCTGCAATCCCTGACTGTCGCCATCGCGCGGCTACAGGGCATGAAAAAAGGGGGCCGCAGCCCCCCTTCCCTTTTGCCGTCCCCAGAGTTCAGCGCGCCGCGAGATAGCGCCCGACAAAGGCATTGGCATAGCCCACGGCGCCCGCCTGATAGGCCTCGTAGCTTTCCAGCACGCGGGCGGCATCGGCGCTGGCCGCGCGCTGCTCTTCCAGCACCTCGGCCCAGGCCGATTTCATCCCCGCGACAACATCCGCCGGGAACTCGAGGAACTCGACCCCGCCGTCCTGCAGCGAGGCCATAGCCCCGACGTTGAGATAATCGAACTGACCCAGAGTCTCCATCGCGCATTGCAGCGCGGCGGCCTCGACGATCGCCTTGAGGTCATCGGCCAGCCCGGCCCAGACCTCGGTGTTGACGACCACCTGCAGGGCGGCGGCGGGTTCGGCATAGGCGGGCGTATAGCACAGGTTGGTGATGCGCTGCAGGCCGAACGCCTGATCCAGCAGCGGGCCGACCCATTCGGCCGCGTCGATCGCGCCCGATTGCAGCGACTGGAAGATCTCGGTCGCGGGCATCAGGATGGCGTTCACGCCCAGCTTGCGCATCATCTCGCCGCCCAGACCGGCGATGCGCATGTTGAGGCCCTGCAGATCCGCGAGTGATTCAATGCGGTTCTTGAACCAGCCGCCGGCCTGGGTGCCCGAGTTGCCCGAATAGAAAGGCTTCAGGTTCCGCTCGCCATAGATCGAGTCCCAGATCTCCTGCCCGCCGCCCCAGCGCAGCCAGGCGTAATGCTCGTTCGCGGTCAGACCAAAGGGCACGCCAGTGAACCAGTGCGCAGCGGCGGTTTTCGAGGCCGCGTAATAGGGCGTGCCGTGACCGATCGGCGCGTTGCCCGCCTGCACCGCGTCCTCGACGGCAAAAGGCGGCACCAGCTCGCCCGCGCCATAGACGGTGATCACGATCCGCCCGCCCGACATCGCCTCGACCAGCTCGGCAAAGCGGGTGGCGTTGGTGCCCACGCCCGGCGCGGGTTTCGGAAAGGACGAGGGCATCGCCCATTCGATGCGCTCCTGCGCCAGGGCCGGGGTCGCCAACGGCACCGCAGCGGCCAGGCCCGCGCCGCTCTTCAGGAAGGTTCTGCGTTTCATCGTTATCCTCCGTGGTTGAACTCAGTTGAACATCAGGTCGGGCAGCCAGGTGGCCAGCCCGGGGAACAGAAACACCAGCGCCAGCGCGGCGATCTGGATCAGCACGAAGGGCACCACGCCGCGATAGATATCCAGCGTGGTGATCTCGGGCGGGGCAACGGACCGGAAATAGAACAGCGCAAAGCCGAAGGGCGGGGTCAGGAAACTGGTCTGCAGGTTCATCGCCATCAGGACGGCGAACCAGACCGGCGACAGGTCGCCCGACAGCACGGCGGGGCCCAAAAGCGGCACAACGATATAGATGATTTCGACTGCCTCCAGGATAAAGCCCAGGAGAAACACCAGCGCCATCACCGCGATCAGCGCCCCCATCTCGCCGCCCGGAAAGGCGTGGGTCAGGTGCTCGACCGCGCGCTCGCCGCCAAAGCCGCGAAACACCAGCGACAGCATGGACGCCGCGATGACGATGCCAAAGACCATGCCCGAGATCTTGATCGTCTCGACCATCGCCGGCTGCATCAGCCGTCCGGCGATCAGCCGCCCCAGCGCGACCAGCACGCCCAGCGCCAGCAGAAGCGCCGCGGCAATCGACAGCATCCCCGCCAGCGTGTCGGCCCCTGCCCGGCCAAAGCCCGCGACCTTCAGCGCGACCAGCGCAAAGGCGGCGAGCCCCGCGACGGAGATCACCGCGCGCTCGGCCTGGTTCGGACTGGTGGCAAAGGCGGCCATCAGCCCTGCGCCGATGGCGCCCAGCCCCGCGGCCTCGGTCGCGGTGGCGATGCCGCCCAGGATCGAGCCCAGCACGGCGAGGATCAGCAGCATCGGCGGCAGGAAGGTGAACAGGAGTTCCGCCAGCGTCACAGGCTCATGCGCGCCGACCCGCTTGGCGCGCCCGGGCCGCAGGGTGATCAGCAGCCACAGCGCATAAAGGCCCACCAGCACCAGCCCCGGCACCATCGCCCCCGCGAACAGGTCGGCCACCGACACCGGCTCGGGCGCGAAATTGCCGCGCCGCTGCTGCGCCTCCAGATAGGTATTGCCGATCTGGTCACCCAGAAGCACCAGCAGGATCGACGGCGGGATGATCTGCCCCAGCGTGCCCGAAGCGCAGATCAGCCCCGCCGCCTGCCGTTTCGGCACGCCGGCCTCGATCATCGGTGTCAGCGCGATCAGCACCAGCATCACCACCGTCGCGCCGATGATCCCCGTCGAGGCGGCGATGATCGTCGAGAACCCCAGCACCGACAGCGCCATCCCCAAGGGTGAGCCCCCCAGCAGCCGCGCCAGAACCTTCAGCATCCGCTCGGCCAGGTTGGCGCGTTCCAGAAACACGCCCATCAGCACGAACAGCGGCACCGCCATCAACAGTGTGTTGGTCATCACCCCCAGCACGCGGGCCGGATAGGTGGACAGGAAGGTCAGGTTGAAGAGGTCGAACGGCCCGGCGATCACCGCCAGCACGAAGGGCACGCCGGCAATCGCCAGCATCGCCGGGATCCCCGACAGGATGCCGGCGAACAGCCCCAGGAACAGGACGATCAGCATCCATTCCTGACCGCTCATGCCCGCACCCCCGACAGCACGGCGGCAAGCCCCTGCACCACCATCAGCACGGCAGCGACCGGCAGCGCGGTCTTGACCAGATAGAACCCGCCCAAGCCGCCCGGCGTGGTCGAGCCCTCGGCGATCTGCCAGGAAAACAGCACCTCGCCCCAGCCCGCCCAGACGATCAGCCCGAACACCGGCGCCAGGAACAGCACCCAGGCCAGCGCATCGGCGCGCGGCAGATAGCCCTTCGGCAGGCGCTCCGAGATCACCTCGACCCGGACATGCCCGCCGCGCGCGTGGCACAGCGGCACCGCCAGGATCAGGAACACCGAGAAGGCATAGCTCGCCAGATCCTGCATCTTGATCGAGCCGGTGCCGAACCCATAGCGCAGCACCACGTTGACCAGCACCATCAGCACCAGAACCCCGCCGGCCACCGTCGCCAGCGCCAGCGTCAGCCGGTCCAACACCCGTGCAAGCCTCAGAAATCCCGCGATCACCAGCACCGCCCCCTGTGGTCCGTTCCCCGCGCAACGAAACGCCCGCAGGCCGGACGTGTCAAGCGCCGGCTCAGGATTCCAGGTTGCCGCCGCCCGGACCGGGGCGCGTCAGGATGAACAGCGTCACCGCCCCCAGTGTCACCGCCTGGATCAACAGCACATGCGACGGCAGCCGCAGGACCAGGCTGAGGGTAAAGGTCGCCGCGATGGCGATCATCGCCAGCGTCTTGCCCCGGGTCGAGATCGCCCCCTCGGCCCTCCAGTCGCGGATCGGCGGACCCAGCCGCGGATGCTCGACCAACCACATCTCCAGCCGCGGCGAGGACCGCGCAAAGCAAAAGGCAGTCAGCAGCAGCAAGGGCGTCGTCGGCACCAGCGGCAGGACGATCCCCGCCACCCCCACGCCCAGCGACACACCGCCGGCGATGATCCAGACTATGCGCAGCATCCGACCTCCGTCATTGCCGCGAAAGATAGGCTGCCGATCGGGTCAAGACCAGTGCTCTGACGCAGGGTGAGCGTTGACAGCCGCCCCCTGCGCCGGTTCTTCTGACACCCCGAGGGAGGGCCCCATGCCGTTGTCGATCCTGTTGCCGCTGGTCGTGCTGGGCATCGCCGCCATCGGCGTGCTGCTGCACCTGTCCGGCCAGTCGCGCCGGTTCGACATCGCTGATGCCGCGGTGGCGCGGCGCGAATGGCTGCGCCACTGGCCCGGCGACACGGTGCGCGCGGTGCATCTGGCGGGCGGCGCCGCGCTGGTCGAGACGGCGCAGGGCCTCGGCATCCTGCGGGCATTCGGCGCCGACACCACCGCCCACCGCCTGACCGGCCTGACCGAACGCGGCCTGGCGCTGCGCCTGTCCTTCGGCGATTTCGCCGCCCCCGATGCGACCCTGCCCCTGCCCGAGCGTGATCGCGCCGCCTGGCTCGCCCTGTGGAGAGAGCATCATGCCTGACTATCCCGACGTCGTGCAATACGCCGTGCCCGGCTTCATCGCCGCGATCCTGCTCGAATTCCTCTGGGTCCGCCTCAAGGGCCGCGGCGGCCGGTTCGAGACCCGCGACGCGCTGACCTCGCTGATCATGGGCGCGGGCAACGTGGCCGAGGGCCTTCTTCTGGGCTTTGTCGGCTGGACCTTCCTGATGGCGCTCTGGGCGATCACCCCCTTCGATCTGGGCACCAGCTGGTGGGTGGTGGCGCTGTGCTTCGTGCTCGACGACCTGCGCTATTACTGGGTGCACCGGCTCGGCCACCGCTCGCGCTGGGTCTGGGCCAGCCACGTCAACCACCACTCCAGCCAGCATTACAACCTGACCACCGCACTCAGGCAGACCTGGACCGGCACCGTCACCTTCATGGTGATCCTGCGCGCACCCCTGGTGCTCATGGGGTTCCACCCGGCGATCATCGTCTTCGTCGGCGGGCTGAACCTGATCTATCAGTTCTGGATCCACACCGAGGCGATCGGGCGGATGCCCCGCTGGATCGAGGCGGTGATGAACACCCCCTCGCATCACCGCGTCCACCACGGCCGCAACCCGCGCTATCTCGACAGCAACTATGCCGGCGTGTTCATCGTCTGGGACAAGCTCTTCGGCACCTTCGTCCCCGAACTCGACGAGGATCGCCCGGAATACGGGCTCGTCCACAACATCGCCACCTTCAACCCGCTGCGCGTGGCCTTCCACGAATGGGTCGGCATCTTCAAGGACGTCACCCGCCGCGGCCTGACGATGCGCCACCGGCTCTACTATGCCTTCGCCGCCCCGGGATGGAGCCACGACGGCTCGCGCCAGGACACCGCGGCGATCAAGCGCGAGCACCTCGCCCGCCACCCCGAGGCACGCGGCACGCCCGGCTTCGACATCTGACCCTCCATCTTTGCGTCGCAAATATTCCGGGGGGTGAATTTGCGCAGCAAAGAGGGGGGCAGCGCCCCCCTCCTGCATCGTTCCCAACCCGGGCGTCGCTCAGTGGGCAGCGGCCACCGCCCGGCGGGTCATCACGCCGACCAGATGCGCCCGGTATTCGGGCGTCCCGTGCAGATCACCGATCATCCCCTCTGCCGGGGGCGCCATGCCGGCAATCGCGTCGGGGCTGAAATTCGCGCTCAGCGCCGCCTCGGCCTCGGTCCAGCGGAACACACCCCCCTCCGAGGCCCCGGTCACCGCCACCCGCACACCGCCGGCGAACTTGGCCACGAACACCCCGGCCAGCGCGAATCGCGACGCGGGCTGCTGGAACTTGGCATAGGCTGCCTTTTCCGGGATCGGAAAACTCACCCCGGTGATGATCTCGCCCGGTTCCAGCGCGGTGGTGAACATGCCCTGGAAGAAGTCGTCCGCGGCGATCTCGCGGATGTTGGTCTTGATCGTCGCCCCCGAGGCGAGAGCCGCCGAGGGGTAGCAGGCCGAGGGGTCGTTGTTGGCCAGCGATCCACCGATGGTGCCGCGGTTGCGCACCGCCGGATCACCGATCCCCCCCGCCAGATCCGCCAGCGCCGGGTAAAAGGCGCCGGCCTCGGCCGCGACCACCGCATGCGGGGTCGCCGCGCCGATGGTGACCGAGGCCCCTGCCCGCCCGGACACCCCCTTGAGCTCAGCGATCCCGGTCAGCGAGACCAGTGTCGCCGGCGCGTTCAGGCGCTGTTTCATCGACGGCAGCAGCGTCTGCCCGCCGCTCAGCGCCTGCGCATCCTCGCCGGCGAGGGCCTCGACCGCCCCAGCCAGTGTTTCGGGTTTGATGAAATCGAAGTTATACATTCCCGGCCTCCGTTACTTGGCCTGCATGGCAGCCCAGACGCGCGACGGCGACACGGGCATGTCGATATGGGTGACGTGACTGTAACCCCCGCGCTGCAGCGCGTCGATCACCGCGTTGACCACCGCAGGCGGCGACCCGATGGCGCCGGCCTCGCCGCAGCCCTTGACCCCCAGCGGGTTGTGGGTGCAGGGCGTGATGCAGCTGTGGTCGACGACATAGTTGGGCACATCATCGGCGCGCGGCATCGCGTAATCCATGAACGAGCCGGACAGCAGCTGGCCGTTCTCGTCATAGACGCAGTTCTCCATCAACGCCTGGCCGATCCCCTGGCCGATCCCGCCATGCACCTGACCGCTGACCACCATCGGGTTGATGATGTTGCCAAAGTCATCCGCCGCGGCAAAGGAGCAGACGCTGACCTTGCCGGTTTCCGGGTCGACCTCGACCTCGCAGGCATAGGCGCCGGCCGGGAAGGTGAAGTTCGCCGGATCGTAGAACGCCTGCTCCTCCAGCCCCGGTTCCAGGGTCTCGTGCGGGAAGTTGTGCGGGACGTAGGCGGTCAGCGCCACCGTGCCGAAGTCGATCGCCTTGTCGGTGCCCGCCACGGTAAAGGTGCCCTTGTCGAAGGTGATGTCCTCCTCGGCCGCCTCCAGCAGATGCGCGGCGATCTTTTTCGCCTTGGCGATGACCTTTTCGGTGGCCCTGACGATGGCCGACCCGCCGACCGCGAGCGAGCGCGAGCCGTAGGTGCCCAGCCCCAGCGGCCCCGAGGCCGAGTCGCCATGCACGATGTCGATCATGTTCTCGGGCAGGCCCAGCATGTCGGCGACGATCTGGGCAAAGGTCGTCTCATGCCCCTGACCGTGGCTGTGGGTGCCGGTCCAGACCGTCACGCCGCCCGCCGCGTTGACCCGCACATTGGCCGATTCCCAGCCGCCCGCGCGCCCGCCCAGGGCGCCCGCCGCGGCCGAGGGCGCGATGCCGCAGGCCTCGATATAGCTGGAAACGCCCAGCCCCCGCAGCTTGCCGCGCGCGGCGCTTTCCGCCTTGCGGGCCTCGAAGCCGGCGAAATCCGCGACCTCGACCAGCTTGTCCATCGTCGCGTCATAATTGCCGATGTCATAGGCCAGCCCGACGGGCGTGGCATAGGGGAACTGGTCGGGCTGGATGAAGTTGCGCCGCCGGATCTCGACCGGGTCGAGGCCCATTTCGCGCGCCGCCTTGTCGACCAGACGCTCCAGCTGATAGGTCGCCTCGGGGCGGCCCGCGCCGCGATAGGCGTCAACCGGAATGGTGTTGGTGAACACGCCCTTGACGTTCACGGTGACCTTCGGGGTCTTGTAGTTCCCCGCCATCAGCGTGCCGTGCAGGATCGTCGGGATCGCCGGACCCAGCGTCGACAGATAACCGCCGAGGTTGGCCAGCGTGTCGGTGCGCATCGCCAGGAAATGCCCGTCCTTGTCCATCGCCACCTCGATCCGGGTGACATGGTCGCGGCCCTGACGGTCCGACAGGAAGGCCTCGGACCGGTCCGAGGTCCATTTCACCGGGCGTTTCAGCGCCTTCGAGGCCAGAACGACCAGCACTTCCTCGTTATAGTGGAAGATTTTCGAGCCAAAGCCGCCGCCCACGTCGGGCGCCATCACCCGCACCCGCTGTTCGGGAATGCCCAGCACAAAGGCCGACAGCAGCAGACGGATCAGCTGCGGGTTCTGCGAGGTGGTGAAGAGCGAATGCAGTTCGGTGATCGGGTCGTATTCACCCAGGGCGACGCGCGGCTCCATCGGGTTGGCGACCAGGCGCTGGTTCACCAGATCCAGCGTCGTCACATGCGCCGCCGCGGCAAACACCGCATCGGTTTCCGCCTGCGGCGTGCCGAAGGTCCAGTCAAAGCAGACGTTGGTGCCGATCTCGTCGAAGACCAGCGGCGACCCGGCGGCGACCGCGTCCTTCATGTTGACGACCGGCGGCAGTTCCTCGATGTCCATGACGATCATCTCGGCCGCGTCGCGCGCCTGCGCGGCGGTTTCCGCGATCACCATCGCCACCGGGTCGCCGACATGGTGCACCTTGCCCTCGGCCAGCACCGGGTGCTTGGGTTCGTGCATCGGCGCGCCGTCGCGCGAATGGATCTGCCAGCCGCAGGGCAAGCCGCCGATCCCGGCGGTGTCGGCGCTGGTCATCACCTTGATCACCCCCGGCGCGGCCTCGGCCTCGCGGGTGTCGAGCGCCGTGATCCGGCCATGCGCCACGGGCGAGCGCAGCAGATAGGCATAGGCCTGGCCCGGCCGGTTCATGTCGTCCATATACCGGCCCTTGCCGGTCAGGAACCGGACGTCTTCGCGCCGCTTGCTGCTGGCGCCGATGCCGCTGTCTTTGGGCATGATTTCCTCCCTCAAATCTATCCCTGTCCGGTGCCGCGCCTCCGCGCCACCGGTCTTGGTCTCTCCCCTGTGCGCCGGGTTACTTGCCGCCGGGCACGAAGCCGCCTTGGCCGATCGAGTCCCACAACGCCGCGATCCCGTCGACCACGGCCACCCGGTCGTCGCGCTCACCCGAACTGTGCGCCGTCAGCAGCACGATCGACGTGAAGTTGTCGCGATACGGGCAGGCGATCTGCACATCCACGTTGCCGGGCAGGAAATCGAAACCGTGCACCGACCACGAACCCTCGTTGACGGTCGCGTTCGGCGTGCCGTTTTGTTGGGCATAGGTCTGGATCGCCTGACGCGCCCGGTCCATGCACTCCTGCGGCGAACCGCCGGACCCGAGGTCGCGCGTGTGGAACCCGTCCGCCAGTGCCATCGCTGGAATCAGCACAAGAGGGAGGGAAAAGACGAGATTTCGCATAGGGTTACTCCGCTGCAAGGGCAGATACGTCCTGACCCGATGCAGCCAGGACTGCCCTGACGATATTGTGGTAACCCGTGCAACGGCAAATGTTACCTTCCAGATGGTGCCGGATTTCTGCCTCGGTGGGCTTGGGGTTGACCGCCAGCAGTGCCGCCGCCGACATCACCATCCCCGGCGTGCAAAAGCCGCACTGCAGCCCGTGGTGGTCCTGGAACGCCTGCTGCAGCGTGCCCAGGCTGCCATCGGGATTGGCCATCCCCTCGATCGTGGTGACGCTGGCGCCCTCGGCGTCCATCGCCAGCATGGTGCAGCTTTTCACCGATTTGCCGTCGACATGCACCACGCAGGCCCCGCACTGGCTGGTGTCGCATCCGACATGGGTTCCGGTCAGCCCCAGCGTCTCGCGCAGGAATGCCGAGAGCAGCGTCCGCCCCTCGGCCTCACCCGAGACGGAACGGCCGTTCACCGTCATGGTCACCTTGGTCATGAAGTCCTCCCTCTTCTTGGGCGAAGTTAAGCACGGGATCGCACGCGGCGATATGCCACCTTTGGACTAGTCACGAGAATCTGAGCGGTGCCGGGCCAGCAGGGCGAACCCGGCCAGCGCAAGGACACCGCTGGCGGCAAAGGCCGCAGGCGCCCCCCAGCCCTGCCAGATCAGCCCTGCCCCGCCACTGGCGGCCAGCAGCGCGACACCGCTGGCAAAGTGAAACGCACCAAAGGCGGTTCCGCGCAAATCGGCCGGGGTCGCGCGGGCGACCATCGCCGACAACAGGCCCTGCGTCAGCCCCAGATGCACCCCCCAGAGCGCCGCGCCCGCCAGCGCGACGACAGCCGTAGGCGCGACGGCCAGCACCGTGTCGGCGGCAGCCAGCACCGCCAGCCCGCTCAGCAGCAGGTGCCGTGGCCCGATCCGGTCCGACAGCGCCCCGGCCGGATAGCTGGCCACGGCCGCTGCGGCATAGATCACCACCAACACCAGCGGCGCCAGCGCCAGCGGCAGGCCGAGGCCGGTGGCGCGCAGGATCGCGAAGGCCTCGGACATCCGCGCCAGCGTCAGGAACGCGGCCAGCGCGATCACCCGCCAGACCGGGCCCGGCAAGGCCCCCCAGCCGGGCCGGATGGTGGCCGCGGCCCGGGACGGACGCTCGGGTTCGCGCACCGCCAGCGCCAGCAGTGCGACCGCCGCCAGCCCGGGGATCGCCGCCACGGCAAAGACCCGCCGCATGTCGCCGGCAAAAGCCACCATCAACAGCGCCGCCAGCCCCGGGCCGACAAAGGCGCCCACATTGTCCAGCGCCTGACGCAGGCCATAGGCCGCACCCGTGCGCTCGGGCGGTGTCAGATCGGCAATCAGCGCATCGCGCGGGCTGCCGCGCAGGCCCTTGCCGATCCGGTCGGCCACCCGCGCCCCCAGCACCACCGCCGGCGACCCGGCCAGCGCAAAGACGGGCTTCGACAGCGCCCCCAGCGCATAGCCGGCCAGCGCCAGCGGCTTGCGCCGCCGCATCCGGTCGCTGATCCGCCCCGAGACCAGCTTCATCGTCGCCGCGACCGCCTCGCCCAGCCCCTCGACCAGACCGACCAGCGCCGGCCCTGCCCCCAGGCTTACCGTCAGGAACACCGGCAACAGCCCGTGGACCATCTCGGACGAGACATCCATCAGCAAGCTGACAAACCCCAGTGCCCAGATCCCGGCAGGTAGTCGTGTCATATGCACCCCCTGAAACGGATCGGGGGGCCCTGAGGCCCCCCGTCCGGATCATTCGACCATCGGCAGCAATGTGTCGATGGATTTCTTGGCGTCGCCATAGAACATTCGCGTGTTCTCCTTGTAGAACAGCGGGTTCTCGATGCCCGAATAGCCGGTGCCCTGGCCGCGCTTGGAGACGAACACCTGTTTCGCCTTCCACACTTCCAGAACCGGCATCCCGGCGATCGGCGAATTCGGATCTTCCTGCGCCGCCGGGTTCACGATGTCGTTCGAGCCGATGACGATCACCACGTCGGTATCCGGGAAGTCCTCGTTGATCTCGTCCATTTCCAGAACGATGTCATAGGGCACCTTGGCTTCGGCCAAGAGCACGTTCATGTGCCCCGGCAGACGACCGGCGACCGGATGGATCGCAAAGCGGACACTCTTGCCCTTGGCGCGCAGCTTGCGGGTCAGCTCGCTGACCGACTGCTGGGCCTGCGCCACCGCCATACCGTAGCCCGGGACGATGATCACGCTGTCAGCGTCGTTCAGCGCCGCAGCCACGCCGTCCGAATCGATGGCGATCTGTTCGCCCTCGATCTCCATCGCCGGGCCGGTGGTGCCGCCAAAGCCGCCCAGGATCACCGAGATGAACGACCGGTTCATCGCCTTGCACATGATATAGGACAGGATCGCCCCCGACGAGCCGACCAGCGCACCGACGACGATCAGCAGATCGTTCGACAGCGAGAAGCCGATCGCCGCCGCCGCCCAGCCTGAATAGCTGTTCAGCATCGACACCACGACCGGCATGTCGGCGCCGCCGATGCCCATGATCAGGTGATAGCCGATGAAGAACGCCATCAGCGTCATCAGCAGCAGCGTCCAGGTGCCCGCGCCCTGGAAGTAGAGGACCAGCAGAATCACCGAGATCAGCGCCGCACCGGCGTTCAGCATGTGCCCGCCCGGCAGTTTCTTGGCCTTGCCGTCGACCTTGCCGGCCAGCTTGCCATAGGCGATGACCGACCCGGTGAAGGTCACCGCACCGATGAACACGCCGAGGAACACCTCGATCTTCAGCACGGCGATCTCGGCCGCGGTCTTGTGCGCGATCTTCAGCGCGAACCCGCCCAGCCCCTGCTCGTCGAGCCACGAGGCAACCCCGGCGGCGCTGAGCGTGGTCGGGGCGTCGGCCATCAGCGCGGCGACGCGGACCATCTCGATATGCGCGTTATAGCCGATGAACACCGCGGCCAGACCGACCAGCGAGTGCATCGCCGCCACCAGCTGCGGCATCTCGGTCATCTGCACGCGCTGCGCGACGACCCAGCCGATGCCGCCGCCGACGACGATCATCGCCAGCGAGACGACCCAGTTACCCGCGCCGGGCCCGGCCACCGTGGCGATCACCGCCAGCGCCATGCCGACGATGCCATACCAGACGGCGCGCTTGGCGCTCTCCTGGCCCGAAAGCCCGCCGAGCGACTGGATGAAGAGAACTGCCGCGACGACGTAAGCGGCGGTCGTGAAACCGTATTCCATTGTTTCCCGCTCCTTACGACTTCTGGAACATGGCGAGCATGCGCCGGGTGACCATGAAGCCACCGAAGATGTTGATCCCGGCCATGAACACCGACAGCGCGGCAAGGACGACAACCAGCCAGCTGCCGGACCCGATCTGCATCAGCGCGCCCAGGATGATGATCGAAGAGATCGCGTTGGTCACCGCCATCAGCGGCGTGTGCAGCGAGTGCGAGACGTTCCAGATCACCTGGAAGCCGACATAGCAGGCCAGCACGAAGACGATGAAATGCGCCATGAAGCTGGCCGGCGCGAACACGCCCGCAAGCAACAGCAGCACCGCACCGACACCCAGCAGGGTGACCTGCTGACGGGTCTGCGCCTTGAACGCCGCCACTTCCTGGGCGCGTTTTTCCTCAGGCGTCAGCTCCTTCGGCTTTTCCTTCTTCTGCGCGGCGATCGCCTGCACTTTCGGCGGCGGCGGCGGGAAGGTGATCGCGCCGTCATGGGTCACGGTCGCGCCACGGATCACATCGTCTTCCATGTTGTGGACGATGACGCCGTCCTTGCCGGGCGTCAGGTCGGTCAGCATGTGACGGATGTTGTTGGAATACAGCGTCGAGGCCTGGGTGCCCATCCGGCTGGGGAAGTCGGTATAGCCGATGATGACGACGCCGTTGTCCGAGACGACGCGCTCGTCGGCCTTGGTCAGGTCGCAGTTGCCGCCGCGTTCCGCCGCGAGGTCGATGATGACCGAGCCGCGCTTCATCAGCGCGACCATGTCCTCGGTCCACAGCTTGGGTGCCGGGCGGCCGGGGATCAGGGCGGTGGTGATGACGATGTCGATATCCGGCGCCAGTTCGCGGAATTTCTTGAGCTGGGCCTCCCGGAATTCGGGCGACGAGGGCGCGGCGTAGCCGCCGGTGGCAGCGCCGTCCTGCTGGGCTTCCTCGAAGTCGAGATAGACGAACTCGGCGCCCATCGATTCGATCTGCTCGGCCACTTCCGGGCGCACGTCGAACGCGAGCGTGATCGCGCCCAGCGAGGTCGAGGTGCCGATCGCGGCAAGCCCGGCCACACCGGCGCCCACCACCAGCACCTTGGCCGGCGGAACCTTGCCCGCGGCGGTCACCTGGCCGGTGAAGAAGCGGCCAAAGTTGTTGCCGGCCTCGATCACCGCGCGATAGCCGGCGATGTTGGCCATCGACGACAGCGCGTCCATCTTCTGCGCGCGGCTGATGCGCGGCACCATGTCCATCGCCACGACGGTCGCGCCGCGGTCCTTGGCCAGGTCCAGCATCTCGGCGTTCTGGGCGGGCCAGAAGAACGAGATCAGCGTCTGTCCCCGGCGCAGGCGTTCGATCTCGGCCTTGGCGGGCTCGCGCACCTTGACGACGACATCGGCCGCTTCAAAGAGCGCCTCGGCGCTGGCGACGACTTCGACGCCGGCAACCGCATAGGCCTCGTCCTGGAAACCCGCGGCCGCACCGGCGCCGGTTTCGATGACGCAGCTATGACCCAGTTTCTGCAGCTGAAGCGCCGAATCCGGCGTCATTGCAACCCGGTTTTCGCCGGGAAATATTTCTCTCGGTGCCCCGATCTTCACGCTTGGTCCTCCGTTGCAAGGGCCGGGCGAGGCGCCGCCCGATGTTTTCGTGCAAAAGGCTCAATACAGTGCGCAAGAATATTTCACAAGAAGGTGTAGACGCTGACGATGAGGCGGATGGTCACACGACAGCCTCGCGGATTTGCGCGTCTTTGCCGGGAATTAGAACCCGTTTCAGGCCTCGGTTGAGGCAGATCAAGGCGTCCGAAAGACAATTCCTGTAAATGATGTGCGAGATTTTTGTAACGGAGTGACCCCGCATGGAAGACCAGACTGCCGCCCTCGAAGCCGCGACCGCCGCAACCCCGACGCCCGCTGCGAGTGAGGCGGCGGGGACCGTTGAATCTGCTCCGACCGAGATCGCTGAAAAGCCGGCCAAGGCTGTGGCCAAAGCCTCCGCCAAGGCCAAGGCGCCGCGCTCGCGCAGCAAGAATCCCATCAAGACACCCACCGAACCCCTGACCGAACCCGTGACCGAACCTGCCTCTGTCGTGATGACCACAGACCAGAAGCAACAGGCCTTCGAGAGTGACCACTACCCCTATGCCCACCCGCTCGCCCGCAAGGTCTATGAGCAGGAAAAGGCGCGTCTGCAGGCCGAGTTGCTCAAGGTTCAGCTGTGGGCGATCGAGACCGGGCAGAAATTCGTCATGCTGTTCGAAGGCCGCGACGCCGCCGGCAAGGGCGGCACGATCAAGCGGTTCATGGAACACCTGAACCCGCGCTATGCCCGCGTTGTCGCCCTGAACAAGCCATCAGAGAAGGAACGCGGCGAGTGGTATTTCCAGCGATACATCCAACACCTGCCGACGTCGGGCGAAATGGTCTTCTATGATCGCAGCTGGTATAACCGCGCCGGGGTCGAGCGCGTGATGGGGTTCTGCAGCCCCGAGGAGTATCTGGAGTTCATGCGTCAGGCACCGGATTTCGAGCAAATGCTGGTGCGCTCGGGGATTCACCTCTACAAGTTCTGGTTCTCGGTGACCCCGGATGAACAGCGCCGCCGCTTCGCCGCGCGCGAGACCGATCCGCTCAAGCGGTGGAAGTTGTCGCCGATCGACAAGGCGAGTCTCGGCCTGTGGGACGAATACACCGCTGCCAAGGAAGCGATGTTCTTCTATACCGACACCGCCGACGCCCCCTGGACCATCGTCAAGTCGAAGGACAAAAAGCGCGCGCGCCTCAACGCGATGCGGTTCTTCCTCGCCTCGCTCGATTATCCCGGCAAGGATCCCGAGGTGGTGGGCGAGCCCGACCCGCTGATCGTCGGCCATGCGCGGCATCTGATGAAACACGGCGATCACGCGACTTGGGGCTGACACCGCCGCATAGTCATCGCGCGAATGCATACAGGGGGCCATCGGCCCCCTGTTTCGCATCCCGCATCCGGTCCGGCGCGCTCAGCGCAGGGCCAGCCCCATGATCACCAGCATCAACCCGAGGACCGACACGAACAGCGACGCCGTGTTGCGCGCAACCCCCCGCTGCAACGCTTGCCGCATCGTCGCATCGTCCATTTCGGTCTGCCGCAGCTTCCACGCATAAAACCCCGTGACCACAAGCCCGGCCACTCCCGTCAGCGTGACAAAGGCGCCGACCCAAACCAGCAATTCGAAACCCGTCATCCGCGCCTCATGTCGTTATTCTTGTGTTAACAAATTTAACGCAACCACGCCGATCAAACAAGTCCGCCCCCCGATCGGGGCCCCGGCTTGCGCCGATGCCGCGCCACGGCTAGGTATCGCGCAGGCGGCCGGTCCGGTCGCATACAGAACAGGCAAACCATTAACAAGAGGCCCCGATGAGCACCGACTCCAGCTATGACGTCACCGCCGATGAACTGCGCCAGTTCGTTGAACGCTACGAGCATCTCGAGGCGGAAAAGAAAGACATCACCGACCAGCAGAAGGAAGTGATGGCCGAGGCCAAGGGGCGTGGCTATGACGTCAAGGTGCTGCGCAAGATCATCGCCCTGCGCAAGCGCAAGCCCGACGACATCGCCGAAGAAGAGGCGATTCTGGACCTTTACAAGGCCGCGCTTGGCATGGAGTGACACCCGGAGCCCCCTTCAGGGCTCCAGCAGGGTCACGCCCTCCATCGCGGCGATCAGATCGACGTCCTGATCGTAGAGTTCGCTCAGGACGTCGGTATAGGCCTCGTCCCAGCCCGGCAGCGCGGCGTCGGTGTCGATCTTTTCCGGCAGCGCGAACTTGTCCAGCATCGCGCTGAGCACCTTGCGCCGGTGCAGGTCGTCAGGCGACGGATTGGTCTGGAACCAGCGCCGCAGCGCCTCGTGCGATTGCGGCGACATCAGATCCCAATACCAGGCGAACCAGCCGGTCAGTTCGATGTCCGGGGAATGGCCCGACACCGTGCGCAGGATCTCGGGCCACAAAAGCGCCGTGTCCTCGTCTCGCCAGATCGTCAGCGGCACATGCGGCGCCTCGGCCCGGATCCGGGCGATCATCTCGGACCAGCGCAGCCCCATCGGATCGCTGCCCTTCAACGCCTGGTCCAGCCCGCCCGACCGTTTGTCGGCAACCAGGGCCGGCAAGAAACTGGCCGGATCGCGGATCGCCAGATAGACCCGAACATCGGCCGCCGGAAAGAGATGCGCCAGCTGTCGCACCCGGTCGGCGGCCCGCGGATAGAAGCGGTTGTTGTTGATCGCCCAGCGGTGCTGCGCCAGCAGCCCTTCGGAGGAAAACACCACCCGCTGCACGTCGTCGGCCTCGATCAGCCCGTCGAGCAGCGCCTCCTGGGTGGTCGCATCGGTGGGGCGGCCCTCCATCTCCTGGCCCAGCTGGCGCAGCTGCGCGCGATAGCTGCTGGCGCCGGGCACCGCGATTCCCTGCTGCCCCAGCACCGCGCGGTTTCGCATCAGGCAGCGGATCAGCTGGTCCTGATCGGTCAGGTGAACGCCCAGATGAAATGCAATTTCCATAACCCACGGCTTAGCTTGCGACTCATCGCGCGACAAGCCCCGCTCGGCGGTCGGGCTGTCACGGCTTGACGCTTGAGCACCGCCGGTTCCTCGGCTATCAGGACCGGGCGCCGGTGTAGCTCAGTTGGTAGAGCAACGCTCTTGTAAAGCGAAGGTCGGGGGTTCGAGTCCCTCCACCGGCACCATTGTCCTGCGGGCGTCCTGCTTTGCCGGCCCGCTCCCAGCCTTAGAGGGTCAGACCTTGGCGCATCTTATCCTGCATATCGGTTCCCACAAGACCGGCACAACCTCGCTGCAAACCGCCCTGCGCAAGAGCAGCAAGTCGCTGGCCGCGCACGGCATCAAGGTGGCCGACCGCCATGTCGACAATCAGGGGCTGGTCAACACCACCGGCCGGCAGGCGGCCTTTCAGGCCACGCTGCGCCCGCAGGTTGCCGAACAGCTGTTGCGGCCGGACGCGGAAACGGTGGTCTGTTCGAACGAAATGTTGTTCTGGCTGCACGACCCGGCCGAGGTCGCGCATCTGGCGCGGATGATCTCGGACCGCTTCGACACGGTGCAGATCTTTGCCTATCTGCGCCGCCAGGATCTTCTGGTGCTGTCGCATCGCAAGCAGATCGTGCTGGGGCGCGTGGCGCGCGATTTCTATGGCAGCGATTTCCTGACGCTGCCCGAACCCGAACCGTTTCACCGGCTGTTCCTCGACTACGACGCCAAGATCACCCAGCTCTGGGGCGGTGCCTTTGGCACCGAGGCGATCACCCTTGTCCCCTACGAGCGCGAGTCGCTGATCGGTCAGGATGTGGTGCAGGACTTCGCCACCCGCATGAACCTGCCGTTGGGCCAGCCGGAAAAAGACCGCAACGCCCCCTTGGGCGCGGCCGAACTCCTCGCCGGTCTGGCCTTCGATGCGCTCGGCCTGCCGCATGACACGGTGCGCCCGATCCTGCAGAACGTCGCCGAGCGGTTTCCCGACGACAGCCGCAAGATCCTGCCGACCCAGGACGAGGCGCGCCGCTTTGTCGAGTATTTCGCCGAGTCGAACGCGCGGCTGGCCGAGACCTTCAGCCATGACGGGCAGCCGTTCGGTTTCTCGGACGACTATTCCGCCTATCCCGAGATCGACACCCCGGTCTGGACCTCGCAGGAGGTGATGACGCTGCTGCGCACGGTGGTGCCGCAGGCGCACAGCCTGCCCGGCAAACCTGCGCGGCGGCGCAACAAGGCGGCGGCCGAGGGCGCCCAGGGTGCGATGACGACTGAGGGCGGCGAGAACCCCGCGCGCGGTGGCAAGAAGAAAGGTGCCGGCGCGGGCCGCGCCAAGGGTGCCGGAAAGGGCGCCGGCAAGGGCCCGGGTCAGGGCCGCGCCGCCGGAAAAGCCGCTGGCAAAGGTCAGGGCAAGGGCAAGGGCGCCGGGAAAGGCAAAGGCAAGCGCGGTGGTGCCACCGCCGCCGCAGAAACTGCCGAGGACTGACCGTTCAGCAGTGCAACGATCCCCGTGGACGGCTCACCAGCCGTCCACGGCCCCCCACGCAAACGGGTTACCGTCGGCGCGAAGCACCGGGGTCTCGTCGTCGTCGGTCTGTCTCGTCCATGCCCCCCGGCCACTGCCCCAGGTCCAGCCTTCCCCCCCCGGTGCAACGGGTCAACAAGGCCGGGCTGGCGGAAATCGCGGCCCCTGCGGAATCGAACCAAACCCTGAATCGATCGCGCTGCGGCCCCCTTCTGTCAATCGCTCTGCGGCCCGGTGCCGCGCCCCGGCTTTGCCGCCTTTCGGCCTTGCCTTCGCCGTGTCCCGATGCCAGCGTGCGCCGGCCATAATGCTGGCAGGAAGGAACAGGAAGACCACATGCCCGATACGGATGTTCGCAAACCGATCCTGGTCGTCGATCTCGACGGCACGCTGATCCGGTCGGACATGCTGCTTGAAAGCTTCTGGTTGTCCTTTGCCCGAAACTGGCAGACCCCGCTCTGGGCGCTGGCCGGGCTGGCGCACGGCCGCGCCGCGCTCAAGGCGCGGCTGGCGCTCACAGGCGCCCCCGACCCGGCCGCCCTGCCCTACACGCCCGAGATGCTGGACCATATCCGCAGCTGGCGCGAGGCGGGCGGGCGCGTGGCGCTGGTCACCGCGGCCGATCAGAGCCTCGCCGAGGCCATCGCCGCGCATCTGGGCCTGTTTGACGAGGTGCACGGCTCGAACGGGCGCACCAACCTCAAGGGGCAGGCCAAGGCTGCCTTTCTGCGCGAACGCTTCGGAGACCGGGGGTATGTCTATGCCGGCGACAGCACCGCTGACCTGCCGGTCTGGGAAGGCGCCACAACCGCGGTGACGGTTGGCGTGCCGCCGGCCCTGCGCGCCCGGGTCACGACGCTGCATCCCGACGCCACCCATCTGGCGCCGCCGACCTCGATGCTGCCCGCCGCGATCAAGGCGATGCGCCCGCACCAGTGGTTCAAGAACGTGCTGATCTTCCTGCCGATGATCGCCGCGCACCACTTCACCGCGCAGGCCTTCATCCACGGGCTTCTCGCGTTTCTCGCCTTCAGCCTGGTTGCCTCGAGCGTCTATCTGCTGAACGACCTGCTCGACCTCGCTTCGGACCGCGCCCACCCGCGCAAACGCAACCGCCCGCTGGCGTCGGGCAAGCTGCCGCTGCTGCGGGGCATGATGATGGTGCCGGGCCTGCTGCTGGCCGGGCTGCTGATCGCCCTGACCCTGCCGCCGCTGTTCCTGTTGGTTCTGGCGGGGTATTATGTCCTGACCATCGCCTATTCGCTGTGGCTCAAACGGCAGCCGATCCTCGATATCTGCGCGCTCGGCAGCCTCTATACCTTTCGCGTCGCCGCCGGGGGGGCAGCCACCGACCTGCCGCTGTCGGTCTGGCTGCTGGCCTTCTCGGCCTTCCTGTTCTTCTCGCTGGCGGCGGTCAAGCGCCAGGCCGAGCTGGTCGACATGAGCCAGCGCGGCATCGACAGCGCCGCTGGCCGCGGTTACCGCGTCGGAGACCTGCCGGTGGTCACCCAGATGGCCACCGCCGCCGGTTTCCTCTCGGTTCTGGTGTTGATGCTCTATTTCAACCAGCCGACGGTGCTGCAGCAGTATTCGTCGCCGGCGATCCTGTGGGGGGCTTGCCTCGTGCTGCTCTACTGGATCGCGCGGATGATCCTGATGGCGCAGCGCGGCCTGATGGATGACGACCCGACGGTGTTCGCCGCGCGCGACCCGATCAGCCGGGCAGCGTTTCTGATCATCTTCGCGGCCATCGCCCTGGGCGCGAGCCTGCCATGACCCGCACCGCGCTTGTCCTGCGCTACGCCGGATTCGCGGTGCTGGCGACGCTGGCCAATCTGGGCGCGCAGCGGCTGGTCCTGCTGACCGGCGAGTCGCCGCTGCAGTTCGCGCTGGCGGTGATCGTCGGCACCGGGCTGGGGCTGGTGGTGAAATACGCGCTCGACAAACGCTGGATCTTTGCCGATCCCGAAACCGGGCTGCGCGCGCATGGCCGCAAGTTTTCCCTCTATACGGCGATGGGGCTGGTGACGACCGCGATCTTCTGGGCGACCGAAACCGCCTTCTGGACGATCTGGCAGACCCATACCGCGCGCGAGATCGGCGCGGTTCTGGGGCTTGCGGTCGGCTATCTGGTCAAATACCAGCTCGACCGCCGCTTTGTCTTTGCCACCCCGGGGAGGATCTGATGCAACTGTCCGGCTGGGGCCGATACCCACGCGCCGAGGGGCGCCTGAGCGCACCGCGCGACACCGCCGCGCTGGCGGCGCTGCTGGCCGAGGGGCCGGCGATCGCCCGCGGCATGGGCCGCGCCTATGGCGACAGCGCGATCGGCCGGCACGCGATTTCCACCCGGCACCTGAACCGGATGATTGCCTTTGACGCCACGACAGGCCAGCTGGTGGCCGAGGCCGGCGTGACCCTGGGCGAGATCATCGACGCCTTTCTGCCACGCGGATGGTTCCTGTCGGTGACCCCGGGCACCAAGTTCGTCAGCCTCGGCGGCGCCATCGCCGCCGATGTGCACGGCAAGAACCACCACGTCGATGGCAGCTTCGGCGGCTTTGTCGACTGGATCGAGGTGATGGGGCCCGACGGCGCGGTCAACCGCTGCTCGGCCACGCAGAACCCGGACCTGTTTCACTGGACGCTGGGCGGTATGGGGCTGACCGGGGTGATCCTGCGCGCGGCGATCCGGCTGAGGCCGGTGGAATCCGGCTGGATCCGGCAGACCACGATCCCCGCCCGCAACCTCGACGAGGCGCTGGACGCCTTTGCCCAGACGATGGACGCCACCTATTCGATGGCCTGGATCGACTGCATCGCCTCGGGCGACCGTCTGGGCCGGTCGATCGTCATGGAAGGCGAGCATGCCGGGCGGGGCGAGCTGCCCGCCGACCGCCGTGCCCGCCCCTTTGACACGCCCGACCGGCGCGCCGCCCGTGTGCCCTTTGACTTCCCCGGCCTGACGCTGAACCCGCTCAGCGTGCGGCTGTTCAACGAGGCCTATTGGCAAAAGGGCCTGCGTCAGCCGACCACCACGCTGACCGGCTGGGATCCGTTCTTTTACCCGCTCGACACCGTGCATGAGTGGAACCGCATCTATGGCCGCCGCGGTTTCATGCAGTTCCAGTGCGTCGTGCCGCTGGAGAGCCACGGCGAGGGGCTGCGCGCGATCCTCGGCGCGATCGCCCGCACCGGCGCCGCCAGTTTCCTGGCCGTGCTCAAACGGTTCGGCCCCCAGCAGGGTCGCCTGTCCTTCCCGATGGAGGGCTATACCCTGGCGCTGGACTTTCCGGTCAACCGCCGGTCGCTGTCGCTGATGCCGGAACTCGACCGGATCACCGCCGACCACGGCGGCCGCTTCTATCTGGCCAAGGACAGCCGGCTGAGCGCGCAAACCCTGCGCCAGACCGATCCGCGCTGGGACGCCTTTGCGCAGTGGCGCGAGGATAACGGGTTGGCCGGGCAATTCGTCTCGGCCCAGAGTGAAAGGTTGGCGCTGTGAGCAAGACGATCCTGATCCTCGGGGCGACCTCGGACATGGCCCGGGCCTGCGCCCATCGCTATGCCCGCGAGGGCTATGACCTGCAGCTGGCCGCGCGCGATGCCGCCGCCATCGAAGCCGACGCGCAGGATCTGCGTCTGCGCCACGGCGTCACCGCGACCGCGCTGGCCTTCGACGTGCTCGACACCGACGGCTTTGCCGGGTTCATCGCCGGGCTGGCACCGCTGCCCGATGTCGTGCTCTGCGCCGTCGGTTTCATGGGCGACCAAACCGAGAGCCAGCGCAATCCGCAGGCCGCGACGGTTGTCCTGCGCTCGAACTTCGAAGGGCCGGCGCTGGCGCTGGGGATGCTGGCCGAGCGGTTCGAAGCGCGCGGATCGGGCACGGTCATCGGCATCTCGTCAGTGGCCGGCGATCGCGGACGCGCCTCGAACTATGTCTATGGCGCGGCCAAGGCCGGGTTCACCGCCTTTCTGTCGGGCCTGCGCAACCGGCTGGCCAGGGGGCCGGTCCGGGTGATCACCGTCAAGCCGGGCTTTGTCGCCACCAAGATGACCGAGGGCCTGCCCCTGAACCCGCGCCTGACCGCCCAGCCCGACGAGGTGGCCGAGGCGATCTGGCGTGCCCAGGACAAGGGGCGCGACGTGATCTATGTGCGGCGCGTCTGGCGGCTGATCATGGCGATCATCCGCGCCCTTCCCGAGTGGCAGTTCAAAAAGACCACATTGTGATCAGAACCCATACCGGACCCGCACCGGCGAGGCGCTGTCGTCAAAGGTGCCGTTGCCCAGCTGGCCGTCGGCGTTCTCGCCCCAGCAATAGGCCTGGCCCAGTGCGGTCAGCGCGCAGCTGAATTCGTCGCCCAGCGTCAGGCGAACGATGGCGTCCGAGGATGGATCGGGCAGGCCCGCCACCGCCACAGGCGAAGGCGAATCCACCGTCGTCCCGTCACCGAGCTGCCCGTGCGTGTTCAGCCCCCAGCACATGACCTCACCGCCCTCGACCACCGCGCAGCTGTGCCCGCCGCCGGCGGCGATAACCGTAGGCCGCAGCCCCGGAACCCGCGTCGCCCGCCGGACCGGCCCACCGGTCTGGCCGTTGCCGATCTGACCGGCCGAGTTGTCGCCCCAGCAGGCCGCATTGCCATTGCGGTCGATTACACAGCTGTGCAGGCTGCCCACCGCCAGGGCCTGCACCCCCGGACGCAGCCCGTTTACCCGAACCGGCGAGGACGAAGGATCGGCCGTGCCGTCCCCCAAGGCGCCAAACCCGTTGTAACCCCAGCACAGCGCCACACCGCGAGAGTTTAGGCCGCAGGTGAACAGGAACCCAGCCTGCACATCGGCCGCACGAAAACCGCCGGCCATAGGCGTCGGGGTCAGGCGATTGGTTGTCGTGCCATCGCCCAACTGGCCATTCGCGTTGTTGCCCCAGCACAACACCCGACCGGTGGTGGTCCAGGCACAGGCATGCCCCTCGCCCATTGTCACGCCGCCATAGCGCCGCCGTGGCCCGTCAATCTGGACCGGCGCGATCCGCTGTGTGGTCGTGCCGTCGCCCAGCTGACCGTCATTGTTGTCGCCCCAGCAGTCTATGCGTGTCCGTGGGCCAAGCTGGACGCCGCAGCTGCTGAACCCGCCGGACAGGGCCTGGGTGCGGAACCGCATCCCGTTCACCGGCCGCGGCACCGGCGAATCCGCGCGCAGATTGCGCCCCATCTGCCCATATTCGCCATCGCCCCAGCAGCGGATACGGCCGGTTTCGTCGACCCCACAAACATGGTCCATCCCGGCGTCGACCTGCTGAAATCCCCGCTCCTGCGCTGCGGCCGGCGCGGCGCCGATGAACACCGCGCAGACCATCGCCCAGAACACGCATATCGGCTGTTTCATGACCCGCTCCCATCCCCTGAGCCGCTTTGTCCAGGTGGACCCCGCACAACAAAGATTAGGTTACTCTCATATTGCGAATTTGGCGAGACATTCGCGCAAGTCTGCGAATGAGCGGCCCGCCGCCGATCCGACCGGCGCGCTGCGCGGGGTTCATTGCCGGTTAAGGGATTCGCCGGTATCTAGGATCCATGAACAAAGGGACAGGGGAACCGCGCCGGAAACCGGCGTCTGTGCGTTCCATGATCAATCCGCGCCGCCTGCCGCTGGTCGCCACCGGTATTGCCGCGCTTTCGCTGGGGGCCGTCGCGCTCCAGCTCTCGGGTCCGGCTACGGAAACCGCGGTCCAGCCCGTGCGCAGCGCATCGCTCGCGCCGGTGCCCGTCGCGCCCGCGCCACAGATCTGGCTCAGCTCGCTGGCCGGGCCTGCGCCGACCTCGTTCGCCGCGCCCGGCTATGCCCATGACGCGGTGCTGCCGCGGGTCGACCGCCCGCTGCCGCCGCTGCCTGAGCGGGTGCGCACCGCCAGCACCCCCGTCGAGTCCCGGCCGGCCATTCTCCGCGCCCCTGCCGTCGCGCTGACGGTGGATCCGTCGATCCTGCTGGCGATGCGCGACATCCCGCGGCTTGCCAGCACGCCGCACGGTATCGCCGGTGAAACGCCGCTGATCGACCCGCAGGTTGCCGTGGCCACGCTGCGCGCGCCCAGCCGCTCGCGGATCCCGCAGGCACGCCCGCAACTCGCCACCGCCACCGCCGCGCCCGAAGTCGAGCGCGTGACCCCCGCGATGGCGCTGGCACTGTCCCGCTCGCGCTCGCCGCAGCCGCGGCCCGAGGCCGTGACGCGGCTCGCCAGCCTCGACATGAACCAGCCGACGCTGGTCTCGGCCCCTGCCCCGTCGGCGGCGCAACCGCGCCCCGAACCCCAGGCGCAACCGCTGGAAATTCCGGCGCTCAATCGGGCGCTGGCCGGCGCAAACCCTTGTGAATCGCGCCTGACCCGGGCGATCCCGCGCCGTGGCCGGGCCGAAGACGGCTCGACCCTGGTCGGCCGGCTGACAGCAGCCCGCGGGCGCGAACGCGACGACGTTCTCGTCTCCGAGGTGCTGAACGGCAATATCCCCGACTTCCTGCGCGACCTCGTGCCCGTCACCTTTGCCGGCGAGGGGCCGGGCGGTGCTGCCACGCAGGTCACGATCTGCGTCATGCCCGATTATCTCGCCGTCGGCTCCGATCGGGACTTTGTGCGCGTGCCGCTGGGTCTGCCTGCAGCGATGCGGGTGGCCGAACGCTTCGACATGGTGCTGCCGACGACGCGCATGGTCGATGCGATCTATCAGCAGGCCAGCGTCCACCTGTCGCCGGCACCGATGACGCCCGGCGCGCAGATGGAATCGACCGGCTACTTCCAGCGCCACAATGCCACCATCCAGCAGCAGATGGCGCAGGCCGGCGGGCGGCTGGGACAGCTGGTGTCGGGCCACAAGAAAGACCTCGTTCTGACCAACCGGCTGGAGCGCAATCCGGGCCGTGTCGCGATCTATGGCTGGCACCGGCGCAACGGCTCGGCCATCCAGCCGCTCAGCACCGTGCACGGCGCGCAATATGCCGATTACAGCCACGGCATCCGCCTGGTCAGCCGCCGCGCCTATGTCAACGGCCGCGCCATCGACCTGCGCGACCTGCTGTCGGATGGCCGGTATGCCGGGCTGGTCAGTTCGGAAGGCACGATCACCAACCGCACCCTGTTGGCCGCCCTGCGCTGACCGGCTGAAGCCGGGACTGGGACCGGAACCGGGACCAACCGGGACCCGGGGCGCACAGCGGCGCGATTGCCCCGGCCCGGCAGTCACAGGGACCCACCCGGCTGGCGACCTCCCAATCGGCACACGGGCACGGCCAGCGTGCCCGCAGCAAGCGACGGATGATCCGCCAGCGGCCCCACCCGCCGGTCGGGACGGCGCCCATTCTCGCAACGCCTCACCCCGCGGGATTGACGCGCGCAGGTCCACGTGATCCCCTGCCCGCATGCGCCTGATCGCCCTCTTCCTCGTGCTTTTCTGCGCCGCTCCGGCCTTTGGGCAGATGATCTGCCCGCCCCGCGCCCTGCCGCCCGTCGCCGCCTGCACCGGCCCCGCACGGGTCAGCCTGGCGGTGGTCGGGGATGTCCTCCTGCACGAGGCACTGGCCACCCGCGGCTATCTGCGCGGTTTCGATACGCTCTGGGGCGCGGCGGTCCCGCTACTGCGCGCAGCCGATATCGCGCTGGCCAACCTCGAAGGGCCGGTGGCCCCCGGTTTCGCGCGGGACGGCGGCCGCCTGCCCGATCCCGGGCCGCGCTTTGACGGCATGGTCTATTCCGAATACCCGCTGTTCAACTACCACCCCGTGGTGATCGACGCGTTGCGCGAGGCTGGCATCGACATCGTCACCACCGCCAACAACCACGCGCTGGATCGCGGCGCGAGTGGCCTTGACGCGACGCTCGCGGCCCTCGATGCCGGGCGCATGGCCCAGGTCGGCGCGGTGCCCGGCGGGCAGGAGCGGATGCGCGCGCTGCGGCTGAGCACCCCCGCAGGCCCGCTGTCGCTGATCGCCTGCACCTTCGGCACCAACGGCATCGCTGACCCGCGCGGGCAGATCCCGCTGTGCTACGAGCAGACCGCAGCACTGTCCCGGCTCGTCACCGCCGAGGCCGGGACCGGCGCCGGCGTGATCGTGCTGCCGCATTGGGGCCAGGAATACAGCCTGACCCCGGACGCAGCGCAGCGCCGCTTTGCCCGGGCGATGGCCGGGGCCGGCGCGATCGCAGTGATCGGCACGCACCCGCATGTGCCCCAGCCCTGGGAGGTCCTCGACACCCCGCGCGGCCCGGTGCCGGTGATCTATTCCACCGGCAATTTCATCGCCGCCCAGCCGCCGCTGGAACGCGCCACCGCGATCATGGCGTGGCTGGAGTTTTGCCCCGGCGCGGCCGGCCCGGTGATCGGTGGCGCGGGCTTCGTGCCCCTGCAGATGGAGTTCGAGGGTGCCGACCCCTCGCTGACCCTGCCCCGCCCCGGCATGGGCGCACGGGCCGAGGCCGGTCTGGCGCTGCTCGACCACATGATCCCGGGCCGTGACCTGCGGGCGGTAACCGACTGCCGCGCGCCCCGGGCCCCCCGCACCGCCCCGATCCCTGAGCCCGACCGCTAACCCCGGAGCCCCCGATGCCCAGCATGCGCGCCCTTGCCTATGACACCACCGGCCCCGCCCGCCGTGTCCTGACCCTGCGCGACCTGCCGCGCCCCACCCCCAACCCGGGCGAGGTGCTGGTGCGCGTCGCGGTGTCCGGCGCGAACCCGTCCGACGCGAAAACCCGCGCCGGGGCGCGGGCGCCGATCCCCTTTCCGCTGGTGATCCCCAATTCCGACGGCGCGGGCCGGATCGAAGCCGTCGGCGCGGGCGTCGACCCGGCGCGGGTGGGCCAGCGTGTCTGGCTGTGGAACGCCGCATTCCGGCGCCCCTTCGGCAGCGCGGCCGAGTTCGTGGCCCTGCCCACCGACCAGGCGGTTCCGCTGCCCGATGCCGCCAGCTATGCCGAGGGCGCCTGCCTGGGCATCCCCGCCCTGACCGCGCACCGCTGCCTCTTTGCCGATGGTCCTGTGGCCGGGCTCGACGTGCTGGTGACCGGCGGCGCGGGGGCTGTCGGGGCCTATGCGGTGCAGATGGCGCGGTTGGGCGGCGCGCGAACGGTGATCGCCACCACCTCGGGCGGGGCGAAGGCCCAGCACGCCGCGGCGATGGGCGCGGATGCGGGGGTGAATTATCACGACGCGGACGCCGCCGGGCAGATCCGTGCGGCGACCGGCGGGCGCGGCATTGACCGGGTGGTCGAGGTCGAGCTGGGCCAGAACCTGCCGCTGACGCAGCCACTTTTGAACCCGAACGGCGTGATTGCCAGCTATGGCTCGATGGCCGAGCCCGAGCCGCGCCTGCCCTTCTATCCGATGCTCTTCGCCGCGCAGACCCTGCGGATGGTGCTGGTCTATATCCTGCCGCCCGAGGCCCGCGCGCAGGGCATCGCCGATCTGACCCGCTGGCTGGAGACCGGCGCGCTGCGCCACCCCGTCGCGCTGCGCGTGCCGCTGGCCGAGGGCTGGGCAGCCCATGAGGCCTGCGAGTCGAACGCGCGGATCGGGGCCGCGTTGATCGACGTGGCCGAGGGGGTCTGAGATGCGCCTTGTTCTGATCCTGGTGCTCATGGCCAGCCCCGCCCTGGCCGACCGGCTGGAGGGGCGGCGCAGCCTCTCGGACACGCCCTGGGGGTATGGCATCGTCACCGCCCCCACCCGCGCCGGCGCCGAGGCGCAGCGGTTCGAGGTCCGCCCCGGCGATTGCGCCGCGCAACCCGGCTGGGACGATTGCGCCCGCGACCGCGAACGCAGCGAATTCCGCCCGGATCTGGAATGGGCGCCCGGGCGCGACACCTGGATCGGGTTCTCCGTCTACCTGCCGCCGGATTTCGAGGATTCGCGAAACGTCAACACCAGCCTTTTCCAGATCCACCGCAGCGGCGGGCCGCAGCGGGTGGCAGGAGGCCGCACCTCGAACCCGCCGCTGATGCAGATCGAGGCGCGCGGCGGCACGCTGGGGGTCACGATCTTCGTCACCGATGGCCCGAACCCGCATGCGGCGCTGGCCACCCTTGCGCAGATGCGCGGGCGCTGGACCGATATCGCCGTGCATTTCGACGACCGTGACCCGCCGATGCTGGAGGTCTATGTCAACGGCGAGGTCGGCGCGATTTTCACCGACTGGCCGCTGCCGGACCCTGATTTCTATTACCTGAAATATGGGCTCTATCGCAGCTTCGTCAGCCGCCACGGCGGACCGATGCCGACCCAGGTCGCGATCTTCGACGAGATGCGCGTGGGAATTGAGCCCGGCGCGGTGATCCCCGACCCGGGCAACCCGGTCGATTGAAAAACGCGCCCGCCGGAGGTCCGGGGGCGCGTTTCGATCCTGCTAAGCCGATCAGCGGTGCGCCGCGTAGATCTGCACCAGCCGCGCGACCGCTGCCTCGGGCGACATCTCTTCGCTTTCGCCGGTGCGGCGCGAGGTCAGTTCGACCACGCCCTTTTCAAGCCCGCGCGGGCCAACGGTGATCCGCCACGGCAGGCCGATCAGGTCCATCGTCGCGAATTTGGCGCCGGCGCGTTCATTGCGGTCGTCATAGAGCGGTTCGAGCCCCTGCGTCGTCAGCGCCGCATAGAGCGAGTCGCAGGCCACATCCGCAGCCCCGTCGCCCTGCTTGAGGTTGACGATACCGACCGGGAACGGGGTGACGCCTTCGGGCCAGATGATGCCCTTGTCGTCGTGGCTGGCCTCGATGATCGCGCCCAGAAGGCGGCTGACACCGATCCCGTGCGAGCCCATGTGCACCGGAACGCGCTCGCCCTTGTCGTTGACCACGGTCGCGCCCATCGGCTCGGAATACTTGGTGCCGAAATAGAAGATCTGCCCCACCTCGATGCCCCGGCCGACCTTGCGGTGCGCCTCGGGGATCTGCTCGAACAGCGCGGCGTCGTGGGTCTCGTCGGTGCGCGCGTAGAGGGTGGTGAACTCGGTGCAGACGCCGGCCACCTCGTCCCAGTTGTCATAATCGACCGCGCGCCCGCCCAGCTTCAGCTGCGTCACCCGGTCGTCATAGAACACCTCGGACTCGCCGGTCTGCGCCAGCACCAGGAATTCATGCGTGTCGTCGCCGCCGATCGGGCCCGAGTCGGCGCGCATCGGGATCGCCGTCAGGCCCATCCGCTCATAGGTGCGCAGATAGCTGACCATGTGGCGGTTGTAGGCGTGCAGCGCCGCGTCCTTGTCGATGTCGAAGTTATAGCCGTCCTTCATCAGGAATTCACGGCCGCGCATCACGCCGAACCGCGGGCGGATCTCGTCGCGGAATTTCCACTGGATATGGTAAAGGGTCAGCGGCAGATCCTTGTAGCTGCCGACATGGGCGCGGAAGATGTCGGTGATCATCTCCTCGTTGGTCGGCCCATAGAGCAGGTCGCGCTTGTGGCGGTCCTTGATGCGCAGCATCTCTTCGCCGTAATCGTCATAGCGCCCGGATTCGCGCCACAGATCGGCCGATTGCAGCGTCGGCATCAACAGCGGGATGTGGCCGGCGCGGACCTGTTCCTCGTGCACGATCTGCTCGATACGCTTGAGCACCCGGTAGCCCAGCGGCAGCCAGGAATAGATGCCGGCGGCCTGCTGACGGATCATCCCCGCGCGCAGCATCAGCCGGTGGCTGACGATCTGCGCCTCCGAGGGATTTTCCTTGAGGACGGGGAGGAAATAGCGGCTCAGACGCATGGCTCACCTGTGGAATGTCGGTTGACCCGCTGTCTAGGCCAAAGGCGCGCGCGCGGCAAGCGTCCGGGCGGGATCGCGCTTCATGTGGAGGTTGACAGCGCCGCTCTGCCGCCGCAGGTTTTGGAGGTTCATTAACTCCATTCGGATCAAACCCATGATGACGCTCAAATACGCGGCACCCTGTGCCGCCATCCTTCTCGCCGCCACCCCTGCCCTGGCGCAGGATCTGTGCAGCTTCGCCGGCAAGTTTCCGCCCGGCTGCCCCGGCACCCAGGCGGTGCAACCGATGGCACCGGAACCCGTCTCGCCGCCCGTTCTGGGCGATGAGGGGGTGATGACACCCGACCAGCTGCTGCCGATCTTCCGCGACGTGTTCCGCGTTCATGGCTGCGCGCTGCCCCTGTCCACCGGCGAGATGCAGTTTGCCGAGACCCTGTCGGGGATGATCGGCGTCCCCGTCGCCACCCTGCGCGACACCCAGGCGCCGTGGTTCGGCGCGATCCGCTCAACCTTCGAGCAGGCGCGCGCGGCAGGCACGGTGGTGCGCGACTCGGATGCCGGCATGATGCGCTATCCGGGCTGCGACCAGTAACGGCCGAGGGGGGCGGCGCGCCCCCCTCACACCCCCCAGACCACGATCAGCAGCGGCACGGACACCGCAACGATCATCACCTCCAACAGCAGGCCCAGCTTCCAGTAGTCCCCGAACCGGAACCCCCCAGGCCCCAGGATCAGGGTGTTGTTCTGATGGCCGATCGGGGTCAGAAAGGCGCAGCTGGCGCCGATCGCCACCGCCATCAGGAACCCGTCGCTGGCCGCGCCCAGTGTGCCGGCGATCCCCAGCGCGATGGGCGACATCACCGCCGCGGTGGCCGCGTTGTTCATCACGTCGCTGAGGAACATCGTCACCACCAGCACCACGATCAGCGCCGCAACCGCGTTGCCCTGCGCCAAGGTGCCGACCAGCAGCCCCGCCAGCTGGTCCGCCGCGCCGGTCGCCTGCATCGCGCCGGCCACCGGGATCAGTGCCGCCAGCAGCACCACCACTGGCCAGTCGATGCTGGTGTAGACCTCGCGCAGGGGCAGGACGCGGGTCACCATCACCGCCAGAACCCCCAACGCAAAGGCTGCTGCCGCCGGCAGCACCCCCAGCGCCGCGAGGCCCACCGCCCCCGCCATGATCCCCGCCGCGATCCAGGCCTGCCGGCGGTCGGGCACGGTCAGGGGCGTCGTGTCTAGCGGCACGCAGCCCATGTCGCGGGCGAAATCGGCCAGCACCTCGGCCGGGCCGTTCATCAGCAGCAGATCGCCGGACCTGAGCGCCAGCGTGCCGAGCCGCGCCCGCGGCCGGCTGCCCTCGCGCGAGACCGCCAGCAGCGCCACGCCATAGCGACTGCGCAGATGCAATTGACGCGCCGAGCGCCCGATCAGCGCCGCCCCCGGTAGCACCGCGAATTCCCGCAAGACGGTTTCGTCGCCGCCCTCCTCCTCGGCCGAGGGCGACCCCAGCCCTTCGAGGGCGATCTTGTGGCGGGCGGCGCTTTCGGTCAGCGCCTTGGCCTCGGCCTCGACGACCAGCACGTCGCCGGCGCGGATCTTGCGCGCGCCGTGAGGGGCATTCAGCCGCACGTCGCCGCGCATCAGCGCCACCACCTGCAGTTCGGCCCCCTCCAGCGTGTCCTCGAAGCGCCGCAGGGTCAGGCCCACCGCGCCGCTGCCCTCGGGCACCCGCAATTCGGTCAGATAGGCGCCGGTCTCGAACGCCGCCTCGCCGGCCGGCCGACGCGCGGGCACCAGCCGCCAGCCGACCAGCGCGACAAAGGCCACACCGAGCACCGCCACCGGCAGCCCCACCCAGGTGAAATCGAACATCGCAAAGGGGCGGCCCGCGGCCTCGGCCCGAAATCCCGCGACAATCAGGTTGGGCGGCGTGCCGACCAGCGTCACCATACCCCCCAGGATCGTGCCGAAGGCCAGCGGCATCAGCACCTGCCCCGGCGCCAGACCCAGCCGCCCGGACACCTGCACCGCCAGCGGCATCAGCAAGGCCATCGCACCCACGTTGTTCATAAAGGCCGACAGGAACGCGCCCACCCCCATCAGCGCCGCCACCGACGCCAGCCTCCCGGCCTGCGCCGGCAGGACCGCGCGGGCCAGCGCATCGACCGCACCGGTCTGCTGCAGGGCGCGGCTGAGCACCAGCACGCAGGCCACCGTCATCACCGCCGGATGGCCGAACCCGGCAAAGGCCACCTCGCCCGGAACGAGGCCGGTCAGCACGCAGGCCATCAGCGCCGCCAGCGCCACCGTGTCATGGCGCAGCCGCCCCCACAGGAAACCCGCCACGGTCAGTGCCAGGATGATGAAGATCGTGACTTGATCGTGCGTCATGGGGCCTCCGGTTCCACGGCCAGCCTGACCGATTTCCGCCGACAAGAGAACCCCGCGGAGCCGCCTGGCCGCGGCCTGTTTCCTCTGCCCCCGATAGGCGGTATACGCGGCCCCAAGATCCACTGCCGCCGGAGCGCGCATGACATCCAAAGATCCGACATCGCGCGCCCCGAAGCCCCGGGATCACCGGGACCGGGTGCATGACCGCATGCTGGCGCGCTGGTTCTGGCTGGGGCATGTGCGGCCCTGGACGGGGCTGATCGTGCTGTCGCTGGTGCTGATGGCCATCGACGGGGCAATGACCGGGGCGGTCAGCGCCCTGCTGAAGCCGATGTTCGACGATGTTCTGGTCGAGACCCGCAGCGGCATGGTGATCTGGGTCGCGCTGGCTATCGGCGGGGCCTTCGTGATGCGCGCCGGCACCTCGCTGGCCTACAAGACCCTGATGGCCTATGTCGCGGAAAAGGTCGCGACCGGCCTGCAATCCGACCTGACGCGGCACCTGATGCGGCTGGATCAGGCGTTCTTTCGCACCCATCCGCCGGGCCACCTGATCGACCGCGTGCGCGGCGACACCCAGGAACTGAACGCGGTTTTCGAGAAACTGATCCCCGGGGTCGGGCGCGACATGGTCTCGGTCGTCGCGCTGCTCTGTGTCGCGCTCTATACTGACTGGGTCTGGACCGCGGTGGCCCTGGTCGGCATCCCGTTCCTGGTCGCCCCGGCCTCGATGTTGCAACGGCTGGTGCGGCGGATGGGGGTGCAGGCGCGCGAAACCTCGGCCAGCGCCTCGACCCGCCTCGACGAGATCTTTCACGGCGTCGTCACGATCCAGCGCACCGGGCTGGAGGACCATGAGATCGGTCGCCTGCAACGGGTGCTGAAGCGGTTCCTCAAGGCGCGCGTGCGCACCGCCGGCGGGCAGGCGGCGATGGGGTCGCTGTCGGATGTCGTCGCGGCGCTGGGCTTCGCGCTGGTCCTGATCTTTGCCGGCGGCCAGATCGCCACTGGCGAGCGCAGCGTGGGCGATTTCATGGCGTTCTTTGCTGCCATCGCCTTTCTGTTCGAACCGCTGCGCCGTCTGGGCTCGCTCAGCGGCGTCTGGCAGAACGTCCTCGCCAGCCTCGACCGCGTGCACCGGCTGTTGCAGGAGCAACCCAGCATCACCCAGCCCGACGCCCCGCTGGCCACCCTGCCCGCCCCGGGAGACGAGGAAATCCGCCTCGAGGGCGTGACCTTTGCCTATGACAGCGACCCGGTGTTGCGCCAGTTGTCGCTGGTTGCCGAAGCCGGCAAGACGACGGCGCTGGTCGGGGCCTCGGGCGCCGGGAAATCGACGGTGTTCACCCTGCTGACCCGTCTGGCCGATCCGCAGCAGGGCCGCATCACCATCGGCGGCCAGGATATCCGGCGGATGGACCTGGCGGGGCTGCGCGCGCTGTTCTCGGTCGTGGCCCAGGACAGCGCACTGTTCGACGAAACCCTGCGCGACAACGTGCTGATGGGCGCAACCGGCATCGACGAGGCGCAGTTGCAAGCGGCGCTCGATGCGGCGCATGTGACCGAGTTCCTGGACCAGCTGTCGAACGGGGTCGACACCCGCGTGGGACCGCGGGGTTCGGCCCTGTCGGGTGGTCAGCGCCAGCGCGTGGCGATCGCTCGGGCGCTGGTGCGCGGGGCGCCGATCCTGCTGCTGGACGAGGCGACCTCGGCGCTGGATGCGCGCTCGGAGAAGCTGGTCCAGGAGGCACTGGACAAGCTGAGCGTCGGCCGCACCACGCTGGTCATCGCCCACCGGCTGTCGACCGTGCGCCGCGCCGACAAGATCATCGTTCTGGACCGCGGCACGGTGATCGAGGAGGGCACGCATGACCAACTGCTGGCGGCCGGCGGCAGCTATGCCCGGCTTTACGCGATGCAGTTCCACGACGGGATGGAATAACCCGCGCCCGATTACGGGCGCAGGCTCTCGGCCGGCAGGCGGCGGGTCAGTTCGGCCCGCACGCGATCTTCGCAGACCCGGGCCAGATCCTTACGGCTGGCAAAGTCCGCGATCGGCACCGGGTCGTGGAACACCACCTCGACCCGGCCCTGACGCCGTTGCGCCAGAACCCGCAGCAGATGCGCGCCAAAGGACAGCTCGCCCCACCAGCCATAGAACCGCGCATCCCGGCCCGGCGGGGCGACATAGACCAGCGTCACCGGCTGGATCGACAGGATATCCGCCAGCCCGTGGGTAAAGAAGGCCGCGAACAGCGTCGGCTTGAACGGCAGGATCCGCACCCCGTCCGAATTCGTCCCCTCGGGGAAGAAACACAGATGGTGGCCCGCCCGCAGCCGCGCTTCGAAGATTTCCTTCTGCAGCCGGGCGTCGCGGGCATCACGGCGGATAAAGATCGTGCCCGTCGCGCGCGCCAGCCAGCCGATCCCGGCCCAGCCCGCCACCTCGGACTTGGCGACGAAATAGATCCGCTGCGGCGCGTTCAGCGCAAAGATGTCGAGCCAGCCGACATGGTTCGCCACCACCGCCCCGCGCCCGCGCATCGGCTGCCCGGACACCCGGATCGGCATCCCCAGGATCACAAAGGCCCCCTTGCACACCGCCTGGGTGACAAAGGGCGTGACCGGCCGGCGCAAACCGAACAACGGTCGCTCGATCAGCCGCAGCGCCAGATGGATCAGCAACCCGCCGAACACCCAGGCGCCCAGCAGCGGCAGCCGCCAGGCGATCATCAGCCAGCCGAGGGGGCCGATGTGGACCGCTGGCGCCTCGCCCTCGGGCGAAACCCAGGCCTGATCAGGCGCGCGGCGATTTTCGGGTGTAGAAGTCAACGGCTCGCTCGGACATGGCGGCGGTGTCCATGATCAGACACACATCGGTGGTGTTGAAATCGGTATCGACAAAGGCCCCCTCGCCGACGAAGCCCCCCAGCCGCAGATAGCCGCGGATCAGGGGCGGGATCGCCGCCAGCGCCGCGGATTTGTCGGCCGAGGTCACCGGCACCCGGTCCATTCGCACGGCATGGTCGGGCCAGACCCGCACGCGCAGCGCCGGCGGCGCCAGGTGATGCGCATGCAGCCAGCTGAGCGCCAGCGCATGCTGGTCGGCGTCGGTGCCATGAAACGAGGCCACGCCGAACATGATCTCGATGCCACGCGCCAGCACATACTCGGCCAGCCCGTTCCACATCAGCAGCATCGACGCGCCCTTGCGATGCGCCGGATGCACGCAGGAGCGCCCCAGCTCGACCAGCTTGCGCCCGCTGGCCCGCAACGGCGCCAGATCGTATTCCGCATCCGAATAGAACCGCCCCAGCGCCTCGGCCCGGTCCTGTGGCAAGAGGCGATAGACCCCCACCACATGCTCCAGGCTGGCCGGATCGGCGCGCCGGTCGATCAGCAGCAGATGGTCGAAATGCGCATCCAGCGCGTCGCGCTCCAGTCGCTGCGCATGGTCGGCACCGGCGGTCTGCGCGCCCAGTTCCTCGACAAAAACCATATAGCGCAACCGCTGCGCAGCGCGAATATCGGCCTCGTCCCGGGCCAGGCGAACCTCATACCCCGTTTCGGGCCCCGGTCGCGGTGCGGTGGTCTGTTCCGTCATGTCACCAGATCCTCTGACCTGCACTTAGGCGGTCACTGCAGGCCCTGCAACGGCCTCGCGCTTGACTCGCCCTATGGTTGCCTCTTAAGCTTGATCACTCGCCTCACAGTCCCGGCTGCCAATCCAGATCGACAACCCGTGTATCCACCACAACTTTCCCGGCCTCCTCGAAATTCACCGTCACCTTCGGGCCGACGACGGATTGCACCTGCCCCAACCCCCAGTCGGGCTGTCGGGGGTTGCGCACGAACATGCCGGGTTCAAGGATCTGGGACATCGGGCATTTCCTCGGGTCTGGACGCATGACCGGCGCCGACAGCTGGGCGGCGCTGGTCGGCTCACGGCTTTGCCATGATCTCGTAAGCCCCTTGGGCGCAATCGGCAACGGGGTAGAGCTGTTGCAGATGGTGCAAAGCCCCGGCCCCGAGATCGCGCTGATCGACCAGGCGGTGCAAGCCGCACAGGCCCGGCTGCGGCTCTACCGGCTGGCGTTCGGTGCGGCCAGTGCCGGGCAGACGGTGCCGCCCCGTGACCTGACCGACGCGCTGACCGCGCTGGCCGAGCGGATCGCGGTGCATGCCACCCTCCCGAACCAGATCGACCGCCCCCTCGCCCGCAGGCTGATGCTCGCCGTGCTCTGCGCCGAAAGCGCGCTGGCCTGGGGGGGCGCTCTGACCCTGACCGACGCCGGCCTGACCGCCGAAGCGCCCCGGCTGCGCCTCGACCCGGGGCTGTGGCCAGCGCTGGCGCAGGGCCAGCCACCGCAGAGCCCGGCACCGGCGACCGTCCATTTCGCCCTCCTCGCCGCCGCCGGCCCGGTCCGGGTCGAGACCGGCGAAACCCGGCTGGCGATCAGCCTCTGACCGTTCCGTCGCCCTGCACCAGGTATTTGAACGAGGTCAGCTGCTCGGCCCCGACCGGCCCGCGCGCGTGCATCTTGCCGGTGGCGATGCCGATCTCGGCACCCATGCCGAACTCGCCCCCGTCCGCGAACTGGGTCGAGGCGTTCTGCATGACGATGGCGCTGTCGACCCGCTCGAAGAATCGCTGTGCGGTGGCGGGGTTCTCGGTCAGGATCGACTCGGTGTGCTGGCTGCCATAGCGGCGGATATGCGCGATCGCCCCGTCGACACCGTCGACGATCCTGGCGGCGATGATCATGTCCAGGAACTCGCGGCCGAAATCCTCGGGCGCGGCCTGAACCGTGCCCGGCACCGACAACAGATCGCCCTCGGTGCGCACCTCGACGCCGGCCTTCACCAGATCCTCGACCAGCACCGCGCCGTGCTTTTCATAAAATCCGCGGTCGATCAGCAGGCACTCCGCCGCACCGCAGATCCCGGTGCGCCGGGTCTTGGCATTCAGCACCACGCGGCGCGCCTTCTCCAGATCGGCGTCACGGTCGGCATAGACGTGGCAGATCCCCTCGAGATGGGCAAAGACCGGCACCCGCGCCTCGGCCTGCACGAGGCCCACCAGCCCCTTGCCACCGCGCGGCACGATCACGTCGATATATTCGACCATCCGCAGCATCTCGGCCACCGCCGCGCGGTCGCGGGTCGGCACCATCTGCACCGCCGCCTCGGGCAGACCGGCGGCCTTCAGCCCCTCGACCATGCAGGACAGCAGCGCGCGCGAAGAATGATAGCTCTCGGACCCGCCGCGCAGGATCACCGCATTGCCCGATTTCAGGCAGAGCGCAGCCGCGTCGGCGGTCACATTGGGACGGCTCTCATAGATCACGCCGACCACGCCCAGGGGCGTGCGCACCCGGCGGATATGCAGGCCCGAGGGCATGTCCCATTCGGCCATCACCTGCCCCACGGGGTCGGCCTGCCCCGCCACCGAGCGCAGCCCCGCGGCAATCGCCGCGATCCGCGCATCGTCCAGCGCCAGCCGGTCCATCATCGCCGCGCTCAACCCTTTCGCGCGGCCATAGTCCAGATCCTCGGCATTGGCCGCCAGGATCTCGGCGCGGCGCGCCTCGACGGCATCCGCCGCCGCCATCAACGCCTCGGTCTTGGCCTGCGGCGGGGCAAAGGCCAGCTGCGCCGCGGCGTCCCGCGCCGCCGCCCCCAGACCCGCCATCATCTGCGCCACATCCATGCCGTCCATCGCCTTGCTCCTTCATCTTGCCCCAAATACGCACGGGGATTTTCAAGGGGGACGTGTCCCCCTTGAAGCGGGGGGTTCGGGGGGCTTGCGGCCCCCCGACCCTCACAGAACCATATCGTCGCGGTGCACAAGGGCCGCGCGCCCCGGATACCCCAGCACCTCGGCAATCGCATCGGTGCGCTTGCCCATGATCGCCCGGGCATCCCCGGCGGTATACCGCACCAGCCCGCGCCCCAGCACCGCGCCATCCGGCCCCTCGATCAGCACCGGATCGCCACGGCCAAAGACGCCCTCGACCGCGATCACCCCCGCCGGCAGCAGGCTCTTGCCCTGGCGCAGCGCGGCGGCGGCGCCGGCATCGACCCGGATCCGGCCCTTTTCCTTCATCGCCGCGATCCAGCGTTTGCGCGCGACCTGCGGGTCGTCTTGCGGCGCGAACCAGGTGCAGGGTGCGCCGTCCTCGATGGCGGTCAGCGGGCGCATCGGACTGCCGGCGGCGATCACCATCGCGCAGCCCCCGCCCGAGGCGGTGCGCGCGGCCATCACCTTGGTCTTCATGCCACCCTTGGACAGGCCCGACACCGGATCGCCGGCCATCGCCTCGATCTCGGGCGTCACCGCCTCGACCAGCGGCAGACGCCGGGCCGAGGGGTCGGTATGCGGGTTGCCGGTATAGAGACCGTCGACATCCGACAACAGCGCCAGCTGGTCTGCGCCGATGGTGATGGCGATCTGCGCCGCCAGCCGGTCGTTGTCGCCATAGCGGATCTCATCGGTGGCGACGGTATCGTTCTCGTTGACGATCGGCACCGCGCCGAGGCCCAGCAGCGTCTCCATCGTCGCGCGGGTATTCAGATAGCGGCGGCGGTCCTCGGTATCGTCGAGCGTCACCAGAACCTGCGCGGCGGTGATCCCGTGCGGTGTCAGCACCTCTTCATAGGCACGCGCCAGCCGGATCTGGCCAACCGCAGCGGCGGCCTGCGATTGTTCCAGCGACAGCACGCCGGCCGGCAGGCCCAACACCCGCCGCCCCAGCGCGATCGAACCCGAGGACACCAGCACCACATCCGCGCCGCGCGCCTTGGCCTCGGCCACGTCCTGCGCGAGTCCGCGCAACCAGTCCTGCCGCAGCGCCCCGGACTTGCCGTCGACCAGCAGCGCCGAGCCGATCTTGATCACCAGCCGCCGCGCCTTGCGCAAAGAAAAGGCCGGCGTGGTCGCGCTCAGGGTTGCCACGGCGCCTGCTCCTCTTCGGCGGCGGCCTCGGCGCGCTGGCCGGAGATTTCGGCCCAGAGCGCGCGCAGCACCTGCTGGACGCCCTTGCCCGTCGCGCCCGACAGCACATAGACCCGCCCGCCGCTGGCCTCTTCCAGCGCGGCGGTCTTCTCGGCGATTTCCTCGTCCGAAAGCGCGTCGCATTTGTTCAGACCGACCACGCGCGGCTTTTCGTGCACGATCTCGCTGTAAAGCTCCAGTTCGCGGTCGATGATGCGGAAATCCTCGGCCACGTCCTCGGAGGTGCCATCAACCAGATGCAGCAGAACCGCGCAGCGTTCGATATGGCCCAGGAACTGATCGCCCAGGCCGCGCCCCTCGCTCGCCCCCTCGATCAGGCCGGGAATGTCGGCCAGCACGAACTCGCGCTGGTCGACACCAACGACGCCCAAGTTCGGGTGCAGCGTGGTGAATGGATAGTCCGCGATCTTCGGCCGCGCGTTCGAGGTCGCGGCGAGGAAGGTCGATTTCCCGGCGTTCGGCAGCCCGGCCAACCCGGCGTCGGCAATCAGCTTCAGGCGCAGCCACAGTTCGCGCTCGACCCCTTCCTGGCCCGGGTTGGCGCGGCGCGGGGCCTGGTTGGTCGCGGTCTTGAAATGCAGGTTGCCCCAGCCGCCATTGCCGCCCTTGGCCAGCATCACCCGCTGCCCGACCTCGGTCAGGTCGGCGACGATGGTTTCGCCGTCGTCTTCGAGGATCTCGGTCCCAGCGGGCACCTTGAGGATGATGTCGTCGCCATCCTTGCCGGTGCGCTGGCTGCCCATCCCGGGCTTGCCGTTCCCGGCAAAGAAATGCTGCTGATAGCGAAAGTCGATCAGCGTGTTCAGCGCCGGCACGCATTCGGCCCACACATCCCCGCCGCAGCCGCCATCGCCGCCGTTCGGCCCGCCGAACTCGACGAACTTTTCCTTGCGGAAACTGATGCAGCCGTTGCCGCCCGAACCCGAGCGGATGGTGACCTTGGCGAGATCGAGAAACTTCATGGCAATTTTTCCGGCTGTGCGCCGTCAGCGATAGCGGTTGGCGCGTGTTGGTTCAAGGCCCGGCACATAACCCGGCTGCGGCGGGTGCCGGTCGGTCGGGTGCGAAACGGCTGTTCCGGGCGGGGCGACGGCGCGTCGACGCGCCGTCCCTCAGCTCATCCGTCCCTCAGCCCATCCGGCGCAGATAGGTCCAGGTTGGCACCGCCGCATTGCGCGCGATCGACCAGGCCTCGGCGTCGCCGATGTATTCAAAACCGCTGTTGGTCAAAAGCCGCGCCGAGACCGGATTGTCCTGGAACACCTCGGCAAAGACGGTGCGGTTGTGATGCGGGTTCGCCGCCAGCAGGCCGCGCACCGCCTGACTGGCGATGCCGCCATGCCAGAAGGCCGGCGCGACCCAGTAGCCGATCTGGCTCTGGCTGCGGTCGAGATGCTTGAGCGAGATCACGCCCAGCAGGTTCGCCGAGCCATGCCGCCAGCCGTCGATGGCCCAGACGTCCTCGTCCCGGTCCGGGGCGAGAGCGGCGTCGATATACTCCGCGATCGCGGACTTGGTCAGCGGATGCGGGATCGAGCGCGTCCCCTCGGCCACCCGCCGGTCCGCGGCGTAAAGCGCCAGCAGATCCGCATCCTGGCGCCGCAGCGGGCGCAGGTCGAGGTGCTCGGCCTCGATCATGGGCTGCGTGCGGGGCTCGACGTTGGCGGCGGTCAACGGGGCGGGCATGGATCTGTCCTCGGGTCGCCGCCGCGCAGGCTGCGCGAACGGCAGAAAAGAGCGGGGGCCGGCAGTTTCCTGTCGGCCCCCTTGTAACGTGCAAGTATGAAGACTTTGCGTTACTCGGCGGCCTCGCTCACCGGCAGGACCGATACGAAGCTGCGGCCCTTGAGGCCTTTCGTGAAGGTGACGCGGCCATCGCTGAGGGCGAACAGGGTGTGGTCCTTGCCCATGCCGACGCCTTCACCCGGCCAGTGCTTGGTGCCGCGCTGACGCACGATGATGTTGCCCGCGATGCAGGTCTGGCCACCGTAGATCTTGACGCCCAGGCGACGACCGGCGGAGTCGCGGCCGTTCCGGGACGAACCGCCTGCTTTTTTGTGTGCCATTGGTGTCTCTCCTTAACCTTAGGCCAGAGCTTTGGCCTGTTCGACCCACTCGGGCTTCACTTTGGTGGCAGCGAACGTGTCCGCATCCACGGCCGCCAGCTGGGCGTAGGTGGTGATGCCGGCTTCGTTCAGCTTCTTGGCGGCGGCCGGGCCGACACCGTTGATCGCGGTCAGGTCGTCGCCCGACGCAGCGGCCTTGGCGGCCGGAGCGGCAGTCGAGGCCGCCTTGGGGGCCGAGCCCGAACCGATCGCGGCCTTGACGCCGGTCGCGTCGGCGCCAGCGGCCAGGATGTCGGTCACGCGCAGCAGCGTCAGCAGCTGGCGGTGGCCCTTGGTGCGCTGCGAGCTGTGCTTGCGGCGACGCTTGACGTAGTGGATGACCTTGTCACCCTTGATCTGGTCGATGACCTGGGCCTGCACCGCGGCACCGGCGACCAGCGGCGCGCCGACCACGGGCGAATCGCCGCCCAGCATCAGAATCTCGTTGAACTGCACGGTCTCGCCGGCATCGGCGGCCAGACGCTCGACGCGCAGCACATCACCCGCCTGAACGCGGTATTGCTTGCCACCGGTCTTGAGGACTGCAAACATCGTCCTGTTTTCCTTCGTTTTCCGCGTCCTTCGGCCCCCGCGAACGGGTGTTCCGGCTGATGCCGCCTTCGAACAGCGCCCCTTTGCGGGGGATGAGAATAAGACATGCCCCGCATCGCGCGACGCAGGGCACGCGCTGCCTCTACCGTCTTTCCCCTTGGAAAGTCAAGCCGCCGGTCCCGAACCGCCACGGAAATCGCCGGCTGCCGTCCGCGGGCCGGACAACCGCCCTACCCCGGCCGGACGGGTTGATTTCGGCATGGACCAGAACCGCGCGCATCGTCTAGGCTCTGCCCCGGGACCGCGCCCGCCCCGAACGGGTGTGCGCCCCGCTTCTGTGGTTTTTTCCCCGAGGGTTCTCCCGTGTCAACGCCTCCTCCGACCGCGCCGCGCGTGGGCATCGTCATCCGCACCAAGGACCGGCCGCTGTTCGTCCCCCGGGCCCTGGCGACGGTGCTGGCACAGACCTGCACCGCCTGGCGTGTGGCCCTGGTCAACGACGGCGGCGACGCCAAGGCCCTGACCGCAGCGATCCGCGCCGCGGGCCTGCAGGCACCGTTCGACGACGGGCGGATGATGCGGATCGACCTGCCGGCCTCGATCGGGCGCTCGGATGCGTTCAACCGCGGCGTCGCGGCGCTGGAGACCGAATTCGTCTGCTGCCTTGACGACGACGACAGCTGGGATCCGGCCTTTCTCGACAGCCTGCTGACGCTTGTTGACGAAACCCAACCGCTGGCCCCTGACCTCGGCGGCGCCGCCGCGCTGGTCACCGCGGTGCGCGAGGATATCGTCACCCGTGGCGGCCAGGACACGCTGGTGCGGTTGGGCGAGGACCAACTGCCGAATTCCTTCCGGCGCACCGATTTCTTCCTCGATCCGATCGCCTATGCGACCTACCGGCATGACCTCTATCCGGTGCAGTGGATGCTGAACCGCAAGGCGGTGCAGGCGGTCGGCGGTTTCCCGTCGGCCTTCAACGTGATGGAGGATCGCGCCTTTATGACGCGGTTCCTGCAGCGCAACCGGCTGGCGATCCTCGACAAGCCGCTGGCCTTTCATCACCGCCGGGTGCGCCGCAAGGGCGACACCGGCCGGTCGGTGGCGATGAACACGCTCGACAACCCGTCCTATGACTGGCGGCTTTATTCCGACCTGGCGCGGATCGAGGTCGCGACCCCGCGCGATCTGGCCGCCGACGCCCCCCTGACCGCCGCCGCCGCCACCGACCTGGTGCGCGCCGCCGCCGCCACCGTGGTCAAGGAGCTGAACGACGAGACCAGCGCGCTCTGGCACAAGATCAACGGCGAATCGATGGCGCTGAATGCACGGATCGAGGCGCTGGAGGCGCGGCTGGGTGCCGTCGACCCGATGCAGCCCTGCGAGGCCGATCCCAAGTCCCGCGTCTGGTCGCTGTGGGACTCGGTGGGAGACCTCGACATCGGCTATCCGCTGTCCTCGACCGCACCGTTTCTGGAGCGGATGCGCCTGTCGATGGCCGAGGACCAGCAAGGCCTCTACCTGCACGCCTCGCCGGCACAGCGCCGGCTGGTGCTGCAGATCCCGCAAACCCGCGATTTCACCGCGCTGGAACTGTCGCTGGCCGGGCTCGCGGATGCCGGCGGCGGGCTGCGCTGCGAGGTGATCCTGGGCTCGCAGACCGGGTTCCTGTTTCAGTCGGCGCTGTCACTCTTCGTGCGCGATCGGCTCGGCCGGCGGTCGCATGTCTTTGACGAGCCCCATGTCCATTCCTGCCCACCCGGCGGCACCGTGCGTATCGATCGCATGTTCCTTGCGCCGGCGCTCGACCGGTGCGACGCGCCCAAACTGTCGATCATCCTGCCCCGCCAGGCGCATGATTTCCGTCTGTCCTGCCACGACCTTGTGGTCAGCCGAACCTGAAAGGCCCGCCGCCCATGCTCGATGACGACCTGCCCGACTTTGCCGTCCGCGGTGAGCGAGGCTTTGACGTGTATCAGCGCATCGAGAACACCGGCCAGAAACGCGCGCGCTTTCGTTGCCTCGCCACCCTGTCGGGCCCGGGCGAAGGCGACGCGCTGGACGCCTTCGAGGATCCCGCCCGCAAGGCGCCCGGGCGGATGCGGGCCGCGGTGCGGGCGTTGCTCGACGATCCGCGCCTGACGCAGGCGTTCTCGCTGGGCGATCCCGCCGGATGGCCGCGGGCGGCGCGCGGTGGCGATCCGCTGAGGGTGTTCCTCTATCACGAGTTCTTTCGCGCCTGGCAGGTCGCGGATCTGGCCGCCCAGCGGCTGCTGGCAGCCCTGAAGCGCGATCCGGCGACGCTGTTGTCCGCCCCCGGCCGCGCATCGGGGGCCATCCTGCCGGTCTATGACTTTAACCGGCAGGCGCTGGCGGTCGAGGCCGTGCGACTGGCGATGCCCGCAATGCACGCCCGGATCCACGCGCCCGGCTGGCGCGACGACAGCTCCGGCAGCACCGGCTATGCGTTGCGGATGCTGGGCGATCTGTGCCTGCGCGCCGGCGAACCCGCCGAGGCGCTGCGCTGCTTTGAAACCGCGATCACCGCCGGCGACAACGCCTATCGCCGCCGCCGCTGCATCGAGGCCGCGCATGCCGCGGGCGACGCGCTGGCGCTCGAGACCCATCTGTCGGCGTTTCGCGCAAACTGGACGCTGCCTGCCGATCTGGCGCGCCTGCAGGCGGAGGCCGCGCAATGAGCCGCACGAATGCCGCCGACATCCTGTGCATCGGTGCGCAGCGGTCGATGACCAGCTGGCTGCATCATGTGATGGCCGCCCATCCCGGCGCCTGGGCGTTTCCCGCCTTCGACCCGCTGACCTCGACCGCCAAGGAGGCGCATTTCTGGGACTGGAACCACCGCCGCGGCGCCGACTGGTATCGGGTGCTGATGCGGCCCCTGGACGACCGGCTGAAAAGCCTCGACTTCACCCCGGATTATGCCTTTCTGACCGAAAGCCAGATCGCCGAGTGCAAGGCGCTGAACCCGGACGCCAAGGTCATCTATATCCTGCGTGACCCGCTGGCGCGCGCGGTGTCCGCGATCCGCATGCACACCGTCTGGGCGACGAACCACGCCGCGGCCGATGCGCACAGGATCACCTTTGACAAGAAGTTCCTCGACCGCTGCAGCAATGCCAGGCTGTGGGATCACGGCGCCTATCCGCGCAATGTCTCACGCTGGCGGGCACATTATCCCGACCTGATCCTGGTGAACTATGAAGAGCTGCGCGCCGATCCCGTCGGCGGGTCGCTGCGGCTGATGGACCAGTGCGGGCTGACGACCGAGACGCTGACCGCCGACCAGCGCAGCGCCATCGAACAGCGCGCCGGGCGCCGGATCTGGGAAACCCCGGCCTATCCGCTCGACCCCGACTGCGTGCATTTCCTGCACGGTGTCACTCTGCTCGCCCGCACGGCCTGCGCCGAGCAGCTCGGCCTGACCTTCTCTGAAGGCGACGCGATCCTGGAGGCCGCCCGATGAGCACGCGCGAGAACATCACCGACATCCTGTGCATCGGCTGTCAGAAGGGATCGACCAGCTGGCTGCATTCGGTGATCAACACGCATCCGGCGACCTGGGCCTTTCCCAACTCGGAACCCGTCACCTCGACCACCAAGGAGGCGCATTTCTGGGACTGGAACCACCAGCGCGGGATCGACTGGTATCGCCAGCTGATGACCCCGCCGGACCCGGCGCTGCGCACGCTCGACTTCACGCCCGAATACGCCGGCCTGTCCGACCGCGACATCGCCGAATGCAAGGCGCTGAACCCGACGGCGCGGGTGATCTATATCCTGCGTGACCCGCTGGCGCGCGCGGTCTCGGGGATCCGCATGCAGATGCTGTGGCACCTCGGCAAGGACCGCACCGAGCCCCTGCACCTCGATGCCGATTTCGACCGCGTCGCGCGGCTGGCAAAGCTGGGCCTGCATGGTGACTACCTGCGCAACGTGCGGGCCTGGCGACGGCACTACCCCGAGCTGATCCTCTTGAACTACGAGGATTTCCACACCGACCGCGCCGGCAGCGTTGCCCGGATCTTCAGCGAATTGGGTCTCGATCAGGCCGGGCTGGACGAGGCCGGACAGGAGCGGCTGCAACGGTTGATGCGCGGGCGGGTCTGGGCCTCGGAGCCGTTCGCGATGGACCGTTCGGTGCTGATGACGCTGCATGGGCTCACCTGGCGCTTTCGCCAGGAGGCCGAGGAGCAACTGGGCATGCGCTTTGCCGAGGGCGAACGCCTGCTGAAGGAGTAAGCCGTGAACCCGGCGCTGGCGCTGCAGCTCTGGCAGGGGCCGCTGGCCGACCTCCACGCCCCCGCCACCGCGCTGGCACGCGCGATGCACGAGGGGCTGGCCTATGCTCCGGTCCTCGACCGGCTGCAGACACTGGCGCTGCACGGGTTGCCGCTGGCGCCCGCCCTGCCCCGCGCCCTGGCCGACCATCCCTGGTCGATTGACCTCGCGCTGATCGCCGTGCGCGCCGATCCCGGCGACGCGGCCGCGCTGGAGGCGCTGCGCGCGCGGGTGACCGCGCAGAACCGCCGCAAGGCGGCGCTGGCCCGGCAACTCTGGGCGCTGGGACGGCCCGAGGCCGCGCTGCAGGCCCTCGACGCCCTCGACCCGGCCTCGGAAACCTGGCGCGGCGACCGGGTGGCGCGGGCAGAGCTGACCTTGCTGAGCGGTGGCACGCCGGAGGGTCTCGACGGGGCCGAGGGCTTCCGCCTGTCGCTGCTGGCGCTCTATCGCCGGCAGGGCGCAGCCGCGCTGGCCGAACGGATCGCCGGTCACGTGGGTCCGGATCTGCCGTGGTCCTGGCTGATCGGCGTCTTTCTGGACGAGCGCGACTTTCGGCGCACCCGCGCGCTGCTCGACGCCTTCGCCCGGCAGCGCGGCGCCGATCACCCGGCGGTGCGGGCGGAACGGATCCGGCTGGCGCTCGAATGCGACGACCCGGCAACGGCCCGGGCCGAGATCGACACGCTGGGCGCAGCCGACACGCCCTGGCTCTGGCCGCAGCGGCGCCTGGCGCAGCACCTGCGCTGTTCGCTGCTCGAAGCCGCCGACCCCGATCACCCCGCCGCCCGCACGCTGGCCGATCTGGCCGACCGCGTGCTGCGGCTTTATCCCGGCAATGCCGTGCTGCGGGCTCTGGCGCTGAGCGCGCGCGAAATGACCGGCGACTGGGACGCGCTGGCCACCGATCTGGCCACCGATACCGCGGATCCGCCTGCCACGGCCCGCGCCCTGCTGCGTCTGGGTCTGCCCGAAGCGGCGCTGACGGCTGTCTGCATCCAGCGGTCCGCCCCCCCGGACCAGCAGGTCCGCACCCGGCTGCGCGAGGCCGAAATCCGCTTGCGGATGGGCGATCTGGCCGGTGCCGGGCACGCCCTGGGCACGCCCCCCGCGGCCTGGCCCCTGCGCGCCGATCATGCCTATTGGGCGGCCGAAATCGCGCTGGCCGGCCGCGACCCGGCGGCGGCGCTGGCGGCGTTGGCCCCGGCGCTGCGCGACGGGTCGGCACGCATGGGCCTGCACCTGAGTGCCGCGCGCGCGGGTTTCCTGGCCGGCGACCTGACCCTGGCCCTCGACCACCTGACGCAGTTCCGCCGCCTCAAGACCGACCAACTGGGCGAGGACCCCGGCGAGGATCTGCGCGACCGGATCGTCGGCGACGCCGCAAATGCCACCAGCGAGGGGCGCGGCCCCGAGACCTCGCCCGGGCTTGCCGCCCGTGCCCTGGCCCTGTCGCCACCCGGTTTTACCGCCGCCGCCGGCGCGATCCCCCGCCAGCTGGCGCATTACTGGGAAGGACCGCGCAGCGCCCCGGTCGAGCGCGGCCTTCGCGCCTGGGCCGCGCAGCATCCCGACCTCTCGCAACAGCTCTTTGACGCCGCCGGCGCCACCGCCTGGCTGTCGCGCCATACCCCGGACCTGACCGCCCTTTTCCAGCGCCAGACCCTGCCCGCCGCCCGCGCCGACCTGTTCCGGCTGGCCTGGATCCTGCATCAGGGCGGGGTCTTTACCGATCTCGACGAATATCCCCGCGCCCCGGTCACCCCCTGGCTGGAGGGCGCGCGCGCGGTGCTGGTGATCGAGGAAGGCCACGGCACCATCGCCAACAACTTCCTCGCCGCCGAGCCCGGGCTGCCGCTGTTTGCCCGCACCCTCGACGGGGTGGCACGCACGCTGGCCGAAACCGAGGCACCCTATCCCTGGTGGCATTCCGGGCCGGCGCCGCTGACGGTGCAGGCGCTGGCGGCGAGCCGCGACGCGGGCGAATCCCCCGGCCTGCGGTTCCTGGGCCAGCCCGACTATGACACACGCGTCGCCACCAACCTGCCCTTTCCACACAAGCGCGGCGCGCTGCACTGGCGGTGATCGCGCTGGACTTTTGCGCCCGCCCGTGCCCAGATCGCCCCCATGACGACCAAGCCCGATCTCTCGAACGCCTATGCCCTGCAGGGCGCCGACGACTGCCTGCGGCTCTATGCCGGCTGGGCGGACAGCTATGACTCGGACTGGGCGGTCTCGATGGATTACCGCCTGCCGGCCGAGGTCGCGGCGGCGCTGATGCGGATGGGCACGCCCGATGGCGCGGTGCTGGACGTGGGCGCCGGCACCGGGCTGATGGCGGCGGCGCTGCGCGGGCTGGGGTTTCAGGGTCCGGTCGATGCCGTCGACCTGTCGACCGAGATGCTGGCGGTTGCGCGGCAAAAAGGCCTCTATCGGGCGCTGATCCAGGCCGACATCACCCGCCCGCTGCCCGTCGCCACGCGCTATGCGGCGATTGCCAGTTCCGGCACCTTCACCCACGGCCATGTCGGCCCCGAGGCGCTGCCGCCACTGCTGGACGCGACGCTGCCCGGGGCCTCGGTCGCGCTGTCGGTCAACGCGGGCGTCTGGGAGAGCCTGGGTTTTGCCGCCGCGCTCGACGCGCTCGGCCCGCGGATCCGCGATCTGCAGGTCGACGAGGTGGCGATCTATGGCGACGGTGCACGGCAGGCCGACCCCGCCCATGCCGGCGACCGCGCCCTCATCGTGCGGTTCCACGCGACATGATCCCCCCTGACATCCTGTGTATCGGGTCGGTCCTCTGGGACATCATCGGGCGCACCGAGAACGACATCGACAGCCGAGGCGACGTGCCCGGCCAGATCACCCGGCTGCCCGGCGGCGTGGCGATGAACATCGCCATGACGCTGGTGCGGCTGGGCATGCGCCCGGCGCTGCTGACCTCGATCGGGTGCGACCCCGAGGGGAACGAACTGGTTGCGGCGGCCGAGGCGATGGGCCTCGACCTGCGCCATGCGCATCGCGACCCGGCGCTGCCGACCGACCGCTACATGGCCATCGAGGACCGCGACGGGCTGGTCGCGGCGATTGCCGATGCACGGTCGCTCGAAGCCGCGGGCGAGGCGATCCTCGCGCCGCTTGAAGACGGGCGGCTGGGCAGCGCGGCGCGGCCCTGGGCCGGTCCGGTGGCGCTGGACGGCAATCTGACCATCGCGCTGCTGACGACGATCGCGCAGTCGCCCCTGTTCGCACAGGCAGACCTGCGCGTCGCCCCGGCCAGCCCCGGCAAGGCCGAACGCCTGCGCCCGCTGATGGCCCATCCGGGCACAACGCTCTATGTCAACCGGCAGGAGGCCGGCCTGCTGACCGGAACCCTGTTCGCCAGCAGCCGCGAGGCCGCCGAGGGGCTGGTCGCTGCCGGCGCCACGCGGGCGCTGGTCACGGATGGCGCGCGCGACACTTCGGATGCGCAACGCAGCGCCGAGACCCTGACACTGCCCGCACAGCATGTGCGCGCCCGGCGTGTCACCGGCGCCGGCGACACCTTCATGGCCGCACATCTGAACGCCGAAACCCGTGGCGCGGACCGCGCGGGGGCCCTGGCCCGCGCCCAGGCCGCTGCCGCTGCCTATGTCGCCTATCTGGAGGACACCGCATGACCCTGCCGCTGGTCTATTCACCCGAGGTCGAGGCCGCCCGCGCCGCCGGCCAGCCGCTGGTCGCGCTGGAATCGACGATCATCACCCACGGCATGCCCTGGCCGCAGAACGCCGAGACCGCCCGCGCGGTCGAGGCCGAGGTGCGCGCGGCCGGCGCCGTGCCCGCAACCATCGCGGTTCTGCAGGGCGTGATCCACATCGGCCTGACGGACACGCAACTGAACGCGCTGGCGCAGGCGCAGGATGTGATGAAGCTCAGCCGCGCGGATCTCGCAGCCTGCGTCGCCACCGGGCGCAGCGGCGCGACCACCGTCGCCGCGACGATGATCTGCGCGCATCTGGCGGGCATCGCGGTCTTTGCCACCGGCGGCATCGGCGGCGTGCATCGCGGGGCGGAGCTCAGCTTTGACATCTCGGCCGACCTGCAGGAGCTGGCGCGCACCCCGGTGACGGTGGTGGCGGCCGGCGCGAAGGCGATCCTGGACCTGCCGAAGACGCTGGAAGTGCTGGAAACCCTGGGCGTGCCGGTGATCGCCGTCGGGCAGGACGCGCTGCCGGCCTTCTGGTCGCGCGATTCGGGCCTGCGCGCGCCCCTGCGCATGGACGACCCGGCGCAGATCGCCGCCGCCCACCGGATGCGCGGCGCGCTGGGCATCGAGGGCGGCCAGCTGGTCGCCAACCCGATCCCCGAGGTCGACGAGATCCCGCGCGAGGCCATCGTCCCCGCCATCGAGGCCGCCCTGACCGAGGCCGAGGCGCAGGGGATCAGCGCCAAGGAGGTCACGCCCTTCCTGCTCGACCGGATCTTTGCCCGCACCGAGGGGCGCTCGCTGGCGGCCAATACCGCGCTGGTGCTGAACAACGCCCGCCTCGCCGCGGCGATCGCCCGGGCGTTGGCCCCGGGCCGTTGACACTCGGGTGAGGCGCGCGCGGCGCCCCTTGCAACGCGCGCGCCTCGCTCCTAGATCGACGCAAGGTTCTGGTTCCCCCAACGGCGTCGCCTGTCATGTCCCCCAATCCCCGCCCGCATCGCCGCGGGTTCTTCGCTGGTCTGCGCGCCTCGTTCCTGACGGGGCTGGTCATCGTCGCGCCGGCGGTGCTGACGGTCTGGCTGATCACCACGGTGGTCGAATTCGTCGACGCCCGGGTGATGCCGCTGATCCCGCAGCGGTTCATGCCCGACCAGTTCACCGGCTTTGACATCCCCGGTCTGGGCGTGGTGGTGGCGCTGGTCTTCACGCTGGTGGTCGGCTGGCTGGCCAAGGGCTATATCGGCCGCTCGCTGATCCAGTGGAGCGAGGACATCGTCGCCCGGATGCCGGTCGTGCGCTCGATCTACAACGGGTTGAAGCAGATCGCGGAAACGGTGTTCGCGCAGGGCAACACCTCGTTCAAGCGCGCCTGCCTGGTGGAATACCCGCGCAAGGGGATCTGGGCGGTGGCCTTTGTGTCGACCGACACCAAGGGCGAAATCGCGCGCAAGGTCGCGGGCGGTCAACCGATGATCTCGGTCTTTCTGCCGACGACGCCCAACCCGACCTCGGGCTTTCTGCTGTTCGTGCCCGAGGCCGACGTGATCGCGCTGGACATGTCGGTCGAGGATGCAGCCAAGCTGATCATCTCGGCCGGTCTGGTGGTGCCCGACCCGGAAAAACCCGCCGGCAACGGCAAGTCGCGCCGCACGCTAAAGGCCGAGGACTGATCACCTCCGCGTTCAGCCCTCGACCGGCAGTGCCGCCAGTCCGTGGAAATGGTAGCTGTTCGAATAGGCCGGCTGCCCCGCCAGCCTGAGATCCGGCACCCGCTGGAACAGGATCGGCAGGGTGATCTGCATTTCCAGCCGCGCCAGCGGCGCGCCGACGCAGAAATGCAGCCCCACCCCAAAAGCCAGGTGCGGGCGGTGCGGGCGGCGCGGGTTGAACCGCCCGGCCTCGTCCCACATCCCCGGATCACGGCCCGCGGCGGCCAGCATCACGCCGACCTCCTCGCCGGGCTCAAAAGTATGGCCCATCACCTCGACCGGCTCATAGGCCCAGCGGGTGAACATGTGCAAAGGCGGATCATAGCGCAGGATCTCTTCCACCGTGCGCTCGATCTTGTCGGGTGACAGCCAATCCTTGGGCCCGCCGTTTTCCAGCAGGGCCTTCACCCCGTTGCCGATCCCGTGCACCGTCGCCTCGTGGCCTGCATTCAGCAGCAGAATGCAGGTGGTGATCAGCTCATCCGTGCTCAGGTGCACGCCCCCTTCCTCGGCAGCGATCAGGCTGGTCAGCAGATCGTCCCCGGGGCGCGAGCGGCGCGCCTCGATATAGCCGCGCAGAAAGGCCACGAAGTCGGTGCTGGCCTGCGCCGCGGCCTCTTCGGTCGCCCGGGTGCGCCCGGCCTGATACATCGCCACCATCGCGTGCGACCAGTCCAGCAGCTGGTCCTTCATCGCCTCGGGCACCCCCAGCAGACGGCAGATCACCACCACCGGGATGGTCTGCGCATAGGCGGTCAGCAGATCGAAGCGCCCTTGCGGAAAGGCGTCGATCAGCTGGTGCGACAGGGCCTCGATCTCGGGCGCCATCGCCTCGATCCGGCGCGAGGTGAAGGCCTGCAGCACCAGCCGCCTGAGCCGCGTGTGCCGGGGCGGTTCGAGTTCCAGCATCGAATGCGCCTCGACGGCATAGAAGGGCGCGGTATGCGGCGCGACGGGCTTGCGTTTGTCCTCGGGCACTTCACGGCCGAACCGGCGGTCGCGCAGGATCGCATTCGCCGCCGCTTGACCGAAGACGCAGGGCAGACCGTAATCCTCCCAGAACACAACCGGGCCCAGTGCGCGGGCGCGATCATAGGCGGGATAGGGGTTCTGGACAAAGCCGGGTTCGGTGGGCGACTGGCGAAAGCTTTGCATGGCGGTATCCGTTGGGGCGCCGCCGACCGTGCCCAAGCCCTCCGCCGCGGTCAAGGGTGCTCGGGTCGCTTGCATCGCTGCCGGGGCTTTGTCAGATTGGGCGGATGTCTATGCGCGTAAGAGGTGCCCATGTCCCGTCCCGCCGCCACCACGCTTGGCGTTCTGCTTGCCACGCTCTGGATTTCGCTCAACGAATTCCTGCGTAACGAGCTGTTTTTCAAGGATCATTGGACCGATCATTTTACCGCGCTGGGGCTCGATTTCCCTGACGCCACGGTCAACAACATGGTCTGGGCCCTCTGGGCGCTGGCGTTTGCGGTGCTGCTGCGTGCCCTGGCCTGCCGGTTCAATCTGGGCCAGACCGCCGCGGCCGGCTGGCTGGCGGGGTTCGTGCTGATGTGGCTGACGATCGGCAATCTGGGCGTGCTGCCCCTCGATCTGCTGCCGGTCGCAGTGCCGTGGAGCCTGGTCGAGACCTTTGGAGCGGCCTGGATTATCCATACCCTTCTGCGCCGGGCGCAGGGATGATCCCGCCCGTCGCGGGGCGGGCGATGGCGGCCTATGGCGGCGCGGATCGCTGGGCGCGAGCGCGGCGCTTTACCGCCGAGGTCAGCGCGCACGGGCTGGCCTTCACGATCAAGCGCCGCCCGGCCTTTGTCCAGGCCCGGGTCGAGGGCGCAGTGCACCGCCCCCTGTGCCGGCTGACGCCGATCGGCGCGCGGCCGGACGTGACCGGCGTGATCGAGGGCCCCGGTGTGCGGCTGGAGGACGCTCAAGGCTCGGTGCTGGAGCGCCGCGACGCCGCCCGCGCCGGGTTTCCCTATGGCCGGCGCACGCTGCGCTGGGACGACCTCGACATGGCCTATTTCGCCAATTACGCCTTCTGGGGCTATTTCACCCTGCCCGCGCTGCTGGCCAACCCGACCATTGCCTGGACCGAAACCGGCCCGCACCGGCTGCGCGCGACCTTTCCGCCCGGGATGCCGGTCCATTGCCGCCAACAGGACTATGCCTTTGACCCCGACACCGGCCTTCTGGCGCGCAACGACTATACCGCCGAGGTGATCGGCGGCTGGGCACGGGCGGCAAACGTCGTCACCGAACACCGGGATTTCGACGGGCTGCCAGTGGCCGCCCGCCGTCGGGTGACCCCGCGCGGCCCCTTCGGCACGGCCCTGCCCGGCCCGCTGCTGATCGGCATCACCGTGCATGCCTTCGCGCTGCACGACGACTGACTGCCGACTGACCGCCGACTGCGCGGCACCAAACGGTGGAAAAACTTTGAACCGTCGGCCCGGGCTGCGCGACACACCGCCATGACCCAGCCCTTGCCCCCCGCCCTGCCTCGCCTGCCCCTGCCGCTGCCTGGCCGCGGCGCCGTGGCGCTGCTGTTCCTCGCGCTGCTCGCATCGCTCGCCACGGCGATGCCGCCCCGGGGCGAGACCCTTGGCCTGATGTTCGGCATCGCCGGATCGCTGGCGGTGGGGATGGTCGTGCCGACCCCCGAGCGCCGGCCGCTGCTGGCGCTGGCCTGGAGCGCGCTGGCCTTTGCCCTGCCGGTCACGCTGGTGCTGGCGCGGCCCGACCTGCCGCTGGCGATGGCGCTGGCGATGGGCGCGGCGGGGCTGTGGTCGATCCTCGCCTTTGCCGCGCGCAGCCAGTTGCCGGACGTCTGATGGCCTCAGGCCTTCGACAGCGCGTCGAGCACCCGCACCCAGCTGCGGATGCCCTTGTGGAACGCCTCGAGGTCGTATTTCTCGTTCGGCGAATGCACCTGGTCATCGTCGCGGCCAAAGCCGATCAGCAGCGAGTCCATCCCCAGAAGCGTCTGGAAATACCCCGCGATCGGGATCGACCCGCCGCAGCCGATGAAGGCCGCCGGTCGCGGCCATTCATCGCTGAGCGCCTGGCGTGCCGCCTCAAAAGCCGGGTTGTCGATCGGCATCACCGTTGCCGGCGCACCGTTCGCATCGCGGATCTCGAACCGGCAATCGGCGGGCATCCGCGCCTGCACATGGGCCTCGAAGGCGCGCAGGATCGCCTGCGGATCCTGGGTGCCGACCAGCCGGAAGCTGACCTTGGCCGAGGCCTTTGACGGCAGCACCGTCTTGAACCCCGCGCCGGTATAGCCCGAGGTCATGCCGTTGATCTCGCAGGTCGGGCGCGACCAGATCATCTCGAGCGCCGTGCGCCCCTTCTCGCCCGCCGGCACCGACAGGCCGACCCCGCCAAGGAAGGCGTCGGCGTCAAACCCCAGCGCCTCCCATTGCGCGCGCTGTTCGTCCGAAAGCTCCGGCACCCCGTCATAGAATCCGTCCAGCGTGACACGCCCGTCCGCGTCAAAGAGATCTGCCAGCACCCGGGTCATCACCCGCGCCGGGTTCATCGCTGCGCCGCCGAACATGCCCGAATGCAGATCCTTGTCGGGGCCGGTGATGACCAGTTCCAGCTTGGCCAACCCACGCAGCGCGGTGGTGATCGCCGGCGTCTGCGGGTCGAACATGCCGGTGTCGCAGATCAGCACCAGATCGGCCTTCAGATCGTCGGCATGGGCCGTCATGTAAGGCACCAGCGACGGCGAGCCCGACTCTTCCTCGCCCTCGAAGAACATCGAGACGGTCAGCGGCAGGTCGCCATGCACCGCCTTCCAGGCGCGGCAGGCCTCGACGAAGGTCATCAGCTGGCCCTTGTCGTCGGCCGCGCCCCGCCCGCGGATCACCTTGCCCGCCGGGGTGTCGTCGATCGCCGGATCGAAGGGATCGCGGTCCCACAGGGACAGCGGATCGACCGGCTGCACGTCATAATGGCCATAGAACAGGATATGCCGCCCGCCGGTCTTCTCGCCATGCGCGACGACCATCGGGTGACCGGGCGTCGGGTGCTTTTCGGCCGCGAACCCCAGCCCGGCCAGATCGGCCACCATCCAGTCGGCGGTGCGGTCGCACTCGGCCTTGAAGGCCGGGTCGGTCGAAATCGACGGGATGCGCAGCATCTCGAACAGCCGGTCGAGCGACTCGGTCAGATGCGCATCGACATGGGCGAGAACGGCGGAAACGCGGTCGTTGGTCATGGGGGATCCCTGCGGTGATTTGCGCGCAGCCTAGTCCGCGTGCGCAACCGCTGTCCAGCCGATGCGCTCAACCAATCGTGTTCGCCCGCGCGGGCCGACAAGGGGCTGCACTTTCCGCGCGCATTCTGTAAACAGGGCCGTCACCAGTGCTTTCGGAGCCCGCGCCATGAGCCTTCGTCCGGCCCTCGCCCTACTTGCCATCCTGTCCCCCGCTGCGGCCCTGGCCGATCCCGTCGACACGCCGAGCGCGCGCGAGATGCTGTTCCGCTCGGACCGGGTCGAGGTCGTGCGCTATCAGGCTCCGGGGTTGAGCGATCAGGAAATCGAAGTGCTGACCACGGTGGCCCAGACGCAGAAATTCTATGCCGCCGTGGCCTTTGCCCCCGATCTGGGGATCATGGCGGAACCGACGGTGATGTCGGCCAACTATCACACCATCGACGCCGCGCGCGAGGCCGCTCTGTCGGGCTGCAACGACCGCCGCAGTGGCGGCACGGCCTGCGTGATCGCGCTCGAGGTTCGCCCCGAGGGCTGGGAACCGCGCGACCTGCAGCTCAGCGCGGATGCCACGGACGGCTTCAACGACGACTATCGCCGCGCCCGCGGAACCCGGGCCTTTGCGATTTCGGCCAGCTCGGGCCTGTGGGGAATCGGGCGTGGCGACAACGCCGCCGACGATGCGATTGCAGCCTGCCGGGGCGAGTCGGAAGTTTCCGATTGTGCCGTCGTGATCGCGGATTGAGCAAAAAAACGACCCGATCGCCGGGGTGCGACACTTTTTTGAATTGATCCAAGTCATAGAATCCGTGCATTCAAACATGCATAGATTGCCCAGCTTTTGACCGGGAGCCGAACGCTCGTGCCCAGCGAGACGCCAGGGGAGAGACACGTGAACTACGAAGCCGCACTCGACACCGCCCTTCAACGCCTGCACGACGAAGGGCGTTATCGCACCTTCATCGACATCGAGCGGCGCAAGGGCCATTACCCGCATGCGGTCTGGAATCGCCCCGATGGATCCCAGAAGGACATCACCGTCTGGTGCGGCAACGACTATCTCGGCATGGGTCAGAATCCCGCCGTGCTTGCTGCGATGCATGAGGCGCTGGACGCCACCGGTGCGGGGTCGGGCGGCACACGCAACATTTCCGGCACCACGGTCTATCACAAGCGCCTGGAAGCCGAGATCGCCGACCTTCATCAGAAAGAGGCCGCGCTGGTCTTCACCTCGGCCTATATCGCCAATGACGCGACGCTCTCGACGCTGCGGGCGATCTTTCCGGGGCTGATCATCTATTCGGACGAGCTGAACCACAACTCGATGATCGAGGGCATCCGCAAGAACGGCGGCGCCAAGCGGATCTTCCGCCACAACGACGTGGCGCATCTGCGCGCGATGCTCGAGGCCGACGACCCGGCCGCGCCCAAGCTGATCGCCTTCGAATCGATCTATTCGATGGACGGCGATTTCGGCCCGATCGAGGCCTTCTGCGATCTGGCCGACGAATTCGGCGCCCTGACCTATATCGACGAGGTTCATGCGGTCGGCATGTATGGCCCCCGCGGCGCCGGCGTGGCCGAGCGTGACGGGCTGATGCACCGCATCGACATCATCAACGGCACGATGGCCAAGGCCTTTGGCGTGTTCGGCGGCTATATCGCGGCCACCGCCAAGATGGTCGACGCCGTGCGCTCCTATGCGCCGGGTTTCATCTTTACCACCTCGCTGCCGCCGGCGGTGGCTGCGGGCTGTGCCGCCTCGATCGCCTTCCTGAAATCGGCCGAGGGGCAAAAGCTGCGCGACCTGCAGCAGGAACACGCAAAGATCCTGAAAATGCGCCTGCAGGCAATGGGCATGCCGATCATCGACCACGGCAGCCACATCGTCCCGGTCCATGTCGGCGATCCGGTGCACTGCAAGAAGATCTCGGACATGTTGCTGGAAAACTTCGGTATCTATGTCCAGCCGATCAATTTCCCGACAGTGCCCCGCGGAACCGAGCGTCTGCGCTTCACGCCGTCGCCCGTGCACGATCCCAAAGAGATCGACCGCGTCGTGCGCGCAATGGATCAGTTGTGGGCACATTGTGCGCTGAATCGCGCCGAACTGTCGGCCTGACAACGGCTTACGCTTCAACTGGCTTTTCCGATCTGCTATTAATGTCCTCAAGAGATCGTTGTGGAGCGACTCGGTTGCACTGACTCCCGGTGCGGCATGAGTGCCACAGTCAAGCGATCCGATGGCGAGCAGGCGGTAAGCAGGGACAGAGGCGCATGATCTGGCGTAAAGAAACGCCCCGGAACGAGACCGAGGAACGGCCGCGCGGGTTCGATGACTTCGAACTCCGGCTGGGTGATATCCTCCGGGGCGAGCGAGCGACATTGGGCAAGTCGCTGCTGGATGTTCAACGGGAATTGCACATCCGGGCCACCTATATCGCCGCGATCGAGAACGGCGACCTCAAGGCGTTCGAGACCCCCAGTTTTATCGCCGGCTTCGTGCGGTCCTACGCGCGCTATCTGGGTATGGACCCCGAGTGGGTCTATGAACGCTTCTGCCTCGAACATGATTTCCAGGTCGCTCACGGCATGGCCGCGTCCTCGGGTTCGGGCCTGCGCGCACAGCGCAGCGAACCGATGGCCGACACCCGTGTCAGCGGCGGCCTGAAGGGCGTCGGCATCCTGCCCGACCCCGATCCGTTCTGGAAACGGATCGAACCCGGCGCGCTGGGGTCGGTGACCGTGCTGATCGCGCTGATCGCCGGGCTGGGGTATGCCGGCTGGACCGTGCTGAAGGAAGTGCAACGCGTGCAGGTCGCGCCCGCCGATATCGTCCCCAGCGTGGTCAGCGACTTCAACCCGCTGTCGCCCACCAACGCCAGCGGGGCGCTGGCCAGCGCCGATACCGATCCGTTGAACGGTGCCAATGCCGGCACCGGCGTGCTGCCGGCAGGCGCAGGCAGCACCCGCACCGCCGAAGGGCATGTGCGCATCGCCCGGCCACAGGCGCTGGATGTGCCGGTGCTGGTGCCGCGCGACGGCCCGATCGCCGCGATCGTTCCCGAATCGCCCGAACCCACCGCGCCGGCCGGGATTTCGACCGACAACGCCGTGGCTCTGGCGCTGGCCGGCGATGGCGGCGATGCGCCGCAGGTCGTCGACAACGGCCCCGACACCGTCGAGCTGCTGGCCGTGCGCCCGTCCTGGCTGCGGGTTCGCGCCGCCGATGGCACGGTCATCTTCGAGCGGATCCTCGATGCTGGCGAACGCTATACCATCCCGCAGACCGAGCAGCCGCCGACCCTGCATGCCGGCAACTCGGGTTCGGTCTATTTTCTGATCAACGGTCAGGCCTATGGTCCGGCGGCGCCGGGGGCCCAGGTGGTCCGCAACGTGGCGCTGGACGTCAACGACCTGCGCGAACACTATCAGGTCGCGGATCTCAGCCGCGATCAGGATCTGGCGGTTCACGTCGCCCGGCTGAGCGAGTAACCTCGCGGCCCGCGCCCCCTGCGCGGGCCTTTCCTTTTCCGGCCCGCCGCATTGTCACACCCCCGTTGCCGGCCTATGTCAGGCAGGCCCCATCCCCGGTTTACGGAAGCCCCATGTCGCACAATCCCGTCCGCCCCTGGCGCAACATCGAACGGCGCAAGTCGCGCCAGATCATGGTCGGCGCGGTCCCCGTCGGCGGCGACGCACCGATTTCCGTGCAGACGATGACCAACACCGACAGCTCGGACGTCAAGGCGACGCTGGCGCAGGTGATCGCCGCCGCCGATGCCGGTGCCGATATCGTCCGCGTTTCGACCCCCGATGAATCCTCGACCCGCGCCCTGCGCGAGATCACCCGCGAAAGCCCGGTGCCGATCGTCGCGGACATCCATTTCCACTACAAACGCGCGATCGAGGCCGCCGAGGCCGGTGCCGCCTGCCTGCGCATCAACCCCGGCAACATCGGTTCGGCCGAGCGGGTGCGCGAGGTGGTCAAGGCCGCCAAAGATCACGGCTGCTCGATCCGCATCGGGGTGAACGCCGGATCGCTGGAAAAGCACCTGCTGGACAAATACGGCGAGCCCTGCCCCGACGCGATGGTGGAAAGCGGCCTCGACCACATCAAACTGCTGCAGGACAACGACTTTCACGAGTTCAAGATCTCGGTAAAGGCGTCTGACGTGTTCCTCGCTGCCGCCGCCTATCAGCAGCTGGCCGAGGCCACCGACGCGCCGATCCATCTGGGCATCACCGAGGCGGGCGGTTTCGTCGCCGGGGCCGTCAAATCGGCCATCGGCATGGGCAACCTGCTGTGGTCGGGGATCGGCGACACAATCCGCGTCTCGCTGTCGGCCGATCCGGTCGAAGAGGTCCGTGTCGGCTACGAGATCCTGAAATCGCTGGGCCTGCGCACCCGCGGCGTGCAGATCATCTCCTGCCCCAGCTGCGCGCGGCAAGGGTTCGACGTGATCAAGACCGTCGAGGCACTCGAGGACCGGCTGTCGCATATCAAGACGCCGATGAGCCTCAGCATCATTGGCTGCGTGGTGAATGGCCCCGGCGAGGCACTGCTGACCGACATCGGCTTTACCGGTGGCGGCGCTGGCTCGGGGATGATCTATCTGGCCGGCAAGCAGAGCCACAAGATGTCGAACGCGGCGATGATCGACCATATCGTCGAGCTGGTCGAAAAGCGCGCCGCCGAGATCGACGCCGGGGCGCAGGCCGCGGTCGCTGCCGACCTCTGAGTCCTGCACAGAAAGAAACGCCGCGAGAGGGAGGTCTCGCGGCGTATTCAGTATACCAGACGCAGGGAGGTGCGCCCGGAAACGGGAGATGAAGATCAGGCAATGGTCTTGGCCCGGCCCTTCCCCATCTTGATATTCGTTGCAGGCGCAAGAAACTTTGACATGGATCAAATTTCTGCCCCCGCGCGCGAAAATTCGCGGCTGTTATCCGCCGATTAACCCCGATGCCCGAATCTGGCGGAACCTTCGACGGATACCGCCATGCCTGCTGATTCTGCCCCGCTGCCAACCCTCGCCCCGCCCTCGATGGCCGGGGCGCCCCCACCACCCGCCGCGACCAGCCCTTCGGGCCGTCAGATCCGCGCCCTCAGCGGACGGCAAAAGGCGGCGATCCTCGTCCGCCTCCTGCTGGCCGAGGGGGCGGACCTGAAACTCACCGCCCTCCCTGAGGACATGCAGACCGCGCTGACCGAACAGATCGGCCAGATGCGTCTGGTCGACCGCGACACGCTCTCGGCGGTGGTTTCGGAATTCGTCGAAACGCTGGATCAGGTCGGCCTCAGCTTTCCCGGCGGGATCGACGGCGCGCTCAAGGCGCTCGACGGTCGCCTCAGCCCCGGCGCGTCGAACCGGTTGAAACACATGGCCCGCACCCGTGACGGCGCCGACCCGTGGGAGCGGATCGTGCAGGCAGAACCCGCGGCCCTGCTGGACATCCTCGAAGGCGAAAGCCCCGAGGTGGCGGCGGTGGTGCTGTCCAAGCTCTCGGTCACCCGCGCCGCCGAGCTGCTGGGCAAGATGCCGGGGGAACGCGCGCGCCGCGTCGCCTATGCGGTGTCGCTGACCGAAGGGATCAACCCGGCCACCGTGGCGCGCATCGGCACTTCGATTGCCCGGGTGCTTGACGATCGGCCCTATCCGGCCTTTCCCGCCCCCCCGGCGACCCGCGTCGGCGCGATCCTGAATTCGGCCCCCGCCCCGGTGCGCGACGCCCTGCTCGAGGGGTTGACCGAGCAGGACGCGGGCTTTGCCGACGGGGTGCGCAAGGCGATCTTTACCTTCGGCCATATCCATGAGCGGATCAGCCCGCGCGACGTGCCCAAGATCCTGCGCGAGGTGCCGCAGGCCGATCTGATCACCGCCCTGGCCGCGGCCCTGCCAACCCCGGAAACGGCGGACGGCCGCTCGGCCGATTTCCTGCTCGCCAACATGTCGCAACGCATGGCCGCCACCCTGCGCGACGAGGTCGAAACGCGCGGCAAGGTCAAAGCCAAGGAGGCCGAGCCCGCGATGGCCGCCGTCGTCTTTGCCGTGCGAGGGCTGGCTGACGCCGGCGACATCACCATGCTGACCGATGAGGACGAGGAGTAGCCCAGCAGGCGAACCCCATCAAACACGGCCGCGACACAAGGCGGAAACTGCCGGTCGGGGTTTGCCGGGAACGACGGCAATGGCCGCAATCGAGGGCGACGCGCAGGCAGAGCCACACCCGCCGCTGCGGTTCAAGGCTGAACGGCGCTGCAGGCGCGGCACACACCGGAGGCTCAAAGCCGCCGCGCCGCCGGTCCCGGGGTGCCGATCACGGCGCCGGTCTCCCCAGGAGCCTGCCACGCCGCCGGTCTCCCGGGTGCCTGAACCGTGCCGGTCCCCGGTGACCGGTCACGGTGCCTCGCCGTTATCCCCACCGTCTGCGGGGCCAGCGCCCGAGCCGCCGCGCAAGGCAATGAACTGGGCTTTCTGGCGGGGTGACCAGGACACCGTCAGCGTTGCACCCTCGTCGCCCTGTTCCTCGGACAGCACGATCCCGGCCTCATAGGCAAAGGCCCGCGCCCGCCCGTCGGCATGCCCGATCGGCACCACCTCGACCTGGCGTTGATCGCCCAGGGCCTCGCCGATGACCTCGACCAGATCCGCCATCCCCTGCCCGGTCAGCGCCGAAACCGCCACCACCCCGTCCCGCCGGGCCGCCACCGTCAGGCGCGCGTCATCGGCGGGCAGCAGGTCGGCCTTGTTCCAGACCTCGATGCGCCGAACGTCCTGCCCGACACCCAGATCGGTCAGGATGGTCTCGACATCCTTGGCCTGAGCCTCGGATTCGGGATGGGCGATGTCGCGCACATGCAGGATCAGATCGGCCTCGAGCACCTCTTCCAGTGTCGCGCGAAACGCCGCGACCAGCTGTGTCGGCAGATCCGAGATGAACCCCACCGTGTCCGACAGGATCACCGCCAGCCCGCCCGGCAGGGTCACCGCCCGCATCGTCGGATCCAGCGTCGCGAAGAGCATGTCCTTGGCCAGCACATCGGCCCCGGTCAACCGGTTGAACAGCGTCGATTTCCCCGCGTTGGTATAGCCGACCAGCGCCACCACCGGATAGGGCACGCGACGCCGCGCCGCGCGGTGCAGCTCGCGGGTCTTGACGACCTTGTCCAGTTGCCGCCGCAGCCGCACGACCTGGGTGTCGATGGCACGCCGGTCGGCCTCGATCTGGGTTTCGCCCGGACCGCCGACAAAGCCGAGCCCGCCGCGCTGCCGTTCGAGGTGGGTCCAGGCCCGGACCAGCCGCGTGCGCTGATAGCTGAGCGCGGCCAGTTCGACCTGCAGCACCCCCTCGCGGGTGCGGGCGCGGTCGGCAAAGATCTCCAGGATCAGCCCGGTTCGGTCGAGGAGTTTCACCCCCCATTCCTTTTCCAGGTTGCGCTGCTGGACGGGGGACACCGGCCCATCGACCAGCACCAGCTCGACCTCGTCGGCCTCGATCCAGGTCTTGATCTCGGCCACCTTGCCCGAGCCGAACAACATCCCCGGATGCGGTTTGGCGAGACGAACGACGTCGCCGCGCACGACATCAATCCCCGGCAGGGCCTCGGCCAGTGCCAAGGCCTCGGCCAAGGCCGCGTCGGCGGCGCGAGACACCTCGGCGCCCTTGATTTCGGGATGCAGGACCAGCGCGCGCTGCCGGTGCCCGCCCCCGGCGCCACCCAGTTCCGACACGTCAATGGTCACGATGGAATGTCCCCCCTCGGGGCGTCACTCGTCGCCGTTATACAGCGAGATCGGCTGCCCCGGCATGATCGTCGAGATCGCGTGCTTGTAGACAAGCTGGCTCTGCCCCTCGCGGCGCAGCAGGACGCAGAAGTTGTCGAACCAGGTAATGACACCCAAAAGCTTGACCCCGTTCACCAAAAAAATCGTGACGGGCACCTTGTTCTTGCGAACATGGTTGAGAAAGGCATCCTGCAAATTCTGTTTGTCCACGGCCATTGTCTTTGCCTTTTGTTATCCGGCCCGCGCAGCGTGCTCAGCTGTCGCAGTCTCCCCCTGTCGCGCGAGTATGAAGCGACACCGGGCAAGTTTCTACCCCGATTCTCCACCATTTCAGCGCATTACAAGCGTTTTCGCAGGTGGATTTCCACCATCGCGCAAGCTTTTCCACTGCCGCGTTGCTCAGCCGCGCTGGGTTCGTGCGATGAACAGGGCCAACAGCACCAGGATTTCCAGCCGCCCGAGAATCATCGCCGCCGCCAGCACGAGGCGCGCCGGATCCCCGACCAGAACCCAGTAGAGCGGCAGATCGCCCGCCACCTGCACCAGCGGGCCGGTGTTCGACAGGGCGGCTGCGGCAAAAATCAGTCCGGTCTCGAGGCTCATGCCCGAGACCAGCAACAGCGCCACGACGACCACCGCCGTCAACGAAAAGACCATCGCGAACAGCCAGGCCGCGCGGGCCCCGGTGGTGGCGAGGAACCGGTCGTATTCGTTGCCGCCGATCACCAGCGACGGATAGAGCGTGCGTTCCAGCTCGAACTTGCCCAGACGGGTCAGTGCAAAGACCCTGAGCAGCTTGACCCCACCCGCGGTGGTGGCGACCCCGCCCCCCAGCAGTGCCAGCCCCATCAGCACCAGCCCCGGCGGCGTCAGCCCCGACCAGACGCGGCTGGCGATCCAGTCCTGGCTGACAAAGCCGGTGGTGGTCAGGTAGCTGAGGCTGGTAAAGGCCGCGCCCCAGGCCGCCCGGCCGATCGCCGGCAGGTTCTCGCCCTCGGCGATCTCGAAGGCACCGGCCCAGTGGCGCGCCAGCACAAAGAGCGACACCAGGGCCACGATCAGGGCAGCGGTGACCAGTTCCGGGTCACGGTGCAGCGGGCGCGGGCGATCGCCGTGGCCGGGCAGAAACCGGCGGCTGAGGGCCACCACCATGAAGGCGAACAGCGCCATCTCCGGCAGCAGCCCGGTGTTGCCCAAGGTCTCGCGCGCCAGGATCCCCGAGGTCGACAGCGTCGCCATCGCCTGCATCAGTGCGTCGAACCCAGGCACGCCGAACAGCGTCAGCAGGAACCACAGGCCCAGTGTCAGCCCGGCATAGGCCGGCAGCACCACCTGCGCATGAGCCATCAGCCGCCGGCCGGCGGTGGCCCCGGCCATCCCGGCCCGGGTCTGCGCCCCCGGGCTGCGGTGGATCAGCTCGTATCCGCCCAGCCCGATCGGCGCCAGCAGCGCAGTGGCGGCCGACAGGATGAACAGCCCCCCCAGCCAGCCCGAGAGTCCGCGCCACAGATGCACCGCCTGCGGCACCCGCCGCGGCAGGTCGATCAGCGACGCCCCGGTGGTGGTAAAACCCGAGATCATCTCGAACCAGGCATCGACAAAGCGCATCTGCGGCAGCGCCTCGGCCAGGGGCACGGCCATCACCGCCGGCACCAGCAGATAGATCGTCGTCAACAGCGGAAACAGCCCGCCCGACCGGCTGCGGCGCTGCGAGGCCGACAGCGCCAGCGCGAAAAACACCGACAGCACCAGGCAGATCAGGCCGGAATAGAAGAACGCGCGGGCGATCTGGTGTTCGCGGTCGACCAGAGCCTTGAAGGCCGGCACCTGCATCAACAGTCCGGTGCCCGCGATCAGGACGACCAGCATGGGCACCGATGCCAGGCGCGCGCGCATCTCAGAAATACTCCACCGCCACCTGCAGAAGGCGTTCGATTTCCGGCACGTCCTTGCTGAGCGCGAAGATCACCAGCACGTCACCCTCTTGCAGTTCGGTCGCGCCGGTCGGCTTGACGAAGGTTCCGCGCTTGTTGACCGCGCCGACCAGCGCCCCCTCGGGAAAGCCGATATTGCCGATCTTGCGCCCCGCCAGCGGCGAGGTCGACAGCACCTGCGCCTCGATCACCTCGGCCTCGCCATCGCCGATGGTATAGATCGAGCGCACGCGGCCGTGGCGGACATGGCGCAGGATCGACGACACCGTGGTCGCGCGCGGGTTGATATGCGCGTCGATCCCCAGATGGTCGAGCAGCGGCACCAGCGAGGGGTCGTTGACCAGCGCGATGGCCATCTTGCAGCCCATCGCCTTGGCCCGCACCGAGGTCAGGAGGTTGGTCTTGTCGTCATCGGTCACCGCCAGCACGGTGTCGGCGCTGTCGATCCCGGCCTCGGCCAGGAGGTCGCTGTCCATCCCGTCGCCATGCAGCACAATGGTGCGTTCCAGCGCATCCGCCGCGACCTCGGCCCGCGAGCGGTCGCGTTCGATCACCTTGACCCGGACCCGGTCGGGCTGGGTTTCCAGGGCCCGCGCCACCCCCAGACCGACGTTGCCGGCGCCGATGATGACGATGCGCTCCTGCTTGGCCACGGGCTTGCCAAAGATTGCCAGGGTCCGCGTCAGGTCCGAGCTTTCCGAGACGACATAGATCTGGTCGCCCTCGAACAGCTGATCGCCCGGTTCCGGCGCGAACAGCTTGCCCGCCCGGCGCACGCCGACGACGATCGCGCGCAGACTGGAAAAGAGTTCGGTCAGCTGGCGCAGCGGCGTGTTCAGCACCGGGCAATCGGCATCCAGCGAGATCCCCGCCAGCCGGACCGAGCCGTCCATGAAATCCTGCACCTCGAAGGTCGAGGGCGCGGCAAACCGCCTCAGCGCCGCGCGCGAGACCTCGCGTTCGGGGTTGATCACCACGTCGATCGGCAGGTGATCGCGGCGGAACATCTCGGAATAGCGCGGATCGACATAGCCCTGCGCGCGCAGGCGGGCGATCTTGCGGGTGACGTTGAACACCGAATGAGCCACCTGGCAGGTGACCATGTTCACCTCGTCCGAATGGGTCGCGGCGATGATCATGTCGGCCTCGCGCGCGCCGGCCTGCTCCAGCACCTCGGGATGCGAGGCAAAGCCCACCACCCCCTGCACCTCGAGCGTGTCGGTGGCCCGGCGCACCAGCGCCGGGTTGTTGTCGACGATCGAGACGTCGTTCGCCTCGCCCGCCAGTTGCCGCGCGATCTGCCAGCCGACCTGGCCCGCGCCGCAGATGATGACCTTCATCGCCCGTCCCTCAATCGTCGCGGCCGCCGCGGCCGCCCGAGAATGCCGCCGTGTTCACGCCCAGGGATTTGAGCTTACGGTGCAGCGCAGACCGTTCCATACCGACAAATGCAGCGGTGCGCGAGATGTTGCCGCCAAAGCGGTTGATCTGGGTCAGCAGATATTCGCGTTCGAACAGCTCGCGCGCCTCGCGCAGCGGCAGCGTCGCCAGCCCGCCGGCCAGCACCACGCGGCCCTCCTCGGCCTCGCCCGCCGCCTCGGCGGCCAGTTCGCGCGCCTCGATCGGACCCGAGCCCTCGCCCAGGATCAGCGCGCGTTCGATCACGTTGCGCAGCTGGCGGATGTTGCCCGGCCAGTTCATCGACTGCAGCTGGGCCTCGGCATCCTCGGACAGGTCGCGCCTGGGCAGGCCCTGGCTTTGATGCAGCACGTCGATGAAATGGCGGGCCAGCGTCGGGATGTCGTCGCGCCGTTCCGCCAGCGAGGGCACCTGCACCGGCACCACGTTCAGCCGGTCATACAGCTCCTGGCGGAAGGTTCCGGCGCCGATCTCGCTGCGCAGATCCCGCGTCGTCGAGGAAATCACCCGCAGATCGACCTTGACCTTCTCGGCCCCGTCGACGCGGGTAAAGGTCTGATCGACCAGCACCCGCAGGATTTTCGACTGGGTGCCCAGCGGCATGTCCGCCACCTCGTCGAGATAGAGGATCCCGCCATGCGCCTGCTCCAGCAGGCCCGGGATCACCCCGCGCTGGCCGCCCTCCTGGCCGAACAGCACGGTCTCCATCTTCTCGGGTTCGATGGCCGCGCAGGACACCGTCACAAAGGGCGCCGCGGCACGATTCGACTGGGTGTGGATATAGCGCGCGGCAACCTCCTTGCCAGAACCCGACGGCCCGGTCAGCATCACCCGCCCGTTCGAGCGCGTGACCTTGGCCAGCTGGCTGCGCAGCACCTTCATCGCCTGGCTCTGGCCGATCATCTCGGCCGGGCCGGATTCGCGCTTGCGCAGCTTGATGTTCTCGCGCCGCAGACGCGAGGTCTCCATCGCCCGGCCGATCACCACCAGCAGCTGGTCGATGTTGAACGGCTTTTCGATGAAGTCATAGGCGCCCTGCTTGATCGCCTGCACGGCGATCTCGATATTGCCATGCCCCGAGATGATCACCACCGGGATATCGGGGTATTCGCGCTTGACCGACATCAGGATACCGATGCCGTCCAGCTTGGAATCCTTCAACCACAGGTCGAGGATCATCAGCATCGGCGGATCGGCCTCGACCGCGGCCATCGCCTCGTCCGAGTTCGAGGCGCGGCGGGTCGCATAGCCCTCGTCGCGCAGGATTTCGGAAATCAGTTCGCGGATGTCGCGCTCGTCGTCGACGATCAGGATGTCACTCATGCCTCGGATCCGTCTTGTTGTTGGCCGCCGCCGCGCAGACTGCGCAGGATCGGCAGGCGAATTTCGGCCAGCGCGCCGGCATGCGTGCAGCCGGGCATCACCGGCGCGTCACGCAGCACCAGCGTGCCGCCATGTTCCTCGATGATCTTCTTGACGATCGGCAGACCCAGGCCGGTGCCCTTCTCGCGCGTCGTCACATAGGGCTCGAACAGCCGCGCGCGGTCCTCGGGCAGGCCGATGCCGTTGTCGGCGATGGTGATCGTCGCGCGCCCCTCGTCGAGGGTCATCGCCACCTGGATCCGCGGGATGTAGCCCTCGGGCGCGCGGCCCGCCTCGGTCAGCCCCTCGATCGCCTCGCCCGCATTCTTCAACAGGTTGGTCAGCGCCTGGCTGATCATCGTCTGGTCGATCTCGACCACCAGCGGATCGGCGGGCAGCGTCGCGTCAAAACGCACACCCTCCTGCCCGGCCTCCTGCAGGGTCACCGCGTCGCGCACGATCTGCACCAGATCGACCGGGCGGCGGTCGGGCTCGGGCATCCGGGCAAAGCGCGAGAATTCATCGACGATGCGCCGCAGATCGTTCGTCTGGCGGACGATCACATCGGTCAGGGTCTGCAGGGATTCTGCTTCTTCCTCGGGCAGTTGGCGGCCGAACTTGCGGCGAATGCGGTCGGCCGACAGCTGGATCGGGGTCAGCGGGTTCTTGATCTCATGCGCGATGCGCCGCGCGACATCGCCCCAGGCCGCCATCCGCTGCGCCGAGACCAGCTCGGTCACGTCGTCAAAGGCCACGACATAGCCCTCCAGCTCGCCCGAGGCGGTGCGCCGCTCGGCCAGCCGCACCAGCAGGCTCTCCAGCCGGCCCGAACGGCTGAGGCGCACCTCATCCTGCACCCGCCCGCCGATCATCCGCCCCTCGCCGGCCTTCAGCCGGTCCAGAAGTGCCCCGAACTCGGGCACCACCTCGGACAGAGGGCGATGCACGGCGGCTTCCGAGTCGATATGCGTCAGGGTCTCGGCGGCGCGGTTGACGAAATCGACCTGGCCCCGCGCATTCAGCCCGATCACCCCGGCGGTGACCGACCCCAGGACGGAATCGAAGAGCCGCCGGCGCTCCTCGATCTGGCGGGTGTTCTTCAACAGCGCGTCGCGCTGGCCCTTCAGCTGCCGGGTCATCTGGTTGAACACCCGGCCCATCATCGCGATCTCGTCGTCGCCCTTTTCTTCGGGCACCTGCGCGTCCAGATCCCCCTCGCCGACCTGCGACGCCGCCGCCGCCAGCCGGCCGATGGGCCGCGACAATCCTTCCGCAAACCACATCCCCAACAGGATCGCCGCCAGGATCAGGATCACCGCAAAGGCCAGATAGATCAGGCCGAAGTTGAACAGCACCCGCCCGCGCTCGGCCTCGAGCTGGTTGTAAAGCTGAATCGTCGCCTGGGTCTCGTCGAGCAGGCTGAGGATCTCGCCATCCACCGCCCGCGCGACATAGAGCAGCCGGTCAGGATAGCCCTGCAACGGCACCAGAGCGCGGAATTCGCTGTTCGGCCAATCCTTGATCAGCACCAGTTCGCCATTCAGGGCACGCTGCAGATCCGCGGCCTCGGGCTGGACAAAGTCGAACAGATACGACCGTTCGCCCCGCAGGCGCAATTCACCCTGCCCGTCGATGATGAAGGCAACCCGGAGGCCACGCTGGATCCCGGCCTGCGCCTGACTGAGGATCTGTCGGACATCGCCCTCGGAAATCAGCGGATTGAACTGGCGCGCGCGGACAAGGATCCCGGCGACCGCCTGACCATCGGTGACCAGATTGCGCTCCTGCTCGGCCTGATAGGCCTGCGCCGCGGCCAGCGAGTTGCCCACCACATTGTGCACCCGGTCGGAAAACCAGCCCTCGAGCCCGATGTTGATGGTGATGACCGCAAAGGCCGCGACGGTGATCGCCGGCACCAGCGCGATCACCGCGAACAGCGCCGACAACCGCAGGTGCAGCTGCGACCCCGCCGAGCGCGAGCGCCGCGCCGAGACCATTCGCAGGATCCGCGCCAGCACCAGCGCCGCCACCAGCAGGATATAGATCAGGTCCGCCAGCAGCACGAGCCGCAGCGACGGCAGGTTCGGTGTGCTGGCAAAGGGCCCCAGAACTGCCGCCGTCAGCATCACCAGGACCGGAGCCAGCAGCACCAGCACCAAGGCCGCGACAGTCTGCAACCGCTTGCTCCACGGCCCTCGACGGCGCAGAAACGGGGTCGCCTGGGGCGCGGGCACGCGGGCAGGACTGGTGTCTGGGGTCATGGAACGGCGATCGGCAGCAACAAGGGTCAGCGGCCCGCACAGGGCCGCAGGTGCGGCATATCCGCCACGCCCTGTTGCCTGATTACATCAACTTGCGCCGCCGTGTCACGCGAATATCGAGGTCGTTGGTCTTCTTGCGCAAGGTATTGCGATTGATGCCCAGCAGGTCGGCACAGCGCGCCTGATTGCCACCGGTGTATTCCAGCGCAATGTCGATCAGCGGGGCTTCGACCTCGCGCATGATGCGCTGATAGACGCCCGGCGGCGGCAGATCGGCGCCGTGCAGTTCGAAATACCGGCGCACATGGCGCGCGACCGACTCGCCCAGCGTGCCATCCTGCGCGGCCTCACCCGGCGGCGCCGACGAGGGATGCGCGTTCAGCGCGGTCTCGATCTCGGCCCGACCGATCTCGGCCTCCTGGCCGGTGATCACCAGCCGGCGAATCACGTTCTCCAGCTGGCGCACATTCCCCGGCCAGCGATACTGCCGCGCCAACTCCAGCGCCGCCGGCGCCAGTTTGCGCTGGTTGCCGCCGTCGCGCGCGGCGCGGGCCAGGAAATGCTCGGCCAGCAGCGGAATATCCTCGATCCGCTCGCGCAGCGGTGGCACCTGCAGGGTGACACCGCTGAGCCGATAGTAGAGGTCATGCCGGAACGCGCCCGATTCCAGCGCCCCGTTCAGCGTGCCGTCGGCAATGGCGATGATCCGCGGCCCGTCCTCGGGCAGCATGTCCAGCAGCCGCACCAGGCGCGCCTGCGCCGCCGAATCGAGGTCTCCGAGACCGTCAATCACCAGCGACCCGCCGCGCGCCCGGGCAATCAGCGAGGCCCCGCCAGACCCGCCCTCGGCGCTGAAATCCTGCGCCGAGGCCAGCACGAAGGGCTGGGCGCGGCGGTCCGAGAAATCGTGCAGGGCGCGCGCGATCAGTGATTTGCCGGTGCCCGATTCCCCGGTGATCAGCACCGGCAGTTCGGCGTTCATCACCCGCGCCACCAGCCGATACAGTGCCTGCATCGACGGCGTGCGCCCAACCAGCGGCAGATCCTCGGTCGGCTCGACCATCGGCTTGCGCGGCACCTCGATCACCGGGCGCGTGGGGGCAACAGGGCGCTGACCGCGCTTGTTGCTCTCCATCGCCTTGCCGGCCCGGGTCAGCAATTCGGGCAGATCGAAGGGCTTGGGCAGATAGTCCCAGGCCTCGGCCTCGGTCGCCTGGATCGCGGTCATGATCGTATTCTGCGCCGAGATCACGATCACCGGCAGACCGGGGCGCAAGGCCTTGATCCGCGGCAACATTTCAATCCCGTTACCATCGGGCATCATGACATCGGTGACGACCAGATCGCCCTTGCCCTCCTCGACCCAGCGCAGCAGCGTGGTCAGGCTGGAGGTGGCATGCACCCGGCACCCGGCGCGCGTCAGCGCCTGGGTGAGAACGGTGCGGATCGTGCGGTCGTCGTCTGCGACAAGGACGGTCCCATCCATCACGGAGTCTCCTTGATCTTGGATTTCTTGGATGCGGATGCCGCGGTCGGCGGCACCGGCACCATAGGCAACGATACTCGGAACACGGTCTGGCCGGGCCGCGACTTGACCTCGATCCAGCCTTCGTGCGCGGCGATGATCTTGGACACCAGCGCCAGCCCCAGGCCGGTGCCGTTCTCGCGCCCGGACACGAAGGGTTCGAAAATATTATCGGCAATCGCGGCCGGCAGACCCGGCCCGTCGTCGCGGATCTCGACATGCAGCGGCAGGGCCACCCGTCGGCCGTCATGCCCCTGCACCTGCAGACCGCGCTCGAAATAGGTGCGGATGGTGATCGTGCCGCCCTTTGGCTGCGCTTCCGAGGCGTTCTTGAGCAGGTTCAGGAACACCTGCAGCAGCTGGTCGGGATCGGCCCAGGCGTCGGGCAGCGAGGGGTCATAGTCGTCGTGGATCTCCATATGCGCACCGAACCCCACGACCGAGGATCGCCGCGCGCGCTCGAGCACATCATGGATGTTGGTCGCGCGCCGGTCCGGCGGGCGCTGGTCGCCGAACTGCTCGACCTGCTCCAACAGCTTCACGATCCGGCGGGATTCCGCGACGATCAGATCGGTGAGTTCCCGGTCCTCGGCGCTCAGGCCCATCGACAGCAGCTGCGCCGCCCCGGTGATCCCCGCCAGCGGGTTCTTGATCTCATGCGCCAGCATCTCGGCCATGCCGATCGCGGATTTCGCCGCCGCCTTGACGACCCGCGTGCGCCCCAGTCGCCCGGCGATGTCGCGCGGCGCGACCAGCACCAGCAAGGTCTCGGCCGCATCGTTCATCGGCGCGATCTGCAGGTTGCACAGGGTGGCCGGGCGCTCGAAGGTCGCCACCTCGACATCGTTGACAAAGATCGGCGCGCGGTTGACCCGCGCCCGCGCACAGGCCTGGTCCATCTCGGCCTCGACCGCGAGGCGATCAAAGGCAACCTGCCCGCGCAGCTGGGCGCAGGACGCCGAGGTGAATTGCTCGGCCGCCGGGTTGCAATCGAGGATCACCTCGCGGCCGTCCTGGGTTGCGGTCAGGAAGGCGGGCACCGGCAGGGCCGACCAGATCGCGCCGGGGACCGGCGGGCGCAGCGTGGCGGTGCTCATGCCGCCTCGCTTTGCGGCAACAGGGCCGCCGGCAAGGCCTGCAACACCTGCGCCGGATCGCTTTCGCGCATCAGCCGCGCGCGCAGATCCGACGGACCATTGGCCGCGTCGATATACCAGCCGAGATGCTTGCGCGCGACGCGAAGGCCCAGGTCGCGGCCATAGAACGCCAAAATCGCCTCATAATGGCCGGCCACCAGCTCGGCCAGCGCCGTGCCGTGCGGCACCGCGGGCGCCGGCGTGCCATAGAGATCGGCGGCAATCTGCGCCAGCAACCAAGGCCGCCCCTGCGCCCCGCGCCCGATCATCACCCCCGCCGCGCCCGACTGCGCCAGCGCGCGCCGTGCGTCGGCGGCCGTCAGGATGTCACCGTTGGCAATCACCGGCACGCGCACCGCTGCGACCACCGCCCGGATCGCCGCCCAGTCGGCCTGGCCAGTGTAGAACTGCGCCCGGGTGCGACCGTGGATCGTGATCATGCGAACGCCCGAGGCCTCGGCGCGCGCCGCGATCTCGGGCGCGTTCAGACAGTCGGCATCCCAGCCCAGCCGCATCTTCAGCGAGACCGGAACCGACACCGCATCCACCACGGCCTCGATCAGCCGCAGCGCCAGATCCGGCTCGCGCATCAGGGCCGAGCCCGAAAGCCCCCCCACGACCTTCTTGGCCGGGCAACCCATGTTGATGTCGATCATCGGCGCGCCCTGCGCCTCGGCGATACGCGCGGCTTCGGCCATCGCGGCCGGATCCCGCCCGGCGATCTGCACCGAGGTCGGCGCGCCCGCGCCCACTTCGGCGCGCGCCCGGCTGGCAGCGCGGCGCGAGGCACGCGCGGTGACCATCTCACCTGAAGAAATCATCTCGCTGACCAGAAGGCCCGCGCCGAATCCGGCCACCGCCTGCCGAAACGGCAGATCGGTGATCCCCGACATCGGCGCCAGCAGCACCGGAGGATGCAGAGTGACAGGAAATTCGGAGGACGTCATAAGGCCTGGTCCGGCATCATCATTGCTGCCCATGTAAAGCGCGGAAATGCGGAAGGGAAATGCACAGGCGGGATCAAATGCCCCGCTTTTCATCATTTGGCTACTATTTGTGCTTCTTTCAATCGCCATCGCTCAAATGGCAGGCTTTCCCCGGCAGCCCCCCGTCTTGCGCCGGACTTGCAGCGCAGCGCGCCTTCGCCTAATCCCCAAGGGATGAGCACGCCCGCCGCCACCGCCGTGATCCTTGTCGCCGCAGGGCGCGGCACGCGCATGGGCGAGGGGCTGCCCAAGCAATGGCGCCCCCTGGCCGGCCGGCCGGTGCTGGCGCATACCATCGACGCCTTTCGCGCGGCCGGGCTGGAACGGATCGTGCTGGCGGTTCACCCCGAGGACCGGCCCCGCGCCGCGGCGCTCGGCGTGCCGATGGTCGATGGCGGCGCGACCCGCGCCCAATCCGTGCGCGCGGCGCTGGAATGGCTGGCGCAGGATCCCCCGGAAACCGTGCTGATCCATGACGGCGCGCGGCCGCTGGTGCCAACAGCGGTCATCGACGCGGTCCGCGAGGCACTGCAACAGCACGAGGCCGCCGCCCCGGCCCTGCCGGTCACCGATGCCCTCTGGCACGGGCGCGACGGCAAGGTCAGCGGCGTCCAGAGCCGCGACGGCCTGTTCCGCGCCCAGACCCCGCAGGGGTTCCGCTTTGCCCCGATCCTGGCGGCGCATCGCGCGCTGGCCGGCGATGCCGCCGACGATGTCGAGGTGGCGCGCGCGGCCGGACTGGATGTGTGGATAACTCCGGGTAGCGAAGACAACCTGAAACTCACCTATCCGATTGATTTTGAACGGGCTGAGCGGCTGCTCTTGGAACGTATGACAATCAAAAGCCAGACAAAAGGATCCACAATGGACATCCGCACAGGCAATGGTTTCGATGTGCATGCCTTCACCGAGGGCGACCACGTCTGGCTCTGCGGCGTCCAGGTGCCGCACAACCGCGCGCTGTTGGGGCATTCCGACGCCGATGTCGGGATGCACGCCCTGACCGACGCAATCTATGGCGCGCTGGCCGAGGGCGACATCGGCCGCCACTTCCCGCCCTCGGACCCGCAGTGGAAGGGCGCGGCGAGTCACATCTTCCTGCGCCACGCCGCCGAGCTGGCGCGCCGCCGCGGGTTTGCGATCACCAACTGCGACGTGACGCTGATCTGCGAACGGCCCAAGGTCGGGCCGCATGCCGAGGCGATGCGCGCCGCGCTGGCCGGGATCATGGGCGTCGACATCGGCCGGATTTCCGTCAAGGCGACGACCTCGGAACGGCTGGGTTTCACTGGCCGCGAGGAAGGCATCGCCGCCATCGCAACCGCAACATTGGTGCAAGAATGACCTTCAGTCGATTGATTTCCATTGGTTTTGGCCTTGGCTTGCTGCGGCCCGCGCCGGGCACATGGGGCTCGGCCGGGGCGATTGTCGCAGGCCTCGCCATCGACTATTACCTCGGCTTCTGGGTGCTGGTCGCCGCCACGGTGCTGGTCACCGGCGCGGGGTTCTGGGCCTGTGCGCAGGAATTGCGCGACCGCCCCGGCGCCGACCCCTCGGAAATCGTCATCGACGAGGTCGCCGGCCAGTGGCTGACGCTGCTGTTCCCGGCCTTTGCCTTCTGGCGAATGGGGCTGACGGACTGGGCGGTCGCGGCCTACCCGGGCTGGGTCGCGGCGTTTATCTTCTTTCGCCTCTTCGACATCTGGAAGCCCTGGCTGGTCGGCCGGGCCGACCGCCGCGGCGATCCCGCCGGCGTGATGCTGGACGATCTCTGGGCCGGCGTCTTTGCCGGCATCGCGGTGATCCTGGCCGCCGGCTTTGCCCACGGGGTGCTGATGTGAGCGCGACCGAGGCCCTCGCCGCGCAGGTTCTGGCCGCGGCGCGCGCCGCCGGGTTGAGGATCGCCACCGCCGAAAGCTGCACCGGCGGGCTGGTGGCGGGCGCGCTGACCGATATTCCCGGCTCGTCCGACGTGGTCGAGCGTGGCTTCGTCACCTATTCCAACGCCGCCAAGCGCGAGATGCTGGGCGTGCGCGCCGCGACCCTCGACGCGGTCGGCGCGGTCAGCGAGGAGGTCGCCCGCGAGATGGCCGAGGGTGCGCTGACCCATTCGCAGGCGCAGCTGGCGGTGTCGATCACCGGCATCGCCGGTCCCGGCGGGTCCGAGTTCAAACCCGAAGGGCGCGTCTGCTTCGCGATTGCCTCGAAAACGGGCAAGACGCTGAGCGAAACCATCGAGTTCGGGGCGATCGGGCGGCAGAATGTGCGCGCGGCTTCGGTCCAGCACGCCCTGAGTCTGCTCCTGACCGCCGCCGGACGCTTCGCATAACGCCCAATCATTACGCATTTATTGCCAGTATGCGCCGAAATGAGTCGCATGACGGGAATTGCCCCCGTTTTCCGCGCCGATTCCCACGACTGCCGCTTTTCCGATCAGTCTTTTGCCGATTTGACGGGCGAAATCTGTCTGGAGGAGCCAATGAACGCAGCCGATACCGCCTTTGTCTTTACCGCAACCGCCCTCGTGCTGTTTATGACCCTGCCGGCGCTGGCGCTGTTCTATGGCGGGTTGGTGCGGGCGCGGAACGTGCTGAGCGTCTTCATGCACGTCTTTTCCATTGCCTGCCTGATGTCGATCCTGTGGCTGGCGGCCGGCTATTCCATCGCCTTTGGCACGCCCGGCGGTTGGTGGGGCGGGTTGTCGAAGGCGTTTCTCGACGGGGTGACGGTGGACAGCATCGCCGGCACGATCCCGGAAGTCCTGTTCTTCGCCTTTCAGATGACCTTTGCGATCATCACCCCGGCGCTGATCGTCGGCGCTTATGTCGAGCGCGTGGGCTTCGGATTCGTGCTGCTGTTCTCGGGGCTGTGGATGCTGCTGGTCTACGCGCCGGTGGTGCACTGGATCTGGGGCGGCGGCGTGATGGCCGATGGCGGGATCTTTGGTGCGGTCGGCACGCGCGACTTTGCCGGCGGCATTGTCGTGCATGAAACAGCGGGTCTGGCGGCGCTGGTCATCGCCTGGTTCCTGGGCCCGCGCCGCAACCGCACCACCCCGCCGCACCAGCCCGGTCTGGTGATGATGGGCGCGGCGATGCTGTGGGTCGGCTGGTTCGGCTTCAACGGCGGCTCGGCGCTGGCGGCAAACGGACAGGCGGCGATGGCGATGACGGTCACGCATCTGTCGGCGGCGGCGGCCTCGCTCAGCTGGATCGCCTGGGAGCGCATCAAGTTCGGACGCGCCTCGATGGTCGGTCTGGTCACGGGAACCATCGCGGGGCTGGCCTCGATCACGCCGGCATCCGGGTATGTCGGGCCGGTGGCGGCGCTGCTGATTGGCGCGGTCGCGGGGGTGCTGTGTCAGGAGGCGGTCAATCTGGTGCGCCACCGGCTGAAGATCGACGACACGCTGGACGTCCTTGCGGTGCACGGGGTCGGCGGCATCTTCGGCACGATCATGGTCGCGGTGCTGGGCCACGGGGCCTGGGCAGCGCAACTGGGGGCGCTGGCGGTGGTCGGCGTCTGGACCATCGGGATCAGTGTCGTGCTGGTCAAGCTGGTCGCACTGGTGACCCCGCTGCGCGTCGATGCCGAGACCGAGACCAACGGCCTCGACCTGTCGGTGCACGGCGAGCGCGCCTACGAGCTGAACTCGTGACTATGACGACGGGGCATCCCCGCCGGGGTGCCCCATCAGCACGTCGAGGATCGTAGCCAGCATGTCCGACCGCCCGGCGCTGCCCGATTTGCGATAGATCGCGTTGAGGTGCGATTTCACCGTCGCCTCGCTCGACCCCCTGAGCACGGCGATCTCGGCAATCGACAGGCCTTTGACCACGAACAGCGCCACGTCCTGTTCCGCGCCGGTCAGCCGCCAGTGCTCGAACTGGTTGATCACCACCTCCTCGACGGCGGCACCCGCCAGTTCGAGGTCGTGCTCCATCAAGGCCTGCCGACGGATGAACCAGATCAGCACCCGCACCTCGATCAGAATCGCAACCACCAGCGCCGCGCTGGCGGTGAGTTCGGCCATCAGGGACACCGACACCGGCACCGGTATGTCGCCGCCGATATAGACCACGATGTCCGAGGTCACATCCCAGGCAAAGAAGGTGGCGCAGGCGGCCTGCAGGGCGATCAGCAGACCGCTGGCCTGAACCAGGCGGGGCGGCAGCGTGCGGGCGGTCCGGGTCTTGTCAGCGGTCATCGGGAAAGATCTTGGTTCCGGTGATCATCGCGCGGATCAGGGTGACCCGTGTGCGCAGGGTTTCGAACACCACCGCGGCGACATGCACCGCGATACTCGTCACACTCCAGGCGAACAGCCCCTTGTGCAGATCCTCGGCCCATTCGGGATCATGGCCAAGTGTCGATTCGGGCAGCGTCAGGATATAGCCCGTCACGCCCAGCAGAACCATTGTCCCCAACAGGTTGTAGATCATCAAGGCCCCCAGTGGCGAATGCCCCAGATGCCGGACGCGCCGCCCTACGGCCAGTTCGCGCGCCTGGGCGATGGCCGCCCCGGCATCGGGGGGGAAATCGGAAAACCGCGCGTGGCGCGTGCCGATCATCCCCCAGACCACGCGCAACGCGACGAGGCCGAGAATCGCATAGCCGACAGCGACATGCAGCCGCATGGTTTCGTCAAACACCACCGCGTTCAGCGTGAAGGCCACGACCAGAGCCCAGTGGAACAGGCGGACGACGGGATCCCAGACCTTGACCGCGGTGGGCATCGGCTCAGTCCTCGAGTTCGGCGCGGGTGATCTCGAACCCGGCGTTCAGGCGCAACTCCCACAGCCGGCCGTCGCGGGCCGCCACGACCTCATAGCCACCGCGCTCGGTTTCGACGGTGAACACCTGATACCCCCGCTCTTCGAGCATCGCCACGATGGTGGCACGAACCTCGTCCGGCACCGGCGGGCCAAAGAACGACGCCGCGGCGGCCTGGGGCAAGGCCAGGGTCACGACAAGGGCAAGGGCAGGCACGAGACGGGTCAACCGGGCTCTCCATCGGCGGCCGGATCTGGACCCGGCAGGGATCGCGCCATTGTGCAGGCTCGGCGGGCGCGGGACCATGCACCGGCAGGTGGAGACCCCCGGTCCTCCACCCCCGGTTGGAGGGCCGGTCACCCGTAAAGTGCCCGCGCGCGCGCCTCGAACGCGCCGACCACCCGGCGCATCGCCTCGTCAAAGAACAGCCCGATCGCTTTTTGCAGGATCGCGTTGCGGAACTCGAAATCGACCTCGAAGCGGACCCGCGCGCCCTCGCCCTCGGCCTCGATCTGCCAGAACGAGTGCAGGTATTTGAACGGCCCGTCCAGATAATCCGTCTCGATCCGCCGCTCGGCCGGCAGCAAGACCACGCGCGAGCCGAATTTCTCGCGGAAGACCTTGAAGCTGATCACCAGATCGGCCTCCATCACTTCGGCCCCCGCACCGCGTTCCGGCAGTGGCCGGCGAGAGCGGATGCGGGCGGCGGCGGTCCAGGGCAGGAACTCGGGATAGCGCGCCACATCCGCGACCAGCGCATAGATCTGGTCGGGCGAATAGGGCAGCAGGCGGTTTTCGCTGTGGCGGGGCATCCGGCACCTCTGGCATGTGCGCCAGTCTTTTCCTAGAGTGAGCGCGCCTTGACAACCCCGGGAGTCCGCGACGCCATGACCCAGCCCGCCTATGTGATCGACCAGATGATCTCGGCCAAGCGGATCGCCGCCCGGGTCGAGCAACTGGCCGAGGAAATCACCCAGTCCTTCCAGGGCACCGACAAGCTGGTCGTGGTGGGCCTGTTGCGCGGCTCGTTCGTGTTCATCGCCGATCTGGTGCGCGAGATCGACCTGCCGGTCGAGGTGGATTTCATGGAGGCCAGTTCCTATGGCGACTCGATGCAGTCCTCGCGCGAGGTGCGCATCCTCAAGGATCTGCGTGGCGAGATCGGCGGGCGCGACGTGCTGGTGGTCGAGGATATCGTGGACACCGGCTTTACCCTGCACCACGTCAAAAACCTGCTGCTCAGCCGCGAGCCGCGGCGGCTGGAAGTCTGCGCGCTGCTGGACAAACCCAGCCGGCGCGAGGTCGACATCAAGGCCACCTGGACCGGGTTCGAGATCCCCGACGAATTCGTCGTCGGCTATGGCATCGACTATGCGCAGCGCAACCGCAACCTGCCCTATATTGGCAAGGTCCGCTTTACCTGATCGCCCTCAACGCGCCGCCTGCGCCATGCCCGCGCAATCGGCGCCCCATTCCGCGTGCTCGTCGGGCGTGGCAAGGTCCAGCGCGCGGGCGCAGACCGCGGCGGCCTCGGCCCTGCCGGGGGTCTCGGTCGCCGCCGCGAACAACATCCAGGCCAGGTTGAACCCGGCGCGGGCATAGCCCGCCTCCAGCGCCCGCGCATAAAGGGCGCGCGCCGCCTCGGGGTCGGCGGGGCCGCCGAGGCCGCGCTCGATCAGCACCGCCAGGTTGTTTTGCGACTGTGCGATGCCACCGCGGCCCGCCTCGTCGAAAAGGGCGCGCGCCCGGGGCAGATCCTCGGCCACACCGGAGCCGCGCAGATAGAGTTGCGCCAGATATTCCGCTGCCCAGGGATCACCTGCCACGCGCCCGGCCTCGTATTGCGCCACCGCGCCGGGCAGATCGACCGCACCGCCCGCACCATGTTCCAGCATTCGTCCGTAATCCGCATGCGCCGGGCGATACCCCCGTGCGGCAGCCCCGGCAAACCAGCGCCGGGCCTCGGCGGGCGCCGCCGGCAGCCCGGGGCGGCCGTCGCGCAATATGTTGCCCAGGTTGAACATCGCCGCTGCCAGCCCCTGCCCCGCCGCGCGCCGATACCAGCCGGCGGCGCGCGTGGGATCGGCGGTGACACCCAACCCGTCCTCATAGGCGATGCCAAGGACCAGCTGCGCAAAGGAATCACCCGCCTCGGCCGCCGGGCGCAGCACGATCAGCGCCTGCGCATGGCGACCGGCCGCGAAGTCGTCGCGCGCCTGCATCATCTCGGGCGACATCACCGGGGGCGTGCCGCCGGTCTGCGCCGCAACCGGCCCCGCAAGGACCACCAGAACCGCCGCCAGAACCAGACCCCGCATCGCGCGCCTCCCCGCCTGCCCTCGGATCAGACTAGCAGATCCTCACCCCTTGCGGCTGAGATAAAGCACCGGCGTGCCACCCACCTGCGAGGTTCCGGCGACATGGCACCATCCGGCCGCAGCCGCACGGCGACGGATCGCGCCCTGCATCGGCGCGGGGTCACCCCAGGTCGCATAAAGCTTGAAATCGGTGTTGGCGATCGGCCGCAGCCCGTCGTTCAAAATCGCCTCCCACAGGGCCGCGGCGATGCCCAGGTCCGAGGGTTTGCGATAGGCCTCGAGCGCGACCACGCCGCCCGGGCGCAGCATGGCGCGGGCCGAGGCCAGATCGGCGCGCACCAGGTCCTGCGTGTGGCCCGCGTCGAGATGCACGAACCGGGCGGTTGCAGGGGCGACATGGCGGGTGATCTGCGTGCTGGGGGCGCGCACGATGCGCGGCAAATCGCGGCGAAACGCCAGGAAATGACGCTCGAATTCCGCCTGGCTTTGCCCCTGGGCGGCAAAGAACCGCGCCTCGCCGGGGGCGGCGGCATCCGAGGTCGCAATGTCCTCGAACAGGTCGCAGACCGTCAGCACTTCATCGGCGCGGCGGTGGCTGTCGATGGCGATGGCACTCTTGCCGAAATACACCCCCAACTCGACCAGCGCCCCGGCGGGCTCGGTTTCGGCCTGATGCGCCAGAATCCAGTCGAACGCGGCCTGGTCGATGGGCATGAACCATCCCGGAACCTCCTCGAATTTCATCGCCCCGCCCCTGTTCTTCTTCTCCGGCAGGCTAGGCCCCGCCCCGCGCCGCAACAAGCCCAAAGCAGGCCATTGTTCGCGCCTGGGCAACAATCCAGGCCGGTCGTTTCCGACAAACACGGTAAAATCACCGCTTTGACACGGCCAACACCGTTTTCCGCCATATCCGCTTGGTATAGACTCCGGCAACCAAGATCCGCTGCGCGACACGAGGCCCCATGACCCAGGACACCATCGACATCTTCGACGCCGGCGAGGCCCAGTCGGATGCCGACTGGCTGGCGATCATGGATGAGATCGGCGAGGAGACGGGGTATTTCGAACAGCTCGGCGGCAAGCATTCGGCGTTTTTCTCGGACCTCGGCCCGGTTCTGCTGGTGACCTTCGAACAGCTCTCGGGCGTGCGCGGCGCCGGCGGCGGACAGATGCCGCTGGGCTATCAGATCGCCGCGCCGCGCGGCTGGTCCTCGCTGTCGATCGTCGCCCATGACGAGACCTGGTTTCGGGATCCCGCCGTCTATGGCTTCTTCGACCGGCTGATCGACGACGCCTTCTTCGAGGATTTCGACCGCGTCGTGTTTTACGGCGCGGGGATGGGCGGCTATGGCGCCACCGCCTTCTCGGTCGCCGCGCCGGGCTGCACGGTGCTGGCGCTGGCACCGCAATCGACGCTGGACACCGATCTGGCCGACTGGGACCGCCGGTTCCTCAAGGCGCGGCGGCTCGATTTCACCAGCCGCTTCGGCTATGGCCCCGACATGTCCGAGGGCTGCGAGAAAGTGTTCGTCCTCTACGACCCGGTGCAGCAGGTCGACGCGGTCCATGCCGCCATGTTCCGCGGCCCGCAGGTGGTCAAACTGCGCGCGCGCCACATCGGCCGCGACCCGCAGGCCGACCTGGCCCGGATGAACGTGCTGCGCCCGCTGATCGACGCGGCCTGTTCCGGCACGCTCGATGCCTACCGGTTCGACCGGCTGTGGCGCGCCCGGCGCACCAACGCGCATTACCTCGGCCGGCTGATCGGTCGCATCCAGAGCCAGAACCGACCTGTCCGGCTGTTGCAGGCCCTGCGCGCCGCCAATGACCTGGTCGACCATCCGCAACTGCGCCGCGCCCTGGCCAAGGCCGAGGGCGAAAGCGCCGCCAGCTGATCGCCCCCTTCACAGACGCCGCGCAGCGCGCTAAGGGGGCGGCATGACCCGCCTTGTCCTCACCCGCCCCGACGACTTTCACCTGCACCTGCGCGACGGCGCGATGCTGACCGGCATTGCGCCCGAAACCGCCCGCGATTTCGCCCGCGCGATCATCATGCCGAACCTGGTGCCGCCGGTGGTCACCGGGGCGCAGGCCGCCGCCTATCGCGAACGCATCGCGGCGGCGCTGCCGGGGGCCGATTTCACGCCCCTGATGACCCTCTACCTGACCGAGGACACCGACCCCGCCGATGTCGTCGCCGCGCATCGCGCCGGCATCGTCACCGCGGTGAAACTCTATCCCGCCGGGGCGACCACCAACTCGGCCTCGGGGGTGCGCGATTTCGACCGCGTGCGCCCGGTGTTCGAGGCGATGGCCGAGGCCGGCGTGCCGCTTTGTGTCCACGGCGAGGTCACCACGCCCGAGGTCGATATCTTTGACCGCGAGGCGGTGTTCATCGACACCGTGCTGGACCCGATCCGCCGCACCCATCCCGGACTGCGCGTGATCATGGAGCACGTCACCACCGCCGACGCGGTGGACTATGTGAAATCCGCCGATGCGGGCCTGGGCGCAACGATCACCACGCATCACCTGATCATCAACCGCAACTCGATCCTCGTCGGGGGCATGAAGCCGCATTACTACTGCCTGCCGGTCGCCAAGCGCGAAATCCACCGCGTGGCGCTGCTCGAGGCTGCGATTTCGGGCGATGCGCGGTTCTTCCTGGGCACCGACAGCGCCCCGCACAGCGACGACAAGAAGGAATGCGACTGCTGCGCCGCCGGCTGCTTTACCGCCACCAACACCATGCCGGTGCTGGCCGAAGTGTTTGAACGCGCCGGGGCTCTGGACCGGCTCGACGCCTTCTGCGGCCATTTCGGGGCGGATTTCTATGGCCTCGCGCGAAACCCCGGCACGCTGGTGCTGGAACGCCGCGACACGCCGACCGCCTTCCCCGCCAAGATCGAAACCGGCGCCGGCCCGGTGACCGTGTTCAACCCGGGCTTCCCGGTGCATTGGCGGGTGGTGGCCTGATCGCTGCACCCGAGAGCGGGCGGCGCGGTTACTCTGTGTCGCCGCTCTGACTGAGGTCCGCCACCTCGACCGACGTCAGAACCGTCTCCATCTCGCTGGCGACGCTCGAAGTCGCGCCGTTCATCGTCGACAGCATGATGATCGCCAGTGCCATGCATCCGCCGGTCAACACGACCCAGTCGATGGTGGTGGCGCCTGTCTCGTCGAGCAAAAAGGATGTAACGCGGGCGAACATCTGCCCCTCCGGTTGTGCACTCTCTCTCCCAACTACCCCTCAATTCTGACCAAATTGTGGAGACGCGGCCGCCCCGCACGGGCGACCGGCACTCCGAAACCCGGTCACACCCCCGGCGGCAGCCGCTTTTCAGGCCAGTGCGTTGCCTGATGCCAGGCCTCGGCCAGCTGCAACAGGCCCAGATCGTCGCCATGCCGCCCGATCAGCTGCAGCCCCATCGGCAGGCCCGAGGGGCCGAACCCCGCCGGCACCGCGACCACCGGCAGGCCGATCAGACCCGGCGCAACCGTCACTTCCATCCAGCGATGATAGGTGTCCATCGCGCGGTTGCCGATCCGCTCCGGATGCGACCACTCCAGCGGGAAGGGCCAGACCTGTGCGGTTGGCAAGATCAGGGCGTCATACCGCTCGAACAGTGCTGCGGCCGTGGCATACCAGCGCGACCGGGTTAGGCTCGCCGCCTGAACCACCTCAATGGACAGGCCCCGCCCGACCTCAACCTCCCAGATCGCGTCCCGCTTGAGTTGCTCGCGCCAGACCGGGTTGTCATAGAGCGGCCCCAGACGGTTGGCGGTGGCAAAAGCCCGCAACTCGATCCACGCCTGCCACATGCGCCCGGAATCAAAGGGCGCCTCGACGGTGTCTCGACCTCGACGCCGATGTCGTCAAAGGTTGCAGCGCCGCCTCGCAGGTCTCCAGCACACCCCTTCCATCGCATAGGCGCCGCCCCAGTCGCCCAAGCCAGGCCACCTTCCGCCCCGCCACCGAGGCCTCGATGCGCGGCAGGAACTCTTCTCCCTGCAGGGTAAAGGGCCGGTGCGGTTCGGGCCCTGACTGCACATCAAGAAGCGCCGCCAGATCGCGCGGGTTGCGCGCCATCGGCCCGTGCGTGGCCAGCGGATGCAGGAAGGTCTCTCGCCCACGGCCGCGTCGGGCACCCGGCCCCAACTCGGGCGCATGCCATAGACGTTGTTCCAGCCCGCGGGGTTGCGCAGGCTGCCCATCACGTCCGAACCATCCGCCACCGAGACCATCCGGCAGGCCAGCGCCACCGCCGCGCCCCCGGACGACCCCCCGGCACTGAGCGTCGGCGCGTAGGCATTGCCAGTCGCCCCATGTACCGGATTGTAGGTGTGCGATCCCAGGCCCAGTTCCGGCACATTGGTCTTGCCGATAAAGATCGCTCCCGCCGCCCGCATCCGCGCCACCATCAGATCGTCGGTGCGCGCGATCTGCCCGGCGAGGATCGACGAGCCGATCGAGGTCGGCAACCCCGCTGCATTCGCAGTGTCCTTCACCGCCACCGGCAGCCCGTGCATCCAGCCGGTGCGCGGCGCGGCATCGGCGGCGCGGGCCTCGGCCAGCAGGGCGTCGGCGTCGCGCAGGCTGACGATCGCGTTGACCCGCGGATTGCGCGCCTCGATCCGCGCCAGCGTCGCCCGCATCAGCTCCTCGGCCGAGGCCGCGCGCGACTCCAGCGCCGCCGCCTGCTCCAGCGCGCCGCGATCCAGCAATTCGTCCATGCCCTGCCCTTTCATCTTGCCTCAAATACGCCGGGGGGAGTCGCGCGCAGCGCGACGGGGGGCAGCGCCCCCCTCCTCGGCCCGGATACTCGCGATGCGCCCCGGCTTTGGCAAGGGCCGAAGAATCCTTGCATTCCCGCCGCCGCTGGCGTGTTCTGGCGCGCAGGAGGGCCCCCGCATGGACATCCTCGATCAGGACGACCTGTTCATCCCCTTGCCCGACGGCACCCGGCTGGCCGCGCGACTCTGGCGCCCGGCACAGGGCGGGCCGGTGCCGGCGGTGCTGGAATACATCCCCTATCGCAAGCGCGACAATACGCTGCCGCGCGACGAAACCATCCACCCCTGGATAGCCGCGCAGGGCTATGCCTGCCTGCGCGTCGACATCCGCGGTTGCGGCGACAGCGAAGGGGTATTCGACGATGAATATTCGCCCCAGGAACTGGCCGACGCCTGCGATGTCATCGCCTGGATCGCCGCGCAGGGCTGGTGCTCGGGCGCGGTGGGGATGATGGGAAAAAGCTGGGGCGCGTTCAACAGCCTGCAGGTCGCGGCGCTCAGGCCGCCGGCGCTGAGGGCCGTGGTCAAGGTCTGCGGCACCGTCGACCGGTTCAACGACGACATCCATTTCAAGGGCGGCTGCCTGCTCGGCGAGAATTTCGGCTGGGGCAGCCTGATGCTGAGCTATGGCGCGCGCCCCGCCGATCCGCTGCTGCGCCCCGACTGGCGGCAGGATTTCCGCCGGCGCCTCGCCACCCTGCCGCATCTGTCCGAGGTCTGGACCGGCCATCAAAGCCGCGACGCCTACTGGAAACATGGCTCGGTCTGCGAGGATTACGCGGCGCTCGGCTGCCCGGTGCTGACCGTTGGCGGCTGGGCCGACAACTACATGAACGCCCCGCCGCGCTGGTCCTGAACGCGCCCTGGCCAAGGCGCTGGCGATGGTCGGCCCCTGGGTGCACCAGTATCCGCACACCGCCGTGCCCGCGCTGCGCATCGCCTTCCTGACCGAGATGATGAAATCCTGGTGGGACCGCTGGCTGAAGGGCACGCCGAACGGGGCCGAAGACTGGCCGAACTACCGCGTCTGGATGCTCGACAGCGCGCCGCCCGATGCCTCGGCGCCCGAACGCCCGGGCCGCTGGCTGGCCGAAACCCTGCCCTCGCGCCGCGTCACCGAACGGGTGCTGGCCCTGGGCGCCGACGGCACGCTGGGCGGTGCGGGCGCGCCCGACCGGCTGATCCGCACGCCGCAGACCCTGGGCGCTGCGGCGGGCGAGTTCTTTCCGATGGGGCTCAATGCCGAGATGCCGGGCGACCAGCGCGAGGACGACGCTTATTCGGTCTGCTTCGACCTGACCTGCCCCGATGGCCTGGCACTGCTGGGCGCGGCCCGGCTCGACCTGACGCTGACCTCCGACCAACCCTTCGGCCTGATCGTCGCGCGGCTCAACGATGTCGCCCCCGACGGCGCGTCGGTGCGCATTGCCCACGGCATGCTGAACCTGCACCACCGCTGCGACCCACCCGCGCCCCTGACCCCCGGCCAGACAATCACCGTGACGCTGACCCTCGACCAGATGGCCTATCGGCTGGCCCCCGGGCACCGGCTGCGGCTGGCCTTGTCGAACAGCTACTGGCCCTTCGTCTGGCCCTCGCCCGGCCCGGTCGCGCTGCGGCTGACCAGCGGTGCGCTGACCCTGCCGGTGCACGCCGGTCAGGCCCCCGGCTGGGAGTTCGCCCCGCCCGAGCCCCTGCCGCCCCCGCGTCTGCGCACCCTCTCGCCCGCCCGCGAAACCCGCGAGCGGATCATCGACGCGATCTCCGGGTTTGAACGCCTGCGCCTCACCTCGGACAGCGGCGAGACCGAGAACCCCGACCACGGGCTGCGCACCCGCGCAACGATGACCGAGGAATGGTCGATCCACCCCGATGACCCGCTCAGCGCGGCCTGCGCGATTCGCTGGACCCAGGCCTTTACCCGCGGCGACTGGTCGGTCACCACCGAGGTCGAGGCCACACAGACCTGCGACGCCAACACGATCCGGTTGCAGGCCAGACTGGTTGCACATATCAAGGACGCCCGCGAACCCCCGGAAACTATCGAAAGAAATTTCGTTGCCAATGTTGCACGCAAACACGTCTGATTGTTACAGTCGCCTGCAACAGAGTTCTTGATCGGACGCGGCAAACGCCGTTATTGATTCAACAGTCAATAAAAACGGCGCGCCCGACCGACGCCATGCCAGCGCCCCGATCCGGGGCCGCAAACAGGGAGAGACCCATGAACGACGAATTCCGTTACCTGCTGAACCGCGCCGCGCGCGGCACGCTGGACCGCCGGGCCTTCATGGGCCGCGCCGCGGCCCTGGGCGTGGCTGGAGCATCGGCCAGCACGCTTCTGTCGTCGGCGGTTCTGGCGCAGGGTCCGCGCCAGGGCGGCACCCTGGTGATGGGCATGCAGGGCGGCGAGAGCACCAACAGCCTCGACCCGGCGCTGGCCGCCAGCCAGGTGCCCTATGTCTACGGCTATTGCGCCGGTGAAACGATGCTCGGCCTCGACCCGGCGGGGAACCTGACCCCGAAACTGGCCGAAGAATGGGACGCCTCGGCCGACGCGCAGACCTGGCGCTTCAAGATCCGCAGCGGGGTCGAATTCCACAACGGCCAGACCCTGACCGCCGAGGATGTCGCCCAGACCCTGCGCCGCCACTCGAACGAGGATTCGCAGTCGGGCGCCCTGGGCATCATGCGCGGCATCTCGTCGATCGCCGTCGATGGCCAGTATGTCGTGCTGCAGACCAGCACGCCGAACGCCGACCTTCCCTATCTGCTGGCCGATTACCACCTGCTGATCCAGCCCAACGGTGGCATGGACGACCCGGCCTCGGGGATCATGTCCGGCCCCTACAAATGGGTCGAGAACGAACCCGGCGTGCGCCACGTCCTGGAGAAATTCGAGAACCACTGGGACAGCGGCGTCGGCCATTTCAACGCCATCGAGATCCTGGTGATCAACGACGCCACGGCGCGCAACTCGGCCCTGCAATCGGGCCAGGTGCAGCTGATCAACCGCGTCGAGCCGCGCGTGGCCGGCCTGCTGGCCCGTGCGCCGGGCGTGCATGTGGAATCGACCGCCGGTCGCGGCCACTATGTGTTCATCATGCACTGCAACACCGCGCCCTTTGACAACAACGACCTGCGGATGGCGCTGAAATACGCGATCAACCGCGAGGACATGGTGGAACGCATCCTGCGCGGCTATGGCTCGGTCGGCAACGACATGCCGATCAACTCCGCCTATCCGCTGTTCGATGATGCCATCCCGCAGCGCACCTATGACCCGGATCAGGCGCGGTTCTATTTCGAACGGTCGGGCCATTCCGGGCCGATCGACCTGCGCACCTCCGAGGTCGCCTTCCCCGGCGCCATCGACGCGGCACAGCTGTTCCAGGAAAGCGCCGCCGCCGCGGGGATCGAGCTGAACATCATCCGCGAGCCCGGCGACGGCTATTGGTCCGAGGTCTGGAACGCCAAGCCGTTCTGCGCCTCGTATTGGGGCGGCCGCCCGGTGCAGGACCAGATGTATTCGACCGCCTATCTGTCGACTGCCGACTGGAACGACACCCGCTTCTTCAACGAGCGGTTCGACAGCCTGCTGATCGAGGCCCGCGGCGAGCTGGATCTCGCCCGCCGCAAGGCCCTCTACAGCGAGATGGGGCTGATCGTGCGCGACGAAGGCGGGCTGATCGCGCCGATGTTCAACGACTTCATCGACGCCCACAACGATCAGATCGCCGGCTGGGTCGCCAACCCCGCGGCCGAACTGATGGCCGGCCAAGCGCCGATTATGATGTGGTCGGCGGCGTAAGCGCCGATGCATCCTGTCCTCAAACTGGTGATCCAGCGCCTCGCGCTGGGTCTCCTGTTGCTCATCGCCGCCTCGGTGCTGATCTTTGTCGGCACGCAGATCCTGCCGGGCGATGTGGCGCAGGCCGTCCTGGGCCAGAACGCCACCCCTGAGGCGCTGGCCAACATGCGCGCCCAGATGGGCCTGGACCAGCCCGCCAGCTCCCGCTATTTCCAATGGCTTTTCAACGCCCTGCACGGCGACCTTGGCACCGCCCTGTCGAATGGGCGCGACATCGCCACGGCAATCGGCGGACGGTTGAAGAACACGCTGTTCCTGGCCTCTGTCGCGGCGGCGATCTCGGTGCCGACGGCGATCTTTCTGGGCCTTCTGGCCGTGCGCTATCGCGACCGCTGGCCGGACAAGCTGATCTCGGCGGTCACGCTGACCTCGATCTCGCTGCCCGAATTCCTGCTGGGCTATGTGATCATGTATGTCTTTTCGGTGCAGCTGGGCTGGTTCCCGTCGGTGTCGAACATCAACAGCGGCATGTCCCTTTGGCAGAAGCTGAACGCGGTTGCCCTGCCGGCGATGGTGCTGACGCTGGTGGTGCTGGCGCATATGATGCGCATGACCCGCGCGGCGATCCTGAATGTCATGCAATCGGCCTATATCGAAACCGCCGAGTTGAAGGGCCTGCGCCGCTTCACCATCATCGCCCGCCACGCGATGCCCAACGCGCTGGCGCCGATCGTCAACGTGGTGATGATCAACCTGGCCTATCTGGTGGTCGGCGTCGTGGTGATCGAGGTGGTCTTTGTCTATCCCGGGATGGGCCAGTATCTGGTCGACCATGTGTCGAAACGCGACGTGCCGGTGGTGCAGGCCTGCGGGCTGATCTTTGCCACGGTCTATATCGGCCTGAACCTGCTGGCTGACATCATCTCGATCCTGTCCAACCCGCGTCTGAGGCATCCGAAATGAGGGGCATTCCGTTTTCCGCCCTTCTGGGCATGACCGTCACCGCGCTGTTCTTTCTGGCCGCGCTGCTGGCCCCCTGGATCGCCCCCTATGGCATGGCCGAGATCGTCGGCGATGTCTGGGAACCCGCATCCGCCGATTTCTGGCTGGGCACCGACAACCTGGGCCGCGACCTGCTGACACGGATGATCTATGGCGGGCAGACGACCATCTTCGTCGCCTCGATGGCCACCGCGGTGTCGTTTTGCCTGGGCTCGATCCTGGGCTTTACCGCCGCGGTCTATGGCGGGCTGACCGATCAGGTCATGTCGCGCGTCAACGACCTGGTGATGTCGATCCCGACGCTGATCTTCGCACTGGTGGTGCTGTCGGTCATGCCGGTCACGCTGCCAGTGCTGATCCTGGTGATGGGGCTACTGGATTCGACGCGCGTCTTTCGCCTGTCGCGGGCCGTCGCGGTCGATATCAACGTGATGGACTATGTCGAGGCCGCCCGCCTGCGCGGCGAGGGTCAACGCTGGGTCATCTTCCGCGAGATTCTGCCCAACGCGCTGTCGCCGCTGGTCGCAGAACTGGGCCTGCGGTTCATCTTCGCGATCCTCTTCATCTCGACGCTGTCGTTCCTGGGCCTGGGCATCCAGCCGCCCGAGGCCGACTGGGGCGGGATCGTCAAGGAAAACCGCGAGGGGATCGTCTATGGCATCCCCGCTGCGCTGATCCCGGCGGTGGCGATCGTCACGCTGTCGATCTCGGTCAATCTGGTGGCGGACTGGGCTTTGAACCGCACCACCAGCCTGAAAGGAGGCCGCGGTGGCTGATACGCTTCTGGACATCCGCAACCTGCGCATCGAGGCGACGGTTTACGCTCCCGGGGAAAAGCCGCGCAACGCGGTGATCGTCGATGACGTGTCGCTCAGCCTCGAACGCGGCAAGGTGATGGGGCTGATCGGGGAATCGGGGGCCGGTAAATCGACCATCGGTCTGGCTGCGCTGTCCTACGGGCGCGGCGGCATCCGCCTGACCGGCGGCGAGGTGCTGCTGAACGGCCGCCAGATCAGGGGTGCCTCCAGCGCGACGCTGCGCAGCCTGCGCGGCAAGGAAGTGACCTATGTCGCGCAATCGGCGGCGGCGGCCTTCAACCCGGCCAAGAAGCTGATGGAACAGGTGATCGAGGCGACCCTGCACCACGGCGTCCTGTCGCAGGCCGAGGCCGAGGCCCGCGCGGTCGAGCTGTTCCGCACCCTTTCGCTGCCCGACCCCGAGAACTTCGGCAAACGCTATCCGCATCAGGTCTCGGGCGGGCAGCTGCAGCGGGCGATGACGGCGATGGCGCTGTGTCCAAAGCCCGATCTGGTGATCTTCGACGAGCCGACGACGGCGCTGGACGTCACCACGCAGATCGACGTGCTGGCGGCGATCAAGACGGCGATCGCGGAAACCGGGGTCGCCGCGCTCTATATCACCCACGATCTGGCCGTAGTCGCGCAGGTCTCGGACGAGATCATGGTGCTGCGCAGTGGCAAGATGGTCGAGCACGGATCGGTGCAGCAGATCATCGAGGCCCCGCGCGAGGACTACACCCGCGCCCTCGTCTCGGTCCGGCAGATCGACCACGCGGAAAAGGCCCCCGCCGCCGAACCCCTGCTGCGCGCCGAGAACGTCACCGCCCGTTATGGCGCGATGTCCAAGGACGTGCTGTCGAATGTCTCGGTCGAGCTTTACGCCGGGCAGACGCTGGCGCTGGTGGGCGAATCCGGTTCGGGCAAATCGACGATGGCGCGGGTGATCACCGGCCTTTTGCCGCCGCGCGCCGGCGAGATCACCTTTGACGGCAAGCCCCTGCCCCGCGCCCTCAAGGATCGCTCGCGCGATGAGCTGCGCGAGTTGCAGATGATCTATCAGATGGCCGATGTGGCGATGAACCCGCGGCAGACGGTGGCGACGATCATCGGCCGGCCGCTGGAGTTCTATTTTGGCCTGCGCGGGCGCGCGCGCGACGAACGGGTGCAGGAGTTGCTGGACGCGATCGAACTGGGCCAGGGCTTTGCCGACCGCTATCCGGCGGAACTGTCGGGAGGACAGAAGCAGCGCGTCTGCATCGCCCGGGCGCTGGCGGCGAAGCCCAAGATGATCATCTGCGACGAGGTGACCTCGGCGCTGGACCCCCTGGTCGCGGACGGCATCCTGAAGCTGCTGCTGGACCTGCAGGCGCGCGAGGGGGTGGCCTATCTCTTCATCACCCATGACATCGCCACGGTCCGCGCCATCGCCGACAGCATCGCCGTGATGTATCAGGGCCGCGTGCAACGCTATGGCACCAAGACCGAGGTGCTGGCGCCGCCCTTCGACGATTACACCGACCTTCTGCTGTCCTCGGTCCCCGAGATGGAGATCGGCTGGCTGGAGCGCGTGCTGTCCAGCCGCAAGATGGCCAGCGCCGGCAACTGAGGCAGCCGGCAACTGAGGCGGCCGGAAACTCTGGTGGCCGAAAACTGAGGCGGATTGCGCCGCTGCCCCCGCGCCGCTATGCAGGGGCAGTTTCGCCAAAGGTGCCCGATGACCGATCAGCCCGACCGCCCGCAGCTCTATCTTGTCACGCCCGCGGCCTTCGACGCCGAGGCGTTCGCGCCGGTTCTGGCCGCCGTGCTGGATGCCGCGCCCTTTGCCTGCATCCGTCTGGCCGTCGCCACCGGCGACGAGGCCGAGATCGCCCGCGCCGCCGACTGCGTGCGCGAGGCGGCGCATGTCCATGACATCGCCGTGGTGATCGACCGCCACGCCAAGCTGGCGACGCGGCTGGGCCTTGATGGCGTGCACCTGCCCGAGGGCGCGCGCGGGATGCGCAAGCTGCGTGACGAACTGGGTGCCGAGGCGATCATCGGCGCGGCCTGCGGTGCCTCGCGCCATGACGGGATCAACGCGGCCGAGGCCGGCGCGGATTACGTCAGCTTCTCGCCGGTGGGCGAGACCACGCTGGGCTCGGGCGGCCGCGCCGGGCGCGATCTGTTCGAATGGTGGTCGGAAATGATCGAAGTGCCGGTGGTGGCCGAGGGCGCGCTGACGCCCGAACTGGTCGCGGACCTGGCGCCGGTCACCGACTTCCTGGCCTTTGGCGACGAGATCTGGTCGGCCGCCGACCCGGTCGCCGCCCTCAAGGCGCTGATCGCGCCGCTGGGGCTGTAACGGGGGCTGCAAAGCGGGGGCCGGTGGGGCCCCCGCCGATCCTGCGATCAGACCGCCTGCGAGGCGGCAACCGCGCGGGTGAACTCGGATTTCAGCAGGTCGATATCCTCGATCCCGACCGAGACGCGGAAAAACCCCTCGGAAATCCCCTGCTTGGCCCGCCCCTCGGGCGTCAGCGCCCGGTGCGAACTGGAGGCCGGATGCGACAGCGTGGTGCCGATGTCGCCCAGCGTCGGCGCAAAGGCCAGATCCGGCGCGCCGCGGGTCAGCGCATTGGCCTGCGCCCGCCCGCCCTCGATTTCAAAGGACACCATATGCCCGCCGCGTTCGCCCAGCAGGCTGACCGCGCGGTTGTGGTCGGGGTGGTCGGAACGGGTCGGATAGAGCACGCGCTTGACCCCCGGCAGGGTCGCCAGATGGTCGGCCAGCGCGCGGGCATTCGCCTCGGACCGGTCATAACGCAGCTCGAAGGAATAGATCCCGCGCTCGGCCAGCCAGCAATCGAAGGGGCTGGGGGTCATGCCCGTGGTCACCGCGAAATCATAGATCGCCTTGCGCAGCGCCGGATCCTTGGTCGCGACATAGCCCAGCGTCGCATCGGAATGCCCCGAGAGGATCTTGGTCACCGAATGAATGACGATATCCGCGCCATGCTCGAACGGCTTGAAGCCGCGCGGCGTGGTGAAGGTGTTGTCGATCGCCAAAAGGATGCCGCGGTCGCGGGCAATGGCGGCGATGCCGTCGATATCGGCCACCCGCAGCGTCGGGTTCGACACGACTTCGAGCAGGATCAGCTTGGTCTCGGGGCGGATCGCCGCGGCAAAGGCGGCGGCGTCGGTCGGATCGGCCAACGAGGTGGCGATGCCGAAGCGGTTCAGATCCTGGCTCATCAGCCGAAGCGAGCGGCCATAGAGCTGGTCGCCGCCCAGCACATGGTCGCCCGAGGACAGGATGCCCATCAGTGCGGCGGTCACCGCCGCCATCCCCGAGCCCAGGATCAGCCCGCCCTGCGCGCCCTCGAGCAGGTCGATCTTGCGCGCCAGCACGTCGGCGTTGGGGTGCCCCTCGCGCGCATAGGTGTAGCCCGGGTTCTGGCCCAGGTATTGCGAATCCAGCGTGTCGGGGTCGGGCGAGGCATAGACCACCGAGGGTTGGAGCGGGGTGACCACGGCGCGCGAGACGCTCTCGGGCCAGGGGGTGCGGCGGATCAGCGAGGGGGTGTCGGACATGAAAGCCTCCGGGTTGTCCCGGTGTTCTGGCATGCGCCGGGAAGACGGGCAAGCGGAAGGCGCGCGGCAGCCGGGTCAGGGGGGCTTTGCCCCCCTCTTTGCTGCGCAAATTCTCCCCCCAGGATATTTGAGACGCAAAGATGGGGGCGCGGATTACCCCTTTGCCGGGCGCGGCAGACTGGCGTCTTGCAACGCGGTTCCGCGGGTGGCATGAGCGCGCCATGACCCAGAACACGCACTCCCCCGACTCACCGATCGCCCTGATCACCGGCGCCTCGCGCGGGCTTGGTTCGGCCCTGGCCGAGGCGCTGGCCGCGCGAGGCTGGCATGTCATTGCCGTCGCCCGCACCACCGGCGCGCTGGAAGAGCTGGACGACCGCATCCAGGCCGCCGGCGGCCGTGCCACGCTGGTGCCGGTCGACATCACCCAGGATGACGCGATGCGCCAGATCTGCCGGTCGATCCACGACCGCTGGGGCAAGGTGGATCTGTGGATGCATACTGCCGTGCATGTGCCGCCGCTGTCGCCGGCGGGGCATATCGCGATCAAGGACTGGGACAAGGCGATCGCGACAACGCTGCGTGCGACCGGCACGCTGATCCCGATGATCGAACCGCTGCTGCGCGCCGCGGGCGGCGGCACGGCGGTGTTCTTTGACGATGCCGCCTGGCACGACGGATCCGAGGGCGTCACCAAGTTCTTTGGTGCCTATGGCGCGGTCAAGGCGGGGCAGATTGCCCTGGCGCGGGCCTGGGCGGCCGAGAACGCCGGGCTGGGCGCGCGCGCACCGCGGGTGGTGGTCGACACGCCGGCGCCAATGCCGACCGCGACGCGCGGCCGGTTCTTCCCTGGTGAGGACCGTGCGGCCCTGACCCCCTGCGCGGTCGAGGCCAACAGGATCGTCGCGGCGCTGGACGCATGACAAAACCGGCCGGGACTGCCGTCCGGCCGGTTGCACAGGCCCGGAACGGGCTCAACGTTCGCTGATATAGATCGTCGAGTTGTGGACGCGCGAGCGGTTATAGGTGCCGACCCACATGTCGTATTGACCCGAGCGCGGATTGTTGAACCGGATCATCGGGTTCAGCGTGCCGTTCGCATCGTCGTTGCAGAACCACTGCGCCGACGGATCGTTGACCAGCAGCATCGTGTCGCCCGGAGCGTTGACGTAAATCGTCAGCGGGTATCCCCCCGCCCGGTAATACAACCGGTAATCGGGCGCATTGGCGAACCAGCCGCCACCGGGGCAGCCGCCGCCACCCGAGAAATAATTGTCACCGCCGGCGCGCACGGTGCGGGTGCGCGGATCGGGCAGGAAGCCGGCGTTCAGCGTGATCGACCCGTATGAGGGGGCGAGATTGTAATTCTGGGCACGGGCGTCGGTGGCCCCCAACACGGCGGCCCCCATCGCAGCAACAACAGTAAACTTCATGAAATCGAACATTGATGACTCCATTGGTCGCTAATCAACGGCTTTCGTGACATGTCCCCACCAAGGCACAGTCCATCGTGCGACGGTCAGAGCGTCACGGGCCATCCCCATGCTGCCCCCTTTCGGGGCACCTGTCCAGTTTCTTGTGCCCTCTCGAACCCACCCCGCGCCGACCGCCAGATCCGGCTTGCCAGCCCCCGGCCAGCGCCTATGCTGGCACAGACCCAGACGGAGATGCCGCATGCCGACCCACAGCCGCTCGATGCGATGGTTGCTGCGCGGAGGGTTCCTGCTGGCCCTGGCGCTGACGCTGTTTTTCGCCGTGCGCACGGTGGTTTCGGCGGTGTATTGGAGCGACCCTGCCAATCACGACCAACCGATGCAGGGATGGATGCCGCTGGGCTATGTCGCGCGCTCATGGGATGTGCCGCGTGAGGTGCTGGGCGAGGCGCTGTCGTTCGCGCCGGACGGCACGCCCCGGCGAAACCTCGACATGATCGCCGCCCAGGAAGGCGTGCCGTTGAGCGAGTTGATCGTCCGGCTGACCGCCGCAATCACGACTTTCCGCGAGGGCCACCATGACTGACTGGCTCTTCGAGCTCGTCTCGCAATGGGGGGCGGTGGCGCTGTCGGTGGTGACCTTTCTGTCCTGCCTGGCGATCCCGGTGCCCTCGTCGATGATGATGCTGGCCGCGGGCGCCTTTGCCGCATCCGGCGACCTGGCCTTGATGCCGGCGGCGGCGGGGGCGCTGACCGGCGCCATTCTGGGCGATCAGACCGGCTATCAGATCGGTCGGCTGGGCCTCAACGCCGCCGAAACATGGCTGGTCAAAAGCCCGATGCGCGCCTCGGTGCTGAACCGCGCCCGCCAGTCGGTGCAGACCAGGGGCGGCATCGCCGTGTTCTTCACCCGCTGGATGTTCAGCGTCCTCGGCCCCTATGTGAACCTGCTGGCGGGGGGCGCGGGGATGAACTGGCTGACCTTCACGCTGATGGGCATCGCCGGCGAACTGGTCTGGGTCACCGTCTATGTCGGCGTCGGCTATACCGCCGGCGGCCAGCTGTCGCAGGTCTCGGAACTGCTCGGCAACGTCACCGGCCTCGCGACCTCGCTGCTGGTCACCGTGGCGTTGGGATATCTGCTGTTCCGCCGGCGGCGTCAGGCGTCCTGATCGCGCTCGGCCAGCTCCAGCCACTCTTCCTCGGCCCGGGTCAGCGCCGCCTGCCGCTGGCTCATCATCTCGGTCGCCTTGGCGGCCTTGACCGGCTCGCGGGTATAGATCGCGGCATCCGACAGCGTCTCCGAGAGCCTGGCGATCTCGGCTTCGAGCCGGGCGATCTCATCCGGCAGATCGTTGAGCCGCTTGCGCTCGGTAAAGCTGAGACCGCGTGAGGGTTTGGACGGTTTCGCCGGCTCGGGCGCCTTGACCGGTGCCGGCTTTGCGGCCGGTTTGACCGCCGACCGCGCCGGTTCGGTCAGCGCGCGCTGCGCCATCATGTCCGACCAGCCCCCGGCATAGACCGTCACCCGGCCCTGCCCCTCGAACAGCAGCGTGGTCGTCGCCACCCGGTCGATGAAATCGCGATCGTGGCTGACCAGCAGCACCGTGCCCGGGTATTCCCCCAGGATATCCTGCAAGAGGTCCAGCGTTTCCACGTCCAGATCGTTGGTCGGTTCGTCGAGCACCAGCAGGTTCGATTCCCGCGCCATGATTCGCGCCAGCAACAGCCGCGCGCGCTCGCCGCCGGACAGGCTGCGCACCGGGGCGCGGGCCTGGGCCTCGTCGAACAGGAAATCCTTGAGATAGCCGACGACGTGTTTCGGGGTTCCGCGAACCATGACCTGATCGGCCTGCCCGCTGACCCGCATCTGCGGATCGCCGGTCAGGTTCTCCCACAGGCTGGCCTCGGGATCGAGCCGCGCCCGCGTCTGGTCGAACACCGCCATTTCCAGATTGGTGCCCAGCCGGATGGTGCCGCTGTCGGGCGCCATCTCGCCGGTCAGGAGTTTCAGCAGCGTGGTCTTGCCGACGCCGTTCGGACCAACCAGCGCCACCCGGTCGCCGCGCAGCACCTTCAGGCTGAAGTCCTTGAGGATCGGTCGGTCGTCGAACGCCTTGGTGATCGTGTCGGCCTCGACCACCAACTTGCCCGACTGCGCCCCTGCGTCGAGCGCCAGCGCCGCCGTTCCCTGTCGGCGGATCTGCGAGGCGCGCTCGGCCTTGAGCGCCTGCAACGCGCGCACCCGGCCCTGGTTACGCTTGCGCCGCGCGCTGATCCCCTCGACCGCCCATTTCGCCTCATGCTTGATCTTGCGATCCAGCTTGTGACGGGCCTCGTCCTCGTCCGACCAGGTCTTGTCGCGCCAGTCCTCGAAGGCGGCAAAGCCCTGATCGAGCCGGCGCACCTGCCCCCGGTCGACCCAGAGCATCGCCCGGCTCAGCCCGTTCAGAAAGGCCCGGTCGTGGCTGATCAACACGAAGGCCGCGCGGGTTTCGCGCAGGCGCTCTTCAAGCCATTGAATCGCCTGGATATCCAGATGGTTGGTCGGCTCGTCGAGCAGCATCAGCTCGGGCGCCTCGGCCAGCAGCCTGGCCAGCGCCGCGCGCCGACGCTCACCGCCGGACGCGGTCTCGACCGGAACCGAGGGGTCGAACCCCAGCCCTTCGGCGGCGATTTCGACGCGGTAGGCCTCGGACGGATCGAGCCGCTGCATGGCATAGTCGCCCAAGGTCGCAAAGCCCGAGAAATCGGGCTCCTGCTCCATGTAGCCGACCGTCGTCCCCGGGGTCAGCACCCGTGACCCGCTGTCGGCCTCGACCAGCCCGGCCATGATCTTCATCAGCGTCGATTTGCCCGAGCCGTTGCGGCCGACCAGCGCCAGCCGGTCGCCGGGCTGAATGACCAGATCGAGACCGTCGAACAGCGGATTGCCGCCGTAGGTCAGGGAAATACCGGAGAGCTGAAGAAGGGGTGCGGGGGCCATGCCGTTGCGCTATCGCGGCGCGCAGGGCCGGTCAAGACCCCGCGCGCCGGTCGCCCGGCCCCCGGTTACTGCTGGATTGATTCGAGATACATCGCCAGCGACATCAGCCGCCCGCGGGCCTCGAGGACCGTTCCGTAGCCGTAGGTCTGCATCGTCTCGCCCATATCACCCGAGAACACAGCCCCCCACATCGGCATGGCCCCGCCATGCGGGCCGATGATGTTGCGCCCGTCGATGGTCTGGATCACCTGCAGCATCGGAAACTCGCCGTCATTGCGTGCGGCAATCGTCGTCAGGTTGGGCGGCGGCACGTTCAGGAACTGCGCAACCGGACCCTGGCCATCGCCGGCCGGGCCGTGACAGGATTGACAGAACTGCTCATAGAGCGCCGCGCCCACATCGCTGCTTTGGGCGATGACCGGTGCCGCAGTGGCAGCGAGGATGACAGAAAACGACAGGACAGTTTTAAGCATGGATACCTCCTTGGTGTGTTGGACCGCTCCCGGCACCCACCGGGTCACGGGATTTCCTTGCACTCATCCATACCTCCCCGCGGCATCCGCAAACGGGTGCCGCGAGGTGCACTCATGGTTGAAGCGTTGCGAGATAGGTCGCCAACATCAGGATCCGGCCGCGCGTCTGCAGCGCGGACCCGGCGAGCCCCAACCCTTCGGTGTCCGCCTCCTGGGCAAAGAACGACCCCCAGACCGGCATGTCCGATCCATGCGCGCCCGGGGCGATCCGTCCGTCGATCGTCGCAATCACCCGCTGCATCGGAAAGCGCCCTCCGTTGCGGGCACTCAGGCCCGTCAGATCCGCGGGCGGGACCCGCAAGGCTGCCGCGGCCGGCCCGTCACCCTGGCCGGTCAGGCCGTGACAGGCCACACAGAACTGCCGGTAATAGAATTCCCCGGCCTCCGTGTCCTGCGCCCACACGGCGCTGCCGAGATTGGCAAGAACCAGCACACCACAGATCATTGCGAACCTGATCATCGGTCGTCTCCATGCCTTGGTGGCGTCTCCCGCCGAAACCTCCTTTTCCGCCGGGATCCTGTCAGGCTAGCAAGCACCGGCTACCGCGACCTTGATCTAGGGCAAACCGTCACGCCCCGCGACGAGCCCCCGAAATGCGCGTGGAATCGCCAGGACAGACAGGGCTCGCCCCCCCCGGTGATCGAGGCCGATCGCCGCGCCGCCCTTGTCGGCCGTGGGCTCTGCGCCCGCCGAGGGGGTCGGATAGGCGGCGGGCCTTGCCGGGTCGAGACAGGAAGCTAGCCCCCGCCACACCGTTCTGTCAGCGAGGCGAGATAGGCGGCCTGCCGGGCGATGGCATCCGCCGTGTCCCCCAACGCCTCGAGATTTCGAGCCGCCCGCACCCGGTTCTCACCGACACACAGGGCCTGCGCCAGCCGGAAACGGGTTTCAGCCTCGGAAACCCATCGTCGCGCCCGCGCCAGATCCCGCTGCAACGCGCCGACTTCATCACAGGCCGTGGTGCGGGCGGAACGCGCCTCCAACCGCTCGACCACCGCCCCGCGCGACGCCCAGCCCAGCCCGCGATAGAGCGACTCCTCGGTCGCGCTCAGGGTCGCGTCGGCCTCGGCAAAGGCGGCAAGCCCGGCGCGGAACGGCGCTTCGCAGGCCAAAGCTGGGGAGACGAAAAACAGGCAAGCAATGAGAAAGCGCATCGGTGAGCCACAGGATGTTTCCCCCAGTCTGCGCCCTGAGCGTTAACATTTCCTTCTGCCCCAAGGTCGTTCAAACACCCTTGGAACCGGACTCAAATCCCGTTCGCGGACCGCAGATCACGACGAAATAAAGGAGCTCGCATCAGGCAGAACGCGCCGATCCGGGGTTGCCGACGGCGATCGCCATCACACATCCACATCCTCAACGAACCGCGCGTTCTCGGAAATATACTGGAATCGCAGTTCCGGCTTCTTGCCCATCAGCCGTTCCACCAGGTCGCCGGTCTCGCCCGGCACGTCCTCGTCGATCGAGACCCGGATCAGCTTGCGCGAGCCGGGGTCCATCGTCGTTTCCTTCAGATCCTTGGCGTCCATCTCGCCCAGGCCCTTGAAGCGCGAGACGTCGATCTTGCCCTTGCCGCCCAGCCCCTTTTCCAGCCAGTCGGTCTTTTCGGCCTCATCGAGCGCATAGATCCGCCGCGCGCCCTGGGTCAGGCGGAACAGCGGCGGGCAGGCCAGATAGAGATGCCCGTGGTCGATCATCGGCCGCATCTGGGTGAAGAAGAAGGTCATCAGAAGCGACGCGATATGCGCGCCGTCCACGTCGGCGTCGGTCATGATGATGACCTTGTCATAGCGCAGGTCGTCGACCCGGAACTTGGTGCCCATGCCGACCCCCAGCGCCTGGCAGAGATCGTTGATCTCCTGGTTCTGGCCCAGCTTGCCCGAGGCCGCGCCCAGCACGTTCAGGATCTTGCCGCGCAGCGGCAACAGTGCCTGGGTTTTTCGGTCGCGCGCCATCTTGGCACTGCCGCCAGCCGAGTCGCCCTCGACGATGAACAGCTCGGTCCCGTCGCGGCTGGTGGCCGAACAATCGACCAGCTTGCCGGGCAGGCGCAGCTTTTTCGTCGCCGTCTTGCGCTGGGTTTCCTTTTCCTGCCGCCGGCGCAGGCGTTCCTCGGCGCGCAGCACCAGGAAGTCGAGGATCGCCCCCGCCGCCTTGGGGTCCGAGGCCAGCCAGTTGTCGAAATGGTCGCGCACCGCGCCTTCGACCAGGCGTGCGGCCTCGGTCGTGGCCAGCCGGTCCTTGGTCTGGCCGACGAATTCGGGTTCGCGGATGAAACACGACACCAGCGCGCAGCCGCCGGTGGTCATGTCCTCGCGGGTGATGTCCTTGGCCTTGCGGTTGTTCGCAAGCTCACCATAGGCGCGGATCCCCTTCAGGATCGCCGCCCAGAACCCGGCCTCATGCGTGCCGCCCTCGGGTGTGGGGACGGTGTTGCAGTAGCTCTGCACGAACCCGTCGCGCATGGGCGTCCAGTTGATCGCCCATTCGACCGAGCCGGGGACGCCGAATTTCTCCTGAAAGCCGACCTTGCCGGCAAAGGGCTTGTCGGCATAGCTGGTGTCCTTGTCGAGCTGCTCGGTCAGATAGTCGGCAAGGCCGCCAGGAAAGTGGAAACTCGCCTCCATCGGCGTGTCGCCGTCCTCGATGGCGGATTTCCAGCGGATTTCCACACCCGAAAACAGATAGGCCTTGGACCGCACCATCTTGAACAGCCGCGCGGGGCGGAACCGCAGGCTGCCAAAGATCTGCTCGTCGGCGTGAAAGGTGGTGGTGGTGCCGCGCCGGTTGGGGGCGGCGCCCAGCTCTGCGACCGGCCCCAGCGGCTTGCCACGCGAAAAGCGTTGCTCGACCAGTTTGCGGTCGCGCGCCACCTGCACGACCATCGTGTCCGACAGCGCGTTCACCACCGATGCCCCGACCCCGTGCAAGCCGCCCGAGGTCTCATAGGCCTTGCCCGAGAACTTGCCGCCCGCGTGCAGCGTGCACAGGATCACCTCGAGCGCCGATTTGCCGGGAAACTTGGGGTGCGGATCGAACGGCATCCCGCGGCCGTTGTCGCGGATGGTGACGGCGTAATCCTCGTGCAGTTCGACCTCGATGCGGTTGGCGTGGCCGGCGACGGCCTCGTCCATCGAGTTGTCGAGGATTTCCGCCACCAGATGGTGCAGCGCGCGCTCGTCGGTGCCGCCGATATACATGCCGGGGCGCTTGCGGACGGGTTCCAGCCCCTCAAGCACCTCGATGGACGAGGCGTCATAGGTATCGGCTTGACCGGAGAGGAGGTCGTCGGACATCGGGCTGCTCGTGATTTGCTTGTCTGATTATGGCAGCAATAGACCATTCACGGCGCACAGACGCAAGGTTTCGGGTTTCGCACCGCCCCTGCCGGCAGATACTGTGGCGCGAAACGATCAGGAGACAGGCGATGGACGAGATGGGGCCGCGACTGGAAGGGCTGGTGACGGTCGTCCTGTGGATGACGCTGGCGGCGGCGGTCCTGCTGGCGCTGGTCGGGCTGTGGCTGGGCTGGCGGCGGGTGCGGCGGGGTCAGCTGCGCCGGGCGCTGGCCTGGCAGAGCGCATTGGCCGCGGGCGTGTTGTGGACCGGCGGCCTGGGTCTGTGGAACGGCGATCCGTTCCAGGACAACCCCTGGCTCTGGCTCTGCACGATGATCGCGGCGCCGGCCCTGGGCGGGCACCTGCTGGGGGTCGCCGCCGGGTTGCTGGCCCGGCGCAGCTAGCAGCCAGGGATCAGCCGAAGCTGGTCGGCTCGGCGTCGCGCTCGGCCCAGAGGGTCTGGAACACCGGGCGGTTGCGGGCAGCGGTCAGCCAGCGGTGCAAGGCGGGATAGGCGTCAAAGACGCCCGGCTCATCCATCGCGAAACGCACGCATTCGGCCAGCAGGATATCGGCTGCGGTAAAGCGGTCGCCCAGCACCCAGTCCTGCCCAGACAGATGCGCCTCAATCCGCTTGAACGGCCGCGCCAGCGCCGCCCGGGCGACACGGCGCTGGGCCTCGCCCTCGGGCGTATCGGCCTGGCGGTTGGCATGCACCAGCAGCAACTCCAGCGCCGGGGTCTCCACCGCGCTGACCCCCAGAAGCGCCCATTGCAGCGCATGCGATTCCTCGGCCAGATCGGCAAAGCCCAGGGGGCCGCCGAACTTGCGCGCAAGGTAATGGGTGATCGCCACGGATTCCGCCAGCAAGAGCCCGCCATCGGTCATCGCCGGCACCTGCGCCATCGGATTGATCGCCAGGAACTCGGGGCGCTGGGTGTGAAAAGGCGCCGCCGGGTCGGCCGGGTCGGGCAGCCGATAGGCCTGCACCACAGGCACCCAGTCATGCGGCGCGCCCATCTCGCGCAACAGCCACAACGGCCTGAGCGCGCGCGAGCGCAGGCATCCATAAATCGTGACCATCGCGTTGCTCCTCGCTCTCAGCCGCTACCTGCGGGCCCACCGGCGTGGGCAGATTGCCCACCCTACCCCGCACCGCCCCTTACTCGGTGTCGCGCATCGCCCACATCCGCTGGAACGCCGGGCGTGCATGGCACCGCGCCAGCCAGGCCTTGAGCACCGGCCAGGCATCGAGCGCGCCGGGCGCCACGGTGACATAGCGCACGGTTTCCGCCATCAGGATATCGGCCACCGTAAAGCGGTCGCCCACCAGCCAGTCATGCCCCGCCAGATGCGCCTCAATCCGCGCGAAGGGTCGCGCCAACCGCTCCAGCCCGGCGGCGATGCGCGCCCTGCCCGCCTCGGTATCGGCCTGACCCTGCATATAGGTATAGAGCACCTCGATCGCGCCGGGTTCGACTCCGCTGGCCGCCAGAAACGCCCATTGCAGCATCTCGGCATCCTCGGCCGGGCTGGCCGGCGCGACCGGACCGCCGGCCTTGCGCGCGACGTAGAAACAGATCGCCGCCGATTCCGCCAGGCACAGATCGCCATCCTTCAGCGCCGGCAACTGCCCCATCGGGTTCACGCACAGGAAGGCCTCGGAGGCGGTGTTGAGCGGCGCGTCGGCGGCTTTGGGATCGCCGAGCGAGGCGGCAAAGACCACCTTCTCGCGTGTATAGGGCAGGCCCAGCTCTTCGAGCGTCCAGACGACGCGGGTGGTGCGTGACCGCAGGGTTCCGTAGACGGTAAGCATGGGGGCCTCTCAGCAGGCGGGATCTGGGCGCCAGAGTATCCACGCCCCATCGCCGCGCAAGCGGGAAAACGGTGCGCCACGCCTGCGGAACACCCCCTGTCCCAAGGCGCAATAACACGCAAGAGCCGTTGCCGATCAGACGGACCCGGGCAGTTGCCAGGCGGTCCGGCAGCAAGCCACCTTATCCGCGAAACAGGACGTTTCCGCGTCACCGAACCGCGCTGCGCGTTGCAAAACGACGAAAGCCGGCACCCAGGTGCCGGCTTTCGATGAATTTCGATGGTGGGCGATAACGGATTTGAACCGCTGACATCTTCGATGTGAACGAAGCGCTCTACCGCTGAGCTAATCGCCCGCCGTGGCGCGGTCTATAGCGAGTCGCGCGGACGGGCTCAAGGGGGAACGGCGCCGAATCGTGCAGCTTTTTTCCCGGCTATCCGGCACGGCAGATACATCTTTGTCGATCACGCGCCCGTGATCCCGTGCTAGGCTGCGACGGCGGGAATACCCCGCCAACAGAAAGGACAGACGGATGACGATTTCGAAAGGATTCCTGATCATCGGTGCTGTGTATCTGGTTATCGGCATGTCGCTGGGCATCTGGATGGGCGCGAACGAAGCCTTCACCCTGGCCCCGGTGCACGCCCATATCAACCTCGTCGGCTTTACCCTGATGACACTGTTCGGCCTGGCCTACCGGGTCATTCCGGCGCTGAACACGACGCTCTGGGGACGGCTGCATTTCTGGCTGTTCCAGATCGGCGGGCTGGTGCTGCTGGTCTCGCTGTATCTGCTGGTCAGCCAGACCCTGCCCGGCGCAACGATCGGCCCGGTGCTGGCGATTTCGGAAATGGTGGTGTTGGCCGGGGTCGTCGCCTTCCTGTTCAACCTGTTCAAATCGGCCTGAACAGCGGACAGCGAAAAGCCCGCCCCGAAACCATTCCGGGGCGGGCCTGATAAACGCGCAGAACCTCAGTGGGCGGTCGGCGCCGGCGCCGCGACCAGAGCCGCCTGCCGCGCGGCCATTGCCGCTTCCTCGGCCGCCTCGTCCCACTCGATCCCTTCGGGCTGGCGCACCAGCGCGTGCTTGAGCACCTCGCGGACATGGCTGACGGGGATGATCTCCAGCCCCTCTTTCACATTGTCCGGGATCTCGGGCAGATCCTTGGCGTTTTCGACCGGGATCAGCACCTTGGTGATGCCCCCGCGCAAAGCCGCCAGCAGCTTTTCCTTCAGCCCGCCGATGGCCGAGGCATTGCCGCGCAGCGTGACTTCGCCGGTCATGGCGATGTCCTTGCGCACCGGAATGCCGGTCAGCACCGACACGATCGCCGTCACCATCGCCAGACCGGCCGAGGGGCCATCCTTGGGCGTGGCGCCATCCGGGACGTGGACGTGGATGTCCATCGTCTCGAACTTGGTCGGCTTGACGCCGATCTCGGGCGAGATCGAGCGCACAAAGGACGACGCCGCGTCGATCGACTCCTTCATCACCTCGCCCAGCTTGCCGGTGGTCTTCATCCGGCCCTTGCCCGGCAGCTTCAGCGCCTCGATCTGCAAGAGATCGCCGCCGACGCTGGTCCAGGCCAGCCCGGTGACCACGCCGACCTGATCTTCCTTCTCGGCCAGACCGAACCGGTGGCGCGGCACGCCCAGGAAATCGTCGAGGTTCTCGGCCGTGACGGAAACCGACTTGGTCTCGCCCTTGATGATCTTGGTCACCGCCTTGCGCGCGATCTTGCTCAGCTCACGTTCAAAGTTCCGCACCCCGGCTTCACGGGTATACAGCCGCAGGATCGCCGTCAGCGCATCATCCGAAACGCTCAGTTCGGATTTCTTCAACCCGTGGTTCTTGATCGCCTTGGGCATCAGGTGCCGGCGCGCGATCTCGGCCTTCTCGTCCTCGGTATACCCGGCGAGCGGGATGATCTCCATCCGGTCCAGCAGCGGCCCGGGCATGTTGTAGCTGTTGGCGGTGGTGATGAACATCACGTTCGACAGGTCGTATTCCACCTCAAGATAGTGGTCGACGAAGGTCGCGTTCTGTTCCGGGTCCAGCACCTCCAGCATCGCGGACGCCGGGTCGCCCCGGAAATCCTGCCCCATCTTGTCGATTTCATCGAGCAGGATCAGCGGGTTAGTGGTCTTGGCCTTCTTCAGCGCCTGGATGATCTTGCCCGGCATCGAGCCGATATAGGTCCGGCGGTGGCCGCGGATCTCGCTCTCGTCGCGCACGCCGCCCAGCGAAATGCGGATGAACTCGCGCCCCGTGGCCTTGGCCACCGACCGCCCCAGCGACGTCTTGCCGACACCCGGAGGGCCGACGAGGCACAGGATCGGCCCCTTCAGCTTGGCCGAGCGCGATTGCACCGCGAGGTATTCGACGATGCGCTCCTTGACCTTGTCGAGGCTGTAATGATCCTCATCCAGCACCGCCTGGGCCCGGTTCAGATCCTTCTTGACCCGCGACTTGACACCCCACGGCAGCGCCAGCAGCCAGTCGAGGTAGTTGCGCACCACCGTCGCCTCGGCCGACATCGGGCTCATGGATTTCAGCTTCTTCAGCTCGGCCTCGGCCTTTTCCCGGGCCTCCTTGCTGAACTTCGTCGCCTTGATGCGGTTTTCCAGCTCGGTCAGCTCGTTCTGGCCGTCGTCGCCCTCGCCCAGCTCCTTCTGAATGGCCTTCATCTGCTCATTCAGGTAGTATTCGCGCTGGGTGCGCTCCATCTGCGATTTCACGCGCGACTTGATCTTGCGCTCGACTTGCAGGACGGAAATCTCGCCCTCCATCAGGCCATAGACCTTCTCCAGCCGCTCACCGATGTCGAGCGTCTCCAGAAGCTCCTGCTTGCGCGGAACCTCGACCCCCAGGTGGCCGGCGGCGAGGTCGGCCAGCCGGCCGGGCTCGTCCGCATCGCTGACCGCGGCCAGCGCCTCTTCGGGGATGTTGCGCTTGATCTTCGCATAGCGTTCGAAATCGTCGAGCACCGCACGGGTCAACGCCTCGACGGCCGCCGCCTCGCCCTCGATCTCGTCGATCGTCTCGGCCTCGGCCTCGAAATGCTGGTCGTTGTCCACAAACTCGGTGATCTGCACCCGCGACTTGCCCTCGACCAGCACCTTGACGGTGCCATCGGGCAATTTCAGCAGCTGCAGCACATTCGCCAGAACCCCCATCCGATAGAGGCCCTCCGGCGTCGGATCCTCGTCGGCGTGGTCGATCTGGGTAACCAGCAGGATCTGCTTGTCGTCGCGCATCACCGTTTCCAGCGCGCGCACCGATTTGTCGCGCCCGACAAACAGCGGCACGATCATGTGCGGAAAGACCACCATGTCCCGCAGGGGCAGCACGGCATAGGTGTTGGTGTGACCTGACATCTTGAAACCTCAACTCGTTTTTCGCGGTCCACACGCCAGATCTGGCCTGCAAACCGTCCCGTTCCCCGACAATTTGGGGTGCCGTGACGGGACTTTCAACTCTCCGACCCACTATGGATGTAACATCACTGTGGCGCAAGTTGGCGCCGAATGGGACCGTTTTACGTTATGGTAAAGGCCCGGTTACAGCCCCTCGGGGAAACCCGTGCGCCGCCACAGATGCATCAGATCCGCCCCCACCGGCTGCGCCGAAACCAGCCGCCAGGCCTTGTCGCCGATCGCCGTCACCCCCATCGCCGCCAGCCCCGCAGTGCCGTCCGCACCGAACAGATGCCCTGCGCTGAACACCGCCAACTCATCGGCCAGCCCGCCCGAGACAAGGCTCGCCGCCAGCCCGCCGCCGCCCTCGCACAACACCCGGGTGAGACCGCGCGCGCCCAGTTGCCGCAGCCCGTCGTCCATATCCAGCCGCCCCATCGCATCCTCGGCGCAGGGCACCAGAACCGCGCCGCGCGCCGCCCAGTCCGCACGGGCAGCCGCCGGGGCCTGGGCACCGTGCAGCAACCACAGCGGCGCCAGATCCAGGCTGCGCCCCAGCCGGCTGTCGGGCGACAGGCCCAGCCGGCTGTCCGCAACGATCCGCACCGGCTGACGGTCGATCCCCAGGTCGCGCACCCGCAGGTCGGGATCGTCAGCCCGGGCCGTGCCCGCCCCCACCAGAACCGCGTCATGCGTCGCCCGCATCAGATGCACCCGCCGCCGCGCCGCGGGTCCGGTGATCCAGCGGCTCTCGCCGGTCGCGGTGGCGATGCGCGCGTCCAGCGTCAATGCCAGTTTCAAGGTCACCATCGGCCGACCCGACAGGATCCGGCTCAGAAACCCCGCATTCGCCAGCCGCGCCGCCTCGGCCTCGACCCCCTCGGTCACCGCGATGCCAGCGGCGCGCAGGATCGCATGCCCGCCGCCCGCCACCCGCGGATCGGGATCGGTCAGCGCGCTGACCACCCGCGCGACCCCCGCCGCCACCAGCGCCTCGGCGCAGGGCGGGGTCTTGCCGTGATGCGCGCAGGGCTCCAGCGTGACATAAGCCACCGCGCCGCGCGCCCGCTCGCCGGCCTGACGCAGCGCCATCACCTCGGCATGCGGACGCCCGCCCGGCTGGGTCCAGCCCCGCCCGACGATCACGCCACCCTGCACCAGAACACAGCCCACCGCCGGGTTGGGCCAAGTATTCCCCAGCCCCCGCGCGCCCAGGGCCAGCGCCAGACGCATGAACCGCCGGTCGTCATCCCCGGACACGGCCGCGCCCTTTCATCTTGCCCAAAATACGCCGGGGGTGAATTTTCGCGCCTGCGCGAAAAGAGGGGGCAGCGCCCCCTGCCCGGTCAGTCATCCGGCATCACCGCCGGGCGCAACTCGCTGACGAACTTGTCGAAATCGTCGGCGGCCTGGAAATTCTTGTAGACGCTGGCAAAGCGCACATAGGCCACGGTGTCGATCCGGGCGAGCGTCTCCATGACGATCTCGCCGATCACCCGGCTGGGGATGTCGGTCTCGCCCATCGACTCCAGCCGCCGCACGATCCCGGAAATCATCTGCTCGATGCGCTCGGGCTCGATCGGGCGTTTCTGCATGGCGATGCGGATCGAGCGTTCCAGCTTGTCCCGGTCAAAGGGTTCGCGCTTGCCCGAGGATTTCACCACCACCAGATCGCGCAGCTGCACCCGCTCATAGGTGGTGAAACGACCGCCGCAGGCCGGGCAGAACCGGCGTCGGCGGATCGACACATGGTCTTCGGCGGGGCGGGAATCCTTGACCTGGGTATCGACGTTTCCGCAGAACGGGCAGCGCATGTCCTCTCCCTCGGGGCTCGTGTCCTGTTATCCACAGGAACTATAGGGATCCCGCCATACCTTGGGTAGAGCAAATTTCCGCCCCCCAGATCGGGGGGACGGCCTGTTGCAGCGCAGACTCACCCGCTGTCGGCCTACCGTCAGTCGGTGACGACGACGCGCATGTTCTCCATCCCCTCGCGCTCGACCATCGCGAACAGCAGCGAGGCATTGTCGGGATGCAGGCGGACGCAGCCGTGGCTGGCCGGGCGGCCCAGGTTATAGATCGCCTCGGTCGCGTGGATCGCATAGCCTTCATGGTAGAAGATCGCGAAGGGCATCGGCGCGTTGTTGTATTGCCGCGAGCGGTGCCAGCGCGACAGCCAGGTCGGCGACCACTCGCCGCGCGGCGTCTCATAGCCATTGCCGGCGGTCGACACCGGCCATTCATAGCGCAGCTGGCCATCGAGATAGACATAGAGCGTCTGCGCCGAGACACTGACCCGCGCGACGATCGTCGTCGCCTGGGCGGACATGGGCAGCAAAAGCAGAAGAGCCGCGAGCGCGGCACGGAACACGGTCGACATTCCAACCCCCCGTTGGAGATTCACAAACGACGATCGACGCAGGCGGCGAACACGGGCAGCGTGCCGGCATGGTCGGGTGCAGGACGTGGCAGCGCCCTGGTTCCAGTTCGGGAATCTTTGACCGGTGAGTCAACGGATTCGGCGAATTTCCGCCGATTCAAACTCAGGATGTTGCGATTCTGCCGCCCTCGAGCCGCAGGATGCGGTCCATCCGGTGCGCCAGCTCCAGATTGTGGGTGGCGATCAGCGCCGAAAGGCCGGTTTCACGGACCACCTCCATCAGCACCCCGAACACCTGATCCGAGGTCGCCGGATCCAGGTTGCCGGTCGGCTCGTCGGCCAGCAGAAGGTGCGGCGCATTGGCCATCGCCCGGCAGAAGGCGACGCGCTGCTGCTCGCCGCCCGACAGCTCGGCCGGCCGGTGCCCGCCGCGGTTCGCCAGCCCGACACGCGCCAGCAGATCCTCGGCCCGGGTCTGCGCCGCCCGCCGCGCGGCGCCATTCGCCAGCTGCGGCAGGATCACGTTCTCGGCGGCCGTGAATTCGGGCAGCAGGTGATGGAACTGATAGATGAACCCCACCTGCGCGCGTCGCACCGCAGTCCGCGTCGCGTCCGACAGCCGGGTCATGTCGACCCCGTCGATCACCACCCGCCCCCTGTCGGCGGTGTCCAGAAGCCCCGAGATATGCAAAAGCGTCGACTTGCCCGCCCCCGATGGCGCCACCAGCGCCACGACCTCGCCCCGGGCGACCCGCAGGGACACCCCGCGCAGCACATCGACCGGCCCCGCGGCCCCGCCGTGATAGGCCTTGGCGATGCTGTCCAGTTCCAGAACGGGTTCATTCATAGCGCAGTGCCTCGACAGGGTTCATCCGCGCCGCGCGCCGCGCCGGAAAGATCGTGACGACAAAGGACAGCCCCAGCGACAGCGCGACCGCCTTCGAGACATCGACCAGCCTGAGTTCCGCCGGCAGCGCATAGATGCCGCGGATCGACGGATCCCAGACCCCGCCCCCCGCCACATAGTTCACAAAGGCAAAGATCGGGTCGATATAAAGCGCGAACAGGCAGCCCGCGGCCACCCCCAGCAGCGTGCCCACCACGCCGACTAGCGACCCGCACAGAAAGAACACCCGCAGGATCGAGCCCTCACTCAGGCCCATCGTGCGCAGGATACCGATGTCGCGGCCCTTGTTCTTCACCAGCATGATCAGCCCCGAGATGATGTTCATCGCCGCGATCAGCACCAGGATCGACAGGATGATGAACATCACGTTGTCCTCGATATCCAGCGCCCGCAGAAAGCTGCCCGCACTGTCGCGCCAGGTCCAGAGCATTGCCCGCTCGCCGCCCGCGCGCATCAGGTCATAGGCCAGCGCATCGACCTGCTCGGGCGCGTCCAGCATCACCTCGATCTCGTCGGCCACGCCGTCGCGGTTGAAAAAGGTCTGCGCCTCGGCAAAGGGCAGATAGACACGGGTCCGGTCGATATCATAGCGGCCGGCGGAGAAGATATAGACCACCTCGTAGGTGTTGATCCGTGGCGAGGTGCCGAAGGCGGTGCGCACCCCCTCGGGCGAGATGATGCGGATCCGGTCGCCCACCTGCACGTTGAGATCACGCGCAACGCCGGTGCCGATGGCGATCCCTTCGTCAAAGCGCGTGATATCGCCGCGCGCCCGGTCCGATGCGGCAATGCGCGGGATCGCCCGCAGATCCTCGGCGGCGATACCGAACACCTCGACTCCGGCGTTGCGGCCGTCGTGGCTGGCCATCACCTGTCCCTTGATCAGCGGCGCGGCGCGGCTGACGCCCGGGACCGCTGCCAGCCGGGCGGTCAGATCCTGGTAATCCTCGATGGTGCGGCTCATTTGGCCGGTTTCGGTGACCCGGGCCGAATAGTAGACCGTCGCGTGGGCATTGGCGCCGAGGATCGTGTCGACGAACTCGGACCGGAAGCCCGAGCGCACCGCCAGCGTGGCGATCAGCGCAAACACCGCCAGCGCGATGCCGATGAGCGAGATCCAGGTCATCACGCTGACCCCGCCCTCGGCGCGGCGCGCGCGCAGATAGCGCCAGGCGATCATCCATTCGAACGTGGCAAAGGGGGCGGTGCGGGTGGGTTTGGCGGAATGCATCGGCGTCCGTTCGGTGAGGCGCGGGCAAGGTCGGATCAAAGCGCCGCGCGGTCAAGGGGGAACCCGGCACTCCCCGTCATCTGGCCCCAAATCCCGCCGGGCAAGGCCACCGGCCGGGGCCGCTAGCCGAGCCGTTCGAGCACCGGAAAGGTTTCCAGCAGCCAGAACGAGAAATCCGCCAGCGCGCCGGTGATCAGCGCGATGCCGACGACGATCAGCAGGACGCCCATCGCCTTTTCGATCATCCCCAGCCAGGGCTTGATGCGGTTCATCAGCCCGACCGCCCGGGTGATGAACACCGCTGCCAGCAGAAACGGCAGGCCCAGCCCGATCGCATAGGCCACCATCAGCGCGGTGCCCCGGGAAACCGACCCTTCGGTCGCGGCCAGGGTGATGATCATCCCCAGGATCGGCCCGATGCAGGGCGTCCAGCCAAAGGCAAAGGCCAGCCCCAGCACATAGGCCCCCAGCGCCGAGCCGCCACGGTTGCCCGCATCGAGCCGCGCCTCGCGCATCAGAAAGCCGATCTTGAACACGCCCAGGAAATGCAGCCCCATGACGATCACCACCACGCCGGCGATCTGGGCGAAGGTCTCGCGATAGGCCAGGAACAGCTGCCCCAACCCCGAGGCGGTGAACCCCATCAGGATAAAGACCGTGCTGAGCCCCATGACGAAGAACAGCGCCGGCAGCGTGGCACGGCTGGGGCCCCGCCCGCCCTCGGTCAAATCGCGCATCGAGATGCCCGACATATAGGCCAGATAGGGCGGCACGATCGGCAGCACGCAAGGGCTGAGGAACGACAACAGCCCCGCCAGCAGCGCCACCGCCAGAGACGGCATCAGGGCGGCGTCGAAAAGGTCGATCCCGAACATGGGCAGGCTCCGGTCTGGGGCGTTGGGCCGCGCGGTCTGAACACCGCCGCCCCGCCCGGTCAATGCGGCGAAACGCCGGGCCAGCGTGCGGGGGCCATGCCGGCCTTCGCCCCCGGTGATAAACAGACGCCCCCCGCACGTCACGGGGGGCGTCGGTCACGATTGGGTCAGCGCGTCAGCTCTTGCGCGACCACCAGCCCGAACGGCGGGGCTTGTCCGGCGTCTCGGCCGCGACCGGTTCAGTCACGTCCCCCGCCGCCTCGGCCACGGGTTCCGGCTGGGATTCCGCCACGGGTTCAACGGGTTCAACGGGTTCAGCCACCTCGGGGGCAAGCTCGGCTGCGGGCTCGGCCACGGGTTCCGCCACCGGCTCTGCGACCACCGGTTCCTCGGCCACCGGCACAGGCGCTGCGGCGGTTTCCACCGGCTCCACAGCCGGAGCGTCGGGCGCGACCTCGGGCGTCGCCGCTTCGACCACTGGCGCTTCGACCTCGGCGACCGCTTCGGGTTCGGCCTTGGGCTTGCGCCGGGTGCGGGTGCGCTTCTTCGGCGCGGGTTCAGCCGCGGCCTCCTCGGCCGGAGCCTCCGCCGCGGGTTCCGCAGCCACGGGCGCAGCCTCGGCCGGCGCCTCGTCCTCGGTCTTCTTGCGGGTCCGGGTCCGGCGCTTGCGCGCGGGCTTGGCCTCGGCCTCGGGTTCGGCGGCAGGCTCGGTCTCGACCACCGGGGCCTCGGCCTCGTCGGTCACTACGGCTTCGGCGTCCTCTGCCTCTGCGGCCTCCGCCTCCTCGGCGTCATCGCCTTCCTCGGCCGCCTCGTCGCTGCCATCCTCGGCACGCGCCTCGTCCGATTGCGGACGGCGACGACGGCGGCGACGGCGCTTGCGCTTGGAGCCGTCCGCCTTGGCGTCCTCGGCCCGGGCTTCGGCACCGGCCTCAGCTTCGTCCCCTTCGACCTCGGCAACCTCGTCCTCGACATCCTCGGACATCTCGTCGTCGATGTCAGACATGATCTGCGCATCGAGCGACACCACCTGCGGTGCCGGCGCGCTGACGATCCGGGTCGCGGTCTTGAACTTCTCGATGGTGTAATCGGGGCTGATCAGCGACGGATCGGCCTCGATGCGGATCGCCATGCCATAGCGCACCTCGATCTGCGCCAGGTGCTCGCGCTTCGAGTTGAAGAGGTAGTTGACGATGCCGATGGGGGCCTTGACCAGCACCTCCTTCGAGCGGTTGCGCGTCCCTTCCTCTTCCAGCGCGCGCAGAATCTGCAGCGCCAGCGAGTTGTCCGACCGGATCAACCCGGTGCCGTGGCAATGCGGACAAGGCTGGGTCGTCGCCTCGAGCATGCCGGGGCGCAGGCGCTGACGGCTCATCTCCATAAGGCCAAAGCCCGAAATCCGCCCGACCTGGATCCGCGCGCGATCATTGCGCAGCGCCTCTTTCAGCCGCTTCTCGACCGAGGCGTTGTTCTTGCGCTCTTCCATGTCGATGAAGTCGATGACGATCAGGCCCGCCAAGTCTCGCAGCCGCAACTGGCGGGCGATCTCGTCGGCGGCTTCCAGGTTCGTCTTCAGCGCGGTGTCCTCGATCGACCCCTCGCGCGTGGACTTGCCCGAGTTGACGTCGATCGCAACCAGCGCCTCGGTCACGCCGATGACGATATAGCCGCCCGATTTCAGCTGAACCGTCGGGTTGAACATCTGGCCCAGATAGCTTTCCACCTGATAGCGCGCGAACAGCGGCATCTGCTCGGTGTAGAGCTGCACATTCTTCGAATGCGAGGGCATGATCATCTTCATGAAGTCCTTGGCGGTGCGGTAACCCGCCTCGCCTTCGACCAGAACCTCGTCGATGTCCTTGTTATAGAGGTCGCGGATCGACCGCTTGATCAGGTTGCCCTCTTCATAGATCGGCGCGGGGGCGATCGACTTCAGCGTCAGATCGCGGATCTGCTCCCACAGGCGGAACAGGTATTCGTAATCGCGCTTGATCTCGGCCTTGGTGCGGTTGGCACCCGCCGTGCGGATGATCAGCCCCGCGCCCTCGGGCACGTCGAACTCACTGGCGATTTCCTTCAGCTTCTTGCGGTCGGCGGCATTGGTGATCTTGCGGCTGATGCCGCCACCGCGCGCCGTGTTCGGCATCAGCACGCAATAGCGCCCGGCCAGCGACAGATAGGTCGTCAGCGCCGCACCCTTGTTGCCGCGCTCTTCCTTGACCACCTGCACCAGCATGATCTGGCGCACCTTGATCACTTCCTGGATCTTGTAGCGGCGGCTGCGCGGGCGGCGCTGCGGACGCACCTCGTCGGTGACATCCTCATCGGCCACCGACTCGATCTGGTCATCGAGTTCGCTGGCGTGATCGGCGGCGCGGAACGGCTCTTCGGCCGCGGGTTTTTCGCCCTCGTCTTCGTCCTCGAGGTCGACGACATCCATCGCCCCGTAGGTGCGCGTCTCCATCCCCTCGGCATTGGCCGCAATGGATCCCGAGCGCGGCGCGTCATCCCCGCCTTCGTCGTCCCCACCGTCAACGGCGGTCTCGATCAAGGCTTCCACCGGGATTTCCACCGGAGTTTCTGCCGGTTCTTCGGCCGGGGTCTCGGCCGGCACCTCGACGGGCGCCGCCTCTCCAGCCTCTACCAGGGGCTCGACCGGGGCTTCCACAGGCGCCTCGGCGGGAACTTCCGCCGGGGTTTCAAGCGGGGTTTCCTGCGGAGCATCCGCCACCGTTTCGGCGGCGATCGCCTCTTCGGCCACGATCTCTTCGACCGGGGTCACCGCCGCGTCTTCACCGGCTTCGACCTGTTCCGCTTCCGCGCCATCCGGGCGGGCGGCCTCGTCGCCATTGCCCTTGCCCGAACGCCGACGGCGCGACCGACGGCTGTTCGAGCCATTGCTCTCGTCCTCGGAATCGCGCGCCAGCGCGCGCTCCTCGGCCAAAAGCGCCTCACGGTCGGCGACCGGAATCTGGTAATAGTCCGGGTGAATCTCGGCAAAGGCCAGGAACCCGTGGCGGTTGCCGCCGTAATCGACAAAGGCCGCCTGCAGCGACGGTTCGACGCGCGTTACCTTGGCCAGATAGATGTTGCCGGCGAGTTGCCGCTTGTGGATGGTCTCAAAGTCGAATTCCTCAACCTTGTTGCCGTCCACCACCACGACGCGGGTCTCTTCCGCGTGCGTGGCGTCGATAAGAAGTTTCTTTCCCATAGTGTCTCGCTTGCCCCCGGCCGTGATCCGCCCGGTCCCGAAGGTCCGCGCGGCGTGTGGTCGAGGGGAATGGTGAAGGCGATACCCGGCGGCAGCGGACGGAGGGCGGCGCCTTCGCGCGTCCCGTTCACGTCGTGTGCTGATGCGCGTCGTGGCATCGCGGTTACATGCTCCGAATGCCCGGGGGCATTCAAACTAGGCCTGGGCGGCAATGCCGGTCCGGGCGTTCCAGCGGCCGAAAGGGCCGATCCCGCCCGCACATGACGCCGCTTGCGGGCGCCTGACGGGCTGTGAATTTCATGCGGTGCGTGCGCAAGGCACCCCGGCACCCAAACATAGGGGTGAAGCCTGTCCATGTTCAATGGCAAAAATGCACAGGCGAAACGTTGCACGCGCAACACCTCCTGCGCTTCATCGTGTCGCAAATACGCACGGGGTTTCCCACGGGGGGCGTGCCCCCCTTGGGGCGGGTGCGGGTGGCAGCCCGCGGGCGCGGCGAATGGCCCCCGGACGGGGGGCCGAGCCGCCCCCCCCACCCCGATCAGACGTAATCCGACCGGCTCAGCCCATACTTGGCCATCTTCTCGTTCAGGGTCCGGCGCGGCAGGCACAGTTCTTCCATCACCGCGACGATCGACCCCTTGTGCCGGCGCATCGTGTTGTCGATCAGCGTGCGCTCGAAGGCCTCGACGTAATCCTTCAGGGGCTTGCCCTCGGTGGTCAGCGCCCCGCCCGAGGCCTCGTTCTCGGCCATCACCAGGGACACCACCGACCCGGTGCCGCGCCGGTTCTGCAGCACCGCCTGCTCGGCGATGGAAATCAGCTGGCGCACGTTGCCCGGCCAGGGCGCCTGCAACAGATAGGCCGCGTCCTGGGCGCTCAGATCCGGCGCCGGGCAGCCGTATTCCTCGGCGTAATCCTCGGCATAGGTCTTGAACAGCGACAGGATGTCCTCACCGCGGCTGCGCAAGGGCGGCAGCGTCAGCTTCATCGCCGCCAGCCGATAGTAGAGATCCGGCCGCAGCACGTCTTCCAGGGTGCGCCCGGGCTTGTGCTCGTTGACGATGGCGACGATGCGGGTCTGTGGCGGGGTCGGCTGGTCGTTGATGAACCCCAAGAGCCGCGCCTGCAGCGTCGGGCTCATCGCCTCGATGTCCTCCAGACACAGCGTGCCGCCGCGCGCCTCCTCGACCAACGGCAGCCCGCCCGCCTCGACCGGTCCAAAGAGCCGCGCCGCCAGACGTTCGTCATCGACACCCAGACAGCTGACCGAGACGAATTTCTTGCCCGCCCGCGGCCCGACCGCATGCAGCGCATGGGCAACCAGCGTCTTGCCGGTGCCGGTCTCGCCGTCGATCAGCACATGGCCGTCGGCCTGGCCATAGTCCAGGATATCCTCGCGCAGCCGCACCATCTCGGGCGCGTTGCCCACCAGGCGCTTCATGATCGCGCCGCCATCCGCCAGCTCATGGCGCAGCGCCCGGCTTTCCAGCGCCATGCCGCGGGCCTTGAGCGCCTTGCGCGCAAGATCCGACATGCGGTCGGGATCAAAGGGTTTTTCCAGGAAATCATAGGCCCCGAGCCGCATCGCCTCGACCGCCATCGGCACGTCGCCATGCCCGGTGATCAGGATCACCGGCAGGCTGGCGTCCATGCCCACCAGCTTTTTCAGCAGCGCCATTCCGTCCATCCCCGGCATGCGGATGTCGGTGACGACGATGCCCGGGAACTCGGGGCCCAGCACCGTCAACGCCTCTTCGGCGCTGGCATAGGTTTCCGGGTCGAACCCCGACAGTGACAGCCACTGGCTGATCGAAGCGCGCATGTCCTGTTCGTCGTCGATCACGACGATGCGCGAGGGGGTCCGCCCGTCCTGGGTTGCGCCGTCGCTGGGGGTCATGGGGCTCTCCTCATGTCGTCCGTATCTCTGGTTGCGCCCGACCCGATCAGGCCGCAGCGTCGCCGGCTTGGGTCAGCACCGGCAGGGAAATCTCGAAACCCGCACCGCCCTCGGGCAGGTTGCGGGCGGTCAGCCGGCCACCGTGGTCGGCCACGATCCCCGACGAGATCGCCAGGCCCAGGCCGACGCCCTCGCCCGGTTTCTTCGAGGTATGGAAGGGTTCAAACACCTTGTCGATATCCTCGATGCCGGTGCCGTTGTCGCGCACCGTCAGGCTGACGGTGTCGCCCTGGGTCAGGATCAGGTCGATCTGCGGCGCGTTGACGCTGCGCGTCGCGTCGACCGCGTTACGCATCAGGTTGATGATCACCTGCTCCAGCCGCAGTCGGTCGCCCATCACCATCACCGGTTCCTTGGGCAAGGTGCGCACCACCAGCACGCGGCGCTCGCGTAGGCGGGGCTCCATCATCGCCAGGGCCTCGGTCACGCTGTCGCGCAGATCGAGCGGTGCAAAGGCATCGCCCCCCTTGCGGGCAAAGCTTTTCAGCTGCCGGGTGATCGCACCCATCCGGTCGATCAGGTCGTCGATGCGCTGGAACGAGACCAGCGCCTCTTCGGTCCGCCGACGGTTCAGCAACAGCCGCGCCCCCGCCAGATAGGTCTTCATCGCCGCCAGCGGCTGGTTCAGCTCATGGCTGACGGCGGCCGACATCTCGCCCAGCACAGCCAGTTTCGAGGATTGGGCCAGCGTCTGTTCGGCGACCGTGAGTTCCTTCTGCACCTTCTCGCGCGCCGCCACCTCGCGCTGCAGGCGCAGGTTCAGCTGCCGCAGCTCGACCGATTCCTGCTCGAACCGGGCGGTCTGCGACCAGGCACGGCGCGAGAACAGGTAGAACACCATCGCCAGCAGCAGGGCAAAGCCCATGATCACCAGCGCCAGCACGCCGTTCACCTTTTCGCGCACGCCGTCATAGGTGGTGAAGCTGATCAGCGTCCAGCCACGGTGGCGCACCCGGGTTTCCGAGCGCAGCACCGCTGCCCCGCCAAGGAACGCATCCGGCCCCCGCCCCGCGAGGTCGGCGGTATAGCGCAGCGCCCGTTCGATGGCCGAGGGCGCGTCGCGCAGCGCCAGCGCCTCGGCCTCGGTCCGGCCGCGCCAGCGCGGCTCGGTCGCCAGGATGATCCGCCCCTCGCTGTCCAGAAGCGCCACGGCATCGGTGAACCCGGCCCAGGCGCGTTCGAACTTGGCAAGGTCGGCCTCGACGGTGACGACCCCCAGGATCTGCCCGCCGACCCGGATCGCCCGGGCAAAACCGAATGCATAGCCGCCCGAATCCCGCGGCTGCAGCGCAAAGATCGTGTCATTCGCCCGCCGCGCGTCGACGAACAGCGCGTCCTGCGTGCGCATCACCCCCAGCCGGTTGCGGTCGGTCCCGGCCACCACCCGGCCCGAGGTGTCCAGAAGCTCGATCGCCGCCGCGCCGACCTCGGCCTGCAAGGCGATCAGCAATTGCGGGATCTGGGCATAGTTCGAATTCTGCAGCGCATCGCGCAGGATCGGGTCGCGGGCCAGCAGGATCGGCACGACCTGCGTGCGCTGCATCTCGGCCTCGATCGACCCGGCATAGAGCACCAGCCGCAGTTCCGCCCGGTTGCGGGTGTCCAGCGTGAAGCTCTCGCTCAACCAGTCGTCCAGCACCCAGACCACGCCCACGGCCACCACCAGCAACAGGCCGACCACGGCCTTGCCCCAGACGGGCAGGCCCGCGCTGAGTGCCGAAGTCGGTTGGGAAAGGGTTGGTTCGCCGGTCATTGCCACAGTGTAGGCACCCGCCCGTGCACGCTCAAGGCGCGGCGCCGCGGCAGGTGTTCACGTAAGCGCCAATACGCGCATCGGCAGGTCAGGCGGTGGCCAGGGTCTGCATCAGCCCGGCGAACATCGCCACACCGTCGGTGCCGCCGTGGCGCGGGTCCACAGCGCGCTCAGGGTGCGGCATCATCCCCAGAACGCGGCGGTTCGCGGACAGGATGCCGGCAATGTCGCCGCGCGAACCGTTGGGGTTCTGCACATAGCGGAAGGCCACGCGGTCCTCGCCCTGCAGCCGCGCCAGGGTCTCGTCATCGGCCTGATAGTTGCCGTCGTGGTGCGCGATCGGGATCGTGATGTGCTGACCCGCGGTGTAGCCGCTGGTGAAGGCGCTGTCGGTGGTGGCAACCTCCAGCGCGACCGGCTTGCAGATGAACTTGAGCCCGGCGTTGCGCATCAGCGCGCCCGGCAGCAGACCGGTTTCAACCAGCACCTGAAAGCCGTTGCAGACGCCCAGCACATAGCCGCCGCGTTCCGCATGGGCGATCACCGCCTTGGCGACCGGCGAGCGCGCCGCGATCGCACCGCAACGCAGGTAGTCGCCGAACGAGAAGCCCCCGGGGATGCCGACGACATCGGTGCCGGCGGGCAGTTCGGCGTCCTTGTGCCAGACGCGGGTGACCTCGGCGCCGGCGGCCTCGAAGGCCACGGCCAGGTCGCGGTCGCAGTTCGAGCCGGGAAAGGTGATGACGGCCGCTTTCATGGGAGCCTCCAGCCTTGGATCTGGCCCCCCTTTACTGCGCAGGGGCCGCGGGGAAAAGCGGATTCGGCGCAGCCCGGTGCCGACGCGCGCCGCGACGATCGTCGGGTAATTTAATTGCGGCATTTTGGCGTATTTCGCACGGTTGTTGCGCAGCCCTATTGCGCAACCGCCGCATTCCGTTTATGCTGCAACGCAGTAATCAGGATCGATTCCCGCATCATGGGCCCCGCATCATGGGCAAAGACACCGGAACCCGCGCCATGCTCGACAGCCGTCCGCACGACAACCTTCCCCGTGGCACCATCTGCATCGAGGATCTCGAGGTGGGTCTGACCCGCTCGCTGCGCAAGGAAGTGACCGACCGCGACATCGAATTGTTCGCCGAGGTCTCGACCGACCGCAACCCGGTGCACCTGGACGACGACTATGCCCGCGACACCATCTTTGAGGGCCGCATCGCCCACGGCATGCTGACCGCCGGGCTGATTTCCGCGGTGATCGGGGAACAACTGCCCGGCCACGGCACCATCTACATGGGCCAGAGCCTGAAGTTCCTCGCCCCCGTGCGCCCCGGCGACGTGGTCCTGGCCGAGGTCTCGGTGCGCGAGATCGACTATGGCAAGCGGCGGGTCACCCTTGATTGTCGCTGCTCGGTGGGCAATACCACGGTCCTGAAGGGCGAGGCGCTGGTTCTGGCGCCCAGCCGCAAGTTCGACTGATCCCGCCCCCCGAGGCGGGGGCGCGGAGAAGCATGCAGACTGTCACCACCCTGACCACCTCGGACCCGGCGCAACGCGGCGCCTCGGTCGCGATGGGCAATTTCGACGGCGTGCATCGCGGCCACCAGGCGGTGATCGACGCGGCACGCCGCCCCGGCCTGCCGCTGGGCGTCATCACCTTCGAACCCCATCCCCGTCAGGTCTTTGCCCCCGACGCCCCGCCCTTCCGGCTGATGAACGCCGAGGCCCGGCGCAACCGGCTGGAGCGTCTGGGCGTCAATGTCCTCTATGAACTGCCGTTCAGCCGCGCGCTGGCCGATCTGACGCCGGAAGAGTTCGCGCAGCAGGTGCTGGCCGACGGGCTGGGCGTGCGCCATGTCGTGATCGGCGCGGATTTCTGCTTTGGCCGCGGGCGCAAGGGCACGACCGATATGCTGCGCGACTTCGGCGCGCGGATGGGCTTCGAGGTAAGCGTGGTGCCGCTGGTGGGCTCGGACACCGGGGTGTTTTCCTCGACCGCGATCCGCCAGGCGCTGACCGAGGGGCGCGTGGCCGATGCCGCCGAAATGCTGGGCCACCGCCACCGCATCGACGGGCCGGTCGTGCACGGCGAAAAGCGCGGGCGCGAGCTGGGCTATCCCACCGCCAACATGACCGTCGAGGGGCTGCACCTGCCACGGCTGGGGGTCTATGCGGTCACCGCACAGGTGATGGACGGCCCGCACAAGGGCACCTATGACGCCGTCGCCAGCCTGGGCGTGCGGCCGATGTTCGGTGAGAACACACCGAATTTCGAGGTGCACCTGTTCGACTTCTCGGGCGATCTTTACGGCACGCATCTGTCGGTCGCGCTGGTCGATTACCTGCGCCCCGAGGCCAAGTTCAACGGGCTGCAGGCGCTGATCGACCAGATGGACGAGGACAGCCGCCAGGCGCGTGCGATCCTGGCCAAGCTGGGCCGCTAACCGGCGATCCGCGCCACGCCCCAGCTGGTCCATCCGACCGGCCGCCAGACCATCGGCAGATAGCCCTCATCGACCCGCTCGACGGTGAACCCTGCCGCGCGCAGTTCCGCCAGCGGGTCGCGGTTCAGGTGGCAGCCCCCCGCCAGCGGCCGCCAGACCGGGTTCACCAGATCCTGCACCAGCGCCACCGCCCGGTCGGGCGCGCGCCCGTGCTCGCAGAAGATCAGCCGCCCCTCCGGTTTCAGCACCCGCTTCATCTCGGCCAGCGCCGCGCCCAGATCGGCAATCGAACACAGCGCATAGGTCACCAGCACCGTGTCCACACTGGCCGCCGGCAAGGGGATCGTCGCGGCATCCAGCAAGAGCGGCGTGAAGGCGATCCCGCTGTCCGCCGCGCGCGCCTCGGCCCGGCGCAGAAGCTCGGGCGAGATGTCGAGGCCGATCACCCTGTCGACCCGCGCCGGATCATAGAACGGCAGGTTCAACCCGCTGCCAACGCCGATCTCCAGCACCTGCCCGGCGGCCTGCGGCACGAGGGCCTCGCGCTGCCGGGCGATCGGCGTGATCGAGCAGGCGCGCTCGATCAGCCAGGGCAGGATGCGGCGCTCATAAAGGGACATGGCGGGGCCTTTCAGGGACAAGTGCGCCACCCTAGCAGCTGGAGGCCCGGACGCCAGCGGACGGATGGCCGCGCTTGACAGGGGATGCCGCATGGTGAACACTTGGTGAACATGTCACCGCGAGGCCCCATGACCGACGCTCTGACCATCCGTCCGCTGACGCCCGATCACGCCGGCGATTTCGTCACCCTCTTCGGCCCCTCGGGGGCGTGCTACGGCTGCTGGTGCACCTATTTCCGCCTGCCGCCAAAGCTGCGCGGGGATCTGACCGGCGACGAGAAGCGCGCGCATATGCTGGCGCGGATCGCCGCCGGCCCACCGCCCGGGCTGCTGGCCTGGGACGCCGAGGGGCCGGTCGGCTGGATGCAGATCGGCCCGCGCGCCGACGTGCCGCAGTGGAACAACCCGCGCCGGTCCTCGACACCCCTGCCCGATGCGCCGGCCGATGATCCTGGCGTCTGGGCGATCAGCTGTTTCTTCATCCGTTCAAAGGCACGCGGCCACGGGCTGTCGCACGCGCTGGTCGCCGCCGGTGTGGACTGGGCGCGCGAGAACGGTGCGCGTGTGCTTGAGGCCAGTCCGATGGACCAGGCCAAGCAGTCGAAGTCCATCGGCCTTTTTGTCGGCTCGACCGCGGTGTTCGAAAAAGCCGGCTTTGCCACCGTCGCGCGGCAAAAACCCAACCGCCCGCTGATGCGACTGGTGCTGTAATGCCCGCCTACAGGGCTGCGCCGATCATCAACACATGACGACCCAGTCCGGTGAAGCCGATCAATGGATGCAAAAAAGGAAAGGCGGGGCCGCTTCACCACCCCAGCCCATGCCCTTGACTCGGCTGACCCAGCAATCCTCGTGCCAGGATCCATTGATTTCAGCCGTGCGGAATGATTCGGGCTCTGCAATAAGACCGGAGGATTACCCAACCTTTTCTGGCTGACAGAGGCACAAATGGCCCACCTTCAGCCTTTTTTACCTAAAGCCGTGGCAAGCCGCGCGTCGATGTCCGGTGCGTTCTAAGCGGCATTATCTTGATCAAACGCGATGGCTTGTCGTGGCTTGGTGGGGGTAATTCACCCATTCTTAGCGGGGTACATCCGTTCGTTGAAGCGCTATTGAAACCCCGTTCTTATTGACCCCACCGGCGGCCCGCCGTCGAGTCCCGTGGATGGCGGGCGTCGGCGAGGGTTTTCACGGAGCGTGCGCGCTCGTCGGCTACCAGCGCGACGGGACCTGTGCCCAGAGTGGATCACGGCGCAGTGCGAGGCAAAGGCGGGGTTCCAGTGGCTTTCGGAGCCGACTGCTTCCGAGGCAAACGACTGCTTGATATGCCCGCCTGATCAGGCGATCTTGACGTCAAACGGCCAGGCACATGGGGAATGTCGAGTCAAACATTGAAATTTCATGCAATTGTGGAACGATCGGAGAAAGCAAGGATGACGAGTTTGCCCGTTGTGGTCATTGGAGGCTGTCCGCGATCTGGAACGACAGCTCTTTTTAATGTGCTCATGAGCGACGATCGATTTGCCATTGGCCTAGAACGCTACCTGCGTCACTGCATCAACGACACGATAACCGCAGACCTTTGGACATTCGATCGCTTCAATGAACTGAGAGCCGACGACACCCATGTGTTGAGAACGCATCCAAATTGGCATATGGCCGAGCCAGCCTTTGAAAGAATTCGCGTTAATCCCGAACGATTGGCCTACATCGGCGACAAACTTCCGCGCGCTGCTCGGTGCTATCCGTCGCTGTTTCGCTCTGCTCCAACGGCCAAGCTGCTCTACCTGCTACGGGATCCATTGGAAGTAGCCGCTTCCTTCGAGCGGCGCGCGCAGAACCCGCAAGATTCTTGGCGGGCCGAGCTCGATCATCGGGCTGCAGTGGATTTCTGGAATTTTGATCTAGCCCGCACAATGGAGTTTTATTCGCCGGCGCGCGTCCTGATCTTGCCCTATGAAACCGTCTTCGCCCGACCAGAAGCGATCGACGCAATATTTGGTTTCCTGGGCCTAGATATATCTCCGGAAGTACGGGCTGCGCACGAAGCTGCTGCCAAAGAAAATGCCGACCTGCGCGCCAATCGGTCCCAAATGAATAGCGCACAGGTGGATTTCGTGAGGAATCATGCCGACTATGGCACTTACCAGCAGTTGCTTGATCATGCGCCACAACGGTGCGATCCTCGGCCGAGGCGGTGAGTGGCGCCACGTCATAGCCTAGGGTCAGGACTCGTTCTTGTTTCATAGCCAAAACAAGATGATTGCAGCGAGGGCTATGGCTGACAGGAAGACCTTCGGGCATCGGTCGTATCGGGTTGCCACGCGCCGCCAGTCCTTGAGCCTTCCGAACATGATCTCGATGCGGTTGCGGCGTTTGTGGCGACGCTTGTCGTATGTGACGGTTTTGGTCCGCGGCTTCCGGCCAGGGATACATGCCTGTATCCCTTTGTCTTTCAACGCATCGCTGAACCAATCGGCGTCATAGCCACGATCCCCGAGCAGCCATTCCACCCTTGGTAGGCTGTCGAGCAAGGCCGCGGCGCCGATGTAATCGCTGACTTGACCGGCGCTGACAAAGAGGCTGACCGGACGACCCTGGCTGTCGCAAATCGCGTGCAGCTTCATATTCATGCCGCCTTTGGTGCGGCCAATCAGGCGTCCACGTCCCCCTTTTTGACGCCCAGACTGGACGCCGTGCGATGGGCTTTGAGGTAGGTCGCGTCGATCATCACGGTCCTTTCCTCGCCGTGATCAGCCGCCAGACCGACCATCATCTGAGCGAAGATGTCCTTCTCGCTCCACCGCTTCCAACGGTTGTAGAGCGTCTTGTGCGGGCCGTATTCCTGAGCGCATCCCGCCACCGCAAGCCATTGCGATTGATGAAGATTATCCCACTCAGAACACGTCGATCATCACCGCGGGGCTTGCCGTGGGACTTGGGGAAATAGGGCTCCAGACGCGCCATCTGCGCGTCCGTCAGCCAGAAGAGATCAGACATCTCACCGCTCGTTTTCCCGGCGGTGATTCATGCCGACAGACGGAAATCAATGGGTCCTGACCCTAAGGCGGAAATTTCCCTTCAGTGAACTCTACGACCATGCCGACATAAATCCGTTGGTCCATCGCGAGCGGTATATGCAGGAGGCGTTGGACAGGTTCTATTTCGACGCGTTCTTCATGCTGAAAATGAACAGGGTTCCCGGCGCTTACCTGGAATTCGGCTCTGGCAGCAACGTGCGCTCGTTCCGCTTTGCGCTGAAATACTCGCGGCTGGAACCATTGGGCCCCACGCCCCGTCCGATCTATTCGTTTGACAGCTTTGCGGGGCTACCTCAGCCGCAGGGCATCGACCGCCATCCGCAATGGCAAAAGGGCGCAATGGCCGTCAGCCTGGACGAGTTCCGGGCGCTGATGGCGGCCTATGATGCGACGGACGGCGTCGATTATCACACAGTCGAAGGCTTCTACGATCAGAGCCTTCCTGCCAACCCGCCGGAATCGCTGGGCATTGACACCGCGGCCTTTGTCCACGTCGACTGCGACCTCTACGACTCGTCGAAGGCGGCACTGGATTACGTCACGCCGATCCTCGCGCATGGTGCGGTCCTGTCATTTGACGACTGGTTCTGCTTCAATGGCGATCCCGACCTCGGAGAACAGCGCGCGTTCCACGAATGGCGCGCGGAAAACGCCGGCGTGCTCGAGTTCCTGCCCTATGCCAAGTTCGGCTGGCATGGGATGTCGTTTCTGGTCAAGCGGCTCGACCGGTAGACGGCGCAGGACGGACGCATCCCCTTCCCTTCGCCCCGGGTTCCGGCATAGGGTCGCGCCATGACCAAGCCCTCTGCCCTGCGCCCCCGCTTCTGGGAAACCGTCCCGCTGTCGAAGATGACCCCCCAGGAATGGGAGGCGCTCTGCGATGGCTGCGGCAAATGCTGCCTGAACAAGCTGGAGGACGCCGACACCGGCGAGGTCTGGTTCACCAACATCGCCTGCCGGCTGTTCGATGACGCCACCTGCCGCTGCGCGAACTATGAAATCCGCAAGACGCTGGTGCCGGAATGCGTCGTGCTGACCCCCGACACGATCGGCGAGATCAGCTATTGGATGCCGCGCAGCTGCGCCTATCGCCGGGTGGCCGAGGGGCGCCCCTTGGCCGACTGGCATCCGCTGGTCTCGGGCGATGCGCAGAGCGTGCACCGTGCCGGGGCCTCGATGCAGAACCGCACACTGGGCGAGTTCGACATCCCCGAGGACGACTGGGAAGACCACATCATCGACGAGGAAATCTGATGTTCTTTGCCTCTGACAACACCTCGGGCGTGCCGCAGCAGATCCTGGATGCGCTGGGCCGTGCGAATGACGGGTTCTCGCTGGGCTATGGCGCGGATACGCTGATGGAGCGCGTGCGCGACAAGGTCCGCACCGTGTTCGAGGCCCCCGAGGCCGCGGTCTATCTGGTCGCGACCGGCACCGCCGCCAACTCGCTGGCACTGGCGACGCATATCCAGCCCTGGCAGACGATCTACTGCCACCGCGTCGCCCATATCGAAGAGGATGAATGCGCCGCGCCCGAATTCTTCGCCGGCGGCGCGAAACTGACGCTGATCGACGGCGCGCATGGCAAGATCGACCCCGAGGCCCTGCGCCGCACACTGGATGAGGCGCCGCAGGGCGTGCACCACGTCCAGCGCGGCATCGTCAGTCTGACCAACCTGACCGAGCGCGGCGCGCGCTATTCGGTGGCCGAGGTCGCGCAGATCGCCGCTGCCGCCAGGGCGCATGGCCTGCCGGTGCACCTGGACGGCGCGCGCTTTGCCAATGCCATCGCCGCCGAGGGCTGCACCCCGGCCGAGATGACCTGGAAAGCCGGGGTCGACGTGCTGTCCTTTGGCGGCACCAAGAACGGGTTGATGGGGGTCGAGGCGGTGGTGCTGTTCGACCCGTCCCGCGCCTGGGAATTCGAGCTGCGGCGCAAGCGCGGCGGGCATCTGTTCTCGAAACACCGCTATCTCAGCGCGCAGATGGACGCCTATCTGACCGACGGGTTGTGGATGGACCTCGCAACCCGCGCCAACGCAATGGCCGAGCGGCTCGAGGCCGGGCTGGTCGCGGCGGGCGTCCGGATGGTGCATCCGCGCGGCGGCAACATGCTGTTCGTCGAGTTCCCGCTGAAGGCGCATCAGGCGCTGCGCGCTGCCGGCGCGGTCTATTACGACTGGCCGGCGCCCCCGCCGGCCGATGCCGGGGCCGATTTCCCGCATCAGGCGCGGCTGGTTGCCTCGTGGTCGACCACCGAGGCCCATGTCGACGGCTTTGTCGAGCGCCTCACCGCGGCGCTCTGACCGCTTCAGCCGCGCAGCATCGTCAGCAGCATGTCGCGCTGCAGCATCCACAGCGCATAGGCCGCGGCCATCGCCAGGATCTGCACCGCCAGGATCCCGTTCAGCTGCTGGCGGAACGGCTCCTTGCGGATCTTGTGGCGCAGCGCGATCTGGCCGGCCTTGGCCCCGATCGACCCGCCCAGAAAAGCCACGGCCAGCAGCCGGTCCTCAGGGATCCGCCGTTGTCCGTCGATGGCGGCGCGCTTGTCCACCCAGAACAGCCCGAACGCGGCCAGATTGATTGCAACAAGATAGATGCACGCAAAGAGTGCGTAAGTCATATCATCCGTCCGCGCCGTTTTCCGAGGTCCGGTCATAGGTGAGGCGAGCGCGGGTTGCAATGCCAAGCGTGCCCCCCCAATTTCAGCTTTGCCTGCGCTTTGAACCGGCAGCGCAACCGTTAACGCAAACAGCGCCCGGGATGCCCTGGTTTGCGCTAACGCCTTGCGAAGTTTCGATTTTCGCCCTTTCTTAGACACGATTGGACCTGTATAGGAAACACAACGTCGCGGGCGGGATGTCTCTGTTTCCCCGGGCCGCACGGGCTGGCAGCACAACTCGGAGACAGGACCATGACCATCACCATCGGCATCAACGGTTTCGGGCGGATCGGCCGCTGCACCCTGGCGCATATCGCGGAAGCCGCGCGCAACGATGTCGAGGTCGTCGCGATCAACGCGACCGGTCCAATCGAAACCAACGCCCACCTGCTGAAATACGACAGCGTCCACGGTCGCTTCCCCGGCACGATCCGCATCGAAGGCAACTCGCTGGATCTCGGCCGTGGCCCGATCCGCGTGATGTCGACCTACAACCCCGAAGAACTGGACTGGCAAGGCGTCGACGTCGTGCTGGAATGCACCGGCAAGTTCAACGATCGTGACAAGGCTGCGGTGCACCTGGGCCGCGGCGCCAAGCGCGTGCTGGTCTCGGCCCCGGCCAAGAACGCGGACAAGACCATCGTCTATGGCGTGAACCACCGCTCGCTGCTGCCCGAGCATCTGGTCGTGTCGAACGGGTCGTGCACCACCAACTGCCTGGCGCCGCTGGCCAAGGTGCTGAACGACGCGATCGGCATCGAGTCGGGCATCATGACCACGATCCACAGCTATACTGGTGACCAGCCGACGCTGGATCGCCGCCACAAGGATCTGTATCGCGCGCGCTCGGCGGCGATGGCGATGATCCCCACCTCGACCGGTGCGGCCAAGGCGCTCGGCGAAGTGCTGCCGGAACTGGCGGGCAAGCTCGACGGCACCGCGATCCGCGTCCCCACGCCGAACGTCTCGGCCGTGGACCTGACCTTTGTCGCCTCGAAGGACGTGACCGTCGCCGACGTCAACGAGATCATGCGCGAGGCCGCGGCCGGCGCGATGGGCCATGTGCTGGCCTATGACCCGGAACCCAAGGTCTCGATCGACTTCAACCACACCTCGTTCTCGTCGATCTTCGCCCCCGACCAGACCAAGGTTGTCGGCAAGCGCACCGTGCGCGTGCTGTCCTGGTATGACAACGAATGGGGCTTCTCGTCGCGCATGGCCGATGTCGCCGCCGCGATGGGCCGGCTGGCCTGAACCAGCCCCCAACTGATCCCGAAAGGCCCGTCCTGTGTGGACGGGCCTTTTTTCATGCCCCCTCCACCCCCGGTAGGAGGGGAAAACACCCCTCCAACCGCGCATGGAGGGCATAAACCAAAGGTTGGTTTGCGCGCGCCTCCGCCCCGGGTCGAATGGCAGCCCGGCGCGGACCGGTCCAGGTCGGGGACAGCCGGCGGCACGAGGCCGCGGCCCCCAGGAACCCGAAAGGACCAACCATGACGACTTTTGCTTCTCTGCTCCGCGGTGCGACTCTGGCGTCGCTGATCGCCGTCTCGGCCACCGCCGCACTGGCCAGCGACGACGAGGCGGTGTCGACCGAGGTGCAACAGGAGATCACCACCCTGCTCACCGATCAGGGCTATGACGTGCGCCGCGTCGGGATGGAGGATGGCCTCTATGAAGCCTATGCGATCAAGGACGGCCACACCTACGAGATCTATCTCAACGCGGCGTTCGAGATCGTCCGGACCAACGGCTGACGGTGGATCGAGCCATGCGCCGCTATCCCGTCTGGGATCCGTTCATCCGCCTGTTCCACTGGAGCCTCGTCGGCCTCTTTGCCGCGAATGCGCTGGTTCTTGACCCCGAAAGCAAGATCCATCGCTGGGTCGGCTACACGATAGCGGCGCTGGTCGCCCTGCGGATCGGATGGGGCCTCGTCGGCCCCCTCCACGCCCGCTTTGCCAGCTTTGCGCCGACCCCGGCGACGCTGCGCGACCAGCTGGGCGACATGCTCAGCGGCCGCAGGCGCGTGCATCTGGGCCATACACCGCTGGGCGCGCTGATGATCGCCAACCTGTTGCTGACCATCATCGCCATCGCGGTCACCGGCACTATGATGACCACTCTGACCTATTGGGGCGTGAAATGGGTCGAGGACCTGCACGAGGCGCTGGTCACCTGGGCCGAACTGTCGGTCGTGGCGCATGTCGCCGCGGTGATCTGGGAGAGCCGGCGCACCGGCGTCAACCTGCCCCGCGCAATGGTGAATGGCACCAAGCATGTGCCCGCCGATTGCGAGATCGCCGACGCCCATTGACCCTGCTGTCCCGCCCGCGGCACGCCCGTGGGCGGGATCTTGCTGCAGGGCAGCATCTCGACCTTGACGACGGCAGTCACAAATGTTAGCGCCACCATCGAGCGCGGACCGGGCTCGCCGAGCCGCGACGTTCGGAGGCATACCATGACCACCACCCTCGCCATCAACGGATTCGGCCGCATCGGGCGGCTGCTGCTGAGGGCCCTGATCGACCAGGGCCGTTCCGACCTCGAGGTCGTCGCGATCAACGACCTCGGTCCGGTCGAGACCAATGCCCACCTGATGCGCTTTGACAGCGTGCACGGCCGTTTTACCGGAACCGTCACCACCGGCGATGGCTGGATGGATGTCGGGCACGGGCCGATCCGCGTCACCGCACTGCGCAACCCGGCCGAGTTGCCCTGGTCGGATGTTGATGTCGTGCTGGAATGCACAGGCGTGTTCACCGATGCCGAAAAGGCCCGGGTCCACCTGGAGAACGGCGCCGGGCGGGTGCTGGTCTCGGCCCCGTCAAAGGGGGCCGACGCGACCGTCGTCTATGGCGTCAACCACAAGACCCTGCGCCCCGAGCACCGCGTCATCTCGAACGCCAGCTGCACCACCAATTGCCTGGCCCCGGTCGCCAAGGTGCTCAACGATGCGGTCGGCATCACCAAGGGGTTTATGACCACGATCCACAGCTATACCGGCGACCAGCCGACACTGGACACGCTGCACCGGGATCTCTATCGCGCCCGGGCTGCGGCGCTCAGCATGATCCCCACCTCGACCGGCGCGGCGCGTGCCGTGGGTCTGGTGCTGCCGGAACTCGCCGGCAAGCTCGATGGCGTGGCGCTCCGGGTGCCGACGCCGAATGTCTCGGCGGTTGATCTGACGTTTGAGGCCGCGCGCCCGACCAGCATCGACGAGGTCAACGGCGCGATCCGCGCAGCCGCCGAGGCCGGGCCACTGGCCGGGATCCTGGGTATCACCGACGACAAGACCGTGTCCGTCGATTTCAACCACGACCCGCGTTCGTCCATTGCCGCCCTCGACCAGACCCGGGTCATGGAGGGCACGATGGTTCGCATCCTGGCCTGGTATGACAACGAATGGGGATTTTCCAACCGGATGCTCGATACCGCGGCCGCAATCGGCAAGCTGCCGTAAACCCGCGCAACCCGCGCCTGCTGCCCGTTTCGTGATCCCGGAAGCCTCGCGCACCCGAGATTTTCCTTGTATTCTACGGGCATGGACATCGCAGTTCTCGTCGCCATCATTGCCTTTCTGTTCGCGGTCATCGGCCTGTCAGAGCCGCTGGCGGCACGATTGCGCCTGCCGTCGACGGTGGTTCTGGCGCTGATGGGGATCATCATCGGCGCCGCCGCGACGGCGCTGGCGACGCTGCCGCTGTCCGAACCGCTTACCGCCGCCGCAGCCGCGATTCTGGATCTGCCGATCCGCGCCCACCTGTTCCTCTATGTCTTCCTGCCGACGCTGATCTTTCAGGTCGCGCTGACCATCGACCTGCGGCGAATGCTGGACGACTGGGTGCCGATCCTGCTGCTGGCGGTCGTCGCCGTCGTCGTCACCACCCTGGCGATCGGCTGGGCCCTGTATCCGCTGGCGGGCCTGCCGCTGATGGCCTGCCTGATGCTGGGCGCGGTGGTCTCGACGACCGATCCCTCGGCCGTCGTCAGCATCTTTCGCGCCACCCCCGCCCCGCAGCGACTGGCGCGAATCGTCGAGGGCGAGAGCCTGCTGAACGACGCCGCCGCGATCGCGCTCTTCGGGCTGTTCTTTGCCTTTGTTGCCTGGGGCATCCCCAACCCGCAGCTATCGGACGTGGTGGTGCGCTTTCCCTGGCTGGTGATCGGCGGCGCCGGCACCGGCTGGCTGGCCGGGCGGCTAACGCTGGCCGGGATGGCGCGGCTGGGTGACCACCCGCTGGGGCAGATGTCGCTGTCGGTCGCCCTGCCCTATCTGGTCTATCTGCTGGCCGAGGTGGCGATGGGCGCCTCGGGCGTGATCGCGGTGGTTGCCGCCGGGCTCGCCCTGAATTTTCACGCCCCGGGCCACCTGTCGCCCCCTGCCCGCACGGTCCTGAGCGAGACCTGGGATCTGCTGGCCTACTGGGCCGGAGGGCTGATCTTCGTGCTGGCGGCGCTGCTGATCCCGGGGCTGCTGGCGGATATTCGCCCCTGGGACGTGCTGCTGGTCCTCGTCACGGTGGTGGCCGCACTGGCCGCCCGCGCGGGTGTTCTGTTCATCCTGCTGCCGGTGCTGACGCGGCTGCGCCTGTCGCCGCGGGTCGAACCCCGCTACCGCGCCGCGATCCTGTGGGGCGGGCTGCGCGGCGCCGTCACCCTGGCCCTGGTGCTGGCAATCTCTGAAAGCCAGCGGATTCCCGGCGGCATCAAGCACGAGGTCGGCATCATCGCCACCGGCTTCATGCTGTTCACGCTGGTCGTGCAGGGCACGACCCTGCGGCTGGTGATCGCGCGGCTGGGTCTCGACCGGCTGTCGGCGCTCGACACGGCGCTGTCGGCCCAGGTGGTCGCCGTCGCGCTGCAAAGCGTGCGCGAGACGGTGACCGATACCGCCCGCGACTTCGGCCTGGCCCGCGATACCGTCCGCGACGAGGCCAAGCGGTTCGCGGCGCGCGTCGACGAGGCCGTGTCCCGGGCCGATGAGGGCACCGAGATCCCCGACCGCGACCGCATCACGCTGGGCCTCGTGGCGCTCGCCGGACGCGAGCGCGACCTGGTTCTGGAGGCATTCCGCGACGGGCTCTTGCCCGCGCGCCAGGCCAACCGGATGGTCGCCGATGCCGACCGGTTGATCGAAGGCACGCGCAGCGGCGGGCGGTTGGGCTATCTGTCGACCGCGCGGCTGGTGCAACGCTCGGGCACGCTGTCGCGGCTGGCGACGATCCTGCACAACCGGCTGCGCCTGTCCGGGATGCTCGAACGCATCACCGCCGACCATTTCGAACATCTCGTGGCGCTCGGCCCGATCCTGCGCGAGTTGCACGGCTTCATCGACACCCGCATTCGCCGCATCCACGGCAAGCGCGTGGCCGACCTGCTGCACGATCTGCTCGAACGGCGGATGGACGCGGTCGACAAGGCGCTGGAGGGGATGCGCCTGCAGTTCCCCGGCTATGCCGAGGATCTGGAACGCCGGCTGATCCGGCGGATGGCGCTGGGCCAGGAGGAGCGCGAATACGCTGCATTGGTCGACGACGGGCTGATCGGCCCCGAACTGCGCCATGCGCTCGCCCAGGACATCGCGGCACGACGCGCGGCGCTCGCCCGGCGCCCGCGGCTGGACCTCGACATTCAGCGCGAGGTGCTGGTCGCCGGCTTCCCGCTGTTCGCGGCGATGCCCGAGGACCATCGCGCCCTGCTGCTGCGCCACATGCGCACGCAATACGCCGGCCCCGGCACGGTGCTGCTGCGCCGCGACGAGATCCCGAAAAAGGTCTGGTTCATCGCCTCGGGCGCAGTCGAACAGGTCCGCGCCGGTCAGGTCCAGCGCCTCGGGCGCGGCGAGATGTTCGGGCATCTTGCCCTGCTCAGGCGTGCACCGCGCCGGGCGCAAACCACCGCCATCACCCAATGCACCCTGCTCACTCTGGACGAGGCCCAGTTCGTGTCGCTGCTGCACACCGACGAGGGGTTGCGCAAGGCCGTGCTCGAGAGCGCCGCACAACGCGGCGTGGCGCTGGACCCCAAGGCGCTGGAAACGGTCTGAGACGGGCGCCGCCCCGGGGGCAGTCGGGGGTCAGTCGCGGGTCTTGACCGGCCCGAACTTGTCGCGCAGCGCGTCGTTGACCAGCGCCGGAACGAACTTGTTCACGTCGCCGCCCAGACGGGCGATTTCCTTGACCAGTTTCGAGGCGATCGCCTGACGGCGGGCGTCGGCCATCAGGAACAGCGTCTCGATCTTGTCATCGAGCGCGCGGTTCATGCCAACCATCTGGAATTCATACTCGAAATCCGCCACCGCCCGCAGCCCGCGGATGATCACCTGCGCCCCGACATCGCGGGCGCAGTCGATCAAGAGGTTCTCGAACGGATGGGCGACGATCTCGGTCCCGGTCCGCGCCGAAAGCCCGACGCATTCGGCCTCGATCATCGCCACGCGCTGGTCGAGGGTAAACAACGGCCCCTTGTCGCGATTGATCGCAACCCCGATCACCAGCCGGTCGACCATCGCCGCAGCGCGGGTGATGATATCCATGTGCCCCAGCGTCAGGGGGTCGAAGGTTCCCGGGTAAAGCCCGATACGCATATGTCCCCTCCTGGCGGTTGGGCGGTCGATCTGGGGGCCACGCAACAATATTGCGCCCCGGAATGCAAGTGCAGAAAAAAGCGGCAGGGCCTGCACGGGGGTGTTTTCGTTAACAACCGCGCCTGCCCGACCGATACACCCGCCGCTGCGGACGGCAGGCGTATTTGGGGCAAGATGAAAGGGCTAGTTTCCGTCGAAGCGGCCGCCGCGCCCCTTGCCGGCGGCAAAGCGGGCGGCACCCTCGATCCCTTCGGTCAGCACCATCCCGGCGCTGACCCATTCGCGACGCAGCGCGGCGGCGAGATCACGGGGCGGCATCCGGGCCGACAGGAAATCGGCGCGCAGGCAGCCCTGGGGGAAACCCGTGAGGCTGTCGGCGAGATCCAGCGCCGCGTCAAGCGCACCACCCGGGGGCGCCAGCCGGTCCGCAAGGCCGATCAGCCGGGCCTCGTGCGATTGCACCGAGCGGCCGGTCAGGATCAGGTCGTTGGCGCGCCCTTGCCCGACCAGGCGCGGCAGACGCACGGTGCCGCCGTCGATCAGCGGCACGCCCCAGCGGCGGCAGAACACGCCGAACTGCGCATCCTCGGCCATTACCCTGAGATCAGCCCAGAGCGCCAGCTCCATGCCGCCGGCCACCGCATACCCCTCGATGGCGGCGATCACCGGTTTCGACAGCATCAGCCGGCTGGGCCCCATCGGCCCCAGCCGCGGGTCGCCCACCGGGTCGCACCAGTCGGCATCGAGCGCGAGGCGCTTGATCCAGTCCGCGCCACTGCCGCTGGCCGCCAGCTTCAGGTCGAAGCCTGCGCAGAAGGTGCCGCCATCGCCGGTCAGCACCGCGACATCCACCGCGTGGTCGGCGTCAAAGACCAGCATCGCGGTATAGAGCGCCTCGGCCAGGTCGGGCGAGACGGCGTTGCGTGCTTCGGCCCGCTGCAGCCGGATCACGCGCACCCGGCCACGGGTTTCGATGCCGATCACCTCAGACCTCCTCGACGGCCAGCACGCCCTCAATGGCGCGCATCATGGTTTTCAGCATCGGCGTCACCGGCACCGGGCGGCCGATGTCGATCTCGATCTCGCCGCCGGTTTCCGGGTCCGGCACGCAGAAATAGAGCGGGCCCAGGGACTTGCGCGGCGCCTTGTTGGGCGGATTGGCGGCCAGCACCTCGGCCAGCGCGGTCAGCGCCCCCGGCCCCTCGAGCCGCAGCCTGAGCCCCGACCCTCCGGCATCCGCCACCACCTCGTCGATCGGTTGCGCGGCACGGGCCAGCAGTTTCAGCGTGTCGGCCTCCATCGTCGCCTCGACGGTCAGCACGATGTTCATCCCGGTTTCCAGATAGGGCCGCGCCTGTTCCAGGGTTTCCGAGAACACGGTGACCTCGAAAAGCCCGGTCGGGTCGGACAGCTGGACAAAGGCAAAGCGGTTGCCGCGCGCCGATTTGCGTTCCTGCCGGCCCGAGACCGACCCGGCGATGCGCGCGATCTGCGCCCCGCGCTCGGCCTTGCGGGTCAGCTCGGCCAGCGTCAGAACATCCTTGCGTTTGAGCGCGGCGGCGTAATCGTCGAGCGGATGGCCCGACAGATAGAAGCCGATCGCCTGGTGTTCCGCCGCCAACCGGTCCATCGGCAGCCAATCGCCCCGCGGTGCCAACCGGGGTGGCGGCAGATCGTCTCCGCCGGCAAACAGCGAGGACTGGCCCGACGCGGCGCTCTCGACATGCGCAGCGGAATAGGCAACCAGCCCGTCGAGGCTGTCGAACACCCGTTTGCGCGAAGGTTCCAGCAGATCGAAGGCCCCGGCGCGCGCCAGCATCTCCAAGGGCCGCTTGCCCACCCGCTTCAGATCGACCCGGCGCGCGAAATCGGTGAGATCGGCAAATGGCGTGTCACCGCGCGCCTGCACGATCATCCGCATCGCCTCGACGCCGACATTCTTCAACGCGCCAAGCGCATAGACCAGCTGCCCCTCGACCACGCTGAAGGTCGCCAGCGAGCGGTTGACGCAGGGCGCGACCACGGTGATGCCCATCCGGTCGACCTCGCGCTTGTAGACGGCGAGTTTGTCGGTCAGGTGGATATCGCAGTTCATCACCGCGGCCATGAACTCGACCGGGTGGTTGGCCTTCAGCCAGGCGGTCTGATAGCTGACCACGGCATAAGCGGCGGCGTGCGATTTGTTAAAGCCGTAGTTTGCAAATTTCTCCAGAAGGTCAAAGACTTCACCCGCCTTCTTCGAGTCGACGCCATTGGCCACCGAGCCATCGACGAACTTCGGGCGCTCCTTGGCCATTTCCTCGGCGATCTTCTTGCCCATCGCCCGGCGCAGCAGGTCGGCGCCGCCCAGGCTGTAGCCCGCCATCACCTGAGCGATCTGCATCACCTGTTCCTGATAGACGATGATGCCCTGCGTTTCTTCCAGGATATGGTCAATGGAAGGATGAATGGATTCAATGGGTTTTATCCCGTTCTTCACCTCGCAATAGGTGGGGATGTTCTCCATCGGGCCGGGGCGATAGAGGGCCACCAGCGCCACGATATCCTCGATGCAGGTGGGCTTCATGCGCCTCAGCGCATCCATCATCCCCGAGGATTCCACCTGGAACACCGCCACCGTCTTGGCCGCTGCGTAAAGCTCATAGGTCGGCTTGTCGTCGAGCGGGATCGCGTTGATCTGGTTCTCGGCCCCCGCGGCCGGCACATAGAGCGGCGCCCCGTCCGGCCCGGTGTGCAGATCGCGCCCCGAGGTATGGATCAGGTCGATGGCGTTCTGGATCACCGTCAGCGTCTTCAGGCCCAGAAAGTCGAACTTGACCAGACCCGCCTGCTCGACCCATTTCATGTTGAACTGCGTCGCCGGCATGTCCGAACGCGGATCGCGATAGAGCGGCACCAGCTCGTCCAGCGGGCGGTCGCCGATCACCACCCCCGCGGCATGGGTCGAGGCGTTCCTGAGCAGCCCCTCGATTTTCTCGGCATAGTCCAGCAGCCGCGCGACGACCTCTTCCTTGGCCGCCTCGCGCAGGCGGGGTTCATCCGCCATCGCCTTGGTGATGCTGACTGGCTTGACCCCTTCGACCGGAATCATCTTGCTGAGCTTGTCGACCTGGCCATAGGACATCTGCAGCACCCGCCCGACGTCGCGCACCGCCGCCTTCGACAAAAGCGCCCCGAAGGTGATGATCTGGCCCACTTTTTCGCGGCCATACTTCTCCTGCACATAGCGGATCGTCTCTTCGCGCCGGTCCATGCAGAAGTCGATGTCGAAGTCGGGCATCGAGACCCGCTCAGGGTTCAGGAAGCGTTCGAACAGCAGCGAATAGCGCAGCGGGTCAAGGTCAGTGATGGTCAGTGCATAGGCCACCAGCGAGCCCGCGCCCGAGCCCCGACCGGGTCCGACCGGGATACCGTTATCCTTGGACCATTTGATGAAATCGGCCACGATCAGAAAGTAGCCGGGAAAGCCCATCTGCTCGATGATGCCCAGCTCGAACGTCAGACGTTTCTCGTAATCCTCGACGCTGACCGCATGCGGGATCACCGCCAGCCGCGCGCGCAGCCCGTCCCAGGCCTGACGGCGCAGTTCCTCGACCTCGTCATCGGCAAAGATCGGCAGGATCGGCTTGCGCTTGTAGGCGGCAAAGGCACAGCGCCGCGCGATCTCGACGGTGTTTTCCAACGCCTCGGGCAGGTCGGCGAACAGCGCCGCCATTTCCTCGGGCGATTTCAGGTAATGCTGCGGCGTCAGCCGGCGGCGGGGCTCCTGCTGGTCGACATAGGCGCCCTCCTTGATGCACAACAGCGCGTCATGCGCCTCGTAAAGATCGCTGTCGGGGAAATACACGTCATTCGTGGCCGATGCGGCAGGCCCATCTCATAGGCCATCTCCAGAAACGGGCGCTCGGTCGCGCGCTCGGCCTCGGTCAGCGCGCCGCCCTCGCCCGGGGTGGCGCTGCAGTCGACATAGAGCCGCCCGGGAACATAGATCGCCAGCGTCTCCATCAACGCCTGCGCGCACGCGGCCCTGTCCGTCGCGGATCAGCCGCCCGACCGGCCCCCTCGGCCCCGCCGCTGAGGCAGATCAGCCCCTCTGCATGCGCCGCCAGCTCATCCAGGGGTGACATGCCAGCAGCGCCGACCCGTCCGTGCGCAGATACAGGCAGAATTCAGCTTCATCAGGTTCAGATACCCCGCCTCATTCTGCGCCAGCAGCACCAGCGGCGCGGCGGGTCGCGCGGCTTTTCGCCGGTCTGGAGGGCGGCAATTGCGGCGATCGATCTGGCAGCCGACGATCGGCTGCACCCGCCCTGCGCCAGCACCGAGAATTCCAGCGCCGCGAACAACGCGTTGGTATCGGTCACCGCAACCGCCGGCATGCCGCGCTTGCGCACAAGGCTTGATCAGCTTTTTCAGCGGCACCGCGCCTTCAGCAGCGAATATTCGGTGTGGACGCGCAGATGGATGAATCGGGGCGACTTCGCCATGATCGCCGATTAGGCGGCGACGGCGGGCGCGGAAAGCCGCCCGATTTTCAACAGATCAGCGAAAATGCTTCACGCCCCCGCGGATAGTTCTTGCTTGCCTGAACGCGGGTGGGGATGTTCACTGAACAAAACAAGGGCATCCCGGCCCGCCTTACGCCGCATCGGGCGCCGGGAAAAGCCCGATCAGGGAGATAGCGGCGGAACGACGCATGACCGGGATCGCGTTTCTTCTCAACGGAGACACGTGTCGGTCGCGATGACCGGCCAGCCGAAACCCGCACCCTGCTGGACTGGCTGCGCGAAGACCGCGGCCTCAAGGGCACCAAGGAGGGCTGCAACGAGGGCGATTGCGGCGCCTGCACGGTGATGGTCTCGGACTCGCACGGCACCCGCGCGCTGAACGCCTGCATCCTGTTCCTGCCGCAGCTGCACGGCAAATCGGTGCGCACGGTCGAGGGCTGCGCGCCCGGATGGCGCGCTGCACCCGGTGCAACAGGCAATGGTCGAGGAACACGGCAGCCAGTGCGGCTTTTGCACGCCCGGCTTCGTGATGTCGATGGCGACCGGCCACCTGAACGGCCTCAGCGACCACGACACGCATCTGGCGGGTAATCTCTGCCGCTGCACCGGCTACGCGCCCATCGTCCGCGCCGCCGAGGCGGCCGCGCGACCGAACCGGTGCCGGAATGGCTGAAGGATGAAACCGACCCTGATTTCATCTTGTCGAAAATACGCCGGGGTCCAGGGGGAACCCCGCGGGTTGCCGCGCGCAACGCCGACGATCTCTGCCGCCTGGTATGCCGCGATGGATCCCTGATGGCCGGCGTGATCGCCGGCGCGACCGATGTCGGGCTGTGGGTGACAAGCAGACATGCGCGATCTGGGCCCTGTGGCCTTCATCAGCCAGGGTCGAGGATCTGCGCGGGATCGAGACCGCGCGACACCGAGATCCGCATCGGCGCGACCACCACCCCTGGCCGAGCTGATGCCCGCCATCGCCCCCTATCACCCGGATTTCGCGGAAATGCTGCGCCGCTTCGCCTCGGCCCAGGTGCGGGCGGCGGCGACCATCGGCGGCAATATCGCCAATGGCTCGCCGATCGGCGATAGCCCGCCCGCGCTGATCGCGCTGGGGGCCACGTTGCACCTGCGCAAGGGCGATGCCCGCCGCGCGATCCCGCTCGAGGATTTCTTCCTCGACTACGGCAAGCAGGACCGCGCCCCGGGCGAATTCGTCGAGGCCGTCAGCATCCCCCGCCAGCCCGACCGGCTGCGCGCCTACAAGCTGTCGAAGCGTTTCGATCAGGATATCTCGGCGGTCTGCGGCTGCTTCAACATCACCGTTGAAAACGGCACCGTGACCGCCGCGCGCATCGCCTTCGGCGGCATGGCCGGCATCCCCAAACGCGCCTCGGCCGTCGAGGCCGCGCTGGTCGGCCGCCCCTGGACCCAGGACACGGTCGAGGCCGCCCTGCCCGCCTTCGACGCCGATTTCACCCCGCTCAGCGACATGCGCGCCTCGGCCCGCTACCGCATGGACGCGGCCAAAAACCTTCTGGTGCGCTACATCCTCGAGGATCAGGGCTTTGCCACCGATGTGCTGGAGGTGACGGCATGAGCGTCCACAAATCCCTGCCCCATGACGCCGCCCCGCTGCACGTGACCGGCGAGGCGCGCTATGTCGACGACATCCCGACGCCCGCGGGCACGCTGCACCTGGCCTTTGGCCTCAGCACCGAGGCGCATGGCGATCACGGCGATGGACCTGTCGGCCGTCCGTGCCGCGCCGGGTGTCGTTGCAATCCTGACCGGCGAGGACATCGGCCACGTCGATTGCAGCCCCTCGCCCGTCCCGGACGAGCCGCTGCTCGCAGTCGGCAGCGTGCATTACGTCGGCCAGCCGGTGTTCCTGGTGATTGCCGACAGCCATCTGGCATCGCGCAAGGCGGCGCGGCTGGCGCACGGTCGACTATGTCGAGAAACCGGCGATCCTGACCATCGACGACGCGCTGGCCGCCAATTCGCGGTTCGAGGATGGCCCCCGGATCTGGACGCGCGGCGATCGCGGCCATCTCGAAGGCCCCTCGGGTGATCGAGGGCCGGCTGGAGATGGGCGGGCAGGAGCATTTCTATCTCGAAAGCCAGGCCGCGCTGGTCAGCCCGCAGGAAGGCGGCGACATGCATGTCGTCTCCTCGACCCAGCACCCGACCGAAATCCAGCATAAGGTGGCGCATGCGCTGCACCTGCCGATGCACGCCGTGCGCGTCGAGACCCGGCGGATGGGCGGCGGCTTTGGCGGCAAGGAAAGCCAGGGCAACCATCTGGCCATCGCCTGCGCACTGGCGGCGCGGCTGACCGGCAAGCCCTGCAAGATGCGCTATGACCGCGACGACGACATGGTCATCACCGGCAAGCGCCACGATTTCCGCATCGACTATCGCGTGGGTGTCGACGATCAGGGCCGCGTGCTGGGTATCGACTTCGTCCAGATGACCCGCGCCGGCTGGTCGGCCGACCTGACGCTGCCGGTCGCGGACCGCGCCATGCTGCACGCCGACAACGCCTATTGGCTGCCCGATGTGCGCATCGAAAGCCACCGTCTGCGCACCAACATGTGCTCGGCCACCGCCTATCGCGGGTTCGGCGGCCCGCAGGGGATGCTGGGGATCGAGCGGGTGATGGACCATATCGCGCATGAGCTGGGCCTCGACCCGCTCAGCGTGCGCAAGGCGAATTTCTATCGCAAGGTCGAAGCGGCCAAGACCGGCCCCGGCACCGCCAAACGCTTTGGCGGCGCGCATTCGCCCAAGGCGCCGGAACACGAGGGCCCGCAGACCACCCCCTATGGCCAGCCGGTCGAGGATTTCATCCTGCACGAACTGGTCGCCCAGTTGGAAACCAGCGCCGATTATGCCGCGCGCCGCACTGCGGTGGCGGAGTGGAACGCCGCCAACCCGGTGCTGAAAAAGGGCCTCGCCCTGACCCCGGTGAAATTCGGCATCAGCTTTACCTTGACCCACCTGAACCAGGCGGGCGCGCTGGTGCATGTCTATCAGGACGGCTCGATCCACCTGAACCACGGCGGCACCGAAATGGGTCAGGGCCTGTTCCTGAAGGTGGCGCAGGTCGCGGCCTCGGCGTTCGGCGTGGGGCTGGAGGCGGTCAAGATCACCGCAACCGACACCGCCAAGGTGCCCAACACCTCGGCCACCGCGGCCTCATCGGGGTCGGATCTGAACGGCATGGCGGTCAAGGCCGCCTGCGACACGCTGCGCGCGCGCATCGCCGCACACCTGGCCGAGAAGTTCCAGACCGCGCCCGAGCGCATCACCTTTGCCGACGGGCATGTCACGGTGGGCGGCGAACGTCTGACCTTTGCCCAGGCCGCGCAATCGGCCTATGAAGCGCGGGTGTCGCTGTCCTCGACCGGGTTCTATGCCACGCCCAAGGTCGCCTGGGACCGGATCGCCGGACACGGCCGGCCGTTCTTCTACTTCGCCTATGGCGCGTCCTGCAGCGAGGTGGTGATCGACACCCTGACCGGCGAGATGCGCATCCTGCGCACCGATATCCTGCACGATGCCGGCAACAGCCTGAACCCGGCGCTGGACAAGGGCCAGGTCGAGGGGGGCTTTGTGCAGGGCGCGGGCTGGCTGACCACCGAGGAGCTGGTCTGGGACGGCAAGGGGCGGCTGCGCACCCATGCGCCCTCGACCTACAAGATCCCGGCCTGCGGTGACCGGCCGCGGGTCTTTACGGTGGATCTGTGGGACGGCGCGAACCGCGAGGACACGATCCATCGGTCCAAGGCTGTGGGCGAGCCCCCGTTCATGCACGGGATCTCGGTGCTGATGGCGGTCAGCGACGCGGTGGCGGCCTGCGGGAGCGGCGCGGCCTATGCCGACCTCGACGCCCCGGCGACGCCCGAGCGTATCCTTGCCGCCGTCGCCCGCCAGCGGGGATCGGCATGAGCCCGTCTCTCGCCCGGGGAAACGGGCCGTCGACGGCCCGTCACGGCGCGTCGACGCGCCGTCCGCCCAGCCCGGGGGCACGCGCATGAGCCTCGACCGGGTCGCCCTGGCGCAGGCGGTTGCGCGGCATGGCGCGGTGGTGCGCGTGGTGATCTGCGGCCATCAGGGCTCGTCCCCGCGCGAGGCCGGGACGGCGATGCTGGTCTGGCCGGACCAATCGCTGTCAGGGGGGCAGTCCGGCACCATCGGCGGCGGCGCGCTGGAGTTCGAGGCCGCCACCACCGCCCGCGCGATGCTGGCAGCCGGCGCTCCGGCCCGTATCGAGCGCGTGGCGCTGGGCCCGGCGCTGGGCCAGTGCTGCGGCGGGGCGGTGACGCTGGGCTATGAGCCGATCGACGCGGCTACCCTGGCGCGGATCCCCGAAACCGGCCTTTACGCCCGCGCGCTCGCGCGCGACGCCGACCCCGAGGCCCCCCTGGCGATCCGCCGGGTGCTGAAGTCCGCGCGTGGCGAGGGGCAGGCCGTGCTGCGGTTCACCCAGGGCTGGCTGGCCGAACCCGTCGCCCCACCGCAACGTCCGCTCTGGATCTGGGGCGCGGGCCATGTCGGGCGCGCGCTGGTCGCGGTGATGGCGCCCCTGCCCGGGCTGTCCGTCAGCTGGATCGACACCGCCCGCGACCGTTTCCCGGCCGAGATCCCGACGGGCGTCACCCCGCGCATCGCGGCAAACCCCGCCGCGCTGGTCACGGACGCCCCGGCCGAGGCCGAGCACCTGATCCTGACCTTCAGCCACGCGCTGGACCTTGACCTCTGCCACCGGCTGCTGGGCCACGGGTTCGGGGCCTGCGGGCTGATCGGATCGGCGTCGAAATGGGCGCGGTTCCGCAGCCGTTTGCAGGCGCTGGGCCACGACCCTGCCCAAATCGGTCGCATCCTCTGCCCGATCGGCGACCCGTCCCTGGGTAAACACCCCCAGGCCATTGCCATTTCCGTCGCAGCGGCGTTCCTGTCGCAGCCAACCATTGCCCTCAGCCGAAGGACCAGCCCGTGAGCACACCCCTTCTGTCCATCAAGGGCCTGACCAAGGTCTATCCCGGCGTCGTCGCCAATTCCGATGTCACCTTTGATATCGGCGAGGGCGAGGTGCACGCCCTTCTCGGCGAGAACGGCGCGGGCAAATCGACGCTGGTCAAGGCGATCTATGGCCTGATCCGTCCCAACGAGGGCACGATGGAATGGCGCGGCCAGCCCTATGCGCCCAGTGCCCCGGCGCAGGCGCGTGCCACCGGCGTGGCGATGGTGTTCCAGCATTTCAGCCTGTTCGACGCGATGGATGTCGCGGAAAACGTGGCGCTCGGCATGGACAACCCGCCGCCGATCCGCGAACTGGCGGCGCAGATCCGCAAGGTCTCGAACGACTATGGCCTGCCACTGGACCCCGACCGTCTGGTCGGTGACCTGTCCGCGGGCGAGCGCCAGCGGGTCGAGATCATCCGCTGCCTGCTGCAGAACCCGCAGCTGCTGATCATGGACGAGCCGACCTCGGTGCTGACCCCGCAAGAGGTCGAGATCCTGTTCAAGACCCTGCGGCAACTGCGGGCCGAGGGGCGCTCGATCCTCTATATCTCGCACAAGCTCGAGGAAATCCGCGCGCTGTGCGAGAATGCGACGGTGCTGCGGCTGGGCAAGGTGGTGGGCCGCGCCGATCCGCGTCAGGAAAGCGCGCGCTCGCTGGCCGAGATGATGGTCGGCCAGACCCTGCACACCCCCTCGCGCGAGACACCGGATTTCGGCAAGCCGCTGCTTGAGGTCAGCGATCTGTCGGTCGCCTCGCCCTCGGCCTTTGGCACGGCGCTGAAGGGGATCAACCTGACCGTGCGCGCGGGCGAAATCCTGGGCATCGGCGGGGTCGCCGGCAACGGCCAGGACGAACTGCTGGGGGCGCTTTCGGGCGAGATCCGCGCACCCTCGGGGATGGTCAGAATGGCCGGCGAGCCGGTCGGCCAGTATGGTCCCACCGCGCGCCGGGCGATGGGCCTGTTGTGCGCGCCCGAGGAACGCCTCGGCCATGCCGCGGCCCCGGACATGAGCCTGACGGAGAACGCCCTGCTGACCGGCGCCTGGCGTGAAAGGCTGGTCAACAAGGGCTTTGTCAACTGGGGCAAGGCCAAGGGCTTTGCCGAAACGATCATCAAACGCTTCGACGTGCGCACCCCTGGGCCGCATGTCGCGGCGCGGGCGCTTTCGGGCGGGAACCTGCAGAAATTCGTCATCGGCCGCGAGATCCTGCAACGGCCCTCGGTGCTGGTGGTGAACCAGCCGACCTGGGGCGTCGACGCCTCGGCGGCGGCGGCGATCCGGCAGGCGCTGCTGGATCTGGCGCAGGGCGGCGCGGCGGTTGTGGTCATCAGCCAGGATCTCGATGAAATCCTTGAAATCTCGGATAATTTCGCAGCCCTAAACGGCGGCCGCCTGTCGGCGCCACGCCCCGTGCAGGGCCTGACTATGGACCAGATCGGCCTGATGCTGGGCGGCGCCGAAGGAGACACCGATGTTGCGGCTTGAAAAACGCCCCTCGCCCTCGAAGGCCTGGAACTTTGCCACCCCGATCGTGGCGGTGCTGCTGACGATGATCGCCGGCGGCATCCTGTTCGCGATCCTCGGCAAGAACCCGTTCGAGGCGATCAAGCTGATCTTCTGGGACCCGCTGTTCAGTGAACAATTCGCGGCCTATTCGCGCCCGCAGCTGCTGGTCAAGGCCGGGCCGCTGATCCTGATCGCCGTCGGCCTGTCGATCGGCTTTCGCGCCGGCATCTGGAACATCGGCGCCGAGGGGCAGTACATCATCGGCGCGCTGTGTGCCGCGGCCGTGGCGCTGGGGTTCTACCCCGGCGAGGGCTGGTATATCTTCCCGCTGATGATCGTCGCCGGCGCGGCCGGCGGCTGGGCCTGGGCGATGATCCCGGCGATCCTGAAAACCAGGTTCAACACCAACGAAATTCTGGTGTCGCTGCTGCTGGTCTATGTGGCCGAGAAACTGCTGGCCGCCGCCGCCACCGGCTTCATGCGCAACCCGCAGGGCGCGGGTTTCCCCGGCAGCCGCAACATCCACCAATATGCCCCGGCGTCGAACCAGGAACTGATCGTCGGCACCGGGCTGCACTGGGGCGTGGTCGCGGCCTTTGTCGCGGTGATCTTCGCCTATATCCTGCTGCAGCGGCATATCCTGGGCTTTCACGTCCAGCTGGCCGGTCAGGCACCGCGCGCGGCGCGGTTCGCGGGCGTCGCGCCGACGCGGCTGGTCCTGATGTGCATGGGGCTGTCGGGCGCCTTTGCCGGCATGGCGGGCATGTTCGAGGTCTCGGGCCCCGCCCGGCTGATCTCGATCGACTTCAACGCCGGCTATGGCTTTACCGCGATCATCGTCGCCTTCCTGGGGCGTCTGCATCCGGTGGGGATCGTGCTGGCCGGGCTCTTGCTGGCGCTGACCTATATCGGCGGGGAGCTGGCGCAGTTCATGCTGAACCTGCCTGCCGCGGCGATCCAGGTGTTCCAAGGGATGCTGCTGTTCTTCCTGCTGGCGCTCGACGTTCTGTCCAACTATCGCATCCTGCTGGCACTGCCCGGCCGCAACCCGGAGGCCGCGTGATGGATTTCGGCTCGATCAATCCTGTTGTGCTGATCGCCACGTTGATGGTGGCAGCGACCCCGATCCTGCTGGCGGCCATCGGCGAGCTGGTGGTGGAAAAGGCGGGCGTCCTGAACCTCGGGGTCGAGGGGATGATGATCGTCGGCGCGGTCTCGGGCTTTGCCGCCTCGGTGACCACCGGCAGCCCCTATCTGGGGATGCTGGCGGCGATCGTCGCCGGGGCGCTGGTGGCCCTGATCTTTGCGGTGCTGACGCAGATCCTGATGGCGAACCAGGTGGCCTCGGGGCTGGCGCTGACGCTCTTCGGGCTGGGGTTCTCGGCGCTGCTGGGCCAGTCCTATGTCGGCATCGTGCCGCCGCGCACCGAAAAGCTGAACTTCGGCTTTCTTTCCGACCTGCCGGTCGTCGGACGGATCCTGTTCGGCCATGACATCCTGGTCTATGTCTCGCTGGCGGTGGTCGCGGGCACCTGGTGGTGGCTGAACAACACCCGCGGCGGGCGTGTCCTGCGCGCGGTGGGCGAGAACCACGACAGCGCCCACGCGCTGGGCTACAAGGTCAAGCGGGTGCGTATTCTGGCGATCCTGTTCGGCGGCGGCTGCGCGGGGCTGGGCGGGGCATACCTGTCGCTGGTGCGCGTGCCGCAATGGACCGAGGGGATGACCGCGGGCGCCGGCTGGATCGCGCTGGCGCTGGTGGTCTTTGCCTCGTGGCGGCCCTGGCGGGTGTTGCTGGGCGCCTATCTTTTCGGCGGCATCATGGTGCTGCAGCTCAATCTGCAGGCAGCGGGCTTCCGTATTCCAGTGGAATATCTCGCCATGTCGCCGTATCTGATCACTATTCTCGTTCTCGTCGTTATGTCGTCGAATCGAGCACGCACGTCGCTGTCGGCCCCCGGGTCGCTGGGACGCTCGTTCCACGCCGCCGGGTGACCGGCTTATCGTTCCGGGCCACGGCCCGCTTAACAGGGAGTAAAAGAATGAAACGCAGAGAGCTTCTGGCCACCTCGGCCGCGGCGCTGGGCCTTGCCGCCACCGCCGGCAGCCGCGCGCTGGCGCAATCGCCGCTGAAGGTCGGCTTCATCTATATCGGCCCTCCGGGCGATTTCGGCTGGACCTATGCCCATGACCAGGGCCGCCTGGCCGCGCAGGAGCATTTCGGCTCGGCGGTCGAGACCTTCTATGTCGACAACGTGCCGGAAGGCCCGGATGCCGAGCGCATCATGACCCAGATGGCGCTGTCGGGCGCGGACATGATCTTTGCGACTTCGTTCGGTTACGGCCCGTCGCTGAACGCCGCTGCCCAGCGGTTCCCGCAGATCGCCTTCGAGCACGCCGCCGGCTACCTGCAGGAAGCGCCGAACGTGTCGCTCTACAACGCGCGCTTCTATGAAGGCCGCGCCGTGATCGGCACCATCGCCGGCCGCATGACCCAGTCGAACGTGATCGGCTACATCGCCTCGTTCCCGATCCCCGAAGTGGTCATGGGCATCAACGCCGCCTATATCCACGCCAAGAAGGTGAACCCTGACGTCGACTTCCGCGTGGTCTGGGTCTACTCGTGGTTCGACCCGGCGCAGGAAGCGGCCGCGGCCGAGGCGCTGATCGAGCAGGGCGCCGACATCATCATGCAGCACACCGACTCGACCGCACCGCTGAGCGTCTGCCAGCAGCGCGGCGCGCTGGCTTTCGGCCAAGCCTCGGACATGACCCAGTTCGCGCCCGACGTCCACCTGACCGCGATCCTGGACAACTGGGGCCCCTACTATATCGAGCGCATCCAGCAGAAACTGGACGGCGCCTGGGCCGCCGAGAACGTCTGGCTGGGCATCCCCGAGGGCGAAGTCGCCTTTGCTCCGTTCAACGAGCGCATCCCGGCCGAGGTTCAGGCCGAGGCCAACGCGATGATCGAGGCGATCCGCACCCGCAGCTATCACCCGTTCACCGGCCCGCTGAACAAGCAGGACGGCTCGGCCTGGCTGGCCGAGGGCGAGGTCGCGGACGACGGCACCCTGCTGGGCATGAACTTCTACGTCGAAGGCCTGACCGGCGAGATCCCCAGCTGATCAGCCCCGACGGGAAACAGAAAGGGCGGCCCCGCGAGGCCGCCCTTTTTCATGCCATGCAGTCCGCTCAGGCCGGCATACGCTGCTCGGCCAGCTCGGCATACCAGCTGCAACCGGCCGGGATCGCGTTGTCGTCGAAATCGTATTTCGGGTGGTGCACCATTGCCGTGTCGCCGTTGCCGACCAGGATATAGGCGCCCGGACGCGCCTCGAGCATGAAGGCGAAATCCTCGCCGCCCATGATCAGCGGCGCCTCGGCACAACCGCCCGAGATCTTTTCGGCCACCTTGGCGGCGAATTCGGTCTGCGCCGGGTGGTTCACCATCGCCGGATAGCCGCGCATATAGTCGACGGTGCCCTTGGCGCCGAAGGCCGTGCAGATCCCCTCGGTGATCGCCTTGATCCGGGCCTCGGCCAGGGCGCGGGTCTCGGCGTCCATCGTGCGCACGGTGCCGCGCAGCTCGACATGCTGCGGGATCACGTTGAAGGCCTCGGATTCGGTGCGGAACGAGGTGACCGAGACCACCAGGTTCTTGACCGGATCATGGTTGCGGCTGGCAATCGTCTGCAGTGCGGTCACCAGCTGCGCCCCGACAACCGTGGTGTCGATGCAATCGTGCGGCTTGGCGGCGTGGCCGCCCTTGCCTTCCAGCTTGATGCGGAACTGGTCGGTCGCGGCAAAGAACGCGCCTTCACGGATCGCGAACTGGCCGACGGGAATGCCGGGCATGTTGTGCATGCCGTAGACCTCCTGGATGTTCCAGCGGTCCATCATCCCGTCGTCGCACATCACCTTACCGCCGCCGCCGCCCTCTTCGGCGGGCTGGAAGATCACCACCACGGTGCCGTCGAAATTGCGCGTCTCGGCCAGGTATTTCGCCGCCCCCAGCAGCATCGCGGTGTGGCCGTCATGGCCGCAGGCGTGCATCTTGCCCGGGGTCTTCGAGGCGTGTTCCGCCCCCGTCGCCTCATAGATCGGCAGCGCGTCCATGTCGGCGCGCAGGCCGATGACCTTGCCGGACGCGGTCGATCGCCCCTTGATCACGCCGACGACGCCGGTGCGGCCGATGCCCTCGACCACTTCATCGCAGCCGAATTCGCGCAGCTTGTCGGCGACGATGCCGGCGGTGCGGTGGACGTCGAACAAAAGTTCCGGGTTCTCGTGGAAGTCGCGCCGCCAGGCGGTGATTTCGGGCAGCAGTTCGGCAAAGCGGTTCTTGACGGGCATTCTTTCTCTCCAGTGTCAGTGCGACAGCGGCATCCGCTGCTCGGCGAGCGTGGCGAACCAGCTCGATCCGGCGGGGATCGCCTCGTCGTTGAAGTTGTATTCGGGGTGGTGCAGGTCGGCCGAGGGACCGTTGCCCAGGATGATGAAGGCACCGGGGCGCACGGCCAGCATTTCCGAAAAATCCTCGCCGCCCATCGACATCGGCAGTTCGGCGGGCACGTTGCCGGTGACGGCCTCGGCTGCGGCGCGGGCGACCGCGGTCGGATCCTCGGCGTTGATCGTCGGCAGAACCCCGTCGAAATAGGCAAAATCGACCGTGGCGCCATAGGCGGCGGCGGTGGATTCGGCGATGGCCTTCATCCGGTCGCGCACCAGTTCCTTGGTCGGCACGTGGAAGGTGCGCACCGTGCCCGTCAGCTTGACCGAAGCCGGGATGACGTTATGCGCCATCGTCTCGGTCTGGAAGCCGGTCATCGACACCACGGCAGGCTGGATCGGGTCCACGTTGCGCGACACGACCTGCTGCATCGCCATGACGATCGCCGCGCCCGCCAGCGTCGAATCGACGCTGACGTGGGGCTGCGCGCCATGCCCGCCCTTGCCATGCACGGTGATTTCAAAGAAGTCGGCGGCGGCCAGCATCGGGCCTTCCTTGATGGCGAACTGGCCCACCGGAATGCCGGGGAAATTATGCAGGCCATAGACCTCCTGAATACCCCAGCGGTCCATCAGCCCGTCGTCGACCATCGCCTTGGCGCCGCCGCCGCCCTCTTCTGCGGGCTGAAAGGCCAGCACCACGGTGCCGTCGAAATTGCGCGTCTCGGCCAGGTATTTCGCGGCCCCCAGCAGCACCGCCGTGTGGCCGTCATGGCCGCAGGCGTGCATGTTCCCCTCATGGGTCGAGGCATAGTCCACCCCTGTCGCCTCGAGAATGGGCAGCGCATCCATATCGGCGCGAAAGCCCAGCACCCGGCCGGATCCGGTCTGCCGGCCCCTGATCACGGCGACGATGCCCGAGCGCCCCACCCCCTCGGTGATCTCGTCCACGCCGAAGTCGCGCAGCAGGCTCGCGACCTTGGCGGTGGTGCGCGGCAGGTCGAACCTGAGTTCGGGGTGGGCGTGGAAATCCTGCCGCCAGGCGGCGATTTCGGGCTGCATATCGGCGATGCGGTTCTTGACGGCCATGTCGGTTACTCCAGCGGCATACGGCGTTCAGCGAGGGTGACGAACCAGCTGCATCCCACGGGGATTGCCTCGTCGTCGAATTGATAGGCCGGGTGGTGGCACATCGGCGTGTCGCCGTTGCCAAGGAAGATATAGGCGCCCGGGCGCGCCTCGAGCATGAAGGCGAAGTCCTCGGCCGGCATCACCGGCTTGACGTCGCGGATCACGTGGCCCGAGACCTCTTCGGCGCAATCGGCGGCAAAGCGGGTCTGGTCGGGGTGGTTCATCGTCACCGGATAGCCCCATTTGTAATCGACCTCGGCCGTCGCGCCATAGGCCTGGGCGGTGGTCGGAACCAGTGCCATGATCCGCTCATGCGCCAGCTTGCGCAGATCGGGATCAAGGGTGCGCACCGTGCCCTGCAGCTTGACCTCATGCGCGATCACGTTCGAGGCGACGCTGTCGGTGTGAAAGCTGCCCACCGTCACCACGACATTGCCCAAGGGGTCGATGTTGCGCGCGACGATCGACTGCATGGCGACGACGATCTGGCTGGCGACCAGCGTCGTGTCCACGGCCATATGCGGCATCGCCGCGTGGCCGCCCTTGCCGGTCACGGTGATGGTGAATTCATCGGCCGAGGCCAGCAGCGCCCCCTCGCGGATCGCGAAATGGCCGACCGGCAGGCCCGGCATGTTGTGCAGGCCGTAAACCTCCTGCACGCCCCAGCGGTCCATCAGCCCGTCGTCGACCATCGCCTTGCCGCCCGCGCCGCCCTCTTCGGCGGGCTGAAAGGCCAGCACCACGGTGCCGTCGAAATTGCGCGTCTCGGCCAGGTATTGCGCCGCGCCGAGCAGGATCGCCGTGTGCCCGTCATGGCCGCAGGCGTGCATCTTGCCGGTGGTTTTCGACGCATAATCGAGCCCCGTCGCCTCGGTGATCGGCAGCGCGTCCATATCGGCGCGGAAGGCGACCACCTTGCCCGACGTGGTCTTGCGCCCCTTGATCACCGCGACCACACCCGAGATGCCGATCCCCTTGACCACCTCGTCGCAGCCAAACCCCTGCAGACGTTCCGCAACCAGCGCCGAGGTGCGCGGCAAGTCATACATCAGCTCAGGGTGTTCGTGCAGATCGTGCCGCCAGGCGGTGATTTCGGGGTGCATCTCGGCAAGGCGGTTGCGAACGGGCATCGGGATCTCCTGTTTTCTTCACCTGTTAACGTGGCGCGGAAAAATCCGCGGGGCAAGGGGGGCTCACAGCGCCGGCCCCGGCGTCACCCGGCTGCCATCGGCAAAGCGCGCCAGGCGGAAGCGGGTCAGGTCGTGGCCGGGGTCGCGGCCCGTCACCAGATCGGCCAGCACCCGCCCAACCGCCGGTCCGATGCCGAATCCGTGACCGCTGAGGCCGGTGCCCAGGACCAGCCCGGGCAGCGCGGCGACAGGGTCGAGGATCGGCACCACGTCGGGCATCGTGTCGATCATCCCCGCCCAGGTCGCGCGCAACTCGGGCCGACCGAGCGCCGGAAAGGCTGCGGCGAAGGCGTCGCACACGGCTTTCAGCGCCCGCATGTCCGGCGCGGGATCAAGGACGCGCATCGCCTCGAACGGGCCGGGCCGGTCGGGCGACCAGCGGCGCGGTGTGGTCCAGGCATCGGGAAAGCCGCGCGGCGCGCCGGCACGAAACCGGGTGCTGCGCCAGCTTTCGCGGACGATGGCGCGAAAGGCGGCAACATGGCGGAAGGCGTCGGGACCAAGGTGAAACACATGCGACGAGCCCGGCGCCAGCGTATAGCCGCCATCCGCCCGCCGCCGCAGCGCGAAATCGCGATCCGCCGCCGCGCCGTCGAAAAAGGCCGGCATTGGCGCGGTCGCCGCGACCGAGGACAGCACCGCCAGTTGCGGGATGCTGACCCCGTGGGCGCGCAGCAGCAGCGAGGACCACGCGCCCCCCGCCAGCACCACCGCGTCGCAGGCGATGCGCCCGGCCTCGGTGATCACCCCCGCCACCCGTCCGGCGGCGATGTCGAGCGCGCGCACCGCGCAGTGCTCGCGGATCGCCACACCCGCCGCGGCCACCGCGCGGGCGATCATCGGCACCGCGACAAAGGGCTCGGCCCGGCCATCGGACGGGGTGTGCAGCGCACCCGGCCAGTGCCCGGGCGGCGCGTCGGGAAACAGCGCGGCGATCTGCGCGCGGCTCAACAGCCGACTGTCCAGATCATAATCGCGCGCCTGCTCCAGCCAGCTCTCATAATCGCTCACCTCGGCCGCGTCGCGCGCCAGATAGGTTACACCCGCCACCCGGTGGCCCAGTGCCGGCCCCAGGCGCTCCGCCCAGCGGGTCCAGTGGCGGCGGGCCTCAAGCACCAGCGGGATCTCCGCCGGGTCGCGGCCCTGCACCCGGATCCAGCCCCAGTTGCGGCCCGATTGTTCGGCGGCAACGCGACCCTTTTCGCACAGCACCACCTGCAGCCCCTGCCCCGCCAGTTCCCAGGCGGTGGTGACCCCGGCGATGCCACCGCCGATCACCACGACATCGGCCGCCTTGGGCAAGGCGGCGGTGTGCTCAGGCGTGCCCGCACCGTGAAAGGGAAAGAACGTCATGGAAAGAACCGGGTCAGGAAGGCATCGAACCAGGCGGCGATCGCCAAATCATGCGCCGCCATCAGCGCCTCTTGCTCGGCCAGTGGCTGCGCCCCGGGCGCGGTCCACGGCGCGTCGGGATGGGCCTGCCAGCGGCGCATGCGGTCTGGCGTCACCTCGGGGTGGAACTGGAACGCCCAGGCCGAGCCCATCCGGAATGCCTGATTGGGATAAAGCGCACTGCCCGCCAGGCGCTCTGCCCCCTCGGGGATCGCGAAGCCGTGGCCGTGCCACTGCGGCATCACCATCGCCTCGGGCAACAGGTCGCGCCCGGCCTCGGTCGGGATGATCGGATAATAACCGAATTCCTTGACCCCCTCGGGGTGTGGCGCGACCTCGGCGCCGTGGGCATAGGCGATGCACTGCGCGCCCAGGCACAGCCCCAGCAACGGCACGCCCCGCGCCACCGCATCGACGGCAAAGGCGTGTTCGTCGGCCAGGAACGGATACCGGTCGGTCTGATAGATCTCCTGCACACCGCCATAGATCACCGCCGCATCCAGCCCTTCGGCCGAACGTGGCACCGGATCACCCCGATAGGGCCGCACCACCCGATAGCCGCGCCCGGTGCGGTCGAGAAACTGACGGATGCGCTCGGGCTCGGCGCCGTCGTCGTTGTTCTCGATCAGCAGGATGCGGGTCATCGGCAGAGATCGTCGACCAGCCGCTCCATAAAGGCCTGCCCGGCGGCAAATTGCTCGAGCGTCAGGAATTCATCAGGCTGGTGCGCCTGGGCGATATCGCCGGGGCCACAGACCACCGCCGAATAGCCGCGCACCTGGAACTGGCCACCCTCGGTGCCGTAGCTGACGACATGCTGGCCGTTGTCGCCGGTCAGCCGCCGCGCCAGGGTCTCGGCCGGGCCGCCGTTCTCGGGGGTCAGGGGCGGCACGCCGAACACGCCGGTCATCTCGATCCAGGCTTCGGGGCGGATCTTCTTCATATCCGCCTCGATGGCACGCGCGGCGGCGGCGATCTTGTCGCCCCAGCCGGTATCGCCCGGCACCTGCCGGACCGAAATCAGGAACTCGCAATCCTTGGCGGTGATGTTATGCGCGGTGCCGCCCGAGATCATGCCGACATGCAGCGTCGAGAACGGCGGATCAAAGGGCGCGGCCAGTTCCGACGGGGTGGCGGCGGCATTTTCGGCGTTGCGGTCGTTGGCCCACTGGATCAACCGCGCCCCCTCCATCACCGCGCTGACACCATAGGGCTGCAGCGAGGAATGCACCTCGTAGCCGTGGACATGCATCGCCAGACCGACGCCGCCCTTGTGCCCGGTCACCACCTTCATCATCGAGGGCTCGCCAACAATCACCGATTCGGCGCGCGGCAGGTCGGTGCCCACCATCTCCTCGACGAGATCCGCGACCGCCATGCAGCCGACCTCCTCGTCATAGCTGAGCGCCAACTGCAGCGGCCGCGCCAGCGGACGTTTCGAGGCCGCGACCAGCGCCGCGATCGCCAGCGCATCAAAGCCTTTCATGTCGCAGGTGCCGCGGCCGAACAGCTTGCCGTCCTTTTCAGTCACGTCCCAGGGATTGGTGGTCCAGTCCTGCCCGTCGACCGGCACCACATCGGTATGCCCCAACAGCACCACCCCACCGGCGATCTGCGGTCCGACATGCGCATAAAGATGCGCCTTTGTGCCGCAGGGAGACATCACGCGCTTGCTGTCGATCCCATGTGACGCGAGGTAATCCTGAACCCAGTCGACCAGCGGCAGATTGGTGTCACGGCTGATGGTCGGAAAGGCGATCAGTCGGTCGAGAATTGCGCGTGCGCCCAGTTCTTCAGGCGTTTTCTCGGTCATGGAGGGGCTCCCAGCTCGGATTCCGGGCATCCTCGCCGCGCGCACGGGGTATCGTCAAGGGTTCGCGTGGGGTTTCGGACCGGAGTTGCCGACGGATTGGGCGTATACGAGGAAACTGGCTGATTATACGCCGATTGCAATATACTGCATAATTTGCGTATTTTTCGGGCGCGTTTTTTGTTGCCACATCGCAGGACTCCTGCCACTCTCAGCCTCAGAAACCTGATTCAAAAAGAAATCGGGGACAAATCACACACTGGGAGGTGTGCATGCCCGATGGGGCCACGCCGGTTCTTGATGTCAGGAACCTGAAGACCGTTTTCCGCACCCGTGCAGGCGAAATCCACGCCGTCAACACGGTCAGCTTTGATCTGAAACCGGGCGAATTGCTGGGGGTTGTCGGGGAAAGCGGCTCGGGCAAATCCGTGACGATGATGTCGCTTCTGGGCCTTTTGCCCTCTCCCCCCGCCGAAGTGCGCGACGGACAGGTTCTGCTGGGCGACCGCGATCTGCTGACGATGGACGAAGAAAGCCTGCGGCTCGTCCGCGGCCGCGAGATCGGCTTTGTCTTTCAGGATCCGATGACCTCGCTGAACCCGGTGTTCACGGTGGGCTTCCAGTTGATGGAACCGCTGCGCGTTCACCTGGGGATGACCAAGGCGCAGGCGCGCGATCGCGCAGTCGAATTGCTGGAGCTGGTCGGCATCCCCGATGCGCGGCGCCGGCTCAAGGACTATCCGCACCAGTTCTCGGGCGGGATGCGCCAGCGGGTGATGATCGCCATCGCCTTGGCCTGCGACCCCAAGGTGCTGATCGCGGACGAGCCGACCACCGCGCTGGATGTGACGATCCAGGCGCAGATCCTGGAACTGGTCAAGGAACTGCGCCAAAAGCTGGGCATGGCGATCATCTGGATCACCCATGATCTGGGGGTGATCGCCGGCATCGCCGACCGGGTGATGGTGATGTATGGCGGCCAGGTCGTCGAACAGGGGCCGGTGCGCGAGGTGTTCGGCAACCCCGCCCATCCCTATACCCGCGCCCTGCTGCGCACGATGCCCAAGCTGCACGGCGAGCGCGAAGACAAGCTGCGGGTGATCGAGGGGCAGCCGCCAATTCTGGCCCGCCAGCCCTCTGCCTGCCCGTTCATGGCCCGCTGCGTCCACGCCTTTGACCGCTGCAGCCAGGAAAACCCGCTGCGGCGCGAGATCGGAGACCGCCACGACGTGGCCTGCCATTGGGATCACCGGGGGGCCACCGCATGAGTCCGCGCCGAAAACTGGTCGAGGTCCGCAACCTCAAGCTCTACTTTCCGATCTACGGTGGCCTGTTGCGGCGGCAGGTCGGATCGGTCAAGGCGGTCGACGATGTCAGTTTCGACATCTACGAGGGCGAGACGCTGGGCATCGTCGGGGAATCCGGCTGCGGCAAGTCGACCTGCGGGCGCGCCGTCCTGCGCCTTTATGACGCCACCGCCGGGTCGATCACCATCGACGGTGAGAACATCGCCGATCTGCCTCCGGAAACCCTGCGCAAGAAGCGCCCGTCGATGCAGATGGTGTTCCAGGATCCGCAGGCCAGCCTGAATCCGCGGATGACCGTCGCCGGCATCATCGGCGAACCGCTGGACGAACACACCGACTGGGACCGCAAGAAGAAGCTGGAGCGGATCTATGAGCTGATGGACGCGGTCGGTCTGAACCGCGATTTCGCCCATCGCTATCCGCATGCCTTTTCCGGTGGCCAGCGTCAGCGGATCGGCATCGCCCGTGCGCTGGCCCTGAACCCGCGCTTCATCGTCTGCGACGAGCCGATCGCCGCGCTGGACGTGTCGATCCAGGCGCAGGTCGTGAACCTGCTGGAGGAACTGCAGGACCAGTTCGGCCTGACCTACATGTTCATCAGCCACGACCTCAGCATGGTGCGCCATATCGCGGACCGGGTGGCGGTGATGTATCTGGGCAAGATCGTCGAACTGGCACCGGTCGTCGACCTCTACGATCATCCGGCCCACCCCTATACCGAGGCGCTGCTGTCGGCGGTGCCCGAACCCGACCCCTCGGCCGAGCGGCGCAAGGACCGGATCGTGTTGACCGGCGACGTGCCCTCGCCGGCGAATCCGCCCCAGGGCTGCAATTTCTGCACCCGCTGCCCGCGGGTGATGGACATTTGCCGCCAGATCGAGCCCGAAACCCGCGAGATCCTGCCCGGGCATTTCGTGGCCTGTCACCTGCACAACCAAGACAAGACCACCGGACGAACCGGTGGCGCTCAGGCTGAGCACACCCAAAACCAGATCCAACAAGGAGAGGATGCATGACTACCAGAGTTGCCCTGCTCGGGGCCGCTGCTGCGATCGCGTTGATGCCGGCGACGGCCTTTGCGGAGCGCGGCGAAAGCGGTCACCTGAACCTGATCTACTGGCAAGCGCCGTCGATCATGAACCCCTATCTGTCGGGCGGCACCAAGGAGCAGGAAGCCTCGAGCATCGTGCTCGAGCCGCTGGCGCGCTACAATGAAAACGGCGAACTGGTGCCGTGGCTGGTCGACGAAGTGCCGACCGTGGAAAACGGCGGCGTGTCCGAAGACCTGATGTCGATCACCTGGCGCCTGAGCGAGGGTCTGCTGTGGTCCGACGGCACCCCGGTCACCGCGGCCGACGTGGCGTTCACCGCCGAATACTGCATGCATCCCGAAGGCGGCTGCGCGCAGCTGCGCAACTTCAACGACGTCGAGTCGGTCGAAGTGGTCGACGAGCGCACCGTGACCGTGCATTTCTCGGTGCCCAAGCCCGTGCCGTATGGCCCGTTCGTCTCAGCCTCGTCGCCGATCCTGCAGCGTGCCCAGTTCGAAAACTGCCTCGGTGCCCGCGCGCCCGAGTGCACCGAGGCGAACTTCTCGCCGGTCGGCACCGGGGCGTTCCGCGTCGTGGATTTCCGTCCGAACGACGTGATCCAGTTGGAAGCCAACCCCAACTACCGCGACCCCTCGCTGCCCCATTTCGCCACCATGACGCTGAAAGGCGGCGGTGACGCGGCCTCGGCCGGTCGCGCGGTGATGGAAACCGGCGAGATGGATTACGCCTGGAACCTGCAGCTGGCCCCCGACGTGATCGCGACGATGGCCCAGGGCGGTCATGGCGTTCCGATCTCGGCCTTCGGCACGCTGGTCGAACGGATCGAGATGAACCTGACCGACCCGTCGCCGGATCTGTCGCCCGAGGTGCGGTCGACCCGCGAAGCGCCGCATCCGATCCTGTCGGACATGCGCGTGCGTCAGGCCCTGAGCATGGCCATCGACCGCGAACTGCTGGTCGAGATCGGCTATGGCCAGGCCGGCCGCGTCGCCTGCAACATCGTGCCGAACCCGCCGATTTTCCGCTCGGAAGCCAATGAAGGCTGTGCCGTTCAGGATCTCGACGGCGCCCGCGCGCTGCTGACCGAAGCCGGCTGGACCCCCGGCGGCGACGGGATCCGCGTCAACGCCGACGGCCGCCGCCTGGTGATCGACTACCAGACCTCGACCAACGCCGTGCGTCAGGACTTCCAGGCCCTGATCCAGCAGTGGTGGCGCGAGATCGGCGTCGAAGCCAACCTTCGCAACGTGAACGCCTCGGTGTTCTTCGGGGGTGACCCGGGCTCGCCCGACACGTTCCAGAAGTTCTATGCCGACGTCGAGATGTATGCCAACAACTTCACCGGCACCGACCCCGAGAACTATCTCGGCGCCTGGCGCTGCGACCACGAGCCGCGTCCCGCGACCCAGTGGCAGGGTGAGAACATCAACCGCTTCTGCGATCCGGCCTATGACGCGCTGCACCTGCAGCTGGCTCAGACCGCCGACATCAACGAGCGGGGCCGCATCGGCCGTGAGCTGAACGACATCCTGGTTCAGAACTTCGTCACCGTGCCGCTGGTCGACCGCGGCCGCGTCGATGCGCATGCCAACTCGCTGGGCGGCGTGCTGCTGAACGTCTGGGATTCGGGCCTGTGGAACATCGCCGACTGGTATCGCATCCAGTGACCTGACCCCTCCGGGTCCGCCCCCCGCGGGGCGGACCCACCCCGACCGAGAACGCTGAACCAAGGCGCCCCCAATGTTCAACTACACGCTGCGACGGATCCTCCTGGCGATCCCGACGCTTTTGTTCATCGCTCTGATCATCTTCCTGCTGCTGGAGCTGTCACCCGGCGACCCGATGGCGGAAATGCCGCTGACCATTCCGCCCGAAGTCCGCGAACAGATGCGCCTCGCGCTGGGGCTGGGCGAGCCCTGGTTCGTGCGCTTCTACAAGTGGCTCTATATGTTCACGATCGTCGAACCCAGCCACATGCTGGCGAACATGACCGGGATCGAGAGCCTGGCGGTGGAAGGCCAGCGGATCATCTCGTTCCAGACGCGCTCGCCGGTCGCGGACATCATCGCCCAGCGTCTGCCGCAGACGCTGTGGGTCGTTGGCCTGAGCTATATCTTCGGGATCCTGATCGCGGTGCCGATCGGCGTCTATTCGGCCTACAAGCAATACAGCTGGTTCGACCAGGTGGGCACCTTCGTGTCGATGGTCGGCTTTTCGCTGCCGACCTTCTTCACCGGCCCGCTCTTGATGCTGATCTTCTCGGTCTGGCTGGGCTGGTTCCCGATCATCTACGACACGACGCTGGTCGTCGACAGTTTCGGGAACTTCCTGCTGCAGCTCAGGCAGATGGCGATGCCGGTCTTTGTGCTGACGCTTTACAACACCGCGCAGATCGTGCGCTTCATGCGCGCGGCGATGCTCGACAACATGACCCAGGACTATGTGCGCACCGCGCGGGCCAAGGGCATGACCGAGCGCGTGGTGGTGCTGCTGCACGTGCTGCGCAACTCGATGATCCCGGTGGTCACGGTGATTGCGCTGGGGATCCCCACGATCTTTACCGGCGCGATCATCACCGAAAACATCTTTCGCGTGAACGGGCTGGGGCAACTGTTGATCATCGCGATCTATGCCTCGGATTTCCCGATGGTGCTGACCCTCTCGGTGGTATTCGCGATCCTGATCGTCGCCTTCAACCTGATCGCCGACCTCCTCTATGCCATCCTTGACCCCAGGATCCGCTATGACTGACACCGTCTCGTTCCGCGCACCCCGCAACCAGTGGTGGGACGTCTGGGACCAGTTCAAGACCCATAAGGGCGCGCTGGTCGGCTCGGTCGTGTTCATCGCCATCTTGTTGTTCTGCTTTGTCGGGCCGACGCTGTGGCCCTATGACGCGACCTATATCGACATCCGGTCCCGCAATCAGGGCTTCAGCCTGGCGCATCCCTTCGGCACCGACCAGTTGGGCCGCGACATCTTTGCCCGGATGATGAAGGGCGGACAGGTCTCGCTGGCGGTGGGGGTTGTGGCGATGGTGCTGTCGGTGTTCATCGGCACTGCGATCGGCGTGATGGCGGGGTATTTCCGCCGCATCGACGGATTGCTGATGCGGATGACCGACCTCTTTCTGGCGCTGCCGCTGCTGCCCTTGCTGCTGGTCATGTCGATGCTGTTCCGCCAGCCGCTGAGTTCGGCCTTCGGCGTCGAGACGGGGATGTTCCTGCTGATCGTCGTGGCGATTGCCATCACCTCGTGGATGCGCACTGCGCGGGTCGTGCGGGGCGACGTTCTGGCGCTGAAAGAGCGCGAATACGTCCTGGCCGGGCGTTCGATCGGCACGCCGCCGCGCCGGCTGATCCTGCGCCACATCCTGCCCAACGTGCTGTCGCCGGTGATGGTTTCGGCCACGCTGATGCTGGCCACCGCGATCATCACCGAAAGCGCGCTGAGCTTCCTCGGCATGGGCTTCCCGCCCGACTTCCCGACCTGGGGACGGCTGGTGGCGGACGGGGTGGATTACCTGCAGCAATACCCGTCGCGGTCGATGCTGCCGGGGGTGTTCATCTCGCTGGTGGTGCTGAGCGTCAACTATATCGGCGATGGTCTGCGCGACGCGCTGGACCCGCGAATCCGCGGGCGCTGAGCGCCGGAACGTTTGCGCCGTTGAAATCGAGGAAGGGGGGGGCGCTGCCCCCCCCTTGCCGCTTTGCGGCTCACCCCCCGGGATATTTGAGGCACAAGGATAGGGTGGATCAGCGCGCCTTGAGCGCCTCGTCCAGAAGCGCCGCGAGGGTCTCGCGCGGGACGTCGGCGGTGACGAAGCTGTCGCCGATGGCGCGCGCCAGGATGAAGCGCATGCGCCCCGCCTGGACCTTCTTGTCCTGCGCCATCAGTGCGATCAGCGCGTCGCGCCCGGGCAGATCGCCGGGGATCTCGGCCAGCGCGCGTTTCATGCCCATGCGCTGCAGGTGGTCGGCAACCCGTGCCGGGGCTTCCTGCGAACACAGGCCCAGCCGCGCCGAAAGGTCGAAGGCCAGCAGGCAGCCGATCGCCACGCCTTCGCCGTGCAGCAGACGATCGGAATAGCCGGTCGCGGATTCCAGCGCATGGCCGAAGGTATGGCCGAGGTTGAGCAGCGCGCGGTCGCCCTGCTCGGTCTCGTCGCGCTCGACGATATCGGCCTTCATTCGCACCGAATGACGCACCGCTTGCTGGCGCAGCGCCTTGTCGCCGGCGGCCAGCGCCGGGCCGTTCGCATCGAGCCAGTCGAAGAAGGCCGCGTCGCCCAGCAGCCCGTATTTCACCACCTCGCCATAGCCCGCGAGGAAGTCGCGCCCGGGCAGCGTGTCGAGCGCGTCGATATCGGCCAGCACCAGCGAGGGCTGGTGGAAGGCGCCGACCAGATTCTTGCCCTGGGCGGTGTTGATCCCAGTCTTGCCGCCCACCGAGCTGTCGACCTGCGCCAGAAGCGAGGTCGGGATTTGCACGAATCGGACGCCCCGGCGCAGGATCGCCGCGGCAAAGCCCACGAGGTCGCCGATCACCCCACCGCCCAGGGCCACCACGATGTCGCCGCGCTCGACCTTCTGGTCCAGCAGCCATTCGACGGTGCGTTCCAGATGCGGCCAGCTTTTCGTCGATTCGCCCGGCGGCAGGATCAGCGCCTCCATCGCGATGTCGGCAGCGGAAAGCCCGGCACGCAGTGGCTCCAGATGCAGCCCGGCCACGGTCGCTTCGGTCACCACCCAAACCCGCGGACGCTTGAGCAGCGGCGCGATCTCGGCCCCGGCACGGGCGATCAACCCCTGCCCCACGCGGACCACATAGGACCGCTCGCCCAGATTCACGGCGACGTCGTCGATGGCGGGAATGGGCTGGGGCATGGTCGGTCCTTCAGACATAGTCGAGCACATCGGGGCGCGTTGCCAGCGCCTCGATCACCTTTTCGGCGGTGGTTTCGATGGCGTAATCGGCGGTGGTCTGCACCGTCAGATCGGCGCGGGAATAGGCAGGTTCGCGCGCCGCGATCAGCTCGGCCAGGGTTTGAAACGGATTGGCGGTGCGCAGAAGCGGGCGCGTGTCCTTGCGCCGCACCCGCTGCCAGAGCGTGTCGATATCGGCCTTGAGCCAGACCGAGACGCCGCGCTCGGTGATCCGCTCCCGGGTGTCGCCGCGCAGGAAGGCACCGCCGCCGACCGACAGCACGCAAGGCTCGTCGTCGATCAGCCGCGCAATCACCTGCGCTTCCTTGTCGCGAAAGAAGGCTTCGCCGTCGCGGGCGAAGATCTCGGCGATGGTGGCATTGGCGGCGCGCTCAATCTCGGCATCGGAATCGAGGAACGGCACGCCCAGTTGCTGCGCCAGTTCCTTGCCGACCGCCGACTTGCCGGCACCCATCATGCCGACCATCACCACGCTTTTCTTCAGCCTCGGCGTCATGCCCCTCACCCCCGGCCGCATCACAAGCCGGCGATTTTCCACTTTGTGCCCCTGAATGGCGTGATCTTGCGGCAAGTTCCAGTTATAAAACGCGAGACGGGACCGAAGCGCCCGCGACGGACGAGCAAGACAGGACAACACCCATGCCCGCGATGCGCCATTATGACGACGGACCCGGTTTCTTCGGCTACCTGTTCCGGCTGATCGTGATGCTGCTGGTGGTCGGCGGCCTGGGTTTTGTCGCCTTTGCTTATGTCGGGGACTTGTCACGCGCGCCGCAGGAGCACAGCTTTCCGGTCAATCTGAACGGGAACTGAGGCGCATGAACCCAAAGCCCGGCCTGCTCTTGCTGCTTCTGGCGCCGGCCGCTCTGGGCTGGGGACCGGCATTGGCGCAGACGAACGGGCCGCTTTCGGCCATCGACTGGCTGCGTCAGAGCGCCGTGTCGCCCGAACCGGGGGCCTATCCGGTCACCCCGCCGTCGCTGGCCGGGGGCGGGAATGGCATTTCGGTGCGGGCGCTCGATGCATTGCGGCCCGAGGCGGTGGGCCTCTATCCGGCGGCGCGGGTCGGGCTGCCGGCGACGCTGTGGGGGCCGACCTCGGCGGGAACCCTGGCCGAATTGATCGAGGCGCTGCCCGCCGACATGCTGCCATCGCTGCGCGACCGGACGTTGCATCTGCTGCTGGCCGAGTTCAACGCGCCGCTCCCCGAGCCGGGGCTGGACGGCGTGGCGCGCCCCGATTTCCTGCTGGCGCGAGTCGACAAGCTGGTGGAATTCGGCGCGCTGGACCATGCGGCGGCGGTGCTGGATGCGCTGGGGTCCAGCGATCCGCTGCTGCGGTTGCGTCGCTTTGACATCGGGCTGCTGCTGGGCGACGAACACCAGGCCTGCATCGGGGTCTTGATCGACCAGCCGCCGGTGGGCGACGATGCAGCGACGGTGTTCTGCCTGGCCCGTGACGGGCGCTGGCAAGAGGCCAGCGACCTGCTGGACCAGGCGGCCCTGTCGGGGTCGATCTCGGCCTATGAGTCCGACCTGCTGACCCATTTCGTGCATGGCGACGAACGCCTGCCCGGGGCTTCGTCCCTGCTGCCGCCGCCGACCGGCACGCCCAGCCCGCTGGTCTGGCGGCTATTGGAGGCGGCGGGGGATCCGGTCAGCACCTTGGGGCTGCCGGTGGCCTTTGCCCATGCCGACCTGCGCGGCACGATCGGCTGGCGCGCGCAGCTCGAAGCCGCGGAACGGCTGGTGCGGGTGGGCGCGCTGTCGCCCAACCGGCTGCTGGGCCTTTACACCGAACGCCGCGCCGCCGCCTCGGGCGGGATCTGGGAGCGGGTGCGGGCGGTGCAGGCGCTGGACGAGGCGATCCATTCGGGCGATCCGGCTGCCGCGGGAGCCGCACTGCTCGACGCCTGGCCGCTGATCCAGGCCGGCGAGCTGGAGGTGGCGATGGCCAATCTCTATGCCCTGCCCCTGCGGCAGCTGGCGCTGACCGGCGAGGCCGGCGACCTGGCCTTTCGCATCGGCCTGCTGTCCGAGGATTACGAGACCGTGGCGCTGGCGCTGCCGGCGAATGCGCCCGGCGAGGCGCGTTTTCTGGCGGCCGTGGCGCGGGGGCTCGACCCGGCGCTGGCAGGGTCGATGCCAGGCGAACTGGCGCCGGCCGTGGCACTGGCCTTTGGCCCTACCCCGCCCGAGCCCGAAGGCCTGCGTGACCGTCTGGCCCAGGGGCGTCTGGGCGAAGAAATCCTGCGCGTGCTGGCCCAACTGGGCGGCCCGGGCGATCCGCGGATGCTGGCTGAAGGGCTGACGACCTTGCGAATCCTGGGGCTTGAGGACACGGCACGGCGCACGGCGCTGGAAAGCCTGTTGCTGGAACGGCACGGCTGAGCCAATGCCCGACGCCGCCACCCGCCGTCAGATCTCGACCTTTCTCGATGCAATTGCCGCCGAAAAGGGCTCGGCGCGCAACACCCTGCTGGCCTATGGCCGCGATCTGAGCCACGCCGCCGACTGGCTGGGTGATCACGGTCCGGGGCTGGCAGAGGCACAGGCCGACGATATCGAAGGGTATCTGGTCGCGCTGGATGCCGAAGGGATGTCCCGGGCGACACGGGCACGGCGGCTCTCGGCGCTCAAGCAGTTCTATCGTTTTGCCTATGACGAGGGATGGCGTGGCGACAACCCGACGCTGCGCATCGACGGGCCCGGGCGCGCGCAGCGCCTGCCCGGCACGCTGACCCAGGACGAGGTCGCCCGAATGCTGGACGTCGCACGCGATCACGGGCCCGACCCGGCGACGCGGGCGCGCAACGCCTGCCTGTTCGAGCTGCTCTATGCCACCGGCCTCAGGGTCAGCGAGCTGGTCGGCCTGCCCCATGCCGCGCTGCGCGGCGCACCCGAGATGCTGATGGTGCGCGGCAAGGGCAACAAGGACCGTCTGGTGCCGCTGTCGGATCCCGCGCGCGCCGCCGTCGCCGTCTGGCTGAGCCATCGCGACCGGGCCGAGGATGTCGAGCGCGCCAAGGGCAAACCCGCCTCGAAATTCCTGTTTCCGGCGCGCGGCGAGGCCGGGCACATGACGCGGATGCGCTTTCACGGGCTGGTCAAGGAGGTCGCCACCCGCGCCGGTCTGGACCCCGAGCGCGTCAGCCCCCATGTCCTGCGCCACGCCTTTGCCACGCATCTTCTGGCCGGTGGCGCGGATCTTCGGGTGATCCAGACGCTGCTGGGCCACGCCGATCTGGGATCGACCGAGATCTATACCCATGTGCTGGACGAACGCCTGCGCGCCCTGGTGATGGACCACCACCCGCTGGCGCGCGACTGACCCTCAGGGCAGAAAGCCCATGCTGCGCTGGTAGGTCGCGTTCAGAAACAGCCGGAAGGCGGAATTCTCGCCGATATGGCGCTGGTGGCCGGCCGGCATTTCCAGCGCGAGGATCATCACCGCCATCCCGCCGAGGTTGGCGACCGTGACCGCAGGCGTCGCGCCCACCGCCTCGGCAAAGCTGCGCCGGCCATCCAGAAACAGCCCGGGCTCGGCCCAGCGGGTCAGCACCGCAGCCCGCACGGCCTCGGGGTCGGGCAGCGCCGGGGTGGCCAGGATCAGCGCGCCAGTCACCCGGTCACCCTGCGCGAAATCCGCGATCACCGCCGACAGCCAGACCACCGAAGGCGCCGGCGGCGCCCGGCCCTGAATCACCGCCATCGGATCCTGCAGCGACAGCCCCGCCGCATTGGGCAGGATCACCGCGCGGAGCAACGCGCCCGCGTCCAGCCGGTCCATCGCCTCGAGCAGCGGCACCAGCGTCGGGGCGGCGTCGGCAGTGGCCGGGCCCGGGGCGCGCAGGATGTCGAAGGCCGGCCAACCGTTGGCATGACGCAATAGGTCACCGTCGACCGCCACCCGCGACGCCGCCCCCAGCATGCCGCGGAAGGGATCGCCCTGGGCGCGGGCAGCAAAGTCGATGGCGAAATCCTCGCCCACCGCCCAGGCCCCGGGCCGATCCGCCCGGCTGGCATAGCCGGACGCCGCCAGCGCCGGCCCCACCCGCGGCGCAACCGCCGGATCGAGGCGCAGCACGGTCATCCGCAGCGGCGCGCGGTCGATGGTCAGGAGGGCGCGCAGATCGATCGGATCGAATCCGACCCGCCCGGCCCAGCCGCCCGAGATCAGTGCCGGATCCTCGGTAAACCGGCCCGCGGGCAATGCGCGCAACACCGGCAGCAGCGCCGGGTCAAAACGCGCATCCCCATCCCCCAGCGCCGATTGCGGCAGCCCCCGCGCCGCCTCGATGTCGCCAAAGGCGATGTCCGGTGCCTCGCGCATAGGCTGCACCAGATCGGCCGGAATCGTCGCCAGCAGCGCCCGCAACGGCGCGGTCACCGATACCCCGCCATTCCCCGCCGGCGCTTTCTGTGCCGCGGCCGGCAGCGCCATCCCCACGGCGAGCACCGTGGCCGCGATCAGTCTCGGCAAGGCTTTGGAACGGCTGCGCATGATCCTCAAAGCCTGCGACAGTCCGGCGATTCGGGCAAGGGCACCTTCAGGAATGCTCTTCGGCCGCGATTTCGGCCAGCGCCTGGTTGAAGGCCCTGAGCGCATCGACATGGCTCAGGCAGCCCACCACTGCGACCTCGCCCGCCGGCGACAGGGCGGTCACCGCCAGATGCGAGGCGCTGGTGCGCTCGAACCGGCGCAGCGCCTCTTTCAGCCGCGCCTGATGATCGACGCACATCTCGTCCTGCGCGAGGCTTTCCAGAACCGCCATCGGCAGCGCCCCGGGACTGCCCGGGCGGCGCGTGACATGGGCGATGCCGACCAGTTGCAGCAGGTATTCCTGCGGCCCCTGGGCGATCCTCACCCCGCGCCGCGCCAGTTGCGTCAGGAAGAACGAACGTCGCACGAAGCGGCTGGCGACCGCCGTCGCCGTCGAGATCGCCGCCAGCACCGCAATCGCCGTCTGCCAGTCGCCGGTCAGTTCGAACACGATTAGCGCCGTCGACACCGGCGCCCCCAGAACCGAGGCCGCAACCGCCCCCATCCCGGCCAGCGCATAGGTCGCGGCGCTGCCGGAATAGGCCGGGATCAGCCCCGTGGCGATCAGGCCAAAGGCCAGCCCGGTCAACGATCCGACCACCAGCGACGGCGAGAACACTCCGCCGCCCATCCGCCCGCCCAGCGTGATCGACACCGCCAGCACCTTGGCCGCGGCGATGCCGATCGCCGGCAGCAGCAGCAACTGCCCGGTCAACGCCAGCGTCGTCACCTCATAGCCGATGCCGATCACCTGCGGCGCCACGATCGCCAACGCCCCCACCAGTGTCCCGGCAATCGCCGGGCGCAGCCAGCGTGGCACCCGCCAGCGGTCCTGCAGGGTGTTGGCCACGTTCTCGGCGACAAAGATCGACCGCATCAGCGCCGCCGCCACCAACCCCGACACCAGCCCCAGGATCAGATAGGCCGGGATCTCCCAGTAAAAGGCGACGGCATTGCGCACCGGCAGGGTGAACTCGGCCACGTCTCCGAAATGCAGCCGGTTGACCACCGTGCCCATTACCGAGGCGATGGCAATCGGCGCAAAAGCGTGCAGCGCATAATGGCGCAACACCACCTCCATCGCAAAGATCGCCCCCGCCAGCGGCGCGTTGAAACTGGCCGAAACCGCCCCCGCCACCGCGCAGCCCAGCAGGTCGCGCCCGGTGATGCCGCTGGCATTGATCTTGCGCGCGATCCCGGTCGAAATCACCGCCGCCAGATGCACCACTGGCCCCTCGCGCCCGGCCGACCCGCCGGTGCCCAGGGTGATCATCGACGCCAGCGCCGAGGCCAGCCCCTCGCGCACCTCGACACGCCCCTGCCCCAGCGCCGCCCCCTCGATCACGTCGGCGACCGCCCGCACCCGGCCGTCCGGGGTAAAGCGGTGCAGGATCACCCCCACCACCAGCCCGCCAACCGCCGGAATCGCCACCAGCGCCCACCAGGGCATCAGGGCGGCACCGGCCAGAACCGCGTGATTATCCGCCGAATACAACACCCGTTCGAGGATCGAAACACCCGTGCGAAACACCAGCGCCGCCAGCCCGGCAGCAACACCGAGGACAAAGGCGATCGCCCAGAACAACGCCTGCGACGGCCCCTTGCGGCGCAATCGCAGCATCGCCAGCGCCAGGTGGCGGCGCAGACGCGAGGCCTTGCGGGGGGGATGGGGCGGTGACGACACGATTGATCCTCTTTCCCCACGCAAAGCGCAGATCGCGCCCAGTTGCAAGGCCTGCGCCACTGGTGCCGCCCGGACATGCGCGCTAGGCTCATCCCCGAGGAGACCAGGGAGACCCGCCATGACCACTGCAGACGAGGCCTTTGCCGCGCTCGACGCGCTGCTCGGCGCACGCCTGAACCGATCGCAATCCGACCGCGAGCTGCACGGACGCTCGGAAGCCGACTGGCCGCTGATGCCCCCCGATGCCGTGGCCTATCCCGAGACCACAGCCGAAGTGTCGCAGATCGTGCAGATCTGCGCCGCCGCCGGCCTGCCAATCATCGGCTGGGGCGCCGGCACCTCGCTGGAAGGGCACGCCATCGCCCCGCGCGGCGGCGTCACCGTCGATTTCAGCCGCATGAACCGGGTGATCGAGATCGCCGCCGAGGACATGCTGGTCACCGTCCAACCCGGCATCACCCGCGAGGCGCTGAACACCGAACTGCGCGCGACCGGGCTGTTCTTTCCGGTCGACCCCGGCGCCAATGCCTCGATCGGCGGCATGGCCTCGACGCGAGCCTCGGGCACCACGGCGGTGCGCTATGGCACGATGCGGGCGAATGTGCTGGGGCTCGAGGTGGTGCTCGCCGACGGACGGATCATCCGCACCGGCACCCGCGCGCCGAAATCCTCGACCGGCTACGACCTGACGGCGCTGTTCGTCGGCGCCGAGGGCACGCTGGGGCTGATCACCGAACTGACGCTGAAACTGCACGGCCAGCCCGAGGCAATCCGCAGCGCGGTCTGCGCCTTCGACGACATGTCGGGCGCGGTCAACGCGGTGATCGCGACGATCCAGTCGGGCATCCCGATGGCGCGGATCGAATTCGTCGACGCTGCCGGCGCGGCTGTGTTCAACGCGATGTCGGGCACCGAATGGCCCGACCTGCCGCACCTGATGATCGAGTTCCACGGCTCGGAACAGGGCGTGGCGGAACAGACCGAACGCTTTGCCGAAATCGCCACTGACTTCGGCGCGCAGGGCTTTCGCTGGGCCGAAAAGCCCGAGGACCGCACCGCGCTCTGGGCGATGCGCCACAACACCTACCGCGCCGGCATGCAGGCTCACCCCGGCCGCGATCCGCTGACCACCGACATCTGTGTGCCGATCTCGCGGCTGGCGGAAGCCGTCGAGGAAACCGCCGCCGAAATCGCCGCCTCGGGCATCCCCGGGCCGATGGTCGGCCATGTCGGCGACGGCAATTTCCACGCCCTGCTGCTGCCGACATCGGGCGACGCCGCGGAACACGAAAAGGCCGCGCAGCTAGCCGCCAACATGGCCAAACGCGCGCTGCGCCTGGGTGGAACGGTCAGCGGCGAACACGGTATCGGCATGGGCAAGCTGAAATACATGGACCAGGAACACGGCCCGGCCTGGGGCGTGATGGGCGAGATCAAGAAAGCGCTCGACCCCGATGGGCTGATGAACCCCGGCAAACTTCTGCCGGGTAACTGACCCTGTTGGGGGCGTGCCTCGGGGGCATCGAGCCCCCTCGGCCCGCGCGGGGCCAGCCCCGCACCCCGCCAAGGGGGTTTTCCACCCCCTTGGATCCCCCGAGGATATTTAAGACGCAAAGATGGGCCAACATCGCTTCATCTTTGCGTTTCAAATATCCTGGGGGTGAGCCCGCAGGGCGAGGGGGCAAAGCCCCCTTTCTTCAGGCTCGCGGCACGCGAGCCCGGCCCAAACGGCGGAGCGGATCTTTGATCCGTGACAGAGTGCGGGAGCGCCCCCGTCACACCGGATAGACAGCCGCCTCATAGAGCGCACGGGCCCGGTCGGTGAGCGGACCCGGTGCGCCGGTGCCGATCATGCGGCCGTCGATCCGGGTGACCGGCGTGACACCGCCCAGCGTGCCGGTGACGAAGGCTTCATCCGCCGCATAGACCTGCGCCAGCGTCATGTCGCCTTCGCGCACGGTGATCCCCGCCGCCCGGCAGGCCTCGATCACCGCGCGTTGGGTGATGCCGCGGAAGGAATAGTTGCCGGTCGAGGTCCAGATCTCGCCGCCGCGCACGATGAAGAAATTGGTCGAGTTGCACGAGGCGACGAATCCCCGCGGGTCGAGCATCAGCGCCTCGTCGGCGCCGGCATTGATCGCCTGGATCAGCGCCTGGATCAGGTTCAGCCGGGAATGGGAGTTCAGGTGCAGGTCGAAGACATCCGGCCCCGAGGTGCGGAACGTCGAGGTGAAGAGCGTCAGCCCACGCGCGCGCGCCTCGGGGCGCGGGGTCTTGTATTCGGCGGTGATCACCACCGTCGGCCCGGACAGGATGAAGCGCGGATCCTGGTTGGCGGTGGCTTTCACCCCACGGGTCACCATCAGCCGCAGATGCGCGCCGTCGGTCATCCCGTTCGCCGCCAGCACCCCGTCAATCGCCGCGTCGATCCCGGCACGGCCTTGCGGGATGTCCAGCGCGATGGCCCGCGCGCCCTCGAACAGACGGTCGAGATGCGCCTCGCGTTGCAGGATGCGCCCGCGCACCAGCCGCAGACCTTCCCAGACCCCGTCACCAAAGCCGAAACCCGCGTCGAAGACGCTGACCACCGCCTGCGCCTTGGGCACCAGATCGCCGTTGACCCAGACCAGCACGCCGTCGTTGCGCGGATCGGGGACATAGCCCTGGGCTGCCGTTGTTGTGGTGGTGGTCATGGTCTTTCCCCTCGCCGTGCTGTGCCCCGATTGGCACCGCGCGGGCGGCCCGAGTCAAGCCGCCGGAGTCAAACCACCCGAGTCGAACCGCTGGACTCGACCCGGTGTCACGTCCCGCTTATTCCAGCGAATAGCCGGCGCCGCGCACGGTGCGGATCGGGTCGTCGCCGCCATGCACGCTCAACGCCTTGCGCAGCCGGCCGATATGCACGTCGACGGTGCGGGTATCGACATAGATATCGCGGCCCCAGACCCGGTCCAGAAGCGCCTCGCGGGTCCAGACCCGGCCCGGGCGTTCCATCAGCGCGCTGAGCAGGCGAAATTCGGTCGGGCCGAGGTGCAATTCCTTGCCATCACGGTGCACGCGGTGCGATTCCGGGTCGAGGCGCAGCCCGCTGACCTCGAGCGCGCGGCCCGATTGCGCCGGGCGCACCCGGCGCAGGTTGGCGCGCACTCGCGCCAGCAGCTCGGTCACCGAATAGGGCTTGGTGATATAGTCATCCGCCCCGGTTTCCAGGCCACGCACCCGGTCGGCCTCGTCCGAACGGGCCGAGACCATGATGATCGCCGCATCCGCCGCGCCCTTGTGCGACTTCAGCTGGCGACACACCTCGATCCCCGAGACCCGCGGCAGCATCCAGTCCAGCAAGATCACGTCGGGCGCTTCCTCGGCGACCAGCAGCAGGGCCTCCTCGCCGTCCGAGGCGGTGGCGACGCGGAACCCCGCCGCCTCGAGGTTGTAGCTCAGCAAGGCGCGCTGTGCCGGTTCGTCGTCGACAACCAGCACCAGCGGCGTATCGGGTCGGCTCATCAGCATGATCCTCAGTCGTCGCTCATGTCGATGGTTGCGGTCGAGGCGCCCTTGGGCCGGTCACCGGGGCGTTCCCCGGTCGCCAGGAACACCACATGCTCGGCCGACTGGGTCACCAGATCGCCCATCCGTTCGACGTTCTTGGCGATGAAGGTGTAGTGCAGGCAGGCCGAGATGTTGCGCGGATCCTCCATCATGTGGGTGATGAATTCGCGAAACAGCGCGTTGGTCATGTGATCCACCTCGACGTCGCGGGCGATCACGTCCTCGGCCAGCGCCACATCGAGCCCGGCGAAGGCGTCGAGCATGTCCTTGAGCATCTGCCCCACCTGCCGCGCCTGCCGCCGGATCGCCGCGCCCGCGCCCTCGATCTGCGCGCCGCCCGCCAGAACCGACACGCGCTTGGCCATGTTCTTGGCATAGTCGCCCAGCCGTTCGAGGTCGGCCGCCATCTTCATCACCGAGATCACCACCCGCAGATCGCGCGCCTGCGGCTGGCGCAAGGCCAGCAGGCGAACCACCTGATGGTCGATCTCTTCCTCGATCCGGTCGATCGCGTGATCGCCCTCGATCACCGATTGCGCGAGGTCCTCGTCGCGGTCCTCAAGCGCCTTGGCCGCCAGGGTAATCGCCTCTTCGACGCGGCCGCCCATCGCGAGCATGGCCTCGCGGATGATTTCCAGATCCTGGTCAAAGGAGGAATCGATATGCTCTCGGGTCATGGTATGTGGTCTCTTGTTTCTGGCGGCACCCTAGCGCCGGATTGTGACGGTTCGGTGAAACTCAGGCCAAGGGCAGCGTCACCGAGAAGGTGCTGCCCTCGCCCCGGGTCGAACGGATGGTAAACCTGCCGCGGTGCCGGTTCACGATATGCTTGACGATTGCCAGCCCCAGACCAGTCCCGCCCATCGACCGCGAGCGGTGCCCGTCGACACGGTAAAACCGTTCGGTCAGGCGCGGAATATGGATCGGGTCGATACCGTCGCCGAAATCGCGCACCTCGACCCGCAGCACCGGGCCGGCCATCCCCGGCACCGCATCGAGCCGCTGCAGGGCAATCTGCACCCGGCCGCCCGATCCGCCGTATTTCAGCGCATTTTCCACGAGGTTGTGAAACACCTGGACCAGCTGGTCGCGATCGCCCGGGATCGCCGGGGCCTCGGGCAGATCCGCGAAATCGACGACGACCCCGGCCTCTTCGATCTGCGGACGCAAGGCCGCCAGCGTCGCCCGCAACACCTCGGACAGCGACACCTGCCCGCGCGGGCGCACCCGCTCTTCGGATTCCACCCGCGACAGCGACAGCAGGTCCGAAACCAGCCGCGTCATCCGCTGCGCCTCGCGCTCCATGATGTCGAGGAAACTGGCGGTGGCCTCGGGGTCGTTGCGCGCGGGCCCCTTGAGCGTCTCGATGAACCCCGCCAGCACGGTCAGCGGCGAGCGCAGCTCGTGGCTGACATTGGCGACGAAATCACGACGCTGCTGCTCGGCCTGCTCCAGATGGCTGATATCGCGCAGGGTGATCAGCAGCAGCGGCAGGCCGATCGAGGCCGCGACCGGCGCCACGCTGACCCGGAGAACCGTCTCGCGGGTCGGCGCAGCCTGGATCATCCGCGCCTCGACCGGCGTCGCCGGGGGCGGTGCGCCGTCAAGCACCGCGAACCCCTTTTCCAGTGCCGCGGTGGCTTCGGGCTGGCGCAGGTAGGACATCACCGACTGACCGGTCACCTGGGCGCCGAACAGCTCGTTGGCGGAGGGATTCGCCATCAGGATCCGGCGCGCCTGGCCGACCAGCAAGGCCGGATCGGGCAAGGCATCCAGCAGCGCGGCGCAATGGCGCAGATCTTCGGGCATCGACAACGGGCCTTGGCGCATGAAACGGGCTCGACAGGGGTTGTGACAGGCGGGTGTAACAGAACAGTGACAGCCCGAGCCTAGAGCCCCGGAAGATCCAAGACCAGTGCTGCATGGTCGCTCGCATGCGGCCGCCGCGCGCCGACATCCTCGAACCGCGCCCCCGCGCCCCCCGCGTCGCGCCCCATTCCTGCCCGGACCACCTGCGGCACCGCCAAGGGCCAGCGCGCAGCCAGCGCCGGCGAGGCCAGCAACGCATCGGGGTTGCCGCGGCGGCCTTCCTCGTGCCACCAGGTCCAGCGGTCCCCCTCGGGCACCCGCGCCGCCAGATCGACGGAAAACCCCTGCAGAAGCGGCGCCACCGCCCGTTCGGTGTCGTGCTGCGGGTCGTTCAGATCGCCCGCCACCAGCCAGAGCGCCGCCGCCGGGTCGTCGAACCGCCGCGCGATCAGCCGGCGCACCGCCAGCGCCTCGGCCCGGCGCTGCGCCCAGGCCGTTTCGGGGTCCGGCCAGGGGGCCTTGAAATGCACGACGAACAGAACCAGCGCGCCCAGTTCGACCTGCAGGCAGTCCCGGCAGAACACCGGCCGGCCCGGCTTGGTGCCCGGCGCCCCCTCCAGCCCGATCTCCTCGGGCAGCAGCCGCGCGTGGCTGATCGCGGCAAAGGGCCGGCGCGCCATCACCGCCAGATCCCGTCCGGCCCCGTCATTGCCCGGCAAGCAGGCCCGCCAGGGCCAGGGCGCCGCCCCGGCCGCCGACAACAGATGGTCGTGGAACCAGTCCAGCGAATCCCGGTCGAACACCTCCTGCAGCAGGCAGACATCAGCATCGCCGCGCGCCAGAACCGCCGCGGTCAACCGCCGGTCGGCGAAATCCAGCGCCCGGTCCAGCGCATCCGCCGGGTCGTCGAAATCCCGCGCGCCGTCCAGCCGGTCGTGGCCGCCGACCCGGCGCAGGCGCAGGTTCTGCACGTTGAAGGTCAGAACCCGCATCGCACCCCTCAGCGGAACCTGGCCGCCAGCGCCCGCAACCCGTTCGCCAGCAGCACGACGTCGATCCCGACCGCCACGAAATTCGCGCCCGTCTCGATCCAGCTGCGCGCCTGCGCCTCCTCGGTCGACAGGATTCCCGCCGCCCTGCCGGCCGCGCGGATCCGGGTGATCGCATCGCGGATCGCCGCCACCACCTCGGGTGCGCCGGCATTCCCCGGATAGCCCATGTCCGCCGACAGGTCGGCCGGACCGATGAACACCCCGTCCACCCCTTCGACCGCCAGGATATCGTCCAGCGCCTCGAGCCCCTTGACGGTCTCGACCTGCACCAGAAGACAGGCCTCGGCATCGGCTTTGTGAATATAGCCCTCGATCCCCGAGAACCGCGAGGCCCGGGCCAGCGCCGCGCCCATGCCGCGGATCCCTGACGGCGCGTAGCGCATCGCCCGCACCAGCTCTTCGGCCTGGGCACCCGTTTCCACCAGCGGGATCAGCAGTGTCTGCGCGCCGATGTCCATCGCCTGCTTGACCATCCAGACCTCGCCCACCGGCAGCCGGATCACCGGATGCGACGACGAGCGCCCCAACGCCGTCAACTGCTCGCGCATCGAGCGGATGTCATTGGGCGCATGTTCGCCGTCGATCAGCAACCAGTCGAACCCGGCCTCGCCGGCGATCTCGGCCGCATAGCCATCCGCCAGACCGACCCAGCAACCGATCTGCACCGCACCGCGCTTGAGCGCCGCCTTGAACTCGTTTTTCTGCATCTTTGCGTTCCAAATATCCTCAAGGGTTTCCCAAGGGGGTGGAAAACCCCCTTGCGGCGGGGGGGCGCCATTGTGTGGCGCCATTGGTTCGAGCCCCAATGGCGACGGGGGCAGCCCCCCGCCTCACCCAGCCATTTCCTTCAACACCGCGCCCGCCAGGCGCACATCCTCTTCGGTGCAGGCGAACGAGCCCACCTGAAAGCGCACGACAATCCGTCCCCGGGTCTTGCCCTGCGTGACATAGATCCGTCCGTCGTCGTTCACCCGGGTGACAAAGTCGATCATCGCCGCGTCCTCCGCGCCCTTCAGCGCAAAGGTAAAGAGCGACAAAACCGGCTCGGTGACGATCTCGAACCGTGGATCGGCGCGCAGATCCTCGGCCAGGGACTGGCTCCAGCGAACATGGTCGCGCAGCACCGCGCGCAACCCCTCCAGCCCGTAGGCGCGCAGCACGAACCACAGCTTCAGTGCCCGGAATCGCCGGCCCAACGGCACCGACCATTCGGAATAGTTGATGAACCCGTCCTTGCCGTGGGTCTTCAGGTATTCGGGCTGGATCGCCAGCGTCTTCACCAGGGGTTCCGGATCGCGCAGGTAATGGGCCGAGAAATCGAACTGCACCCCCATCCATTTATGCGGGTTCAGGACCAGCGAATCCGCCCCCTCGATCCCCGCCCAGAGAGGACGGAATTCCGGGCAGATCATCGCCGCGCCCGCCCAGGCCGCGTCGACATGGCTGTAAAGCCCCTCGTCGCGCGCCACCGCCAGCACCTCGGTCAGGTCGTCGCAGGCCCCGGTGCCGGTGCCGCCAACGCAGGCCACCACGCCCGCCGGGATCATCCCCGCCGCGCGGTCCGCGGCAATCTGTGCGCGCAGCGCCGCCGGGTTCATCGCCCGCAGAGGCCCCTGAGTCGGGATCCGCACCAGGTTATCGGCGCCGATCCCCGCAACCCAGATCGCCCGGTCGACCGAGGTATGCACCTCGTCCGAGGCATAGACCCGCACCTGCGGCTGCCCGGCCAGCCCGGCGCGGTTGCCCGCCCAGGCCAGCGCCCGCTCACGCATCACCAGCACCGCCGCGAGCGTCGCGCTCGAGGCAGAATCCTGGATCACCCCGTGGAACCCCTCGGGCAGGCCCAGCCCCTGACGCAGCCAGTCCATCATCAGCGTCTCGACCTCGGTCCCGGCGGGCGAGGTCTGCCAGAGCATGCATTGCTGCGCGAGGATCGAGGCGACGAAATCGGCCAGCATCGAGGGCGGCGTGGCATTCGCAGGGAAGTAGGCGAAAAAGCGCGGGTGCTGCCAATGGGTCAGCCCCGGCACGATCTTGTCGTCGATCTCGGCCAGGATGCCGTCGATCCCCGTGCCCCTCTCCGGCACGGTCTGCGGAAAGCGCGCGCGCACCGCGCCGGGTTCCAGCGGCGCGCGCACCGGCCGGTCAGGCAGCGAGCGGTGATAGCGCGCACCCCATTCGGCAATCTCGGCGCCCATGCGGGCGAACTGGTCCCAGTCCAGGCGCGGGCTGTCGCCGGTGGTCATCACGGATGCTCCTCGTCACTGCGGTCGGGCCGACCAAAGCAGAAATTAATGAACAAAGCAATCATCCATCCCGGATCTGCACCGGCAACCCCGCTGCCATCAACCGCGCCAGCGGTTCGGGCGTCAAGAGCCGGGTCGGGCCGGCAGGGGCCTCGGCGGGCGTGTAGCCGGCAAAGCTCCAGCGCCGCCAGCCCTCGGGCGCGCGCAACAGCACCGCCGCACCCTCGGCCACCATCGCCCCCTCCGGCACTGACCCGGGGGTAACCGGCACCAGCCGCCGCCCCCGCCCGTCGAGCCGCGCCGCATGCAAAGCCCGGTCGATCCCCTCGGCCCCCGTCGGGCCGAACACCGCGGCCCAGCGCCCGGCAAAACGCAGCCAGTCGGCGCGGCGACATTCCGCGCAGGGCCGGTGCCCGACGGCATAGGCTGTCGCCTCGTCGAGAAAGAACAGCTCGGTATAGCGTCCGGGCTGCATCAGCGCCCGCTTGCGCCCGCGAAACGCGCAGACGCAGGTGATCCAGCGCCGCCCCTGCCAACCGCGCCGGATCTGCCCCGCACCGTCGTGCAGACAACCCCGATTGCCCATCCACCCGCCGCGCTCGGGCACGGCGTGCAACGCGCCGAAGGGGTCGACTCGATTCTGGCGCATGGCTCCTCCTGACCTGCGTCAGTGTTCCGGGTCATGCCCGTTCATGCAAGCGGCGCGACCTTACCGCCCGCAATCCGCGTTGTCGGTCCCCGGCGCGCAGGCGCTGGTGATATGACCCGGCACGGTCGGGTCGTCGCATTCGCCGTCATGCGCCCAACGACAGCCGTTGCCGGGATCTGCGAGCATCCGGTTGCAGTCGTTGGTGTCGGTTCCGGGCGCGCAGGCCGACGTGTGGTGACCCGGCACCGTCGGGTCGTCGCACTCGCCGTCATTGGCCCATTGGCAGCTGTTGGCGCGGTCTGCGGGCGGGTCGCCCCGGGTTCCCCGACAATCCGAGGTATCAGTGCCGTCGGCGCAGATCCCTGCCCCGCCATAGCGCGCCTCATCGCAGCGGTTGTTGTGCGCCCAAGGACAGCTGTCGTTGTCACCGATCGAACGCTGCGCGCAATCGGCCGTATCGGTGCCCGGGGCGCAGAGGCCGGGTTCGTCGCAGCGGTTGTTGTGGTGATAGATGCAGCTATCCGCCCCCGGGCGCTGGTTGGTGCAGTCATAGGTATCGGTGCCGGGATAGCAGGCGCCGGTGCCTCCATACCGAGACTCGTCACATTGGTTGTTATAGGCATACTGGCACGCGTTCTCGCCCGGCTGAGGTTGCGGCGGGTTCGATCCGTCAGCGCAACGGCCATCCGGCCCCATCACCTCGCCATCGAGGCAAATAATGGTGTTCTGCTTGTCGCGGCGCGCTGCATTCGCGACGAGCCGGTGCAAGGTAGTCCACCCGTCGCCCCGAAGGGTCTGGGCTGGAACGGGCGCGGCAAGGGCCATCAGGCCGGCCGCCAGAATGAAAGGGGTCATGCGCATCGGAGTCTCCGTAGACAACGCAGAAAACGGTGGACGCACTGTCCGGCACCGCTTACGCCCTGCCCCGGGGATCCCTGTGGCCGGTCACCGCGAGGCAGAATCGCTGCCCCTGCCCTTTGTCAGCATGGAACCGCCGCAGCCTCCGGTCCTTGATCCAACGCAACACCCACCGCGCGTGGCGGGGATCCGCTCAACCGCCATAGTCGGCATCCGACACGGGTTCGAGCCAGACCACCGTCTCGCCGCCGACCTCTTCCTGGATGGCGATATGGCTCATCGCCGTCGTGGGCGCGGCGCCGTGCCAGTGGCGCACCCCGGCCGGGAACCAGACCACGTCGCCGGGGCGGATCTCCTCGATCGGGCCGCCTTCCTGCTGGGCGCGCCCAACCCCCGAGGTCACGATGACCGTCTGCCCGGCCGGGTGCGTGTGCCACGCAGTGCGCGCGCCGGGTTCAAACGTGACATGGGCACAGACCACCCGCCCCGGCTCCTCGGCCCGGCACAGCGGATCCAGCCGCACCCGGCCGGTGAAATAGTCCGGGCTGCCGGTGGTCGAAGGCTGCGAGCCTGCACGGATGATCTTCATGGCGTTCTCCTGTTGCTGATGCGCGCGGCGGGCAGACCGGCCCGGCCGGGATCCGCCGATCCTAGAGAGTCCGCCGCCCCGCGATCAATCCCCACCGGTTCACCCCGTGGCACAGCCCCCCAGGACGAACAGCGCCGCGGGCAACCCGCGGCGCTGTCCGTCCGACCGTCTCCCAACCGCAATCAGCCGAACGTGTCGCTCATCAAGGCGGCGAACCAATGCTGCATCGCCTCGAAATTGGCGCGGGTGGCGCCGTCCGGGCTTTCGACCACCCCCGGCGGCGAGACCTGCATCTCGCCCGCGGCGGCGTTATAGGCGAAGACCGCGGTCAGCCACGAGGCGGTATCGCGGGTGATCGGGGTATAGCACGCCGAGTTGGTCACCGGCGCCGAGAACGGGTCGTTTCCGGTTTCCAGCCGCAGGATCGCATCGGCGCAGACCTTGCCCTGCTGATTGCCGATATGCCCGGCCTTGGGCTGCTTCGAGGCGATGGCGTCGCCCACCACATGGATGCGCGGCACCCGCGTCTCATAAGTCAGTTCGTCGATCACCGCCCAGCGCCCGTCGGCCAGGCCGCCCGCCACCGACCCCAGCGCGTCGATAACCACCTGCCCGGCCTTATGCGGCGCGATATAGTTGACCACGGCAGCCTGGAAGCTGCCGACCGGCCCGCCGCTGGTCGCGCCGGTGACCGGGTTGGTCTTGGTCACCGGGGTGCGCATCGTCACCGTCTTGGCGCTCAGGGCGCCTGCATCGAAATCCACGCTGTCAATCACCGCGTTGGGATAGTAGTCGATGTTGAGGTGCGTCTGAGTAAAGGCACGGCCGAAATTGACCCGCTCGGCGGTGATGCCGGCGTTTTCGTCCAGCACGATCACCCGCGACCCGCTGCGGTTGCGGCCCAGCCAGTCGGCAATCGCGCAGACCCGCTCATACGGCCCCGGCGGACAGCGATAGGGCGAGCGCGGCACCGTCACCACGACATGCTGCCCACTGCGGATCCCCTGGATCTGGTCGCGCAGCGCCTCGGTCTGCGGGCCGGCCTTCCAGGCATGGGGCACCTGTTCCCGGGCCTGGGCGGCGCTCATGCCGGTGCCATTGATGGCGATCTGCGAATAGTCGAACTGGATCCCGGGCGCCAGAACCAGCCTGTCATAGCCCAGTTCCAGCCCGGTATCGAGCGTGACCACCTGTGCATCGGGATCCACGCGCGCGACGCTGGCGGTTACCACGCGCACCCCGTGATTGGCGCTGAGCGCATCATAGTCGTAATATTGCTGCGCCATCGTGCGCTCTCCGACAAGCACGCCGTTCGACATGATGCACGAGGGATAGCGGGCGCTGGCCTCGACCAGGGTCACGGCGATGTCGATGCCCGAGCGTGCGCCCCACATCGCCAGGTATTTCGCACAGGTGGCACCGGACATGCCGCCACCGACGACGACCGCCCGGATGGTGGTCGCGGCGGCGCGGGTCTGCGCGGCGGCGGGGGTGATCGCCTGTCCGGCAGCGCCGGCGGTGAGCAGGGTCACGAAAGATCTGCGGTCCATGATGAACTCCGTCCTTTGGCGCGCTTAGCGACCGAAAACCGCGGTCGCGCTGCGGCCGCTGGTGATGTCGAGGGTGCAGGTCGGCGTCCGGCCATCGCAATCGCCGCGCCAGCGGCGGAAACGATGCCCGTCGACGGGCACGGCAGTCAGCGTGACGCTGGTTCCCCGATCGAGGCGCGTCGCCGCACGATCGCACGCCTCAAGGCAGGTCAGATCGGCGATATCCGAAACGACATCACCATATTGGCTGCGGGTGACACGCAGCCTCACCCGTTCCCGGCCACCGCCGTCATCCGGGCTGCAGGTCTGGCACATGGTTGCCAGGTAATCCGCGATCAGCGCCACCTGCTGCGTCGAATAGGCCTGGGCGTGGATCACCATGATCGCTTTCTCGCCGCGTGGATTGGTCTGCCGCGCCATTTCGCGCATCTCGCTGACGATCTCTCGCACCTCCAGCCGCTCGAAGCCGCCGCGCGCACCCTGCCCGTCTGTTCCGTGGCACTGAAAGCAGTTCGAGGCCAGAATCCGCCCCGGATTATCAATCTCTTCAAACGCCTGGGCTGCCGCCGCCCCGCCCCAAAGGGTCAGGGCTGTGGTCGCCGCCATGAGCGCAGTCCGCACTATTGTCATGTTTATCCCCTCGCTCCGTTCGGCAACGGCAGGGCGTGATGCCGAGACTGTCGCCGTTTCGCGGCCAGGGGATGATGTCAGAAACGCCGGGCAATCCGGTTTCCGTCCACGCCCTTGCTGGCCGCCGGTCGAGTAGCCGCCTGAAGCCGCGGACGATCAATATACCTGGGGTTTATTACCGGATTCTAAGCCTCAGGGCTAAGGTTATGCACTCCGGGTTGGAGATCGACCGGGGCCGGATCCGGGGTAAATCAGGGGCGATCCCCATCTCCGGTCGCACTGTCCCGAGGCGCGGACCGGCCGCGCCCGCGCGCCGGACCGACTGTGGCAAACGGGACGCAGCGTTTTGCGACAGGCCGCGAATCCCGAAAAACAAATTTGAAACGTAATATATGGATATATGATTGGATTCGGCCGGGAGGAGGCTGCCGCGTGGCAGACCGGCCGAAACCGTGTTTTTCAACAGAAAACACTGCACGGGAGGGAGGATGACAATGACAAAAGGGGCCACGCTCCGCATCGGTGCCGGTTTGGTATCGGTGAGCCTGATCGCCGGGATCACCCCCGCGCAGGCGACCGAAGGGTATTTTCCGCTGGGTTTCGGCGCCATTCAACGCAGCCAGGGCGGCGCCGGTGTCGCGATCCTCGGCCAGGATGCGATGTCGCAGGCGATCAACCCCGCCGCCATCGCCGGCATGTCCGGACAGATGAGCCTGGGGGCCGAACTGTTCATGCCGTTTCGCGGCTATGACGCGACCGGCACCGCCTTTATCGCGCCCGGCTCGTTCGACAGTGGCCGCGAGATCTTCCTGATCCCGAACTTTGGCTGGATCCGGCCGCTGAACAGCGGCACGCTGGGCGTATCGGTGTTCGGCAACGGGGGCATGAACACCTCGTTCCCGAACATCACCAACACCAGCCCCGGTTGCGGCGGCGGCCCCGGCGTGTTCTGCGGCGGCCCGGCCGGCGTCGACCTGATGCAGATGTTCGTCTCGGTCAGCTATGCGAACGAGGCCGGTCCGGTTCGCTTCGGCATCGCGCCGACGCTGGCGATGCAGACCTTTCAGGCGAACGGTCTGGGCGCCTTTGGCGGGATGTCGGTCGACCCGACGCGGCTGACCAACAACGGGCACGACTTCTCGTATGGTCTGGGGCTGCGGCTGGGCGCGCAGGTCGATCTGGCGCCGGGGCTCGCGCTGGGCGTGTCGGGGCAGACGCGCTTTGACATGACCGAGTTCGACCGCTACGCCGGCCTCTTCGAAGGCGGCGGCGATTTCGACATTCCCGCGCAGATCACCCTGGGCGTCGCCTGGCAGGCGGCCCCCAACCTGACGGTGATGCTGGACGCCCAGCGCATCTATTACAGCGACATCCCGGCGATCGGCAATGCGTTCGGCCTGGGTGCACTGGGCGCACCGGGCGGATCGGGGTTTGGCTGGGATGACGTCAACGTCGTGCGGCTGGGCTTTGAGTGGCGGCAGAACGACCGGATGACCTGGCGCGCGGGCTATGCCCATTCCAGCAACCCGATGGGCGCCGAGGATGTGACGCTGGGGATCCTGGCGCCGGGGATCGTCGAGGACCATTTCACCTTTGGCGGCACCTATCACCGCAACGCCCGTGACAGCATCGACTTTGCTGTGGTCTACGCCCCCGAGGTCCGCCTCTCGGGCCCCGAGGTGCTGCCCGGCGGCCCGACCCCCGGGTCGGACATCGCGCTGCGCATGAACCAGCTGGGGCTGTCGGTCGGCTGGACCCGCCGGTTCTGACCTGAGACGGTCTTTGCCAAGGCCCCCCGCCGTTCGGTGGGGGGCTTTTGCCTGTGGACGATGCGCAGCCGGAATCGCGTCACCCTGCGACGGGTGCGGGTTGGCCCAGACCCCCTGCCCCGTTGTCTTGCGGCGGGCTGGCGGTCAGGCCCAGCGCCGCACGGCACCAGGCCTCGAGGTCCGCAGCACGGGGCGTGACCTCGACCGCCAGCCCGCCGGCAAATTCCTGGAACGCGTCGCGGTTCAGCCCGTTGAGGCCAGTCAGAACCGGGATCCCGCGCAGCGCGGCTTCGGCGATGAGCGGGCGAAACCCGCGCCCCTCGGCCTCATGCTTGCCGAACTTGTTGAGGATCAGCAGATCCACCGCCCCGTCGAGCGACGCCGCGACATGGCCCACGGCCGCCTCCAACGCCGAGGGATCGAGGCGGCAGCCGCGCGAATCCCGCCCCAGCGACTGTGAAATCCGCAGAACCGGCCCGTTCGGCAGCACCAGAACGTCCATATCGCACGGTCCGCCATCGGCGCGATCGGTGTTGATCTGCACCGTTCCCGCAAGGCGCAGCCCCCGCGCCATCAGACGCCGGGCGAGGCCCAGGAGGAGAAGGTTCGTGTCGCCGCGCCCGGCAGCGAGGGTATAGGCCAACTGCATGGTTGTCTCCTTGGGGGGACTGGAAAGGTCGCGGGTCTGCTTCTTGGCACGCCGATCACGACCGCGAAAGGTCAATCCCGGTGATCCGCGCCGCCGCCGTCAACCCCTCGGCGAAATCCCGCGCCGCCCGCACCCAGGCGGCTTTCTCCAGCGCCGCGGCGATCGCCGGGCGCACGGCGTCAAAGGGCAGAACCTCGCCAATCGCCACGGCATCGAGGCGGATGACATGCCAGCCATGACGGCTGAGCACCGGTTCGGCCAGAATGTCGCCCTGCGCCAGAGTCCGCAGCGCCGCTTCGAACTCGGGCACGGTATCGCCCGGCCCGATCTGCCCCAGCGATCCGCCGGCCGTTCTGGAGCCACAATCGCTGTGCTCGGCCGCAAGCCGGGCAAAGGCCCCGGGATCGCGGCGCAGCCGGTCGGTCAGCGCCTCGGCCCGGGCTTTGGCAGCCGCGCGCGCGGCCTCATCACGGGGATCGCAGGCGATCAGGATATGCGAGACCTCCCACAGGGGCGGTGCGCGGAACCTCTCGGGGTCGCGCGCCCATTCGTCCCGCACCGCCGTGTCGGACGGGGCCGGCACCTGCACAGCCTCATCCAGAAGCTGGCGGATCAGGGCCTCGTCCCCGGTTTCGATGCGCCCCGGGGACAGCACCTCGGGCACGGGGGTCAGGCCCCGGCGGCGCGCCTCTTGCAACAGAAGCGCGCGCATCGCCAGCGCCTTGGCCGCCTTGCGCCAGGCAAGCCCGGGCTTGCCCTTTGGCGCGGTGTGGTTCTGCACCTCGGCGGCGACGGCAGTGTGCGGGATATGCTCGCCATTCACCACCAGATCGGGAAAGAGCGTGTCCCCCATGACCCTCACTCCGCCGGGGTGCGCGGCGCCTGGCGGCGCGAGCGCACGATCTGATAACCCGTCCGCGTGAAGAGATAGCGGAAGGGCGCGGCGATCCCCGAAAGGATGTGCACCAGCCGGGTAAAGGGGAAGACCAGGAAGATCGTCAGCCCCAGCACGATATGCAGCTTGTAGATCAGACCGACATCGGCGATCTGCGCGGCCGCGCCGGAGCGGAAGGTGAAGATCCCCTGCGCCCAGGCCATGAACTTCAGCACCTCGCCCTCTTCATAGCTTGCCAGGCTGAAGGGCACGCTGATCAATCCCAGCGCCAGTTGCGCCAGCAGCAGAAGCAGGATGGCGGTGTCCCAGAAGCTCGACGTGGCGCGGATGCGCGGGTCGCTGAGCCGCCGGTGGGCCAACATCGCGCCGCCGATGATCGCAGCGACACCGGCGATGCCACCGGCGCTGGCGGCCAGCACCTGCTTTGCCTCGGCGTGGATGCCGATCATCTCATAGATCTGGTGCGGGACCAGCAGGCCAAAGAGATGCCCGGCAAAGATGAACAGCACGCCCACGTGGAACAGGATCGAGCCGATCATCAATTGCCGCCGCCTGAGGAGCTGGCTGGAGGAGCTTTTCCAGGTGAACGGATCGCGTTCATAGCGCGCGACAGAACCCAGGATCAGGACGCTGAGGGCGATATAGGGGTAGATGCCGAAAAAGAAGGTGTTCATCGGGGGTCTCCGTTCATTCTGCCGCGCAGGGCGTGGCGCCGGGCAGGTCCATCCGTGCCAGCATCTCGCGCGAGGCGGGGCAGCCCGCGCTCGGGTCAGGGCCAAAGCGGACTTCGCTTTCCTCCCAGACCTGATCCAGCGCCTCCAGATCGTTGGGGTCGCTCTCGGGCTGGTCCAGCAGCTCGGCGACGGCGGCGCGATCCGGCGCGACCCCCGCGAGTTGCAAGAGGCTGGCGAACACGGCCGCATAGGGGCTTTCCCGCCGGACAAGCCGGGCGTTCAGGGCCTCAAGGATATGCGCCGCGTCCGCCAGAGTTTCCTGCGTTTCGACGAAGGGACGCGCCGACAGGAATTCCAGCAGCACCGGCAGATGGTCCGGCAGTTCCGAGGTGACGGGCTCGAACCCGGCATCGCGATAGGTTTCCAGCAGCGCCACCATCGCCCCGCCCCGGTCCCGGCTTTCGCCGTGGACATGTTCGAAGAGGTTGAGCGACAGCGTGCGCGAGCGGTCGAAGAGCAGCACATACTGCTCTTCGAGGTCATAGAGATCGCCGGTCGCCAGGGCCTGCACCAAGGGGCGCAACGCGCGGCGGGCGGCGGCGGTGAGGCGCGAGTCCGAGGCCAGAACGCCGCCGATCTCGGGCATGGCCTGTTGCAGCGCGCGGCTGGGATAGCTGAGCAGCAGCGACAGGGCTTTCAGGGTCCGGTCCATGTCAGCGCACCTCCTCGGGCATCTTGAGCGGCCGTTTCGACCCGCCAAAGAGCGAGCCCTTGCTGATCCCGGTCGAGCAGCCGTTGCCGTCGGTAAAGCCGCAGCCGCCCTTCAGCTCATAAGCTTCCTCGACCATCTCGCGGTGGGTGGTGGGGATGACGAACCGGTCTTCGTAATCCGCGAGCGCGAGGATGCGATACATGTCCTCGATCATCGCGGGGGTCAGGCCCACGCGCTCGGCCAGTCCCTCGTCGATCACGCCCTCGACCGTTTTCGCCCGCATATAGGCGCGCATCGCCAGCATCCGTTCCAGCGCGGCCGCGACCGGGGCCTCATCGCCCGCCGTCAGCATGTTCGCCAGATAGCGCAGCGGGATGCGCAGGTTGCGCACGTCAGGCATGGCGCCCTGGCTGCCGATGGCGCCCGCTTCGGCCGCGTTCTGGATGGGCGAGAGCGGCGGGATATACCAGACCATCGGCAGGGTGCGGTATTCGGGATGCAGCGGGAAGGCGAGCTTCCACTCCATCGCCATCTTCCACACCGGGCTTTCCTGTGCCGCCTTGATCCAGTCGGCCGGGATGCCCTGGGCCTGGGCCTCGGCGATCACCGCCGGGTCTCTGGGGTCCAGGAACAGGCCCAGTTGCGCGTCATAGAGGTCCATCGCCTCGGCCGCGTTCGCCGCCTCTTCGATCTTGTCGGCGTCATAGAGCATCACGCCAAGGTAGCGGATGCGCCCGACGCAGGTTTCCGAACAGACGGTGGGGTTGCCGGACTCAAGGCGGGGATAGCACAGCGTGCATTTTTCCGATTTGCCGGTGGACCAGTTGTAATAGACCTTCTTGTAGGGGCAGCCCGAGACGCACATCCGCCAGCCCCGGCATTTCTCCTGGTCGATCAGGACGATACCGTCTTCCTCACGCTTGTAGATCGCGCCCGAGGGGCAGCTTGCGGCACAGGCCGGGTTCAGGCAGTGCTCGCAGAGCCGGGGGAGATACATCATGAAGGTGTTCTCGTATTCCCCGTAGATCTGCTTCTGCACCCCTTCGAAGTTGTAATCCTTCGAGCGTTTCTCGAACTCGCCGCCCAGGATTTCCTCCCAGTTCGGGCCCTTTTCGATCTTCTGCATCCGCTCGCCGGTGATCTTCGACCGCGGGCGCGCGGTAGGGACCGCCTTGCCTTCGGGCGCGGATTTCAGGTGGTCATAGTCGAAATCGAAGGGCTCATAGTAATCGTCGATCTCAGGCAGGTCGGGGTTGGCAAAGATATTCGCCAGCACCCGCCATTTCGCCCCCTGACGCGGCTGCAACTTGCCGCCGCGCGTCCGCACCCAGCCGCCGTTCCAGCGCTCCTGGTTTTCCCAGTCGGTGGGATAGCCGGTGCCGGGTTTGGTCTCGACGTTGTTGAACCAGGCGTATTCGACGCCGTCGCGGCTGGTCCAGACGTTCTTGCAGGTCACCGAACAGGTGTGGCAGCCGATGCATTTGTCCAGATTCAGCACCATGCCGATTTGCGCGCGGATCTTCATTTCGCGGTCTCCTTGCCGGTCGGCTCGCCATCCAGCCAGTCGACCTTGTTCATCTTGCGCACCACGACGAATTCGTCGCGGTTCGCGCCCACGGTGCCGTAGTAGTTGAAGCCGTAGCTCTGCTGCGCATAGCCGCCGATCATGTGCGTCGGCTTCAGCACCGCCCGGGTGACCGAGTTGTGGATGCCGCCGCGCTTGCCGGTCTTTTCCGAACCGGGCGTGTTCACGATCTTTTCCTGCGCGTGATACATGAAGGTCGAGCCGTCCTTGATCCGCTGGCTGACCACCGCCCGCGCCGTCAGCGCGCCATTGGCGTTGTAAAGCTCGACCCAGTCGTTATCGACGATGCCGGCCGTTTTGGCGTCATTCTCGGAAATCCAGATCACCGGACCGCCGCGATTGAGCGTCAGCATCAGCAGGTTGTCGGTATAGGTCGAATGGATCCCCCATTTCTGGTGGGGCGTCAGGAAGTTCAGCACCACATGCGGGCGATCGGTTTCCGTATGCACGGCCTCGGTGATCGTCTTCAGGTCCACCGGCGGGCGGTAGGACATGAAGCCCTCGCCAAAGGCGCGCATCCACAGGTGATCCTGATAGAGCTGCTGACGCCCGGTCAGCGTGCGCCAGGGGATCAGCTCGTGCACGTTGGTATAGCCCGCGTTGTAGCTGACGTGCTCGCTCTCGATCCCCGACCAGGTGGGGCTGGAGATGATCTTGCGCGGTTGCGCGGCGATGTCGCGGAAGCGGATCTTGTTGTGGTGCTCGCCCTCGGCCAGATGCGCGTGTTTGCGCCCCGTGGCCTTTTCCAGCGCCTCCCAGGCCTTGACCGCGACCTCGCCGTTGGTTTCCGGCGCCAGCATGAGGATCACCTCGGCCGCGTCGATGGCGGTTTCGATGACCGGCCGCCCCTCGGCCGCGCCGGTGGCCCGCACGCCGTTCAGCGCCTTGAGCGCGGCCACCTCGTCTTCGGTGTTCCAGCCGATGCCCTTGCCGCCGTTGCCCAGCTTGTCCAAGAGCGGCCCCAGCGCGGTGAAGCGGTCATGGATCGCGGTATAGTCGCGTTCGACCGCGACATAGGCGGGCGCGGTCTTGCCCGGGATCAGATCGCATTCGCCCTTTTTCCAGTCCTTCACCTGGTCCTGGGCGATCTCGGCGGGCGTGTCGTGCAGGATCGGCAGGGCGACGATGTCGGTCTCGCGGCCCAGATAGCCCGGCACGATCTGCTGGAGCTTCGCGGCGATGGCCTTGAAGATCTCCCAGTCGGATTTCGATTCATACGCCGGATCCACCGCCGCTTGCAGCGGATGGATGAACGGGTGCATGTCCGAGGTGTTGAGGTCGTCCTTTTCATACCAGCTCGCGGTGGGCAGGACGATGTCGGAATAGACCGCCGTGGTGGACATGCGGAAGTCGATGGTCACCAGCAGATCCAGCTTGCCGCGCGGGGCCTCGTCATGCCAGCGGGCTTCCCTCGGCAGATGCGCGCCTTCGTCGCCCAGATCCTTGCCCAGCACGCCGTTTTCGGTGCCCAGCAGGTGCTTGAGGAAATACTCGTGCCCCTTGCCCGAGGATCCGAGCAGGTTCGAGCGCCAGACAAAGAGGTTGCGCGGCCAGTTTTCGGGCGCGTCAGGATCCTCGCAGGACATCTCCAGCGCGCCCGACTTGAGCTGCGCGGCGACATAGGCGGGGATCTCCTGCCCTGCCGCCTTGGCGGCCTTGGCCACCTCCAGCGGGTTCGTCTTCAATTGCGGCGCCGAGGGCAGCCAGCCCATGCGTTCGGCGCGGATGTTGTAGTCGATCAGGCTGATGTCCCAGTCGCCCGCGGGCGCGGTCGGCGACAGGATCTCGCCCGCGGTCAGGGTCTCATAGCGCCACTGATCGGTGTGCGCATACCAGGCCGAGGTCGAGTTCATGTGCCGGGGCGGGCGGCTCCAGTCGGTGGCAAAGGCCAGCGGCACCCAACCCGTTTGCGGACGCAGCTTTTCCTGGCCCACGTAATGCGCCCAGCCCCCACCCGACTGCCCCACGCAGCCGCACATCACCAGCATGTTGATGACGCCGCGATAGTTCATGTCCATGTGGAACCAGTGGTTCATCGCCGCGCCGATGATGATCATCGACTTGCCCTGCGTCTTTTCCGCATTCTCGGCGAACTCACGGGCGACATGGGCGATCTTGGCACGATCGACGCCGGTGATCTTCTCGGCCCAGGCGGGGGTGCCGGGCACGTCCACGTCATACGAGGTCGCCACCCAGTCGCCGCCCAGCCCCCGGTCCAGACCGTAGTTCGCGCAGAACAGGTCGAACACGGTGGCCACGGTGATAACGCCCTCGGCGGTCTGGATCCGACGCACGGGGACATTGCGGGTCAGCACATTGGGGCGCTGGTCGCCGGTGGCAAAGGCGGGCGTGGCATCGGCGCCGAAATAGGGGAAATCGACCCCGGCCACGTCGTCATGCGCGCCGTCCTCGATCAGTGTCAGGCGCAGGCGCGTGTCGGCACCGGCGGCCTTTTCCTCGAGGTTCCATTCGCCCTGTTCGCCCCAGCGATAGCCGATGGAGCCGTTGGGCGCGACCAGCCCGCCCGTCGCCTCGTCCAGCGCGACGGTTTTCCATTCGGGATTGTTCGCCTCACCGAGTTTGCCATCCAGATCGTCGGCCCGCAGGAAACGGCCCGGGATCAGCCGGCCATCCTGCTCATCGAGCCGCACCAGCATGGGAAAGTCGGAATACTTGCGGGTGTAGTCGGTGAAATACTCGGCCTGACGATCCAGGTGGAATTCGCGCAGGATCACGTGGCCAAAGGCCATCGCCAGCGCCGCGTCGGTGCCCTGTTTCACGTTCAGCCAGACATCGCCGAATTTCGCCGCCTCGGAATAGTCGGGGCAGATGACGGCGGATTTCGCGCCCTTGTAGCGCACCTCGGTATAGAAATGGGCGTCCGGCGTGCGGGTCTGCGGCACGTTCGAGCCCCAGATCAGCAGGTAGTTCGAATTATACCAGTCGGCCGATTCCGGCACGTCTGTCTGCTCGCCCCAGGTCATCGGCGAGGCCGGCGGCAGGTCGCAATACCAGTCGTAGAACGACATGCAGACGCCCCCCAGCAAGCTGAGATAGCGCGAGCCGGCGGCATAGCTGACCATCGACATCGCCGGGATGGGCGAGAAGCCGAAGACGCGGTCCGGCCCCCAGGTCTTGGCGGTATAGGCGTTGGCGGCGGCGGTGATCTCGGTCGCCTCGTCCCAGCTTGCGCGCACGAACCCGCCGAGGCCACGCTTCTCCACATAGGAGGCGCGCAGGATCGGGTCCGCCTGGATCGCGGTCCAGGCCTCGATGGGGGATTTGGTCTTGCGCATTTCGCGCCAGATCTTCAGCAGGCGCCCGCGCACCAGCGGGTTCTTCACCCGGTTCGCGCTGTAGAGATACCAGCTATAGGACGCGCCGCGCGCACAGCCGCGCGGTTCGTGGTTGGGCAGATCGGGGCGGGTGCGCGGATAATCGGTCTGCTGCGTTTCCCAGGTCACGATCCCGGATTTCACGTAGATCTTCCAGCTACAGGACCCGGTGCAGTTCACCCCGTGGGTGGACCGCACGATCTTGTCGTGGCGCCAGCGGTTCCGATAGGTATCCTCCCAGTCGCGGTTTTCACGGGTCACCTGCCCGTGGCCATCGGCAAAGGTGTCGATCTCCTTGGAGCGCAGGAAGTTCAGTCTGTCGAGCAGGTGGCTCATGGTGTTCTCCTTTGGGCTGACCGCGCCCCGATGCAGGGCCAGGGCGCGGCGGCTGTCACGGGGTCAGCAGGCGACCGGGGCGCTCTTGCGGCTGTAGAAGATCCAGGTGACCACGGCGCAGAGCACGTAGAACCCCAGGAAGCCCCACAGCGCGGCGTTGGGGCCGCCGGTCATCGAGATCGAGGTGCCGTAGGCCTTGGGGATGAAGAAGGCGCCGTAAGCCGCGATGGCCGAGGTGAAGGCGACGATCGCGGCGCTTTCACGCTCGATGGTGCGCTGGCGGGTGGTGGCGTCGAGCTGCGGCAACAGCCGCGGGATCTCCTGCTTCATGATCGAGGGGATCATCTGGAAGGTCGAGGCATTGCCCACGCCCGTCAGGAAGAAGAGCGCCATGAAGCTGATGAAGAAGCCCTGGAAGCTGCCCGTATCGCCCTCGGCACCCGGCAGGAAGAAGATCACGCCGTAGACGGCGGCGATCATGCCGACGAAGACCCAGAAGGTGACGCGCCCGCCGCCGAAGCGGTCAGACACCCAGCCCGTCGCGGCCCGGCTCAGCGCGCCGACCAGCGGGCCGAGGAAGGCATAGCTCAGCGCGTTCACCTCGGGAAACTGGGTGCGGATCAGCAACGGGAAACCGGCGGAGTAGCCGATGAAGCTGCCGAAGGTGCCGGTATACAGCAGGCACATCACCCAGTTGTGGAACCGGCCCAGGATCGACATCTGCTCACCCACCGAGGCCTTGGCATCGGCGATGTCATTCATGCCGAACCACGCCAGGATGGCCGAGATCAGGATGAACGGCACCCAGATGAAGCCCGCGTTCTGAAGCCAGAGCTGGCTGCCGTTTTCCAGCCCCTGCGGTTCGCCGCCGATGGCGCCGAAGACGCCGGTGGTGATGACGATCGGCACCAGGAACTGCATGACCGACACGCCCAGGTTTCCCAGCCCAGCGTTCAGCGCCAGCGCGTTGCCCTTGGTCGCCTTGGGGTAGAAATAGGCGATGTTCGCCATCGACGAGGCAAAGTTGCCGCCGCCAAAGCCGCAGAGCACGGCGAGGATCAGGAACCAGGTATAGCTGGTGTCGGGGTTCTGCACGGCAAAGCCGGCGCCCAGTGCGGGCAGCAGAAGCGACAACGAGGACAGTGTGGTCCACAGCCGCCCGCCAAAGATCGGGATGACGAAGCTGTAGAAGATGCGCAGCGTCGCCCCGGACAGGCCCGGCATCGCCGCCAGCCAGAATAGCTGGTTGGTATCAAAGTCGAAGCCGATCGCGGGCAGCCGGGCCACGACCACCGACCAGACCATCCAGACCGAAAAGGCCAGAAGCAGGTTCGGGATCGAGATCCAGAGGTTGCGGGTGGCGACCGCGCGGCCCTTCTGGGCCCAGAACTGCGGATCTTCGGGGCGCCAGTCGATCAGGGTATGTCCCTGCTGCGCCATCGGGGGGGTAGCGTTCGCCATTGGGTGTCTCCTCTTGGCGGGTCGTCTGTCTGGCGGTCAGGCGGTCAGGCCGTGGTCGCGCCGCGACGGGTTTCGATGATGTCGAGCGCGACTTGCAGCTCGGCGTTGGCGCGCTCGGCGCGTTTGCGCAGCGTGTCGATATTGGCCACGGCAAAGGCTGCGCGTTCCTCGTCTTCCTGTCTGGTCGAGAAGCGCACGAAGAAGGCCAGCACCGAGGCCGCCGTGACCACGATGCCGAGGATCAGGAAGGCCTCGTTCCAGTCCATCGCGCCCTTGAACAGGAAGCCCGCCAGAACCGCGCCCGCGTTGCCGCCCGCGCCGACGACGCCCGCGACCGCGCCCAGGGCCTTCTTGTTGATGAAGGGGACGACGGAATAGGTCGCGCCTTCGGACATCTGGGTGAACAACGAGAAGACGATCAGCGCCGGCAGTGCCAGGAACAGCACCTGCATCTGGCTGAAGATCATCAGCGCGATGCCTTCGAACAGGATGCAGATGAACAGCCAGAACGACCGTCCGCGCAGCCCCCAGAGCGCGCCGAAGTTGTCGCCGAAGAGCCCGCCCAGCGTGCGCGCAAAGATGTTCATCAGCCCGAACGAAGCCGCCACGAAGCCCGCCGCGACCAGGCTCAGGTCGAAGTAATCGACGAAATAGAGCGCGGCGACGTTGTTCACCGTCAGCTCGATACCGAAGCAGGCGCCATAGATCACGAACAGCACCCAGACCCGCGGGTCGCGCATCGCGGTCCAGTAGGCGCCGGTCACCTGCTTCTTCTCGGGCATCCGGCCCTGGGCGCGCAGGTCGTCGAAATTGCCGTCGGGCGCGTCCTGGGTCAGGAAGAAATAGGCGATGCCGATCAGGAAGATGATGACGCCGACCACGACCATGCTCAGCCGCCAGCCCAGTGCCTCGGAGAAACCGAAGCCGAGGACGAACACGGAAAACAGCAGCGGCATGACGAATTGCGTGACGCCGCCACCCAGGTTGCCCCAGCCGGCCGAGGTCGCGTTCGCCTGTCCGACCACATTGGGCGCGAACATGACCGAGGTGTGGTATTGCGTGATGACAAAGGACGCCCCGATGCCGCCGATCAGCACGCGGAACAGCAGGAACGTCTCAAAGCTGTGCGCCAGGCCGATGCCCATCACCGGCAGCGATCCCAGGATCAACAGCCAGGTGTAGGATTTGCGCGGGCCGATGCGGTCCACCAGCCAGCCGATGAACAGCCGGGCAAAGATCGTCATCGACACCGAGCCGATGATCGCCCAGCCCACCTGTTCATGCGTCAGCGCCAGCTCGTCGCGCACCACGCTCATCAGGGGCGCGATGCCGAACCAGGCAAAGAAACACGCAAAGAACGCAAACCACGTCATGTGAAAGGTGCGGATCTGCACCATCTTCACGTTGAGGAAATTCGACCACAGGGCGGTGGCCTTGTTCTCGAGTTCCATAAATGCCCCTCCTTCTTGTCCGGCGCAGCCGATGCCGGTGACTGATTTTTCATCAGTGCTGGGCGGACTTCGCGACCGACGACTTGATCCAGATCAGGAGCGCGGGCCCGGAAACCTGAATTTTTCCATTACTTTACATATGCTTGATGGTGAATTGATGGATCTGGAAGCGACTTTGGACGGGGATCAAATCGGGACTTGATGTCGCAGTCCGGTCGCCTTGATAATTATCAAGACCAACAATCTGGCCGGATCACCCTGCATGACCGATTCTCCCTTCGCCGCCGTGCGCCACCTCGACCTCTTCGCCCAGATGAGCGACGAGGCCTTTGCGCGTCTGATGCGCGGCGCCTATCTGCAGAGCTTTCCGCCGCAGCTGCAGCTGATCACCGAGGGCGATCCCAGCGATTTCCTACATGTGCTGATTTCCGGGCGGGTCGAGCTGTATTCCTCGTGGGACGGGCGCGAGACCAGCATGGCGACAGTGCATCCGGTGTCGACCTTCATCCTGGCCGCAACCGTGCGGGACGCGCCCTATCTGATGTCGGCCCGCACGGTGGAAAAATGCCGCCTGGTGCTGATCCCCAGCCAGGACGCGCGCGCTGTCTTCGAACAGGATTTCGGCTTTGCCAAGGCGATCGTCACGGAACTGGCCCGGTGCTACCGCTCGACGATCCGCACCAGCAAAAGCCTGAAGCTGCGCAATTCGCAGGAACGGCTGGCGAATTACCTGCTGCGTCAGCTCGGCAAGTCAGGCAACCGGACCCGGTTCGAACTGCTGGCCGAAAAGCGCCGCGTGGCCTCCTATCTGGGCATGACGCCCGAGAACCTGAGCCGCGCGTTCAATGCGCTCAAGGCGCATGGGGTTGAGATCGACGGCAGCAGCGTGACCATCGTCGACCGTGACAAACTGCTGTCCTTCGCGCGGCCCAACCCGCTGCTCGACGACTATTCCAACTGACCGCTGCGCCCCGGCGCGGTCATCCTCTCACCCGCATTTCGAATGCCCGCAGGCGCGGCAGGTCATGCAGCCTTCGATCATCACCAACTCGTAGGCGCCGCAGGACGGGCAGGCCGCAGGGCGTTTGCCGCCCGCGACAGCCGCCGCCTTGGGGTCGGACTTCAGGCCCAGCCCCTCGCCTTCGATGAAGCCGATGGCCACCAGGTGCTCTTCGATCACGCCGCCGATCGCCGCCAGGATCGAGGGCACGTATTTGCCCCCCATCCAGGCCCCGCCGCGCGGATCGAACACTGCTTTCAGCTCCTCAACCACAAAGGACACATCGCCGCCGCGCCGGAACACCGCCGAGATCATTCGCGTCAGCGCCACGGTCCAGGCGTAATGCTCCATGTTCTTCGAGTTGATGAACACCTCGAAGGGCCGCCGCCGGCCGCTGACGATGATGTCGTTCACCGTGATATAGATCGCGTGCTCGCTGACCGGCCATTTCAGCTTGTAGGTCTGCCCCTCCAGTGCCTCGGGGCGGTCGAGCGGCTCGCTGAGATAAACCACCTCGGCGCCCGTATCGGCCTGCGGCGCCTTCTCGCTGGTTTCGCTGACGGTCAGCACGCTGCCGGTCACCGCGTTCGGGCGATAGGTGGTGCACCCCTTGCAGCCCATGTCCCAGGCCGCCAGATAAACGTCCTTGAACGCCTCGAATCCGATGTCCTCAGGGCAGTTGATGGTCTTCGAGATCGACGAATCCACCCATTTCTGCGCCGCCGCCTGCATCCGCACGTGGTCCATCGGCGCGAGTGTCTGGGCGCTGACGAAATAGTCGGGCAAGGGCGCATCGCCGTGCCGCGCACGCCACAGCGCCACGGCATAGTCGACCACCTCCTCCTCGGTGCGCGATCCGTCGGGCTGCAGCACCTTGCGCTTGTAGCCATAGGCAAAGACCGGCTCGATCCCGGAACTGACATTGCCGGCATAGAGGCTGATCGTCCCGGTCGGCGCGATCGAGGTCAGCAGGGCGTTGCGGATGCCATGCGCGCGCACCGCGTCGCGCACATCTCCGTCCATCGCCTGCATCGTCCCCGAAGCCAGGAATTTCTCGGCCTCGAACAGCGGGAAGGCGCCTTTTTCCCGCGCCAGATCGACCGAGGCCAGATAGGCCGCGCGGGCGATCTGATGCATCCAGGCCTCGGTCTGCGCCACCGCCTCATCCGAGCCATAGCGCAGCCCCAGCATCAGCAAAGCATCCGCCAGCCCCGTCACCCCCAGCCCGATCCGACGCTTGGCCCGGGCTTCGGCCTCTTGCTGGGGCAGCGGGAAACGGCTGGCGTCGACGGTGTTATCCATCATCCGAACGGCGGTGCGCACCAGGTCATCCAGTTCGGACGGGTCGATCTCGGCCACCTCGGAGAACGGCGCCTGCACCAGCCGCGCCAGGTTGATCGAGCCCAGCAGACAGGCACCATAGGGCGGCAGGGGCTGCTCGCCGCAGTTATGCACATAAAGCCCTTCGGCGTCGAAGGCGTTGATCCCGGGGATGGACACGTCAAAGACCTCGGCCTCGCCGTCGGGGTCAAGGCTGGCGACGGTTGCGGTGAACCGCTCGCGGTTCAGGGCCCGACTATAGCCCTGCAAAGCGCGGCTCAACCGTTGCGCCTTGTCGGGGTCGACGAAGCCGACACGCTCGGCAAAGACGGCGATATTGTCACCCGAGATCACCAGCTCATGCTGGGCGCGGGTCTCGTATTCGGCCTGCCCACCCCGACCATCGGGCAACAGACGGCGACCTTGCGGGCGCCGCTCGCGATAGAGCGTGGCGTTGATCCCCAGCCGGGCCAACATGCGCTGCGCGCTTTGCAGCAAGGGCAGATCGCTTTGAGCCAGGCGCACCGACACGCCCTTCTCCTGTGCGCCCTGCACCGATCCGTCGGCATCGAAGAGCCCGCGCAGCACAGCGGCGATGAAGCCGTGGCTTTCCGCCTCGATCGCCGGCGTCAGTGTCTTCAGCCCGCGCGCCAGCCCGTAACTGGCGGCAAGGTCGCGCAACGCGGCGGTGGCAATGCGATACTCGCCCCGTCCCTCGACCTTCTGCCAGCCCGCGAAATCGGCGCGATGCGGCAACTGCCTGAGCACCCCCTCGACATGCCCCATCACCCCGGGACCGGTGTCGCCATTCACGCAGGCGGCCAGCGGCCAGTGCGACAGGATGGTCTTGTCGTCGCGGATTACCCCGTCGCCGATCAAAAGGCCCAGCAGATAACCCCGCTCGTCCTCGGGACGCGCGGCGACACCAGCCGGGCGGTGGTCGTGCAGCATGACCTCATCACCCGGGCACAGCGCGCCGGCCTCGACCCAGTCGCTGGCGATCCGCCAGCGGGTCTTGGCGGTGACCTTGCGCACGCGGTGGTTGGCGGTCAGGCGCAGGCTTCGACCGCAGACCGTCGTCAGCTTCAGCACCGGTTTGCGGCCCGTCGCAAAGAACCCAGCGGCCCCGCTCTCCCAGGCCATGCCGTCAACCAGCGCCCGGAACGGACGCCCGATCAGGTCGCGCACCTGACGCGCTCCGGCCTCGGTCGCGACCCAGGTTTCGGCGGTGACGCAAGGGTTCGTGGCGGCAATGGTCTCGCAGTAGTTCAGATTGTTGGCGCTGTTGATCCGGTCGATGAAGATCACGCCCGGCTCGGCGTAATCATAGGTCGCGCGCATGATCCGGTTCCACAGATCGCGCGCCTGGACCGTGCGATAGACCCGGCCGCCGAACACCAGATCCCAGGGCTTGTCGGCCTTGACCGCCTCCATGAAGGGATCGGTCACCAGCACCGACAGGTTGAACATCCGCAAACGCGCCGAATCCTGCTTGGCGGCGATGAAATCCTCGATATCCGGGTGATCGCAGCGCATCGTCGCCATCATCGCCCCGCGGCGGCTGCCGGCCGACATGATGGTGCGGCACATCGCGTCCCAGACATCCATGAAGCTGAGCGGCCCCGAGGCATCCGCCGCCACCCCGGCCACCGGCGCGCCCTTGGGCCGGATGGTGCTGAAGTCATAGCCGATGCCGCCGCCCTGCTGCATCGTCAGCGCGGCCTCCTTGAGCATCTCGAAGATGCCGCCCATCGAATCGGGGATCGTGCCCATGACAAAACAGTTGAACAGCGTGACCGAGCGCCCGGTCCCTGCCCCGGCCAGGATCCGCCCGGCCGGCAGAAACCGGAAATCCTCGAGCGCGGCATAGAAGCGATCTTCCCAGACCGCCGGCTGATCCTCGACCGCCGCCAGCGCCCGCGCCACGCGCCGCCAGCTGTCCTCGGGGGTCGCGTCCAGCGGCTTGCCGCCGGCGTCCTTGAACCGATACTTCATGTCCCAGATCTGCTCGGCAATGGGGGCGGCGAAACGGCTCATGGGACGTCCTGGGTCAGGGCTGCGGGAAGGCGTGAAGATAGTCCGCAGGACCGGCCGGGTCAACGCGCCCGCCGCCACGGGTCAACGCGCCCGCCGCCACGGATCAAGGCTTGATCTTGACGACGCCGGCAGCACATATGGGGGTATGACCCTGCACATCCTCAAGCTCTGCGTCGGCTGCGAGTCGGTCGAGGATCTGGAACACTGGCAACGCCAGCGGGCGCGCGACCTGCCAGGCGGCCTGCCGCGGCATGTTACGCGGATGTGGCCCAAGCGTGGCGATGCGGTGCTGGACGGGGGCTCGATCTATTGGGTGATCAAGGGCACGGTGCTGGTGCGCCAGCGCATCCTGCGCCTCGATCCGGTCGAGGGCGAGGACGGCATCACCCGCTGCGCGCTGGTCCTCGACCCCGAACTGGTGCGCACCGAACCCGCGCCGCGCCGCCCGTTCCAGGGCTGGCGCTATCTGAACGCGGAAGACGCGCCGCGGGATCTGCCCGCGACGCGTCCCGGTGAAGAGGCGCTGCCGCCCGACCTGGCCGAGAAACTGGCCGAGTTCGGCTGGCGCTGAGGCGCTCGGCTCAGCACCAGTCGCCGTTGCACAGCCTGCCGAAATTCCCGTCGACAAAGCGCGGCCCGTTGAAGGCGCTGCCGAAAGGCCCGGTGCAGGCCTCGCTGTCGTAACCACTGACCACCGCGTTGACAAAACTGCCGTTGCGGTAAGCCAGCAACCAGGCCCCGCCGCTGGCGCCATAGGTCATCGAGCAGCCCATGTTCAGCACATTGTTCCGTTCGCACCGGCGCGGCGGACGCGCGGTGGTCGAGGTGCAGAGCTGCTGGAACTGGCCATCGCCGATATTCCCGGGATAACCGACCGCGTGCAGGTTCACCGTATAGGGGTAGTTGCGCGCATTCCCCAGCCAGCCGGTGTAATAGCTGACAGGATGGCCTTCGGCATCGGGTCGCAGCTGGATCAGGCAGATGTCGTTGACCCGACGCGGGCGATTCACATAGGAACCCAGATAGCGGAGCGATGACCAGTCAAAGGCGCCCAGCGGCGCGGCACCGTCGCGATAGGCCGGCACGAAGACGAAGTCGCTGTTCATGCCGGACTGTTCGCCCTGGTTGGTGGCATGCGAATAGCAGCAATGCGCAGCGGTCACGATCAGGTTCTCGTTGATCACCGTGGCCGAACAGCTCGCGCCGTTCCCCTGGGCCGATGTGAAGAACAACGCCCCCATCGCCAATTGCGGATAGTTCAGGTTGGGCTCGCTACCGCAATTCTCGCAGTATTGGGTGAAGGTGTTGGGTGCCCCCACGGAACCGCCGAAATTGCCATCGGCCACGGCCCCTGCCGGGGCGGGCGCGGTCAGCAACGCCCATTGGTCGGCATAGAGCGCCTGGGCCTCGGCGGCGGACCCCTCGGCGGGCATGGCGCCCGGGCTGGTGGTCGGCTCGCCGACCGGGCCCAGGTTCAGGTTGGAAGAGCTGTTGTCGTAGATCGGGAAAGGCAGCGGCGTGACCGCACGGCGGCCCTCCACCGTATCAAAGGGACTGCTGGCTGTCGCGGGGGCGGTATTGACCACCTCGACATAGGGCTGGGCCAGCGCGCTGCCTGCCGAAAAGGACAGCGCCAGACCCAGCATGAGAATGCGGGACTTCATCACGAAAAACCTCCTGTTGCGGGGCTGTTCTGCACTGCCCCCTAGGATCAACAAACGCTTGGGACGTCACGGACCACGACGGACCACACCCGCCCCCAATCCGTGCGGGAATGGTAGTTGCGGGGCTTCCGCCCGGTCAAGTGACCTTTCACTCACATTTTCCCCCGCCCGGACGGGCCATTCCAGCGCCCGTCCATGCTCTGCGGCCAGCCCTCGGCGCGCCGCGCGATCTGCCCAAAACGCAGGCAGGCGATTCCGCTTTGCCCGCCGAAATCGGCTTGCGCAGAGACGCCTTGCGCCAGATCAAGGCGCCCCCGCCCGGCCGGTGGCGTCCTGAACCGATCGCAACGATGGAGGGCCCGATGACCATCCCGATGACCACCACCGACCCCAAGGATCTGAAACTCATCGTCACCGGAGGCGCACGCGGGATCGGCGGCGCGACGGTGCGCCTGCTGGCGGCAGCGGGCGCCCGGGTGATGATCGCCGATGTCCTCGACGAGGACGGCAAGGCGCTGGCCGCGGAAACCGGCGCGCTCTATCGCCACCTCGACGTGACCAGCGAAGGCCAGTGGCAGGCCGCGGTCGCCGAGGCCGAGCAGGCTTTTGGCGGGCTCAACGCGCTGTTCAACAATGCCGGCATCCTGGGGTATGGCACGGTCACGACGACCGCGGCCGCCGATTTCCGCCGGGTGATCGACGTGAACCTGACCGGGGCTTTCCTGGGGATCCACGCCGCCGCCCCGGCGATTGCGCGCGCCGGGGGCGGGGCGATCGTCAACACCTCCTCGACCGCGGGTCTGATGGGCTATGGCGGGATCGCCGCCTATGTCAGCTCGAAATGGGGGCTGCGCGGGCTGACCAAGGCCGCCGCCCTCGACCTCGCGCCGCAAAAGATCCGCGTGGTCTCCGTCCATCCCGGACCGATCCGCACACCGATGACCACCGGGTTCAGCGACGAAACCACCGCGGCGCAGCCGATCCCCCGCTTTGGCGAGCCCGAGGAGGTCGCGCGCCTGGTGCGGTTCCTGCTCTGCGAGGCCAGCTATTCGACGGGGTCGGAATTCATCGTCGACGGTGGCGCGGTCACCGGCCAGGTGCTGCAAATGCCCGAGGGATAGGCCCACCCCGCCAACAGCGCCCCGACGCGGCCACGGCTTAACCTTTTGTTAAGCGCCATCTTTGCGTCGCAAATATCCCGGGGGGGGGCGCAACGCGCGACGGGGGCAGAGCCCCCCTCCTACTCCTCCGCCCCGCGCAGCAACAGCGGCATCAGCGCCTGCGCCAGTGCCATCGCCGCGCCCGGCCGATAGTGCCAGGCCAGCCAGCCGCGTTTCTCGGCGGCCTCGGTGTTGCGTTCGCTGTCGTCGATCAGCAGGAGTTCGTGCGGCGCAAGGCCCATCGCCTCCTCGATCTGCTGGAAGAATCCGGCATCGGGCTTCATCGCGCCCATCTCGCCCGAGGCAAAGACCGCGTCGACCCGCTCAGCCCAGCCGCCGTCGAGCGCCAGGAACCGGGCGCGGCGGGCATCCGTATTGGTGGCGATGACCTGCGCCACCCCGGCCCGGTCCAGCTGCGCGATCAACCGCAGCAGATCGCGGTCGGGGTCGTTGTCCTGTTCGAACAGGATTTCCAGGATATCCTCGGCATCGCCTTCGAACCCGGTCGCATCGACCCAGCCCTGCAGCCGGTCCAGCACATCCTCGGCCCCGGTCAGCAGCGCCCGTGGCTGCGCCTCGAACACCGCCCGGGCCAGCGCCGCGGGATCGAGGCCCAGCTCGGCCTCGGCCACGCGGCGCCAGGCATCCCCCGCGACATTCAAGACGCCGTCGAAATCCCAGGCGATGGCGCGCACGCCCTCGATGCCCTCGATCGCCTCCATCACACCCCCAACCGGGCGCGCAGCGCCGTCAAGGTCGCGGCCGCCGGTCCCGACCAATCCGCCCCGCGCGCCCAGAACAGCGTCGCCTGGCTGCACAGAACCGGCGCCGCGTCGAGGATCTTCAGGTGGTTGGCGCGCAGCGTCTCGCCGGTCGAGGTGATGTCGGCCACCGCCTCGGCGGTCAGATTGCGGATCGTGCCCTCGGTCGCGCCCTGGCTGTCGACCAGCTGGTAATCCGCGACCCCGTGGGCGCGCAGATAGTCGCGCACCAGCCGGTGGTATTTCGTGGCGATCCGCAGCCGGAACCCGTGCTCGGCGCGAAATGCCGCCGACACCGCGTCGAGATCGTCAAGCGTTTCGACATCGACCCAGCACTCGGGCACGGCAATGATCAGGTCGGCGTGGCCAAAGCCCATCGGCGCCAGTTCCTCGACCACCGTTTCCCAGGCGGCGAGTTTCTCGCGCACCAGATCGGTGCCGGTCACCCCCATGTGGATGCGCCCGGCGGCCAGTTCGCGCGGGATCTCGCTGGCACTCAGCAGCACCAGGTCGACACCCTCGACCCCTTCGACCGCGCCGGAGTATTCGCGCTCGGCCCCGGTGCGTTTCATGGTGATGCCGCGCTCGGCGAACCAGTCGAAGGTCTTTTCCATCAGCCGGCCCTTCGAGGGCACGCCGATCTTCACCCGGGTCATGCGCGCCCCTCCAGTTCGACCAGCAGCGCCGGGCGGATCACCCCGCCCACCGCGGGGATCGACCGACCCTGCCCCAGAACCGCGGTCAGCGCATCGTAACGCCCGCCCGAGGCCACCGGCGGCAGGTCGCGCCCCTCGGCATAGAAGCCGAAGACGAAGCCATCGTAATATTCCAGCGTCGTGCGGCCATAGCTGGCCTCGAAATCGAGGCTGGCGACATCGACGAAATGCGCATCCAGCACCGCCAGGCGCTGTTCGAAAAGGTCGAGCGCCGGCGTCAGCCAGGGCATCGCCCGCGCCAGATCCCGCATCTGCGCCAGCGCCACCGGCGCCTTGTCGGCCACGCCCATCAGGGTCTCGAGCCCGTCGACCAGATCCGCCGGGATCGCCGGGGTCGCTGCATCCTCGGCCAGCCGGATCAGCCGCGTCTCGATCTCGGCGCGCGTGCGCAGGCCGATCTGCGGCGCCGCGCTCTCGATCGCATCCCCGGCTGCCAGCCGTTCCAGCAGCGCGGCCCGGCCTTTGGGCAGCGGCGCGCGCCCGGCATAGCGTTCCAGCAGCGCGCGGAACCGCGCGGGCCGCCACAGGTGGCGCATCAGCGCCGCGCGGCGGGTCTCCGAGGTCGGCATCCCGCGCACTGCGGCGATCAACAGACCGATATCCCCGATCGCCGCGCGCAGGCCCCGGCCCGCCAGCATCCGGCTGAACAGCGCAAACACCTCGGCATCGGCGCGCAGCGGCTGTTCGCGGTCGAAAACCTCATAGCCCACCTGCAGGTATTCGCTGGCCCGCGCGGCGCCGCCCTCCTGCTTGCGGAACACCTCGCCCAGGTAGCAATAGCGCGCGGGTTCCGCCCCGCCGGCCATATGCGCCTGCACCACCGGCACGGTGAAATCGGGGCGCAGCATCATCTCGCCCTGCAGCGGATCCTGCGTGACATAGGCGCGCGCGCGGATGTCCTCGCCGTAGAGGTCCAGCAGGGTCTCTGCTGGCTGCAGCACATCGGCCTCGACCGGGGTTGCGCCCCAGGCCTGGAACGCACCCAACAGGCGCTGCCCCTCGGCGCGGGCGGCGGCGTTCATGCGTCACCTTGCAGCATGGCCTGCACCGTGGCGATCAGATCGGCGCGTGCCACCTCGACCTGGGCCGGGCGCTCCTTCCATTCCTCAAGCGTCGCGTTCTCGGCGATCTTCGCGCCCAGCACCAGATCCTTGACCTGCACGACCCCGCGCGCGGCCTCGTCCGAGCCCTGGATCACGGCCACCGGTGCGCCGCGTTTATCGGCGTATTTCAACTGGTTGCCAAAGTTCTTTGGGTTGCCCAGATAGACCTCGGCACGGATCCCCGCGCGACGCAGCTCGCCGACCATCGCCTGATACTCGGCCATCCGCGCACGGTCCATGACGGTGACCACCACCGGCCCCTGCGCGCCCGCTTCGACCCGGCCTTTGGCGTGCAGCGCGGCGAGCAGACGGTCCACACCGATGCTGACGCCGGTTGCCGGCACCGCCTGCCCGGTGAACCGCTTGACCAGATCGTCATAACGCCCGCCGCCCGCGACCGAGCCGAACTGCCGCTTGCGGCCCTTCTCATCAAGGATCTCGAAGGTCAGTTCCGCCTCGAACACCGGGCCGGTGTAATAGCCAAGGCCCCGGACGACCGAGGGGTCAATGACGATGCGGTCGGGGCCGTAGCCCTGCGCCAGCAACAGGCGCTCCATCTCTTCCAGCTCGGCCACGCCCTCGGCACCGATCACCGAACCGCCGACCAGCTCGCGCAACCGCGCGCAGGTTTCCATCCCGGTGTCGCGACGGGCGGCGGTGAAGGCCAGCACCACATCCGCCGAAGACGCGGGCAGCCCCGCCCCCTTGGTGAAATCGCCGCTCTCGTCCTTGCGGCCCTCGCCCAGAAGCGCGCGCACGCCGTCTTCGCCCAGCCGGTCCAGCTTGTCGATGGCGCGCAGGACGATGCCGCGCTCGTGCTCGAACCGCGAGGGATCGGCCGGGTCCAGCACGCCCGCAGCCTCCATCACGCCGTTCAGCACCTTGCGGTTGTTGATCCGCACGACATAGTCGCCACCCAGTCCCAGCTCCTCGAACACATCGGCCAGCATCGCGCAGATCTCGGCATCCGCCGCCACGGTCGAGGCCCCGACCGTATCTGCGTCGCACTGATAGAACTGCCGGAACCGCCCCGGCCCCGGTTTCTCGTTGCGCCAGACGGGCCCCATCGCATAGCGCCGATAGGGGCTGGGCAGATCGTTGCGATACTGCGCCGCGACGCGCGCCAAGGGCGCCGTCAGGTCATAGCGCAGCGCCAGCCAGTCCTGATCGTCCTCCTGCCAGGCAAACACGCCCTCGTTCGGGCGGTCCACATCGGGCAAGAACTTGCCCAGCGCCTCGACGGTTTCCACGGCCGAGGTCTCCAGCGGATCGAAGCCATAGCGATGATAGACCGCCGCGATCCGGGCCAGCATCGCGTTGCGCGCCGTCACCTCGGCACCGAAGTAGTCGCGGAACCCCTTGGGCGTCTCGGCGCGGGGGCGGCGGGGGACTTTGATCTTGCTCATGGCGGGCGCTCTTCCTTGGTCGCGCGAGGTCTAGCCCAAGGGGCGCGGAACGGCAAGAACCGCCGATTCGCCACAGTGTGCGGTCAAATCCGATCGCGTCCAATTCTCGCCGCAAACTACCGTTAAGGTTGACGACACCGACCCCAGATCCCCTGCTCCAGGCATCCAGCAAAGGACGAATGAAATGCCTGCCTCCCTGTCCCAAACCCCCGATTCCCACCTGCTTTTCTGGCGTATGGCCTCGGCCCTGGACATTCCGCTGGACGAAACCATCCAGAAGTCCGAACTGACGCCCGATCGGCTGTCGCGGATGCTGGTCAAATGCGCCCATTGCCCCGAGCCGCAGTATTGTGCGCTTTTCCTCGCCGCGCGGGCGTCGCATTCGGATACCCCGCCGAGCTTCTGCCCGAACCGCTCGGTGATCGCCCGGCTTCATGCGCTGCACCCGGCACAGACCCAATCGGGCCACCCTGCCGATTGACCCGGCTGGCGGGCCGGCGCATGGTGGCGCGCATGACCGACCGCATCGCGCCCCTCGAAGAACAGATCGCCCACCTGACCCGCGCGGTCGAGGACCTTTCGGACATTGTCCGACAGCAGGGCGACCAGCTGGACCGCTTGATCTACCGGGTCCGCCAGCTGGTCGAACGCGAAGCCGAGCGCGAGGCCGAGGCGGGCACGCAGATCCCGCTCGCCGACCAGCGCCCGCCGCATTGGTAACCCCCGCGCCGACGGATCACGCGGCAAAGAACCGCGGATTCGCCCAGGCGATCGCCATCGCACCGACGCCGGCCAGCGCCAGCCCCAGCGCGAACAGCCAGCCCAGCACCGGGATCAGCGCGACCACCGCCGCCGCCAGCGCCCCGGCCAGCGCCGCCAGCGCGCGGTCGCCAAACCCGTCCGGCATGCCGCGCCCGGCCCGGTTGACGATGGAAACCCCCAGCGCATAGACCCCGACGACATAGCCCAGGAACCCCAGCAGCGCCGCAAAGAGCAGCAGGAACGGCACCGCCAGGATCCCGATCAGCGTGAGCCCCGCCACCACCGCACCGCCGATCAGCACCGAAACGCTCATCGCCCCGATCCACAGGCTGCGCAGCGGCTGGTCCAGAACCCGGTGCCGCAGACCGGCCAGCGGCCCGGGCAACAGGGCGGCAAGCAAGGCCGCCAGCACCGTCACCACCAGCACCCCCCGGACAAAACCCCAGACCAGCGCCGCCGGGCTGGGCGCCAGGTCATCCAGGGCCTCGTCCATGCCCGAGATCCGGCGATGCTCGACCCGCGCGGCGATGCCATCGCGCACCGAAAGCTGCGTGTCGTCGGTTTCCAGCAGGGTCAGAACCCCTTCGACCCTCGCCTCGGGGCCGAAATCCAGTGTCCGCGCGGCAATCCGCGCGTCGCCGGCGATCACCCCGTCGATGCGCACCTCGTCGCCCGCCAGCAGTGCGTAACCGGCGACCGGCCCGCCGACGATCACGCTGGAGCCCCAGACCCGCAGGTCGCCACCAATGCTGCCGGTCTCGATGGAATAGCCCATCGCGGTCACATCGCCCGCCACCGCGCCGCGCTGGCGCACCTCCATGCCGCCGGCATAGAGATCGCCGCCGACCGCGCCCTCAACCGTCACCCGGCGCCCCAGAAGGTGCACGCTGCCCGAAACATCCGTCGCGAGGTCGACCGTTCCACCCCCGGCAGCCACGTCGTCGATCCCCGCGCCGTCGATGTCGACCGCCCGCCCGCCGCCGAACGCATCCGCGCCGATCCGCATCAGCTCGCCGTCTTCTGCCGACGAAACCCCGGCCCAGCCGATCACCGCAGCCGCCAGGATCGCCCCAGCCGCCCAAGTCCTCGTGTTCATCCCTGTCTCCTTTTCCCTCGAACGATTGGGGCGTTAAGGTTGACCGGCAGTGTAACACGGCCACGGCAATTGTGGGCCTGCAGGCATAAAAAAAGGGCGGCCCCGAAGGACCGCCCCCATTTCTGCGCAAGCGCGGGTGGCTTACATCATGCCGCCCATGCCGCCCATGTCGGGCATCGCCGGGGCCGCGCCCTTCGGCTCGGGCTTGTCGGCGATCATCGCTTCGGTGGTGATCAGCAGACCGGCGATCGAGGCCGCATCTTCCAGCGCGGTGCGGGTCACCTTGGCCGGGTCGATCACGCCGAAGGCGAACATGTCGCCATACTCTTCGGTTTGCGCGTTGAAGCCGAAGTTGACGTCCGACGATTCGCGGACCTTGCCGGCCACCACGGCGCCGTCGACGCCGGCGTTCTCGGCGATCTGGCGCAGCGGCGATTCCAGCGCGCGGCGCACGATGGCGATGCCGGCTTCCTGATCGCTGTTCGCACCGGTCACACCGGCCAGCACCTTGCCAGCCTGCACCAGCGCCACGCCGCCACCGACGATCACGCCCTCCTGCACGGCGGCGCGGGTCGCGTTCAGCGCGTCATCGACACGGTCCTTGCGCTCTTTCACTTCGACTTCGGTCATGCCGCCGACGCGGATCACCGCAACGCCGCCGGCCAGCTTGGCCAGACGCTCTTGCAGCTTTTCGCGGTCGTAGTCGGACGAGGTTTCTTCGACCTGCTGACGGATCTGGGCCACGCGGGCTTCGATCTCGGCCTTTTCACCGGCGCCGTCGACGATGGTGGTGTTGTCCTTGTTGATCTGGATTTTCTTGGCCACGCCCAGCATGTCGATGCCGACGTTCTCCAGCTTCATGCCCAGATCTTCCGAGATCACCTGGCCGCCGGTCAGGATCGCGATGTCCTGCAGCATGGCCTTGCGGCGATCGCCAAAGCCCGGCGCCTTGACGGCGGCGATCTTCAGGCCGCCACGCAGCTTGTTCACCACGAGGGTGGCCAAGGCTTCGCCCTCGACGTCCTCGGCGATGATCAGCAGCGGCTTTTGCGACTGGATGACGGCCTCAAGCAGCGGCACCTGCATCGGCTGCAGCGACGAGAGCTTCTTCTCGTGCAGCAGGATGTAGCAGTCTTCCAGATCCGCAACCATCTTGTCGGGGTTGGTCACGAAGTAGGGCGACAGATAGCCGCGGTCGAACTGCATGCCTTCGACGACTTCGACTTCGGTCTCCATGCCCTTGTTTTCTTCGACGGTGATCACACCCTCGTTGCCGACTTTCTGCATCGCGTCAGCGATGAAGCGGCCGATCTGGGCTTCGCCATTGGCCGAGATGGTGCCGACCTGGGCGACTTCGTCCGAGTCCTTCACCGGGCGGGCGGCGGCCTTGATGGTCTCGACGACCTTGGCGGTGGCGATGTCGATGCCGCGCTTCAGGTCCATCGGGTTCATGCCGGCGGCGACCGCCTTCATGCCTTCCTTGACGATGGCCTGGGCCAGCACGGTGGCGGTGGTGGTGCCGTCACCCGCTTCGTCGTTGGTGCGGCTGGCCACTTCCTTGACCATCTGCGCGCCCATGTTCTCGAACTTGTCCGACAGTTCGATTTCCTTGGCGACCGAGACACCGTCCTTGGTGATGCGCGGGGCGCCGAACGACTTGTCGATCACGACGTTGCGGCCTTTGGGGCCCAGGGTCACCTTCACCGCGTCGGCGAGGATGTTGACACCCTTCAGCATGCGGTCGCGGGCGTCGGTGTTGAACTTGACTTCTTTGGCCATTTGAGAGGCTCCGATATCTGTGTTTGCGTGTAGGGTGCGTGCTGGCACGCACCATTACCGAAGGCGCGAGATCAGGACAGGATGCCCAGGATGTCGCTTTCCTTCATGATCAGCAGTTCTTCGCCTTCGACGGTCACTTCGGTGCCCGACCATTTGCCGAACAGGATGCGGTCGCCGGCCTTGACCGACATCGGGATCAGTTCGCCCGAATCCTTGCGCGCGCCCTCGCCCACGGCGACGATTTCGCCCTCGGCGGGCTTTTCCTTGGCCGAATCGGGGATGATCAGACCACCCTTGGTCTTCTCGTCACTCTGCACGCGGCGGACCGTCACGCGGTCATGGAGGGGTTTAAAAGCCATCTGTGAACACTCCCTAGGTTCCAGGTTCGAAATCCTTAGCACTCGACCGTAGTGAGTGCTAACGACGCCCGAGATAGGCAGGCCTTGAAACCCTGTCAACACCGGATGGTGGAAAAAAGCGCCTTCGCCCGCCGCCGGACGCCAGGCCGATCACGGCGCGGCGGCGGCCTCGGCCATCCGGGTCAGCGCACCGGGGCACAGCGCCTCGACCTGCGCATCCGCCAGCGCGGCGCCATCGAGGCCCAGCGCCCGCACCCCGCCGCCCTCGGCCAGCAGGATCGCCACCGGCACCTTGGCGCCGGCCAGGGCAATCCCCGCCCCTGCCCCGCCCCCCAGCCGCATCGGCGTGAGCACCTGCCGGCACAGGGCTGCGACCACGACATCGCCCACGCGCCGCGGGGTGTCCAGAACGACGCTCATGCCGTGCGCCCGCCCGCGGGGCGGCGGCCGACGCGCTTGGCCGGCCGGGGCTCGGGGCCGAAACCCGCCCAGGCAAAACGCAGGCCGGGGCCGAACCAGCGCACCGGCACCACCGACAGGATCACCTCGCCCCGCCCCTCCAGCACCGGGCCCGAAAACTCCGGTGCAAGCTGCAGCGAGACCCGCCCGGGCCAGGCCCCGCCCAGCCCATAGACCAGCGGCGTCAGCGCCCCGAACAGCTGGCCGGTCTCGGCCGGGTCGTCCAGCCCCAGCCGCGCCTCCAACCACAACCGCTCCAGCCGCACCGGCCCGGCAAGCCCTTGCAGCAGCGCCGGCACGGCCCGCAGCATCCGCCACATCCGGCGGCGCGACAGACGCGCCGCGGGAGCAGGGGCCTCCTCTTCCAGCAGCTGTTCCGCCTCTGCCGCGCGCGGCTCGACCGAGCCGCCCCGCCCCGGACGGTCGCTGTCGATCACACGGATCCACGGCAGCGCCCCGCCAAACAGCCGCAGCCGCACCAGCAGATGCGCCGGGTCCGAGGCCGCCTGCACCCACAGCTGCACCGGCAACAGCAGCAACGCCGCCAGCGCGGCGATCGCCACCGCTGCCAGTCCGACGATCAGCCAGAGCAGCGCCCCGAGCACGCTCACGCCGGGTCCGCGTCGTCCTTGGGCGCGGATTTGGCGGCGCGCGCGTTCATCGCCTTGATCGCCAGATTGCCCAGGGTTTCGGCCATCCCCGACGCGGGGCTGCGCACCGATTCCACCCGCGCGCCGTCCTTGTCGATGATGATCGCGCCCACCGGCTTGATGCCGCCACCCGCGCCCGTGGCTTGCCCGCCCGGCGTGCCCGTGCCCCCGGTTCCGCCACCGATGCCGAAGCCGAAGCCATAGCTGACGATCGGAATCACCGTCGCGCCTTCGCGGTCGATCGGGTCGCCCAGCACATTGCGCGCATTCAACAGCTTGTCCAGCTCGGCCACGGTGCCTTTCAACATACGGTCGATATCGTCCATGACGCCCTCCTTTCAGGCTCTGCGTCGAGACTGGCAGCTTGCCGCCTGATGTCAACGTGGCATTCCCGGCACGGCGGGCAGCGTCACGGGTTCTTGTCTGCCGGCCAAAGGCGGGCTAGCCATCGACGATGACCGGGTTCGTGATCGCCCAGCTTCCGACCGGCGCCGGCGTTCTGGCGCTCTGCCCCCTGCCCGGCGCGGGCGGCGCGCTCACGCGCGACCTCGCACAGATCGCCGGTTTCGCCCCTGCGCTGGTGATCTCGATGACCGAGGAGCGGGAACGGGCCGAACTGGGCGCAGCGGATCTGCCCGACCGGCTGGCGGCGCGGGGGATCGGCTGGGCGCCGTTTCCGGTCCCCGATTTCGGCACGCCTGCCGCCGGGGCCGGGTGGGACGCGGTCTCGACCCGGGCGCAGGCGGTGCTGGATGCGGGCGGGCGGGTTCTGGTGCATTGCCGGGGCGGGCTGGGCCGGTCAGGAATGGCCGTTCTGCGGCTTCTGGTCGAGCGCGGCGAAGACCCCGCCGCGGCGCTGGCCCGGTTGCGCGCGGTGCGCCCGGGTGCCGTGGAAACCGAGGCCCAGCGGATCTGGGCCAGCCGCACGCAGCCCTAATCCGGCAGCGCCCCGTCCCAGTCCGCCAATCCCTTGCGCCCTGCCACGGTCAGATCGTAGACGCCCACCCGCACCCGTGCGAACCAGCCATAATGGTTGTCGGCCATGATCCGCGTCGCCACCGGAACTCCGGTGTCGCGCGCCACCGCCGCCCCGCGCGAGGCCCCGTATTCCGCCAGATAGGCGGCACAGCGCAGCGCGTCCTGACGGTATCCCGTGACGATCCCGTGCCGCGTCGCCCCGCCCGCGTTCGGGTCGCCCTGCCGGCGGTCGAATTCGGCCACCAGCCGTGCGCGCCTGACCTTCGAGGCCCGCGGCAGCGGCGCGCCCGGCTCGACCAGAGCCTCGACGAAGCCGTCGCGCCCGCGCACCGTCAACAGCCCCAGCCCCAGCCGCCGGCACAGCGCCGCGTTGTCCTTGAGCATCCGCGCCGCCGCCCGGCCTTCGGGCCGCAGGACAGCGATCCAGACCTGCGGCGTCAGCACCAGCCGGGCGATCGCCTGATGGTAAAGCGCCAGCGAGAATTTCAGCTTCAGCTCGGCCACCACCGGCTCGGGTCCGCCCATCGCCACCAGATCGGCCGCACCGACCTCGCCCTTCACGCTCAGGCCCCTTGCCTCGAAAAACGCCTTGAGGGGCGGATAAAGATCGGATTCGCGCTGCATCGCCGCACGTTAGCGACGGACAGCCCGGGGCCGCAAGCACCCTCCCCCTTTTCCTGCCCGCGCCCCTTGCCTATAACCCCGGCAAACCCACGCCCATTGACGGATGACCCAGATGACCACCCTCGTTTTCGGCCACAAATCCCCCGATACCGACTCGACCGGCTCGCCCATCGCCTGGGCCTGGTATCTGACCCACACCGGCACGCCCGCGAAACCCGTGCTGCTGGGCGAACCCAACACCGAGGCCGCCTTTGTCCTGCGCCACTGGGGGCTGGAGAAGCCCGAGATCATCTCGGGTGTCGAGGCCGGCCAATCGGTGGTGATCGTCGATACCAACAACCCCGCCGAACTGCCCGAAGGCATCAACGCCGCCGACATCCGCCAGATCATCGACCACCACAAGCTGGTCGGCGGGCTGGAAACCAAAGGCCCGATCGACATCACCATCCGCCCGCTGGCCTGCACCGCGACGATCATGCATGACCTGATGGGCGACGCGCTGGCCGCGGCCCCGCGCGGCATCAAGGGCGCGATGCTGTCGTGCATCCTGTCCGACACGCTAGAATTCCGCAGCCCGACGACCACCCCCCACGACCGCACCGTCGCCGAAGCCCTGGCCGCCGATCTGGGTGTCGACCTGAACGCGCTGGCCACCGCCATGTTCGAAGCAAAATCCGACGTCTCGGCCTTCTCGGACGCGCAACTGCTGCGCATGGACAGCAAGGAATACACCGTCGCCGGCAAGGAACTGCGCGTGAGCGTGCTGGAAACCACCGCACCGAAGCTGATCCTTGATCGCAAGGCCAGCCTGATGGCGGCGATGACCGATGTCGCCAGGGAAGACGGCGCCGATCAGGTGCTGCTGTTCGTCGTCGACATCCTCAACGAGGAAGCGACGCTGCTGGTGCCGAACGATCTGGTCCGGCAATTCGCCGAAAAGAGCTTTGGCGCGACCGTGGCCGGCGACACCGTGGTGCTGCCCGGCATCATGAGCCGCAAGAAGCAGATCATCCCGGCGCTGACCCTCTGAACGCGGTCACGGAAGGCAACCGCCGCTCTGCGTATTTTCGGCAAGATGAACGGGGATCGGGGCCTACCGGTCCCCTTCTCTTTGCGTCTCAAATATCCTCGGGGGTTTCCAAAGGGGCAGACAGCCCCTTTGGGGGGTTCGGGGGCGGCGGCCCCCGACGCGCCGTCAGGCCCAGGCGCCCTGCCGCATCACCGGCACACGCGCGCCGTCCTGGGTCACGCCGTCGATGTCGATCTGGCCCGAGCCGATCATCCAGTCGATGTGGATCGCGCTGGCATTGCCGCCGCGTCGGGCGATCTCGCCCGCATCCATCTTTTCCCCGCCGTGGAAACAGGTGGCATAGCACTGCCCCAGAGCGATGTGGCTGGCGGCATTTTCATCGAACAACGTGTTGTAGAAGAGAAGCCCCGACTGCGCGATCGGCGAGGCCTGCGGCACCAGCGCCACCTCGCCCAGCCGCCGCGCGCCCTCGTCGGTGTCGAGCACCTTCTTCAGCACCGCCTCGCCTTTCGACGCCCGCGCCTCGACGATCCGCCCGCCTTCGAAGCGCACGGCGATATCCTCGATCAGCGTGCCCTGGTGCGACAGCGGTTTGGTCGCACAGACCGTGCCCTCGACGCGCAGCCGGTGCGGGGTGGTGAACACCTCTTCGGTCGGGATGTTGGGGTTGCAGGTGATGCCGTTCTGCGCCTCGGTCGCGCCGGCCAGCCATTTGTGCCCCTCGGCCAGCCCCACCGTCAGGTCGGTGCCGGGCCCGGTGAAGTGCAGCGCGGCAAAGTTCTGCCCGTCGAGCCAGGCCGAACGGTGGTTCAGGGTGGCGTTATGCGCCGCCCAGGCCGCCACCGGATCGGCAGCATCGACGCGCGAGGCGGCAAAGATCGCCTCGGCCAGGCGTTTCTGCGCGGCATCGTCGTCAAGGTCGGGCGAGACCAGCTTCGCCCAGGCCAGATCCGGCCAGGCGACGATCGTCCAGTTGGTGGCAAAGCGGGTGATGCGTTCGCGTGCAGGCGTATAGGCCAGCGCCATTGCCTTGTTGGCGCGCGCGACTTTTTCCGGGTCCTCGGCCGAGAGCAGCATCGGGTCGCCCCCCGCCACCGCCAGCCGCGCCGCGCCCTGGTCATAGGCCCGTGCCATCCCGTCAAAAAGCCAGCCGGCTGCGTGATCAAAGCCGATATCCTGCCCGTGGCGATAGCGCGCCAGGGTCACCGCGTCGTCGGACAGGATCGGCGTGACCAGCCCCGCGCCGGCGCGATAGGCATGTTCGGCAATCCTGCGCACCAGCGGCAGGGCGCTGACCGGCGCGGTCAGGATCAGATCCTGCCCCGGCTGCAGGTTCAGCCCCACACGCACGGCCACCTCGGCCAGACGGTCGAGTTTCACGGGATCGACGGGATCGGTCATCGCAGAGTCCTTTGGTTGCGGTCCGGGGAGGGGCAGGATAAACCGGCGCAGCCTGCCGTCAACGCCTGCGCGGCCCCTTCCCGGAGTGACCCATTGACCCAGCTCATCGACAGCCTGGCCGAAATCGCCGCACCCTATGACGTGCTCTATTGCGATTTGTGGGGCTGCCTGCACAACGGCAAGGCCCTGTTCCCCGAGGCGGTCGCCGCGCTGCAGGCGTTTCGTCGCAAGGGCGGTGCGGTGGTCTTGCTGACGAACGCGCCGCGCACCCGCCATTCGGTCAAGCGCCGGCTCGATCAGATGGGCCTGCCCGAGGATGCCTATGACGTGATCGCCGCCTCGGGGGATGCGACGCAGGTGGCGATGCTGCAGGGCGCGGCGGGGCGCAAGCTGTGGCATCTGGGGCCGGGCAAGGACGAGGATCTGTTCACCATGATCCCCGACTGGCTGCAGGACCAGCCGCCGATCGAGCGCGTCGATCTGGATCAGGCCGAGGGCATCATCTGCACCGGCCCCTTCGACGAATTCAACGAGGTGCCCGAGGATTACCGCGCGCGCTTCCTGTCGGCCAAGGTGCGCGGGCTGACGATGCTGAACGCGAACCCCGATCTGGTGGTCGATTTCGGCGACACGCGGATCTATTGCTCGGGCGCGCTGGCGCAGCTTTACGAGGAAATGGGCGGCGAGGTGCTGTCCTTCGGCAAACCGCATCCGCCGGTCTATGACTTTGCCCGCAGCCAGCTGGCGGCGCTCGGCATCAGCTATGACAATGACGCGGTGCTGGCGATCGGCGACGGGGTGCGCACCGATATTCGCGGCGCCCAGGCCGAGGGGATCGACGCGGTGTTTGTCACCGGGGGGCTGGAAGCGCATCGTTTCGGCGACGACCCGGCGCGGCCCGATCCGGCGCGACTGCAGGCCTGGCTGGTGGCCGAGGATCTGCACCCGCGCTATGCGATGGGCCGGCTGCGCTGAGGCTCAGCGGTCCAGCCGCGCCAACCGCCCGCGCAGGGCCAGCCCCGCCAGCAGGATCCCCGCGATCATCGCAAAGGACAGCCGGAGCCCGGCCAGGCTGGCGGCAAGGCCTATCAGCGGCGGGCCGATGAAATAGCCGATATAGCCGACCACCGTGGCGCGCGCGATGGCCGCACCCCGGGCCTCGGCCGGCGACAGGCGACCGACGATGCCCATTGCCGTCGGCACCACGACCGAGCAGCCCAGCCCCAGCACGGTGAACCCGGCATAGGCCATTGCCGGCGACCCGGCGACCAGCACCAGCCCGATCCCGACGGCGGCAAGCGTCAGCCCGCCGGCCAGCAGCCGCTGGTCACCCAGCCGGCGCCCCAGCACCTGCCCGGCCAGTCGCCCCGCCCCCATCGTCAGTCCCAGCAGCGCCGGTCCCAGCGACCCGGCGCCGGTCGCGCCGCCCAGATCGCGCTCGACGAACAGCGCCGACCAGGCTTCGACCGCGTTTTCGGCCATCAGCCCGATCAGCACCAACAGACCGCCCAGCCAGGCGACCCGCCCGACACGCGGCCCGCGACGCCTGCCGCCACTGTCCATCCCCTCGATACGGCCATCGTGCTCGGCGCTGACCAGCGCCAGCCCGCCGACGACCAGCGCCGCGCTCGTCAGGATCGCCCCGGGCCCCCAGCCGGCGGCCCGCGCCACCCCGGTCAGCACTGCCGACCCGGCAAAGGCCAGCGAATAGAGCGCATAGGCCAGATTCATCAGCGGCATCCGCCGCGCCGCCTCCAGCGCACCGACCCGCGCGTTCATCAGCACATCCAGCGCCCCGGTCGCAGCCCCCATCGCCGCCAGCGCCAGCGCGAAGCCCGTGGCACTGCCGGCCGCGGCCTGCAGCGCCAGCGCCAGCCCCATCAGCGCCGTCAGCATCGGCAGCGCCGCACGCCCCAGCGCGGTGCCAAAGCGCGGCGTCAGGGTCATCGCCGCGATCGCCGCAACCGAACCCCAGATCAGCAAACGCCCGAACGGCGCATCCGCCAGGCCCAGCCCGGCCTTGATGTCCGGCATCACCGCCATGAACCCGCCCCAGACGCAGCCCATCGCCGCAAAGGACGCGGACGGCCCCCGTGACACCCTCAATGCTGTGACGATCCCGGCCATCGCTCCCCGCCGCAACTTCCGCCGCCGAGAAACCACGCCCACGGGGCGCCGTCCAGCCGGAGGCGTAACAGAATCCGCTTTCCTTCGCGTTCGATCTCGGCTATGCGGCGCCGGTCGCGCATCCACCCTTGGAGGGGCGTGACCTCATAGCAACCGAATTTAGGAGAACCGATATGGCTGGTGAGATCCAAGATCTGATCGCCGAGGTCCGGGCGGGGTCGGGCAAGGGGGCCGCTCGTCAATCTCGTCGTGACAACAAGGTGCCGGGCGTGGTCTATGGCGGCGGTGCCGACCCGATCAACGTCAACTTCGACTTCAACTATCTGCTGAAGAAGCTCAAGGAAGGCCGCTTCCTGTCGCAGCTGTGGAACCTCAAGGTCGAGGGCCAGGACGACGTGCGCGTGATCGCCCGCGCCGTGCAGCGTGACGTGGTCAAGGATCTGCCGACCCACGTCGACCTGATGCGCCTGCGCCGCACCTCGCGGATCAACCTGTTCGTGCACGTCGAGTTCGTCAACCACGCCGCGGCCCCGGGCCTCAAGCGTGGCGGCACGCTGGTCGTGGTGCGCCCCGACGTCGAACTGAACGTTCTGGCGGGCGACATCCCCGAGAAGATCACCGTGGACCTGACCGGCCGCAACATCGGCGACGTCATCCACATCAACGACATCGCGCTGCCCGAAGGCGTGAAGCCGACTATTCACCGCAACTTCGTCATCGCCAACGTCGCGGCGCCCTCGGGCCTGCGTTCGGCTGACAACGAAGAAGGTGAAGGCGAGGGCGACGCCGAGTAAACCCGGCCCGCCTGAGTCCCGAGACCGAAACCCCGCCCCCTCCGGGCGGGGTTTTCCTTTGCCCGGGCTGCCGGCGATGCCGCGATGGACAGCCCGCCGGCCGGCGCGTAAAACGCGGCCATGAAACTCATCGTCGGCCTCGGCAATCCCGGCGCGAAATACGCGCACAACCGTCACAACATCGGCTTCATGGCGCTGGACCGCCTGGCCGCCGATCATGGATTCGGCCCGTGGAAGGCCCGCTTTCAGGGCCAGCTGGCCGAGGGCCGGCTGGGCGCCGAGCGCGTGGCGCTGCTCAAGCCGCAGACGTTTATGAACCTGTCCGGCCAATCGGTCGGCGAGGCGATGCGCTATCTGAAGATCGAGCCTGCCGATGTCATCGTCCTGCATGACGAGCTGGACCTCGCCCCCGGCAAGCTGCGGCTGAAACAGGGCGGCGGGCATGCCGGGCACAACGGGCTGCGCTCGATCATCCAGCATATCGGCGAGGGGTTCGCCCGGGTCCGCCTGGGCATCGGCCACCCCGGCCGCAAGGAACTGGTTGCGGCCTATGTCCTCCATGATTTCGCCAAGGCCGACGAGGACTGGCTCGACGATCTGATGCGCGGGATTTCCGACGGGGCCGGGCATCTGGCCTCGGGCGAGGGGGCAAAGTTCCAGAACGCGGTCGCCCAGCGCACGGCGCCTGCCCGCAATGCTGGTCGTCCCGCGCCAGCCCCAGCGCCCCCAGCCCCAGCGCCCGAGGTCACCCCGGCGCCCGCTGCCCCCGACGACACCCGCAGCCCGCTGCAGAAACTCGCCGACCGCTTTCGCTGAGACCGGCCATGAGCGCCCCCATCCCAGCCCCCCTGCGCGAGGCGTTGCGCACCCAGGGCCGGGCCTGCGCCGATCTCGGCTCGCCCTTCATGGCGCGGCTGATGGCGATGCTGGCCGAGCGCCTGATGCCCGACCGTCCCCTGACCCGCCGGCTGTTCGGCTGGCCCGGCGCGCTCGGCCCCTCGGATCAGAGCGTGCCGCTGCGCCTCGCAGGCGCGCTGCACGCGCTGGTGCTGCAGGGGCACCCCGGGCTTGCCGCCGTCTATCCCCCGCATGCGGTCGATGACCAGACGCTCTGGTCCGCCATCGACGCGGCGCTGACCCGCGACGCCGCATCGCTGGATGCCTTTCTCGACAACCCGCCGCAGACCAACGAGGTCCGCCGCTCGGCCGTGCTGATCGCCACCGGGCACTGGCTGGCGGCACGCTATCCCCTGCCCTTCGTGTTCAGTGAACTGGGCGCCAGCGCCGGCCTCAACCTGAACTGGGACCGCTTTGCCCTCGAGATCGGCCCCCGACGCCTCGGCCCCGCGCGGCCTGTGCTGACCCTGACCCCGGATTGGCGCGGCGCCGCACCACCTGCTGCCACCGTCACCGTGGCCGAGCGCGCCGGCGTTGACCTCGCCCCCCTCGCCGTCACCGATCCCGCCGACCGGTTGCGGCTGCTGGCCTACCTGTGGCCCGACCAGCCACAGCGCCGCGCCCTGACCGAGGCGGCGATCGCCGCCGCACCGCCCTGCCCCGTCCGCGCCGACGCCATCGACTGGCTGGAACCCCGCCTCGCACCGCGCCCCGGCCAGCTGCATCTGATCTGGAGCACCGTCGCCTGGCAGTATTTCCCCGCCGCCACCCAGGCCCGGGGCCGCGCGCTGATCGAGGCCGCGGGCCGGCACGCCACCGACACGGCGCCGCTCGCCTGGCTCAGCTATGAGGCCGACGGCGCCTCTCCCGGGGCCGGCGTCACCCTGAGGCTCTGGCCCGGCGACCGGTCGATCGTGCTCGGCCGCGCCGATTTCCACGGCCGCTGGGTCGACTGGACTGCGCCCTGATCTTCACCTTGCTCCCAATACGCCCGTCCCCGCGCGGCAATCCGGCGCTTCCCTTGCTGCGCCGGGCGCACTAGAACGGCTGCCGACAAGGGAGACCCCAGATGACCGACATGGACACCCGCAAGACCCGGGCCGCCGACTGGTTCAAGAGCCTGCGCGACACCATCGTTGCCCGTTTCGAGGCGCTCGAGGACACAACCGAAGGCGATCTGCCCCCCGGCCGGTTCGAGGTCACGCCGACCGAGCGTGACGGCGGTGCAGGCGGTGGCGGCATCATGTCGGTGATGCGCGGCGGGCGCCTGTTTGAAAAGGTCGGCGTCAACTGGTCGGCGGTGCACGGCACACTGGGCGAACGCGCGCAAAAGGCAATGGCCGCGCGCGGCGTGCCCGGCATGGACAAGGATCCGCGCTTCTGGGCCTCGGGCATCAGCCTGGTCGCGCATATGCAGAACCCGCATTGCCCGGCCGTCCACATGAACACGCGGATGTTCTGGACCCCGAACGCCTGGTGGTTCGGCGGCGGCGCCGATCTGAACCCCTGCCTCGAATACGCCGAGGACACCACGCATTTCCATACCGAGATGCAGCGCGCCTGCGACGCCCATGACAGCAGCTATTACCCCAGGTTCAAGGCCTGGGCGGACGAGTATTTCTTTGTCCCGCACCGTGGCCGCGCGCGGGGCGTCGGCGGCATCTTTTATGACGATCTCAACACCGGCGCCCCCGAAACCGATTCGTGGGAGGCCGATTTCGCCTTTACCCGCGCTGTCGGCGAGGCCTTCCTGCCGGCCTTCGCACCGCTGTGCGAGACGCGCCGCACCACACCCTGGACCGAGGCCGACCGCGACATCCAGCTGATCCACCGCGGCCTCTATGCCGAATACAACCTGGTCTATGACCGCGGCACCAAGTTCGGCCTGGAAACCGGCCACGACGCCAACGCCGTGCTGATGAGCCTGCCGCCGCTCGCCAAGTGGATCTGAGGCGCCCGGCACCGTCGGGGCACCCGCGGAAGAACGCCCTTTCTCTTGCCGCTGCAATGCAGCACAATGGCACGCCCGGGATCGCCGCAGGCCACGGGGCCACTGCGCCGGGCGGCCAGCCTGCCCACCCTTTGACGCGGCCTGTCGCTTCGCGAACATGCGTTTGTTTCAATTGAGGATTTGATGCTCGTCATTGATAAGAAAATCGTCATCGCCCATATGAAGAAATGTGGTGGAACCTCGGTCTGCAAGGGGCTTATCGAAACGCTGGAACCCGGGCGGGTCGAGTATTGGGGATATACCGAGGAAGGCGAGAAGCGGAGCGCGGTCTCGCGCCGGCGGGGGGGACTGTGGAAACATTCTCCGGTCCGCGACATCGTCACGAAACTGCCCTATGACCGCAAGGATCTGACGATCTATCTCATCTCGCTGCGCCCCTGGTGGGACAGAACCGGTTCGTTCTATTTCCATGCGAAACGCTACAACCGGCTCAGCAAGAAATACAAATGGGTCGAGGGGATGAGCTTTTCGGAGTTCCTGCGCAACGAGAACTTTACCGAGATCGAACCGCTCGACCATTTCTGCAACGATGAAAACGGCCAGTCCGCCGTCGACTATTTCGTCGACTACGACTCGCTGGACGACTGGTATGCCCGGCTGATGGCCGAACTGGGCCATGCCGGGGTGACGCTGCCGAAATACAACGTCGGCGCCAAGAAGAAAGACGGCGGCTATCGCGCCTATTACAGCGAAGAGGATTTCGAGTTCACCGCCAAGGCCTTTGCCGGTGAAACCGAGATGATCGCCCGGATGACGCCGGCGGCCCCCGGTCTTTTCCGTCTGCCGTAACCTGCCGGCCAGGCGCAACGACCCGACCCACGGCACTGGCCCCCCGGGGCAAGCGGCACCCGGAGAAGCCGGCGCCTCGGGCCAGGCTCAGTTGCCCATGATCATGCCGGTCAGGGCGTCCTTTTCCATCTGCAGCTCGCTCAGCCGCGCCGCGACCACGTCGCCGATCGAGATGAAGCCGACCATTTCGTTGTTTTCCAACACCGGCATGTGGCGGAAGCGCCGCGCGGTCATGGTCTCCAGCACCGAATCCGCGCTGTCCGACGGGGCGCAGCCCAGCACCGCGCGGGTCATCACCTTGTCGACCGGCAGATCAAGGCAGCCGGGGCCGGCGCGACCCAGTTCGCGCACCACGTCGCGTTCGGACACGATCCCCTTGATCCGCCGGCCGTCGCTCGACACCACCACCGCGCCGATCCGGCGGGTGGCCAGCAATTCGACCGCCTCGCGCAGGCTCGCACCCGGGGCGATGGTCACAACCCCATCGGCTTTGGTCTTGAGGATTTGACTGACGATCATCGGGGCCTCCGTTGTTTTCCCCCAGCGTCACCATGTCGCAGAGTCGTGTCAAGGGTGCTGTGCAAGCTGTTCGAGACGTTGCACTTCCGCACGCAGCCCGGCGATCAGCGCCGCCGCAAAGCGTTCGATGCGCGGAACCCGGCGATCGTCGGCGTGACGGATCAGGTAAAACGCCCGGGTCAGGCTGAAATCGCCGGTCAGCACCCGCCGCACCCCGGGCGCGGCGGGCAGCGCAAAATCGTGCACCACGCCGACCCCGGCCCCCTGCCGGATCAGGTTCAGCTGCACCGAAACCGAATTCGACGCAATCGGCGGCTGTTCGACACCGAGATCGGCCAGATAGTCCAGCTCGCGGTCAAAGATCATGTCCGGGATATAGCCGATCACCCGGCGTCCGCGCAGATCCTCCAACCGCGTCAGCGGCCCGGTCTGCGCCAGATACCCGTCCGAAGCGGCGAGATGCAGCCGGTAGTCGGTGATCTTCTGCGCCAGGACCCGGCCCTGCTCGGGCTTTGACACGGCAATCACCATATCGGCCTCGCGCCGCGACAGCGAGAACACCCGCGGCAGCGCGACGATCTGCACCTCGAGGCCCGGGTTCTCGGCGGCAATTGCGGCAACCACCTGCGGCAGCAGGTAATTCGCGCAGCCGTCGGGCGCGCCGATGCGCACCTGACCGCTGATCCCCTCGGACGGGCCCGCCAGCGCGTCGCGGGCGCGCTCCATCCCGGTCTCCATCGCCTGCGCATGGGCCACCAGCCGCCCGCCCTCGTCGGTCAGCAGGTATCCCTGCGGCGAGCGTGTGAACAGCCGCGCGCCCAACGCCTCTTCCAGCCGGGCGACCCGCCGGCCGACGGTCGCCGCGTCCATCTTCAACACCCGGCCCGCCCGCGACAGGCTCTCGCCCCGCGCCACCGCCAGAAACACCTTCAGATCGTCCCAATCCGCCATAAGCTTTGCATCCTTGCAAAACGCCTTTTGGGAAACTGCCTCTGTTCAGGCCATTTCTGCAAGGGTATTCTCCGGCAGAACTCAGAGGAGGGATCCATGAAAGAAATCGGTCACTGGATTGACGGCAAGCTGGTCGCGGGCACCTCGGGCCGCTTTGCCGATGTCTACAACCCCGCCACCGGCGAGGTTCAGGCCCGTGTCGCGCTGGCCACCAAGGACGAGCTGGACGACGCCGTCGCCCGCGCCGCCAAGGCGCAGGTCGCCTGGGCCGCCACCAACCCGCAGCGCCGCGCCCGGGTGATGATGAAATTCGTCGAACTGATCAACCGCGACATGGAAAAGCTGGCGGAACTGGTGTCGGTCGAGCATGGCAAGACCCTGCCCGACGGGCGCGGCGACGTGCAGCGCGGGCTGGAAGTGATCGAGGTCTGCACCGGCGCGCCGGCGCTCCTCAAGGGCGAATACATGAACGACGGCGGCCCGGGGATCGACCTCTATTCGATGCGCCAGCCGCTGGGCGTCGTCGCCGGCATCACGCCGTTCAACTTTCCGGCGATGATCCCGCTGTGGAAAATGGGCCCGGCGCTGGTTTCGGGCAACGCGATGATCCTGAAACCGTCCGAACGCTGCCCCTCGACCTCGCTGGCGCTGGCCCAGCTGCTGCAGGAAGCGGGCCTGCCCGACGGCGTGCTGCAGGTCGTCAACGGCGACAAGGACTCGGTCGATGCGATCCTCGACAACGAGGTGGTGCAGGCCGTGGGCTTTGTCGGCTCGACCCCGATCGCGCAGTACATCTATGGCCGCGCCTGCTCGAACGGCAAGCGCGCGCAGTGCTTCGGCGGCGCCAAGAACCACATGATCATCATGCCCGATGCGGACCTCGACAAGGCCGCCGACGCGCTGGTGGGCGCGGGTTACGGCGCGGCGGGCGAACGCTGCATGGCGATCTCGGTCGCGGTGCCGGTCGGCGAAAAGACCGCCGACGCGCTGGTCGAGCGCCTGATCCCGCGCATCGAGAAGCTGAAAGTCGGGCCCTATACCTCGGGCGACGGCGTCGATTACGGCCCGGTCATCACCGCCCAGGCGCTGGCGCGCATCAAGGGGCTGATCGATTCGGGCGTGGCGCAGGGCGCCGATCTGAAGATCGACGGCCGCAACTTCGCGCTGCAGGGCTATGAGAACGGCTTCTTCGTGGGTCCGTCGCTGTTCGACAAGGTCGAGACCGACATGGACATCTACAAGGAAGAGATCTTCGGCCCGGTGCTGTCGGTGGTGCGCCGGGGCAGCTATGAGGACGCGGTCAAGCTGGTGATGGAAAACCAGTATGGCAACGGCACGGCGATCTTCACCGCCGACGGCGACACCGCGCGCGACTATGCCAACCGGGTCAATGTCGGCATGGTCGGCATCAACTTCCCGATCCCGGTGCCGCTGAGCTATTTCACCTTCGGCGGCTGGAAGAAGTCGGCGTTCGGCGACCTGAACCAGTATGGCCCGGACGCGTTCCGCTTCTACACCAAGACCAAGACCGTCACTGCGCGCTGGTTCTCGGGGATCAAGGAAGGCGGCGAGTTCCATTTCAAGGCGATGGACTGACAATAAAGCGGGAGGGGGGCTGTCAGCCCCCCTCTTCGGCTGCGCCGAATTCACCCCCCGAGCGTATTTCGGGCAAGATGAAAGGGGCGCGGTGGGCGCTTGCAACAGTGTTGCAAGAATCCCGAACTAAACATTTGTTCAATTCTGGCATCCAGGGAGGGGACCGTGGATTTCGCGTTGACCGAGGAACAGGTGGCCATCTTCGACATGGCCTATGCGTTCGGGCAGGAGCACATCGCCCCCTTTGCCGCCGAGTGGGAAGCGCAGGGCACGATCCCGCGCGAACTGTGGCTGAAGGTGGGCGAGCTGGGGCTCGGCGGGCTTTACGTCAGCGAGGAGGCGGGCGGCGCGGGGCTGGGGCGGCTGGATGCGACGCTGGTCTTCGAGGCGCTGTCGATGGCCTGCCCGTCGGTGGCAAGCTTTCTGTCGATCCACAACATGTGCGCGGCGATGCTGGACCGCTTTGCCTCGGACGACATCAAGGCGCGGATCCTCGCCCCGGCGATCGCGATGGAGACGGTGCTGTCCTATTGCCTGACCGAACCCGGCGCGGGCAGTGACGCGGCGGCGCTGAAGACGCGGGCCGAGAAGACCAACGAAGGCTACCGGCTGAACGGCACCAAGGCGTTCATTTCGGGCGGGGGGTATTCCGACGCCTATGTCGTGATGGTCCGCACCGGGGCCGAGGGCGCGAAGGGCATCAGCACCGTTGTCGTCGAGCATGGCACGGCGGGGCTGAGCTATGGCGGGCTGGAATCGAAGATGGGCTGGCGCAGTCAGCCGACACGGCAGGTGCAGTTCGACGACTGTCTGGTGCCGCATGACAATCTGGTCGGCACCGAGGGCGACGGGTTCAAATACGCGATGATCGGGCTCGATGGCGGGCGGCTGAACATCTCGGCCTGTTCGCTGGGCGGCGCGCAGCAGGCACTGAACCAGACGCTGACCTACATGGGCGAACGCAAGGCCTTCGGCAAGACGATCGACCAGTTCCAGGCGCTGCAGTTCCGGCTGGCGGATCTGGAGATCGAGCTGCAGGCGGCGCGCATCTTCCTGCGGCAGGCGGCGTGGAAGCTGGACCAGAAGGCCCCCGACGCCACCAAATTCTGCGCGATGGCCAAGAAATTCGTGACCGAGGCCGGCAGCATGGTCGCCGACCAGTGCCTGCAGTTGCATGGCGGTTATGGCTATCTGAGCGATTACGGCATCGAGAAGATCGTGCGCGATCTGCGGGTGCATCAGATCCTCGAAGGCACGAACGAGATCATGCGGATGATCACCGCACGCACCCTGTTGGCGGAGCGCGGCTGATGGAGCCGGAACTGATCCTCCGCAAGCAAGGCCGCGCCGGCATCCTGACGCTGAACCGCCCCAAGGCGCTGAACGCGCTGACCCATGCGATCTGTCTGGAGACGGAGCAGGCGCTGAAGGCCTGGGCCACGGACCCCGAGGTCGCGGTGGTGATCCTCGATGCCGCGGGGGATCGGGCGTTCTGCGCGGGCGGCGACATTGCGCAGGTGACCGCCGCCGGGCGGCAGGGCAATTATGCGATGGGGCGCGATTTCTGGCGCGACGAATACCGCATGAACCTGCTGTTCTCGCGCTATAAAAAGCCGGTGGTCAGTTTCCTCAACGGCTTCGTGATGGGCGGCGGCGTCGGTTATGGCTGCCATGTCGGGCACCGGGTGGTGGGCGAGAGCACGCAGATGGCGATGCCCGAGGCCGGCATCGGCCTGATCCCCGATGTGGGCGGCACCTGGCTGCTGGGCCGCGCCCCGGGGCAGCTGGGCCTCTATCTGGCGCTGACCGCGGCGCGGATGGGGCCGGGCGATGCGATCCATGCGGGCTTTGCCGATGCCTTTATCCCCGAGCGCGCATGGGATGTGGTCAAGGCCGAGATTTGCGAGACAGGCCGCGTGGCCCTGCCCGTCCATACCGCACCCGAAAGCCCGCTGGCGGCGGAACAGGCGCGGCTTGACCGGCTGTTCGCGGGCATGGACATCCCGGCGATCCTTGCGGCGCTGGAGGGCGACGACAGCCCGCTTGCCGCCTTGGCGCTGAAGGCGATGCGGCGCAATTCGCCGTTGAGCATGGCGTCGATCCTGGCGATGTTGCGCCCCGCGCCGGCCTCATTGGCCGAGGCCCTGGCACAGGAGTTCCGCTGGACCTGGCGGTCGATGGACAAGGGCGACTTCCTCGAGGGGGTGCGCGCGCAGATCATCGACAAGGACCGCAACCCGACATGGCAGCATGCCGCGCCGGGGGAGGTGACAAGCGCCGAGGTCGCGGCCATGCTGGCGCCGCTGGGCCCCGATGAACTGGGCCTGTCGTAAGGGGGTGCGATGATCCTCTGGGGCCTGATGGACAGCCCGTTCGTGCGCCGCGTCGCCGTGGCGCTGCATCATCACGGCTGCGCCTATGACCGCCAGCCGCTGTCGGTGTTTCGCGATTTCGACGCGATGCGGGCGGCGAACCCGCTGGGTCAGGCACCGGTCCTGACGCTCGACGACGGGTCGGTGCTGACCGACAGCCGGGCGATGCTGGAATGGCTGGACGCCCTGCACCCCGCGACCCGGCTGACACCCGAAGGCCCTGCCCTGCTGGAGATGCTGCAGGTCGAGGCCGTCGCACTGGCGCTGGCCGACAAGGCGGTGCTGTTGACCGGCGAGCTGACCCGCCGCCCCGCCGCCCTGCGCGACCCCGAGGCGATCGCCCGGCTGCAGCTGCAGCTCGATGGCGCACTGGACTGGCTGGAGGCGCGCGTGACCACCGCGCCGGTGTCCGGCGCCCTCAGCCGCGCGGACCTCGCGCTGGGCTGCATCATTCGTTACCTGGCCGAGAAACAGCCGCGACGGCTGGGGGATCGGCCCGCGCTGCGCCGCCATTCGGCCTGGTGCGAAACCCGACCGGCCTTTGCCGCTGCGCCCTACTCGACGGTCGAGGCCGTCGCCGCGGGCTGGCGTCCCGAACCACTGGAGGAGAGACCATGAACATCGCATTTATCGGACTGGGCAACATGGGCGCGCCGATGGCCCGCAACCTGATCGCCGCCGGGCACTCGGTGACCGGCTTCGACACGATGGCCGCACCCGAGGGCATCACCACCGCCGCCACCGCCGCCGAGGCCGCGGCCGGCGCGGATGTCGTCATCACCATGCTGCCCAACGGCGCGATCCTGCGCGCGGTGGCCGATCAGGTGATCCCGGCGATGAAACCGGGCGCGGTGCTGTGCGATTGCTCGACGGTCGACGTGGACAGCGCGAAAGCCGTCGCCCAGCAGGCCGAGGCCGCCGGGCTGGGGGCGCTGGATGCGCCGGTCTCGGGCGGCGTCGGCGGGGCGACTGCCGGCACGCTGACCTTCATGGTGGGCGGCACAGACGCGGCCTTTGCCACGGTGAAGCCGCTCTTTGACATCATGGGCCAGAAGGCCGTGCATTGCGGCGCGGCGGGCGCGGGTCAGTCGGCCAAGATCTGCAACAACATGATCCTGGGCGTGACGATGATCGCCACCTGCGAGGCCTTCGCGCTGGCCGACAAGCTGGGACTGGACCGGCAGAAGATGTTCGACGTCGTCAGCACCTCGTCGGGCTATAGCTGGACGATGAACGCCTATACCCCGGCCCCCGGGATCGGCGCGACATCGCCCGCCGACAACGGCTATAAACCCGGCTTTGCCGCCGAGCTGATGCTGAAAGATCTGCGCTTGAGCCAGCAGGCGGCGGAGTCGGCCGATGCCGACACACCGATGGGCCAGCTGGCAACCGCGCTCTATACCCAGTTCGTCGAGGCCGAGGACGGCCGCGGCATGGACTTTTCCGCCATGCTGCCGCGCTTCGAGAAACGCGGGCGCGGCTGATGGGCTGGACCGGCAGCGCCCTGCCCGGGCTCGACGGCACGGATGCCGCGCGGCTCGAGGCGCTGCCGGTGCTGGTGCTGCCACGCGGCGCGCGGGTCTTTGCGCCCGGCGAGCGCGCGCAGGGCTTTGCCGTCGTCCTGTCGGGCCGGATCGAGGTCAGCCTCACCGGCCCGTCGGGGCGCGAGATCCTGCTCTATGCCGTCGAGCCCGGCCAGAGCTGCATCCAGACCACGCTGGGCCTGCTGGGCGACGAACCCTATTCCGGCGAGGCCGAGGCGGTCGCGGAAACCCGTGTGGTGATGATCCCGGCGGCGCTGTTCCACGGGCTGATGGCGCGCTCGGACGCATTCCGGGGTTTCGTGTTCCGGGCGATGGCGGTGCGGATGAACGACATGACGCAACTGCTGGAGCGCGTCGCCTTCACCCGGGTCGAGGCCCGGCTGGCGCAGGCGCTTCTGGACACCGCGCAGGGCGGCGCGGTCGAGGCGACGCATGCCGAACTGGCGGCGCGGATCGGATCGGCGCGCGAGGTGGTATCGCGCCGGCTCGAGGCTCTGGCCAAGCGCGGGCTGGTCGCCACCGACCGCGGCCGGGTGGTGCTGCGCGACCGCGCGGCGCTGGTGCGGCTGGCACAGGTGGTGTGACCACGTCACTGACAGAATCAACAAAAAGGGTTACCAAGGATTCGTGTTGACCCAGCAAAAGGATCTGGACCCATGTTTTCCCGTAATGTCGGCGGCATCGACCGCATTCTGCGCATCGTCATCGGCGCGGCGCTGATCGTCGGCTATTTCCTGAACCCGAACGGCGCCTATAGCTGGGCCTACTGGATCGGCGTGATCCCGCTGTTCACCGGTCTGTTCGGCACCTGCCCGCTGTATCGGCTGTTCGGCTTCTCGACCTGCCCGCTCAACCGCTGAGCGCACCGTCCCCGTGACGCCCGCCCGGTGCGCCCTGCATCGGGCACGCCGCGCGAAGGCTCCCCTGGCGGGGGCCTGAGCGCAGCGTTTCCCGTTCCAGCGTTTACTCGGCCGCCTCGGCGCGGTCCTCGGCCGCCTGGCGCGCCCACATCTGGGCATAGCGTCCGCCCTTGGCCAACAGCGCCTCGTGAGTGCCCTCCTCGACGACCTCACCGGCCTCCAGCACGACGATGCGGTCGGAATCGACCACCGTCGACAGCCGGTGCGCGATGGTGATCACCGTCCGTCCACGCCCCATCGCCCGCAGCGACTCCTGGATATCGCGCTCGGTCTGGGTGTCCAGCGCGCTGGTCGCCTCGTCCAGCAGCAGGATCGCCGGATCCTTCAGCAACGTCCGGGCGATGCCCACCCGCTGCTTCTCGCCGCCCGACAGTTTCAGCCCGCGCTCGCCCACCTGGGTATCATAGCCTTCAGGCAAGCTGGCGATGAAATCGTGGATCCGGGCGGCTTTGGCGGCGGCCTCGACCTCAGAGCGGGTGGCATCATCCTTGCCATAGGCGATGTTGTAATAGACCGTGTCGTTGAACAGCACCGTGTCCTGCGGCACCACGCCGATCGCCGCATGCAGGCTGTCGAGGGTCACCGCGCGCACATCCTGCCCGTCGATTGTCAGCGCCCCGCCGGTCACATCATAGAACCGGAACAACAGCCGCCCGATCGTCGACTTGCCCGAGCCCGAATGCCCGACCAGCGCCACCTTGTGCCCGGCCGGCACATCCAGCGTGATCCCCTTGAGGATCGGCCGCGCCGGGTCATAGGCAAATTGCACGTCCTGCAGCCGCACCGCCCCACCCGACAGGCGCAGCGGCTGCGCACCGGGTTTTTCCACCACGTCGGGCGCCTGGCCGAGCAAGCCGAACATCTCGCCCATGTCGACCAGCGCCTGGCGGATCTCGCGGTAGACCGTGCCGAGGAAGTTCAGCGGCATGGTGATCTGGATCATGTAGGCGTTGACCATGACGAAATCGCCCACCGTCAGCAGGTTGTTCTGCACCCCCACCGCCGCCATCACCATGACGATCACCAACCCCGCGGTGATCAAGGCCGACTGCCCGAAATTGAGGAAGGCCAGCGAATACTGGGTGCGCAGCGCCGCCGCCTCGTAGCGCGCCATCGACTGATCGTAACGCCGGGCCTCGCGCTCCTCGGCATTGAAATACTTGACGGTTTCAAAGTTCAGCAGGCTGTCGATGGCCTTCTGGTTGGCGTCGGTGTCCTGCTGGTTCATCTCGCGCCGGATCTTCACCCGCCATTCCGTCACCTTGAAGGTGAACGCGACATAGAGGCCGATCGTCACCACGATCACCGCCAGATACCAGACATCGAACAGCACCAGCATCACGATGCCGATCAGCACCAGCTCCAGCACCAGCGGCCCGATCGAGAACAGCAGGAACCGCAGCAGGAAATCGACGCCCTTCACCCCGCGCTCGATGATCCGGCTGAGGCCACCGGTCTTGCGCGTCAGGTGATAGCGCAGGCTCAGATGATGGATATGGGTAAAGGTCTCGAGTGCCAGCCGCCGCAGGGCGCGCTGCCCCACCGCGGCAAAGATCGCATCGCGCAACTGCTGGAACCCGTTGGTCATCAGCCGGGCCACGCCATAGGCGATGGTCAGTCCCACGGCGCCGATCCCCACCAGCCAGCCCGCGTCCAGCTGGCTCGGCGCCAGCGCATCGACCGCCGCCTTGTAGAGCATCGGCGTGCCGACCGAGATCAGCTTGGACAAAAGCAACGCCAGCATCGACAGCACGACGCGGGTTTTCATCCCCGACTCGCCCTCGGGCCACAGATAGGGGGCGACGCGGCGGATCGTCGTCCAGCCCGAGGCATGGGTATCGCCGCCGTCGGACGGCAGCGCGCTGTTGCTGGGGCGATATCGCATCGGGCTCTCTCTGGCTGGTCTGCGCGGACAGGTAAGCCTTTGCGCCCACGATTGCCAGAGGCACGCCGACTCCTGCCTGTGCCTCGGCGTCAGTTCTCGGGCAGCTCGAAGATCTGGCCGGGATAGATCAGGTCCGGATCGCGGATCTGGCTGCGGTTGGCCCGGTAGATCAGAACATAGAGTTCACCCGAGCCATAGCGGCTTTGCGAAATTGCCCACAGGGTATGCCCCGGCTGGACGGTGACCAGCGACACCTGCGGCGCGGCATTGGCCGGCGCCGGGGGCTGGCCTTCGCTGACATCGTGCATTGCCGGCGCGGCCGGTTGCGGCGTGGCAGCGGCGATCGTCGCCGGCGCTTGCGGTGCGGGCTCGTCCGATACGGTCGACGCAACGGCG
>JACKKE010000005.1 GCA_020637595.1 Rhodobacter sp. | reverse complement strand
AAGCCATATTTCGTCGCATCGACGTCGGTGCCCGCGGCCTCTGCGGCTTCTTCCATCTTGGCGCGCAGCACACGGATCGCGTCATTGCCCCCCAGAAGCGCCGTGATGAACAGGTTATACCCCTCGCGCATCGCCCGGGCACGAACCAGCGGGTTGCCGGTGGTGACCCACAACGGCGGCATCGGGTTCTGCACGACGCGCACGTTCAGGCTGCTCGGCGGGATGTCCAGATACTTGCCGTGGTATTCAAAGGTCTTCTGCGTCAGCGCCTGCGGGATCACATCCATGTATTCCAGGAACATCTTCCCGGCTTCCGCAAGGTTGGTGCCGAAGCGTTCGAACTCGAACTGCTGATAGCCCGAGCCGATCCCCAGCTCCAGCCGGCCGTTCGACAGCGTGTCGACCAGGCCCACCTCGGCCAGGAACCGCGCCGCCTGATAGAGCGGCAGCACGCAGACCGCCGGGCCCAGCCGGATGGTCGAGGTCTTGGCGGCGGCATGTGCGCACATCATCAAGGGCGACGGGCACAGCGCATAGTTGTTGAAATGGTGTTCCGCATACCAAGCGGTGTCGAAACCGGCCTGCTCGGCCATCACGGTCTGTTCGACCGAATTCTGAATGATGTCATAGGACGACTGCTGATAGCTGCGCTGTTGCGCCAGCAGGAAAACACCAAATTCCATCTGTCTCTCCCAAGATCTCCCGAGGCGGCAACGCCTCCTGTCGGTGACACTAGATTATTGCACGAGGCAACGGAATTATGCTAAATTGACGTTCAGCTTTTCAAAATATGGGAAGATAGGCATGGACCGCTTGCGCGCGATGGAACTGTTGATCGCCGCCGTGGACGACGGCAGCTTCTCTGCAGCCGGGCGGCGGTTCTCGCTGTCGCCAACCTCGGTGTCGCGGCATATCTCCGACCTCGAAGAGGCACTGGGGGTGGGGCTGGTGCACCGCTCGACCCGCCACCTCAGCCTGACCGAAGCTGGCGAGGATTATGTCCGCAACGCCCGCGCGATCCTCGCCAGCCTGCAGGAGACCGAAGCCCGTGCCCGCGCCATGCAGAGCAAACCCTCTGGCACGCTCAGGGTGCACGCGCGCCACATGTTCGGCCTCGGCATCCTCGCACCGGCGCTGCCCGAGTTCCGCGCACTCTATCCCGATATCGAGGTCGAGCTGCACCTCGGCGACCGGCCTGCCAACCTGCGCGAAACCGGGATGGACATTGATTTCCGTATCGCACCGCCGCAGGAAACCGGGCTGATCCGGCGCAAGCTCTTTGGCAGCGACCGCTATCTGGTCGCCTCGCCCGACTATGTGCGCAGCATGCCGCGACTGGAGATCCCGGCGGATCTGGCCAACCACCGCTGCCTGACCTACTGGCTGGGCCCGGACGAGATCTATTGGCGTTTCCTGCGCGAAACCGAGATCGAGGAACAGATCATCAATTCGACCCTGTGCACCAACAACGGCCAGGTCCTGCTGATGCTGGCACGGATGGGGCACGGCATCGCCCTGCTGGACGACTACACCGTCGCCCCCGACCTCACCGGCGGAACGCTGGTGCGGCTGATGCCCGACTACCGGGTCACCAACACGACCTATGAGGAAGGGATCTATGCCACCTTCCTTGAAAACGTGCAGACCCCGGTCAAGATCCGCGTCTTTCTGGACTTCATCTGCGAGCGCCTGCCCGGGCGCAATGCGCGCAAGGCGACCGCCAGCTGATCAGCCGAAACCGGCGCGAAACACCGGCGCACCGCCGACCCCCAGCCCACGCAGCCGCACCACCGCCCCCGCAGCAGGCTCGTCGCTGCGCAGCCGGCCGCTGTCGGAAATGCTGGTGACGAACAGCGTGTCCCCCGCGCCAAAGGCCAGGCTGGTCGGATGGCGCATCGGCAGGATCACCCGGCGCTCGATCGCCCCCGTCGCAGACAGGCGCACCACCTCGCCCTTGTGCACCAGCGCAGTCCACAGATGCCCCTCGGCATCGACCGCCGCCCCGTCTGGGGCCGACCCCTCGGCCGTCAGATCCGCGAACAGGGTCTTGTCGGTCACCTCGCCCGCGGCCGTCCGGCGATAGCGCCAGATCACCCGCGCCGCGCTGTCCGCGACATACAGGGCCGCCCCGTCCGCGCCAAAGCAGGGGCCGTTGGTCACCCCGATGCCGCGGTCGAGCACCGTCACGCCACCGTCCCGCGTGAACCGGTAAAGCCCGCCCAGCGCCGCCGCACCGGGCGCGCGGTTGATATGCATCGTGCCGGCGACGAACGCCCCCTCCGGGTCGGCCTTGCCGTCGTTCAGCCGAACATCCGGGTGGGTCACCTCGATCGCCGCCCCCGGGGTCAACCGCCGCTGCGCCCGGTCATAGACGGCGACCCGGTCCTTCAACGCGACGACCAGCGCCGGACCCTGCGCCAGCGCGACCGACCCCACCGGCGCGGGCAGCGCGTGTTCGATGCTGTCGCCCTGGTCCGGGTCGGCCTCGAACAGGCGGCCGGCGCGGCTGTCGATCCACAGCAGGCGGCCGCTGCTGCCATCCCAGACCGGCGATTCCCCCAGCTGGGCGCGGTGCCTGCCGATGACCTCGATTCGTGTGGACATGAAACCCTCTGGACTGTTGCGGTGACTTGACCAACCGGTCGGTCAGCGCCTAGACAAGATGAACCATTCCTGCGGCAGCGAGGCGCCACGATGACCAGCGACCCCGAAGTGACGGCCCAACCGACGGACAGGCGCCAGCGCATCCTGCAAGTCGCCTCCGAGCTTTTCGCCACGCGCGGATACGACGGCACCTCGATGCGCGACGTCTCCGAGGCCTGCGCCATCTCGAAATCGCTGCTCTATCACCACTTCGCCAACAAGGAAGACCTCTACCGGAACATCGTCCTGTCCTCGGCCGGCAACCTCTATGACTATGTCCGCGACCGTGTCCCGACCGAGGGCAGCGCCGCCGACAAGATCCGCGCCTTCATGCTGGTCACCGCCGAGTTCTTCGACAAGCACCGCTGGGCCTGGATCGCTGCGACCACCGCCTTCTGGTCGGCCGGCGAGTCCGAACTGCGCCAGACCCGCCTGGTCAAACGCGACAGTTTCGAACAGCATCTGCGCAGCCTGCTGCAGGAAGGCATCGACAACGGCGAGTTCGGCCCGATGGACGTTGCCATGACCGGACGGCTGATCCTGTCGTCGCTGAACTGGATGTATAAATGGTATAACCCCGAGAAATCGAAAACCCCGCAGGACATTGCGGGGATTTACTTTGATACCTTGCTCAACGGGTTGGCCGTGCGCCCCGCGTGATGGCGAACGGGCCCCCGCCAGTCGGCAGGGGCCCGCATCGCGGATCAGTCGTTCAGAACGATGCCGTGCTCGCGGATCACGCGGCCCCAGCTGTCAACGTCATGCTGCAGCTGAGCGTCGAGCACCTCGGGACCTCCGGCGTTCACGGTCATCCCGGCATTGCCCAGAACCTGCTGGATCTCGGGATCCTGCATCGCCGCGACGGCGGCGTCGGACAGGCGCGCGATCACGTCGGCCGGGGTGCCGGCCGGGGCATGCAGCGCGGTCCAGAACGAGGCGACCAATTCGGGGTGACCCAGTTCGGTGATCGACGGGATGTCCGGATAGTTCGGGTTCCGCGCGTTGGTGGTCAGGGCGAGGATGTTCACCGTGCCTTCACGCGCGTTGCCGATCAGCGACGCCGGGGTCGAGAAGTTCAGGTCCGACTGCCCGGCGACCAGATCCACCACCGAGGACGGGTTGTTGCGATAGGCGACGTCGACAACGTCGATGCCCAGCGCCTCGGACAGCAGCAGACCGTAAAGATGCGTGACGCTGCCCGGGCCGAGGGTGGCATAGCGCATCGGACGGTCTTCGCTCTGGGCCCAGGCGGCCAGACCGTCAAACGCAGTCACCCCGGACGAGGCCGGCACCGAGATGCTCAGCGAGCCTTCGAACAGCATCGCCACCGAGGCAAAGCTGTCGAGCGTGTAGGGCAGGCTCGGACGCAGCAGCGTGTTCAGCGACACCGGCCCGGTGCCCCCCGACAGCAGGGTCAGGCCATCGGGATTGGCACGCGCCACATATTGCGCGCCGACGATGCCGTTCGCACCCGGGCGGTTCTCGACGATGACCGGCTGGTTCAGCTGGGTGCTCATGCCGTCGGCGATGCGGCGCATCAGCCCGTCGACAAAGCCGCCGCCCGCATAGGGCACGACGATGGTGATGGTTTCACCCGATTGCGCCGAGGCGGCAATCGGGGCGCTCAGCGCCATCGTGCCGGCCATCATCGCGGCGAGCGCGGTCCGTCTCGTGAAATTCATGGAACTCTCCTCCTCAGTGTCGAACATGTGCGCCCCAGGCGGCGCCGGTGTCGGGCCTCACCCTCTCCCGTCGGGCGACCTTGACCGACCATTCGGTCAGTGGCGATGCTAGTGGACCGTTTCACCGTGCGTCAATTGCTCATCGGCCGCAGACTTTTCCGCCTGACGCAGTTGTTCTTTGCAGTTTTTGCAGCGACACGACGCTTGCTCGACGCGATGTCCCTGCGCTACCCATGACTGACCGGTCGGTCAGCGTCCATCTGAGCCGACCCGATGGGAGGACAGACATGAGCGACATGACCGCAGACCAGCCGCTGCTGTTCGAGGTATCCGACCACATCGCGGTCGTCACCCTGAATCGCGCCCCGGTGAACGCCCTGAACCGCGCCCTGCGCCGCCGCATTGTCGAGGTATTCGACGAGATTTCCGAGCGCGACGACATCCGCGTCGCGGTGCTGACCGGCACTGGCAAGACCTTCTGCGCGGGCGCCGACCTGCGCGACCGCCCCAGCGCGGACAAGGCCGGCGATTTTCTGGAACACAACCGCATCACCCGCGAAACCGGCAACGCGATCCGCGAATGCGCGAAACCCGTGATCGCCGCCATCAACGGCGCGGCGCTAGGGGCCGGCATGGGGCTGATGGCCGCCTGCGACATCTATTATGCCTCCGAAAACGCAGTCTTTGGCATGCCCGAGATCGACGTGGGCCTGGCGGGCGGCGCCTCGATGCTGAAAACGCTGTTCGGCCGTTCGATGCTGCGGCGGATGTTCTATACCGGCTGCCGGGTGCAGGCCGCCGAGCTTTACCGCCGGGGCATCCTGGAAGAGGTCACCCCACCCGAGGGCCTGATGCCCGCCGCGATGGCGCTGGCCGCCGAGATCGCGGCCAAGAGCCCGATCGCCATGATCCACGCCAAGCAGGCGGCGAACATGGTCGACCTGGTGCCGCAACGCGATGCCTACCGGATGGAACAGAACATCACGATGATGCTGGCCAAGACCGAGGATGCCAGGGAAGCCCGCATGGCCTTCCTCGAAAAGCGCAAACCCGACTTCAAGGGCCGCTGAGATGACCGCAAGACCCGAACTGGGCGCAGGGCTGGAAGCCTTCTTTGCTCCGAACGGCATCGCCGTGATCGGTGCCTCGGAAACGATCCAGAAGATCGGCGGCCGCCCGATCCACATGCTGAAACTGCACGGGTTCGCCGGGCCGATCTATCCGGTGAACACCCGCGGCGGGCAGGTGCAGGGGGTGCAGGCCTATACCGCCGTGGCCGACCTGCCGACGGTGCCGGACCTGGCGATCATCGCCGTGCCGCCCGCCGCCGTGCCCGGCGCAGTCCGCGATTGCGCCCTCTGCGGGGTGCGGGCGGCGGTCATCCTGACCTCGGGCTTTGCCGAGGCCGGCGAGGCCGCGCTGCAAGACGCCGTGCTGGCCGAGGCCCGCGGCATGCGCCTGCTCGGTCCGAACTGCCTGGGCGTGGTCAGCGTCGCCAACCGGGTAATCGGCTCGTTCTCGATCGTGCTGGAAACCGCCATGCCGCCGGCCGGAACGGTCGGCATCGTCTCGCAAAGCGGCAATATCGGCAGCTTTGCGATGAAACTGATCGCGGACCGGGGGCTGGGTGTCAGCCGCTTCATGGCCACCGGCAACGAGGCGGATGTGGATCTGGCCGACGGCATCGCCTGGCTGGCCGACGACCCGCAGACCCAGAGCATCCTGTGCTGCATGGAGACCTGCCGCGATGCTGGCCGCCTGACCGCCGCGCTGGACCGCGCGCGGGCGGCGGGCAAACCGGTGATCGTGCTCAAGATCGGCGCCTCGGAACGCGGGCAGCAGGCTGCGGCCTCGCACACCGGGGCGCTTGCGGCCTCGGACGCGGTGTTCGGCGCGGTCCTGGCCCGCCACGGCGCGCTGCGGGTTCACAGCCTGGAAGAACTGATCGACCTGGGCGAGGCCATCTCGACCCTGGGCGTTGCGCGCCTGCCCAGGGGGCGCAGCGTGGCACTGGTCGCGGCATCGGGTGGGTTCGGCGTGATGATGGCCGATGCGGCCACCGCCGCCGGGCTGGAAACCCCGGACCTCGCCGCCGAAACCCGCGCGGCGATCCGCGCCGTGATTCCCGCCGCCGGCACCGCCAACCCGGTCGATGCGACCGCGCAGATGTCCAGCCAGCCCGGCATGCTCAGTGGCCTGCTCGAGGCGGTGACCGCCGATCCGGGCTGCGACGTGACCTTCCTGCTGATGACCCTGGCAATGACCATGCCGCGCCTGCGCGAGGTCTATATCGCCGCGCTGACCGACGTGCGCCAGCGCCACCCCGACCGCCTGCTGGTGGTCTGCGCCAAGGGTGACCCCGGGCAACTGGCGGCGCTGACCCGGCTGGGCATCCCGGTGTTCCCGACGATCGACGCCACCGCCCGCGGTATCGCCGCGCTGGCGCAGCTGGGCCACGCCCTGGCGCAGCCCGCGCCGAAGCCGGTCGCCACCACCGCCCCTGCCCTGCCCGCCGAGGCCTTCCGCAACGAGAACGCCGCCAAGCAGGCACTGGTCCGTGCCGGCGTGCCGGTCCTGCCCGAGGCGGTCGTGCAAGACGCCGAAACCGCGGCCGAGGCGGCCGAGGCGATGGGCTTTCCGGTGGTCCTTAAGGTGCTGTCGCCCGACATCGCCCACAAGACCGAGGTCGGCGGCGTCGCCGTCGGCCTGCAAGACGGCGACGCCCTGCGTGCGGCGCTGCGCGACATGCAGGCCAGTGTCGCACGGCACGCCCCGCAGGCCCGTCTGGACGGCTGGCTGGTCACGCCGATGGCGCCCAAAGGCGTCGAACTGATCGCAGGGATCTCGCGTGATCCGGTGTTCGGGCCGGTGGTGATGGTCGGCATGGGCGGGATCCACGCCGAGATCCTGCGCGATGTCGCGGTGCAGACGGCGCCCGCCAGCCCGGCCGAGGCCGAAGCGATGATCCGGTCGCTGAAACTGTTCCCGGTGCTGGACGGGGCGCGCGGCCGGCCCCGGGCAGATATCCGCGCTGCCGCCCGGACGGTGGCGGCGCTGTCGGCCTTTGCCGCCGCCCACCGCGACAAGGTGGCCGAAATCGACATCAACCCGCTGCTGGTCCTGCCCGAGGGGCAGGGTGTGCTGGCCCTCGATGCGCTCATCGTGCCGGCCGGTTCCGACGAGGAGAACGACCAATGACAGCCCAACCCGCCGCGGCTCCGCTGACCATCGCCACCGACTTCGGCGCCCGCGCCGCCGCCTGGTTCGATGGCAACACGCCAGCCGGCTTTCACGCCGACCGCACGGACTATGCCGCCCCCGATCTGGCCGCCTGCCGCGCCTACGAGGCGGCGATGCACCGCGCCGGTCTGGCCGGGATCACCTGGCCGACCGACTATGGCGGCCACGGGCTGACCCTGCGCGAGCATCTGGCGATGAGCCGTGAATTCGGCGCCCGCGCTCTGCCCGAGAGCGTCAATTCGATCGGCAAGGAACTCTGCGGCCCGGTGATCCAGGCCGTCGGCAGCGCAGCGCAGAAGGCCGCGCTGCTGCCGCGGATCCTCGACATGACCGAGATCTGGTGCCAGGGCTTTTCCGAGCCCGAGGCCGGGTCCGATCTGGCGCGGCTGCGGACCAAGGTCACCCGCGACGGCGACGGCTGGCGGGCGAACGGGCAGAAGATCTGGACCTCGGGCGCCTATCGGTCGCAGAAATGCCTGCTGCTGGCGCGCACCGGCAGCGTCGAGGACCGCCACCGCGGGATGGTCATGTTCGCCCTGCCGATGGACCGCGAGGGCGTGCGGGTGAACACGATCCGCTCGATCGACGGACGTGACTCGTTCTGCGAGGTGTTCCTCGACAATGTCTGGCTGGACGAGGCCGAGATGCTCGGCGCCCCGGACGAGGGCTGGTCGGCGGCGATCCGCGTGCTGGAAATCGAGCGCGCCACCAACCGCATGTATCGCGCCTGGCGCTTTGAAAACGAGCTGCGCCATCTGGTGTCCGCGATCGCCAGCGAACCGGCGACCCGCGGTCTGCTGGAGGACGGTCACACCCGCCGCCGCATCGCCCAGGCGTTGACCGATATCGACATGGTCAAGGGGTATGTGGAACTGGCGGTCGAGGCCCTGGCCGAAGGCGACCGGATCGGCGCGCGCGGCTCGCTGATGAAACTGCACTGGAGCGAGAGCCACCAGAACTTTGTCAAACTGGCGCTCGATCTGGTCTCGCAACTGCCCGCCAATGCCGGCCCCGTGGCCCGCCGTGCCCGCGCGCGGTTCGAGCAGGGCTATCTGTTCTCGCGCGCGGCGACGATCTATGCCGGCAGCACCGAGGTGCAGCTGGACATCATCGCGCAACGCATTCTGAACCTGCCCAAGGGACGCTGAGCATGGACTCCGACGACCTCAAACCCGAAGATTTCTTCGATGCCGCGCTGGCCGCGATGCAGGCCCTGCCGACCGAACCGCGGGCCCGGGCCGCGCATCTGGCCGAGGCCGGGCTGACAGGTGTCCTCGCCCCCGAGGCGGTTGGCGGCATGGCGTTGCCGCTGGCCTTCGCGGTGCCGGTGGCGCAGGCCGCTGGCCGGGCCTTGCTGCCCGTGCCGCTGAGCGAAACGATGCTGCTGGCGCGCGCACTGGCCCCGGTCGCGCCGGACCTCGCCGCCGCGCTCTGCACCGGCGAGGCGGCCGCAACCTTGCAGGGGGCGGGCGGCGCCGCGCTGTCCGACACCTGCACCCATGCGGTTCTGGAAACCGGCGCGGTGGTCACGCTGGCCGATGCCGAGGTCACGCCGCTCGGCGCGCTCGACCTCGAACTGCCGTTGGCCCGGATCAGCGGCGGCACGGTCGTCGCCCGGCTGGACCCGGCAGCAATGGCGGCCCTGACCCGCGACGCCCGCGCCCTGGCCTGCGCGGAAATCCTTGGCGCGGCCGAGACCTGCATGCAGACCGTCGTCGACCACACCACCACCCGCGTGCAGTTCGGCCGCCCGCTGATCGCCCTGCAAGCCGTCCGTCACGCCCTGGCACGACAGAAACTCGCGCTCGAAGGGCTGCGCCATGCGCTGCGGCGCAGCCTTGGCGACACCGGCGAGGCCCGCAGCGGCACCACCGCCTTTCTGGCCGCAACCCAGGGCGGCGTGCAGGTGGCCGAGGGCGCGATCCAGCTGCATGGCGGCATGGGCTTTACCTGGGACGTGCCGCTGCACCGCTACCTGCGCCGCATCCGCCGGATCGAGGCACAACAGGGCACCCCCGCGCTGGCCAGCCGCCTGGCCGCCGATTTCATCGCAGAACTGGCTTGAGCAAGGAGCATCCGCAATGACCGCAGATCTCGAAGGACGCGCCGCGCTGATCACCGGCTCGGGCATGGGCATCGGCAAGGCCGCCGCGCTGATGATGGCCCGGCAGGGCGCCATTGTCGGCATCAACGACCTGAAACCGGACTTCGTCGAACCGGTCGTGGAACAGATCCTGGCCGAAGGCGGGCGCGCGGTGCCCGTGGTGCAGAACGTCGCCACGCGTGACGGCATCTGTGCGGCCATCGACACCGTGGCCGATGCCGCCGGCCGCTTTGACATCCTGGTCAACAACGCGGCCTGGGTCCGCTATCAGGCCCTGCCCGACATCCAGCCCGAAACGCTGGACCGGATGCTGGACATCGGCTTCAAATCGGTGATCTGGGGCATGCAGGCCGCTGCCGCGCGCATGGACCCAGACCGCGGGGGTGCCATCGTCAACATTGCCTCGGCCGCGGCGCTGCGCTCGGCCAAGAACAGCGTCGTCTACAGCGGGATCAAGGCCGGCATCCTTGGCCTGACCCGCGCCGCCGCCGCCGAACTGGGCGCACAGAACATCCGCGTCAACGCGATCTGCCCCTCGGCGATTCCGACCGAGGGCACCGCCAAGCACCGCTCGGCCGAGCGCGACGCGATACGCGCGGCCCACACGCCGCTGGGCCGGTTGGGCACCGTCGAGGATATCGCCCGCGCGATCGTGTTCCTGTGCTCGGACGCCGCCGGGTTCATCACCGCCGAGGCGCTGACCGTCGACGGCGGCATCAACCACACCAACCTGTGAGCCGCATCGCCATCACCGGCGCGGCGGCCGGGATCGGACGGGCCATCGCGCAGCACTGTGCGGCGCAAGGGGCGCAGACCCTGCTGATTGACCGCGATGTGGACCGGGCCGAGGCCCTTGCCGCCACCCTGCCGGGGGCAGGTCATGCTGTGCTGGGTGCCGACCTGGCCGACGCCGCGGCCCGCGCGGCCCTTGTCGGGCAGATCGAGACGCGCTTTGGCGGGCTGGACGCGCTGGTTCTCAACGCCGGCGTGACCGACAGCAGCGGCGCCGGTTTTGCCCAGACCGAGGCCGCGCGCATCGCGCTGTTGCAGGCGGTGAACCTGGCGGCGCCGCTCGATCTGGCCAGCCGGCTGGCCCCGGCGATGCCGCGCGGGGCGCAGATCCTCACCGTCGCCTCGGGGGCCGGGCTGCGCGCCCTGCCCTTTCGCGGCGCCTACAGCCCGACCAAGGCCGGGCTGATCGCCGCGACGCAGGCACTGGCTGGACAGCTCACCCCCTCCGGGATCGCGGTCGCCGGCCTTGCCCCCGGGTTCGTCCGCACCGACCTGGTGGACAGCCTGATCGCGGCGGGCCGGCTGGATCCTCACAAGGCCGTCGCCAAGGTGCCGCTGGGCCGCATGGCCACCCCGGACGAGATCGCCACCGCGGCGCTGTTCCTGCTGCGCGCGCCCGAGCTTTCCGGGCAGGTGCTGGCGGTGGACGGCGGATCCTCGGCATTCGGCGGCAGCGCGGTGTTGGCCGATCCGACGCCTGCGCCGACCCTCCGCCCCGGCGTGACCGTGCTCGGGGACACCGACGTCGCCCGGACCTTTGCCGGGAACAGCGCCGGCGCCGGCGTCTTCGATACCCAGGCCGGGGGTGATCTGGACGCGCTGCACACGCTGGCCGCGCGTCACCTGCCCCGGCTGGCCGAAACTGGCGGCGCGCTGGTGATCCTGACCGACGACGAGGCCGGCACCGATCCGGCCCGCGCCGCCCGCGCCGCAGCACGCCGTATGGCGGCGCAGGTGCTGGCCTGTGAATGGGGACGGCGCGGGGTGCGGGTGAACGCCCTGCAGGTGGGCCCTCATGCCACGCCCCGGGCCCTGGCCCGGGCGGCGCGGTTCCTGCTGTCGGCCGATGCCGCCTATGTCACCGGCGCGGCGCTGGCGGTGGGCCTTCAGCCGATGTGATAGACCGGATCGTCCGGGAACTCCCGACCGATCGGCCTGCGCAGCCCAAACCGCGCGGCCTCACCTTCGGTAAACGGGGTCTCAGGCTGCACCCAGTCATAGACCACCGTCCGCCGCAGCACCCGCCAGTCGCCGCCGCGTTGCTCGAACAGGTCACAATAGCGCCCGGCCAGCATCACCCGGCGCAGCACCCCGTCGGGCCCTGCCCCCTGTTGCAGGGCGAGGAAACTGCTTTCGACCGCCGCCTGCGCCGGACCTCGAAATTCGATCAGGATGTTGGAAATCTGATGAACATTGCGGGGATTGCGCGCCCACGACGCCCGAACCCGATCGAAAAACTCCAACACCGGGCCCGAGGTCGCACCGTGGCAATCGGTGGCGTCGGGCCAGTAGGACGACAGCAGCGCCGCCTCGTCGGCCCGGTCGATTCCCCGGCAATATCGATAGAGGCAATCGCGAATCGCCTCACGGTCCTCAAGCCGCATCCGGTCGCTCATCTGCCCCTCCTGACGAAGTCTCCGGCGTGCCGGAGTGTTTCTGCGGCGTCGCGCAGGCGGGGGCCGAGGTCGGTGTCGATGGCGTCGCGGGTGGTGCGATAGCTGGGAACCGCGCAAACCAGCGCGACGGGCAGGCCGTCGGGGCTGATGCCGACGGGTGCGGCTGCGGCAAAGATCGTCGGGCGCCATTCGCCGAAGGCGGTGCAGAACCCGTCCCTGCGGCAGCGGTCGACGGCTGCGGTCATCGCAGCTGCGTTCCGGGCATAGCCCGCCGGATCCGCGGCGCGACACTCGGCCAGCTTGTCGCTCAATTCCTGCCCGTCGAGCAGCGACAACAACGCCCGCCCGGTAGCGGACCCCACCAGTGGGCCGGAAATCCCGATGTCTGGGACATGCGGATGATGGCGCGCCTCGCCCACCGACTGCACGGTGACGAATTCGGGCCCGGAAATCACGCTGAGCGTCACCGCGCCGCCGGTCATGCGGGCGATCTCGGCCATCATTTCGTGCGCGTCATGGCGCCAGCGAGCGGCGGCCAGCACCGGATAGGCCAGCGTCAGGATGCGCGGTGCCAGCCGGAACCCGCCCTCGGTATCGCGGCGCAGGTAGCCCATCTTGACCAGCGTCTTGCACAGCCGGGTGATAGTCGGCTTGTTCAGGCCCGTCCGCCGTGCCAGTTCGGCATTCGTCAACCGCTCGTCACCGGCGAAGCATTCGAGCACCTCCAGCCCGCGCATCAGGGTGGTCGAGAGCGAGGTCTCGGGCTCGTCAGCGGGCAAGTTGCCGGCGTCGGCCCAGTCCCGTGCGCGGGTGTCGGTCATAGAATCCCCTTGTCCTTGAGCGCCTGGACCTCTGCGTCCACCAGCCCCATCACCGATTTGTAGACATATTCGTTGTCCGCGCCCACCGCCTTTGCAGCCCAGCGGATCTGGCCCGGCGCATGGCGGAACCGGGGCACGAGGCCCTGCATGCGAACGGTGCCGAAGTCCTCGTCCGGCACCTCGGGGATCGCGCCCCGGGCGATCATCTGCGGGTCGGCAAAGATCTGGTCGATGGAATAGATCGGCGCCAGGGAACCGCCTGCCGCGCGGAAGGCCTCGACCGCCTCGGCCTGCGTGTGGGCGGCGAACCACGCGCCGAACATCTTGTCCAGTTCCATCGAGTGGCTGTTGCGCTGCGGCGTGGTGGCATAGCGCGGGTCCTCGATCAGCTCTGGCCGGCCGATAGCCTTGGCGTTGTTGGCAAAGATCGCGTTGGTCGATCCGGCCAGCGAAACGTGGCGCTTGTCCAGCGTCATATAGACATCGCCCGGCGCCGCGTATTGGTTGCGGTTGCCGTGGCGCTGGGTGACGACGCCCGCCTGGTCATAGCCGATCGCGAGGAACTCGAGGATCCGGAACGTGGCCTCGGTCAGCGCAAGGTCGATCTCCTCGCCCCGCTCGCGGGCATTGGTGCGGATGTCGAACAGGGCCGCGAGGATCGCGAAGGCCCCGAACAACCCGCCGATCGGGTCGCCCAGCGGATAGCCCGTGTGCATCGGCTTGCCGTCGGGTTCGCCGGTGATCTGCGTCAGCCCCCCCATCGCCTCGAAGATCCGCGCGAATCCCGGCTGCTTCGCATAGGGGCCATCCTGCCCGAAGGCCGAACAGCGCAGCACCACAAGGCGCGGGTTCACAGACCAGAGCGTGTCGATGTCGAGGCCCCATTTATCCAGCGTGCCCGGGCGGAAATTCTCGATCAGCACATCGGTCTGCGCGATCATCTTCAGGAACAGATCCCTGCCGTCGGGCTTGCGCACATCGAGCGTGGCAAAGCGTTTGCCGCGGTTCGTGACCTTCCACCACAGCGATTTGCCGTCCTTGAAGGGCGGGAAGGCCCTGAGCCCGTCGGCGCCGCCCGGCAACTCGATCTTGGTCACGTCCGCGCCGAAGTCCGCCATCATCGAAGCGGCGAAGGGACCCGCGATCACGGTCGCGATGTCGAGCACGCGCAGCCCGGTCAAGGGGCCTTGGCCGGTGGTCTGGGCTTCCATGCGATATCTCCGAATATTCGATGAGGTCTTGCAATGTGTTTCATTTATTGCAACAGAAATGTCAAATCATATCGAAGAATACCTGAACACGAGGCGCCCCGTGCAAATAATCGACTCAGACGAAGATGCGGCCTTCCGCGCCGAAGTGCGTGCCTTCATTCAGCAAGCCCTGCCGCAGGACATTCGCGACACGTTCTTCGGTTTCCGCCGCCATTCCTGGCAGCAGATGATCCGCTGGCACCGGATCCTGGCCGACAAGGGCTGGGTCGCGGTCTCGTGGCCCAGGGAATACGGTGGCTGCGCCTGGACGCCGATGCAGCAATACATCTTCGACGAAGAGGCGATGCTGGCCGGGGCGCCCCGGCTGCGGCCCTTCGGGTTGAAGATGATCGGGCCGGTGCTGATGCGCTATGGCTCGGACGCCCAGAAGGCCCGCTTCCTGCCGCGGATCCTCAGCGCCGAGGATTACTGGTGCCAAGGCTTCAGTGAACCGGATGCGGGCTCGGACCTCGCGTCTTTGAAGACCAAGGCCACGCTCGACGGCGACATCTGGCGCATCGAGGGGCAAAAGACCTGGACCACCACCGCCCAGCACGCCAACTGGATCTTCGTCCTGGCCCGCTCCGCCCCGCAGGCCGCGAAGCCGCAGGAGGGGATCTCGCTGTTCCTTGTGGACATGTCGCTGCCCGGCGTCGAGGTGCGGCCGATCATCACCATCGACGGCGACCACCATGTCAACGAGGTGTTCCTCGACGGCGTCGAAGTCGGTGCGGACATGCTGGTGGGCGAGGCCAACAAGGGCTGGACCTATGCCAAGTATCTCCTGGGCAACGAGCGGGTCGGCGTGGCCAATGTCGGTCAGGCCAAGGCCGAGCTGAAGCTGCTGCGGCGATTGGCCCTGACCCGGAAACGGGGCAATCAGGCGCTGATCGACGATCCGGTCTTTGCCGCCAAGCTGGCCGATCTGGAAACCGACTTCCTGGCGCACGAGACCACCAACCTGCGGATGCTGTCGACGTTGAAGCCGGGCGGCGATGCCTCGGCGCTGGCGCCGTTCCTGAAACTGCGCGGGTCCGAGATCCAGCAGCGGATCACCGAACTGGCCTCCGAGGCGGTCGGCCCCCGCGCCGCGATCTGGCAGCGCGGCGAAGAGGGCGATCCGCTGGACAGCTATGGCCTGCACGGCTGGCTGAACGCACGCGCTTTCACGATCTTCGGGGGATCGTCCGAGGTCATGAAGAACATCATCGCCAAAACGACGCTGGGGTTGTGACATGAGCATCAATCTGACCGAAGACCAACGGATGATCGCCAACAGCCTTGCCGGCGCCGGGGGTGATTGGGACGCACTGACCGAGCTGGGGCTGCTGGGCCTGACCGTTTCCGAGGCCGCAGGCGGCGCCGGGTTGGGCGTGGCCGACGCGATCCCGGCGCTGGCCGAGGCCGCCCGCAGCGCGCCGATGGGGTCGGTGATCGCCGGGGCGGTTCTGCCGGGTTTGGCGGCGACGGCGCTGGACCTGCCGCACGCCGGCGCCATCGCCGGGGGGCGCCTGCGCGCCGTGGTGGCTCTGCCTGCCAATTGTGGCGATCTGCATGTCGACGGCACCACGCTCTCGGGCCGGATCGAGGTCCTGCCGGGCGCCGACACGGCCGAGCTGCTGATCCTCTGCCTGTCTGAGAACTGCGCGACAATTGCCCTTGATTCCCCGGGGCTGACCCGCGACTCCTATGCGTTGGCCGATGGCCAGCCCGCCGCCGATCTGGTGCTGGACAAGGTGGGCTTCGTTCCGATCACCGCGCCCAAGGGAAGCGCGGGCCGCTTGCAGGACGCCTCCGCGCTGGCGCTCTGCGCCGATGCCCTCGGCGCGATGATCACGATCCGCGAGATGACCCGCGACTACATCGCCACCCGCAAGCAGTTCGGCCGCGCGATCGGCAGTTTCCAGGCGCTGCAACATGCAATGGTCGACATCTATCACGGCAGCGAGGATTACCTGTCGCTGGTGCTGCGCGCCGCAGGGGGCTTTGACGGGCTGGACCGCGCGCGCCTGGTCTCAGCCGCCAAACGCTGCTGCGGCACCCGGATGCGCGCGGCGGCAGCTTCGGCGGTCCAGTTGCATGGCGGCATCGGCATGACGCAGGAATACGCCCTCGGGGCGCTGGTCAGGCGGGTTCTGGTGGCGGATATGCTCAATGGCAGCGCCGACGATCACGCCGCCCGCCTGGGCCGGATCATCGCCAATACCGCACGCCGCGAAATGCAGGAGGAAACAGCATGACCAGCCAGACCCAAATTCGCTCGGACCTCCAGGACGGTATCCTGACCCTCACCCTCGACGGGCCGAAAAGCCGCAACGCCATCGGCCCGCATGTGTATCAGCCGCTGCAGGCCGCGCTGATCGACGCGGCGCAGGACCCGGCGGTGCGCTGTGTGGTGCTGACCGGTGCCGGCGGGTTCTTTTGCTCTGGCGGCGACGTCAACGCGCTCAAGGACAGCGCCAACGAAACGATGGCCCAGGTCACGGCCCGCACCGACGGATTGAACGCCGCGATCCGCGCGGTCCGCGGTTGCCGCGTGCCGGTGATCGCCGCGGTCGAAGGCGGCGCTGCAGGGGCCGGCCTGTCACTGGCGCTCGCCTGCGACATGATCGTCGCCGCCGAGGCTGCGAAATTCGTCGCCGCCTATGTCCGGGTCGGCCTGACCCCGGATGGCGGTGCGACCTGGTTCCTGCGCGAAGCCCTGCCGCACCAGCTGGTGATGGAACTGTGCACGCTGGGCGCCCCGGTCAGCGCCGAGAGGCTGGCGCAGTTCGGTGTCGTCAACGTCCTCGCAGCCCCGGAGACTGCGCTGGAGGTCGCCACCGAACTGGCCCGCAAGATCGCCGCAGGCCCGGCGCAGGCCATTGCCCGGATCAAGGCCGAAATCGTCGCCGCGCCGAAAAACGACCTGGCCACTCATCTGAACCTCGAGGCCGACGGCATCAACATCGCCCGCTTCGGCCCCGAAGCCGCCGAGGGCCTCGCCGCATTCCTCGAAAAACGCACACCAGTCTTCGGAAAGGAGTAGCCCGATGATCCGCGATGCAAAGGCCCTCGACGCCCTGCTGACCGAAACCCGCGCCTGGGTGCGCAGCACCGCCCACCCGGCCGAGGACCGCGTCGCCGCCGAGGACGCGGTGCCCGACGAGATCGTCGCGGAAATGGCCGCGCGCGGCTTTTTCGGCTGGTCGATCCCCGAGGCCTATGGCGGCCTCGGCCTGACCACCGAGGAACTGGTGCTGGGCGCGATGGAGCTGTCGCAATGCGCGGTGGCGTTCCGGGCGCGGGTCGGCACCAACACCGGCATCGGCTCCGAGGCGCTGGTCGCGGATGGCACCGAAGAGCAGAAACGCCGCTATCTGCCCGAGCTGGCCAGCGGCCGGGTCACCGGGTCGCTGGCGCTGACCGAACCCGACGCCGGGTCCGAGGCCAGCAACATCCAGACCTCGGCCCGGCGTGATGGCGACAGCTATGTCCTCAACGGGCGCAAGTGCTATATCACCAACGCCCCCATCGCCGGCCTCTTCACCGTGCTGGCCCGCACCGATCCCGACAGCCGCGGTGCGCGCGGGATCAGCGCCTTCGTCGTCGAGCGCGGCCCCGGTCTGACGACCGGCGCGCCCTATCGGAAGATGGGTCAGGCGGGTTCGCCGGTGGGTGACGTGTTCTTTGACGACTGCCGGGTGCCCGCCGCAAACCTGATCGGCGGGGTCGAGGGCGTCGGCTTCAAGACCGCGATGAAGGTTCTGAACAAGCAGCGCATCCATCTGGCCGCGCTGTGCACCGGCCCGGCGATCCGCATGCTGGATCTGGCGCTGGAGCACGCGATGACACGCCGACAGTTCGGCCAGCCGATCGTCGACCACCAGCTTGTCGCGGCGATGCTGGCCGATTGCCGGGTCGAAATCGAGGCAGCGCGGGCGCTGATCCTCGACACGGCCCGGGCGCGCGACCGGGGCGAGGACATCGCGCTCAAGGCCTCGGCCTGCAAGCTCTTCGCATCCGAGATGTGCGGGCGGGTGGCGGATCGCTGCGTGCAGATCTTCGGTGGCGCGGGCTTTGTCGCCGACCACAGCCCGATCGAACGCTATTACCGCGATGTCCGCCTGTTTCGGCTCTATGAAGGGACGACGCAGATCCACCAGATCAACATCGCCAAACAGATGAAGCGCGAGCACGAGGCCGGGTGGGATCGCTGATCCCGCCGCCCGCCTTCAGTTCAGGGTGCCGCAATCCACCACGAGGCCGTGGTTGGTGACCGCCCGGCTCTCGTCCGAGGCGAGGAACAGCGCGGCAGCGGCGACGTCCTCGGGCAGGGTCAGGCGGCCCAGCAGGGCCTTGTGCTCCATCCCCCTGCGCGAGGCGGCGGGATCGGCGTGCTGGGCGATCAGCCGGTCCAGCATCTCGCTGTCGACGAACCCGGGGTGGATCGTGTTGACGCGGATCCCGCGCGGGCCGGCGATGATCGCGCAGGACCGGCGGATGCCGACCACCGCGTGTTTCGACGCCGTATAGGCGACATTGAACGGCGTGCCCATCATCCCCATGATCGACGAGGTCAGGATCACCGACCCGCCGTCAGCCATGCGCGGCAGCACCGCCTTGATGCCGATGTAGACACCGCGCAGGTTCACCGCGATCACCGCGTCAAAGAGGTCGTCGGGATAGTCCGCCATCGTTGCCGCCATCCCCTCGATCCCGGCATTGGCCAGAAAGACATGGATCGCCCCGAACCGCGCTTCGGCGGCTTCGGCAACGCGGGTCATGTCCCCGGCGCTGGCGACATCGGCGGTGACGCTCAGCACCGCCTCGGCCGGCAGGGCAGCGGCGAGGCCCGCCAGCCGCCCGGCATCGCGGTCGACCAGCACCATGTTCGCACCCTCGGCGGCAAAGCGCCGGGTGATCGCCTGCCCCAGAATCCCCGCGGCGCCGGTCAGCACCACAGTCTTGCCTGCCAGTCTCATCGGTCGTTCCCCCGCACGCTGTGGCGTTTGACAAAGCCCGCGATCATGTCGCGCAGCAGATACGGATCGCCGCTGAGCGCGGTCTGTGTGGCAAAGCCATGCAGCTGCGTGGCAAAGCAGGCGTATTCGACCGGCGTTCCGGCGGCCGCGAGGCGGTCGGCATAGGCTGCACCCTCGTCGTGAAGCACATCGTAACCCGCGGTGATCACCAGTGCCGGGGCCGCCGGTGTGTCCATCGGTGCATAGAGGGGCGAAACCTGCCAGTCTGCGCGCTGCGCGGGATCGGACACATAGCTGTCCCCGAACCAGCGCATCGTCGCGGCATCGAGGTTCAACCCGGTGGCAAAGCGTTCCATCGTGGGGTGCGCCACCGCGATATCGGTAACCGGATAGATCAGCACCTGCCCGGCCAGGGCGCGCCCGGCCGCGGCTTCGCGCAGGGCCATGACGGCGGCAAGGTTGCCACCCGCCGAATCCCCCGCCACGAAAATCGCCGCTGGGTCGATGCCAAGCGGCCCGGCCTCGGCGCGCAGGACAGCCAGCACACGGTCGCCGTCCTCCAGCGGAGCGGGGAACGGATGCTCGGGCGCCAGCCGGTAATCGACCGAGACCACCAGCGCCCCCGATTGCGCGCAGAGGTCGCGGCAGAGGGCGTCGACCATCTCCAGATCCCCGACCACCCAGCCGCCGCCGTGGAAATAGACGAGGCACGGCACAGGCCCCGCAGCCCCGGGCGGATGATACAGGCGCAGGGGCACATCGGGGGCGCCGGGAATGGTCCGGTCGGTCGTCCGGCACGCCACCCGCGCTGGTTTCACCAGCCTGCCGTGGCGCTGCGCAAAGGCGGCGCGGGCCTCGGGCGCGGGCATCGACCACAGCGGCGGCAGGGCCAGGGTCGCCATACGCTCGATGAGCGCCCGCGCCGCCGGATGCATCGCCGGCCCGCTCATGCCCGCACCCCGGCCTTGGTCAGGGCGAACCCCGCGTATCCGTTCGCCGCCATTCCGTCCGCTTTCTGCCGATAGGCCGGCAGGCCGCCGGCATAGGGCATGAAGACCTTGGGCTTGCCGGGAATATCCGCCCCGCAATACCACGACGGCGTGCGGGTAAACAGCGTGCCCGCCGAGATCGCGTTGTTATGCGCCACCCAGTCGGCCTGCGCCTCGGGCGTGGCCTCGATCACGCCGATCCCCTGCGCGCGCAGATCCTCGAAGCAGCGAGTCAGCCAATCCACATGATGTTCGATCGAGCGAATCACGTTGGTCAGCACCGACGGGCTGCCCGGGCCGGTGACGGTAAACAGGTTGGGAAACCCGGCCACCATCAACCCCAGCAGATTGACCGGGCCCTCCGCCCAGGCCTGCGCATTGGTCAGCCCCTCGCGGCCCGTCACCTCGACCGCCAGAAAAGCGCCGGTCATCGCGTCATAGCCGGTGGCGAGGATGATCGTGTCCAGCGGATGCTCGACACCCGAGGCCAGCCGGATCCCGGTTTCGGTAAACTCCGCGATCGGATCGGTCGAGACATCGACCAGCTCGACCCCCTCGCGATTGAAGATCTGGTAATAGCCGGTGTCGACGCAGGTTCGCCGGGTTGCGAACAGATAGCGCGGCACCAGCTTTTCCGCCGTATCCGGGTCGGTGACCGTCTCGCGAATCTTTGCGCGGACGAAATCCGCGACCAGCGCGTTCGAACCGGCATCGGTCTGGACGTCGTTGAAACTGGACAGAAAGGTAAAGGCCCCGCCATGCTGCCAGCGGTCCTCGAGCGTTTGCGCCCGTTCCTCGGCGCTCACCGCCTGCGCACCCGAGGTCGGCAGCGGGCAGACGATGCCGCCGCGATGGGCCATCGCCATCGCGTCCAGCGCCGGCAGGTTCCCCAGAAACGCGGCATAGTCGGCGTCGGTCAGCGGGCGGTTCTGCGCCGGGATCGAATAGGCCGGCGACCGCTGGAAGACCTTCAGCCTGCCCGCCTTGCCCGCCAGCGCCGTGGCAACCTGCAACCCCGAACTGCCGGTGCCGATCAGCCCCACGGTCTGGCCCGCGACATCCACCGTGTCATGCGGCCAGTCGGCGGTGTGGATCAGCCGCCCCTGATAGCGGTCGATGCCCGGAATGTCGGGCATCCGCGGCACCGCCAGCGCGCCGGTGGCAAAGACGACGTGCCGCGCCGACACCGTCTCGCCTGCGTCCGTCGTGGCGATCCAGTGGTGCGCCGCGTCCTGCCAGGCGGCGCGGGCGACGCGGGTGTTGAAGCGGATGTCGCGGCGCAGATCCAGCTGATCGGCCACCCATCTGGCATAGGCCAGGATCTCGGGCTGGGCCGAGAACCGTTCCGACCAGCGCCAGCCGCGCCGCAGCGCCTCGGACCAGGAATACTGGTATTCCAGGCTTTCGACATCGCATCGCAGACCGGGATAGCGGTTGTGATACCAGGTGCCGCCCACCTCGGGCGCGGCCTCGACCGCCAGCACGTCGAACCCCGCCGCGCGCAGCCGGTGCAGCAGATACATGCCCGCAAACCCGGCCCCCACAATCAGCACATCGTGCACCCCCCTGTCGTCCGTCATCGGCCAGTCCTCCTGTGTCATCCCGCCAGGATTGCGTCAGCGCATCGGTCTGCGATCATCATGGTCGGGGCGTTGGTGTTGCCCGAGACGAGGGCGGGCATGATCGAGCAGTCGGCGACGCGCAGCCCCTCGATGCCGTGCACGCGCAGGTCGAGCCCCACCACCGAGGCCTCGGTCGGCCCCATCCGGCAGGTGCCGGCCGGGTGAAAGATCGTCCGCGCCTGCGCGCGGATCGCGTCGTCCAGCCGGTTCGAGCCGATCGCCGCGCTGACCTCGCCGCCCGGCCAGACCTCGTCACCCACCAGATCCTTCAGCGGCGACTGCGCGCAGATCTCGCGCGCCAGCCGCACGCCCCGGCGCAGCGTGTCCAGATCCTCGGGCTCGGACAGCATCCGCGTCTCGAACAGCGGCGCATCCGCCGGATCCGTCGACCGCAGCCCCAGCCGCCCGCGCGAGCGCGGCCGCATCGTCATCGGATGCACCTGCACCGCATGGAACGCCAGCGGCGGATGGCCCGGCGCCCCCGGCGCGAAGGGCGCGAAATTGTATTGCACATCCGCCCGGCCCGTCCCGCCGGTATCCACGCAGGCCCCGGCCTGCAGCAGGTTCGAGGTCAGCAGCCCGCGCCGGAACACCCAGTAGTCGATGCCGTGACGCACCGCCCTGAGGCCCTTTTCCGCGCCGAACAGGCCGATCGGACGTTTCAGCCGCCGGGTCACCGGCGCGCCGACATGGTCCTGGTAATTGCGCCCGACCGCGTCGCTTTCATGCACGATGGCGATGCCGTGGCGCTCGAGCACGTCGCGCGGGCCGACGCCCGAGAGCATCAGCAGCTTGGGGCTGTGAAAGCTGCCCGCGCTCAGCACGATCTCGCGCCGCGCGCGGATCAGCACCGGGCTGCCGGCCGCGTCCCGGGCCTCGACCGCGACCGCGCGGCGGTTCTCGATCACCACCCGCCCGGCCTGGTGGCCGGTCAGCACGGTCAGCGTCTCGCGCCCCAGCTCGGGCTTCAGAAAGCAATGCGCCGCCGACTGGCGCTGGCCGTCACGGGCGGTGACCTGATACCAGCCGGTCCCCTCCTGCCGCGCGCCGTTGAAATCCTCGGTGCGCGGAACCCCGGCAGCGACCGCCGACTCGATGATCGCCGCGGCGACCGGGTGCCGGGCCGAGGGGTCGGCCACCACCAGCTTGCCCGCCTGCCCGTGATAGGCATCGCCCAACCGGGTGTTGCGCTCCTGCTTGCGGAAGGTCTTGAGAACGCTGGCGTAATTCCAGCCGGTGCAGCCGTGCTCGGCCTCCCAGTCGTCATAATCCCGCGCCTGGCCCCGCATGTAGATCATCCCGTTCACCGAACTGCCGCCGCCGATCACCCGGCCCTGCGGCACCGGAAACCGCAGCCCGTTGAGCGACGGATCGGGCTCGGACACCACCGCATCGGCCTCGGTCTGCAGCGCCTTGAAGAAGGTCGCCGGGATGTGGATCCAGCGGTTGCTGTCGCTCTCGCCCCGCTCCAGCAACCCAACCGTGCCACCACTCTCAACAGCCAAACGCGCCGCAAGAACACAACCCGCGGCTCCTCCTCCAACAATCACATAGTCAAAATCAAGAGATCTCATCAAAGGCGCCCTCCTCGCGGTCGAGGCATGTTGAAAACAGGGATGAGAAAAGTAAAATTGATACCTAGAGATATTAAATAGAGAATATCTATATGATCAGCGCGCGCTATCTGGCCCAGATCGCCGTCATCGCCGAACTCGGTTCGATCAGCCGCGCGGCCGAGCATCTCAACGTGACACAACCGACCCTGTCGCGCACGGTCAAGATTGTCGAGGACGCGGTCGGCGCCCGGATCTTTCGCCGGACCCGGACCGGGGTCGCCCCGACCGAGATCGGTGCCCGCCTGGTGGCCGAAGGGCGCGAGATTGTCGAACACACGCGCGCCGCACAGCAGGCGGTAGAGCAGTGGAAAAGCGGGCTGAACGGCCCGCTGCGGATCGGCACCGGGCCGATGCTGGCCAGCACCTTTCTGGACGATGTGCTGGTCGAGGCGGTGGTTGCGCGCTGGCCCTATGCCCTGACCATCGTCGTCCGGCCGGCAGCGGAACTGCTGGCCGAACTGGCGGCGGGGCGCCTCGACGTGGTGCTCGCACCGGCCAAACTGGAGGTTTCGGCGCAGGATCTGCGCTGCGAACCGCTGTTCGAGGACCGTCTGGCGGTTTTCGGCAGCATCGACGACCCGCTGACCGATCCCGGCGCGACGGTGGACCCTGCTCAGTTGACCGGACCCTGGGTCGACTATGCCCTGATGACCGGGCTGCTGAACTCGACCGACCGATTGCTGGGTGCCCTCGGCCTGCCGCATGTCCAGCCGGTGTTTCGTGTCGCGGGCGACATCACGATGGGCCTGACGGTGGTGCGCCGGCAGCGCGGCTATTGCTTTTTGCCCGAACGCGCCGCCGAACGGTTGCGCAGCACCTGGGGGCTGGCGCGGGTGCCCGTCGCCCTGCCCTCGGCGGCGCTGGAAATCGCCCTCTGGACGCATGCCCGCAACGAGAACAGCCCGGCAATCCGCCGCTTTCGCAAGGCCTTGCAGGCAAAGATCCCGACCGCCTGACGCGCGCGGCCCCCGCGCGCGTCAAGAATGCACGTCAGGAATTACGCCGGTTCAGACCTCGTTGCGAACCGGATTGCGCAGGATGCCGATGCCGGAAATCTCGACCTCGACGACATCACCGTCGCGCAGCCAGAGCGGCGGCGTGCGCCGCGAGCCGACCCCGCCGGGGGTGCCGGTGACGATCACATCGCCCGGCAGGAGCGGCAGCATCGTCGAGGCATAGGCGATGATCTGCGGCACCGGGGTGATCATCAGCGTCAGGTCGGTGTCCTGCACGACCTGCCCGTTCAGCCGCGTCTGCAGGTGCAGGGCCGAGGGGTCCGGGATTTCGTCGGCGGTGACCATCCAGGGACCGAAAGCGCCGGTGCCGAAAAACGTCTTGCCCGGCAGATACTGCGCGGTGTGGCGCTGGTAATCCCGCACCGACCCTTCGTTGTAGCAGGCATAGCCGGCGACGTGCTCCAGCGCCTGCGCGACCGGGATGCGGCGCCCGCCCTTGCCGATGACCACGGCCAGCTCGCCCTCATAGTCGAACATGTCCGATTCCAGCGGTTTGATCATCGGTGCGCCATGCCCGATCTGGCTGGCTGGATAGCGGGCGAACAGGGTCGGGTTCGGGGTCTCGACGTTGCCGGTTTCCTCGACGTGATCGCGGTAGTTCAGACCGACGCAATAGATCTTGTCGGGATCGGGGATGACCGGGGCGTGTTCGACCGCGTCAAAGGCATGGTCGGGCCTGTCGCCGGCAAAGCCGCGCGCGGTCTCGAGCCCGCCCGCCGCCAACAGCGCGCGCAGGCTGGCATGGCCCGTGCGACGGCCCAGATCGACGATTCCCCCCTCGGTGACAATCCCGTAACCCGGGCGGCCATCGACCACAAAAGAGCAAAGTTTCATTCAGATCACTCCCGTTTTCCTGCGTTCTCCCGGCCCTTATGTGCCGGTCGACAGGCCCTTGCGCAATGCCAGAAGATCGAGGTCGCGCGAAACGAAGACGGCGCCGGCCTCGACCGCAGCCTCGAAAAGCACCGGATCCATCGTCAGGATCCCCGGCGGCTTGCCCGCGGCGCGGATGCGGCGGATCGCGTCCACGACGGCGGCGCGCACGTCGGGATGCGTCGCCTCGCCGGGGTGGCCGAGGCTGGCCGCCAGATCGGCCGGGCCGACGAAAATCCCGTCAACACCCGGCACCGCGGCGATGGCCTCGATATGGTCCAGCGCCTCGCGGGTTTCCACCTGCACCAGCAGGCAGATCTCCTCGCTTGCGCGGCGGTGATACCCCTTGATGCGGCCAAAGCCCGCCGCGCGGGTCGCCCCGGCGACACCCCGGATCCCCTCGGGCGGATAGGTGACCGAGGCCACTGCCAGCGCCGCCTCCTCGGCGTTCTGCACCATCGGCACCAGGATCGTCTGCGCGCCCGTGTCCAGGATCTTCTTGATCTCGGCCACGTTCAGCGACCCGGGCCGGACGATGGCGCTGACCGGATAGGGCGCAACCGCCTGCAGCAACGGCAGCACGGTCAGCGCATCCATCGGCGAATGCTCGGTGTCGAACAGCATCCAGTCGAACCCCTCGCCCGCCAGCATCTCGACGGCGAGCGGATCCTGGATCTGGCACCACAGACCGCGCTGAAGCTGCATCGCGGCGAGCGCCGCCTTGAACCGGTTCTTGGGTAGGTCAGTCATGCAAAGCTCACTCCGATTGCACCCAGCGGGCCATAATCGGCTTGGATCACGTCCCCCGATTCGATGTCAACCGGGCGTGTGAAGCTGCCGCACAGCACGATGTCGCCCGCTTTCAGCCCATCCCCCAGCACCGACAGCTTGTTCACCAGCCAGGCGATGCCCGCCGCAGGGTGACCCATGATCGCCGCCGAGACGCCCGATTCCTCGATAACGCCGTTCCTGGACAGGGTCGCGCCGATCCAGCGCACGTCGACATCGAAGGGCCGCACGATCCGCCCCCCCAGGACGATCGCGCCATAGGCCGCGTTGTCCGCGATGGTGTCGGTGATCGCCCGCGGCACTTCGGTGCGATAGTCGATGATCTCGAGCGCCGGCGTGACATAGGCGGTCGCCGCCATCACGTCGTGCATCTGGCACCCCGCCCCGGCGAGATCCGAGGCCATGACAAAGGCCAGTTCGGTTTCCAGCCGGGGTTTGATGAAACGGCCGGCAGCGATACGGGCGCCGTCGCGAAACAGCGCATCGTCGAGGATCACGCCATAATCCGGCTCGGTCATCTTCGAGGCCATCTGCATCGCCCGCGAGGTCAGGCCGATCTTGCGACCGACGATCCGGGCGCCTTGCGCAATCCGGGCCTCGGCCCAGCGGCGCTGCACGTCATAAGCGTCTTCCAGGTCCATTCCCGGCCACTGGCGCGAGGGCTGCACGCAGGGGACGCGCGTGCGCTCGGCCTGCAGAAGGACATCGGCGGCGGCTTGCCGTTGGGCATCGGTCAGCATCGCTCACAGCGCCCCGTTCAGCCGGGCGATCATCCACAGCGCGACCAGCGTGGCGAGGCTGATCGGCGTGAACAGCGACACGTTGGCATCGACGGCGAATTTCCAGCCCAGGATGTTGTAATGGAATTCCGGCACGCCGTTGACCCTGTCCTTGAGGATCCCGCCATAGAGGCCGCGCGTCACAAAAGCCGTCCAGAACCCGGCATAGGCAAAGGCGGCCAGCAGCCCCGGCACCCAAAGCTGGCCGACATCGGCCCCCGCCGTCCAGATCAACACCAGCGCCATCAGCGCGATGTAGTCATAGCTGGAGACCTGCCAGACGACATGCCAGCGCGCGTGGCCGGTCCACGAGGGGTTGGTGGCGTGGGTTTCGTTGAAGTCGAAAAAGGTCGGAATGGCGCTGTATCCCAAGGTCACGAGGGTCAGCAGAATCTTGGTGGCGAGCAGCATGGTGTCCTCCCGTATGCCTCCCGTATGTGTATCATTAGTCGATACACAATATTGATAAGCTATACAGAAGACCCCGTCCCGTCAATTCAAACGAAACGACCCCGCTCAGAGCGGGGTCTTGGGCGGGGTCTTTGTCAGAGTGTATGCGATCAGACGGCCGCCAGGGGCGGCCGGTGCCTGTGCGCCAGTTCCAGCGCGTCCTCGCGGCTGATCCCGGTCATGCACAACAGGTTGACCACGCACTCGTCGATGACCGTCTCGGGCATTTCCCCCTCGGTCACGGCCAGCGCCACGCCGACGATCGCATAGCTGGCCATCTTGAAGGTCAGCGCCGCGTCCGCGACCTTGAACCGCCCGGCCTTCGTGGCATTTTCCAGGTCGCGAATCGCAAACGGCCCCATCTGCTTGAACATCGCGTTGGCCAGCACCTCGGACCGATAGAGCAGCTGGCGCCAATGCGTGTCCTGCGTTGCCTCGCGAACCACCGAGCCGATACCATAGGCATAAACCTGCGCCGGATCGTCAAAGGTGTTGGTGACGGTCTCGATGCGAATGGCCAGCTCCAGCATCAGGTTTTCCAGCACCGCCACGGCGAGGTCGTCCTTGGAACGGAAGAAGCTGTAGATCGTCCCGGCGGCGACATCGGCACGGTCCGCGATCTCGGCCATCGTGGCCGAATCGATCCCCTTCTCGGCCATCACGGCGCGCGCCGAGGCGATCAGGGCCTCATGATTTCGGGCGCGCCGGCGGGCGACTCGGCCTTCGGTTTTGCGGGGCGAAACGGTTTGCATACGTCTTGTTGCCCAATTTTCGAATGATATTCAAGTTTGAAGCGACCCCGGATCGAAATCAGCCCGGTGAACCACAAACACGGTTGACTCATGTTTGTTTTTGAACGACGTTCATATTTGTCTTTGAGGGAGGACGGAGATGAACATTCACACAACCCCCAGCATTGCTGCCGCCGACGTCAAGGAGATCGCGCGGTCGCTGATCCCCGAGCTGCGCAGCCGCGAAATGCAGACCGAGCAGGACCGCAAGGTGCCCGCCGAGAATATCCGCCTGCTGCAGGATTCCGGCCTGTTGGGGATCTTCCGCGCCAAACGCTGGGGCGGGTCGGAACTGTCGATGACCGCGCATGTCGATGCGGTCTCGACCATTGCCGAGGGCTGTCAGGCCACCGCCTGGGTGCTGGGCGTCTACCACGCGCATGACTACATCATCGGCCATATGAGCGAGAAGGCTCAGGAAGAAATCTATGGCACCGGCCGCATCGCCGCGGTCTCGGCGGTGATCGGCCCGCGCGGCCGCGCCGTGCGCCAGAAGGACGGCAGCTATGTCCTGACCGGGTTCTGGCCCTTTGCCTCGGGCAACGCCGCCTCGGACTGGCTGCTGCTGGGCGCCGAAGTCTATGACGAGGACGGCAACAAGCTGGACGAGGGCGACCTCGCGGTGCCCGCCAGCGATGTCGAAAGCCTCGACGACTGGAAGGTCGCCGGCCTGCAGGGCACCGGCTCGAACTCGGTGAAATGCACCGATGTCGTCGTGCCCGCGCACCGCTTCGTGTCGCTGCCGGCGATCCTGGAAAACCAGACCCCGGTGTTCGCCGACCCCAACGCACCGGCGATCTACAAATGCCAGGGCGGACCGGCGCTGGGGATGTATATCGCCACCTCGACCATCGGCGCGGCCAAGCGCGCACTGGAGGAATTCCTGCGCGTCGTGCCGGGCAAGATGGTGATGTATACCGGCCACGTCAGCCACGAATGGACCGCGCTGCAGATGGCGGTCGGTGAAGCGGCCTCGATGATCAACGCCGCCGAGCTGATCTTCTACAAGGCCGCAGCCGACGTCGACCACTATGCGCAACTTGGCCAGAAGATGCCGATGGAGATCCGTGGCCGGATCCGCATGGACATCACGATGGTGCCGCGCCTGTGCCGCGATGCGGTGAACAAGCTCTATACCATCGGCGGCGCCGCCGGCCTGTCGCTGCGCAGCCCGATCCAGCTGAACGCGCGCAACATCCAGGCGGCGAATATGCACGGTTTCCTGCTCTATGATGCCGGGGCCGAGATCTATGGCCGCGTCCTTCTGGGCGTGGACCCGGGCACCGGCGTGATCTGAGCGCGCCGATGTCCAGCGACCTCAGCACTCTGCCGTCCGTCCCGGCGGCAGAGTATATCGCCGCCGTCTCGCAGCATGTCTCGTCGGTCTGTGTCATCACGACCGAACTCGACGGGCACCGCTATGGGTTGACCGCAACCGCCGTGTGTTCCGTCACCGCTGAACCCGCGCGCCTGCTGGTCTGTGTCAACAAGTCCGGCACGACCCATGCCAAGCTCGTTGAATCCGGCCGGTTCTGTGTCAACGTGCTGACCGAGGAGCAGGACAAGATCGCCATGATCTTTGCCGGGATGGGTGGAAAGGACATCGACCGCTTTGCCGAAGGGCACTGGACCCGCCTGACCACCGGTGCGCCGGTGCTGTCGGATGCGGCAGCGGCTTTTGACTGCCGGCTGGCCGAGGCCTGCGAGCAGTCGTCGCACACCGTTCTGTTCGGGGATGTTCTGGCCACCGCGCACCGCTCGGGCCAGGACACGCTGCTTTATGGCGCAAGGCGATTCCGGCAATTGCGCAAGGTCTTCGCCATGCACCCGGGAGGCCCGGATGAATATCTCTGACGGTTTCACCCTGGACGTGAACCCGGCGCGGATCGTGTTCGGCGCCGGCAGCCTGGCCCGCGTCGGTGACGAGGTCGCCGCGGTGGGCGGGCAGCGCGCGCTGGTTCTGGCGACGCCCTTTCAGCGCGCCGATGCCGAGGCGCTGGCGGCCCGTCTGGGCCCACGCGCAGCCGGGGTCTTTGCCGAGGCCGCAATGCACACCCCGGTCGAGGTGACGGCGCGTGCGATGGCGGAATTCACCCGGCTCGGCGCGGATTGCGTCGTCGCGCTGGGGGGCGGATCGACCATCGGGCTGGGCAAGGCGATCGCCTATCGCAACGGCTGCCCGCAGATCGTCGTCGCCACGACCTATGCCGGCTCCGAGGTGACGCCGATCCTCGGCCAGACCGAGAACGGGCTGAAAACCACCGTGCGCGGGCCGCGGATCCTGCCCGAAGTGGTGATCTATGACCCGGACCTGACGCTGAGCCTGCCGGTGGGCATGTCGGTGACCAGCGGGCTGAACGCCATCGCCCACGCGGTCGAGGGGCTCTATGCCAGGGATCGCAATCCGGTCACCTCGCTGATGGCGCTGGAGGGGATTCGCGCGCTGCGCGACGCGCTGCCGGGCATCGTGCGCGACCCCGCCGACCGCAGGGCACGGGCCGGCGCGCTCTATGGCTCATGGCTGTGCGGCACGGTTCTGGGCACCGTCGGCATGGCCCTGCACCACAAGCTCTGTCACACGCTGGGCGGCAGCTTCGACCTGCCCCACGCCGAAACCCACGCGATCCTGATCCCCCACACCGCCGCCTACAACGCCTGCCCCGACCTCGACGGGGCGGCGGCGCTGTTCGGCGGCGCGCTGGGTCCGGGGCTGTGGGATTTCGCCCGCGATCTGGGGGCGCCGCTGGCGCTGGCCGATCTGGGGCTGAAGGAAACCGACCTCGACCGTGCGGCCGATCTGGCCGTGCAGAACCCCTACTGGAACCCGCGCCCCGTCGAGCGGGCGGCAATTCGCGAACTTCTGGACCGTGCCTTTCGGGGCGAGCGGCCCGGCCAAGGATAATGGGAGGAGACTTTCCGATGGCCAAATACCTCAATATCGAAAATTCGGCCGAAGCCGTCATCGCGCGGATCCACGACGAGGAAACCGCGCCGCGCTTCAAGGAGATCATGGTCGCGGTCATCAAGCACCTGCATGCCCTGATCAAGGAGGTCGAGCTGACGCAGGACGAATGGGAAATCGCCATCGACTTCCTGACCCGCACCGGCCAGATCTGCACCGCGGAGCGCCAGGAGTGGATCCTGATGTCGGACACGTTGGGAATCTCGATGCTGGTCGACGCGCTGAACAACCGCCGCCCCGAGAACGCGACCCAGACGACTGTTCTGGGCCCGTTCCACGTCGCCGGCGCGCCCGAGCTGAAGATGGGCACGAACATCTCGCTCGACGGGGTCGGCGAAAGCTGCCTGTTCCAGGGCCGCGTGCTGGGCACCGACGGCACCCCGATCGCCGGGGCCCGGATCGACGTCTGGTCGGACAATGCCGACGGGTTCTATGACGTGCAGCAGCCCGGTATCCAGCCCAAGTGGAACAACCGTGGCATCTTCACCACCGGCGCCGACGGGGCCTATCATTTCCGCGGCATCAAGCCGGTGTCCTATCCGGTGCCGGTCGACGGTCCGGCAGGCGAGATGCTGACCGGCATGGGCCGCCACCCCTATCGGCCCGCACACACCCACCTGATCGTCACCGCGCCCGGCTATCAGAAGCTGGTCACGCATATCTTCGTGGGTGACGACCCCTATATCGACTCGGACGCGGTGTTCGGCGTGAAGGAAACGCTGATGGCGCCGTTCCAGAAGGCCGAAGGCGGCGATACGGTCTGGGAATGCCCGTTCGACATCGTGCTTGCCCCCGTCCAAAGCCGTTGACTTTGAGGCACGGGGCGACCACCATAAGATATGATGTATTGCTCAGCGGGACACAGCCCAAGGGAGGAACGGGCGTCCCGCTGTGACCACCAACCCCATCTGAATCAGGGAGGAGACGATGAGGAAATTTCAGTCGATGGACCGGCGCGCGCTGCTCAAGGGCGGCGCGGCGATGCTGGCGGCCCCGGCGATCCTGCGCGCCAGCCGCGCCTCGGCGCAGGCGTCCAGCTTCAAGATCGGTTTCGTGAACCCCGCCACCGGCCCGCTCGCCGGCTTTGGCGAGGCGGACCAGTATATCATCCAGGCCGCCCAGGCCGCGCTGGCGGGAATCGAGAACAACGGCGCCCCGGTCAATGTCGAGATCATCTACAAGGACACGCAGTCCAGCTCGAACCGCGCCGCCGAAGTCACCGTGGAACTGATCGAGCGCGACGGCGTTGATCTGGTCGTGGCCTCGGCCGCGCCGGACACCACGAACCCGGTCGCCGACCAGTGCGAGTTGCTGGAGATGCCCTGCGTGACCACCGTCGCGCCGTGGCAGCCCTATTTCTTTGGCCGCCAGGGCAACCCGGCGACGGGTTTCGATTTCACCTATCACTTCTTCTGGGGGCTCGAGGACGTCATCGCGAACTTCCTCAACCTCTGGGATGACGCGGGGCTGACCAGCCGCAACATCGCCGGGCTGTTCCCCAACGACGCCGACGGCAACGCCTGGGGCGACCCGCAGCTGGGCCTGCCACCGGCGCTGGCCGCGCGCGGCTATACCACCATCGACCCCGGCCGCTATCAGGTGATGAACAACGACTTCTCGTCGCAGATCGCCGCCTTCAAGGATGCCGGCTGCGAGATCGTCACCGGCAACATGATCCCGCCCGATTTCGCCACCTTCTGGAGCCAGGCCGCGCAGCAGGGCTTCAACCCGCGGGTGGTGACGATCGGCAAGGCGCTGCTGTTCCCCTCGGTGATCGAAAGCCTCGGTGCGCGCGGCGACAACCTGACCAGCGAGATCTGGTGGAGCCCATCGCATCCCTTTGCCTCGTCGCTGACCGGCGAGACCTCGCGCCAGCTGGCTGACGGCTATTCCGCCGCGACCGGCCGCCCCTGGACCCAGCCGATCGGCTTCATCCACGCCCTGTTCGAAGTCGCCGCCGACGTCATCCGCCGCTGCGAGGCGCTCGACGACAGCATGGCCGTGGTCGACGCCATCGCCCAGACCGATCTGGACACCATCGTCGGCAACGTCAGCTGGAACGGCGGACCGCTGAACCCGGTGAAGAACGTCAAGCGCACACCGCTGGTCGCCGGTCAGTGGCAGCTGGAAAACGGCGCGCCGAACCTGGTGATCACCAACAACACCGAGGCCCCGAACATCCCCGTTGGCGGCGCGATGCGTCTGATCGGCTGATTTCGGCAATCCACGGACACAGGGAGTGCGGGCAGGCCGACTGCCCGCATCATCGTCATGGCACTTCTCGGTCTCGATAGCCTGCGCAAATCCTATGGCGCGCTGGCAGTGACGCAGGATTTCTCGCTTCAGGTCGAGGCGGGGGATCTGGTCGGTATCCTCGGCCCCAACGGGGCGGGCAAGACGACGCTGTTCAACCTGATCACCGGCACCGTGCGCCCCGACAGCGGGCGGGTGCAGTTCGACGGGCGCGACGTGACGACGGTTGACGCCTCGCAACGCTGCCACATGGGGATCGCACGCTCGTTTCAGGTGCCGCATCCGTTCGTCGGCATGACCGTCTATGAAAACATCCTGGTCGGCGCGACCTTTGGCCGGGGCGCGGGCGATCCGCGCCGCCGAGCACTGGACGTGATGCAGCAGACCGGCATGGCGGCGCGGGCCAACACGCTGGCGGGCTCGCTGACGCTGCTCGACCGCAAGCGGCTGGAGATGGCCCGCGCGCTGGCCGCCGACCCCAAGCTTTTGCTGCTCGACGAAATCGCCGGCGGGCTGACCGACAGCGAATGTGTCTCGCTGCTGGAGACGATCCGCGACATTCACGCCACCGGCGTCACCATCATCTGGATCGAGCACGTCGTGCACGCGCTGATGTCGGTGGCGAAGCGCCTGGTGGTCGTCGATTTCGGCCGCAAGGTGATCGAGGGCGTCCCGGCCGAGGTCATGGCCTCGAGCGCGGTCAAATCCATCTATATGGGAGAGGACGCGCTTGACTGATACCGTTCTCGATATCCGCGACCTGAGCGTCTTTTACGGCAACGCCCAGGCCATCGACGGGATCTCGCTGAGCCTCGCGCGCGGCGAAATGCTGTCGCTGATCGGCGCGAACGGCGCGGGAAAAAGCACGCTGTTCAAGGCGATCTGCGGCATGGTCGCGCCGCGCACCGGCGCCATTACCGTCAAGGGCCGGCCGCTGGCCGGCCTGCGCCCGGCGGCGATCACCGAACTGGGCGTGGCGATGGTGCCCGAGGGGCGCCGGCTGTTCCGCTCGCTCTCGGTCGAGGAAAACCTGGTGCTGGGCGGCTATGTCAAACGCCCCGGCCCCTGGACGCTGGACCGCGTCTATTCGATCTTTCCAATCCTGCGCGAGCGGCGCCACCAGCCGGCAACCGCGCTGTCCGGCGGTCAGCAGCAGATGGTGGCGATCGGCCGCGCGCTGATGTCGAACCCGGACCTGCTGCTGCTCGATGAACTCAGCCTCGGCCTGGCGCCGGTGGTGATCAAGGACATCTATGCGCTGCTGCCGCAGATCCTGGGCGAAGGGCTGGCGACGATCCTCGTCGAGCAGGACGTGACCCGCGCCCTGTCGGTGTCGGATCATTTCGTCTGCATGCTCGAAGGGCATGTGTCGCTGCAGGGCCGCTCGGACGCCTTTACCCACCAGCAGATTTCAGCCGCCTATTTCGGGACGTGACGCTATGGACTGGATCAACGTCATCATTCAGGGCGTCCTGATCGGCGGGCTTTATGCGCTGTTCGCCGCCGGGCTCAGCCTGATCTTCGGGGTCATGCGGCTGGTCAACATCTCGCATGGGGATTTCATCGTCGGCGCGGCCTATGTCGCCTTTGCCGTGATCCAGATGACCGGGCTGCACCCGCTGGTCAGCCTGGTGATCGTGGTGCCGCTCTTTGCGCTGCTGGGCTATGCGCTGCAGCTGGGGCTGCTGAACCGGGTGCTGGGCGGCGATATCCTGCCGCCCCTGATCGTGACCTTCGGCCTGTCGATCATCGTCCAGAACGGATTGCTGACGCTGTTCACCGCCGACAGCCGGCGCCTCGACGCGGGCGCGATCGAGGTCGAGAGCCTGAACCTGATGCCCGGCGTCGATATCGGATACATGCCGCTGATGACCTTTGTCTCGGCGGTGGCGATCATCGCCGGGCTGCAGTTCCTGTTCTATCGCACGACGATGGGCCGGGCGTTCCGCGCCACCTCGGACGACGGCGAGATCGCGCAGATCATGGGGCTGGACAACCGCAAGGTCTTTGGCTGGGCAATGGGCCTGGCGATGGCGGTGGTCGCGGTGGCCGGGGTATTTCTGGCGATCCGCGCCAATTTCGACCCGTTCATGGGCCCGTCGCGGCTGATCTTCGGCTTTGAGGCGGTGATCATCGGCGGCCTGGGCAACCTGTGGGGCACGCTGGCGGGTGGCATCATCCTGGGCGTCGCCCAGGGGATCGGCGCGCATATCGACCCGGGCTGGCAGCTGCTGGCCGGGCACATCGCCTTTCTGGCCATTCTCGCCGTGCGCCCGCGCGGCCTGTTCCCGAGGGTTGACTGATGTCGGAACCAACCATCGTCCGGTCGACCCGCGGCAGCCGCATCGCCGCCAGCGCCGTGCTGGTCCTCGTCGCAGCCATTGCCGCCGCACCCTGGTGGGCCAATTCGGCCGACCTGCGACTGATCACCGAAATCCTGTTCTTTCTGGCCCTGGCCAGCATGTGGAACCTGCTGGCGGGCTATGCCGGCCTGATCTCGGTCGGGCAGCACGCCTATGTCGGCCTGGGCGGCTACATGATGTTCTCATGCGTGCTGTTCTGGGGGATGAACCCGCTCTGGTCGATCCCGCTGGCCGGGCTGCTGGCGGCCGCGGTCTCGGTCCCGGTGGCTTGGCTGGTGTTCCGGCTCAAGGGCGCCTATTTCGCCATCGGCACCTGGGTCGTGGCCGAGGTGTTCCGCCTGCTGGCCGCGCAGATGTCGTCGCTGGGCGGTGGGTCCGGCCTGTCGATCCCGGTCAGCGCGATGCGCGCGCTGGGCGGACGGACCGAGCGCGAGTTGCTGATCTACTTCACCGCCTTTGCGCTGAGCCTTGGCACGCTGTTGCTGATCTGGCTGGTGCTGCGGTCCCGTGTCGGCCTCGCGCTGACCGCGATCCGCGACAACGAAGTCGCCTCGTCCAGCCTCGGGGTGCGCATCGGCCGGATCAAGCTGGGGGTCTATGTGCTGGTGGCGGCGCTGACCGCGATGCTGGGCGCGCTGATCTTTGTCACCAAGCTGCGCATCTCGCCCGATGCCGCGTTCAGCATGAACGACTGGACCGTGTTCGTGATCTTCATCGTGGTGATCGGCGGGATCGGCACGCTGGAAGGGCCGATCATCGGCACGCTTTTGTATTTCCTGCTGCGCGAGTTCCTGGCGGACCTCGGCGCGGTCTATCTGCTGATCCTCGGGGCGATGGCCATCGCGATCATGCTGGTCGCCCCGCGCGGGTTGTGGGGGCTGATCGTCACGAAATGGGACTTTGCCGTCTTTCCGGTCGGCTACCGGGTCAGGATGCCACGCGACTAGACAGGCTCAGATGCTTTTGCCGTATTCCGCGACGATCTTTTCGCGCACTGCCAGCAAAGCGGCAGCGACCTCATCCCTGAGGCGGGCGAAGCGTTGCGCGGGCATGGCGATCGACAGGGCGAAATCGTCATCGCCGAACCGCGGAAGGGGCACCGCCATCGCGCTGGCCCCTTCGCTGTATTCCTCATCGTCGACAAAGACCCCGGTGGCGCGGCTGGCCTCGATGTCGCGCAGGATCGCCTGCGGATCGGTGACGGTGCGCGGGGTGCAGACCTTCAGCGGCCCGCGCAGCAACTCCAGCGCGCGTTCGCGCGGCAGCATCGACAGATGCGCCTTGCCGTTCGCCGTGCAGTGGATCGGGTGTTCCAGCCCGACATACGAAATCACCCGGATCGCCTCGTTCGAGGCCACCTGCTCGACCACGAACACCCGGTCGCCCTGCAGCGTCGTCAGGTCGATGTTGTCCCCGATCCGGGCGTGCAGATCCTCGATGAACGGCCGCAACAGCGCCCGGGCGTCCAGTCGGACCCGCGCCCCCAGCCGCGCCAACTCCATTCCCAGATACGCGCCCGGCTGGCCAAAGGCCTTGGTCACCAGCCCCTCCTGGTTCAGCACGCCGATCAACCGCTGCACCGTCGAGCGCGGCAGCCCGGTCTGCGCGGCGATCTGGCCGAACGAGGCCCCCGGCCGTTCCGCCAGAACCTTGAGAATCGCCACCGCCCGCGAGATGGTCTGGCCGTCGCTGCGCGTCTTGTCCGATGCCACCGGATCACCCATCCATTGCCTGTCAGGCGATATGGCCGCCCACCATACAATACATATGCACCCCGGGCGCCAACGTCAAACACCACCAGTTCTGCAAAGGCTGCCGTCTTTGCTTTCGATTGCCACAGGGAGGAGAACCACATGGCTGACATGACCACAGAGGTGCTGATCGTCGGCACCGGCCCCGCCGGGTCGATGACCGCAGCGCATCTTTCCAGCATGGGCGTGCCGAATATCGCCATCAACCGCTATCGCTGGCTGGCCAACACGCCACGGGCCCATATCACCAACCAGCGGGCGCTGGAATGCGTGCGCGACCTGGGGCTGGATGTCGAGGCCGAGTGCTATCTTTACGGCACGCATCAGGATCTGATGGGCGAAAACGTGTTCTGCGAGAGCCTCGCCGGCGAGGAACTGGGCCGTATGAAATCCTGGGGCAACAACCCGCTGAGCCGGGCCGAGCACCAGCTGACCTCGCCCTGCCACATGATCGACCTGCCGCAGACTTTCTTTGAACCGATCCTGTTCAACACCGCCTGCCGCCGCGGCACGCAGGCGCGGATGTCCTGCGAATACCTCAGCCATGTGCAGGACGCCGAGGGCGTGACGGCCACCGTCCGCGACCGGCTGACCGGCAAGGATTTCACCATCCGCGCCAAGTATCTGGTCGGGGCAGACGGCGGCAACTCGCTGGTCGCCCAGCACGAGGATCTGCCGTTCGAGGGGCAGATGGGCGTCGCCGGGTCGATGAATATCCTGTTCAGGGCGGATCTGTCGAAATACGTCGCGCACCGCCCCTCGGTCCTCTACTGGGTGATGCAGCCCGGCGCCGATGTCGGCGGCATCGGCATGGGGCTGGTGCGGATGGTGCGGCCGTGGAACGAATGGCTGATCGTCTGGGGCTATGACATTAACGAGCCCGCCCCCGAGGTCGACGCCGAATTCGCCACCGGCGTCGCCCGGCAGCTGGTCGGTGACCCGGATCTGGAAATCGAGCTGATCAGCGCGAACACCTGGACGGTCAACAACTGCTATGCCACGCAGATGCAGAAGGGCCGGGTGTTCATCATGGGCGACGCCGCGCACCGGCATCCGCCGTCGAACGGGCTTGGGTCGAACACCTCGGTGCAGGACAGCTTCAACCTCGCCTGGAAACTGGCGGCAGTGCTCAAGGGCCACGCCGGCGCCGGGTTGCTCGACACCTATTCGGTCGAGCGCGCACCGATCGCCAGGCAGATCGTCACCCGCGCCAACCAGTCGATCGCCGAATTCGGCCCGATCTTCGAGGCGCTCGGCATGGATGGCGGGGTGGACACCGCCAAGATCCAGGCCAACATGGACAAACGCGCCGACGCCACGCCCGAGGCCGAGGCCCAGCGCAAGGCCCTGCGCGACGCCATCGCTTTCAAGAAATACGAGTTCGACGCGCACGGTGTCGAAATGAACCAGCGGTATCGCTCCAGCGCGATCGTCACCGATGGCCAGCCCGAACCCACCTTTGACAAGGATCCGGTGTTGCACGCCCAGCTGACCACCTGGCCGGGCAGCCGCCTGCCGCATGTCTGGCTGTATCCGCGCGAGGGCGGCAAGGTCTCGTCGCTGGACCTGTGCGGCAAGGGGCGCTTTACGATCCTGACCGGGATCGGCGGCGAAGCCTGGGAAGCGGCGGCGGCGGCGGTCACCGCCGAATTGGGGATCGAGATCGTGACCCATGTCATCGGGCCGCGCCGCCCGGTCGAGGATCCTGTGGGCGACTGGGCGCGGGCCAGCGAGACCGGCGACACCGGCATCGTCCTGGTGCGCCCCGACCACCATGTCTGCTGGCGCCAGGCCGCATTGCCCGCCGATCCGACCGCCGAGCTGATGCGCACGATGCGCGCGATCCTGTCGCGCGGCTGAGGGAGCAGCGGGGTGCCCAACGTCAAGATCTACGTCGATCACGGGGTTCTGGCCGCGCGGGCGACCGAGATCCAGGCGATGCTGCCCGCCCTGCGCACGGCCCTGTGCCGCGAGCTGTCGGTCGATATCTCGGCCTGTCAGCTTGCGGTAATCGGCGTGACCGGGTTGCCCGATCAGCCGCTGGCGAATGTCGAGTATCAGTATCTGCTGACCCCGCAGCGCACGCGCGACCGGATCACTGCGGCCTCGACGGTGTTTCGCCAGATCGTCGCAGCAGCCACCGGCACGCACACCGCCGTGCGCGCGGACGCTCTGGATCCGGCAACCTATGTCGCCCTGAAATGAGAAAACCCCGGCCTGGGCGCGCCTGCCAGCGGCCGGGGTTCGTGGCCTGGAGGATCAGACGCGCTCGAGCGCGATGGCGATCCCCTGCCCCACACCGATGCACATCGTGCTGAGCGAGCGCCGTCCGCCGTTCAGCTGCATCTCCAGCGCCGCAGTGCCGGTGATGCGCGCGCCGGACATCCCCAGCGGATGACCCAGCGCGATGGCGCCACCGTTGGGGTTCACCCGTGGGTCGTCATCGGCAATGCCCAACTGGCGCAGCGTCGCCAGCCCCTGGCTGGCAAAGGCCTCGTTCAGCTCGATCACGTCGAAATCCGCCTGCCCCAGCCCCAGCCGCGCCATCAGCTTCTGGCTGGCCGGCGCCGGGCCGATGCCCATGATCCGCGGCGGCACCCCGGCGGTCGCGCCACCCAAAATGCGGGCGATCGGCGTCAGGCCGTATTTCTTTGCCGCCGCTTCCGAGGCGATGATCAGCGCCGCTGCCCCGTCGTTGACGCCCGAGGCATTGCCCGCCGTCACCGTGCCGTCGGCCTTGACGAAGGTCTTGAGCTTTTGCAGCGCCTCGATGGTCGTCGCGCGCGGATGCTCGTCGGCCTCGACCACCACCGCATCGCCGCGGCGCTGCGGGATCGTCACCGCAGTGATTTCCCTGGCCAGGCGCCCGTTCGCCTGCGCCGCCGAGGCCTTGTTCTGGCTACGCAGCGCAAAGGCATCCTGATCGGCCCGGTTCACGCTGAAGTCCTCGGCCACGTTCTCGGCGGTCTCGGGCATCGAATCCACGCCATACTGTTTCTTCATCAGCGGGTTGATGAAGCGCCAGCCAATGGTGGTGTCGTGGATCTCGTTCGCCCGCGAAAAGGCGCTCTCGGCCTTGGGCATGACAAAGGGCGCGCGGCTCATGCTTTCGACGCCGCCGGCGATCATCAGCTCGGCCTCGCCGGCCTTGATCGCCCGTGCCGCGGCCAGGATCGCATCCATCCCCGAGCCGCACAGCCGGTTGATCGTGGTTCCGGGAACGGCCACCGGCAGGCCGGCCAGCAGCGTGGCCATGCGGGCGACGTTGCGGTTGTCCTCGCCGGCCTGGTTGGCACAGCCAAAGATCGCATCGTCCACGGCCTCCCAGTCGACGCCCGGGTTGCGGGCGATCAGCGCGCGCAGCGGCACGGCGGCCAGGTCATCGGCCCGGACGCTGGACAGGCTGCCGCCAAAGCGGCCGATGGGGGTGCGGACATAGTCGCAGATATAGGCGTCGGTCATCTCAAAGCTCCGGTGCGATCAGGTCGGCCACGGGGCCGTCGGTGTGAAGGGTGGCGCCGGTCATCGCCTGCAAGGCCTCGAGGGTCAAGCCCGCGAGCTTTTCGCGCAGCACGAAACTGCCCTGCACGATGTCGATGACCGCATGGCTGGAATAGATCCGCGTGACGCAGCCAACGCCGGTCAGCGGCAAGGTGCAGCGGTGCAAGAGCTTCGGTTTACCGTCCTTGGTGACGTGATCCATCATCACCGCGACGCGCTTGGCCCCATGCACGAGGTCCATCGCCCCGCCCACCGCCGGCACCCCCCGCGGACCCGTCGACCAGTTCGCCAGATCGCCGGTTTCCGCGACCTCATAGGCGCCCAGGATCGCCACATCCAGATGCCCGCCGCGCACCATCGCAAAGCTGTCGGCATGGTGGAAGAAGGCGGTGCCGGGTTTGATCGTCACGGCTTTCTTGCCGGCGTTGATCAGATCCCAGTCCTCCTGCCCGGCGGGCGGCGCCTCGCCAAAGCCGAGGACGCCGTTCTCGGTGTGAAAGATCGCCTGACGGCCGGGCGGCTGGAACTGCGCGACCTTTTCCGGCAGCCCGATCCCCAGGTTCACATAGGCGCCGTCCTCGATATCCTGCGCGGCGCGCCAGGCCATCTGCGTGGGGGTCAGTCTCATGCCGCGGCCTCCGGATAGCGCGCGTTGGCGCGGTTCAGATCCTCTTCCTGCACCGGGTTCGCGACCTCGACCACGCCCTGGACAAAGATCCCGGGCGTCACCACCGCCTCGGGGTCGATCGCGCCGGGCTCGACCACGGCGCTGACCTGCACGATGGCAGTCTTTGCCGCCATGCACATCAGCGGGCCGAAATTGCGCGCGGCCATGCGATAGGTCAGGTTACCCAGCCGGTCGCCCCGATGCGCCTTGACCAGCGCATAATCGGCCTTGAGCCAGCGTTCCTGCACATAGGGCCGGCCGTCGAACTCCTCGACCGGTTTGCCGGCGGCCAGATCGGTGCCATAGCTGGTCGGCGTGTAAAAAGCCGGGATCCCCGCCCCACCAGCGCGGATCCGCTCGGCCAGGGTGCCCTGCGGCACCAGTTCCAGCGCGATCTCGCCGGCCTGGTAGCGTTCGGTAAAGACCACCGGATCGGCCGAGCGCGGGAACGAGCAGATCAGCTTGGCGACCATGCCCGCCTCGATCAGCGCGGCCAGCCCGACATGCCCGTTGCCGGCGTTATTGTTGACGACCGTCAGGTTCTTCGGATGCCCGGTCGCCAGAAACCGGTCGATCAGCGCATGGATCAGCTCGATCGGTGAACCCGATCCCCCGAAGCCGCCGATCATCACGCTCATGCCGTCCTCGATCCCTGCCACGGCAGAGGCGAGGTCGGGCAGGGTCTTGTCCATGATACCCTCCTCGGTGAATGCGGCTTTGGGATACGGCGTCGGCGGGGCTTTCGTCCATCCGCTTTGTGCGATATAGTGATGATGTTCGATAATCGCACGAAAGGGCCGCCATGACCGCGGATCGCGACCTGATGGGGGGGCTGGCCAAGGGGCTGCGGGTGATCGAGACCTTTACCGCCGACCGTCCCCGTCAGTCGATCAGCGAGGCCGCTGCGGCCAGTGGCCTCGACCGCGCCACCACGCGGCGGTGCCTGCTGACCCTGGCACACGGCGGCTATGCGGACTATGACGGCAAGTTCTTCACGCTCACGCCGCGCGTGCTGCGGCTGGGCACCGCCTGTCTGGCGGCGATGCCGCTGCCGCAGATTGTGCAACCGATGCTCGACTCGCTATCCGAGCGGATCGGAGAAAGCACCTCGGTGTCGATCCTCGACGGCACCGAGATCGTCTATATCGCCCGCGCCGCTCAGAAAAAGGTGATGTCGATTGCCCTGATGCCGGGTTCACGCCTGCCCGCCCATTGCACCAGCATGGGCCGGGTCTTGCTGGCCGCGCTGCCCGAGGATCAGGCCCGCGCCATTCTGGGTCCGGGCCCCCTGCCCGCCCTGACCGACCGGACCCTGACCGATCCCGAGGCGCTGATGACCGAACTGCGGCAGATCCGCACGCAGGGCTATGCGATCAACGATCAGGAGGTGGAAATGGGCCTGCGGTCCTTTGCAGTCCCGCTGTTCGATGCCCGCGGTCGCACCGTCGCCGCGCTGAACCTGGGCCTTGCCGCCGCACAAGCCCCGGTCGAAACCCTGCCCGAGCGGTTCCTGGGCGCGCTGACCGCGGTTCAGGACGACCTGCGCCGCGTCCTGCGCTGAGACCCCGGATCAGCGATCCGCCGCGACATCGAGGACAATCTTGCCCCGGTGGTCGGGGCTTTCCATCGCGCGATGGGCGTCGGCGGCCTGTTCCAGCGGGAACCGGTGGGAGAGGCGCGGACGGATCGCGCCGGCTGCGATCATCGGCCAGACCGTCCGCCGGACCTCGGTCGTCAGAACGGCCTTGCGCGCCGGCGGCAGGGGCCGCAGCGTCGATCCGGTGATCGTCAGCCGGTTGCGCAGCACGGGTTCGAAACTGGCCTGCACATCACGCCCGCCCTGCAACGAGATCAGCGCATACCGCCCATCCAGCGCCAGACTGCGCAGGTTTCGCGCCACATAGGGGCCGCCGACCATGTCCAGCACCACATCGACGCCGCGCCCTTGGGTAAAGGCGCGAACCTCGGCCTCGAAATCCTGGGTGCGATAGTTGATCGCCAGCGCCGCCCCCAGCGCCCGGCACCAGTCGGCTTTGGCCTCGGTGCCGACCGTGACGATCGGCGTCGCGCCCTGCGCCAGCGCCCGTTCGATGGCGTGGCTGCCGATGCCGCTGGATCCGCCGTGGATCAGCACCGTCTCGCCCGACGTCAGCCCGGCGCGCTGGATCATGTTGACCTCGACGGTCAGCACGACCTCGGGAAGCGCCGCGGCCATCGCCATGTCGAGGCCCTCGGGCACCGGCAGCACCGTGCCCGCGTCGGCCACGGCATAATCGGCATAGCCGCCACCGTGAACCAGCGCGCAGACCGCGTCCCCCACCGCCCAGTCGCTGACCCCGTCACCCAGAACGGCGATGCGCCCGGCAACCTCCAGCCCCGGAATGGGGCTGGCGTCGGCGGGCACCGGATAGCGGCCCTCGCGCTGGGCGATGTCGGGCCGGTTCACGCCGGCCGCCTGCACGCGGATCAGCACCTGCCCCGCCCCCGGATGCGGCACCGGCAGGGTGACCGGCACCAACACTTCGGGACCACCGGCGCCGTTCAGCCCGACCGCGCGCATCTCGGCAGGGATCATTCGTCGACGACCGCGTTCGACAGGGTGCCGATGCCGGTGATCTCGACCTCGGCCACCATCCCGGGCACCAGATAGAGCTGTGGCTTGCGGAACTTGCCGACGCCGCCGGGGGTGCCGGTGGCGATCACATCGCCCGGCAGCAGCCGCGTCACGGTCGAGCAATAGGCGATGATTTCCGGGATCGAGATGGCCAGATCGTCGATGCCCGCCTGCTGCTCGACCCCGCCGTCGATGCGGGTGGTCAGGGTCTGGGCCCGGATATCCCCGATCTCGTCCGGGGTGACGATCCACGGCCCCATCGAGCCGGTGTTGTCAAAGCTCTTGCCCGGCCAGAACTGCGAAGTGTGAATCTGATAGTCGCGGATCGTGCCGTCGTTGAAGCAGGTATAGCCCGCGACGTGATCCAGCGCGTCCTCGGGCTTGATGTAGCGCCCGGGCTTGCCGATCACCACCGCCAGTTCGCCCTCATAGTCGAAGTCCTTCGACACATGCGGGCGCACGATGGGCACCCCGTGGCCGACCAGCGAGGACGGGTAGCGGGTAAAGATCGCCGGAAATTTCGGCTTGTCGCGGCCGGTTTCCTTGATGTGCGACATATAGTTCAGGCCGATGCACAGGATCTTGTCGGGGTTCGGGACCGGCGGCAGCAGGGTCAGCGCCTCCAGCGCCAGTTCGTCGCCGTCCGAGGACACCAGTTCGCTCACGGCATCGGCTGCCAGCACCGCCCGCAGATCGGCATAGCGCGCCCGCAGTGCATCGCCCGCATCGCGGACCTTGCCGCCATCGACGATGCCATAGGACGGCGTGCCGTCGGCCAGGGTATAGGAAAGAAGCTTCATCGGGGATCCTCGTGTCTTCGGACTATCGGAAAAGGGTCAGGCGACCGCGTGCTGGTCGGCCAGATCGCTGCGGCCCGCACCACGCAGGACACGGCCGCCGAGGTCTTCGACCACCGGCAGCGCGGCGAGGGTGTTGACGACCTGGAACATGGTCGGAAGCTGTTCGAACGTGGCCGGATGCCAGGCGATCCGGGCGCGGCCGGTTCGGTGTTCGATCGCCCGCGCCGGCACGCGCGGCGCAGGGCTGAGCATCACCGTCACACAATCCTCATGCGTCGCGCCGTCGAAGGGTGGGCGATAGGCATAATGCAGCGTGCCATCCCTGGCCGCGCCTTGGGGCACCGGCGCCTCGGCCAGGTCGTCGAGGTCGAGCGTGCAGAAGGTGAACCCGTCCCAGCTGGCGCGGCAGATCCGGCGCGTGTCCACCACCTGCGGCTCGGGCAGGTCGCAGAAGAGCTTGGCAAAGCCCAGCTCCTCGCGCCCGGACAGGATCGGCTCGGGCCGGTTTTCCCACAGGACGGTCAGCAGATCGCCGCGCAGCACCCTGTCGCGACCGTCGAACATGACCGGCAGTTTGACACCCAGCATCGAATAGGCGCGCCCGCCCAGCCAGCCGAGGTCGTGCAGGATCGTGTGCTCGACCGTCACCACCGGATCGCCATCGAGGGCGAACCGCTCGGGCAGCAGGGCGTCGAGCGCCGCGCCCTCGGACAGGAACCGGACGCTCGTTTGCGTGAAGGGGGCATTCGTCAGGTCATAGGTCTGGCCCTGCGGCCCCTGCCGGGGGCCGACCGTGGGTCCAAACAGCACCGGCATGCGATAGCGCGCACCGGGGGCAAAGCGAAAGCCACCCATCAGCCACGCACGCTTTCCAGCCACGGGCAGTTCGGTCCGCGCACCCCGCGCCGCGCCAGATCCAGCCGCAGCCCCTCGATCTCCTTGCGCTGCTTTTCCGGCATATAGGTGCGGTCGTGCCCCCACAGGCTGGGGCCATCGAAGGTTTCGTGCGGCTGCCAGCTGGCCGGGTCGATCACATAGCCGCCATAGCCCGATTCGATGAAGAACCCCGAGGGCGTGTGCGTGTAGAAACTGGTCATGTAGTCGTTGGTGTGCCGCCCCATCGTAAAGGCCACACGCTCCGGGTCCAGCAGCGCCAGGTCATAGCCCTGCCCCATGTCATCGAGGCTTTCGTATTCCACCATGAAGTGGTGGAACCCCCGCGTGCCCAGCCCGACCATTGCAAAGCTGTGGTGACGCCCGTTCACATGGAAGAAATAGAGCGGATAGGGTTTCGACGAATAGTCTGACAGGCGGAACCCCAGAAGGTCGCGGTAGAACTGCATCTGGCGGTCGGCGTCGATCACCTTGAGAACCGCGTGCCCCATGCCCATCGCGCCGGTCTTGAAACCGCTGATCGGCCGGCCGGGGACAAAGCGGTCCATGTCGATGTGCTGGCCGCTGAACACCTCGTTGACGTTGCCCTCGGGATCCTGAAAGCGGATCAGACGGTCGACAAAGCGTTCGTCGGCCAGCGACTGCGGGGCCAGTTCGACACGGATCCCGGCGTTGTCCAGTCTGGAGGCCAGCCGGTCCAGCGCACCGGCGTCCGCCGCTTCCCAGCCCATGAAGCCCAGCCCGTCGTCGCCATCGGTCACCACCAGCCGCTGTTTGCGGTTGTCCATGCGGAAGGCCCGGGTCGCGCCTCCACGGTCGACCAGCTGCATGCCCAGCAGCGACGTGGCATAGCCGGTCCAGTCGTCCGGGCGCTTCGAGGTGATCCCGAGGTATCCAAGTGCAACGATATCCATGACGGCCTCCTGTGGTGAAAGGGCGGGCGAAGGTCCGCGCCCGCCCCGGTGTCGTCAGTGTGCCATCGCCGCCCGGAAGGCGTCGAGCAGGACCGCATTGGCCGGATCCTGCGCCAGCCAGGCATCGGTCGACGGCTGCGAGGCAACGCGCCAGGCGTCCAACTGCTCTTGCGACGGGGTGGTGATGGTCAGGCGGCCTTCGGCCACCGCATCGGCCCGCACCGCAGCGCACTGACCGTCAAAGGCCGCGCCGAACAGCTCCGAGAAGGCCGCGCCGGACACCGAATCGATGGCCGCCTGCTGCTCAGGGGTCAGCGCGTCGAACCGGGCGCGGTTCATCACGACCATCAGCGGCGAGGTGCCCATCGGAACCTCCAGCACATGGTCGACGGCCTCGGCCACGCGGAAGCTGCGCATCGCGTTCCAGTCGTTGAACGACCCCGAGATGACCCCGCGCGAGATGCTTTCGGCCAGGTTTGCCGCGGTGATTCCGCCCACGGCCACGGCGCCCATCGATTCGATCGCCCCCAGCAGCATCGGCGACGAGGCGCGCAGGTTCATGCCACGGATGTCCTCGGGCATCATCACCGAACCGACGGTGGCGACCGCCTGCGGTGCGGTGGTGAAGACGCCCAGCACCTTGACGCGGTCGAACTCGCCTGCCAGCAGGCCCTGCTCGAACATCTGCCACATGGCGCGCGAGCCATCGACGGCGTTGGTCACGGTAAACGGCAGCTCACCGACGCTGAGCCCCGGGAACACGCCCGGGTTATAGCCCGGCACCAGAAAGGCGATGTCGGCCACGCCGTCTTCGACCATCTGCAGCTGCTGCGCCGGCGAACGGCCCAGCGTGCCGCCGGGGAACATCTGCACGGTCACCTCGCCGTTGGTGGCGGCGGCGACGTTCTCGGCCCATTGCGGGAACACGGTGGCGGTCACAAAGGCAACCGGCGGCTCGAAGCTGGAGAAGCGCAGCGTGTCGGCCTGTGCGGCGCCAGCGGCCAGACCGGCGGCCAGCGTCACGGCGGTGGTGAGTTTTGCGAACATCGAATTCCTCCCTGTGGATGTCAGCGAATTGCGGTGTCAAGTATCCCTGTCCGGGCACGGACCCGGACAGAAATGGGCGGCGCGTTCAGCAGGTGAACGCCTAGGTCAGGACCGATGGCAGCCACAACGTCAGCACCGGGAAGGCGACGAGAATGGCCAGCCGGGACATGTCGGCAACGAAGAAGGGCATGATGCCGCGATAGATCGTGGTCAGCGGGATGTCGCGGCGCATCGCGTTCAGGACCATCACGTTGATGCCGATGGGCGGTGTGATCATGCCGATCTCGATGACGATGACATTGATGATCCCCCACCACACCAGGTCGAACCCGAGGTGCGAGACGACCGGGATGACGAACGGAAGGGTGATGATCATCGCCGCCACCTCGTCAAAGAACGCGCCGAGGACGATGTAGAGCAGCAGCAGCATGAGGATCACGCCGAAAGGCGGCAGGTCCATCGCCACGATGGCGTCGACAATGACCGACGGCGCCTGCGTCACCGCCATGAAATAGGAAAAGATCGTCGCGCCGAAGACCATCACATAGATCATCGCCGTCGCCGTCGAGGCCGCCACCAGGATGTCCCCCAGCTCGCGCCAGTTCAGCCCGTGGCGGGCGATCAGAAAGACGAAGGCAACGACGACCCCGACCGACGCGGCCTCGTTCACCGTAAAGACGCCCGAATAGATCCCGCCCAACACGACCAGCGCCAGCAGCACCACGCCCCAGCCCTGCGCGAGAACCCGGAAACGGTCGCGCATCGGCATGCGCTCGACCTCGGTCGCCGAGGCCGGGTTCATGGCCACCGTGGCGCGCACCGCCAGCATGTGAAAGGTCACCGCCATGATCGCCGGAATGATCGCCGCGGTGAACAGCTCGACCACGAACTGTTCGGTGAGGATGGCATAGAGCACCATGATCGTCGACGGCGGCACGATGATGCCCAGCGTTCCGCCCGCGGCAATCGCCCCTGAGGCCAGCGCCGGCGAATAGCCGCGCTCCAGCATCTCGGGCAGCGCCACGCGGCCAAAGGTCGCCGTGGTGGCGATCCCCGAGCCGCAGACCGCGCCGAAGCCGCCGCAGCCCATCACCGTCGCGGTCGCCAGCCCGCCCTTGCGGTGGCCGATGAAGGCATGCGCGATGTTATAGACATCGTTGGCCAGTCCCGCCGCCGCCGCCAGGTTGCCCATCAGCATGAACAGCGGGATCACCGCCAGGTTCAGGTTGGTCATCGTTGCCGCCGGCTCGGAAGCCAGCATCGACAGCGCCGGCCCCCAGCCCACAACCGAGGCAAAGCCGACCACGCCGACGATGGCCATCGCCACGCCGATGGGAATGTGCAGGGCGATCAGCCCCAGCATCGAGCCAAAGCCGAGGGCGGCTGCGAGAAGCGGGTCCATCGTAACCTCCGTTTACAGGATCGCGTCGGAACCGGCGCCGCCGGACCGATCGGTGTCTCGTCCGAACAGCGCCGCCAGGTCGGACAACGCGACCATCAGCTGCGCCACCACGGCAACCGCCAGGAAACCGGTCGCCACCCACCACCACGGCCCGATCGGCCAGCGCAGCACCCAGGTGCGCTCGCCGCTGGCGGTCACCGAGGCGGCATAGGGGATGAATTTCCAGACCATCAGCGCGAAGAAGCCCAGCATGACGACGCTGGCGAAGGCATCGAGCGCCTTGCGCCAGCGCCCGCCGAGCGTCTGGCCCAGGACCTCGATCGAGATGTTCTGCTTGAGCAGCAGCATTTTCGGGATGCAGGCGGCGATCACCACCGCCATCACCATCGCCGAGACATCGTTCACCCCTTGCAACGGGTGGTCGAACAGCGCCCGCAGGACGATGTCCGCGCAGACCATGATGGCCAGCACCAGCAGGCCGGCAAAGGCCAGCAGCGCCAGAACATGCGCGAGCGTCTCGGTCGCGCGCCGAAAGATCCGAACCATGATCACCTCCCTGATCCCTGCCACTCCCGCAGGCGGTCATCGGGCGGCACTTGACCACGGGGAAATCCGGGGGCAAACACGGACGAACCCAGCGTTCACCAGATGAACAGGAGCCCCATGCCGGTCTTTGAACCCGTGCGCGCGCTCGAGCGCGGTCTGACGATCCTGATGGCGGTCAACGCGCGCGACGGGCTGCGCACGCAGGAGCTGGCGACCCGGACCGGGCTGCCGCGGGCGACCGTGTATCGGCTGCTGGAAACGCTGGAGGGGATGGGATTCGTCACCCGCACGCCGTCCGACGACACCTGGCATCCGACCCTGCACTGCAACCTGCTCAGCGCCGGGTTTCTCGACAAGGCCTGGGTCAGCCACATCGCCATGCCGCGGATGTATCGCCTGGGCGAGAGCGTGCTCTGGCCGCTCGATCTGGTGACCTTCTCGGGCACCGCGATGCTGATCCGCGAGACCACGCACAAGCATAGCCCGTTCTCGTTCGATGTCGGCATGGTCGGCAGTGAAATCCCGATCATGCACACCGCCGGCGGGCACGCCTATCTTTCCTTCTGCCCGGATGAAGAGCGCGAGGAAATCCTGCGCCTGCTGCGCCAGTCGCCCCGGCCCGAGCATCAGGCCGCCCACGACCAGACCTTTGTCGCGCAGATGCTCGAACGCACGCGCCGGGCGGGCTATGGGATGCGCAGCGAGGGCTACAAGGGGCACACCCTCTCGATTTCGATCCCGATCTTTCTGCGCGGCCGGGTGATCGCCGCGCTGACCGTCGTCTGCATGAAGACGGCGATCAGCTTTGACGACATGGTGCGCCGTTTCGAGGCCCCGATGCGCCTGGCCTGCCGCGACATCTCCGAGGAGCTGGACCGGACGATCCCGCCCGATCAGGAGATCGCGGCGCTGTAGGCGTCGAGGCCCTGCACCAGCGCCTCGGGGGCAAAGGCCGCCGCGACATAGCGGTCAGGGCGGATCAGCAGGATCTGGTCACGATGCGCACGGAACAGACGCGCCCGCGGGTCATCGGTGGTCGCGGTCGGCATCGCCCCCGAAACCGCGCCATAGGGCAGATACACCCGCGCCAGCGGCAACCCGGCATAGCCCGCGCGGTCCAGCCCCGCCAGCGCCTGCGCCCCGGCGGCGTCCTGGGCGATCAGGCCGAACCCCACCCCCAGCAGGTCGTCGAGCTTGTGCACCGCGCCGTCCCGGGTGACGTCGGGCTGGGGGATCATCTCGCCGACGATGGAGCCCTCGAAGGGCTGCTGCGCCAGACCCAGGAACAGCCCCCGGTCATAGCGCGGGCGCGGCTTGAACTTCATCTGCAGGAAATAGTCCTGCACCGCCGGGAAGGGTTTGAGCGCGGCCAGCAACTGCTCGCGGAAGGCCAGCTGCGCGGGGTCCGTGGGCATCACCACATCGCCCATCACCACCGCCAGCTGGATCATCGCCCAGGCCGGGTCGCGGCGCTCGGCCTCGTAGCTGTCCAGCGCCGCATCGCCGGCGGAACCGTTCAGCACGCAGGCCAGTTTCCAGCTGAGGTTGGCGACATCGCGCAACCCTGCGTTCATCCCCTGCCCGGCAAAGGGCGGCGTCAGATGCGCGGCATCGCCGGCCAGCAGGATCCGTCCGACCCGCCAGCGTTCCGCGATCCGGGCGTGGAAGGTATAGATCGTCTTGCGGACGATATCCTTCGCCTCGATCGCGCGGAACGGGGCCAGCAGGTCTGCGATGAAGGCGTCCTGCAGCACCTGGTCATGCGTTTCGCCCGGCAGCAGCATGAACTCATAGCGCCGCCCGCCGTGCGGTGCGGGCACCTTGACGTGCGGGCGCTGGTTCGAACAGAAGAACCGCGAATAATTGCTGGTGTCGGGGTCGTTGAGCGTGTCGATGACGATCCAGTCCTGGGCATAGGTCGACCCCTGCATCGTCAGACCCAGCCGCTCGCGGATCGGGCTGCGCCCGCCGTCGGCAGCGATGACATAGCGGGCGCGAACCCGGTGCTGGGCACCATCCGCATCCCGAATCGTCGCGGTGATCCCCTCTGCCCCCTCGTCGGTGGCGATGACCTCGCTGCTGAAGGCCACCGAAACCCCGGGCGTGCGCACAATATGCGCGCGCAACGCGGTCTCCATCTCGGGCTGGTTGATGAAATGACGCTTGGGAAAGCCGAAGGTCTCGGGGCCTGCGCCGACCCGGGCGATCAGCGCCCCGGCGTCGTCGATATAGGCCGCCCCGTCGCCCACCATCGTCCCGGCGACATAGGTCCGGTCGGCACCGAACACCTGCAGGGTGCGCGCGCCCTCGTCGTCCAGCACGATCGCCCGCGGGATATCCATCGGTGCCGCGTTCCGGTCGACGATCAGCGCCTCGATACCATAGCTGGCCAGCAGCAGGCCGGCGGTCAGCCCGGTCGGGCCGGCACCGACGATCAGGACGGGAATCTCGGAGGGATAGCTGGACATGATCGGGTCTCCGGCCGCCCCCGGGGCGGCGCTGTCTGGTCTGGTGAGGAAGGGTCTGCGCGGGCGGATCAGGCCGCCCAGCCGCGAACGATGCCGGCCGCGGGGCGCGCCGAAATCCGGGCCTGCAGCGCATCCAGCCGGTCCGAAATCGGGATCTCGCGCGCCTTGGCCCAGTTGAGGACATACCAGGCTGCGGCATCCGCGATGCCGAACCCGCCCAGCAGATAATCGCCTGTGCCGAGCACCTCGGACAGATAGGCAAGCCCGCTTTCGGCCACCGTCCGGCCATGCGCCACCAGCTCGGCCTGGGCCGCGGGATCCTGCACGAACTTGCCCGGCACCGAAACCAGTGTGAACCCGCGCATGTGGATCGACGAGACGATGAAGTCGGTCAGCTCCAGCGCGCGCACCTCGGCTTCCAGCCCCTCGGGCATCAGCGCCGCCTGCGGATAGCTGCGGGCCAGCCACAGGGCGATTGCCGGGAACTCGGTCAGCAGGCGGCCATCGGGCCGGATCAGCGCCGGCACCTTGCCCTTCGGGTTGGTCGCCAGATAGTCCGGATGACGCTGTTCGCCGGTGCGGACATTGACCCGCTGCACCTCCACCGCCGCGCCGGTTTCGGCCAGCAACAGGGCGATCCCGTCCGAGCAGGATCCGGGACTGTGAAAGAACTTCATCGCTGCAACCCCAAGCTTGCGCGGACTTCGGCCGCGGTCATCAGTTCATAGCCCGCATCGTCGAGCATCCGGCGGGTCTTTTCCACCATCGCCGCATTCGACGGCGCCAGCTGTCCCTTGCCCATCCAGGCGGCGTCCTCCATGCCGATGCGGACCTGCCCGCCGGCCAGGGCCGAGGCCACGGTCATCGGAAACGCCCAGCGCCCGGTCGCAAACCCGGTCCAGACCGCCCCCGGCGGCAACAGCCCGCGCGCATAGAGCAACGTCTCCAGCGACGGTTGGAACCCGTAATTCACCCCCATCACCAGCGAACACAGCGGATTGGGCGCCAGCGAGCCATCCGCCAGCATGTCCTTCATCAGGGCGATGTCGCCGCTGTCGAACAGCTCGACCTCGGGGCGGACGCCCAGCTCGGCCATGATGCCCGCCATGACGCGCACATTGCGCGGCGTGTTGATGACCACCTCGCCGCCGAACACCATCGTGTTCAGGTCGAGCGTGGCGATATCCGGCCGCAGGGCGATGACATGCTCGACCCGGCGTTCGGGCGGCAGCAGGTTGGTGCGCGGGCCGGGACGGGCCGGATCGTCCTCGGACGGATGATAGCGCCCACCATTGCCGGTGGTCAGATTGATCACCAGCGCGTCGGTGACATCGCGGATGCGGTCCACGACCTCCTTGTAGAGGGCGACCTCCATCGACGGCAGCTCGGTCTGCGGGTCGCGGACGTGGATGTGCACGATCGCCGCCCCCGCCCGCCAGGCGTCGAGCGCCTGTCCGGCGATCTCGGCCGGGGTGATCGGCAGGGCGGGGTTGTGCTGGCGGGTGGTGAAATTGCCGACCAGGGCGCAGGTCAGAAACACGGATGGCATGGCGCGCGGTCCTCGATTGTCCTCGATCCTTGCTAGCACCCCGCATGCTATCCGGCGACAGGCCGATGCGCCGGCGTTCACAGAATGAACGCCCTGCCCCGGATCAGGACCGCTGCGCCCGGTTCCAGCGAATCGACGACAGCAGCGACACCCCGATCAGCACCGCCCCGCCCAGGCCGGTGACGACCTCGGGGATGTGGACCACCGTCTGCACATACATCACCACGGACAGCGCGATGATCGCATAAAACGCGCCGTGTTCGAGGAACCGGTATTCGGCCAGCGTGCCCCGCTCGACCAGCATGATGGTCATCGAGCGCACATACATCGCCCCGATCCCCAGCCCGATGGCGATGACGAACAGGTTCTGGCTGAGGGCAAAGGCGCCGATCACCCCGTCGAAGCTGAACGAGGCATCGAGCACCTCCAGATACAGGAACGCCCCCAGCCCGCCGCGCGCGACCCCGGCCACGACCCCCTGGCGCGCGTCCAGCAGCCCGCCCAGAGCCTCGACCAGCAGAAAGGTCACCAGCCCCCAGACCGAGGCCACGACAAAGGTCGGGCGCAGGTCATCGGCCAGCAGCCGCGAAAAGGCCAGCATCAGCACCAGCACCAGCGCGACCTCGACCCCGCGCACGGTGGCCGACCGCGCCATCCGGCACTCCAGCCAGTGCACCCAGTGGACATCCTTTTCGTGATCAAAAAAGAAGGTCAGGCCCACCATCATCAAAAAGGTGCCGCCAAAGGCCGCGATCGGCAGATGGGCTTCCTGCATGATACGGGCATAGTCGGCCGGCGCCGTCGCCGCCAGAACCAGCGCCTGCCACGGCCCGATGCCGGCGGCGATGACGACGATCAGCAACGGAAACACGATCCGCATCCCGAACACCGCGATCAGGATCCCCCAGGTCAGGAACCGGCGCTGCCATTCCGGGCGCATGGTTTTCAGCTTGTTGGCGTTGACGATGGCATTGTCGAAGGACAGCGAGATCTCGAGAACCGCCAGCACGGCGCAGATGACAAAGATGCTGACCGCACCGCCGGCCGTCCCGCTGCCGTGCCAGCCGATCAGCGCCCCCAACCCCAGGCCGGCCGCGGTCACCACGAAGGCCCAGCGGAAATGGCGCAGCACGGGCTGGCGCCGAACCGGCGCATCGGTGCAGTTGGGGGCGATGGTCATCGGGTCACTCATTGCACATCGGTGCGGCGTCCGCCGCTACATTGTGGCGCTCTGGCCGAACGTCAAGGGCACGGTGGACCGGTTCGCGGCCACAAACCGATTGAAACCCATGCTTCGCCAGATCGCATCGGCCCGGCCCGGTCGCCGTCACGGCGTGGCGAACAGGCCGCCGTCGGGCGTCTGCGCAGCGCGTTGGGCGAGGGCAGCACAGACGATCAGCTGGATCAGGTGATAGAGCATCAGCGGCAGCACGATCATCGCCACGTCCTGACCGGCGAACAGGATCCCCGCCATCGGCAACCCGGTCGCCAGCGACTTGGTCGAGCCGCAGAACAGCAGGGTCACCCGGTCGGCGCCTGCCATTCCCGAAACCCGCCCCAGCGCCAGCGTCGCCGCCATCGCCAGCGCCAGCATCACGATGACCACCGCGATCAGACCGGCGATAAGCCCCGGTCCGGCGACCGACCAGATCCCGTCCACCGTGCCGGCGCTGAAGGCGACATAGACGATCAGCAAGATCGCCGCCCGGTCATAAACGGTGACCAGGGTCCTGAACCGTTCGAGGAGCCGCGCCAGCAGCGGACGGCAGAGCTGCCCGGCAAAGAACGGCAGCAGGATCTGCTGGACGATCTTCCACACCGCATCCGGGTTGACGGCCACGCTGCCGTCGGTGGTCAGCAAGAGGGCGACCAGCAGCGGCGCCAGCACCACGCCGATCAGGTTCGAGATCGACGCCGCACAGACCGCCCCCGCCACGTTGCCCCGCGCCAGCGAGGTAAAGGCGACCGCGCTCTGCACCGTCGAGGGCAGGCAGCCAATATAGATCAGCCCCGCGGCAAAGCTCGCCCCCAGGATCGGCGCGCTGGCCAACCCCAGGCCCAGCCCGAGCACCGGAAACAGCAGATAGGTGCAGGCCAGCACCCCGAACTGCAGCCGCCAGTTGGTCAGCCCGGCAAGGATCGTCGCCGTCGACAACTTGGCGCCATATAGAAAGAACAGCACCGCGATCGCCCAGAACGACACGCCGCGCAGCACCGAGGCCGTCCCGCCCTGCGCCGGCAGCAGGGTCGCGGCGATGATCGTGCCGGCCAGCAGCAGCATGTAACGGTCGATCCCGTATCGCTTGAGGCGCGCGGCGGTCGAGGTCAGGGACATGAGGGGTCTCGCAATCTGGCAGGGCTGGCCCGGACCGCCACCCTAGAGGCAGCACCCGCAGCGCGTCCAATGCAAAGCGTTCAGACGATCGGCGCGGGCCTGCCCACGGTCAGGGTCGGGGGCGGCGGCCGCCCCCGAGGACAGATCAGCGAGCCACCGCGACGATCAGGTTCACCGCCGAAACCAGCGCGTCGAGCGAGGCGGCGACGATGTTGCTGCTGATGCCGACGCCCCAGGCCTTGCCGCCCGGGTGGTCGATTTCCATGTAGCAGACCGCCTGCGCATCGGACCCGCGCGAGATCGAGTGTTCCGCATAGCTGGCAACCGAGAATGCGACCCCCAGATGCCGCGACAGCGCGTCCACAAAGCTGTCGATCGGCCCGGTCCCCTCGCCGGCAATCGTCAGCTCCTGCCCGTTGTCGCGAATCGTCGCCTCCATCAGCCGCCGGCCCCGCTGGGTGCCGGGCGCCGCGCGCGTCAGGTGGTCGAGATAGGCGATGCGCCCGTTCTTCTGTTCCACATAGCGCGCCAGGAACCGGTCATGGATCTGCTGCGGCGTCAGCTCGACACCCTCGGCATCGGTGATCGCCTGGATGTCCTGCGCGAATTCGACCTGCAACCCGCGCGGCAGGGCAAAGCCGTAGTCCTCCTGCATGACATAGGCGATCCCGCCCTTGCCGGACTGCGAGTTGATGCGGATGATCGCCTCATAGCTGCGGCCCACGTCCTGCGGGTCGATGGGCAGATAGGGCACCTCCCACTGCGGCTTGTTGGCCTTGCGCAGCGCCTTCATCCCCTTGTTGATCGCATCCTGATGCGAGCCCGAAAAGGCGGTATAGACCAGTTCGCCGACATAGGGATGGCGTTCGGGCACCAGCATCTGGTTGGCGTATTCAAAGACATCCTTGATGCGCGGGATGTCGCTGCAATCCAGCTGCGGGTCGACGCCCTGGGTAAACATGTTCAGCGCCAGCGTCACCAGATCGACGTTGCCCGTGCGCTCGCCGTTGCCGAACAGCGTGCCCTCGACCCGGTCGGCGCCCGCCATCAGCCCCAGCTCGGCCGCGGCGACGGCGGTGCCACGGTCGTTGTGGGGGTGCAGCGACAGGGTGATGCAATCGCGCCGGTCCAGATTGCGCGACATCCACTCAATGGCGTCGGCATAGAGGTTCGGCGTCGACATCTCGACGGTCGCCGGCAGGTTCAGGATCAGCTTGCGCTCGGGCGTCGGCTGCACGATCTCGCTGACCGCGTTGCAGATCTCCAACGCCACATCCAGTTCCGTGCCGGTAAAGCTCTCGGGCGAGTATTCGAACAGGAAATCGCCACCCGCCTTTGCCGCCATGTCGGTGATCATCTTGGCCGCATCGGTGGCGATCTGCTTGATCCCCGCCACGTCCTTGCCAAACACCACGCGGCGCTGCAACTCGCTGGTGGAGTTGTAGAAATGGATGATCGGGCTGCGCGCGCCCTCCAGCGCCTGGAAGGTGCGGGTGATCAGCTCGGGGCGGCATTGCACCAGCACCTGCATCTTCACGTCGTCGGGGACATTGCCGTGCTCGATCGCCCAGCGGGCAAAGTTGAAATCGGTGTCCGAGGCCGAGGGAAAGCCGATCTCGATCTCCTTGAACCCCATGTCCAGGAGCAGCTTCAGCATCCGCGCCTTGCGGTCCTGCCCCATCGGGTTGACCAGCGCCTGGTTGCCGTCGCGCAGATCGACCGAGCACCAGATCGGCGCCTGGGTGATCCGCTTCGACGGCCAGCTGCGGTCAGCCAGGTCGATGGTCGGGAAAGGTTCGTATTTCCGGGATGCGTTGGTCATGCCGGGCCGTCCCGGCGCAGAAGTGGTCGTCGTCATCGGTGTTCCTCCGTCGCCCCGCGCTCTGGCCCGATCAGGCCGCTGCGGTCAAGTGCTTACATGTCACGAGGGAGCGACACAGGACGGCCGACGGGGGCCCCCTCAACGGACCCGCCGGCCGCTGCTAAGAAGCAGAAGCGCGAAACGGGACACAGGAGAGGGGACGAAAGACGTCTTCATGCGCTCAGGGTTAGCCGCCGGATCGCCGCAAAGTCAAGCCGCAATTGGCAAACCCGCCCGTTACCGACCCGCGCCGGCGATTCCAAAAAGGGGATGGTCGGGGCGATAGGATTCGAACCTACGACCTACGGTACCCAAAACCGTCGCGCTACCAAGCTGCGCCACGCCCCGACTGGGTCGGCTTCTAGACGAAGGTAAAGGCCGGGAAAAGGGGCTTGCGCGTCATTCGCAGGGCCAGGCCGCAGTTTCCTGCGCGATGGCGGGATGACGGACCTCGACGCCCGGCTCCAAGCCCAGCCGCCCGGCCATGCCGCCGTTGATCTCCAGCACATACTGGATGCCGAAGCCGCCGTCGATCGGTGTGCGGTCCATCGGGATGGCGTTCTCATGGACCGTCTGCACGACGCCTTGCGCGTCGATGAACAGCATGTCCAGCGGGATCAGCGTGTTCTCCATCCAGAACACCGCGCGCTGCGGCGTGTCGAAGACAAAGAGCATGCCCGAAAAGCGCGGCATCGACTCGCGGTGCATCAGGCCCAGTGCGCGTTCCTGGTCGTCATCCGCGATCTCGACGGTAAAGGCCGCCTGACCCCGCGGGCCGCGCAGGCTGATGCGGTCCTCTGAACAGGTCGCCGCCGAGGCAGACAGCCCCGACGCCACGCCGACTGCCAGCACGACGCCGGCCCACACCCTACGCACCATGACCACCCTATTCCTTTTGCTTGAGCGCGGTTTCCCAGGACGAAATCGCCACCGCCATACGCCCGCGCTCGCCCTCGGCGATGCGCAGGCCGATGGCCTCGCCTGGCTGCAACTCCGCGAACCCCGACTTGCGCAGCACTTCCATATGGATAAACACATCCTCGGGGCGGCCGAAGACATTGGCAAAGCCAAAGCCCTTGACCTTGTCGAACCACTTGACCCGCGCGGGTTCGAGCGGCAGCGCGGCGGTTTCCTCGTCCAGCGGGACCACGCCTTCGGGCACCTCGCCGTCCTCGTCCGCCGGCGGCGTGACCTCGAACACCTCGACCGCCTGCAGACCGCGCTGGGTCTGCTGGACGGTAACGACGATGCCCGCCCGGTCACAGACCGAACTCTGCCCGAAATTGCGCAGTGCATTCACATGCAGAAGGATATCAGGGCCACCGGAGTCGGCCACGATGAATCCAAAACCCTTCGCGGGGTCGAACCATTTGACGCTTCCGCGAACGCGCGGCAGACCGCGCTCCATCTCAACCATCGGCATTCCCAACCCGATACTTCACCGATCAGCCTCCACCATCGGGGGTTTCGTCGCAATTTGCAAGGCTTGAACCGTTCACGAAGCGTGAATTTCAGGGGTTCAAGCGCGCAACATTCCACGCTTCGCCAACGCGACCGCGGGTGAATCGAAAGCGGTCGTGAAGGCGAAACGCACCGTCCGCCCAGAACTCTATTTCGACCGGAAGAATCCGAAATCCACCCCAAAAAGGCGGACGTGGCGGGTTTGTGCCGAATTTCAGGCTGTTCTTCGCCACCTCGGCCATCAGCGCCCCGCGCGACGACAGCGGCTGCGACTGGCGCGACGACCAGGCGCCCAGACGCGATTGCAGGCTGCGGCTGGCGAAATAGGCATCGGCCTGCGGCCCCTCCTCGCGGGTCACGGTGCCGCGCACCCGGATCTGCCGGCGCAGCGATTTCCAGTGCATGACAAAGGCGGCCTTGCCGGCCTGCTCGACCTCCTGCCCCTTGGCGCTGCCATAATTGGTGTAGAAAACGAACGCCCCCTCGCCGTTGCCGGCCGCCTCGATCTCCTTGAGCAGCACCATCCGCACGTTCGGCATGCCCCCTGCATCGACACTGGCCAGGGCAATGGCGTTGGGGTCGTTCAGCTCGCTGCCCTCGGCCTCGGCCAGCCAGGCCTGTGCCAGCACAAAGGGATCCTCTCCGGCGAAAATTCCGGTGCGTTGCGGTTCGTCGGCACTGTCGACCATCTTGGCCCCCTCGGTTGCGGCGCGCGCAGCCTCGCCCGAAACCCCCGCCCTGCGCAAGAGCGCGCGCCCTTGATAGAGGCAAACCTTTTGCCTAAAGCTTGCCGCAGCGTTATTAAGCCGGAGACCGCCATGCCTGCAGGACTAATGGAGGGCAAGCGGGGCCTCATCATGGGCCTTGCCAACGACAAATCCATCGCCTGGGGCATCGCCCAGGCCCTCGCCCAACACGGCGCGGAACTGGCCTTCAGCTATCAGGGCGAGGCGCTGAAAAAGCGCGTCGTTCCGCTGGCCGAACAGCTCGGCACGCCGCGGCTCTTTGAATGCGACGTGGCCGATATGGCCTCGGTCGATGGCCTGTTCGAGGCGCTCAAGGCCGAATGGGGCAGCATCGACTTCCTGGTGCACGCAATCGGCTTTTCCGACAAGAACGAGCTGCGCGGCCGCTACGTCGACACCTCGCACGCGAACTTCCTGATGACGATGGACATCTCGGTCTATTCCTTCACCGCCGTCGCCAAGCGCGCGGCGGCGATGATGCCGAACGGCGGCTCGCTGTTGACGCTGACCTATTACGGCGCCGAACAGGTGATGCCGCACTATAACGTGATGGGCGTCGCCAAGGCCGCGCTGGAAGCATCGGTGAAATACATCGCCGAGGATCTCGGCAAGGACGGCATCCGCTGCAACGCGATCTCGGCCGGGCCGATCAAGACGCTGGCGGCCTCGGGGATCGGCGATTTCCGCTATATCATGAAGTGGAACGAGCTGAATTCGCCGCTGCGGCGCAACGTGACGCAGGAAGAGGTCGGCAAGTCGGCGCTCTATCTGCTCAGCGATCTGGGCTCGGGCACCACGGGCGAGACGCTGCACGTCGATGCCGGCTATCATGTCGTCGGCATGAAGGCGGTGGACGCCCCCGACATCGACGTCGTCACCGGGCGCAAGGAGTAACCCCGATGACCGATCGCCTGCCCCATGAACGCGGCTTTCACGTCAGCTGGGACCAGCTCCACCGCGACGCCCGGGCGCTTGCCTGGCGGCTGCAGGGCCGCGGCCCCGACGACGGCACCTGGCGCGCGGTGGTGGCGATCACCCGGGGCGGCATGGCCCCGGCGATGATCGTCGCCCGCGAACTCGACATCCGCATCGTCGATACGATCAGCGTGAAATCCTACCACTCGGGCGGCGGCAAGGCCGACCAGCGCCGCGAGGCCCAGGTCATCAAATCGCCCAACGCCGAGATGATGGGCGACGGCACCGGCATCCTGATCGTCGACGACCTGGTGGACAGCGGCAAGACCCTGGAACTGGTGCGCTCGCTCTATCCCAAGGCCCATTTCGCCTGCGTCTATGCCAAGCCCGAGGGCGAGAAACAGGCCGATACCTTTGTCACCGGGGTCAGCCAGGACACCTGGATCTTCTTCCCCTGGGACATGGCGCTGCAATACGTCGAACCGTTCCGCGGCCGCGACTGACACCATCCCGGCACGACCGAACGCCCCCGACCCGGGGGCGTTTTTCGTTTCGGACACCCCAAGAGCGGCAGAAAACCCTTGCCGGCCAATTGACTTGCATCCTGGGATCGGCGGCGCGACACTGGCGGGACAAACGTGGACCAAGGCCCGGCAATGACCAAGACCCCGCTCAACGGTTTCCCCCGCATCACCTTCCACGGCGCCGCCCGCGCCGTCACCGGCTCATGCCACAAGCTGGAAACCGCCAGCGGCACGCTGCTGATCGACTGCGGCATGTTCCAGGGCTCGAAAACCGAGAAAGAGCTGAACTATCGCCCCTTCCCGTTCGATGCCAAGGACATCGACGCAGTGGTTCTGACCCACGCCCATATCGACCACTCCGGGTTGCTGCCGAAACTCGTGCACGACGGGTTTCCTGGCACGATCCACGCCACCCGGCCGACCGTCGACCTGGCCGGCGTCATGCTGCCCGACAGCGCGCATATCCAGCTGATCGAGGTCCAGCAGCTGAACCGCCGCCGCGCGCGCTGGCACGGCGAGGAAATCACCCCGATCTACGACGATGGCGATGTCGAAGCGACGATGACCCGGATGCAGGGCCATGACTATGGTGACTGGTTCACCGTGCTGCCGGGCGTCCAGGCGCGGCTGTGGAACGCCGGCCACATGCTCGGCTCGGCCTCGGTCGAACTCGAGGTGATGATCCCCGGCAACCGCGACCCGCTGCGGCTGCTGTTCTCGGGCGACATCGGCCCGGCCTTCAAGCTGCTCCACCCCGACCCCGAGGGGCCGTCGGGGCTGGACTATGTGATCTGCGAAAGCACCTATGGCGGCACCGACCGCCCCACCGCCTCGGATGAAAAGCGCCGCGAGATCCTGCGCGACGAGGTCCGCGCCGCGATCCGCCCCGATGGCGCGCTGGTGATCCCCTCCTTTGCCGTCGAACGCGCGCAAGAGCTGATCTCGGACCTCACGCTCCTGATGGAAACCGGTGATCTGCCGCCGATCCCGATCTATGTCGACAGCCCGCTGGCCGCCCGCGCGACCGAGGTGTTCTACAAGCACGCGCGCACGCTGCAAAACGGCCGCGAGTTCCGCAAGGGGCTGCACGCCGAACAGCTGCACTTCACCCATTCGGTGGACGAGAGCAAGGCGCTCGACCATATCAAGGGCTTTCATATCGTCCTCGCCGCCTCGGGCATGTGCGAGGCCGGCCGGATCCGCCACCGGCTGAAACGCTGGATCTGGTCCGAGGCCGCAACGGTTCTGATCGTCGGCTACCAGGCCAACGGCACGCTCGGCCGCATCCTGCTCGAGGGCGCGAAATCGGTGCGCATCCAGGGCGAAAGTTTCGACGTCCGCGCCCGGATCCGCCAGATCGACCTCTATTCGGGCCACGCCGACGGCCCCGAACTCGAAGCCTGGATCGCCGCCCGCGGCCCGATCCGCCGCGGGCTGTTCCTCACCCACGGCGAGGAACCGGCGATGGAGGCCCTCGCCGCCCGCATGCAACCGCGCCTCGGCCAGGTGCCGGTGCTGCGCCCGGTGCTCGATGAAAGCATCGACCTGACGCCCGCCGGCCCGCGCGAATGCTGCGACACCCCCGAACCGCGCCTGCGCCCGGAGTCGGTGGCCCGGCTCGACTGGCACAACGATGTCTCGAAACTGTTCCTCGACCTCAACGACGCGCTCAGCACCGCCGCCGACGAAAAGGCCCGCTCGGTGCTGATCCGCCAGGTGCGCCGCGCGATCGACGACTGGCAGGACAGCCACTGACCACGGCGCCCCCATCTTTGCGTCGCAAATATCCTGGGGGGTGAATTTGCGCAGCAAAGAGGGGGGGCAAAGCCCCCCTGCAGCGGTGCCATCGGGCCCGGCGGGGTCCCTTCAGCGGCGACGGTCGCGGCGCGCCTGCATCGGTTGGAACGCGACCGAGACATGCGCCTCGCAATAGGGCTTGCCAGCCACCGAGGGCAGGCCGCAGAACCAGAACTCGTCGGTCGCCGGATCCCCGATCGGCCATTTGCAGGTCCGCTCGGTCAGCTCCATCAGCGTCAGTTTTTTCGCGCCCTTCTCGACCTCGCGCACATTGGCCAGCGCCTCGGGCGAGATTTCGTTGGCCGAGGGCTGCGGCGGCAGCGGCTGGCCGGCCGGCACCACCGGGCGGCGGCCCGGGATCACCGTGACATTCGGTGCGGCCGGCGCCGCCGGGCGCGCGGGTTCGGCACTCGCGGCCGGCGCGGGCTGCGGTGTCTCGGCGGCGGGTTCCGGCGCGGGGGCGGCGGCAGCCGGGGCCGCAGGCTCGGGCGCGGTGGTGGGTTCGGGCGCCGGGGCGGCCACCGGCTTGGCCGGCTCGGCGCCGGGGGCCGCCGTGGCATCGCCACCGCGGCTCGACAGGCCCAGGCGATGGACCTTGCCGATCACCGCATTGCGGGTCACCGACCCCAGTTCCTTGGCAATCTGCGAGGCCGACTTCCCATCGGCCCACATCTGCTTGAGCAATTCGACCCGCTCGTCGGTCCAGGACATGCTTGGTGCTCCGCGTGATACGGGTCCGGCCAGCGGACCCTGACGTCGTTTTCCCCTATTCTATCGGGGACGGGGTGAGATACAAGCAGCCCGCACGCTTGGCAATGCCCCGCAACAGGAGAACCCGATGCCGCAGACCGCCCCTCACCCCTTCGGCGCCACCAGCCCGCAGGCGATGGGAGCCCGCCGGTTCGGCCGGATGAACTGGCTGGGCACCTGGACCCTGGCCGCGCGCGAGACCCGCCGCTTCATGGCCGTCTGGCAGCAGACCGTCGCCGCGCCGCTGGTCACTGCGGCGCTGTTCCTGGGGATCTTCTCGCTGGCGATCGGCGGCAGCCGCGGGCCGGTGATGGGGGTTCCCTTCATCGCCTTCCTCGCGCCCGGCATCCTGATGATGTCGGTGATCCAGAACGCCTTTGCCAACACCGCCTCGTCGATCGTCGGCGCTAAGGTGATGGGCAACATCGTCGACACGCTGATGCCGCCGCTGGCCCCGTTCGAGCTGGTGATCGGCTATCTGGCGGGCGGTGCGGCGCGCGGTCTGCTGGTTGCGGTGGCGATTGTCCTGGCCACCGGGCTTGCGCTGGGTCTGTGGCCAGCCAACCCGCTGTGGCTCTTGCTGATCCTCGTGGTCGGCTCGTGCCTGATGGGGGCGCTGGGGATCGCCGCCGGGATCCTGGCAAACAAGTTCGACCAGATCGCCGCGGTCACCAATTTCGTCGTCACGCCGTTGTCGTTCCTGTCCGGCACCTTCTATTCGATCGAGGCGATGCCGGCGGCGATGCAGACCGCAAGCCACCTGAACCCGGTGTTCTATCTGATCGACGGCGCGCGCTATGCCTATCTGGGACGTTCCGACAGCAACCCCTGGCTGGGCCTTGCGGTCACCGGGGGGACGACCCTCGCGCTGGCGCTGCTGGCCTGGGTCTGGCTGCGCCGGGGTTACCGGTTGAAGCCGTAACCCGGTTTCACGGTCACATCGGCTTGATCCGTCGGCCGAAATCCGCATTCCGGGCGCGACAAATCGCGCACTCACTGGACCCGGGGGCCGGTTTCACCATATAGAGACAGGTGTGAACCACTGCGGGGCACGGATGTCCCGCCAAGCCGGAGGCAATTCCGAGATGATCAAGACCGCCGCCCTTTCCGCTGTCGCCGCCCTGTCGCTGGGCCTGTCGGCCACCGCCGCTTTTGCCGGTGACGCCCACGAAGGCGAAGAAGGGTTCCGCCAATGCCGCAGCTGCCACAGCATCACGGCCGATGACGGCACGGTGATCCAGCGCGGCGGGCGCACCGGCCCGAACCTCTACGGCCTGCCCGGCCGTGCCGTCGCGTCGGTCGAAGGCTTCAACTACTCGGACGGCCTGCACGCCCTCGCCGCCACCGGCGCCACCTGGACCGAGGATCTGTTCGTCGAATACACCGCCGATCCGACGGCCTTTCTGCGTGCGCACCTGAACGACAACAGCCTGCGGTCGGCGATGAATTTCCGCCTGCGCTCGGGCGCCGACAACTTGTGGGCCTATCTGCAAAGCGTCTCGCAATAAGCGCGGCACACCGGCTTGCCCTGAACGCCCCGTCCCCCGCCGGACGGGGCGTTTTCGCATCCGTGACGGGGCGCCCGCTCAGGACCGCGGATCGCGCATCGCGTGATGCCGCAGCGCCGCCATCCGGGCAAAGCGCAAGGTCAGGGCCTTGCGCCGGGCCGCGGCCAGCGGATGCGCCGGGGCCATTGTCACGATCTCCCCGAACCAGTCATCGGCAATGATCAGCCCGGCCCCCTCCGGCAGGATCTCGGCCGGGAAATCCTGTGGCACCGCCCAGAAATAGCGGTCGCACCACTCCAGATATCCCTGCCATTTGCGGTCCGACTGGAAATCCCCGCGCGAGGATTTGCACTCGATGATCCAGACCTCGCCCCGGGGCCCCAGCCCCATCACATCGACGCGCAATCCGGGACGGGGCGCTACCTCGTCGAGGGTCGCGAAATCGTGGCTGCGCAGCAAACGACAAACACCGCGCGCCAGGCGCTGGCCGGGAAGCAGCAGGTCACTGGGCATGGATGCACAATAGCGACCCGGCAGACCCTGTCGAGGCCTCAAACTGCAGGTGGAGTTTTGCCAATCCCCACCCATCTGGACCCGCAGTGTCGTTGACCTGACATTTCGGTCCTGCAAGCTCTTTCGCGAGAGCTAGGAGAGGGATCTAAGATGTTGACCGACCGCATGGTTACCGCCGGACATGTGCTGTTCAGGTGGCGAAGTTATCTGCTGTTCGCGTTCTTGCCGCTGTTCATCTGGGCCGTGTCCGAAGGCGAGGCCCTCGAAGTCCGCTGGGGCGACGCCGTGGGCGAAATCACCGAGGTTCTGGCGCTACTGCTGCTGGTCCTGGGCGAGGCGATCCGCGTGCTGACCGTAGGCTTCGTGCCGCACGGCACTTCCGGGCGCAACACCGACAAGGGCCAGATCGCCGAACGGCTGAACACGACCGGGCTCTATTCGACAACGCGCAACCCGCTCTATCTGGGCAACTGCCTGATGTATGTGGCACTTGCGCTTTACACCCAGCATCTGTGGGTCGTCGCGGTGCTGGGTCTGACGCTGACCCTCTATTACGAACGCATCATCGCCGCCGAGGAATCGTTCCTGCTCGAGAAATTCGGCGAACCCTATCGTGAGTGGTCGGCGCAAACCCCCGTCTTCTGGCCTCGGCTGCGCAACTGGCGTCGGCCCGACATGCCCTTCTCGCTGCGCACCGTGATCCGTCGCGAGCATGTCTCGGCTCTGGGTGGTTTCGTGGTGCTCTATCTGCTCGAGCTGGGGCTGCACACACTGCCCGGCGCGACCGACACGATCGCCCCGGGCTGGCATTGGCTGATGGGGCTGGCCATTGTCCTGGAAATCGTCGCGCGGGTCGCCAAACCCGCGGGCTGGCTGAAAGTCGAAGGCCGCTGAGCCCCTCTTGATTGCCCCCCGCCCCGCGCCTAGATTGCGCGGTGGCGGGTTCTGCTCTTCGCGTGGACGGCACTTTTCCAGTGGCCGATAAGCATTTCCGAGGGGGCTGGCTCTGCCAAGGTTCTGGCCTTGGTATCTGGCGCCCACCTGACTAGTCAGGCTCTCGGGAAATTCAGCCCGAAACGGTCGCTGCGGGCCCGCCACCTCTTTCCTTCGCTGCCGGCCCTTACTTGCCGGCCGACACCGACACCCGCGCCAGTTGCCCGGTCGCCACCGGCGCCCGCCGACCGCCGCGCGGGCCTTTGTCCTCGGGCTCGGCCATGCGCATGATGGTCATCGCGAACTGCACGCCGGCAAACACCAGCCCGTTGAAGAAAAACAGCATGAAGGCGGCGATCGCCCCACCATCCGTTGCCAGCATCAGCGTGCGCAGATGCGCCACGTCGAGGCCCAGCAGAAGCCCCACGAAAACCCCCGACAGGCCGAACCCGATCAGAACCTGACGGATATACAGGCGGACCAGACGCGGCAGTTTTTCGGTTTCGGCTGCTTGGTCGGACATGGCGCTCTCCTCGATACCTGCCTTTCAAGATATCGCCGCGCCGCCGCATTTCCAGTTGAAAAAACGCCGCAGGCTCAGACCCCGCGGCGTTCGCGCCCGCGGACCGCTCAGAACTGGACGGTCCGGCCCAGCGTCAGGCGCAGGTCGCGCCCACGCCGCGGCAACGAGGTCGCATAGGCCCCGTCGAGGATGTTGTAATACTGCCGGTCGAACACGTTGTTGACGGCAAGCTGCATCTCGATCCCGCGCAGCACGCCGGTCTGCGGCCGCCAGCTGACGAACAGGTCGTGCAGGACATAGCCTGCGAAATGGTCGCCCGAGGCCAGCGTCGCGCTGCCCACTGCGGTGGTGCGCCACCCCAGATCGAGGGTGCGATCGCGCAGGTGCCGACCAAGTTCGACCATCACCTGCGGCGCGGGCACCGAGTTCAGCCGCGCGTTGGTGGTCTGGTCGATTCCCTCGATCCAGCTGGCCGCCGCCCGGCCGAACCAGAGGTCCGCGTCATACGAGGCCTCGACCTCGATCCCGCGGATGCGGGCGCGGCCGATGTTCTGGAACGACGGCTGTCCGGCGATCCCCGCCCGCTCGATCCGGTCACGGAACTGGTTGTTGAACGCTGTGACCTTGAGGTCCAGCGCATCCCCGGCCGAGGCCACACCCCGCCCCTGCCAGGCAAAGCCCAGCTCGACCGTGGTCGCGTGTTCCGGCCGCAACCCCAGCGACATCCCGCCGCCCGAGGTGCCGTTGTCGAACACCTCGTCGATCGACGGCAGGCGCGTGGTCTGTGCCACCGAGCCGAACACCGACCAGGCCGGGTTGATCTCGTAGCGCAGGGCCAGCGAGGCGGCGCTGCCCGCGTGGTTGATCGGCACGCCGAGGTTGGCCACCGGAACCCCGCCGGTCGGGGTCAGCGACTGCTGGTCATGGCGCAGGGCTGCCAGGACCGTCAGCCGCTCGTTCAGGACGAATTCGTTCTGCAGATAGAGGCCCCAGGCGTCGCTGGTCCCAGCAGGGTGCGTGGTCAGGGTGGTGCCCCCGGACAGCTGCATTCGCTCGCGCCGCGCGATCTGACCGCCAAAGGTCAGATAGTTCTGCCAGCCCGTCCCCTCGGCAGTGATGGTGTTGCGCGCCGACAGGGTCACGGTTTCATAGCCATAGGTCGAATCGTCGAAGATCGGGGAAAACCCCTGCATCGTCGCGTTCGACTGATCGACCACTGAATTCGAGAAGGACAGCTGCACCCGCGCATCGACCCAGGGGTTGCCCGAGGCCGGGTTTTCCCAGGTGATTTGCGCCGTGTCATCGGTCACCGTGCGATCGACGAGACCAAAGAATGCAAAGCTTCCATAGGCCGAATAGTTGACCTGATCGCCGTCGGTCTGCCAGCGCGTCACCGAGAACCGCAGCCGCTGGTCGCTCTCGTCCGAGAACCGCCAGCTGCCGCTGACCAGCGCCGACTGCGCGGTCTGGTTGGTGCCGGTCACGGTGCTGCCGTCGCCCGCCTGGTAATTGCCTTCGCTGCGCCGGGTCAGCGCGGCCAGCACCTCGAACCGGTCATCGAAACGATGCGCCAGGATCGCCGAGGCCATCGTCCCCTCGCCATTGCTGTGCCCGCCAAGGCGCAGCCGCAGCGCGGTGTTGGTCTCGTCGGTCAGGAAATCCGAGGCCTCGCGCGTCTCGAAGGCCACAACCCCGCCGATGGCGCCCGAACCATAGAGCAGCGACGCCCCCGGCCCGCGCAGCACCTCGACCCGGCGATAGAGTTCCGGGTCACCGAAATGCGACCCCACGCGGTATTGCTCGAAGTATTTCTGCACCCCGTCGATGGTGACAACGATGCGGTTCTCGTCCGAGGCCGTCTGTGTGCCGACCCCGCGGATGTTCAGGAACTGGCCGGTCATCCCCTCACCGCCAAAGGCCTGGACGCCGGGCACGGTGCGCAGCAACTCGCCGGGCGTGGTCGCCTGTTCGCGCTCGAGGTCGTCGGCCTCCAGCGCGCTGACCGCCTGCGGCGTGTCGATGGCGACACGGGCGCGGCCCGCCGACAGGATGATGCGGCCAAGCATGGTAAAGGCGCCCTCGCCCGTCTGGCCCGCAGCCGGGGTGGACAGCGTGGAGGTCAGCGCAAGCGTCGACACGGCGCCGAGGCGCCTGATAGAGGTGGTCATGGTATCCCTCGTTTTTCGGTGGTTGTCGCTGGCGCGGGGCTGGCGGTCGCAGATCAAGCCGCGGCGTGCGGCAGGATATAGGGGGTGCCCTCGGCGGGCGGGGTCGACACCCGCACCGGGCAACCATAGGCCGCCGACAGCCGGTCATCGGCAAAGACCCGGGAAACCGGCCCTTGGGCGACAACCTCGCCCCTGGCCATCAGGCAGACGCTGTCCGCGGCCATCGCAGTCAGATTGAGGTCATGCATCACCGCCACCACACCGCCGCCCGCCCCGGCAAAGCCGCGCGCCAGACGCATCACCTGCAGCTGGTGGCCGATATCCAGCGCGGCAACGGGTTCGTCGAGGAACAGCCATCGGGGCTGGCCGGCATGCACCGGCTGCCAGACCTGCAGCAACACCCGCGCCAGATGCGCGCGCTGCTGCTCGCCGCCCGAAAGCTCCTGAAAGAACCGCCCCGCAAAGCCCCGCAGGCCGACCCGTTCCAGCGCCCGCATCGGCAGGTGGGCGGCGTCAGGCGCCAGCGCCTGCCGGCCGGTCAGCCCCAGCCGCACAACCTCGAGCACGGTAAAGGGGAACCCCAGCGGCATCGCCTGCGGCAGCACCGCGCGCCGCTGCGCCAGCGCCTCGGGCGTCATCGCCGCCAGATCGTCGCCGTCCAGCGTGACCGTGCCGGTGCCGCGCAGCTCGCCGGTCAGTGCCCGCAAGAGCGTCGTCTTGCCCGACCCGTTCGGCCCGACGATGCAGGTCATCTGCCCGGCCGCGGCGTGAAAATCGACCCGGGTCAGGATCGCGCGGCGGTTCAGGGTGATGCCCAGTCCGGTCGCCTGCAGCATCTCAGACCTCCACCAGACCGCGCTTGCGCAACAGGATCCACAGGAACACCGGCCCGCCGACCAGTGCCGTGACGGTGCCGATCGGCAGTTCCGCCGGTGCGACGACCACCCGCGCCATCATGTCGGCCGCCAGCAGCAGGCAGGCCCCCAGCAGGGCAGCCGCCGGCAGCAGGAACCGGTGGTCCGGCCCCATCGCCAGCCGCAGAAGATGCGGCACGACGATGCCGACGAACCCGATCCCGCCCGAGATCGCCACCGCGGCCCCGGTTGCCGCCGCGACGGAGAGGATCGCCAGCGCCTTCATCCGCTGCACCCGAACGCCCAGGTGCAGCGCCGCCGCCTCGCCCAGCGCCAGCGCGTTCAGGGCGCGCGACAGGGCCGGTGCGGTGATCAGCCCGGCCAGCATCACCGGCGCGGCGGCGGCCAGTTTCAGCCAGCTTGCGCCCGCCAGCGATCCCATCCCCCAAAAGGTCAGATCCCTGAGCTGGGCGTCATCGGCCAGATAGACCAGAACCCCGGTCACCGCCCCGGCCAACGCCCCCAGCGCGATCCCTGCCAGCAGCATCGTGGCAACCGAAGTCCACCCGCCCCGGGTGGCCACGCGGTAGAGAACCAGCGTGCTGCCCCAGCCGCCCAGAAAGGCGGCGACCGGCACCAGATGCGGACCGACAGCGGTGGCCACGGCGCCCGGCAGCATCCCGCCCAGGACGATCGCCAGAACCGCGCCCAGCCCGGCACCGGCGCCCACGCCGACGATCCCGGGATCGGCCAGCGGATTGCGGAAAAGCCCCTGCATCACCGTGCCCGACACTGCCAGCGAGGCCCCGACTAGAACGCCGGTCAGCACCCGCGGCAGCCGGATGTCGCCCAGGATCACCCGCTCGCGCAGGCCGATGTCGCGCCCGGCCAGCCAGTCCGCCAGCACCGCCAGCGGTGACACCCCGGCCGCGCCGACGGTCAGCGACAGCGCCATCATCGTCACAAGCAGCGCCGCCAGCACCCCGATCAGCCAGCGCGCCCGCACCGACCGGTCCCCGGCCAGTGGCGCCTCAGAAAGCGCAACCATCGGCCTAACCCCTCAGCGCGTCCATCAGCGCCTGCGCCGCCTGCGGCGTGCGCGGCCCGAAACCCAGCAGGAAGCCGCCATCCATCCGCACGATCCGCCCGGCCTGCGCCGCGGGGGTGAGGCCCAGCGCCGGATGCGCCGCGATGGCGTCGTTGCTCAACGCATGATCGCCCGAGCGGTCCATCATCACGATGACCGCGGGCGCGGCGGCGATCAGCGATTCGTCGGTCAGCTGACGATACCCGTCAAAGCCGGTGATCGCGTTGCGTGCCCCGGCCAGCGTCAGGATGCCATCCGCCGCGGTGCTCTGTCCCGCCGCCATGATCCGCCCGCCGGCCGCCGACAGGATGAACAGCGCCCGCACCGGCTCAGCCGTGCTGCGCGCCTCGGCCAGCTGCCCGAACCCTGCCCGCACCGAGGCCACCAGCGACCCGCCGTCGACATCGAGCGCCCGGGCGACGGTTTCAATCCGCGCGATCACCCCGTCTTCCGAATAGGTCGCCGCGACGCGGACAACCGGCACCGCGCTGGCCTCGACCAGCGCCATCGTCTCGGGCGGGCCGGCATCGACATCGGCCAGGATCAGATCGGGGTCGAGCGCCAGCACCCCCTCGGGCGAGAGCGCGCGCAGATAGCCCACATCGGGCAGCGCGGTCAGCGCCTCGGGGTGGGTGCAGGTGGCGTCGCGGCCGACGATGCGCGCCGCCTGACCCAACGCCGCAACGGTCTCGCACAGGGCCGAACCGGCAACCACCACGCGCTGCTGCGCCAGCGCCGGCCAGGGCGCCACCAGCAGCGCCCCCAGCAAACCAAGCAGACGCATCGGTCAGGCCCCCAGCGTGTCGCGCAAGACCTCGGTCAGCGCGTCCCAGCGCGCGGTGTCCGGGTCACGCTTGCCGAACAGCTGCAGGATCAGCCCGCCCTCGGCATCGAAGGCCTCGATCGAGATCGCCGCGCCCTGCCGGGTTGGTTTCCAGACCAGCCAGACCTCGGCCACCGTGTCGGCCCGCAGGTGCAGGTTGAACCCCGGGTCCAGAACATTGAGCCACGGCCCCATCGGCTCGACCCGGTGGATCGGCCCGCCGTGGATCTGGATGCAGCCGGTATTGCCGACAAACAGCATGACCGGGATCTGCTGCGCCGCGCATTGCCGCAACGCCTCGGCCAACGCCTCGGGCTGCAACGCATGGACATAGGGCGCGCCGGCGATGCGATACGCCCCCAGACGGTTCATCCTGACCTTGGCAGTCAGGCGCAGGAACTGGTGGGTATCGGTCAGCGCGTCCCATTCCTTGCGCAGGATATCGACCTTGTCGGGGGTGCTCCGCGCCCCTTCGACCGGGGTTCGGGTGGCAACCGCGATCCCGTCGGACTGGTCCTCGGACCGCAACCCGGCCACCAGCTGGTCGAAAGCCGCGATCGACGAGGCCGGGCGCAGATGCACCTTGTGCACCGCATCGCCCGCCGCGTCGAACACCTGGATCGACCGCTTGTCACCCTCGGCCAGCGCAAAGGCATGCACCCAGTGGCGCGGGAACATCCGCAGGTCGATGTCCGGGCCCAGCACCATCGCCGCATGCACCCCGGGATGATAGTCGAGATACGTCCCGTCGCGTTCGTGCACGCAGTGCTCGTTGCGGGTCAGCGCCAGCACCGGACCAAGCGTGCGAATCGCCGGGAACAGCCGGTCGATGTCGCAGATCAGCCGCACGACGGTTTCCCCGTTGACCCCGGCGGCGACCAGCTGACCTTCGCTGACGCCCAGTGTCGTGGCCAGGTCGCGGGCGCGCGCCCTGGGGTTCTGGTGACGGGCGGTGCGCAGGGCCTCGGGCGAGGGGTCACGCGGCAGGGTGTGGATGGTCATGGCAATCCCTTTGTTGTCTGCAAGCTGCGGGCGGGCGCGGTCTGGCGACAGGGGCTGGATTGCGCAGGCACCGGGGTGGCGCCTTATGTTGACAGTTTTTCTAGGATATTCTATCGAGGGGATGCAAGCGGAAAATTTGCCCTTCCGCGAATGCCAGCTTTCACCGCATTGCCGGTCGGCCAGCCTCTCGTCCCCTATCCCTTGACCCGAGGTTCCTCATGGCTCTCCGCCTCAAGGCCGCGGCGCTCGGCTGCGCATTCTGCGCAGCTCCGGCGCTGGCCGATCCCGTCACCGTCGACCTGAACGCCACCCATATCCGCGACGGCGCCTGCCAGTTCGTGTTCGTCGGCCGAAACGGATCGGGGGCGGACCTGTCACAGCTGGTGCTCGAGGCGGTGCTGTTCGACACCGACGGCCGGGTCGCGGTGATGACGCTGCTCGACATGCAGGATCTGCCGGCCGGCCGCACCCGCGTGCGCTCGTTCGAGATCGGCGGGATTGCCTGCGACGGCATCGGGCGGCTGCTGGTCAACGGGGTCAGCGCCTGCAGCCCGGCGGGATCGGCAGGCTGCACGGCCCCGCTGGTCGCCACCTCGTCGATCGGAATCGAGGTGCTGGAATGAGCGCGCTGGTCGAGGCCCTGACCCAGGTCGCCGCGCTGGGCGGCCCGGTGGTGATGATCCTGCTGGCGATGTCGCTGGTGACGCTGGCGGTAATCCTCGCCAAGGCCGCGCAGTTCCTGCGCCTCGGGGTCGGCCGCCACGCGGTCCTGTCGTCGGCGCTCGCCGCCTGGGACAGCGGCGCCACCCGTCAGGCACAGCAGGCCGCGGCGCTGGTCCGCAGCCCGCTGCGGGATCTGGCGGTGATGGCGCTCGGCGCCGCCGGGCAGGCCCCGCAGGACAACGCCACCCTGCGCGCACGGCTGACCGGCGAGGCTGCCGCACGGATGGGACAACTGTCGGCGGGGCTGCGACTGCTCGATTCGGTGGCGCAGGTCGCGCCGCTTCTGGGGCTCTTCGGCACCGTGCTGGGGATGATCGACGCCTTTCAAAGCCTGCAATCAGCCGGCGCGGCCGTCGACCCCTCGACGCTGGCCGGCGGGATCTGGGTTGCCCTGCTGACCACCGCTGTGGGGCTGGGGGTGGCGATGCCGACGTCGCTGGTGCTGACCTGGTTCGACGGCCAGATCGCCGCCGAGGCGGCGATGGCCGAGCGGATCATCGACACGGCCCTGTGCCCCGGTCTGACCGCCACGCAACCCATGTCGCAGCCGGAGACAGGGCTCGCCCATGCCTGATGCCCTGCGCCGGATGACCCCGCGCCGCGCCGGGCTGTCGCTGACCTCGCTGATCGACGTCATCTTTCTGCTGCTGCTGTTCTTCATGCTGAGTTCGACCTTTTCGCGGCTGGGCGAGATGGAGCTGACCGCCGCCCGGCAGGGCAGCGACGCCCCGGCGCAGCCGCAGCCCCCGGTCTTTGTGCAGCTGACCACCGAATCGCTGCGGCTGAACGCCCGCGAGATCCCGCTGGAGGCGTTGCGCAGCGCCCTGACCGATGCGGCCAGCGCCGACGGGTTGGTGCTGATCGCGCTGGGGGCCGGGGTCACCGCCCAACGGCTGGTCGATGTGCTGGCGCAGCTGCGCGACGTGCCCTTTGCGGTGCAGGTGCTGACATGAGGCGACCTGCCACGGCCCCCCGCCGCCGCGCCGAGCCGACCATCGGGCTGATCAATGTCGTGTTCCTGATGCTGATCTTTTTCCTGATCGCGGGCACCATCGGCCCTGCGCCCGATCCGTCGATCCAGCTGCTGCACAGCCCGGACCTGCAGACCCGGGCGCCCACCGACGCGCTGGTGCTCACCGCAGACGGCGGCCTGCGATGGGATGGCAGCGACTGGACCGGAGCGCCTGAGACAGCCGCCCGCGCCTATCTCGACAGCCTGCCGATGCCTGCGGTGGCCCGCCTGCTGGTCGACCGCGATGCCCCGGCGGCAATGGTCGTGCGGCTGGCCGCGGCGTTACGCGCGGCAGGGGCCGAGCGGGTGGTTCTGCTGGGCGAGAGAGGCGCGCCATGAGACTGGCGGATCCGGGCATCTGGCCCCGCGGGCGCACAGCCGGGCTGGCATTGGCGGCCTCGCTGGCGGTGCATACGGCGGTTCTGGCCGGGTTGGCGCCCTCCTCGGACGCGGTGCAGATGGACGGCGGCGCGCCGGTGGCGATCGCCGCGATCGGCACCGATTTTCAGGATTTCACCCAAGGGGCAGACCCCTCGCAACCGGCGCCGGCCACGCAATCGGCCACGGTCGCAGCGCATCGGCCCCCACCCACGCCGGCGGCACCGGCCATAACCCACCAGCCCGAGGCCCCCACCACCCCTTACGCGACGGCCGAGCTGCGCACGCCGGCAGCTCTGCAACCTTCGGCACAGACCGTCGCCAGCGCAACCGCCGTCACCCGGGCGACGCCCTCGGCCGCCGCCGCGCCCCTGACCCCGGACCCCGAGGTCACCACCCGGACCGCCGAGTCCGACACGCCACGCCCGCGCCAACGCCCCAACCATCAGGCGCGACCCGCCGCGCGCAGCCAAACCGCCAGTGCCGCGCAGGCGGCCGGCGACGCCGACCGCGACGCCCGCCGCGGCGATGCCTGGGGCCGCCCGCAGGCCGCAGCCACTGTCGCCGCGCAACGCGAGGCCCCGGCCACTGCCCCCGGCGAGGCGGCGGCGGTCAACTATCCCGGCCAGGTCATGCGCCAGATCCAGCGCGTCCGGCGCGAGCGTTTGCGCGCGCGCGGCGTGGCGGTGGTCGCCTTTGCCATCGCCGCCAACGGATCGCTGGCCACTGCCCGGATCGCACGGGGGTCGGGCGACGCCACGCTTGACCGTGCGGCGCTGGCGCATCTGCAGCGCGCCGCCCCCTTCCCCGCGCCACCGCCGGGCGCACAAACGCGGTTTTCCTTTGAATTCGTCGGGCAATAAGTGCGCGGCGGTTCAGACCGCGTTCGGCAACGGGCGGCCCTGCTTGAAGGCCACCGCGTTCCCGACCGCCATCAATCCCATCTGCGTGCGCACCTCGAGCGCGGCGGTGCCCAGATGCGGCAACAGCACGACGTTCTCCATCGCGATCAGCGCCTCGGGCACGCGCGGCTCGAACTCGTAGACATCGAGGCCTGCACCCGCAATCTGCCCGGCCTGCAACGCCGCAATCAGCGCCGCTTCGTCAACGATATCGCCCCGGGCGATGTTGACCAGCATCGCATGCGGTTGCATCGCCGCCAGCGCCGCCGCCTCGATCAGGTGATGGGTCTGCGGCGTGGCCGGAACGGCGATCACCACCATATCTGCCCCGGCCATGAGCGCGTGCAGGCTGGCTACCGGCACCGCATCGGGCAGACCGGGCAGATCCCTGGGCGTGCGGGTGAAATAGCTGACCTGCATGCCGAACCCATGATGCGCACGTCGCGCGATGGCCTGGCCGATCCGCCCCATGCCGACCACGCCCAGACGCTTGCCTGACAGGTGCATGCCCAGCATTTGCGTGGGATGCCAGCCCTCCCAACGACCCGCACGCACCAGGCGTTCGCCCTCGCCGGCGCGGCGGGCGGTCATCAGCATCAGGGTCAGCGCAATGTCGGCGGTGGCATCGGTCACCGCCCCCGGCGTGTTCGACACCTGCAGCCCGGCGCCGCGCGCCGCCGCCACGTCGATGTGGTTATACCCCACGCCGAAATTCGCCAGCATCCGCGCCCGCGGTGCCGGGCAGGCGGCAAAGACCTCAGCCTGGAACCGGTCGCCCAGTGTCGGCAGCACGACGTCATACCCGGCCAGCGCCGCGACCATCTCGTCTTGGGTCAGGGGCGCGTTCGACGACCGCACCGTCACGTCGAACTCCGCCCGCGCGGCGTCCAGAACGGGCTCGGGCAGCGGGCGCGAGACGAAGAGCTTCATCAGCACATCCTCGCGCCGTTCGGCACCGCGCGCTCGGGCCCGATCACCACCACCGCGTTCCCGGCGTCGTGCAGGCCCAGCACCAGCACCTCGGACATGAAGGGGCCGATCTGGCGCGGCGGGAAATTGACCACCCCCAGCACCTGCCGGCCCAACAGATCCTCCTTGCCGTAATGCACGGTAATCTGCGCCGAGGACCGCTTGACGCCGATCTCGGGGCCGAAATCGACGGTCAGCTTCCAGGCGGGCTTGCGCGCCTGGGGGAAGTCCTCGACGGCGACGACGGTGCCCACGCGGATGTCGACCTTGAGGAACTCGTCAAAGGAAATCGCCTCGCTCATTGGCCCAGCTCCTTGGAACGGTCCGCCGCGGCCCTCACCGCGCGCGCGAGAAGTGGCGGAAAACCGTCGGCCTCGTTCATCAGCACCGCCAGCGCCGCCGCCGTGGTGCCCCCGGGCGAGGTGACGTTGATCCTGAGTTGCGCCGCGCTCTCGGGCGATTGACGCGCCAGTTCGCCCGCCCCGCAGACCGTCGCTCGGGCCAGCTGCATCGCCATCGCCTCGGGCAGGCCCTGGGCCACGCCCGCCGCCGCCAGCGCCTCGATCAGGTGGAACACATAGGCCGGGCCAGAGCCGGACACCGCCGTCACGGCATCCATCTGGGATTCGTCCTGCAAGAGCACCGTCTCGCCCACCGCCGCCATCAGATCCTGCGCCAGCGCCAGCGCCTCGGGCGACACCGCGGCATTGCCGATCAGCGCCGAGATCCCGCGCCCGACTGCGGCCGGAGTGTTCGGCATGACGCGCACCACCGGGGTGCCTGTGCCCAGCGTCTCCTCGATGGTCTTCAACGAGGTGCCCGCCGCGATCGACACGAACACCGTGCCGCCGCCGCCCAGCGCCTGCAGGCCGGGCAGCGCCGCGCCCATCATCTGCGGCTTGACCGCCAGCAGTGCCATCGCCGGCGCGGGTGGCAAGGGGGCGTTCAGATGCACGCCCGTGCCCTTGAGCCAGTCCGAGGGCGTCGGTTCGATCACATGCACCGAACCGGCGGGCAACCCGGTCTTCAGCCAGCCTTCCAGCAGGGCCGAGCCCATCTTGCCGCAGCCCAGCAGCACCAGCCCCCGATCTTCCAGTTCGCGCCTGTTCATCGTCACCCCCTTGTTTTCGCGCCGCAGACTAGCGGTGCCCGGAGGCCGGGGAAAGGCCCCTCAGCCCGCCCATTCCACGCGCGAGGCCCCGATCTCGGCCAGCAGCCAGTCGCGAAACCGCCGCACCGCCGGTTTGCGCGCGCTCAACCGCGTGGTGACGAACCAGTAGGCCACACCCGAGGGCACCCGCTGGGCGAAAGGCGCCGCGACCGTGCCGCGCAGCACGGCATCGGCAGCCAGGGTTTCCCAGGCCATGAACACCCCCTGCCCCATCATCGCTGCGTCAAGGCACATCGCCCCGTCGCGATAGGTCGGCCCCGGACGCAGGCCCTCGGGCGTCAAACCTTGCGCCGCCAGCCATTCGGGCCAGCCGGCCAGGGCCTCGGTCTCGCGGATCACCGGGTGGTGGAACAGGTCGGACGGCGTGGCGATGCGCGCGGCCAGCGCCGCCGAGCAGACCGGAAACACCCGCTGATCCAGCAGCTTGACCCTCTCGACACCGGCACCCGGATCACGCCCCACGCGGATCCCGGCATCGACCCCGGCGGCGTCCAGATCCACGGTGCGCGACACCGGATCGAGCCGCAGCGCGATGTCGGGATGGGCATCGGTAAAGCGATGCAGCCGCCAGATCAGCCAGCGGCTGGCGAACAGGGGCGCGACGCTCAGCGTCAGCACATTGGCGTCACGCCCGGTCAGCGTCCCCGCTGCGGCGTCCAGTCCCGCCATGTGATGGGTGAGCTGCGCCATCACGTCGCCCAGCGCCCCGGTCGGCTCCAGCCCGTCGGGGTGGCGCTCGAACAGCGGCCGCCCCAGCGCCTCCTCAGCCTTGCGCAGGCGCTGCGACAGCGCGCCGGGGGTCACGCCCAACTCCTGCGCTGCGGCCGTCAGGCTGCCCAGCCGGCCCGCCGCCTCGATCACGCGTAACGCCGACAACGGCAGGGCATTCAGGTTTCGCATATAGATTTTCTAAAACCCGGCACTCGACAAGTCAATTTTCACGGCGCCCCAAATCGGTCACCCTGTAGAAAAGGAGACATCTCATGCTGCAGGACATAACCCGGAGATGCGCCCGCTGGTGGCGCGACCCGCTGTTTCACCCCGACATCGCCCGGATGAGCGAACGCGAAAGGGCAGACCTGCCCTTTGACCCCGCGGCGCTGAGCGCCCCGGCTTCCGGCCCCGATCAGGCGCGCCCGTAAGCCTGCGCGATCGCCAGCTTCAGCGCATCGCCCGGCGCGCGGTCGGCCCAGGCCACCAGTTGGAACGCCGGATAGAACCGCTCGCAGGCGCCGATGGCATTGCGGATCATCGTGTCGATCTGCTCGGGCGCGGCAACCTGCCCGCCCGACATCAACAGGCCATAGCGCCAGACCATCAGTCGCTGCTGCGCCCAATAGGTAAAGCCCCCGGCCCAGACCATGTCGTTGGTCAGGTTCAGGGTCTCGTAAAGCTCGGCCAGACGGTCGTCGGGCGGCTCCATCTCGAAGGTGCAGATCAACCGCAGCGTCTCGTCGGCACCGGACCAGGCCAGCGTCAGCGAGTAGCTGCGCCACTGCCCCTCGACCGCCATCGCGATCTGGTCATCGGCGACGCGGTCGAATTCCCATGCGTGATGCTCGGCCAGAGTTTCGACGATATCGATCGGGTGGATCTCATCGGTCAGATAGGTGTCCTCGGACAGGGCCATGTCCCGGCTTTCTCTGTTCTAGCCTCAACAGATGCCCGACCCACAACAATCTGCGTAGGGCGGCAAGGTGCGGCATTCTCATGTTGCCGTTCTTACTAGATATGGTGGGCGAAATCGGGAACCCTGTAAAGAAATATTTCCTGTGGACAACACCAAGAAAGCGACGCGCGGCCCCTTTCCCGGACCAACGCCCCATTCCCGCGCTTGCTCTAGGTCATTCCCTTCCGCGCCGCAGCGTGATCTTCTGTCTGGCGCAGACGGCAAGAGGCAAACCGTGCATGAGTGACAGAACCGCGCTCGGACTGAGCATCCTGACGGTGGCGGGCCTCGTGCTGGCCGCCTTCGCGCGCTGGATCCTCGGCATGCCGGCGGCCGAGCACATCGCCCTGGGCGTCGTCTATCTGGCCGGCGGCGTGCCGGCCCTGCTGACCGCCCTGCGCGAATTGTTCCGCGACCGCACGCTCGACATCGACCTGCTGATGGTCGTCGCGGCCATTGCCGCGGCGGCGGTCGGCGCGACGATGGAAGGCGGCGTGCTGCTCACACTGTTCTCGATCTCGAACACGCTCGAGGACCGCGCGATGGGACGTGCCCGCCGCGCGGTCGAGGCGCTGATGGCGCTGCGGCCCGACCGCGCCCTGCGCCGCGGCCCCTCCGGCGTGACCGAGGTCGCCGTGGCCGATCTGGCACCCGGCGACACGGTGGTGCTGCGCCCCGGTGCGCGGGTGCCGGTCGACGGGGTGATCGCCGAGGGCGCCGGCTCGCTCGACGAATCCACCATCACCGGCGAATCCATGCCGGTGCACAAGGAGCCCGGCGCGCCGGTGTTCGAGGCCACCGTCAACCTCGACGGTGTGCTGGACGTCACCGTGACCCGCGGCAGCGCCGAAAGCACCGTCGCGCGGATGATCGCCCTGGTGACCGAGGCCCAGGCCGCCAAGGCCCCCTCGGAACGCTTCAGCGCCTGGTTCGGCCAACGCTATACTTTGGCGGTGCTGGCCGGTTCGGCGCTGGCGCTGCTGGCCTTCCTGGCGCTGGGCTGGGGCTGGGACGCCGCCCTCTACCGGGCGGCGACGCTGCTGGTCGCCGCCAGCCCCTGCGCGGTGGTGATCTCGGTGCCGGCAGCGATCCTGTCCGCGCTCAGTGCGGCGGCGCGCGGCGGCGTGCTGTTCAAGGGCGGCGCGGCGCTGGAAACCCTGGCCGACGTCAACGCATTTGCCTTCGACAAGACCGGCACGCTGACCACCGGCAAGGCCGAGGTCACCGCGATCTGGACACCGGATGGCGCCGATGACGCTTTCCTCGCCCTGCTCGCCGGGCTCGAGGCACAGTCCGAACACCCCATTGCCGCCGCCATCCGCGCCGAGGCCGAACGCCGCGCCCTGACCCCGGCCCCGGTGCGTGACGTGACCTCGACCGCCAGCGAGGGGATCGAGGGCCACGACACCGAGGGTCCGCTCTGGGCCGGCAACGCCCGCATCGCCGCGCGCATGGGCGCGCAGCTGGACGATCCGGTGCTCGCGGCGCTCACCGAGGACGCGCAGACCGTGACCTATGCCGGGCGCGGCCCGCGTATCCTGGGCGTGGTCACTGTCGCCGACCGCCCGCGCGACAGTTCCAGGGCCGGTCTGCTGGCGCTCCTCGCCGGCGGGGTGCGCGAACGGGCGATGATGACCGGCGACCGCCACGCCGTCGCGCTCAGGATCGGCCGGGAACTCGGCCTCAACCCCGAGGAGATCCACGCCGAACTGCTGCCCGGCGACAAGGTCCGCCTGATCGGCAGCATGGCCGAACGCGGCCGGGTGGCCTTTGTCGGGGACGGGGTCAATGACGCGGCGGCGCTGGCGCGTGCCGATGTCGGCATCGCAATGGGCGCCGCAGGCTCCGAGGTGGCGCTGCAGGCTGCCGACGTGGCCTTCCTCTCCGAGGACATGACCCGGCTCGCCGAGGCCCACCGCCTCGCCCGCCGCACCGCCCGCATCGTCCGCCAGAACCTGACCTTCGCGATCGGCGCGATGCTGGTGCTGGTCATCGGCGGGCTGTTCTTCGACCTGCCGCTGCCCCTGGCGGTGATCAGCCACGAAGGCGGCACGCTGCTCGTCGTGCTCAATGGCCTGCGCCTGCTGTCCGACCCGATCCGCGCCGACCGCAAACCCGCCCGCGCCTGACACCCGCCCTTTCATCTTGTCCGAAATACGCACGGGTTTCCCAAAGGGGCGTGCCCCCTTAGGGCGGGGGTTTGGGGGCTTGCGGCCCCCCAACCCGCCTTCCGCCCCTTTCACCCGCCCGCCCTTGCGCTATCTCACCCCCAGACACACCAGGAGCGCAGGATGGACTACGAGAAGCCCGGCCCGGTCGAGGAAAACTGGCATGACGCGATCTCGTCGATCGAGGAGATCATCGACGAGGCACGCAACGGCCGCATGTTCGTCCTTGTCGACCACGAGGACCGCGAGAACGAGGGCGATCTGGTGATCCCCGCGCAGATGGCGACCCCCGAAGCGATCAACTTCATGGCCACCCACGGCCGCGGGCTGATCTGCCTGTCGATGCCGGGGCCCCGGATCGACGCGCTGGGCCTGCCGCTGATGTCCACGAACAACGCCTCGCGGCACGAAACCGCCTTCACCGTCTCGATCGAGGCGCGCGAGGGGGTGACCACCGGGATTTCCGCCTATGACCGCGCGCGCACCGTCGCGGTGGCCATCGACCGTCGAAAACCGGCGCCGACATCGCCACACCCGGCCACATCTTCCCGCTGCGCGCGCGCGAGGGCGGGGTGCTGGTGCGCGCCGGGCATACCGAGGCCGCGGTGGACATCTCGCGGCTGGCCGGGCTCAACCCGTCGGGGGTGATCTGCGAAATTATGAAAGACGACGGCGAGATGGCGCGCCTGCCCGACCTCGTCGCCTTCGCGCAAAAGCACAATCTGAAAATCGGCACGATCAGCGACCTGATCGCCTATCGCCGGCGCCACGACAACCTGGTGCGCGAGACCGCCCAGCGCCAGGTGCGCTCGGTCCACGGCGGCACCTGGGACATGCGGGTCTTCACCGACCAGACGCATGGCTCGGAACATGTCGTGCTGTCGATGGGCGACCTGGCCGATCCGGCACCGGTTCTGGTGCGGATGCACGCGATGAACGCGCTCGAGGATGTGCTGGGCATCGGCGAAGGCCACGCCGGCGACCTGCGCGGCGCGATGAAACTGATCGCGGCCGAGGGGCGCGGCGTCGTCGTGCTGTTGCGCGACACGGGGATGAAGCTGGCGCTCGACGACGCGGCCTCGCCGCAGACGCTGCGCCAGTATGGGCTGGGCGCGCAGATCCTCGCCGCGCTGGGCCTGCACCGGCTGACGCTGGTCACCAATTCGCCCACACCGCGCGTCGTGGGCCTCGAGGCCTACGGGCTCAACATCGCGGGCACCCGCCCGATTCCCAAGGAGTGAGCGCATGGCCGGAGCCAGCCACTACACCCTGCCGCTGCCCGTCTTCGACAAGCCCGTGAAGGTGCTGATCGTCGTGGCCCCCTATTACCGCCAGATCGCCGATCTGATGATCGCCGGCGCCCGCGCCACGCTGGACAAGGCCGGCGCCACGCATGAGCTGATCGAGGTCCCCGGCGCGCTGGAAGTGCCGGTGGCGATCGGCCAGGCGCACCGGATGGCCAATTTCGACGGCTATGTCGCGCTCGGCTGCGTGATCCGCGGCGAGACCACGCATTACGACACCGTCTGCAACGACAGCTCGCGCGCGCTGACCCTGCTGGGGCTGCAGGGCGCTTGCCTGGGCAACGGCATCCTGACCGTGGAAACCTATGAGCAGGCGCATGTGCGCGCCAACCCTGAGGACCAGGACAAGGGCGGCGGCGCGGCGGCGGCGGCGCTGCACCTGATCGCCCTGGCGCGGCGCTGGGGTCAGCCCAAGGGCACTGTCGGCTTCCGGCCGATGGGCGACACGATCCTGCTGGCCGAAGGGGGCGACAAGGCATGACGAAGCCCGACGAGAGGCGCGCCCTGCGCGCGGCGGCGCGGTTCTATGCCGTGCAGGCGCTGTTTCAGATGGAAAGCTCGGGCCAGACGGTCGAGCAGGTCCGGCGCGAGTTCGAAACCCACCGGATCGGCGCCGAGGGCGAGGATGAATCCTGGGTCGAAGCCGATATCGGGCTGTTCCGCAAGCTGATCGAGATGGCGGTGGACCAGCAGGCGGCAATCGACCAGATGACCGACCGCGCGCTGGTCGCCAAATGGCCGATCGCCCGCATCGACCCGACGCTGCGCGCCCTGTTTCGCGCCGCCGGTGCCGAGCTGATCGAGACCACCACGCCGCCGCGGGTGATCATCACCGAATTCGTGCAACTGGCGCAGGCCTTCTTCCCGGAAGGCCGCGAGTCGAAATTCGTCAACGCAGTGCTGGACCACATGGCGCGCGAGGCCCGGCCCGAGGCGTTTTCGGGCTGAGAGACGGCGTGTCGGGGGGCTTCTCGCCCCCCGAACCCCCTCGCCAAGGGGGGCGCACGCGCCCCCCGTTGGATCCCCCCGTGCGTATTTGGGGCAAGATGAAAGGGCGCGGGTGCGCTCAGGCGGGGCGGGGCAGCGTTGTCAGGGTCCAGTCGGCGGGCGGTTGACCGCGCGCCAGCAGCCGGTCCAGCCGCCAGCCCCCGGCCGGCAGCGGGTGCAGCGCCCAGCGGCTTTCGACCCCGGGGCAGCGCCCCGCGGCGCTGTCCTGCGCATAGACCAGCCCCAGCGGCGCAGGCCCCGCCCGACGGTTGCGCGTCAGCCCGTCCTCGGCCGCCAGATGCAGCCGCCGGATCTGGCGCAGGTCGGGCGGTTCCGGCAAGGCGGCGATCACCAGCGCCACGCTGCCCGCGCGCAGCGCCTCTTCCGCGGCCCACAGAAGGTCCAGCGTCGTCGTCGCCCGCGCCAGGATCAGTGCCCCCGGATCGGCCACCAGCGGCCGCAGCCCCTGCGCGCACAGACCCTCGCTCGCCCAGCCCGGCTGCAGCCACAGAACCGGCCCCTCGCCCCCCGCCATCCCCGCGGCCAGCGCCGCCAGCGTGCGCCGCGCCGGCCCCGCGACCTCATGCACCCGCCCACGCGCCAGTGCCATCTGCGGCACAGGCATCAGCGGAGCCGGGGTTGGGGACGCCGGGCGACTGGCCTCGACCAGCCGCTGCGCCAGGGCGGCGGCCTGCAAAGGAGCGGGCGCGGAATCGGGGATGGCGGTCATTTGTCCAACCTAGCATGTTCCCTTTATGTTCTCAATTCCCCGCGCCTTGTCTTTCCCCCCGATCCCGCTAGTCTCGGCGCAAACAGGATACCCCATGACCCGGATCACGCTTTCCCCCTCGCTGCCCGCCGTCTCGACCTTCTGCCTCGGCACGATGACCTGGGGACGGCAGACCCCGCTGGACGACGCCCACCGCCAGATCGACATGGCGCTCGATCACGGGGTGAATTTCCTCGACACCGCCGAGATGTATCCGACGAACCCCGTCAAACCCGAAACCCTGGGCCATTCCGAGGCGATGATCGGTGCCTGGCTGGCCAGGGGCGGCGCGCGCGACCGGCTGGTGATCGCCACCAAGGTCACCGGCAAGGGCAGCCCGGTGATCGAGGGCGGCACGCCGTCGATCAGCGCGGCGCGGCTGCGCCAGTCGGTCGAGGATTCGCTGACGCGGCTGAACACCGACCGGATCGACGTGATGCAGCTGCACTGGCCGAACCGCGGGCACTATCATTTCCGTCGCAACTGGGCCTATGCGCCGCAAGGCGACAAGGTCCGGGTCCGCGCCCATATCCATGAGGTTCTGACCGAGGCCGCGCTCCTGATCGCCGAGGGCAAGATCGGCGCGCTGGGCCTGTCGAACGAGACCGCCTGGGGGCTGATCCAGTGGCTGGCGCCGTCGGAAACCGAGGGGCTGCCGCGGATCGTCACGCTGCAGAACGAATATTCGCTGATGGCGCGGCTTTTCGACACCGACCTGGCCGAGACCTGCGTGATGGAGGGGGTGGCGCTGCTGGCGTTCTCGCCGCTGGCCACCGGTCTGTTGACCGGGAAATACGCGGGCGACGTGGTGCCCGAGGGCTCGCGCCGGCAGGCGACGCCGGACCTGGGCGGACGCATCACGCCACGGGTGTTCGACGCCGTCGCGGCCTATCTCGGGGTGGCGCGCGAAGCGGGGCTCGATCCGGTGCAGATGGCGCTGGCCTGGCACCGGACGCGGCCCTTCACCTCGATCCCGATCCTGGGCGCGACCAGCACCGAACACCTGGCGCGGCAGCTGCCGGCGATGGAGATGGTGCTGGACACCGATCTGCTGGCGGCGATCGACGCGGCCCACAAAGCCCATCCCCTGCCCTATTGAGGCCCCGATGCGCGCGATTCTCCTCGCCCTGATGCTGCTGAGCACCTGTGTGAGCGCCTGTGTGCCGGCGCAACTGGTCAGCGAGGCGCCGGCAACCGCCGAAACCATGCCCCCGCCCGAAGAGCAGCCCGATGCCCCGGCCGAGGACCCTGCCACAGAACCCGCCGAGGCGGTCGCGGTCGAAGCCCTCGCCCCCCTGCCGCCCCCCGATCCACCGATGCTTGCCCAGCAGCGCGCCGCCTGTCAGCGCGAGGGCGGCCAGCTGATGCCCCGCGGCGGCGGCTTCTTTGCCTGCGTCCGCCCGACCCGCGATGCCGGCCGCCATTGCACCGCCGCCCGCGACTGCGAAGGCCTGTGCCTGGCACGTTCGAGCACCTGTGCGCCCTTGCACCCGCTCTATGGCTGCCAGGAGGTGTTCACCCTGCCCGGCCGGCGCGAGACCCTGTGCACCGACTAGGACGCGGCCAAATCACACCAGATCCGGCCACAGATCGGTCGACAGATACTTCAGCCCGCTGTCGCAGGCCAGGAACGCCACCGTCCGGCCCGCCTCGCGCCCGCGCAGCAGCTGGATCGCTGCGGCCAGGTTCGCCCCTGTCGAGAACCCGGCAAAGATCCCCTCGCGCACGGCCAGCAACCGCGCCGCCGCGCGCGCCTCGTCGCCCGTCACCGCCAGCATCCCGGCCAGCGGCACGCCCTGCAGATGCACCAGATCCGCCATCCCGTATCCACCCCCCTGGATCGGATGCCCGGGATGCGACAGATCGCCCCCCGCCAGTGCCTCGGCCCCGGCCGGCTCGACCGCATAGCAGCGCACCCCCTTCGGCCCCAGCGCCAGCGCGATGCCCCCCAGCGTGCCGCCAGACCCCGCGAAATCGACAAAGGCCTCGATCGTGTGACCCGATTGCGCCCAGATCTCGGCGGCGGTGCCGAATTCATGCGCCGCGGGATTGCCCGGGTGACGGAACTGGTCGGCGCGAAACGCCCCCCGCTCGGCGGTGAGGCGCTGCGCTGCAGCCTCGACCAGCGCCAGATCGGCCCCCGACACCGCGCCCGGCACGCCGCCCTCGGCCTGCGGCACCAGCACCACCTCGGCCCCCAGCGCCGCCATCATCCGCGCCCGCTCGTGCGAATTCCCCCGGCTCATCACCGCCACGAACGGATGCCCCAGCACCGCGCAGACGATCGCCAGCCCGGTGCCCATGTTGCCCGAGGTCAGCTCGACCACGCTCTGCCCCGGTGCCAGCGCCCCCTCGGCCCGCGCCGCCTCGATAATCGCCCGTGCCGCGCGGTCCTTCTTCGAGAACCCCGGCAGCAGGTAATCGAGCTTGCACAACAGCCGCCCGTCGAGCCCCAGCGCGGCCACGACCCGGTCGAGCGCCACCAGCGGCGTCTCGCCCATCGCCTCGACCACCGAATCCAACACCCCAGCCCGCGTCTCCATCGCCTGATTCTCCACTCGATCTGTTCCTTCACCTTGTCGCAAATACGCCGGGGGGTGAATTGGCCGCAGGCCAAGAGGGGGGCAGCGCCCCCTTTTTCCTTTGCCCCCGCAGCCCCACGCACACCATTGACGGCTCCATGAAACCTGCTCATATGCCCGCCATGACCGAGCTCGACAGAATCCGCAATTTCTCCATCGTGGCGCATATCGACCACGGCAAATCCACCCTGGCCGACCGTCTGATCCAGATGACCGGCACGGTGGCCGAACGCGACATGAAGGAGCAGCTCCTCGACTCGATGGACATCGAGCGCGAGCGCGGCATCACCATCAAGGCCAACACCGTCCGTATCGAATACCCCGCCAAGGACGGCAAGACCTATATCCTGAACCTGATCGACACGCCCGGCCACGTCGACTTCGCCTATGAGGTCAGCCGCTCGATGCGCGCCGTTGAGGGCTCGCTGCTGGTCGTCGACGCCTCGCAGGGCGTCGAGGCGCAGACGCTCGCCAACGTCTATCAGGCGATCGACGCAGGCCATGACATCGTTCCGGTCCTGAACAAGATCGACCTGCCCGCCGCCGAGCCCGAGCGCGTCAAGGAGCAGATCGAGGACGTGATCGGCCTCGACGCGCATGACGCGGTGCTGATCTCGGCCAAGTCGGGGCTGGGTATTCCCGACGTGCTGGAAGCCATTGTCACCCGCCTGCCAGCCCCCAAGGGCGACCGCGACGCGCCCTTGAAGGCGATGCTGGTCGACAGCTGGTATGACCCCTATCTGGGCGTCGTGGTGATGATCCGGGTAATGGACGGCGTGATCCGCAAGGGCGACCGCATCAAGATGATGCAGACCGGCGCGATCTATGGCATCGACAAGCTGGCGGTGCTCAAGCCCAAGATGACCGACATCGCCGAGCTGGGCCCGGGCGAGATCGGCGTGCTGACGGCCTCGATCAAGCAAGTGCGCGACACCCGCGTGGGCGACACGATCACCCATGAAAAGAAGGGCACCGACAAGCCCCTGCCCGGCTTCAAGCCGGCGCAGCCGGTGGTGTTCTGCGGCCTCTTCCCGGTCGATGCCGCCGATTTCGAGGCCCTGCGCGACGCAATCGAGAAGCTGGCGCTGAACGACGCCTCGTTCTCGTATGAAATGGAGACCTCGGCCGCGCTCGGCTTCGGCTTCCGCTGCGGCTTCCTGGGGCTCTTGCACCTCGAGGTGATCCGCGACCGGCTGGAGCGCGAATACGATCTGGACCTGATCACCACCGCCCCCTCGGTGGTCTACAAGATCTACATGCGCGACGGCACGATGACCGAACTGCATAACCCGGCCGACATGCCGGACCTGACGCTGGTCGACCATCTGGAGGAGCCGCGGATCAAGGCGACGATCATGGTCCCCGACGAATACCTCGGCGACGTGCTGAAGCTCTGCCAGGACCGCCGCGGGATCCAGCTGAACCTGACCTATGCCGGCAACCGGGCAATGGTGGAATACGACCTGCCGCTCAATGAGGTGGTGTTCGACTTCTATGATCGCCTGAAATCGGTAACGAAGGGTTACGCCAGTTTCGATTATCAGATCACCGGCTACCGCGAGGACAATCTGGTCAAGATGACCATCCTGGTGAACGCCGAGCCCGTGGACGCGCTGTCGATGATGGTGCACCGTGACCGCGCCGAGATGCGCGGCCGGGCGATGTGCGAAAAGCTGAAAGAGCTGATCCCCCGGCACATGTTCATGATCCCGATCCAAGCGGCGATCGGCGGCAAGGTGATCGCGCGCGAGACCCTGTCGGCGCTGCGCAAGGACGTGACCGCCAAATGCTATGGCGGCGACGTGACGCGCAAGAAGAAGCTGCTGGAAAAGCAGAAGGCCGGCAAGAAGAAGATGCGCCAGTTCGGCAAGGTCGAGATCCCGCAGGCGGCGTTTATCTCGGCGCTGAAGATGGATAACTGAGGCTGTTCACGCCGTCGCCCGTGCGGCCAGGGCATGTGCGACCCGGCGGCAGCACGGCGAGGGGCAAGGACGCCCGCGAACAGCCGGCGGAACCCCGTAGGGTGCGTGCGAGCACGCACCTTACGCCGCCAACCCGTGACGCAGATCCCGGTGGACGGACGAATACGGCCAGCCCAGCGGATCCTCACACAGCCCGTGTTTCACAGGATCCCACCGACACAGGTCCAGATGGGCGCGAAAATCGCTCTCGTCCCGGATATGGTGTTCCCAGAACCGCCGCTGCCAGACGCCCCGCTCCTGCCGTGCGATATGGCTTGGCCGCAACCGACCCTTCGGCACCCCCATCGAGAACCGCGACTTGATCAGGCGCCAGCGCGTGGAATAATCGCTGTCCCCCGGCGGCAGGGTCCAGATGCAATGCAGGTGATCGGGCAGGACCACGAAAGCGTCGATGGTAAAGGGCCGTTCGCGCTGCGTGGTTGCGACGGCAAAGCGCAGGCGCCCGACCTCATCGGTCAGGAGCGTCGATCCCCGTTCCTGCGCCCTGACGGTGAAGAACACGGTAGCCCCGGGAAGTCTGACTCTGCGATACTCTGCCATGCCGCCAGTTCAGCACGACATCGTGAATCCGGGGTTAACGCCGTAGGGTGCGTGCGCGCACGCACCGCTTACGCCCCCTCCACCTCGATCTCCGGCAACCCCTCGCGCGACAGCAGCACCGCTACCGGGCGCGCCGCCGGAATGTGCGAGCAGACGATCATCGTCGCCACCATGATCGGCACCGCCAGGAACATCCCCGGGATCCCCCAGACCGCGCCCCAGAAGCTGAGCGAGACGATAATGCCAAAGGACGAGACCCTGAGCGCGCGCCCCATCAGCATCGGGTCGATCACCGAGCCCAACACGAACTGGATCATCCCCGCGATGACAAACACCAGAAGCGCCGTCGCCGGCTCGTTCACCTGGATCAGCGCGACCAGCGCCAGCAGGATCGTGGCGATGATCGACCCCACCGAGGGGATATAATTCAGGATGAAGGTCAGGATCGCCATCGGCCCGGCGAAATCCAGCCCGAAGCCCAGCATCAGCACATAGACCGCGGCCCCGGTCGCCACGCTGACCCCGGTTTTCACCAGCAGATAGTGGTTCACCCGCCGGACGATGGAATGGATGATCCGCCCCACCCGCCGCGCCTGCGCCTTGTCGCCGATCAGGTTTTCCAGCTTGGCGTTGAACCAGAGCCGTTCGGCGAACAGGAAACCCACGAACAGGATCACCAGCGTCGTCGCGCTGAGCAGGTTCGACGCCTGCCCCGCCAGCGTGCTGACATAGCCCGACACCTCGATCGAGCGGATCGAGGCCTCGACCGTGGCCTGCGCCTCGGGCGAGACCCAGCCGGCCAGCCGGGCGATCGCGGCGATCGCCTGATCGGTATAGGTCAGGGTCGTGGTGACGACGGTGTTCACCTGGCTGATGACGATCGCGGACAGCGTCAGCAGCACCGTGGCAATCAGCGCGAAGGCCGCCATCGAGGCCAGCCAGTTGGTGATCTTCCACGAGCCGATCCTGAGCCGCGAAAAGGCGGAGATCGCCTCGCCGGTCAGCGAGAACAGGATGATCGCGATCACCAGCGAGATCAGGATGAACCGCGCCTGCACCAGCAGGAACAGCACCATCGCAAAGGCGATGATCCCCAGAAACCATGTCTGCAACCGATAGCGTTCGACCAGAGACATGCGCTGCCCGTCGGTGCTTTCGGCGTCGTGCTGTTCGATCTGCTGCGGTGTCATGGGCGCGCTGCGAGGGGCTTTCGTAGGAGACTAGGGACTGCACCGGCGGGTTACAAGAACCCGCAGCGGCCCGCGTTACCGCGTGGCGCGGGAAAGCGCGGTTTCGAGGTCGCCGTAGCCGGTAAAGCGGCGTTCATAGGCAAGGCCGAGGCGCTCGGCCTGGGTCCGGGCCCGGGCATCCAGCGCGGGATCCTCGGTCTGCGCCAGATAGACCAGCTTTTCGTAATTGCCGAACATCATCGGAATCAGCTCGGGGTGGCGGTCAAAGCCCATCGGCCGCCAGACAAAGGCATCAAACTGGCGCACCAGGAAGTCGGTCAGATAGAAGGCCGCGAACTCGCTGTCGCCCAGGGCGGCAAAGGCCTCGTTGCCGGAAAAGAACGCATAGCAGTGAGGGCCGTCGATCATCTCGACACCCAGCGCCGCGCAGCGTGCCTGCAGCAGCCCCCCGGTGCCACAATCGGCATAGACGACCAGAATCCGGTCATAGGCATCGCGGAAGCGGGTCACCGCGGCCTCGACGGCATCGGGGATGCGGTCGGGCCACAGGTGCAGGTTCGCCGGCAGGCAGTGCAGGTCGAGCCCCGCCCACCCGTTCAGCCGCTTCAGCGCCAGGATCTCATGCGCGAGCGCCCCGCAGGCCAGCGCCAGAACCCGGCCCTGGCCATGCGCCTGCAGCCCCTCGGTCGTCAGCGTGGCGTCGTCCGGGCCGGTCATCACGGTCAGCTGTCACTGGCGGCGCGTTCCAGCGCCGGGCGGATGCGGGACTCGATGATTTCTTCGGTCAGCGGACCGGCATAGCGCGTCAGGATATTGCCCTCGCCATCAACGACGAAGGTCTCGGGCAGGCCGACAACCCCCCAGTCGAGACCCATGCGCGCGCGCGGATCGGCGCCGATCGCGTGATAGGGGTCGCCCAGATCGTCGAGGAACGCGGCGGCGCGATCGGGCTCGTCGCGATAGTTCACGCCCAGCACTGTCACCCCTTGCTCGGACAGTTCGGTCACCAGCGGATGTTCGGCCCGGCAGGGCGGGCACCACGAGGCAAAGAAGTTGACCAGCGTCACATCGCCCGACCTCAGCATGTCGTCGGTGAAGAGCGTCCGACCCTCCATCTGTTCGAGCGCCACCACCGGCGCCTCGTGCCCGGCGCGCGCCGAGGGCATTTCGTTGCGGTCCTCGCGCATGTTGCCGACGGCGACAAAGGCGACAAACCCTGCCAGCAGCACCGGCGGGACGATCAGGAGGGGGTTAAACTTGGCCATTCTGCTTCCGGTTCAGTCGGGTTTCCAGCGCATCGAGCGCCCGTTTCATGCGCCGTCCGCGCGCCCAAACCCAGCCGATCAGCAGCGCGATCAGCGCCAGTGAGACGACATAGGCCAGCGAGACTTCGGCGGCATAGGTTCCAAGATCGGGCATCATCCCATCGCCCTTTCGCGGGTCAGCAGGGCCCGCAGGCGGCGGGCGCGAATTTCGGTGCGGGTGCCGGCAAGCACCAGTGCGATGAACAGCATCACAAAGCCGACCATGCACAGATAGAGCGGCCCCTTATAGGACCAGTCCATCCGCGTGCCCGGCGCCACCGACAGCGATGCCCCCTGATGCAGCCCCTGGTTCCAAAACAGCGCCGCATAGCGCGAGAGCACCGCGAACACGCTGCCCACAAGGCACAGCACCGCGGTCAGATCGGCGGCGGTGTCGGGATCCTCGATCGCCGACCACAGCGCGATATAGCCGATGTAGAACAGGAACAGGATCAGGAACGAGGTCAGCCGCGGATCCCAGGCCCACCAGGTGCCCCACATCGGCTGGCCCCAGATCGCGCCGGTGATCAGCGCGATCAGCGTCATCGTCGCACCGATCGGCGCCGCGGCCTTGGCCGCCAGTGCGCTGACGTGGTGGCGCCGGACCAGCCAGATCAGCGAGGTCACCAGCATCATCGCCCAGGCATTGATCGCCATCAGCGCCGAGGGGACGTGCAGGAAGATGATCTTGACGGTCGACCCCTGGCGGAAATCGTCCGGCGTCAGGAAGAATCCCCAGACCAGCCCCACGGCGATCATGCCGGCAGCCAGAACGGCCGCCACGGGCATGAGCCATCCCGAGGTCTGCATGAATTTCACCGGATTGGCGTATTCCCAGAGCGATGCCATGAACGGTTCCTAGTCTCTTGGTGATATGGGCTCAAGCCACGGCTCCGTGAAGCCTAGCGCAGGTTGATGCGCAGCGCGAAGGCCGCGGCAAAGGGTAGCAGCGCCAGGCTGCCGGCGGTGATCCCCGACATCAGCAGGATCGGCGTCAGCGGGTCGAGCCCCTGCGCCGCGCGCGTCACCGACTGGGCACCGAACACCAGCGTCGGCACATAGAGCGGCAGCACCAGCAGCGACAGCAGCAGCCCGCCGCGTTTCAACCCGACGGTCAGCGCCGCGCCAAAGGCGCCGATCATGCTCAGCGCCGGGGTGCCCAGCAAGAGCGACAGCACCAGCCACAGATACCCCGGCCCCGGCAGGTTCAGCAGGATGCCGAGCACCGGCGCGACCAGCGCCAGCGGCAGGCAGGTGGTCAGCCAGTGCGCCAGCGCCTTGATCGCCACCACCCCCTCCAGCGGGATCGGCGCGGTCGCCAGCAGGTCGAGCGAGCCATCCTCGTGATCCAGCGCAAACATCCGGTCGAGCGACAGCAGGCAGGCCAGCAGCGCCCCCACCCACAGGATCCCCGGCGCGATCAGCCCCAGGGTCTGCGGGTCCGGCCCCACCCCCAGCGGCACCAGCACCGCGAGGATCAGGAAGAACCCCAGCCCCAGGCCGAACCCTCCGCCCGCGCGGAACGCCAGTCTCAGGTCTCGGATCAGCAGGGCAATCACAGGAAGGCCTCGTCAAAGCCCAGATCGGCGGGCATCTCGGCCTTGTAGGGACCAAGGTCGAGGATCCGCGCCTCGGGCAGGCCCAAGTCAATATGCGTCGCCAGCAGCGCCGCGCCGCCGCGCGCCAGATGCGCCCGCACCACCTCCCCGAAGAGCGCGACCGAGGCCACATCCAGCGACACCGTCGGCTCGTCCAGCACCCACAGCCAGCGCCCGGTTACCAGCAGCCGCGCCAGCCCCAGACGACGCTTCTGCCCGGCGCTGAGGTGCTGCGCCTGGCGATCCGCCAGATCGGTCAGGTTCATCGCCGCCATTGCCGCGTCTACGCCATTCTGGCCGTGGATCGCTGCCCAGAACCTCAGGTTCTCGCGCACCGTCAGGGTGGATTTCAGCCCGTCGGCATGGGCGGCATAGGCCATCTGTTCGGGCGGGGCGGAAATCTGCCCGGCCAGCGGCGGCTGCAGCCCCGCCAGCGTGCGCAACAGCGTCGTCTTGCCACTGCCGTTGGGGCCGCGCAGCACCAGCGCCTCGCCGCCGGATACGGCAAAGCTGAGCCCCTCGATCAGGGGCAGACCACCGCGCGCGACGGCCAGATCGGAGACACGCAATTCCATCCGCCTGCCTTAGCCGGTTTGCCCGCGCCCTGCAAAGAAAAGCGGCCCATCGGGCTGCAGGCGCGACATCGAGCCACCCCTGGCCTCTATCCGGCCGGCAGCAGGGCGACAGCAATCCTGCGCCCCTCGGACAGCAGCACGTTGTAGGTCCGGCAGGCCGGGGCCGAGGCCATGATTTCCACCCCCAGCCCCGCGTCTTCCAGCTGCCGCCGCAGGGCGGCGGGCAGAGGCGCGATCTCGGGACCGGTGCCGATGAACAGCACATCCACCGCACCGGCCAGCGCCAGCAGGGGCGCCGGGTCGTCGTAGCCCTGCCACGCCACCGCACGGTCGGCGGCAAAGAGCACCGGCGCCGGATGCGCCACACCGCCGAGGCGATAGAAATCCGGCCCGTAGCCTTCGATCGGCTGGGCGGCGCCGAAATCAATCTCGGTCAGGTTCATGGCTCAGGCGTCGATGTTGGCGAACTGGCCCGAGGCCTTGGGGTTCTTGGGCCCGCGCCGGTCCAGACCGATGAACAGCACGATGTTCTTGGCGACATAAACCGAGGAATAGGTGCCCAGCACGATACCGACGATAATCGCGAACACGAAACCGCGGATCACGTCGCCGCCAAAGACCAGCATCGCGATCAGCGCCAGCAGCGTCGTGCCCGAGGTCATCAGGGTCCGCGACAGGGTCTCGTTCACCGTCAGGTTCATCACGTCGCGCAAGGGCACGGATTTATACTTGATCAGGTTCTCGCGCAGACGGTCGAACACGACCACCGTGTCGTTGATCGAATACCCCAGGATCGTCAGCAAGGCGGCGATGATCGTCAGATCGAACTTGATCTGGAACACCGCAAAGACGCCGATGGTGATGAAGATATCATGGATCAGCGCCGCGACCGCCCCCACCGAATACTGCCATTCGAAGCGCAGCCAGATATAGACCAGGATACAGCCCGTCGCCGCGACCATCGACAGGATCGCCGCCTTGATCAGCTCGCCCGAGACCTTGGCCCCCACCGATTCGACAGACACAATGGTCAGCGACGGATCATAGGTCTGCAGCGCCGCCTCGACCGCCTGCAGGGTTTCCGGCGGGACCGACTGCACGCCATCCTCGACCGCGATGCGCACCGAAGCGACATGCTGGTCGGGGCCAAAGGTCGGGTCGTAGACCTCGGTAATGACCACATCGTCCAGCCCCAGCCCCGACACCGCCGCGCGGTATTCGCCGACATCGACCGGCTGCGCGGACTCGGTGCGGATCGTCGTGCCGCCGCGGAAATCGATGCCGAAGTTCAGCCCGATCGCCGCCCAGGCAACGATCGCCAGGACCGACAACAGGAGCGACCCGCCAAAGGTGACCTTCTGCCAGCGGAAGAAGTCGATCTCGGTCTTTTCGGGAACCAGTCGAAGACGCCAAGCCATGATCTGTGATCCTCAGACGGTGATGGTTTTCGGCCTGGTGCGGTTGAACCACACGATGACCAGAAGACGGGTGACGAAGAGCGCGGTGAACACCGAGGTGATGATGCCGATCCCCAGTGTCACGGCAAAGCCGCGCACCGGACCCGCACCCAGCGCAAACAGCACCATCGCGGTGATGAAGGTGGTGATGTTGGCGTCCAGAATGGCCGACATCGCCTTTTCATAACCCAGCTCGATGGCCCGCGCCGGGCCGCGCGCGGTGCGCAGCTCTTCGCGGATACGTTCAAAGACCAGCACGTTGGCGTCGACCGCCATACCGATCGTCAGCACGATCCCGGCGATCCCCGGAAGGGTCAGCGTGCCGCCGATCAGCGACAGCACGGCAAAGATCATCGCGATGTTCATCGCCAGTGCGACATTGGCCACCCAGCCGAAGAACCCATAGGCCAGCGCCATGAACAGCAGCACCGCCGCCATCGCCACGACCGCCGCGATCTTGCCGGCATCGACGCTGTCCTGGCCCAGTTCCGGGCCGATCGTGCGCTCTTCGAGGAAGTCCATCCCCGCCGGCAGCGCGCCCGCGCGCAGCAGGACCGCCAGCTGGGTGCTCTCCTCGACCGTGAAGCGGCCGGTGATGATGCCCGAGCCGCCGGCGATATGTGCCTGAATCACCGGAGCCGAGATGACCTCGTTGTCCAGCACGATGGCAAAGGGGTTGCCGATGTTTTCCGCCGTATAGAGGCCAAAGGCCCGCGCGCCGGCCGGGTTGAACCGGAAGCTGACCGCCGGGCGGCCGTTCTGGTCGAAATCGGGCTGGGCGTCGGTCAGCTGCTCGCCCGAGACCACGGGCGTCTGTTCGAGGACGTAATAGAGCCCGTCCTCGTTCATCGACGGATAGATGACCTGCCGCGGTGCCGGGGTTTCGTCGCCGTTGCGGGTGGTGCGCACGACCGGATGGAAGGTCAGCCGCGCGGTGGTGCCGATCAGCTGCTTCAATTCGTCGGCCGAGCCGATCCCCGGAACCTCGATCAGGATCCGGTCGGTGCCCTGACGCAGGATCGTCGGTTCGCGCGTGCCGACCTCGTCGACGCGGCGGCGGATGATTTCCAGCGACTGCCGCATGGTGCGGTCGTCGGTCGCCAGACGCTCGGCCTCGGACAGGGTGATGACGATCTGCTCGCCATCCAGATGGATATCCAGATCCTGCTGGCCGATCCCGCTGAGGGTCTGCATCGGCCGCGACAGCGTCTGCACCACCTCCAGCGCGTGCTGCAGGCCGTCGGCATTCGACACCGCCACACGCAGCACGCCCGGGTCGTCGGACGGCATCCGGCGCACCCCGCCGACGGTGGCGCGCTCGGCCCGCAGCAGGTCGCGAACCTCGGGCCAGAGCGCGTCGATGCGGTCGGCATAGACGTCGGTGACGCGCACCTCGGCCAATAGATGCGCGCCGCCGCGCAGGTCCAGACCCAGGTTCACCAGATCCGAAGGCAGCCAGTCAGGCCACAGCGCGCGCTCGGCCTGCAGCTCGGGCGAGTCCTGCCCCGCCTCAATCGCGGCGATGGCGTCGTTGTGACGCTCGACCCGGTCATAGAACAGGTTGGGCACGGCAAAAGCCACGGCCGCCAGGCACAACAGCACGATCAACGTGCGTTTCCAAAGCGAGATTTGCAGCATGAGAGGGCCTTGTCAGGGGGCGTCCGGCTGGCGGACCGGAACGGCGCCCCCCGCGCGGGGGGCCGCCGCGCGGATCACTCGGCCGAAGCCGGCTCGGTCTTGGACAGGACGTTGGTGATGGTCGCGCGCACGACGCGGACCTTGATCCCGTCGGCGATCTCGACCTCGATCTCGCCGTCTTCCTTGACCTTCGACACCTTGCCGATGATGCCGCCGGCGGTCACGATCTGGTCACCGCGGCGCAGATTGTCGACCATCGAGCGATGTTCCTTCATCTTCTTCTGCTGCGGGCGGATCAGCAGGAACCACATGATCCCGAAGATCAGGACGAACGGGATCAGGTTCTGGATCAGGGCGGCGCTGCCGCCGGCAGCGCCGGCAGCCTGTGCATAGGCGGGGGTGATGAACATCGGTTTCCTCTGGTGTCGGGCATCCGCCAGGAACCCCCGGCAGAATTGGCGCGCACCCTATATGGGGGCCGGTGCGAGTTCAAGCGAGACCGGGACGCACGAATTCGTCATTCGACAGGCGAAAAAACCACCGCACTGGCGGTCAGAGGCCCTGCTCCATCACCGCCCCGTAAAGCCGCGCGTAATCGCTGGCGCTGTCATCGCCCAGCGCGCTGCTGCGACAGGAGGCTTGCGCCAGCCAGTCGGGGTTGACCTCGACACCCCAGCCGGGCGCCTCGGTGACCTGCAAATGCCCGTCCGTGACGGCAAAGGGATCGCCCAGAAACAGCCCCTGCTGCCACGGGTAATAGTCCGCCCCCTCGATCGAGAATTCCAGGTATTTCCCGGCATTCGGCAAGCCGCGCAGCAAGTGCATCGTGCAGGGCGTGACCAGCCCCAGATTCGCCGCATGCGGCGTGCAGGGCAACCCGGCCTCGGCCGCCCAGCGCGCCACGGTCAGGGTTTTCGTCAGCCCCCCCAGATACATCACGTCCGGCTGGATCACATCGACCGCGCGCATGCCGATCATCCGTCGCCAGGTTTGCAGGTCGACATCCTGCTCGCCGCCGGTCACGTCGATCTCCAGCGCATCGCTGACCGCCTGCGTCGCTTCCAGATCCCACCAGGGCACCGGTTCCTCGTAATGGCCGACGCCGTGGTCCTGCAGCATCCGCCCCACGTCAATCGCCCGCTCGACCAAAAAGCCCGAGTTCGCATCAACCAGCGTGTCGATCCCTTTGAGCGCCGCCGTCACCACCGGAATGATCGCCTCGGTGCGCCCGGGCCACTGGTCACGGTCGCGGCCCATCTCGGCGCCGATGCGGAACTTGGCGGCGGTGAACCCCTGCTCGCCGCAGATCCGCTTCAGCCGCTCGGCCTCATCCTCGGGCGTGATGTCGCGGCGCATCGAGCTGGCATAGGCCCGAACCGGGCCGGCACTGCCGCCGATCAGCGCCGCCACCGGCAGCCCGGCCCGCCGCCCCGCCATGTCCCACAACGCCGTATCCAGCCCCGCCAGGGCGCGGTTGCGATAGCTGCCGGGGTATTTGTGCTCGGCCCGCTCGATCCGCTCGACCAGCGCCGCGATATCACCGCAGGGCTGGCCCAGCGCCCAGGGCGCGATCTGGCGGTGAAACACCGTCGCCGTGATATCGGCGTTATAGGTCGAGGTCTGCCCCCAGCCGACCGCGCCATCCTCGGCGGTCGCCTTGACGAAGCAGACGAATTCATTGGCAAAGGTTTCAAGCCGGGTCAGGCGCATGTCTCGTCCTCGGATACGGGCAATCCCAGAGCGTCGCAGGCGGCGCTGGCCAGGGCCAGGCTGGCGGTCAGGCCCGGGCTTTCGATCCCGTGCAGCACCACCAGCCCCTCGGCCCCGGTCTGCGCCGGGCCGTGGATGGTGAAATCGGACTCCACCCCTTCGGGGGTGCGCAGCTTTGGCCGGATGCCGGAATAGCCGGGCACCAGCGCCCCTTCGGGCAGGCCCGGCCAATAGCGGCGGATCGCGGCCTCGAACGCGGGTGCCCGGGCGGGATCGACCGTGTAATCCAGCCCCTCGACCGGCTGGGTATCGGGGCCAAAGCGCGTGCCGCCGGCCATGTCCAGCGTCACATGCACGCCCAGCCCGCCGCCGACCGGCACCGGATAGATCAGGTGGCGGAACGGCCCGCGCCGGTCCAGCACGAAATAGCTGCCCTTCAGCCAGTAATCCGCAGGCGCCGGCAGCCCCGCCCCCCGCGCCAGCCCCGCCGAGTGCAGCCCCGCTGCGACGATCACCCGCCGCGCCGCCAGCTCGAACCCCTCGCCCTGGCTGTGGCCACTCAGCACATGTGGCAGCCCGGGGCGCAGCGCCTCGACCGTGGTGCCGAAAGCCATCACCGCGCCCGCGTTCTCGGCATCGCCCTGCAGCGCCTGCATATAGGCGTGGCTGTCGACGATCCCGGTCGACGGCGACACCAGCGCCGAGGTGCAGGCGAGGTCCGGCTCCAACGCCCGCGCCTGCTCGCCGGTCAGCCGCACCAGCGCATCCCCTCCGGTCAGCCCGTTCGCCGCCGCCTTCGCGGCGATCGCGTCCAGCCGCGCGTCTTCCTCGGGGCTGGTCGCGACGATCAGCTTGCCCGTCCGCCGATGCGCCACGTCCCGCGCCACACAATAGGCATACAGCCTGCGCCGTCCCTCGACGCAAAGCCGCGCCTTCAGGCTGCCCGGGGTGTAATAGATCCCGGCATGGATCACCTCGCTGTTGCGCGACGAGGTCTCCATCCCCGGCATGTCATGGGCCTCAATCACCATCACCTCGGCGCCGCGCAGCGCCGCCGCGCGGGCAATCGCCAGCCCGACGACCCCTGCCCCGATCACCACCAGATCGACCTGATCCATCCCGCGTCCCCGTTTTCGCGCAGCCTAGCGCGCAGGTCCGCGATGGTTAAGCCCTAGATCGGGGTCGCGCCCAGCCGCTGCAGCCAGTCCGCCAGCCGTTCCTTGAGGATGCGGTCGCGCGAGACGGCAGGCGTGTCGTCGTCCAGCCGTTCCAGCACCTCGAAGGTGATCGCCTCGGCCCCGTGGTCGCGCGCGGCCTGCTGCAGGCCGGCGTTGGGGTGACGGCCCTGCGTCAGGGTAAAGCGAAAGCGGTTCTGGATCGTGTCCAGCGTGGGCGTCGCACCGACCCAGACCTGCCCGCTGGCCGCGCAGCTCAACCGATAAACGCCGACCTGCGGCTTGCGCTCGCGATAGGCGGACAGGGCGGATTTGCGGTCGGTGCGATTCATGGCGGGGACTCCGGTTGCTGCGCCTTTCATAGCAAGTCCGCCGCGCCAACACAATATTACCCGGATAATATTGACTCGCGCCGCGAAACAGGGTTCAAGGCCCGCAAAGGAGACCGCCATGACCGCCACACCCGAGACCCGCTGCACCGCGTTTCAACGCCACACCCTGATCGCGCAGGGACCGCTGGCGCAGGTCGCGCCGCTGGCGCTGGCAGCGGGCGACGGGGTGCTGGTCTTCGACGACGCGACGGGACGGATCATCGACCTGGATCCACGCGACTGGACCGGCGCAGCCGAGCCCCCGAAACGCCGCGGTCGGCCCAAACTGGGCGTCATCCCGCGCGAAGTGACCTTGCTGCAACGCCACTGGGACTGGCTGGCGCAGCAGCCCGGCGGGGCCTCGGCGGCGCTGCGCCGGCTGGTGGACGAGGCGCGCAAAGCCGACGGCGGCCGCACCGCCCAACGCGCCGCGCGCGAGGCCGCGTATCGGCTGATCCACGCGCTGGCCGGCGATCTTCCGGGATACGAGGACGCCACCCGGGCGCTGTTCGCGGGCGATCTGGAAGGGTTCGCGGCCCGGATGGCCGGCTGGCCCGAGGGGCTACGCGCCCACGCCTTCAACATGGCACAAGGAGATCTGGAATGACCCCCTATCTGGAACCGACGATGGCGGCCGGGCGCGACCTGTTCCTGCGCAACCCGCAAGGGCCGCTGGTAATGCTGAACCTGCTGCGGTTTCGCGAGACCGCCGATTATGCCGCCTTCCCCGAGCTTGCACCGCGCGCCCCGATCACCGGGGCCGAGGCCTTTGACCGTTACATCGCCCATACGCTGCCCTTCCTGACCGAAAGCGGCGGCGAATTGCTGTTTCTGGGCAAGGGCGGGCCGTTCCTGATCGGCCCCGAGGCCGAACGCTGGGACTGCGCGATGCTGGTGCGCCAGTCCTCGCTGCAATCCTTCATGGCGTTCAATGAAAACCCCGCCTATCTGGCGGGGCTGGGACACCGCAGCGCGGCGCTGGAGGATTCGCGGCTGCTGCCGTTGACCGAACAGCCCCTGCCTGCCGACGGTCAGGCCGAGGCGTAGAGATCACGGCTGAACACCTTGCCGCGGATGTCGCGCAGCTCGGGCGTCAGGCGCTGGGCGACGACCAGATCGTGCTCGTCCTTGAACCGCGCGAAATCGTCACCGTCCTGGCCGGTGAACAGGTCCACCTCGGCCCCGGCGGCGACCAGCCGGTCGCGCAGCGCCAGCAGCGGATCCGAGTCCGCGGTCACCGCGCCCGGATGATAGACGCCGATCCGCTGCGGCGCGCGTTCCAGCACCTTCGACGCCAGCAGCGAGATCCGCGTATCGTTCGCGCGCGCCACTGTCGGCACGACATGCGCCGGCACCCCGCCAAAGCTCTCGGACAGCAGCTGTGCGCTGCGCGGCAGACGGTGCCCCCCGTAGCCAAAGCACGGGTTGTTGGCATACGCACCGATCCGCGGGTCCAGGCAGACGCCGTCGATCACCTGCCGGGCGTTCAGCCCCTTGGCCAGCGCATAGCTGTCGAGTTCGTTGAAATAGGCCACGCGCGCCGCCAGATAGGCCTGCGAGAAATGCTTGACCGCCTCGGCCTCGGCCGCGCCCATCAGCTTGACCGGAACCCCCGGCCGCTGCGCCGCGCCCAGCAGCACTGCGCTGACCTTCGAGCCCAGCGGGCCGCGGTCCCCGACGATGATGAAGCGCGGGTTCAGCGCGTCTTCCAGCGACTGCGCCTCGCGCGTGAATTCGGGCGCGCACAGGATCGAACGCGCGCCCAGCGACTCGCGCAGGCGTTGGGTAAAACCGATCGGCACCGCCGACCGGATCACGATCGGCACACCCGGGCAGAGGCGATAGGCCATCTCGATCCGCGATTCCAGTTCGACCGTGCGATAGGCACCGGTCGCCGGGTCCAGCGACAGCGGCGACGAGATCATCACCACCTCGGCCCCGTCGAGGGCCTCGGCGGTATCCAGCGTTGCGCGCAGCGACAGGGCGTTTGCGGCGACATAGGCGGCCACAGAGGGATCGGACAGCGGATAGAGGCCCGCGTTGATCGCGTCGACCCGCTCGGGCACCGGGCCGGTCACCACGACATCGTTGTTCCGCGCCAGGGCCAGCGCATCACTGAGGGCGACGACGCCCAGTCCGATCACAGCAATCTTCATTCCGGTTCTCCTGCCCTTTTGCGGTCGGGGTGCAGTTGCGGCGGGGGTGTTGAGGCGTTGTCCCATCAGTTCGCTCCGAACAGATCGCGGGTGAAAACCTTGTCCTCGACACAGGCGAGGTCCGGGGTCAGGCGATTGGCAAGGATCAGGTCGGCGGTGTCGCGGAACCGCGACAGATCCCGTTCGACCGGCTGGCCGGCAAAAGTCTCGCCGGCCCACGAGGGTTCGTAAACGATCATCTCGACCCCCTTGGCCGACAGGCGGCGCATGATGTCCTGCACCGCGCTCTCGCGGAAATTGTCCGACCCCTGCTTCATCACCAGCCGATAGACACCCACCTTGCGCGGGATGCGGGCGGCGATGGTGTCGGCCAGGAACTGCTTGCGCGCGTCGTTGGCGTCGACGATCGCGCCCATCAGCTCCTGCGGAACACTGGCGAAATTGGCCAGCAGCTGCTTGGAGTCCTTGGGCAGGCAATAGCCTCCATAGCCAAAGGACGGGTTGTTGTAGTGGTTGCCGACCTGCGGATCCATCGCCAGACCCTCGATCACCTCGCGCGCATCCAGCCCGCCGGCCATCGCGATGGTGTCGAGTTCATTGAAGAACGCGACCCGCATCGCCAGATAGGTGTTGGCGAAGAGCTTGATCGCCTCGGCCTCGGTGGCGTCGGTCAGCAGAACCTCGACGTCGTCCTTCAGCGCCGCCGCTTTCAGCAGCCCCGCCACCTTTGCCCCCCGCGCGCTGACCTCGCCGACGACGATCCGCGACGGATGCAGGTTGTCATAGAGCGCCTTGCCCTCGCGCAGGAACTCGGGCGAGAACAGGATCCGGTCACAGCCCAACCGCTCGGTCAGCGCCTTGGTATAGCCCACCGGCACCGTCGACTTGATGACCATCACCGCCGTCGGGTTCACCCGCACCACGGTGTCGATCACCGCCTCGATCGACGAGGTGTCGAAGGCGTGGGTTTCGGCGTCATAGTTGGTCGGCGTGGCGATGATCACGACCTCGGCGTCGCGATAGGCCTCGTCGGGATCCAGCGTGGCGCGCAGCCGCTGCGTTCCGCTGGCCAGATATTCGCTGCATTCCGCATCGACGATGGGCGAGCGCCCCTCGTTCACGGCCTGCACGCGCTCGGGCGTGATGTCGATGGCGGTGACCTCGTTCTGACGCGCGAGCAGGATCGCGTTCGAAAGGCCGACGTATCCCAAACCGGCAACGGCGATTTTCATATCCGGATCTCCTTTTCGCTTGCAGGTCAACGGTGAGTCATGGCGCGCAGCGCCGGGGTGAGATGGGCAACTTGCAGGATCGGGTCGATCGAGGGCATCGGATCGACCGTCACCATGTCTCCGGGACGCAGAAAGACCTGCCCGCCCAGCACCGGGTTGACCGCATCCGCCGCGGCCAGCCGGAAGGCGCGCAGCCGGTCGGCCCCGTCGCGCAGCACGAACAGGTCGCTGCCCGGGCGCAAGGCCAGCCCGGCGGCGATCTGCGCCACCGAGACCGGCCCCCGGTCGAGGGGAATCGCCTGGCTGCGGCCACCGTTGACATGGACATGGGCGGCGGCCTCTTCGGCCTGCACGGCGCGCGTCAGCAGCCGGCCGCCGACACGCACGACATCGCCATCGCGCAGCACCGGGGTCGGCGCACCGCGGGTCAGGAAACCCTGCACGTCGACCGCACTTTCCACGCCATCGCGGATCAGCACGACACCGGCGCGTGCCGGATCGCCGCCGAACCCACCCGCGGCGTTGATCGCGTCGATCACGGTCAGCGGCCGGTCGGTCAGGGGTTGCCGGCTGGGCCGGGCGACCTCGCCCACCACGGCGACATGGCGGGCGTTGAACCCGGTGATGCGGACATCGACCTGCGGCGCGCTGAGATACTGGCGCAGGCGCACCGTCAGATCCTCGCGGACCTCGTCGGCGCTGCGTTCGGCGACCGGCACCCGGCCCAGGAACGGCACCTGGATCGCCCCGTCTGCGGCCACCTGATAGCCCGCATCCAGCGTCAGTTCGGGCGCGTCGACGGCAAAGATCTGCAGCACGTCCCCGACGCCCAGCCGATAGGTCCAGTCCTGCCCCGCCGCGGCCCCGGACGCGCCACCATACAGGGCAACAGTCTGGGCGGTCAGGGCGATGATCTCGACCTGGCGATCCGGCGACGCGGGCGCCACCTCGATCGGCGATCCGGGTCCGAAATCGGCCCCGCGCATCATCGTCGCGGTCTCCTGCGGCGCACCGGCGCAGCCAGCCAGTGCCAGGGCAGCGGCGGTCATCACAAGGGACGCCTTGGGGAAACGGCAGGACATGGGCGGGCACTCCGGCAGGAAACGGGAAAACGGGAAACGGTCAGTAGCCATGAATCAGCTCCGCAGCGAGATCCTCGGTCCGCAGGTCGAAACGCGGGCTGTCCGAGGCGACGTTGGAAATCAGGACGACAATCGAGGCAAACGCGACGAGCGAGGCAACCAGCATCACTTTCGAATCCGCTCGCGGCAGGGCGGCCGCATCGGCGGCGCTGCGCTTGCCGGTGTTCTGTCGGGTCCATTTCTGGACGTTGGGATTGTGCGAGACGAAGATCTTGATCGCTGCACCGACCACCTGACCGTAATAGGTCAGCGCCGGAAAGACCGGATGCCAGCGCCGCGCGACCAGCCCGACGAGCGACGAATGCACCGTGCGGGTCATCGCGATCCACAGCACATAGATCGCCAGGAAGGCCGGGTCGTGCAGCACCGAAGCCAGCCCGAAGAACACGATCCCGAAGAGCGGCGTCCACATCGACGCCTTCTGGTCCATCAGCGCGAGCCAGGTGAACCAGCCCAGCCGCCGCGGCCCCAGCTTCAGCGCCTTCGAGCCACCGCGGGCCATGTTGCCGAACCAGCGTTTCTGCAGGCCGACAGTGTCGGCAAAGAACCCCTTGCCCGGCAGCGATTCCAGGCAATAGATCGCCGCGTCCGGCACATAGGTCACGTCCCAGCCCTGCTCGATCACCCAGCGCCAGGTCGATTTGTCATCGCCGGTCAGCATGGTGATCTTGCCCAACCGGGGGTGATGCAGGACGTCCTCGAGCAGGTTCGCGGCAAAGTTCGGATCGGTCATGATCTGGGTGCGGAACATCGACCAGCGCCCGGTCAGCACCAGCACCCGGCCCGACAGCGCCATTGACGACATGTAGACGTGGCGCTGCGCCATGCGCAGGCGATACCATTCGCGGTCCAGCACCCTGCCCTGCACCAGCGGCGTGTTGTCCAGCGTCAGCGCACCAACGCGCGGCTGGTGCAGCAGGATCGGCGCGCTGCGGCGGATCGTGCCGGGCTCGACCAGCGTATCGCCGTCCATCAGGATACCGGGGCAATCGGGCGGGACACCCATCTCGCGCAACTTCGCCAGCGCATCGGCCATCGCACTGCGCTTGCCGGTGCCGTCCTGGATGGTGAACGCCAGCCGGATCAGGCGCTGGCGGTCGATATGGCGGTGCACGTGGCTGATCACCGCGATGTCCTGCTGCGATGACACCGCAGCCACCACGGTGCCCGAGTCCGAGTAATCGAGAATGTCGCGGAACAGGTTGCCGTAAACCGCTGCGTTCATCGCGTCGCCCATCTTCCAGCTGAGGACGACCACCGCGACCGGGCGGTTGCGCACATCGGCATCGGCATCGGCGCGACGACGGATCATCGGAAAGACCCGGCGGGTATAGGCCCAGGCGCGCAGCATGTGGAACATGCCCCAGGACCAGCGCCAGGTGCCGATCACGCCGATCGACACCAGAAAGGCACTGTCGCCGGGCGTGAAGACCCGCACCGGAATCACCCCGACCACGCCGACCAGCAGCGCCAGCCACAGCGCACCGGCGATGACATAGCTCGCGGTCGGAGAATGGCGCAGGTGGGAAACGGCGTCCGACATCACAGCCCCAGGAAGGTTCGGACCGTGCCCAGAAGCCGGTCGGTGTGGACGTCGACGCTGGCGACCATGCCCACCGGGGCGGTCAGCGGCGCTTCGGGAACGATCTCGACCCGGGCATAGCGGTCGGCGGCAAAGACGTTGTCCTGCAGCCCGGCATAGCCCAGCCAATGCGCGTCATAGTTCATGCGGGCGACATGGCCGGTCAGCGCGGTGCCGTCGGCCAGCTCGATCTGCGCCAGGTCGCCCAGCTCGATCGAGCGGGCGTTCTCGCCCAGGATCAGTGCGTGCACGGTAGGCGCCTCGGCCCCCACCAGAACCGCCAGCTGATCGCTCGGATCGGCCCATTCGCCGGGGCGGCGGTCGATCTGTTGCACGGTGCAGTCGCAGGGCGAGACGATCGGCTCGCCATAGGCGCCGCGCTCCTCGCGCTGGTTCAACACCGCCAGCTCGCTGCCGATCGCGTCGAGCCGCAACTCCATCGACTCCAGCGTCGGCGTCGTGCCGCGCAGCTCGGATCCCATCACGCCCATCGGCGCCAGCACCTCGGAGCGCGCCGCCCGGTCGAGGCGCGAACGCACGTCCAGCACATCGGCCTCGGCCTGCAGCACCACGGCTTCCTGCCGCGACCGCTCGCGCAGCCGCGCTGCGGTCGGCAGGCCATTGCCCTGCATCGAGGCCAGCGTGGCGCGTTCCACCGACAGCCGGCGCTCGGCCAGACGCAGGGTTTCTTCCAGCCGGCTGCGCTCGGTCCCGGCCACGGGATCGCTGACCGCCGCCAGTTGCTGAACCGCACCGACCCGGGCACGCAGGTTGGCCTGCTCGGCCTCAAGGGCCTGCCGCCGGTCGATCAGCGCCTGCAGGCGGTCCTCATGGTTCGACGGGCGCACATAGCCCAGCACGTCCCCGGTCGCCACCACCTGCCCCGGACGCACGGTCATCGCGCTGACCATGCCCGGAACCGGCACCGACAGGCTGGTCGCGCCCACGGTTACCGCAGCATACCGCGCCTTGACCGTCGAGAAACTGGACCAGGTCATCAGCCCCGCCGCCGCCAGCACCGCCCCGGCCAGCGACAGCTGGAACCCGGTGCGGAAATGACGCATCCGCTCGCCGGTCTCCTCGCGTGCGGCGCGGGTTTCCTGGGTTTCGTTCAGCAGCCGCGTCAGGCTCATCCCCTGGTCGGACACGACGTGGTCGACGATGCGGTGCAACACCTCGGACTGCGCGCGGTCGAGGTCGACAAAGGCATAGCGCGTCGGCGCCTGCTCGTCGGAGGCGTCCTGCACACGGGCCTGCACGCGCATCTCGATCCGCGTGCCGCCACGCCCGATCAGCAGCGTCACGTCAAAGACGCGGCCCCGGCCCGGGGCCATGATCCGCGGAATCGGCGCCTGGAGGGTAAAACCGTGCACGTCCCAGCGGGCAACCGGATGCTCAACCCCCTGCCAGACCACGCTCATCGGCTCGGGCACCTCGACCGCGGCGCGCACGGGCGGCGGGCTCTGCCAGTTCGGTTCGGGCAGCAGGACGGAATCGGGCGTGTCGGTGAACGAGGTGCTCATACCGCCCCCCTCACATGCAGGGCCACACCCAGCGACAGGCACAGACACTGCGCCGCCGGCCGCCAAAGCGCCCCCGCGATGTCCGATGCCTTGCAGACCTTGCCCATACCATCACTCGCTTCTTTGCTTTTCACCCTGCCGGAACGACACATGGCAGAGTTCCCGTTCTGGAAACGATCACCGGGAATCGCGGCGGAAATGGGACAAGGCACGGACAATCCCGCGGCAACACCCCGGGATTGATGGTTTTTCGTGAACAAACGGCAGGAAAACCGCGATCGGCGGGGCGTCCGAGCCCGTGATTGGCCCGCAATTGGAAACAGGCACGCCGATTCTGGCGTGTTGTTTCCCAATCAGGGCGAATGCTGTTTCCAGAGTCGGATCAATCAGCCGGGGCAGCCGCGATCACCGCTTGAAGCCACCGGATTTGTGCCAGGCCCAGGCATCCTGGATCATCATCTTCAGCGACGACCGCTCGGGCGACCAACCGAGGTCGTGAATCGCCCGGCTTGACCCCGAGACCAGCACCGCCGCATCACCACCGCGACGCGGGCCGAAGTCGTGCGGCACGGTCTTTCCGGTGGCGACCCGCGCCTGCGACAACACCTCGCGCACCGAAAACCCCGCGCCGGTGCCCAGGTTGAACACCCGGCTGCCATGTCCCGCCCGCAACCAGTCGAGGCCGCGCACATGGGCATCCGCAAGGTCCGAGACATGCACATAGTCGCGCACGCAGGTGCCGTCATGGGTCGGATAGTCGGTGCCGTTGATCACCAGCCCGGGCCGCTGCCCGTCAATCGCCTCGAGGATCAGCGGGATCAGATGGGTTTCGGGGCGATGCTGCTCGCCCAGATCCCCGTCGGGATCGGCGCCGGCGACGTTGAAATAACGAAAGATCACGCTGCGCAGCCCGGCCGAGGCCCCGAAATCGCGCAGGATCTCTTCGACCGCACGCTTGGACGAGCCATAGGCATTCAACGGCGTCTGCGGGCTGTCTTCGGTCAGGACCACCCCGTCCTGCTGGCCATAGGTCGCGCAGGTCGACGAAAACACCAGATCCAGACAGCCCGCCGCAACCATCGCCTCGACCAGCGTCAAAGATCCCAGGACATTGTTGCGCCAGTATTTCCCCGGGTTCTGGCGCGCTTCGCCCACCAGGCTGGAGGCAGCGAAATGCATCACCGCGACCGGCGCATGGTCGGCAAACACCGCATCGAGGGCAGCCCGGTCGCTCAGATCGACCTCGACCAGCGGACCGAACTGCACCGCATCGCGCCAGCCGGTTGCCAGGGTATCGACCACAACGGGCAGAAATCCGCGCGCCGCCAGCGCCTTGCAGGCATGCGCCCCGATATACCCGGCGCCGCCGGTAACCAGCACTCGCTCCATCTCAGGCCCTCATACCAGCACCATCCCCAACGCTGCAGAACCAACCGCAGCCCTGGTCCCTCGTAAACAACACGTCCGAAAACGCAACCGCCATGACCTGGACCGGTCAGGCCGCCGGAATCGCGGCGCCGAACACCTGCCGGGCAAAGACCGGATAGATCGTCGCCACCCGTTCGGCCACCGGGCCGCGGATCGCGCGCAGGGTCTCGGCGTCGGGCAGCGGGGTCTGGGGCACTGTTTCCGGCAGATCGAAATCGAAGGCGGTGTTGTCGCGCACCTCGTCCAGCGTGTGGCCCGGGTGCACCGATTGCAGGCGGAACCGCGCGCGGTCGCGGTCGAAGGCGAAGAGGCACAGGTTGGTGATCAGCGCAATCGGCCCGCCGGTGCGATGGACCCCCGGCTCCGAGGTGCCCGGCGCGCTGACGAAATCGACCGCCTCGACCAATGTGCGGCGCGAATGCTCCCAGCGGAACAGGATCACCCGCGGCACCACGAAATAGAGATAGGCCGAGCCGAAACTGCCCGACCAGCGCACCGTGGACTGCGGATAGTCGCCCACCCCGACCAGGTTGATGTTGCCCCGCCCGTCGATCTGCCCGCCGGACAGAAAGAACCCGTCGATCCCGCCGCGCCCGGCCAGATCGAAGAGTTCAGGCCCGCCGTTGGTCCAGCGGCTGGCCTTGGCGTTGCCGAGGATCGACACCTGCATCGCCCCGCCCGAGCGTTCGCGCGCCAGCAGCGCCCCGGTCGCCGGCAGGGGCGAAGCCATGCCCACCGCGATATGCCGCGCGCCGTCCAGCAGATCGGCGATCGCCGTGGCCAGAACCTCTTCGTCGCGGATCTCGGTCATTCGGCGGCGCTCCGGGCGGCAAAGACCTCGCGCGCCAGCCAGTCCTGCAGACCGGCCTCGGACCGCGCTGCCCCGGCATAGGCGCGCACCGCATCCAGATCCACCGTCGCATCCATCCGCATCGGCAGCGAGGCCCCCGGGGCATGCGCAATCGCGGAGACATAGAACGCGGGCAGCACACCGGCCGCCAGCGCGTCATCGTCGTAAAAACAGGTGTCGACCACCGTCTCCACCGTCGCCAGCACCACCTTCGACGCATGCGCGGCATAGAGCAGATCCCGCCCGCGACCGATCCACAGGTTCCCCTCGCGGTCGGCCATCGGCGCGTGGAACATCGCCACATCCGGGTTGATCGCCTTCAGCGCCACCACCTTGTCGCCGGGCTGGAAGGGGTTGTCGATCACCACCCAGTCGTCGCGCATCCGCTCCAGATCGCTGCCGATGATGCCGCGCAGGGTGGCGAAGGGCTGGCTTTTGCCGCCCGCCTGCACCGCGGCATAGAGCGCCGGGCAGGTCGCGTCGGTCACCGTCACCGCGCCCGAGGTCACCGCGCGGTTGAACGCCGGCGCCGGACCCAATTCGCCCAGCGACACGCCCGAGGTCTCGACCCGCGCGACGCAGCCTGCGCCAATCAGCATGTCGACCATCATCCCGCTGACCGGCGCCGCGCAGGCCGGCAGGGTGATCAGATGCAGATCGCGCGCCCCGCGCCGGATCAGCGCCTTGGCCAGCGCGACGGGGGCGTCCGGCCCCTCGCCCTTGGGCAGGATCACCGAGGCCCCGTCGGGGATCATCGCGGCAAGGGTCTCGGGCGTGGTCATGGCCGGTCCTCCGGGCTCAGATCAGGGGGTGTGTCGATGCCGATCGGACCCAGCGGGCCGTCCCAGGCCGCGACCTGCACCAGGCAGGTATGCGCAATCGGCCCCTGCGCCAGTTTCGAGGTGCCCTTGTCGGGCGTCAGCGCATTGGGGTTCCCGTGACGGCACAGCCCGTCTTCAGGATCCCACCAGGCGCCGGTGGAAATCTGGATCACCCCGGGGCGAATACCGTCCGAAATCCGCACCCCGGCCAGACAGGCCCCGCGCGCGTTGGAAATCCGCACGATCTGGCCAGCGATCAGCCCCCGCGCGGCGGCATCCTCGGGGTGCATCAGCACCGGCTCGCGCCCCTCGATACGATCGGAACGGCTGACCGCCCCGTGGTCCAGCTGCGAATGCAGCTTGGTGCGCGGCTGGTTCGACAGCATGTGCAGCGGGGCCTCGGGCGTGGCGTTGCCCAGCCATTCCAGCGGCTCGAACCAGGCGGGATGGCCGGGACAGTCGTCATAACCAAACCCGGCGATGGTCGCGGACCCGATCTCGATCCGCCCGCTGGGGGTCGGCAAGGGGTTCGCCACAGGGTCTTCGCGGAAATCCTTGAACAGGATCATCGGCGCCTCCGGCACGGGCACCTTGTGCCAGCCGTCACGCTGCAGATCGTCCCAGACCGGCAGGTCCACCCCTATGCGCGCGGCGCGCTGGCGCGAGACGTCATAGATCCAGCGCAGCCAGTCGTCGGCGCTGCGCCCCTCGGTAAAGGCCTCCTCGACCCCCATCCGCGCCGCGATGCCGCGAAAGATCTCGTGGTCGTCGCGCGCCTCGGCATGAGGCGGGACGGCCGGGTCCATCACGGTGATGAACGGATCCTTGGGGTTCAGCGCCAGGTCGCGGCGCTCCAGCGTGGTGGTCGCCGGCAGCACGATATCGGCGTGCCGCGCCGCGCTGTTCCAGCTCCACTCGTTGACGATGATCGTCTCGGGGTGCGCCCAGGCGCGGCGCAGGCGATTCAGATCCTGATGATGGTGGAACGGGTTGCCGCCGGCCCACCAGACCAGACGGATATCAGGGTAGGTCAGCCGCTTGCCGTCATAATCGAACGCGCCGCCCGGGTTCTCCAGCATGTCCGCGATGCGCGCCACAGGGATGAAATCGCGCACCGGGTTGCGGCCCATCGGCAAGGACGCATAGTCGATCCGCTGCTTGTTCTGGCCGACCGCGTTGGTCGCGGAATAACCAAAGCCGATGCCGCAGCCCGGCTGGCCGATCTGCCCCAGCATCGCGGCCAGCGCGATCGCCGCCCAATAGGGCTGCTCGCCGTGGTCCTGCCGGGTCAGCGCCCAGGCGACCGAGATCATCGTCCGGCTGGCGGCCATGCGCCGGGCCAGTGCGCGGATCGTCTCGGCCGGCAGTTCGGTGATCGCCGCCGCCCAGTCGGCGGTCTTGGTCACGCCGTCGCCCGCACCACGCAGATAGGCCGCGAACCAGTCGAAGCCCACGGTGTAGCGATCCAGAAACGCCTGGTCATAGAGCCCCTCGATCAGCAGCGTATGCGCCAGCCCCAGCATCAGCGCGGCATCGGTCGAGGGCCGCGGCGCCAGCCATTCGGGGCGCGCCCCTGCGTCGATATCCTCGCGCAGGGGCGAGATATTGACGAATCGCACCCCCGCCTGCGCGGCCGCCATCAGCCCGGCGCGCTGCACATGCGCGCCCAGACCGCCCGAACTCATCTGTCCGTTCTTCAGCGGCACGCCACCGAAGGCCACGAACAGATCGCAATCCGAGGCAATCGACTCCCAGCTGGTCGAGGTCTCCAGAAACTCCCAGAAATTGCCCAGCACATGCGGCACCAGAACCTCGGCGGCGGCAAAGCTGTAGGTGTTACGGGCACTGGTGAAACCGCCGATCGTGTTCAGAAACCGCTTCAGCTGGCTCTGCGCGTGATGGAACCGCCCGGCGCTGGCCCAGCCATAGCTGCCGGCATAGATCGCGCTGTTGCCGCGATCACGGATCACCCGCGCCAGCTCGTCGGCTACCAGCCGGTTCGCGGTGTCCCAGCTGACCTCGATGAAATCCTCGGCCCCGCGCAGGTCGCCCCGCGACCCCGGGCCATGCTCCAGCCACGACCGCCGCACCGCAGGCCGGCCGATGCGAAGCGGACCATCGAGCGTGCCGACGATACCGTGGCCGATGGGCGACGGGTCGGGATCTGGGCCGAAATCACGCAGGCCGGTAACGCGACCCTCGGCGACATCGACCCAATAGGCCCCCCAATGGCTGTTGGTCAGCCGGCTGCGCGTCTCGTCCTTCATGCCACCCTCCGAAAGGCCCGCGGCAGTCAGCGTTGCCCGAAGCGCGCAAAAGATCAACCGGGCGCTTCCTGCTTGCCGCAGCGTCGGGGTTTTGCCAAAGCAGGGGGATGCAGCCCGACCGGTTTCGACGCAGCCCCGACAGCACCCTCTGGCCCGCCGATGACGCGGGTCTGGCGGCGCTCGTTGCCTGCCTCGATGCCGGTGGCGCGCCGGCGGTGGGCCGGGACGGCACGGTCGGCTGCCGTCCGTCCGCCATACCGCAGCTCTTTGTCGAAACCTCGGGTTCGACCGGCCGCGCCAAGACGATCCGCCGCAGCCAGGCCAGCTGGATCGCCAGCTTCGGGGTCAACCGCGACCTGTTCGGGTTGGGCGCAACCGATTGCTATGCGACGCTCGGCGCGCTCGGTCATTCGCTGACGCTCTACGCCACGCTCGAGGCGCTGTTTCTGGGCGCGGATCTGCGGGCCCTCGCCGGCCTTGCGCCCCGCTATCAGCTGCAGGCGTTGCAGCCAGCGACCGTCCTTTACGCCACGCCCAGCCAGCTCAGGCTGCTGCTGGCCGGCGCGGGGACCGCGGTGCGGGCGGGAATGCGGTTGGTCATGGTTGGCGGCGGCACACTGGATCCGGTCCTGCGGGCAGGGCTGACACGGCTGTTCCCCGCGGCCGATATCCGCGAATTCTTTGGCGCGGCCGAGACCAGTTTCCTGACCCTGAGCGATCCCCAAACCCCCGCCGGTTCGGTCGGCCGCGCCTATCCCGGCGTGACTCTGGACATCCGCGACGGGACCACTCCGGCCGCCCCCGGCGTGGCGGGCGAGATCTGGGCCGCCAGCCCCTATCTGTTCGACGGCTATGACAGCGGCGACAGCCGCGACACCCGGCGCGAGGGCGCGTTTCTGAGCATCGGGGAAATGGGCCTGCTGGACAGCGCCGGCTACCTGATCCTGAAGGGCCGCAAGACCCGGATGATCCGCGTGGCCGAGCACAGTGTCTTTCCCGAGGATGTCGAACGCCTGCTGGCCACCGACCCTGCCGTGACGCTTTGCGCGGTGATCCCCGAGGCCGACGCGCTGCGCGGGCAGCACCTCGTGGCCGTGGTGCAGGGTGACCCGGCCTGCGAAGGGCGCCTGCGCACCCTCTGCCGGGCCGGGCTGCCCGCCCATGCCGCGCCGCGCCGCTATGTGTTCCTCGACACCCTGCCGCTGCTCGCCGCCGGCAAGCCCGATCTGCAGGCGCTGACCGAAACCGTCGGGGGAATGCCATGACCGCGATCGTCGCCGCCCGCCGCACCCCCGTCGCGCCACGGGGCGGGGCCTTTGCGGCGCTTCAGCCGCACGACCTGGCCGCCCCGGTGATCCGCGCCGCGCTGGCCGATGCCGGCCTGCCGCCCGGGGCCGTGGGCGAGGTGATCGCCGCCAATGCGCTGGGGGCCGGTGGCAACCCGGCGCGGGTGGCGGCGCTGGCGGCAGGCCTGCCGCAGACCGTCGCCGGCCTCAGCATCGACCGGCAATGCGCGGGCGGGCTGGATGCGCTGCTGCTGGCCGATGCGATGATCCGCGCGGGCCTGCACGAGGTGGTCATCGCCGGCGGCGTCGAAAGCTACTCACGCCGCCCGATCCGCCTGCGCACCCACCTCGACGGCCGCCCGCCCGAAGCCTATGACCAGGCCCCGTTCACCCCCTGGCCCGACCGCGACCCCGACATGGCCGAGGCCGCCAACCGGCTGGCGTCGCTGCAGGGGATCCATCGCGCCGAACAGGACGCCTGGGCGCAGGCCAGCCACGCCAGGGCCCGTGTGGTGGCGGCCCCGGGGCTGGTGCCGCTGGCCGGGCTGGAAACCGACGCCTTCACCCGCGATCTGACACCGCGCGCCTGCGCCCGCGCGCCGGTCGTCCACGGCACGATCACCGCCGCCAACATGGCCGTTGCCGCCGATGGCGCGGCGTTTGTGGTGATGGTCTCGGATCGCATGGCTCAGCGCCTCGGCCTGCCGGCGGTGCGCCTGAGCGCCGGCGCGACGCTGGGCGACACGCCCGATCTGCCGGGCCTCGCCCCCGTCGCCGCGATCCGCGCTGCGCTGGCCCGGGCCGGCCTGTCGGTTGCGGATCTGGACCGCGCCGAGATCATGGAGGCCTTTGCCGTTCAGGCCATCGCCTGCCAGCGCGGCGCGGATCTGGACCCGCGGATCGTCAACCCGGACGGCGGCGCGCTGGCCCGCGGGCACCCGGTCGGCGCCTCGGGCGCGATCCTCGCGGTGGCGCTGTTCCACCGGCTGCGCGGCACCGGCCAGACCGGCCTTGCCGCCATCGCCGCAGCGGGCGGGATCGGCACGGCGGCGGTGCTGCGCGGCTAGTCCTCGAACCCCGCGAAACGGGCATAGTCGTCGAGCGGCGCGCGCTCGGTGCGAAAGCCGTTGACCGGCGCGGCCGCGTCGGTCACGCCCAGCGCGATGCCGCAGACCACCAGCTCATCCTCGGGCAGCGCCAGATGCCGGTGCACCAGCCGCCCGTAATTGGCCAGCGCACCGATCCCGGTCGCCCCCAACCCCCGGTCCTCGGCCGCCAGCAGCAGCGCCATCAGCGCCATGCCCAGATCCATGAAACAGCCCGCGCCCATGTCGCGGTCGATCGTCACCACGATGCCCACCGGCGCGCCGAAGAACGCATAGTTGCGGTCGAACTGCGCGCGCCGCCCCTCGGTGTCGCGCCGCTCGATCCCCAGCGCCTGATAGAGGGCATACCCCGCCGCGCGCTGCCGCGCCTTCAGATAGGGCGCCATCGGCTGCGGGAAATAGCTGTAGTCCTTGTCAATCGGCGCGCCCTCGGCCAGCGCCTGCTGCAACTGCCCGACCAGCCCGGCCAGGGGCGCGCCGGTCAGCACATGGAACCGCCCGGGTTGCAGGTTCGCGCCGCTCGGCGCCTGACGGGCCGCGCGCAGGATCGCGGCGACCGTCTCACGCGGGACCGGCGCCCCGGTGAAGGCGCGCACCGAGCGGCGGCGCGCCAGCAGCGCCTCAACCCCGATCATCGGACCGCGACAGCACGCTGGCCGGGCGCGCCTTGAACAGCGAGGCGGTCAGCAGCCCCGCGACCACCGACTTGATCACGTCGCCGGGGATGAAGATCAGCACAAGGCCCAGTGCCTCGACCGCGGTCTTGTCCAGGGCGATCATCATCCCGACGACGCCACAGGCATAGGTCACCAGGATGCCGCCGATCAGCGATGCCAGTGTCGCCACCAGCCCCAAGGGGGCAGAGCGCCAGCGTTCGACGATCAGCCCGATGACAAAGGCCGCGACGGGATAGCCGACCAGGAACCCGGCAGACGGCGACAGGAACACCCCCAGCCCCCCGCGCCCGCCGGACAAAAGCGGCAGGCCCAGCGCGACCAGCAGCAGGAACAGCAGCACCGCCAGCCCGCCACGCCGCGCGCCCAGCACAGCGCCGGCCAGCATCACGCCCAGGTTCTGCGCGGTGATCGGCACGCCAAAGGCCAGCGTCAGGTTGGGGATCAGGCCCAGAACGGCAATCAGCGCGGCAAAGATCGCCACCAGAACGAGGGATTTCTCCATTCAACGCTCCTCCAGAGGGGTCAGGCCACCGCGCGCGCGCAGGGCATCGGCAACATGGTCGGCATCATCGAGCGCCACCAGCGCAAAGGGCAGGACGATCCGCCAACTGGTGCGGCGGGGTGAACGGGCGGCCCAGGACTGCGCCAGCAACTGCCCCTTGGCCAGCATCACCGGCGTCATGCGGATGACCAGCGCGATCGCCAGTTCCAGCGCCCGCGACGGCAGGCCCAGCACCCGCAGGGGGGCCGTCAGCCGGTGCACGACGGCGATCATGTCGCTGAGGCGCGTGGTCATGGTCACCAGATTGGCCAGCGCCACCGCCGACACCAGCCGCATCACGATCACCGCACCCTGCGCGGCGCTGCCGGTCCACAGATGCCAGACCAGCACCACCGCCACAAAGGGCCAGAGCACCCGCAGCTTGCGCAATCCCGAGACCAGGAACAGCCACCCCGGCAGGGCATAGAGCACCAGCACCGCCCCCAGAATCGCCGCCTGCGCCAGCGGGTCGGTGACAAAGAACAGACCTGCGCTGGCCAGGCACAGCCCGGCCAGCTTTGCCCCGGCCGGCCAGTCATGGGCGCGCGTCCTAACGGGCGAGGTCAGCGAGATCATCGGCTTCTCCGTTCCGGGTCATCTCGGTGACATAGGCCTCCAGCACAGGGTGCGCCGGGCCCTGCATCCGCACCGTGCCCTTGTCGATCCAGATCACCCGATCATAGCCCGCCAGATCGCGCGGGTCGTGCGAGATATGCATCAAGCTGCCCGCATAATGCGACAGATAGCGCGTCAGCTGCGCGCGGGTCGGAATGTCGAGCCCGGCAAAGGGTTCGTCCAGGATCAACAGCCCGGGCGCCATCGCCACCACCGCCATCAGGCAGACCAGATGCTTTTGCCCCTGCGAAAGGGTCGCAACCTGGGCGTCCTGCCAATGCGCCACACCGAACCGCGCGAGGATTGCCCGCGCGGCCTCGGCGGCGTCGGTCCGGGGCTGACCCATCTGCGTCAGACCAAAGGCGATTTCCTCGATCACCGTCGGAAAGATGATCTGGTGATCGGGGTTCTGGAACAGGATCCCCACCTCGCGCAGCGCCGCGCGGCGGTCGCGGGCGGGATCGTGGCCATTGATCCGCACCTGGCCGGTGCGCGGCGCGACCAGCCCGGCGATCACCCGAGACAGCGTCGACTTGCCCGACCCGTTGCGCCCGACGATGCCCACACGGGCCTCGGCGGTGGCAAAGCTCAGGCCCTGCAGCACCGCGCGCCCGTCAATCGACAGCCCGACATCGGACAGTTCGATGCGGCTGGCGGTCCGAGCCGCGGCTCGCGGATCTGTGCGCAGGTCTTTCATCGGCAATGCAGAGGCCCTGGCCTGGAGACGGGGCGGCGCGCGCCCCATGAACATCGCGCGCACTGATACAAGACCTGCGCGCCGGTGGCCAGTGACGGCAGCACAACGCGTCGCCGCGCGTGCGCCGCCTCAGGTCGCTTCGCGTTCGAGGTTCAGCTTCATGTCGATCAGCACCCGCTGCAGCGCCAGCGTCTCGATCAGCAGCCGCCGCGCCTCGTTGGCGCTGATCGTGCCGTCCTCGATCGCCGTCTGATACTCGGAGATCAGCAGCGCAAATCGCTGGCTCAAGGCAATCACGTCGGAATTCACCGACCCGCTGCGCGGCGCGTTGGGGCGTTGGTCGTCGTGCGCCAGGATGATGCCGCGCAGATCCGCCAGCGCATGCGTGACATGCGGAAAGCTGGACGCCGCTTCCAGCGCAGCGACGACATCGACCGGCATATAGCGGTCCTCGTGCTCGGGCAGGACCGAGTAGTAGCGGTTCAGGCTGGCCTTGGAACGCCCCGACAAATCGGCGGCCGCCTCGATCCCCACGTCCTTCACCAGCGCCTCGGTGTGGTGCTTGAGAAAACTCTGGATACTCGAGAGGGTCATCGGCGGGCCTTCGGCAGGGGGAAACCAGGATGGCTTTTCCCATTAATGGAGGGGCAATTGCAACTTAGCAATATCCCTGCGCGGCCCGGGTTTCAGTGTTCTGTTTCCCCTCTGGGCCCGGGTCGCGTGTGTTCCGTGCCCAGTGTCGCCGGTTTACGGGGCGGCGGGCGGCGGGGGGGCGCATACCCCCGCCGTTCCGCCCCCCGCGCGGTGCCCCGGGGCTGGCACCCGCGTTCCCGACCGGCTAGAGGGCTGGGAATGGTTTGGTGCGAGGGTCGGACATGGATACCGCAGTCTGGATGGAAACGGCGCGCGACTGGTGGGCTGCCGGGCGCGATGTGGCCCTCGACTGGCTGACCAGCCCCGCTGCCTGGTCGCAATTCGCGCTGCTGGTCGTGGCCTATGTCGCGGCACGGCTGATCGCCGGACGCCTGGCCCCGCCACTGACCCGCCTGTTGACCCCGCCCGAGGACAAGGCCGGCCTGATCGCCACCGTGCGGCGGTTCTTCCTGCCCTTCGTGCCGCTGATGATGCCGCTGCTGGCCTGGGTGCTGACGGCCATCGGCGAGGGCGCGACGCGCTCGATGTTCGGCTCAGGCGCGGTGATTGCCTTTGGCAAGAACCTGTTCCTGCTGCTCGCCGCGCGCATCTTCGTGCGCGACATCCTGAACGACGGGTTCCTGCGCCTGCTGGGCCGCTTCGTGCTGCTGCCGGTGCTGGCGCTGAACCTCGTCGGGCTGCTGGGGCCGGCGATCGACTATCTGAACGCGCTGATCATCGACCTGGGCAACATCCGCTTCACAGCGATGGCGCTGGTGCGCGGGCTGATCTCGGGCTCGCTGCTGTTCTGGCTGGGGCGCTGGTCGAACGGCCAGTCCGAGGATTTCATCAAGGCGCGCGAGGAATTGCGCCCCGCCACCCGGGAACTGGCGATCAAGGCCAGCCAGATCGTGATCTTCGGCGCAGCCTTCCTGCTGCTGATGTCGATCATGGGCATCGACCTGACCGCCATCGCCGTGCTGGGCGGCGCGCTGGGCGTCGGTATCGGCCTGGGCCTGCAACAGATCGCGGCGAATTTCGTCTCGGGGGTGATCCTGCTGCTGGAGGGGCAGACGACGGTCGGCGACTATGTCGTCCTCGACAACGGCGAGGAAGGCACCATCGTCAAGATGACCGCCCGCGCGGCAATCCTGCAGACCATCGACGGCCGCTGGATCGTCGTGCCGAACGAGGATTTCATCACCTCGCGGGTGACGAACCTGTCGGACGCCGGCAAGGCCCACCGCTATGACGCGGCGTTTTCCGTCAGCTACGACACCGACATCAACCGCGTCCCCGCACTGATCGAGACCGCAGTGGCCGCCCTGCCCTTCGTGCTCAACGACACCGATGAGCATGCCGTCGAATGCGAGCTGACCGCCTTTGCCGACAGCGGCGTTGAATTCTCGGTGGAATACTGGGTCGAGGGGATCGAGGATCTGACCGGCAAATACCGCTCGGACGTGCTGTTCGCGATCTGGAACGCGCTCAAGGCCGAGGCGATCGAGATCCCCTATCCGCAGCGCGTCGTGCACCACCGCGGCCTGCCGGCCTTCGAGCTGGACACTCGCGAACGCGGCTGACCCCCTCTTGCGAGCGCCAACACCGCACTGCTAGGCTCGGCGCGGCCCCTTGACCGGAATACCCTGCATGTCCGCCCCTGCCCAGACCGACCCGGAGCGCCTTGCCTCCGGTCCCGCCGGCCCGCTGATGGCGCTGCTGGCCTTTGCCTTTTACGCCACGCATGACGTGCTGATCCGCATCCTGGGCGAGACCTACAGCGTCTTTCAGATCATGTTCTACATGGGGTTGCTCAGCTTCCCGATGCTGGTGGTGATCCTGATCCGCGACCCGCATCCCGGCACGCTGCGCGCGGTGCATCCCTGGTGGATGACCCTGCGCACGCTGATGGTCGTCGCCTCGGCCTTTGGCGCCTTCTATGCCTTCACCGTGCTGCCGCTGGCGCAGGTCTATGCCGTGCTCTTTGCCTCGCCGCTGCTGGTGACGCTGCTGGCGATCCCCGTGCTGGGCGAGCGCGTCGGCATCCATCGCGGGCTGGCCGTGGTTGTCGGGCTGATCGGCGTGCTGGTGGTGCTGCGCCCGGGCGCGCAGGACATCACCCTAGGCCATATCTCGGCGCTGATCTCGGCACTGGCGGCGGCGCTGGTCGGCGTCACCTCGCGCAAGATCGGCCGGGCCGAACGCAGCGCCGTGCTGCTGCTCTATCCGATGATGGCCAATGTGGTGATCATGGCGGTGCTGATGGCCCCGGTCTATGTGCCGATGGCGCTGCCGCATCTGGGGGTCGTCGCGATCATCGCCTTTCTGGCGCTTCTGGCGATGATGCTGACGATCTCGGCCTATCGCCGGGCCGAGGCCGCGCTGGTCGCGCCGATGCAGTATTCGCAGATCCTCTGGGCGGCCTTTTATGGCGCTCTCCTGTTCAACGAATCGCCCGACCGCTGGACCGTCGCCGGCGCCGGCCTGATCGTCGGCTCGGGGCTTTACATCGTGTTCCGCGAATCGCGGCGCAACGTTTCGGCCAACCGCCCCGTGCAGCGCACCCGGATGCGCAACGAATCCGTCGCCGCCCCGCGCCCGGTGATCATCGCCGCCGAGGCCGCAAATGCCGACAGCTGAGCGCATTATGCCTCTTGCATACCCGGCACCGGCGCGGTAATCCCCGCCCACGGTCGGAGTGTAGCTCAGCCTGGTAGAGCACTGTCTTCGGGAGGCAGGGGCCGGAGGTTCGAATCCTCTCACTCCGACCAATATTTTCAATAACTTATGTGATCCCTGCTGATGTGCTTACTGTAACGGTAAGCACATAGTAAGCACGGCGTGGGTAAACTCAGGTCATTTTGGGTCGAATCTGACGCCCTCGGCTACTGGCTCAGAAGGCTTGGCATGATCGCAGTCATGGCTGAACGGAACTCGCCCTGTCGCCCATTGCCCGGAAACGGCACAACCTCAAACTGACACGATGTTCCCGACGCCGCAATCGCTGCTTTGACAGGTGCCGTGATACCTTTCATGAAGGCCACAACAAGAGGCGCTTCGTAGTCCCTCAATCGCTCTGCCAAAGAATCGATGCTTGCGGCATGGATCGCCTGTCGCTCCGACCGGGACAGCCAGTTCACAGGTTCCAACACCAAATCGTCCAAATAGAAGCCTGATTGCTTGAAAGCTGCGACAAAGGACGGGCTGTCTCCGATGTGTGGCGTGAGGGCTTGTCGAAACTGGCTGTGAACCTGACCTGTTTGCTTGTAGAAGAACGCGCCTCCGGCGGGCGCGCTTTCTCCGATGAAAAGCACCTTGATCTTCGCGGGCCGATAACTTGCCCTCAATGGCTCAACGTCTTCGTGGGTCATCAGCTGCCGCTCCACCCTCCTAAGATAGATAGAGATAGATAGAGATAGATATACCTTATAGAGAGCTTGCTTTCCTCGGAGCCGCCTTCGCGCCCCTCACACGCGCGGCGGAGGCGGCTTCGAGGGAAACAAGCGGGTTTTCCTTGGTGAGCAAGAGTGTTTCTCCTTTTTCGGGCACCTTTGCCACCCCAAACACGACCTACGCAGTTGTGCCTGCAATCTTGCCTTACGTCAAAAGCCTTTGCTGTCTGCCCAAGTTTCGGGCTAAAGCTTGGATCGGAACCGTCACGCGCGGTTCTGGGGCGTAGAACACCCCTGCACTAAGCGGTAGGTGCTGACCGTTTCAGCGCCACTCTCCTTGACCCCTGCGGTCGGGGAGCCTGTGGCGTATGTCCAGGACCCCGGTCTAAAGGCCATAGGGGCCGTCTTAGTGCGGTTGTTCTAACTCCCCGATCACCAGGATCAGGATCGAGACCACCTTGCGGGGGCGTACCGCAGGGAACGGTCTTTGGGAGAACCTCCCTTGCTTGCAAAGGACATTTCAGCCGCCGTTTCGATTTTTGATGGGACAGATCAGATCATCCATGACGCCCTTGGATTGCGACCGGGGCAGTCACTCAAACAGATTTCTACCTGTCGCAGCCTTTGCAATTCTCCGCTCCCCGATAGTTTTTCGCCTGAAATCGTCACGATGCTTTTTGAGCAGATCGTCGGAAATTGGCATGGACGCATTCCGTCCCGCGAAAACTGGCGGCATGAGCGTAGGATCGAGATTGCCGACAACAACAAAAGCCCGGAGGTCGTTTTGGAACGGGCGATTGTGACCTTGGCAGAACTTGGAGACTTGCCCGGATGGTACAATCAAATTCCCGTGGCTTCCGGGCTGGTGGACGGGCGCTCTGATAAACGCGCGGCTTTGGACCTTGCCCGCATAGACGGCGGCACCGCGGAACTGATTGAATTGAAGTGGGCCAGCGATACGCCGCTTTTCGCCCTGTTTGAGGTGCTTCGGTATGGACTGGCGCTGCTGCTGAGTAGGCAGAACGCTGCGCGTTTTGGATACTTGGGACGCCCCCTTATTGACGCCACACAACTGAGCCTCGTGGTATTGGCTCCTGCGCAATACTATGCAAATTGCAATCTCGCTGGCTTTGCAGGGGTTGTGAACAGTGGTTTGTGCGATCTGTCACGCCAGCACTCGGATTTCCCTCCGATGGGCCTTGCTTTCATGTCATTTCCACAGGGCTTTGAGTTACCTTTTCAGCGCGGCAGCCAAGTCAACACTATGCGGGACGGCGGAGAGGCCGTCGCACGGTCTCAGCTGCTGAGCGCGGTCACCTCACTACAGCCAATAGGTGTGATTGTTCAATGAAGATCAGGATTCACCGGGGCGGAAATGAGATCGGTGGGAACTGTGTTGAAGTCCATGCAGACGGGGCGTCAATCCTGCTCGACCTTGGGGAACCTCTCATGGGCGAAGTGTTTGGCGAAGCTGCGCTGCCCGATGTTGAAGGGCTGGCCGATGGTTCAAACCCGAATCTTCTAGGAATTGTGATTTCGCACCCGCATTTAGACCACTATGGGCTTGTTCAATTCTCATCACCGTTGATTCCGAAATACATAGGAAAAGAGGCGGACAGGCTGTTGCGCGCGGCTAGCGCGTTCACCCCGTATGGGGTGACCTTTGAAAATGTCCATCACTATCGAGACCGGCATTCTCTGCACATCGGGCCGTTTCGGATCACGCCGTATTTGGCGGATCATTCCGCCTTTGACTCCTACTCCCTTTTGATCGAAGCTGCTGGCAAGCGTCTGTTTTATTCTGGTGACCTGCGCGGCCACGGTTGGAAAAGCTGGGCTTTCAAGCGGTTGTTGTCCGATCCGCCAAGGGACATCGACGCCCTGCTGTTGGAAGGCACGACCCTGAGTAGGGATGATCGCGGGCCAGCTTTGACCGAGGCTCAATTGGTTGAGCAGATTGCCGCAAAAATCCGGGAGACCGAGGGCATCGTTTTGGCTGGTTTCTCCGGGCAGAACATTGACAGGCTGGTCACCTTCTACAAGGCCACACTAAAATCAGGCCGGGTCCTCGTTGCCGATGGCTATATCGCCCATCTGCTGCACTCCATAGGACGCGCCACGCTCCCCGACCCGACTTCGGGGCCGATGCGTGTTTTCCTGCCGACCCGCATGAAAGCGCAGATTGTACGGAATCAGATTTTTGATGTGGTTGCGTCTTTCCGTAGGTCGCGCATCTACCCGGAGGAACTTGTCTCCGACAAATCCAAATGGGTGGTGACATTCCGCGCCTCGATGGCTGGCGATTTCGAGAGTGACGGCCAATTAGAGGGTGGCAGGCTCATCTACTCAATGTGGCCCGGATACTTGGAGCGTAGTTCTCCGAATTTGCGTGATTGGTGCGACAAGAACGGTGTGGCTTTTGATATTCTACACACCTCTGGACATGCCAGTAGGGATGATCTCGCGCGGGTCGTCCAAGCTCTCAAGCCGAAAACCGTTCTGCCGATCCACACGTTAGCCCCCGAACGGTATGTCGATCTTGGTGCGCCTGTCTCGACGTCCGCGAACAGCGGGTGGCACGAGATAAGGTAGCCACGCTTTCCGCAGCGATTTCTTGTTCAACTACGTGTCCCGTTGCTGGTCCTGCATGGCATTGATGATGGCAACGTAGTGATCCGCGAGGATTCTTACATCTTGATGGGCCAGGTCAATGATCTCACGAAGCTGCCTATTATTCCCAATGGAGTCATAGGAGTGCTTGGCCATATGCGCTTGAATCGCATTAATTCTGCCTTGGTCCTTACCCAGAAAATCGCGGAAATCATGCTGGCCCTTCTTCGCATTGCAGGTGCGACAACTCGGGACAAGATTTCCTATCCGATGTTCCCCGAGCGATTGCTTGTTGATGGGAATAACGTGATCCATGACCAAATCGGTCTGAGCACCACAATAGGCGCAGGCATTTCCAAATTCACGCACAACCTCATGCCAGTCGGCTTCGTTGAAGTGTTCTTCACCAAGCCGGCTCAGTATGTTTCGGACCAAGGCGTTTTGTGCATTCCCGATGGCGTTGCCTTTGAAGCGACCTCGCGCGGCGCGGGGAAAACCCGCAGTCGTTTCAATTTCTGTAGAGGTGTTGGGTAGCAAGGGTACTTCGATTTTACGCTGTTCGAGGTATTGATTGAGCAATTGCAGGCTATTGCTCGTCGGCGGGTTGAACCATTGACTTGTGACGCGAACGGCGACGCCGCAAACAACATGCTCTCGTGTCCAGTACCGGACACGTTCTGTTTCGCCAATTGCCTCCACGGGCTTACAGAATGGATAGTTGATGTCGAATGTCTCTTTCGAATAACGCGGGTCTTGAAGGCGCGCAATTTCTGCCCGGTCTTGGGTCTCACAGTATTCAAGAATCGCGGGGATGCTGTTTCGAACAATTTGACCAATCTTCATACGACATCCCCTGGTGCTACCCGCGACTTTCACACTGCACCGAACGCCGATCAACCCTTGGTCATTCGAACCGCATCGTCCGGAAGGTCAACGAAATCCGACGCGACCTCAGGTGTTTTTCGCCGCCGATCAGGTCGCTTTTTCGCGCGGGTATGGCATGGGTCCATTCATGCCGCGCTTCGCTCGAGAGGGTCAGAAGGCTGAGTGGCTGGAGAGCCAGTTCAACCGTTCGGGAACTTGGGTGATGCTCGAACCGCATCACGCAGGCCGACCCGAGGCTCAGGATTGCGATTGTCTCGCCAAAGCAGGGGCGGCAGTCGATATGCGCCGCGATTCCTTGGCCGGGTAGGTACTCGTTGACGATGACTTGATTCGGCGGTTTCGAGAACATGCCTTCGCGGGCCAACCGTATTGCTACCCCCTTCAAAAAGTCAGGCAAAGGGCCGATACGGTCTTCGCGCCGCGCCTGCCTCGCCTTGTAGTCATACCTGTAGCCGTAGTGTTGAACGCGCCGTTTCAGATCGGCAAGCCACGCGGACGCATCGACAGCGGCGAGCAGCCCATCGGCATCGCGCCCCGTGATGTAGTCTTCGCGGTAGGTCAGGCCGTCCGGAAGCTCGGGCGACGGATCAGCCGGAAAAAGCGAAAGTTGCGAAGGAGCCGTGGTCATCTATCGCGCTGTCCTCGTCTGCGGTGTTTTGGTGTGTGTATCCCGCGAAGTCCGATGGTTGGAAATCGTAGATGTCGGGTTCTGCGAATCCCGCCTTTTGAATAGCCCCGCGTTTTCTAGACGCCTTCGGGTCTCAGTCTCCGCTGCCGTTCGAACTCGACGGGCGACAGCATCCCGTTTCTCGCATGCTTGCGCTTCGGGTTGTAGAACATCTCGATGTAATCGAACACGTCCTGCCGGGCTTCTTCCCGGGTTTTGTAGGTCCTGCGCCGGATCCGTTCGCGCTTGAGAAGGTTGAAGAAGCTCTCGGCCACCGCGTTGTCGTGGCAGTTACCGCGCCGGCTCATCGAATGCTCCAGATTGTGGCCCCGCAGGAACGCGGCCCAGTCCAGGCTGGTGAATTGGCTGCCCTGATCCGAATGGATCAGGACCTTCCCCTTGGGCTTTCGACGCCAGACGGCCATGTGCAGAGCCTCCAACACAACGTCAGTCGTCTGGCGGCTCTGCAACGACCAGCCAACCACGCGGCGCGAGAAAAGATCGATGACAACGGCCAGATACGCAAAGCCCTCCTGCGTGCGAATGTAAGTGATATCGGTGACCCAGACCTTGTCCGGCGTGCGCACGTCGAACTGCCGATCCAGGGTGTTGTCGACAACGACCGACGGCCTGCCGCCATACTTTCCGGGGCGGCACTTATAGCCGATCTGAGCCTTGATCCCGGCCAGCTTGGTGAGACGGGCCACACGGTTCACGCAGATGCTTTCGCCCTGTTCGATCAGATCGTCGTGCAGCTTGCGGTGACCATAGACCTTGCCGCTCTCTACCCAGGCCTCCTTCAGCAGCGCTGTCTGCCGTTGATCCTCCTGGGCCCGCTTGCTCAGCGGTGCCTTCAGCCACGCATAGAAGCCGCTCGGCTGAATGCGCAAGCATCGGCACATCGCCCGCACGGAGAACCTCCCGCGATGCTCGGCCACGAACGCGTATCTCACTTGGCATCCCTGGCGAAATACGCGCTCGCCATTGTCCTCGGACCAATGGCGGACAATGGCTCGCCCTTTTTTAGGATGTCGCGCTCCTCGGTCACCCGCGTCAGCTCCCGCTTCAGACGCCGGATCTCCGCATCCTTCTCTGACTCGCCAGACGACGCCTTCGCGAATTTGCGCTTCCACGCATAGAGCGAGTGCGCGCTTACCCCGAGCCGTCGCGACACCTCCGCAACCGGGTAGCCCCGCTCAGTGATCTGCGCGACCGCGTCACGCTTGAACTCGTCGCTGAAATTGCCTTTGCCCATCTCGGCCTCCTTGCCTCAAAATTAGGGAAGAAGGCGTCCACGAATCTAGGGGCTATTCAGTTCATGGCGTAGGTGAAGATGCCACCCAAGAGCCGAACGGTTCGGGTCGGTGCCCTTGCCGCCCGTTATGATTGAGCGCCCCTTCTCTGTGCGAACGTCTCGCGCTGTCTTTCCTTCGGCCACGTCCACCAAAAGCTGCTCGACGTCGCGCCGGGTCAAAGAGCTGATTTTCTTTTTCCCGACCAACGGGCGGATGTGACCGTTGATCCGCCCGAGGTCAGTTTTGATGGTGCTCGGCTTCTTGGTCGTCATCCCGTGCTTGATGTAGTCATCGCAGAGCTGGTTTACGGTCATTTCGACTCGCGCCTGCCGTTCCTTCCCAACCAGATCGTTTCCAAGGTGTGCGGATGCCAGATAGGATTCTGCGGCTTTGCGGGCCTCGTCGGTCGTGACGGTGCCATAGACGCCCAGCGATTTTCGGCGTGTGGGTGCTTCGCGGCCTCCCGCGCGATACTGGACCACGAAAACCTTGCGACCAGTCGGCCAGACCCGGACACCAAAGCCCGCAAGTTTCCCGCACCAGACAAAGTACTCTTTGTCTCGCGGTGCGAGTTTGTCCACTACGGTCTTGGTCAGTCGGTCTTGGGCCATTTCGTTACCGGAAGCACATAGGAAGCACGGGGTGGGTAAATCAGGGCAAATCGAGGCGCGCCCTCGAAGAGCGCCACAACCTAGTAGAACACCATTTTTATTGAAAAATCAAACGTGATAGGTGTAGGGAAGGCGCAGACTGAATGCGCTGGATCACTAATTCCTTAGCCTTCGGGAGGCAGGGGCCGGAGGTTCGAATCCTCTCACTCCGACCAGATTTTCAACAAATTCGCGAAAAATGTAGCCCTTCGGGGCGAGGGGCAATCTGTGCGGCCGCACACGTTGCAGCTCTGGACGCTACATCGCAAACGGAAAACCCCGGCGCGCTGGCGGGCGCAACCGGGGCCGTGTCGAAAGCCGAGCAGCTTCAAGGAACACGATACAGGACGCGGTTCAGCGCGATCCCGTGACGGGAATACACGATCAATCAGCGTGCAAACTTGTCCAACCCGGCCAGCTTCGTTTGCGAAACAGGCCCCCGAACCTCTTTGACCAAAAAGAACTCGACGGAATCCGCTCCTCGCAGGCCTCTGGCTGACACGCGGTGTGGTTCGGAGCTTCAGGCAAGCGCCGAACCACGACATTGGCGATGCTCAGCCCCGACGTCCTCGACGCCGGGGCAAACGCTTTTCCGATCGAGCCCACGCGGCAACCCTCCCACGCCGCCATGTCGGCGCGCGTCGTGGGCGCCGGTCAGCGGGCCAGCCGCTGGCCGTTACCGAATTGTCCTCGACGCCGAATCGAAGCGTCCCCACGAGACGACCTGCGATGTGCCGCCGGCCTCCACGGTCAGCCGATAATGCGAATTGCGGCGGCCGTTCGTGGTGTTGCATGGCGGCCGGAAAGCGTATCTCACCACCGTCGTCCCGGAGCCGTCCGACATGACGCGGGTGCTGCCGTGATCGAAGGTGTTGCCGTTGCTCATGTTGTCTTGCATGTGCAGGCGCATGGGCACGCCCGCTGTAGCGCTGTGCCGGATGGTTACGGTCGGGCTCTGCCCCTGCCCGCCGAGATCACGACACAGGCTGGCCGTGGTCATCGGACTGATGTCGACGCGCGTCACCGCAAAGGGTTGTGTCGGCATCGACGGGGACGCAGGTCCGCCACCCGTGGGCGTGCAAGCGGCCAATACAGCAAGCGCACCGGCGGAAAACGCCAACGTAGCGAGAGATCTGAGAGGCATGGATTGCCCTTTCCTGTTCGATGGTCATGGAACTTGTCGGAAGCGGGTCACGCCGCCTCAAGAGGTCCATAGCCTCGATGACCGTGCAGGGCAGCGCGGATTCGTGGAAGAAACCGAAGCCTCGGAAGAAATTTCTGGATTTCCTTGCAGGATCAATCGCATGCCCCTACGCTTCCTGGAGGCCTGACTTTGGAGGGGAGATGCAGGCAACGCGCGACTGGGAAGCCTTTCAACAGTGGCACGAGTTGCTCGATGCCTTGTGCGTCGAGCAGGGGCACCACGACAACATGGCGCTGGCCGAAGCACTTTGCGCAGCGAGCGGCAACCAGACGCAAGCCGCCTTCGACGCCGCGGTAAAGAACCTCCAGAATTGGCGGCAAGGCATCCATATCGCGCAGCGCCGCAACTTCATGTTGCTCGGGAAAGTCCTGGCGATTGATCATCATGCGGGCCTTCGGGAGCATTGGAACCGGCTCTATCGCGAAGCCAGGCCGATGCGGGCAGCAGGCCCCGCACCCGATTCCCCTCGGCCCGAAGTCAGCACGCGGTTTCCGAAACGGCGAAGGTCGGCTGTTGCGGCCGGCGTCATCCTGGTCTGCGCATTGGGGGCTGCGACCTTGTCGCTCCCACCCGACCGGCCCGCTGAAACCCCCGATCCTGGTGCCGCGTCCGAGGCCGTCGTCATCGAATATGCGCCCAGCGTTTCCCTCAAAGTTGGGGACTCCGCGATCATCCACGGCGTTCGTAGCCGCGGCTGCGAAGGGGCTCCGACATGGGAGAGTATTCGCGGCCGTCTTCCGGAACTGGTGACGGGCGTGCTGACGGACGGCGGCGTGGGGATGCGCCACAGCCGCAGTTGCGGCGAACAGGTCGAGGTGCGCGCCATCCTGTTCACCGCGACGCATCCGGGCACCGAGCAGATCACCCTTTATGGCGATGCTATCGAAATCCGGGTAAGCCAGTAGGCGCTTGATGATGGCGCCGCGCGACAATCGCTGTTTCGCGCGGGCGCCGCGCAACAATTGCGGCCTCCTCACCGATCGACACGGCCTTTGAAGCCAGCCTTTGCCGGGCCGCTCCAACCGACGTTCGACGTAGCTCTGTTCCTGGCCGCTCGGTCATCGAGGCGGGCCGCACCCGGAGGTGTCCCAGATGCGCCCCGCCTGCCGCCGCCGCCAATCCGGCATTCAGGCCGTGGCCAACAGGTGGTCGCGGTAGGTGTCGCGCAGCTGGTGTTTCAGCACCTTGCCGGTCCCGCCGAGAGGCAGCGCGGCGACGAAAATCACCGCATCCGGCGTCCACCATTTGGCGATCTTGCCATCGAAAAAGGCCAGAAGCTCGGCCTCGGTGACCGTGGCGCCGGGTTTGCGCACCGCGATCAGCAGCGGGCGTTCGTCCCATTTCGGATGCCGGGCCGCGACGCAGGCGGCCATTGCCACGCCCGGATGCGACTGGGCGATGTTCTCCAGGTCGATCGAGCCGATCCACTCGCCGCCGGATTTGATGACATCCTTGGCGCGGTCGGTGATCTGCATGAACCCCTCCGCGTCGATCGTGGCGATGTCGCCGGTCGGGAACCAGCCCTTGCCCGCGGAATCCGCGACCAGCGGCGTGTCGGCCCCGTTGAGATACCTGTCGACCACCCAGGGCCCGCGCACCATCAATTCCCCCGAGGCCTGCCCGTCCCAGGGCAGCTCGGCGCCCTCGGCATCGACGATCTTCATGTCGATGCCATAGACACCGCGCCCCTGTTTCGACTGGGTGGCGCGGCGTTCGACTTCGGGCAGGGCTTGCTGGTGTCCCTTGAGCACCCCGATGGTGCCGATCGGCGACAGCTCGGTCATCCCCCAGGCGTGGATCACCTGCACGCCGTGGCCTTCCTCAAAGGCGCTCATCATCGCCGGCGGACAGGCGGAACCGCCGATCACCGTGCGTCGCATGGTCGAAAAGGTGAGGCCCTGTCCCGTGACATGCGCCAACAGCCCCTGCCAGACCGTCGGCACCCCGGCCGAGATCGTCACCCCCTCGGCCTCGAACAAATCGTGCAGCGACTTGCCGTCCATCGCCGGCCCGGGCAGAACCAGCTTGGCCCCGACCATGCAGGCGGAATAGGGCAGCCCCCAGGCATTGACGTGGAACATCGGCACCACCGGCAGCACCGCATCCGCCGCCGACAGCCCCAGCGAGTCGGGCAAGGCCGAAGCCCAGGTGTGCAACACCGTCGAGCGGTGCGAATAGAGCACACCCTTGGGGTTGCCCGTGGTGCCCGAGGTATAGCACAGCGACGAGGCCGTGTTCTCGTCGAACTCGGGCCAGTCAAAACGGTCGTCCTGTGCCGCAAGCAGATCCTCGTAACACAGGAGGCCCGGAATTTTCGTCTCCGCAGGCATATGCGCGCAGTCTGTCATCAGCACGAAATGGCGCACGCCCGTCAGCCGGGGCGCCACGGCCTCGACCAGCGGCAGAAAGGTCAGGTCAAAGCACAGGATGCGGTCGTCGGCATCCCCCGCGATCCAGGCGAGCTGATCGGGGTGCAGGCGCGGGTTCAGCGTGTGCAGCACCGCGCCCGAGCCGCTGACCGCATAGTAGAGTTCCAGGTGTCGGTCGGTGTTCCACGCCAGCGTGCCGACGCGGGTGCCCTGCGCCATGCCCAGCCCCGCCAGCGCCTTTGCCAGGCGCCGCGAGCGAGCGGCGAGGTCGCGGTAGGTGATGCGGTGAAGGTCGCCCTCGACCCGGCGGGTGACCACCTGCTGTTCGGGGTGATGGCGTTCGGCATGGGTCAACAGCGACGAGATCAGCAACGGCTGTTGCATCATCTGGCCAATCATGGGGCCTCCTTTGGGCATGGCGTCGGGTTGGTGTGGGGGTTTGGGCAAGGCCGTCGCGGCAACAGGACCGGCAAGCGCAGGCGATTCCGGCGCGCCCGCGGTCATCGCCGCCGGATCCGCCTTGCCCAGATAAAACCGCGAGACGAGCTGTTGCACCGTGTTGCCATAGGGCGGCTGGAACAGCGCGATGGGGAAGAAACGGTGCCGCTTGAACACCGTGCGCGCATGCGACAACTCGCGGAACCCTTCCTCGCCGTGATAATTGCCCATCCCCGACTGGCCGGTGCCGCCAAAGGGCGCATCGTGGTTGATGATATGCCAGGCGCAATCGTTAAGGGTGACACCGCCCGAATGCGTGCCGCCCAGAACGCGGCGCCGGGCGGCTGCATCGTGGGTATAGCAATAGAGCGCCAGCGGACGCGGCAGCGCGCGGACCCGGGCGATGGCCTCGTCGAGCGTGTCATAGGCGACGACCGGCAGGACAGGGCCAAAGATTTCCTCCTGCATCAGCCGCATCTCGGGCGTGACCCCGGTGACGATCTGCAGCGCCATCTTGCGCCCCTCGCCGGTGCCGCAGGCGGTGACCGTCGCCCCGCGCGCGCGGGCGTCGTCGAGCAGCGCGGCGATCCGCTGGAACTGGCGGTCATTGACGATGGCGCTGTAGTCGTGGTTCGACGCGACATCGCTGCCGTAAAGCGTGGCGAAGGCCTGCCGCGCGGCCTCGGTAAAGGCCGCGATATCGGCGCGCGGCACCAGCGCGTAATCGGGCGAGACGCAGATCTGCCCGGCATTCGCCCCCTTGCCGAACACGAGGCTGCGCGCAGCCTGGTCCAGCGGATAGTCCGGCAGCACAAAGGCGGGCGACTTGCCGCCCAGTTCCAGCGTGACCGGGGTCAGGTGCGCCGCCGCGGCCTCCATCACCTTGCGCCCCACGGCCGGCGAGCCGGTGAAGATGATGTGGTCGAAGGGCAGCGCGGTAAAGGCGGTGGGGTCGGTCAGCTCCTCGCCGAAGACCGCGACCTCGCTGTCATCGAAGACCTCGCCGATCAGCCGCCGCATCACCGCGTTGGTGGCGGGCAGCGCCTCGGACATCTTGATCATCACCCGGTTGCCGGCAGCCAGCGCCGCCGCCAGCGGGCCGAAACACAGATAGAGCGGGAAGTTCCAGGGCACGATCACCCCGACCACACCCTTGGGCTGATACTGCACCTCCAGCCGGTTCGAGGCAAACAGCAGTTCGGTGTGCCGGCGGCTGGGCTTCATCCAGCGGCGCAGGTGGCGCAGCGTATGGTCGATGTCCAGGATCGACGGCAGAAGGTCGAGCATCTTGGTCTCGGCGGGCGCGCGAAAGCCGAAATCCGCGACCAGCGCCGCAGCCAGCGCGTCCTGATAGCGTTGCAGCTGGCGCTTCAGCAGCTTCAGCGCGTCCTTGCGTGCCTCCAGCAGCGGCGAGGGATGGCGGGCAAAGGCGGCCTGTTGCAGGGCAAAGACCTGCCGCAGACGCGCGGCGGCGTCTTGATGGGTCGGGGTCATGGGTGGTTCTCCGAAGGGGCTCAGCGGCTCAGGCGGGTGGTGGTGGCCCGGCCGTGGATGGCGAACAGGAAGGGGATCAGCAGCAGCGTCCACTGGGCGATGCCGGCGATGCGGAACAGATGCCCGGCGTCGCGAAACGCGGCTGCGGTCTCGAAACCCGCGATCCAGGGCTGGAGCAGCCAATAGGCCGGGGCGGCAAGCAGGCAGGTCAGCACAAAGCCCCCCCATTCGTCGGCCCAGTCGCTCCAGTCCTTGTGCGCGGCCAGCGCCAGCAGCAGCGAAAAGCCCAGCGTGGCCAGCCCGCCGAACAGCGCCAGCGCACCGCCGGTCAGGGTGGAAAATCCGGGCAAACCCATCGCCTCGGCCTGCAGCATCAGGACCGTGCCCTGCACCAGACCGGCCCCGGCCAGCACCCGCTGCCCGGTGGGTGACAGCCAGGCCTGCGACCGGCCCGCGGCGCGGTGCCACAGGGCGCAGGCGGCGATGCCGATCCCCGCCAGCGCCGAGAGGGTCAGCAACCAGCGCGCCAGCGGTCCCTCCACGATCACCTGCCGGTCGAGGTCGACGACGCCCTGCGGCACGGTGCCCGCGGGCAGGTCCAGCCCGTCGAGACCCGGCGCAAAGATCCCGTGGCGCAGCCAGAGCCAGACCGCCAGCACTGACAGCGCCGCGATCAGCACCCGCACGGCGGCGGGCCAGGGTTGGGGCTGCGACAGCAGCGCAGGACGGGCCCGACGCGGTTGCAGAAAACGGTTGGCGGTGAAGATCGCGTAGCCGATCAGGACACTGGCCGGGATCAGGATGCCGTTGATGGCAAAGTTGCTCTCGATCTGGCGGGCGGCGGGGTTCAGCCAGCCCATCAGCACCCACCCCCCGCGCAGCACCGGCGCAGTCAGCAGCAGGCCGAAGTTCAGGCTCATATACCCCATGTGCTGGGGGATATTGCCGCGTTTCAGCTGCACCAGGGCCATCCACAGTGACGCGGTGACGCCCAGCGCCAGAAACCACAGCATGACGGCAAAGGTGAGCTGGTCGTAGATCCGCGCGACCGGGGTCAGCAGCAGGTAGGTGATCGCCGCCAGCATGGCAATCTGGATACCCGCGACATAGGCCATGCCGAAGCCGCGATGCAGATACGGGTGGCGCCGGCGGAAGGCGGGCCAGAACTGGAACGCGGCGAACAGCAGGCAGAGCCCCGCCAGCGCGTTATGGGTCGCCAGCACGGCGGCGTTCAGACGCGGCATCTCGCTATACCAGATCAGCGTCTCCATCAGCCCGTCGCGGCCATAGGTATAGCGATCGGTCGCAAATTCCGAGACGAGGCCCAGCGTGTGGTAGTCGGCGCCGCCGCCGTCGAGGGCGCGGCCTGCCTCGGCCGCCTCCATCAGCGCGTGACGCTCGGCCGCGACGCCGGCATTGCCCGCCGCGCGCCAGTTGCTCAACCCGGCGTCGATCGCCAGCACACCGTAAAGCGTGATACCCAGTGCCAGCAGCAGGGCGACGGCCCCGGCAAGACCCAGGCGTTGCGAAGGGGAACGGCGGACCAGCGTGGTCATGCGACCACCTCGCTGCGGGCACGGCGGCGGTCGGCGGCATAGACCGGCCGCGCCAGCATGAAGAGCAGTGCGGCGAGCACGGTAAAGACCGAGGACATGGCGATGGCGGGCGACAAGCCATAGGCGTCCGAGAAGACGCCGACCGCAAAGGGACCCAGCGCCATCCCAAGGTTGCCGACCAGTGCCACGAACGCGGTGGCGGTGGCACGGAAGGCCGGATGGATCACGTCGAGCACCAGTGCCACGACCGAACCCAGCGTGCAGCCCATCAGCGCGCCGACGATAACGATTCCCACGGTCTGCAGCGGTCCTACCGGCAGAAGACCGAAGGATACCGCGACCGCTACACCCGTCGCCAGGCTGAGGATCGCCATGACGGGCAGCTTGCGCTCGGGCCGTTTCTCGCCAGCGCGGTCGACGATGCGGCCCCAGACCACGGCACCGACCGAGAAGGCCAGCATGACGAGGCCGGTCATGGCCCCGGCGCGCTGCTGCGGCAGCTCGTGAACCCGGGCAAAGAAGCTGGGCAGCCAGGTGAGCATCGTCGCGCCCAGCGCCAGCTGCATGGCGCCGCCGATACTGACCAGCATGGCCGTCGGCTTTTCGCGGAACTCGCGGATCGTCTCCAGCACGACCTGGCCGGCACCCGTCCGCGCAGTCTCGCGTTCGCGGATCGCCACGGTGCGGTAATCCGGCACAAACCAGAAGACCAGCGCCAGCAGCAGCCCGGGAATTCCGACCACCCCAAAGGCCGCGCGCCAGCCGTAATGCGTGGCGATATAGCCACCCAGCAACACACCCAGGATCGAACCGATCCCCGAGGCCGCCTGGAAGGCACCCAGGATCGTGCTGTGGAGCCGGGACGGAAAGCGCGCCGCCAGCAGCGCGCCACCGGCGGGGCCATAGCCGGCCTCGCCCGCGCCGACGAAAAGCCGGCCCAGGAACAGATGCGCATAGCCGACGGCAAAGCCACAACTCAACAAAGCCACAACTCAACGTGGCGAGGCTCCAGACCGCGCCCATCAGCATGATGCCGCGGGTCCGGCTCCAGCGGTCGACCAGCACGGCAACTGGCAGTGCGCCGACGGCCACGGTCAGCGACACGACCGAGACCAGCCCGGCAAGCTGCGTGTCGGTCCAGCCGAATTCGGCCTGCAAGGCCGGGAACATGGCAACGATGATCTGCCGGTCGATGTAGTCCATCGTCATCATCACAAAGACGAGGACAAAGGTCAGCCAGGCAACGCGGTCGGCGCGGGTGGGGGTATCGGAGGCATTGGCGGTCAGGATGGCGGTGGCCATGAACGTCTCTCCTAGATGCGAAATCAGCAGGGCAGATGCGCCGGCGCGGGCGCGGCGCCCTCGGCCGGGGTCAGCCAGGCTTCGGCCTGCGGGTGGTTCAGCGCGGTCAGGACGCGGACTCGTGCCGCGTCATCCAGGCGGGTGAATTCATCCTGCAACCACAGGATCGCCTTGGCCGTATAGGGACGCGGAACGAAGGAAAAGGCGACCCCGTTCATCGTGCATTCGGTCTTCTCGCGCCCGGATGTCGCGGCCTCGGTGCAGGCCTGCGCATAGGGCATGTAGTAGCGCATCACGATATCGAGGATGCGGCCCAACCCGGCAGGCGCAGGATCGCCCGGCTGGCGCCAATGGCCGTCGATGCCCGAGGCGTCGTCGAGATCCTGCACCCACTGGAACGCCCGTGGTGCCGCCGCTTTCATGATCCGCGAGGCCGAATGGTCGATCGCCATCTGCGAAAGCTGACCGAAAAGACCGATCTCGGCCAGCGACGGCCGGGTGCCGAAGAGATAGCGGGACTCGGTGACCAGCGTCTCGATCGCGTCCAGCAATTCGCGATAGAACATCTCGAGGAGCGGTTTGTTGCCCGGCCCGCCACCGGCAATCGGAATCTGTGCGGTCTGGCGCTCCATGAACTTCGCCACAAACGCCTCGAACTGCGCAGCGGGCATCGTGCCCAGCCACCCCTGCAACTGCCGGCGCGGGCTGAAGGCCAGATCCTCGGGCGAAACCCAGCGGAAGACAAAGAGCGCGTTGACCAGGAATTCATCCGCGAAATCCTCGATCAGATGCGCCAGAAACGCATCCGCCGGGTCGTCGGGGATCAGCGACCGCTGGCCGGGGTGGCGGGCCTCCAGCGCGTAGATCAGCGGCGTCGTATCGGCGTGATAGCTGCCGTCCTCGGGGAATTGCAGCACCGGGATCGTCGCTTTGCCGGCCTTGGCCAGTTCGCTGCCCGGGGAATTCAGGTAACCCGTCGGCACGATCCAGTGATGCGGCAGCCGGCGATAACGCAGCGCCGCGCGCAGTTTCAGCGAATAGGGCGAGCCGGGGCCGCCGAGCAGGCGATAAGGGGCGTCAGTCATCTTTGGTCCTCGGGATCAGTGTGAGCCATTCAGCCGGACGACCGGCGGCGGCGTATAGGCGCGCTCCAGCAGCGGCGCCTCGGGCACATAGGTGCGCAGGATCAGCCAGAAGGCTCCGTCGGGCAGCGGCAGCCAGTTGGCCGCCTCGACCGGGTCTTCGGGGCGCGCGTGTTGCAGCGCGATGCGCAGGGTGCCATCGGCGTCCTTGATCAGACCCGGTGTCTGGCTGGAGACGCTGTAGCGGTCGATCGCGTTCGCCACCAGCTGGTTGGCCGGTCGCGTGTAGACGGTGATCGACCAGAACGCCCGCACCGGCGGCAGCTGCCCCGGCGCAAAGGTGATCGCATAGCGCCCGGTCCCGTCGAGGGGGGCGCCGGCGCAGTCCTGGGTGGTCACCACATAGAGCGTTTCCTCGGGGATCATCGCACCGAAACCGAACAGCGCGGCCGTCGCGCGGGTCATGTAGCGGTGGCCATAAGCACCGACATCGTAGTTGAACTGCCAGCCACCCAGCGTCACCGCGCCCAGCCGAAGTTCGGCCGCAATGCGCTGATGCGCCGCCTGCATGCCGCGCAGGAGGCCGGCGCGCTGCGCCTCGCTCAGCGCCTCCGGGGCGAAGGTCAGGCCGGGGCCGATGCCAAAGCCCGCGAATTGCGCAACAACGCCCTCCTCGCCCGGCATCACCCCGCCCTCGTCCAGCGCCTGGTTCAGCCGGGCGAAGAAGTCGAGCGTGTGGAAGAGGGGCGTATCGGGCCGGGCCGAGGCAACCGGCGCCTCGGCCGCGATCTCGGGGACGCGCGCGGCCGGATCGAGCGGGCGCAGCACCATCGCGGCATGCAGCGCGACCGAGCGGTCCAGATCGCCTGCCACCTCTGGCCGCACCAGCGTGCGCAAAAGCAGCAGCGAAAAGCGCGAGCGCACCGGGATCGCCGTCACCCCCGCCGGCAACGCACCGCCCCAACCCAGAGGCACCAGCGCATAGGCACCGGGGGCCGATCCCTGCCGGCTGCCCAGATAGCAGGCCGCGTCACCCACCGCATCGACCAGCACCACCGACCAATAGCGGTCGTCGATGTCGGGGATGTCGAACAGCACCGGCCCCTGCGACAGGTCCACCCAGCCCACGTTCATCAGCGCCTCGACGGTTGGCGTGAAGTCGTGAAAACCGGGGCGGGCCAGCGTTGTGTAGTAGTGCATGGTGTTGAGCGGGGCATGGTTCGCCGTGCGCGGATGCATCGCGCCATGCCGCAGCAACATGCCCTTCACATAGGGATAGCCCCAGACAAAGGCGTGATAGCCGACCGCGAAGGCCTCGCTGTCGTGCAAGGCGCGCATGTCGGGACTGTCCGCCAAAGCGGGTTTCTCGGTGCCGTCCATCAGATCTCCTCCACTCCGGAAGGGGCGGCAACGAAGCCGCGCACCCTGTCCGTGAGGAAAGATGAATCCTTCTTTCGCCGTTTGCGTCAACGTCGATCATTTGATATTTTCCGCCAAACCCGCAGGATTGGCCTTGCACGGCACCCCATGCCCCTGTTCGACCCCATCGTTCCGTGGCGCTATTTCGCGCCGGTATTCCGCGCGCTCGACCGTGTTCCGGCGCCGCTCAGGGCACGCGCCCTTGCGGCGGCGGGGATCGAAACGCGCGACCCGCCCCACCCGGATGCCGCGCTCGGCCTCGAGAACCTCGAGGCCCTGTTCGAGACCGTGGCCGCCGATCCCGCCCATGCCGATTTCGGATTTGACGCAGGCCTGTGCCTGGCCACGCAGGACCACGGACCCTTGACCCCGGCCCTTCTGCGCGCACCCACGCTCGAAGATCGGCTGCGCTTGCAGACGCAGTATTTCCACCTCATCACGCCGATCTTCTCATGGCAGTTCGAACGGCTGGCGCAGGGGGCGGAACTGACCGTGCGACCGGCGGCCTCGTTCAAGGCGCAGGTGCTGCCGGTCTTTTTCGAGTTCTACGCCGCCGCCCACCTGCACAACATCTCGGAACTGCTGGAGCCATCGGGCCGCCATTTCCGGATCACCCTGCCCTTCGCGCCCCCGCCGCATGTCGCGCGCTATCGTGCGATTCCCCGCGTGCGCTATCGGTTCGTGCGCACCCGCCTCCCGGAACTGCGGGTCTTTTACCCCGAGGACACCCTGACCGTGCCCCTCGGCGGATCCGCCACGCGCGGCGGAAATCAGCGGCGCCTTGACCGCTTGCAACGCCAGATCGCGCGCAAGGCGCGGATCGGCGACTGGGTGCGGATGATGCTGGCCGAGGCCGAGGCTTGCCAGCCCGGCGCGGACGAACTCGCGGCCATGCTGTCGATGAGCCGGCGCAGCTTTGAGCGGGCGCTCCAGGCCGAAGGCATCGGCTTTCGGGCACTGTCCAAGGAGGTCCGCCACAGCCGCGCCTGCACCCTGCTGGCCAACCCGGCCGTCCCGGTCTCGCAAATCGCCTACCGGCTCGGCTATTCCGATCAGGCGGCGTTCACCCGCGCCTTCCAGGCAGCCAACGGGTGCAGCCCGACGCAGTTCCGGCACCGGCCCGGCACGCCGTCCTGAACGGGTCAGACGGCAGATGGCTGCGGGTCCGCGCCGGAATCGGAAGGGCGCGCCTGGGGCCGTGGCCGTGCCGATCAGCCAACCGGCTCTTGGTGGCAGGTCATCTCGGCGCCGCCCGGCGGCGCGAACAGCGCCTCGTTGCCGTGGATCCAGAACAGGGACGGGCCGCCATCCCACAGGTCGCTCGCATATTTCGCGCCCGACCCCGAGGGCACGCCGGGCAGCGCCATCTGCCGGTCGAGCCAGCGCAGCGAAACCATCGGTTGCGATCCGTTCACGAACACCGCGCTGACCAGGGCGTCAAGCCCGTCGCAGGCCCAGGCAACCGGCCCCGTGCTGATCCCCGCGGCATCGTCGCTACGCGCCCCGGCGTAGCCCTCGCGCAGGTCGTGGATGCGCATCGCATAAGCGTTGGCAACGCAGGTCTCCAACCCGATGGACGCGCGCCAGCAATCGCGCCGGTCACGAACCCAGTCACGCTCGGATTGCCGCAAGGCGTCGTGGCGGGGCGTGTCCGCGGTCAGGCCGGCCATTGCCAACCCGTAGAGACGGGACAATTCATTGTCCATCTCGGCCAGCCCGTCATGCGTGCAGATCGCGGTTTCCGCATCGCTGTCGCCCCGCGCGCAGTCGAACGAGGGCGCGACGCTCTGTGCGGTGGCGGGGCCTGCGAGGAGGACCGTGACAAGGGCCGCGCGGATCATTGCCGCCGCCGTTGCAGGGCCAGGGTCGCGCCATCCGCGGCGGTGAGCGTCGCACTGCCGGTCGTCAGATCAACAGCAACGCGCAACGGCTGCCCCAGCAGCGCAAAGATCGCCGCTTCCTGCGAGGACAGCGGTTCCGGGCAGGCCATGCGGGTGCTGGCGAGCGGGCCGAGGGTCAGCACATCGCCCTGCTGGCTGACCGCCCCGCTGAAGCGGTTGCAACCGCTGGTGCCCGAGGCGTGGCCATCGGCGCTGAAGGCGATTTCAGCCCCGTTTTCCGTCGCGGTTCCCGAAACCGCCACGATGGACCAGACCGAGAGCGGCGCCTCGTCGGCCCCGGCCCCGATCGGCAAAAGCGTGGCCATCGCCACGGCGGTAACAAGCAGCCGGTTCAATCGCGTATCCTCTCGATGGCGACCACGGTGCCGTGATCGTCGACCTCGCAGTTGGCCGCATGCCTGTCGTCTGCGGTCTGCAGGACTATGACGGTGTTCCCCGCCCGGGCTTCGTCGAACCCGTTCACCCGGATCTGGGACATCTCGACACCGGGCATCATCGAATGCACGACGGCACAGGCCTGTCCCTGAGCCTCATAGCCGACGGTTTGTTGGGCAAAGGCCATCGGCGCGGCGAGGACGGTCGGCACGAGAAGGATGCAAAACCTGCGCAAGACCATCGAAACCTCCTGTTCAAAGGGGGGCCTCAGACGTCTGGCGGTCGAGAAGCCCGTGGTTCCGCGACCGCATCCCGGTATGGACCCCAATCAAATGATGACACGACGGGCTCGATTCTCAAACAGCTCCCGGCATCACATGTTCGCGGAGCAACGGATTGCCTGCAAGGCATCGACCGTTTTCCGGGTTGAAGGGAATCGCTTTCTCGGATCCCATACGCGGCGCAACACGTTCGGCTTGGGACCAGACCGAACCTCATCAAGGAGAGGCCGTCATGCACCTCCTGTGCCGCTGGATCGTCCGGCTGTTCGCTCTCGCCTATCTCGTGGCGCTGGCCTTGCTGGTCATCGGCACATTCGGTCTGTTCGGACAGGAGCGCGACCCGTTGTCGGGCGTGTTCCTCGTGCCGCTGGGCCTGCCGTGGAACCGGTGGGTCGACATGCTGCCGCAGGGACTGCCGATGTGGGGCATGATCCTGGCACCTGTGCTGAACCTGATCATCCTGCGCGCCCTCTGTCGTGCCGTCGCCGGGGGGCGGCGATAACCCTGTCCCGCCACACCATCTGCTGCGCAACGACGACGCCGCAGGCTTCACCCAGTCCGCCAGTGCCGGCCACGGCCAGCAGGTGTTCCGAAAGTTCCACGCACTGCGGCCGGGCGAATTCACCAGGCATCCCGAGGGGCCGATGTCGCTGCTGATCTCCCCGCCAGACGGCGCATCGCGGCGCTACGATATCGACGCGATGAGCGTGACACGCGACGACGGGGCCGGTTCCCCGACCCTCACCTTGACCGAGGACGGCAGGCGCCTTGTCGACGAGGCCCCGCGCGACCTCCTCCTCGGCGACGCTCTGGCCCCCTGAACCCGGGCACAAAACGCGCCCCTAGAAAGGAAAGATCATGCCCAGATTTCCAATCCTCGCCCTTGCCGCCCTTGCCCTGTCCTTCGGGGGGCCGGCCACGGCCCAGATGAGTGCCGACGTGCATTTCCAGCACGGGGCCTATGGCACGATGGTCAGCGGCACGATCTCCGGCGACGATTACATGGACTATCGCCTCGGGGCGAATGCAGGCCAGCAGATGTTCGTGGACCTCACCGTGTCGGACAGCAACGGCCACGGCACTGTCTATTTCAACATCCTCCCGCCGAACAGCACGGGCGAGGCGCTCTATAACGGCTCGATCTACGGCAACACCGCCACGGTCACGCTGCCCACCAGCGGGACCTACACAATCCGGGTCTACCACATGGGCAATGACCGCGACGCCGGGCGGACGACCGCCTTCAACCTGGACCTGTCGATCCAGTAGATCGCGGGACATCGAAATCCAGTGTCGCCCAACGGGGTTACTGCATAAAAAATGGGCATAATTCGCATACCTGCATTCGGAACCGCCCGTTGCGTGGCCGATCCGCACCCGGCGGGCTAGTCTGGCCGCAACGCCGGCATCGAGGGCCGGCCCCCAAGGCCAGAACGGAACGCCTGTGCGACTGCTCGTCTTTACCGATCTCGACGGCACATTGCTGGACCACGGCAGCTATGACACCGGCCCGGCGATGCCGATGCTGGACCGGCTGGCGCGGCTGGGCGTGCCGGTGATCCTCGCCTCGTCGAAAACCGCCGCCGAAATCGCCGGCTGGCAGGAACGCCTGGGCCTGAGCCACTGGCCCGCCATCGTCGAGAACGGTGCCGCCCTGCTCGACGGTGGGACGGACGACAGCGCCTATCGCCGGCTGCGCGCGGCCCTGGCCGGGCTGGCCGCCCCGTTTCGCGGCTTCGGCGACATGACCGACGCCGAGGTCGCCGCCTGCACCGGCCTGTCGCCGGCCGACGCCGCCCGGGCGCGCCGGCGCAGCCATTCCGAACCGGGGCTCTGGCAGGGCGATGCGGCCGGGCTTGACCGGTTCCTTGCGGATCTTGCAGCCCTCGGCATCACCGCGCGCCGTGGCGGGCGGTTCCTGACGCTCTCGTTCGGCGGCACGAAAGCCGCACGGATGGCCGAACTGGTCGCGCGGTTTGCCCCGGACACCACCATTGCCCTGGGCGACGCCCCCAACGACATCGAGATGCTGACCGCTGCCGACCGCGCAATCATCGTGCGCAACGATGGCGGCCCGGGTATCCCCCCCCTGCCCGGCGAGGATCAGGGCCGGGTTCTGCGCACGCGGGCCGAGGGGCCGTCCGGCTGGGCCGAAGGTCTGGCGGCCGCGCTGGCCGATCTCGGCATGACAGAGAAAGGAGACAGCCGTGGCTGACTTTCATCAAAACGGCAACATCGCGCAGTTTCACAACCTGCGCACCCGCCCGCTGGACGAGCTGGAATACCGGCTGGAAACCTTTGCCCAGACCCGCAAGATCAGCCTGATCCTGCCCTCGCTCTATTCCGAACTGGAAAGCCCGGCCCTGCCGAACATCCTGAGCGAACTGGCCAAGGTGAAATACCTGCACCGGGTGATCATCGGCCTCGACGCCGCAACCGAAGAGCAGTTCCGGCACGCCCGGCGGTTCTTTGCCGCCCTGCCCCAGAACCATGTGGTGATCTGGAACGACGGCCCCAGGATGCGGGCGCTGATGGAACGGCTGGACCCGCTGGGCCTGGGCCCGATCGAAGCCGGCAAGGGCCGCAACGTCTGGACCTGCATCGGGTATCTGATCGCCTGCGCGGATTCGGCGGTGATGGCGATCCACGATTGCGACATCGTCACCTATTCGCACGAGATGCTGTCACGGCTGGTCTATCCGGTCGCGCACCCGGCCTTTCCCTATCACCTGTCCAAGGGGTTTTACCCGCGCGTGGCCGGCAACCGGCTGGGCGGGCGGGTCACGCGCAATCTGGTCAGCCCGCTGCTGATCGCGCTGAAGAAAGTGGTCGGGGACCGCGACTATATCGACTACCTGCGCGCCTTTCGCTATCCGCTGTCCGGCGAATTCGCGATGCGCACCGCCACCCTGCCCGACTTGCGCATGCCCTCGGACTGGGGGCTGGAGATCGGCGTTCTGTCCGAGGCCTGGCGCAATCTGGGGCCGCGCGCGGTCTGTCAGGTGGAAATCGCCGACACCTATGACCACAAGCATCAGGATCTGTCGCCCGAGGATGCCGAAAGCGGCCTGAACCGCATGTCGCTGGATATCTGCAAGGCGATCTTTCGCAAGCTGGCGGCCGATGGCACGGTGTTTTCCCCGAATGTCTTTCGCACGCTCAAGGCCACCTATTACCGCCGCGCCCTGGACATGCTGGACGTCTATTCCCACGACGCGCAGATGAACGGGCTGTCCTTTGACCGTCACGCCGAGGAACGCTCGATCGCGCTGTTTGCCGAAAATATCATGCAGGCCGGCCAGGTGTTCCTGGACAAGCCGCAAGAGCTGCCCTTCATCCCCAACTGGAACCTGGTCAACGCCGCCGATCCCGCCTTTCTGACCGATTTCCGCACCGCCGTCGCCGCCGACATGGCCGAGACCGCCCCTTAACGCGCGTTGCTGATCCAGCGGCACTGATACGGCGCCATCGTGATGATGCCGGCGGCGTCGATGCTCTCGCCCGACAGAAGGTCGCGCCAGTCCTCGTCCTCGATGAGGTTGAGCGCATAGGCGTCGATCTGCAGGGCCTCGGACGAGACATTGTGCAGCGCAAAGACCGACTGATGCCGGTCGAGCGACTGCCGCCAGACCCCCAGCAGCCGATCGTCGAGCTGCAGCGTCAGCTGTGTCGCGTTGGGATGAAACGCCGGTTGCCGCGCCCGGATCCGCAGCCGGCGCTGCATCTCGCCCAGCACCTGCGCCGGATCGCTGGCCGGATCGTCCAGCGCCTCCCGCAGGGCCGGATAATGCCAGCGGTGCCGGTTGATCGCCCGGTTCATGCCGCGGTGAATGACCGCATCGTGGTCGTTGGGCGTGGCCAGCAGCGAATGGATATAAAAGGCCGGGATCCCTTCGAGCGACATGACGATGGTCTGCGAGCACAGGAACCGCGCGATCTTGTCGGTCTCGTTGCCGGCAAAGGTGCGGCTCATCGCGTCGAAATAGGTGCAGTTCAGTTCATAGGGCGCCTCGGTTCCGTCCGCGAGGGACCGCATCGACACCCGCCCGCCAGCGGCGCGCACCGCCGCGATCATGCGGGCGATCTCGTCGGGGGGCAGGATCCCCTCGACCGGGCGCATGCCGATGCCGTCATGGCTGGCGGTAAAGTTGAAATAGGCGCAGCCCAGGGGGGCCGGGGGCATTGCCCTGAGCCAGCGGCGCAGGACCGTCACATTGCCCGACAGCAGCGCGTGCAGCACCAGCGGCGGCAAGGGGAACTGATAGACCATATGCGCCTCGTCCCGGCGGCCGAAATAGGACAGGTTCTCGGCCTTGGGGACATTGGTTTCGGTCAGCAGGATGACCTTTTCCGTGGCGAAATCGGCCAGCACGCGCATCAGTTTGACGATGGCATGGGTCTGCGGCAGGTGGATCGAGGGCGATCCGGCTTCCTTCCAGACAAAGGCCACCGCATCCAGCCGGATGATCCGCACCCCCTGGTCGATGTGGAACCGCAGGATGCGGATGATTTCCAGCAGCACCTCGGGGTTGTGGAAATCCAGGTCGATCTGGTCGTGACTGAAGGTGCACCAGACATGGCGCGGCCCCATCGCCGTATCGACCGCCTGCAGCAGCGGCGTCGTGCGCGGGCGGACCACAGCCGACAGATCGTCCCCGGGCGAGGCCTCCTTGAAGAACCGGTCATAGGGGGGCTTGCCCTGCCGATAGGCGTTGAACCACACCCCCTGCGACGAGACATGGTTGAGCACCATGTCCGACATCAGCGTGAACTCGGCCGCGATCCGCTGGATATCGGGCCAATCGCCCAAGGCCGGGTCGACCTTGTAATAATCGGTGACCGCAAACCCGTCGTCCGAGGTATAGGGAAAGAACGGCAGGACATGCACGCCGTTCACCACCCCGCCAAGCCGGGTGTCGATGAAATCCAGCAGCAGGTCCAGCGGCTTGTGCTGCCCGTCCTGGATCGAATTGCCATAGGTGATGACCAGCGCGTCGCGCTCGGACCACAGCCCGTTCGACGGCCGGCGCGGACGCTGGCGCTGCGCCCGGTCCCGTGGCCAGAACGCAGCGACCACGGCATTGGTCAGGGCGCGCGTGTCCTCTTGCGGATAGATCTGCGCCAGCAGCGCCTGCAGGCGCGCGTGCAACCCGGTGGCGAAAGTCTTTTCTGCGATCGGTCCGGCCCTCCTGCTCGACCCGTTCAGCGTAGCGCGCCGGGAACGCAGGTAAAGGAAAAGCCACACCCGGCCGCCGCGCCGCGCATCAACTGCCCTTCGCTTGGGCAGTTTGGCGCGGCGCGATCGCACCGTCCCCCTCGGCACCAACCCCATGAAAAAGGGCGGCCCCGGCAGGACCGCCCCTTTCAGGTTGTCGAACCGGTGTCAGCCGCGCAGCGTGCCGCCGGTGGCCTTGCCGACCTTGTCGACGATCTTGGCGCTGACCGCCTCGATATCCTCTTCGGTCAGGGTCTTGCCCTGCGGCTGCAGACGCACGCTGATCGCCAGCGACTTCTTGCCCGCACCCATCTGCGCCTCGGCCTTGTCGCCCGAGAATTCGTCAAAGACCCGCACGCTCTCGATCAGCGCCTTGTCCGCACCCTGCGCCGCGTTCACCACCGCCAGCGCCTCGACGCGCATATCCAGCACAAAGGCGAAATCGCGCTCGACCGCCTGCAGGTCGTTCAGCACCAGCGCCGGCCGCGTCGACGAGGCGTTGCGCGGCATCGGCACCGCGGCCGGCACCACGGTAAAGGCCACCGCCGCGCCCTTGATGCCATAGGCTTTCAGGATGCGCGGATGCACCTCGCCAAAACTGGCCAGAACGACCTTCGGCCCCAGCGTCAGACGCCCCGCCCGGCCCGGGTGGAACCACTCAGGCACCGAACGATCGGATTGCGCGCGCGCCGGCGCACCCAGCGCCGCCAGCACCGCCTCGGCATCAGCCTTGGCGTCGAACAGATCCACGCTGCGGCGGCTGCCATGTGGATCGCGCGCGGCACTGGCGCCGACCAGAAGGCCCGTCGCATGGATCGCCTGCTCGCCCGGCTCGCCGCCGTGGAACACCGGGCCCAGCTCGAACAGCGCCATGTCCATGAAACCGCGCGCCTGATTACGCGCGGCCGCCTGCAACAGCCCCGGCAGCAGATCCGGGCGCATATGCGTCATCTCGCTGGAAATCGGGTTCTCCAGCTTCACCGCATCGCCGCCACCACCGAACCGCTCGGCCGAAGCCGCGTCGATGAAGCTGTAGGTCACGCATTCATGGTAACCCAGCGCCGCCAGCGTGCGCCGCGCCGCGCGCTCGCGCTTTTGCACGGGCGTCAGGATCGGCGCCGGAACCCCGGCGCTCGGGCGCGCCATCGGCTTGCCCTCCAGCTTGGTCAGCGAGGCGATCCGCGCCACCTCCTCGACCAGATCCGCGTCACCCAGCACATCCGGGCGCCAGCTCGGCGGCACCGCCTGATCGCCCTCCAGCACAAAGCCCAGCGCCTCCAGCGTCGCGCGCTGCTCGGCCTCGGGGATGTCCATGCCGACCAGGCTGACCACCCGCGCCGCATCGAAGCGATAGCGGCGCGCGGTGTCCGGCACCGCACCGTCGACCGCCAGGTCGCTGGCCTCGCCACCGCACAGCTCCAGGATCATCCGCGTCGCCAGCTCCAGCCCGTCGGGCGTGAACGCCGGGTCCACGCCCCGCTCGAAGCGATAGCGCGCGTCCGAGTTGATCTTCAGCGCACGGCCGGTAGTGGCGATGGTGATCGGGTCCCAATAGGCCGATTCCAGGAACACATCGGTGGTCTCGTCGGTGCAGCCCGAATGCTCGCCGCCCATGATCCCGGCGATGGACTCGACGCCCGCCGCATCCGAAATCGCCATCATCCCCGGCTGCAGCGCATAGGTCTTGCCGTCGAGCGCCAGGATCTCCTCGCCGCCCTGCGCCGGATGGATGCGCAGCACACCGCCCGCCACCTTGGCCACGTCAAAGACGTGCAACGGCCGGTTATAGGCGAAGGTGAAGAAGTTCGTGACATCGACCAGGGCCGAGATCGGCCGCAACCCGATCGCCTTCAGCCGCTGCTGCAGCCATTTCGGCGAGGGGCCGTTCTTCACACCGCGGATCACCCGGCCCATGAACAGCGGGCAGCCCTTGTCCTTCAGCGCCGGGTCGATCTGCACCGCGATCGGGCTCGCAAACGCCCCCGCCACCGGCTCGACCACCAGCGGCTTCAACCGCCCCAGCCCCCGCGCCGCCAGATCGCGCGCGACACCCCGCACGCCCAGCGCATCCGGGCGGTTCGGGGTGATCTTGATATAGATCATCGGGTCGTTGAGCCCCGCCCAGTCGATATAGCGCATGCCCAGCGGCGCATCCGCGGGCAGGTCGATGATCCCGTCATGGTCGTCCGACAGCTCCAGCTCGCGCTCGGAACACATCATCCCGTTCGAGGCCTGACCGCGAATCACCCCCGGCTTCAGATCAACGCCTGTTCCGGGAATATGCGTGCCGACGGGCGCGAACACACCCACCAGCCCGGTCCGCGCATTCGGCGCGCCGCAGACCACCTGCACCTCCTCGGCCTTGCCGCCCGGCGCATCCAGCACCTCGACCCGGCAGAGCCTGAGCTTGTCGGCATCCGGGTGCTTCACCGCCTCGACGATACGCGCGATACGGAACGCGCCCAGCGCCGCGGCCGGGTCTGCCACCTCCTCGACCTCCAGCCCGAGATCGGTCAGCGCCTCGACGATCTGCTCGAGCGTCGCCTCGGTTTCCAGGTGCTCCTTGAGCCAGGACAGGGTGAATTTCATCGCCGGACCTTCGCATTCGCCATCAGTGTCGGCGCCCTGTTAGCCCATCGGCGCGGCCAAGGAAAGCAGGGCGCAAACGCGCGCGCCCTTCCCCTTCATCTTTGTGTCTCAAATATCCCGGGGGGGCCGAAGGCGGGGGGCAGCGCCCCCCTCGGACACCCACCACCCTGCGCACCCCCTTGCCTGGGGCGCCCCAGGCTCGCGGAACGCGAGCCACCGCCAAACGGCGGCGCGGATTTTCAATCCGCGCCAGAGTGCGGCAGCCCTCCGCTGCGATCTCAGTCCAGCGCCCCCGCCCGGCGCAGCGCGTCGGCAAAGGCCCGCGTGTCCACCGCCAGATGCGAGGACGACATCTGCGGGAAGGGCGGCTGCGGATCGAAGAACTGGCTGTCCACCGCGATCAGCCGCCACTCGCCGTTGCGGAAGACCATGATCGGTGACCCGCTGTCGCCCCGCGTGGTGTCGCAGGTGTGGATGAACGAGCCGTCCGGATAGGCGTTCAGCACCGTGCAGTTCATATGCCCCGACAGAAACGACCCGGTATCCCAGCTATACCCCGCCTGGCTGACCAGGAAATTCCCCGCCCGGATCGCGGTGATGTCGTCCTTGTCCAGCACATAGGGCCGGACATAGCCCAGCTCCAGCCCCAGGTCGCGGTCCAGCGTCAGGATCGCCCAGTCGTCACCGTTGCCGCCCCCCGGAGGCGCGCTGCGCGCGGAGTAGTTCGGCGCGACCACGGCGCTGACGACCGCCGCCCGGCCCTGCTCGCTGTCGCCCCAGGCCCCGGCGCGGAAGCTCACGGCCTTGGCCGGGGCGCCGCCCTCGCCCTGCATGCAATGCGCGGCGGTGGCGATCAGCCGCGGACCGATCAGCGTCGCGGTGCAGGATCCGTCCTCCATCGTCAGCAATCCGACCGCCCGCCAGGGCATCTGCGTGACATCGACCAGCGTGCGGTCGTCATGGCCAAAGAAGTGATCGCGCGCCGTGGTCGGCCGGTCACGCGACACGCAATCGGCGGTGTCGGTGTTGGCCCGGCAGCTGCCGCGGCCCTGCCCGGGTTCGTCGCAGATACCGTTAAAGGCGGTCTCGCAGGTGTTCGAGCGGTTGCGCAGGAACGCCACCGCGCGGCAGTCGTTCAGATCGGTGCCAGAGATGCACACGCCCGTGCCGATCCCCGGTTCGTCGCATTCGTTGTCATTGGCATAGCGGCAGCTGTTGTCGCCGCCGATCGCCATCGCCCGGCAATCCGAGGCATCGGTGCCCGGCTGGCAGGCGCCGGTGCCGCCGAAATTCGGGTCGTCGCACTCCAGGTCATTGGCCCAGCGGCAGGTGTCCGACCCCAGCTGCGTGCGGATGTTCTGCGGCACCGCGGCCATCAGCCGTTGCCAGGCGGCCGCCTCGGCGCGGCAGTCGTTGGCATCGGTGCCGTTCGGGCAGGCGCCGGTGCCGCCGTATCGCGGCTCGTCGCATTCGTTGTCGTTGGCCCAGCGGCAGCTGTTGTCCTGCGCGGCGGCGCTGTGCGGCAGGGCCATCACCCCCAGCAGCAACAGGGCGGCGACGGCAACGGGGCGGCGGAACGAAACGGGGCGCATCGGCAAACCCTCCAAAACGGCAAAGGTCCGCGCCCCGGGGGTCTCCCCGGGGCGGCGGTCTCGTGCTCTTCTCAGTGCTCGCGGTCCATGACCCACTGCGGCGAAGCGATGGTCACGCCCAGCGTCGCCATGCCGCCGGTGCCACTGTAGGTGCCGGCAAAGACCGCATAGTCGCCCGGCATCGGGTTGGGGATCATCACGCCGGGGTTCAGCTGCTCGAAATCGTCGTTGCAGTAAAGCCGCCCGTCCGGCCCCGAGACGACCAGTGTGCCGTCCGCATCGGACACCATGTAGATCATCAGCTGCGGCAGACCTGGCTCGGCGCTGATCACCACGTCGGGTTGTCCGGGCGTGATGAAGCCGGCGCAGCCATCGCCAAGGCCAAAGGCCTCGGTCTGGCTGGGCGCGACGTCAAAGATCAGTCGCGGGTCGATGCGGGTGTGCGGGCCAAAGTCCAGCTGGCCGACCGCCGGTTCGGCGGCGGGGTTCAGCGAGGCCGGCGCCATCTGGTCGCCAGGCTGTGCGCCCTCCCAGTTGGGCGAGCCCATCGAGGCATAGAGATTGTAGCTGCCGGTCGATCCCGGGTTATAGCCGCCAACATAGATCAGATAGTCGCCCGCGGCGGCCGATTGCAGCGTCACACCCGGATTGAGGTTGAAGCTGTCGTCGTTGCACGACCAGCTGCCATCGGGCGCACGCACCGCCAGCACCAGATCGGCCTGCGACATCGCATAAAGGCTGATCATCGGCTGCGCCTGATCCAGCGTCATCACCACATCGGGCGCCGAGATATCGGTGAACCCGGGGCAATAGAGGCCCATCGGCAGCGATTCCATCGACTCGCTGGCGGTCAGCGGCGCCGCGGCCAGCAGCTGCCCCTGACCGGCGGCGTCGATGTCGAACAGCACCCGGCCCGCGCGGGGTTCGGCGTTCAGGTCGACGATGACGTTGCTGAAGGCCGGACCGCCCTCGGAGGTGAAGAGGTCATAGGACGCCGTTCCACCCTGCGAATAGCCGCCGACGAACACCTGGTAATCGCCGGCTTCGGCGCCGTCGACGGTCACCGCCGGCATCAGCTCATAGGTGTCGTCGTTGCACAGCACCTGACCCGAGGGCGTGACCACCGCCATCGTCAGGTCGCGGTCGGACATCGCAAAGACGCTGAACCGGCTCACCGCCTGATCCAGCGTCAGCACCGCATCGGCGGCATCGAAGCGGCCATAGCCCGGGCAATACTCCGGGCTGAGCGGGCGCATCTCGGATTCGGGATAGAGGGTGGCGCCCATCGCCAGTTCCTGCCGCCCGGTCTCGGCGGCGGCGCGGAACACAAAGCGGCCCGCACGCGGCTCACCCAGACGGGCGACATCGAGGCCGAAGATCTCGATCGGCGACACCGGGTGATCCGAGGCAAACAGCCGCGCGTCGATGGTCCCGCCCTCGGCCGTGCCCAGCCAGACCGTATAGCGGCCCGGTTCGACCCCGGCGAGCTGCGTCACCACCATGCCCTGATCATCGGCCAGCGCGCAACGATAGAGCCCGTCGGGCGTGCCCAGCACCATGCTGGTCAGCCCCTCACCCGCGCCGGTGAAGGCCAGCGTATCCATGCGGTCGGTGACCTCGAAGGCCGCGCCCGCGCCCTCGGCCATGACACTGCCCTGACAGCCGCGGACAAAGGACGAGGCGGGTTCGGACACCGGGCCAAAGACATGCGCACCGACCCGCACCGGCAGGAACGGATCGGCGGCGGGCCCGACCTCGATCGCAAAACCGGCGGACTGGGCGACGGCCCCCCCCGCGCCCAACGGCACGAGCACCGCCGCAGCGGCGGTCGTCATCAGAAAACGGGTTCGGTCGAAATGCATCATCATCAAGTCCTTTTGCTGGCGCGCCGTTCAGCGCGAACGCAACAAAGCTTGCCCGGTCGAGACCCCGCGCGTCAATCGCCTTGCCGTCGCTCTCACCAAACAGTGCTCTGGGGATGGAAGCGCGGCCCACCATGCTGTAAGGACGACGAAAACCGACATCCTGGAACAGAGGGACTCCCCGGTCATGGCGCGCGTTCTCATCACCTCTGCGTTACCCTATATCAACGGGATCAAGCACTTGGGTAACCTGGTGGGCAGCCAGCTGCCATCCGATCTCTATGCCCGCTACATGCGTGCGCGCGGCCACGAGGTGATGTTCATCTGCGCTACCGACGAGCACGGCACCCCCGCCGAACTGGCCGCCGCCAAGGCCGGCAAGCCGGTGGCCGAGTATTGCACCGAGATGCACGAGGTGCAGGCGGAGCTGGCGCGCGGGTTCCGGCTGTCCTTCGACCATTTCGGCCGCTCGTCCAGCCCGGAAAACCATACGCTGACGCAGCATCTGGCAGGCCGGCTCAAGGCCGCCGGGCTGATCTCGGAGGTCAGCGAAAAGCAGGTCTATTCCAACGCCGACGGCCGCTTCCTGCCGGATCGCTATATCGAGGGCACCTGCCCGAACTGCGGTTATGAGCGCGCGCGCGGCGACCAGTGCGAGGAATGCACCAAGCAGCTGGACCCGACCGACCTGATCAACCCGCGCTCGGCAATCAGCGGCAGCACGGACCTGGAGGTGCGGGAAACCAAGCACCTGTTCCTGCGCCAGAAGGCGATGCGCGACCAGCTGCGCGACTGGATCAAGTCCAAGGCCGACTGGCCGATCCTGACCACCTCGATCGCGCTGAAATGGCTCGATGACGGCGACGGGCTGCAGGACCGCGGCATCACCCGCGATCTGGACTGGGGTATCGCCGTCAAGGACGGTGAAAACGACTGGCCGGGGATGGAGGGCAAGGTCTTCTACGTCTGGTTCGATGCCCCCATCGAATACATCGCCGCCACCGCCGAATGGGCGCATGCGCAGGGTCTGGGCGACGAGGCCTGGGAACGCTGGTGGCGCACCGACAAGGGCGCGGACGACGTGCGCTATGTGGAATTCATGGGCAAGGACAACGTGCCCTTCCACACGCTGTCTTTCCCGGCCACGCTGATGGGGTCTGCCGAACCGTGGAAGCTGGTCGACTACATCAAGTCGTTCAATTACCTGAACTATGACGGCGGCCAGTTCTCGACCTCGCAGGGACGCGGGGTGTTCATGGATCAGGCGCTCAGCATCCTGCCGTCGGATTACTGGCGCTGGTGGCTGCTGTCGCACGCCCCGGAATCGTCGGATAGCGAATTCACCTGGGAGAACTTCCAGGCCTCGGTGAACAAGGATCTGGCGGACGTTCTGGGCAACCTGGTCAGCCGCGTCACCAAGTTCTGCCGCTCGAAATTCGGTGAGGTGGTGCCCGAGGGCGGCACCTTTGGCCCGCGCGAGGAAAAACTGATCGCGGATCTGACCGAAAAGCTGCGCAGCTACGAGCAGTTGATGGAGGCGATGGAGGTCCGCAAATCCTCGGCCGAGTTGCGTGCGCTCTGGGTTCTCGGCAACGAATACCTGCAAGAGGCCGCGCCCTGGTCGACCTTCAAGATCGACCCCGAGGCCGCTGCGGCGCAGGTCCGCCTGGCGCTGAACTTGATCCGCCTCTATGCCGTGGCCTCGCAGCCTTTCATCCCGGACGCGGCGCAGACGATGATGACCGCACTGGGGTCGGACGACTGGTCCTGGCCGGGCGACGTCGCCGCCGCGCTGGCCACATTGCCGGCGGGCCACGCCTTCACCACGCCCGAGGTGCTCTTTGCCAAGATCGCCGACGAGCAGCGCGAGGACTGGCAGGCGCGGTTCTCGGGGGTGCGAGCGTAAGGCGCCCCGGCCCCGCCGGATCCGGCCTCAGTCCGGGTCCGACCGCAGGGGAATGGCATAGTCGAACGCCAGTCGTACCAGATTCGAGCGATCCGGCGATCCGGTCTTTTGCAGGACCGACTTGACCTGGTTCCGCGTCGTCTCGAGCGACGTCGAGCGGCGCTCGGCGATTTCGCGGGTCGGCCGCCCCGCCACCAGCAGATCGCAAACCTGCGATTCCGCGGCGCTGAGCGAAAACAACCCGCCCAGCTGGCCCGCCGGAAGCGACGGGGCAAGCGTGGGCGCCATCGCCAGCAGGGCGAAGCCTGCGAACCGGCCGTCCAGGTCACCGGAATTGTCGATCAGGGGCACCAGCTCCAACGTCACCGCGACCTGATCGCTGTCCCGAAGCGACATCGACCCCAGACCGGGCGGCGCGCCATCGCCGCCGAGCGTTCGTTCCGCCGAGGCCATGAGCGCCCGGAACGCCTGATCAAGAGGGGCATTGCGAAAGATCAAGGACCCGGAACGGGACACCGACATCTCGGCGCTGAGGTCCAGAACCTCCTGCATTGCGACATTCGACTGCACCACCCGGCCGCGCCGGTCCAGCAACATCACGCCAACCGCCAGCCGATCCAGCAGCGCCAGCACCGCGCCATACCGTTCCTTGAGCCGGTTAAAAGGCCGGGCGATCCGCGAGGCCAGGGCCAGATGCGTGGAAATTTCGCAAAGGCGCTCGCAATCCGCGGGGTTCAACAGGCCTTGTTGTCGAGGGGTGACAAGTGAAAGGGATTCCGCCCAATCCGGGAGGCACCGATACAGCACGGCATTCCTATGGACAACGCCCAGCTGTTCTTCCAGAAAGACGGTTGACGGGTGATTATCGTAATCGCCGTCAAAGAAATCGTGCTCGGTCGTGACCTTCCCGACGCCATTCCTGGACACGACACTCCACGCCATTGCCTCTATATCACTGAAACGCGTTGAATAATCGTGGAGCTTGTCGAGGTCGAAATTGTTCGAAACCTTGACGAAAGCATTCTCGTTGTTCGTGAGATCCGAAACAATAATCGTCGCCTTCGCCTCGCCGAACAGGCTTGCGACCGCATCCAGCGCGGTTGGCCAATGCCCCGAATCCAGGACCGTTTCATAGATCCGCTGAATCGCATCAGGCGCGGTATGTCCTGAATTCTGCCTCATGGCTGTTCCGCTGATCCCGGAATTCGAAGATCCTGATACCGCGGAAATCCTGTGGCCATTGCATTCATCCACGAAAACACCAGGCGACAGGTCTTAAACCTGCCACATCGCCTGAAGCTTGACGCGGCAGGGTAATCAGGTCAAGCGCCGATGCAACCACACCGGGAATGCCGTGATCCCGTTGGGTCATGCACGCGGGAGATGCCCTTTCCCTTTCCTTCGCGGTGGCCGACGGACGGAGCCCCCCCTAGAACGCCCTGCATTGCAATCGGCGCCCTGCGTCTGCGCGGCGCATCCCTCGCCGCACGGACGCAGACCAATCCCCTGACCTGTCTCCACCGCTTGACCCGAATCGCCGTCTGGCCGACCCTGACCCCCCCCGCCTGCGACAGCAGCCGGGGTTTTTTCCTGTCTCTACCCGAGGTTCCTTGATGCCCTTTCGCATTTCCCCCCGTTCCCTGGCCCTTGCCGCGCTGACCGCCGCACTTGCCTCCCCTGCCCTTGCCCAGATCGAACTGACGCCGCTGACCATCGAGGCGCGCAGCTATGACGCCGTTGACAGCTGGCAAGAGCGCCCCTATCGCCCGGCCGGCGTGGTCGAGGTGGTGCACATGCCCGGCAACATCCTGCTCGACGTGCGCGCGGTGTTCGATGGTCCCTGGAGCGACACCGTCGAGCGCCTCTCGGTCAGTGCCCGCGACATCGCCCTGATCCTGCCCGATGGCACCGAGATGCCGGTGATCGGCGGCTATCCCAACTGGGGCCAGCTGGCGCTGCAGGGGCGGTCGATGTCCGGCCGCCGGCCGCGCGACTTCCCGACCTCCGATTCCGACCTCTACTGGAACGGCCTTTTCGTGGTGCCCAAGGGCGTCAGCCAGGCCACGCTGCGGATCGGCGGCGACGATGCGCATTACGAGGGGCCGGTGACAATCCCCGCGCCCTCGACACCGCAGGACGCCGCCGCCTTCGCCAGCTTCCAGATCACCGGCACCCGCCGCTTCCGCACCGCCGAACTGACCGACGGGCGTAACGAATCGCGCGTCGACTCGACGATCACCGCCCCCGCCGGGCAGGTTCTGGCCGAAGTCCGCATCGAGGTCACCGGCGTCGCCACCAACCAGACCGACGGCAGCGACCGCTTCACCTGGAACACCCACAACTACCGCCTGGTCGACGGCCACGGCGCGACGATGGGCCTGGTGGGCGAGCGGTTCATGAACCGGCTGCTGGATTCGCAGTATAATGGCGTCAACATCGGCGACGACACCGAGCGCACCGTGCTGTGGCTGGTGCCCGAAGGGCTGGCCGAGGCGCGCCTGCTCTATGGCGAGACCGAGGTGGCGCGTGTGCCGCTGGCCTCGGCGGCGATCACCGACACCGACTGACGTTCCCCGTTGACCGCGCCCCGCCCGCGCCCTATCTGGGCGGGGCGCGGATGGCCGGACGGCCGCGGGGCAAGCCCCGAGGAAAGTCCGGACTCCATGAGACAACGGTGCCGGGTAACGCCCGGCGGGGGCAACCCCAGGGAAAGCGCCACAGAGAACAGACCGCCCCCGCCATCTGGCGTGGGTCAGGGTGAAACGGTGGGGTAAGAGCCCACCGCGGGACGGGCAACCGGACCGGCACGGCAAGCCCCACCGGGAGCAATGCCGAATAGGGGCCTCGCGCGGGCATGATCGGGGTTCCCGATATCGCCGCAGGGACGTCTCAGCCCAGAGGCCCGGGTTGGCAGCTCGACCCCGCCGGCAACGGACGGGGCAGATGAATGGCCGTCACCGGGGTCCACCCGGGACAGAATCCGGCTTACAGGCCATCCGCGCGCTCTGATATTCTGCAGGTCACTCGCCACATTTGCGCCGCAAGCCCCGGCTAGTCTGGGGCTGTAGGGCTGTCTCGTCGATTCGAGCACGGCCGGATTCTGGGTCTCGCGGCCCCGATGGTAACGACGGTGAGTGCGATGTCCCAGATTAGTGCCAAGAAACGTCTGTTTGCGGAAACCTATCGGCGCCGGCCCTGGACCGGAGCGCCGCGCCCCCGGCTGCTTGGCGGACAGGCGCTGGCCCTGGCCCAGCGGTTGAGCCGCCAGCGCACCCGCCCGGTGGTCTTTGGCGTCTCGCAGTTCCTGCTGGATCTGCTGGTGCTCGGCGGGGCCGGACAGGTGACCTTTGCCCTGGTCCACGACACCGGGTTGAACCCCATGCAGCGCACCGGCGTCGTCTGGCTCGGGGCGCTGATGGTGGCTCTGGCCGTGCGGTTGCTCGGGGGCTACGGGTTCCGGCGCATGCGCAACCTCGCCCACAGCATCGCCATCTCGATCATCGCACTGGTGCTGGGGCTGGGAGCCTTGCGCAGCCTGCTGATCCTCGCCGGCCACCCGGAAAACCAGGTCGATCCCTGGGTGGTTCTGTGGGCGATGCTGGCCAGCGGCGTGGTGATCGCCACCCGCGTGGGCATTCGCCTGCGGATGGGCCACATGATGCGCACCGGCAAGCTGGAGCATCGAATCGTGCTGGTCGGCGGTGGCGAGACCCTGGCGCCAATGATCAAGGAAATCGACCGCGATCGCGGCCGTGGCCGGCGGATGTGCGGGTTCTTCGACGAACGCATGGACCCGCGGTCGCCCGCGGTCGTGGGCGGCTATCACAAGATGGGCGATGTCGATGATCTGGTCGAATTCGCGCGGCTGGCCCGGATCGACACGGTGATCGTCGCCATCCCCGACGCCTCGCAGGAGCGGATCCGCGAACTGCTGGCGCGGCTCTTCGTTCTACCGGTCGACAACTGGGTTCTGGACGGCGCCGAGGTGCCCGAATTCTCGCGCAAGAAGCGGTCGCGGATCGGCCCGTTCCGGCTGATCGAGATCTACAAACGCCCGCTCGACGGCCGCAAGGCCTTTGAAAAGCGGATCTTCGACATCGTCTTTGCCTCGCTGGCGCTGGTCCTGTTCATGCCGTTGATGCTGGTGATTGCGGCCCTGATCAAACTCGACTCGCCCGGTCCCGTGCTGTTCAAGCAGCGCCGCCACGGCTTCAACAACAAGCCCATCGCGGTGCTCAAGTTCCGGTCGATGTATACCGACCAGTGCGACCCGACGGCGGTGAAACAGGTGCGCCGGGGCGACGCCCGGGTGACGCGGATCGGCCGCTTCATCCGCCGCGCCTCGATCGACGAGTTGCCGCAATTCGTCAACGTGCTGCGCGGCGAACTGTCGCTGGTCGGCCCGCGCCCGCACGCGATGTCCGCGCGCACCGGCGACATCATCTATGACCAGGTGACCGAGGCCTACTCCGCCCGCCACAAGGTCAAGCCGGGCGTCACCGGATGGGCGCAGATCAACGGGCTGCGCGGCGAGATGAACACCCCCGAAAAGATCAAGGCGCGCGTCGAGCACGACCTCTACTATATCGAGAACTGGTCGATCTGGCTGGACTTCAAGATCATGCTTCTGACACCCTGGAGCCTCGTCGCCACGAAAAACGCCTACTAGGCCCTGACGAGGCGTTGACTCTGCCCGGTCTTTGCGTAAAAGGCGGGCTTCAAAGGATTCACCGGCGGCCGTGGGGCTGCCGTGCGCAGGAGATACCCGATGGCGAAGCCGACGACGATCAAGATCCGCCTGAACTCGACGGCAGGCACCGGCCACTTCTATGTGACCAAGAAGAACGCCCGCACGATGACCGAAAAGATGACCATCCGGAAATTCGATCCGGTTGCGCGCGAGCATGTCGAATACAAAGAAGGCAAGATCAAGTAAGCCTTCTGGACGACCGGACTTCAGGCCGCGCTCTTCGGGCGCGGCTTTTTCATGTCTGCCCACCGGATTCTGTAGGGGCGGGGATGACACCGGCCCGCACGATGCTTATGTTAATGTCGTTAACATACTCACTGCGAGGTGTCTGCGATGAACGACGAAAGCGACGGCAAGACCGACCCGAAAAGCTGGGTCGAGGAAATCGAGGTCGCCGGCGAGAAGCTGGTGGCGCAGGTGCGCAAGCTGGCCGGTGACGCCAGCGTGCGGCGGATCCGGGTCAAGACCAAGGACGGCGATCTGGCGGTCGATATCCCGCTGACCGTGGGCGCGATTGCCGGCGGCGCGGTGGCCATCGCCTCGCCCGTGCTGGCGGTGCTGGGGGCGCTGGCGGCCTTTGTCGCCAAACTCGACATCGAGATCGTGCGCGACGAGGAGCCGCCGCAGGGCGGCGACGACACGCCCTCGGCCTGATCCACGGCCGGGGCAACGAAAAAGGGCCGGTGCATCGCACCGGCCCTTTCCTTTGGTCGCTCTGCCTGCGGGCTTATTCGCGGTTGCCGAACAGCTGCAGCAGGAACAGGAACATGTTGATGAAGTCGAGGTAGAGCTGCAGCGCACCCATGATCGCCGACTTGCCCAGCCATTCGCTGTCGCCGTGATGGGCGTGCGCGACATAGGTCGCCTTGATGTTCTGGGTGTCATAGGCGGTCAGGCCGGCAAAGATCAGCACGCCGATCGCCGAGATCGCAAAGGTCATCGCGTCCGACTGCAGGAACAGGTTGACCAGCATCGCCACCACCAGACCGATCACCCCCATCATCAGGAAGGTGCCCATGCCCGACAGGTCGCGCTTGGTCGTATAGCCATAGAGGCTGAGCCCGGCAAAGGCGATCGCGGTGATCAGGAAGACCTGGGTAATCGAATAGGTGGTATAGACCAGGAAGATCGAGCTGAGCGAGGCCCCGACCAGCGCCGCATAGGCCCAGAAATAGATCTGCGCGCCGGCCGCCGACAGGCGGTTCAGCGCCGCGCCGAAGAACAGCACCATGCCGAGCGGCGCCAGCATCACCACCCAGCGCAGCGGCGAGGTGTAAAGGAGCGCGCCAAAGCTGGTCAGGTATTCGCCCTGACCGATCATCATCACCTGCCCCTGTGCGGTCTGCGCCGCCGACGAGGCATCGCCGGTCACGGCCAGCCCGGCCAGCGCCCAGGCGGCCAGGGCGGTGATCACCATGCCCACGGACATCGTGCCGTAGACCTTGTTCATGTGCGCGCGAAGGCCTGCGTCGATCCGTGCGCCAAGCGCCTCGGTAGAGGCGGTGCGCATCGACTGGTAGTTGGCCATTGAACCCTCCGTTGGAAATAATTGGGCCGCCGGGCGGTTGATGGCCCGGCGATTACCTTCCCATATTGGGACGATATCAAGGGTTTTCAAGACCTCTTTCCGCGCGCGCGAACCGCACGCGCGGATGCCTTATGCGCGCGCGGATCACAGCCGTGCGCGGGTGGCCGGGTCAGGCCTTCCAGTGCTGCGGCGCATCCCAGAACGGCCGCGCTGCCTCGCGCCGGGCGTCCTGCGCGGTCAGACCCAGGTCGTCCAGGCGGGTCGCGTCGAGCGCGGCCAGCTGGCGGCGCTGACGCGACAGCGCCACGGCCTCGCGCAACAGCGCGACAGGCCGGACAGAGAACAGGGAAAGGGCGCGGAAACCGGGCGCCCGGCTGGCGGAGCGGATCAGGGACGTCATGGCGACCTCGGAGTTTTTGATGCTTGATGGATAGATGTCCGTTCATCACGGATGTTGATTTCCTAGGGTGGAACCGTCTATGATGGAAATGAATTGTTTTGATCTACCCCATCACAGGTCTTGATATGCGCCGAAACCTCGACCTCGCCGCCCTCCGCGCCCTCGCCGCGATCGCCGATTTCGGCGGCGTGACCAAGGCCGCGCATGTGCTGAACCTGACGCAATCGGCGGTGTCGATGCAGATCAAGCGGCTGGAAGAGTCGATGGACCAGCCGCTTCTGGACCGCACCGGGCGCGGCGTTCAACCCACGGCAGCGGGCGAACAGCTGCTGACCTATGCCCGGCGCATCCTGGCGTTGAACGACGAGGCCGTGTCGCGACTGACGGACACCGAATATGAGGGCGAGATCATCGTGACAGTGCCCCACGACATCGTCTATCCGCATATCCCGCAGGTGCTGCGGCATTTCCAGACCATGTATCCGCGCATGCAGGTGCAGCTGCAGGCGCGCAACACCGGCAAGGCCAAGGAACATTTCGCCGCCGGCAAATGCGACCTGATCCTGACCACCGAAAGCCGCTGCGATCCGGGGGGCGAAACGCTGACCCGCCTGCCTCTGGTGTGGATCGGCGCGCCCGGCGGGCAGGCCTGGCGGCATCGGCCGCTGAAGCTGGCGCTGGGCCGCTACTGCGCGTTTCGCCCGGGGATCGTCGCGGCGCTCGACAAGGCGGGCATCACCTGGGAGGCGGCGGTGGAATCGGAATCCGACCGCACGCTGGATGCCGCGGTCAGCTGCGACATGGCGATCCACGCGCTGCTGGCCGGCACCGAGCCGCCGCACGCCGAGCGCATCGCGCATGGCGGGGCGCTGCCGGAACTCAGCAGCCACCTGGTGAACCTCTATATCAAGCCGGGTTCGACCAAGCCGGGGGTGCAGGCGCTGGCCGATCTGCTGCGCAAGGCCTGGGATCCCCGCCAGGCCGAGCTGGCCGCTGAATAGCGCGTCAGTCCACCATCGAGATCACGACCTTGCCGGTCGACTTGCGCGTGCGCATCAACTCCATGCCCTCGGTGGTGCGGTCCAGGGGCAGGACATGGCTGACATGGGGCTTGAGCCGCCCCTGTGCATACCAGCCCATCAGTTCCGCCAGCGAGTCGCTGATGACCCGCGGCTTGAACGCCGCATAGCCGCCCCAGTAGAGGCCGATCACATTGATATTCTTGACTAAAAGGATATTCGCCGGAAACTGCGGCACCGTTCCGCCGGCAAAGCCGATGGTGATGAACCGCCCCTCGGGGTTGAGCGCGCGCAGGGCCGGGGTTGCGGCGGGCTCGCCGACCGCGTCATAAACCACATCGACGCCGCCCAGCGCCTTGAACGCGGCTTTCAGGTCGGCACCCTCGCTGTCGATCAACACCGAGGCCCCGGCCGCTTCGGCCACCTTCAGCTTTTCGGCGCCGCGCGCCACCGCCACGACCCGGGCACCCATCTGCGCACCGATTTCTACCGCCGTCAGCCCGACGCCGCCGGCAGCCCCCAGCACCAGCAGGGTTTCCCCCGGCTGCAGGCCCGCGCGGTGCTTCAGCGCGACATGCGAGGTGCCATAGGCCACCATGAAGCCGGCGGCCTGCTCGAACGGCAGCGCATCGGGGATCGGCAGGCAGCGGTCGGCCGGGAAGCAGCCGTATTCGGCCAGCCCGCCCTGCCCGGCAAAGGCGGCAACGCGCTGCCCGGGCACAAACGCCCGAACACCCGCCCCCACCGCATCGACGGTGCCGGCCACCTCCATCCCCATCACGAAGGGCAGGTCGAACTTCTCCTGATATTGGCCGCGGGCCATCAGCAGATCGGCAAAGTTCAGCCCGCAGGCATGGATCCTGACCCGGATCTCGCCAGGGGCGGGTTCGGGCATCGGCAGATCGGTCACGGCAGGGGGCACATCGGTCGAGGTCAGAACAAAGGCGCGCATCGGGTCTCTCGGTTTGATCGGTTCGCGTGTATCCTGTCGGCCCCGGCCCGAAAGGTAAAGGCTGACGCAGCGACGGATCCACGTCACCCTTTGCAAAATGCAAATACACGTCAAGGTTGATCTCATTGTGCATTGCATTTTGCAAAACACGTCTTGATGGAGTGACGCACTCGTGCTTTCATTCCCGCGGGAATCCACGAAACCGCGCCGCCTTCCGCTACGTCATCCATTTCGCTGACGGGCGAACACAGGCCACACAAACAGCCACAAGTGGCAGAGACCGCCCCAACCGGCGCCGGATTTCGGCCATTCCCGGGGAAATTTTTCCCAGTGGGCACGAGTTGGCACAGTTTGTGCTTGATTTACGTCGAGGGAAGCGAAACCCGGCCTGCCCCACGGCGAAAATCCCGGGTATCTATTTGAAGGAGCGTAACGTGAAGCACCCCGTGGATGTCCATGTCGGCAAGCGGATCCGCCATCGTCGCTGGATGGTCGGTATGACCCAGCAGCAACTGGCCGACTCGGTTGGCATCAAATTCCAGCAGATCCAGAAATACGAAACCGGCATGAACCGCGTCAGCGCCTCGCGCCTGTGGGACATCGCGCGGACGCTCGGCGTGTCGATCAGCTTCTTCTTCGAGGGACTCGCCGGCGACAACGGCGCCGAACCCACGGTCGAGACCGACATCCTCGCCAACAAGGAGGCGATGGAACTGGTGCGCGCCTATTATTCGATCCCCGAGGCACAGCGCAAACGCCTCTTCGATCTGGCGCGCGTGCTGTCCGAAGCGGCCTGAAACCGGCCCTGACGACCTTGCCGGGTCTGCCCGGCCCCCGTATGCAGGACAGGCCCGTGCGCTGCGCGGGCCTTTGTCCTGCCAAGAGGTTCCGATGCCGCGCCCGTCCCTGTCCGCCCCTGCCGCCACCGAACTCTGGCGCACGGCCCATGCACTGGCCGATGCGGCGCGCCCGGCGACCTTGCACCATTTCCGCAGCATGGGGCTGTCGGCCGACAACAAGGATGCCAGCGGCTTCGATCCCGTCACGGCCGCAGACCGCGAGGCCGAGGCCGCGATCCGCGACACCCTGGCCCGTTTGCGCCCTCAGGACGCCATCCTCGGCGAGGAAGAGGGCCATACCGGCGGCACCAGCGGGCTGACCTGGGTGATCGACCCGATCGACGGCACCCGCGGGTTTCTGTCGGGCACGCCGACCTGGGGCGTGCTGATCGCGCTGGCGGATGACCACGGCCCGTTGCTGGGGATCATCGACCAGCCCTATATCCGCGAACGCTTCTGGGGCGGGCTGGGCCAGGCCGCGGTCGAAGGGCCATCGGGCCGCGCCACACTGGCCACCCGCCCGGCGCGGCCGCTCGACCAGGCGATCCTGTTCACCACCTTTCCCGAGGTCGGCACCCCTGAAGATCGCGCCGGGTTCGAACGGGTCGCCGCCCGTGCCCGGCTGACCCGCTATGGCTGCGACTGCTATGCCTATGCGCTGGTGGCGGCCGGTCAGGTCGATCTGGTGATCGAGGCCGGGCTGAACGCCTATGACATCATGGCCCCGATCGCGGTGATCGAGGCGGCGGGCGGCATCGTCACCGACTGGCAGGGCGGGCCCGCGCATCACGGCGGGCAGGTGCTGGCGGCGGCCAACCCGGCGGTCCACGCCGAAGCCCTGGCGCTGTTGCAGGGCTAGACCGCAAGAAACGCAAAGCCGCCACCGGGCTGCGGCCTTTTCGCAGGCCGCAGCCCGGGCTAGAGGAATGTCATGCGCCGGATCACCCTGACCTCGATTGCCGATCTCGATTCCCTGCCCTTTGACGAGGTGATCGACGTCCGCTCGCCCTCGGAATACGCCGAGGACCACATCCCGGGGGCCGTGAACCTGCCCTCGCTCAGCGATGACGAACGCGCGCAGGTCGGCACGATCTATGTCCAGCAGAGCAGGTTCCTGGCGCGCCGGCTGGGTGCCGCGCTGGTCGCGCGCAATGCCGCCCACTACCTGGAAACCTATCTGGCCGACAAACCGGCGAATTATCGCCCGCTGGTCTATTGCTGGCGCGGCGGGCAGCGGTCCGCGTCGATCGCGCTGATCCTCGGGCAGATCGGCTGGCAGGTCGGCGTGATCGAGGGTGGGTGGAAATCCTGGCGCCGTCAGGTGCAGGCTGCCCTATATGACACGCCCTTCCCCGCCCCGGTGGTCGTGCTTGATGGCAACACCGGCACTGCCAAGACCGCCATCCTGCACAAGGTCGCGGCGCTCGGCGGTCAGGTGATCGACCTCGAAGGTCTGGCGCGGCACCGCGGCTCGCTGTTCGGTCTGGCCCCCGGCGACCGCCAGCCCGCGCAAAAGGGGTTCGAAAGCGCACTGGCACTGGCGGCCGCGCGCCTCGACCCCAAGCGTCCGGTGCTGGTCGAGGCCGAATCCAACCGCATCGGCGACCTGCGCATTCCGCCGTCGCTGTGGAAAGCCATGCAGGCCGCCCCCCGGATCGAGATCGACGCCCCGCTTGCCGCCCGCGCCGACTGGCTGGTGCGCGCCTATGCCGATGTCACCGCCGACACCGCCGAATTGCGCGCCCGCATCGACGCGCTGGCCCCCTATCAGCCGCGCGAGACGATCGACACCTGGCGGGCCCTGGCCGACGCAGGCGACTTTGCGGCGCTGGCCTCGGGCCTGATGCAGGAGCATTACGATCCCCGCTATGCCCGCACCCAGCTGCGTCAGGGACGCGCGCCGCAGACCGTGCTGAGAGCCGAGGCGCTGGACGATGCGGCCCAGCAGGAACTGGCGCAGACCATCGCGGCGCTGCTCGACTGAGGCGAGTTTTTCGACACCGCAGGGTAGGTTCACGGGGCAACGGACACCCAGGCTGGTGATTTCCCAACCTGTCCCCGGATGCCCCGAATGTCAGGCCTTCAGCCCCGCCAGGCAAAGAAATCGGCCGGCGCGCGCGCCAGCAGACGGCGCGCCAGCTCTTCGCCCAGCGCCGCGCCGCCGGCCAGCGGCCCGCGCGCCTCGTCCGACAGGCTCTCCGAGCCATCGGGGCGCAGGATCTCGCCACGCAGCCACAGGGTGTCACCCTCGATCACGGCCAGCCCTGCAATCGGTGTCTCGCAGGATCCGTCGAGCGTTGTCAGGAACGCGCGCTCGGCCGCCAGCCGCAGCCCGGTGTCGCGGTCATGGATCGCCGCCAGCATCGCCGCCGTGCGCGCGTCCTCCACCCGCCGCTCGATGCCGATCGCGCCCTGCGCCACCGCCGGAAGCATCTCGTCGGCGAGGATCGCCCGACGCGGCACCTCGGTCATGCCCAGCCGGTTCAGACCCGCCATCGCCAGGAACGTCGCCTCGGCCACGCCATCGCCCAGCTTCTTCAGCCGGGTCTGCACATTGCCGCGGAACTCGACCACCCTTAGGTCTGGCCGGCGATTCAACAGCTGCGCACGCCGGCGCAGCGACGAGGTGCCGACCACCGCGCCCTGCGGCAACTCCGCGATGCTGCCGTGGCGCAACGAGACAAAGGCATCCGCCGTGTCCTCGCGCGGCAGGTAGCAATCCAGCAACAGGCCTTCGGGCTGGGCGACCGGCATGTCCTTCATCGAATGCACCGCGATGTCGATGCCCCCGGACAGCAGCTGCTCTTCGATTTCCTTGGTAAAGAGCCCCTTGTTGCCGATTTCCTTCAACGGCCGGTCGGCGGCGATCAGCGCCGCGTCGTCGCCGGTGGTGCGGATCACCGCGATGGCAAAGGCCGCCTCGGGCAACGCAAAGGCCGCCATCAGGCGCGCGCGGGTTTCATGGGCCTGCGCCAGCGCCAGCGGCGAGCCGCGGGTGCCGATCTTCAGGGGCTGGTCGGGGGTGGGCAGGGCGATGGTCATGCCCGTCTGCTTAGCCGCGCGGCCCGCCTCTGGCAACGGGCGGAAATCAGCCCGCGCGATTGAACCCCGCGACGCTCTGCCGCGACCCATGCCTGAACGCCCCCGAACGCCGCAAAGGAGCCCGCCATGCTGATCCGCCTGAACGCCCCGCGCCTGTGGACCCTGGTGCTTGCCGGTGTGCTCGTTTGCGGCACGGTCGCCACCCTCACCGCGCAGGCCGCGTCCGATCCGGCCCGGCCGGTTTTCTCCACCAGTTCGGCGCTGTAACCGCCCGAACGACGGCAAGCGGAAGAAATCACCCCGAATCGGCCCAAAAACCGACACAATGCACGCGCAGGACGAACAGGTAATGTTTGTTCGCAGGGACGCCATGAAAGATTGTGCATACGTGTCGAGGATGGAAGCCGAGTTCGAAACCGAGGCGCGATGCCTTGTGACCGGGGAGCCGATGCACCCCGCGATCGAGGTTCCACGCGACTGGCGTCGCATGGACGATCCGCGCCGCTGGTCGATCTGGTGGGCCGATGCCGCCCGCTTTGGCCAGATCCACCCGCGCCCCGATCCCGAACAGATCGCAGGTTTTTACGATATCGACGCCTACTATACGCATGCTGAACGCTGCAATCACGATGAGGAGGCCGAGGCCCGCGCCATCGGCACCATCGGCAAGCTGCTGGGATCGCTGGCGTATCGGTTCGAACATGGCTGCGAGCCGACGCCCGAATGGTGGCGCTCGATCATCCCCGGCGCAGAGCGCGACGGGCTGGAAATCGGCTGCGGCGATGGTGACCGGATGCGCACCTTCAGCCCCTTCCTGCGCCACGTTCGCGGCGTCGAACCGGATCCGCGCGCGGTGCGTGTCGCCCGGGATGAACGCGGGCTGGACGTGCATGAAGGCACCGCCGAGCTGCTGCCCGACGCGGTCAAGGATCGCCGTTACGGGCTGATCGTTTTCACCCATGTGCTGGAACACACGGTGGACCCGGTGCTCTCGCTGCAGAACGCTCGCGACCTGCTGGCCGACGACGGCGTGATGTCGATCGAGGTTCCGAACAACGGCTGCGAGGGCGCCCGCATGATGGGCGAGGCCTGGCGCTGGCTCGACGTTCCGCGGCACCTGAACTTCTTTACCCCGGACAGCCTGCAGGCCTGCGCCGAAGCCGCCGGCCTCACGGTGCGCAAGGTGCTGTATCGCGGCTATGTCCGCCAGTTCATGCCCGACTGGATCACCGACGAGGCCTGTATCCGCGCCAAGCTGGAAAACCGCGAGGCGACGCAGACCGATATCGACCGGCAGGTGCGCCATTCGGCGAAACTGCTGGCGCGGACCATGCTGGCGCCGGCCGGGCGCAAATACGATTCCGTGCGCATCTTGTGCAGCCGCAACTGACCGGCCGCACCCCGATCAGGGAGTCATAACCGAGCAGGGATGATCGCGGGCGACCAGCCGCAGGCAGGCCGTCTGCGCCTCATCCTCGGACAGGCTGTGCACCTCGGCGGCGAACCGTCCCGCCCGCGAGACCACCCGCCGCACGCCACTGCCCGGCGTCGCGTTTTCCGACAGCGCCAGCCGCAGCAACACCCGTTCGGCATCGAACCGCGACGGATAGAGCCCCAGCTCCACCGCCCAGAGCCGCCCGCCCGAGGTCGACACCCGGGTAACGATTTCCGGCATCGGCGGCGGGTCTGTCGCCTCCGCAGCCTCGCTGGTGGTCAACACGATGGTCGGGGTCAGCACCGGATCCTCGGGATCCTCATGCGACAACGCCGACAACAATTCCTCGTCACGCCACAGGATGCGGCCATCCTCGCCCACCGCCAGTTCGGGCACGACCGGCTCGATCTGGGCCAGCGCCACCTCGGCCGGTTGCGCGGGGGCGGCGGCGATTTCGTCGCCCGGCTCGGCGCCGGGATCGACCAGCGCGGGGTCCAGCCCCTCGGCACGCGCTGTCGCCTCCAGATCGGTGGCGATCGGTGGCAGGCCGGGGATCACGACCAGACCGTCCCGCACCGCCACATCGGCGATGGCCAGGTCGGAATGCTCGAACCGGACGGGCGAGCTGGGCAGTTCGGGCCGGGCTTCGGGCACCGCGGTCTGGACCAGCGCCGCCACGGCCTGTGTCGCATCCGCGCTCACGCCGGCGCGGGCGACAACAGGGCTACCGGCCTCGCCCGGTCGCACGCGCGGCACCGGCGACCGTTCAGGCGCAACGGCGGCGACGGTTTCGGTCGCCTCTTCTGCCGGGGCCTCGGCCGGAGCCGCAACCACCTCGTCCGGCTCCTCCGAGGTCATGTCCGACGGATAGCCGGTCTCCTCGGTGTCGGTCTCGGGGTCGGGTTGCCGGATATCCGCGATCACCGCGTCGATATCGTCGCGCAAACTCGCGATCATCTCGTCCGAAGGCGCCTCGCCGGGCAGCGGCCTTGGCCGCGGGAAGCGACTGGCGGTGGGCGCGGTCTGCAGCCGGATCACCCGGCCCGCTGCAGGGCCATTGCCCGAATCCTCGGGCGCATGGACATAATCGGGCCGCGACGGTCGTCGGACGGCCGCCCGCCGCGGCGCCATGCGGAAACCGCGGTCCATCAGCTGGGTCACCTGCTGCAGGCGATGCGCCGAGGACCGCGCCCCCATCACCACGACCAGGATCCGCACGCCGTCCCGCTCGGCCATCGCCGCCAGGTTATACCCGGCCGCGTTGGTGAAGCCGGTCTTGATCCCGTCGGCACCGCGATAGCTGTTCAGAAAGGCCCGGTTGGTGTTGCGCACCGTGGCGATGCCCGCGTCGTCGGACAGCCGCGAGAAGATGTTGTAATAGTCGGGATAGTCGAAATACAGCTGCCGCCCCAGCGTCGCCATGTCCCGCGCGGTCGACAAATGGCCATCGGTCGTCAGCCCGTGCGGGTTGGCGAAATGGGTGCGGGTCATGCCGATGGCCTGCGCCGTGCGATTCATGCGGGCGGCGAAATTGGCCACCGACCCTTCCAGCGCCTCGGCAATTGCCGCCGCTGCGTCATTGGCCGACCGCAGCGCCGCAGCCCGGATCAGATAGCGGAACGCGATGCGCTGTCCCGCGCGCAACCCCAGACGGGAGGGCGGCTGCGAGGCTGCATGACGCGAGATCTGCACCCGCGTGTCCAGGTCGATCTCGCCGTTCTCGACCGCCTCGAAGGCAATATAGAGCGTCATCATCTTGGTCAGAGACGCCGGATGCAGCCGCGCATTCGCATTCGTCGAGGCCAGGACTTCGCCGCTGCGGGCATCCATGATGATCGAGGCAAAGGGCTGGGCCACAGCGCGGTTCGCGGCAAACCCCATCACCAGCAACGCCACCAGCGTTACCGTGAGTTGCACGCCAAATGCGCGAAGCCAACGCCGTTTCCGCGTTGTCACTTGCCTGACCTCTGCCTCTGCGCCCGATTTTCCGGGCGTCATGTTCTGCTCCGGGTTAGGCTAGCACGGGATTGGCGCTGTGAAAACCCCCGCTTTTCAACGGGTTTTCGCAGGTTCTTAAGATAGGGATCAAGATCTGGCGGTTGGCGTCCCCGCGGCCACCAGATTCAGCCCTCGTTGATCGCAGCCAGCAGCGCCGGAAGGTCTGACAAAGCAGAGATCCGCCGAAACCGGGGATGCCCCTCGGGTGGGGTGGCGCGTTCCAGCGCCCATTCCAGCCCGTGCGGCACAAACACCCCCCAGGCCCCGGCCTCGATCGGCGGCACCACGTCCGAGGCCATCGAATTGCCGGCCATCAGCGCGGCATCGGCCCCCTCGCCATGCCGGGCAAAGATCTGACGATAGATGCCTGACGTCTTTTCGCTGACGATCTCCACCGCGTCGAACCGCTCGCCCAGTCCCGACTGCGCCAACTTGCGCTCCTGGTCCAGCAGATCGCCCTTGGTGATCACCACCAGCCGATACCGACCCACCAGGCTGTCAATGGTCTCCTCGACACCCGGCAACAACTCGATCGGATGGGCCAGCATCTCCTGCCCCGCGGCAATAATCTGCCCGATCACCGCGCCCGGCACGCGGCCCTCGGTCACCTCGATGGCGGTTTCGATCATCGACAGCATGAATCCCTTGATGCCGAACCCGTAATGCCCGAGGTTGCGCCGCTCGGCAGCCAGCAGGCGCTCGGCCAGGTGATCGGCGTCGGCATGGTCGGCCAACAGCTCGGTGAATCGCGCCTGGGTCCAGTGAAAGAACCGCTCGTTGTGCCAAAGCGTGTCATCCGCGTCCAATCCGACCGTCGTGATGCGCATTGTCGCTCCTTTGACCCGCAGGGTTTTCTTGACCGTTCAGCGCGCTATATACTGCCCCGAACCCGAATCTGTCAGCCCCGGTCCCTCGGATCATGCCTTTTCAACCTACGATGACCGAACGCAAGGACGGCCCCGACGGCAACGAGCCCGGCGTCGCGCTGAAAACGCGTGCCAAGACGCAGCGGCCGCCGATGTATAAGGTGCTGCTGCTCAACGACGATTACACGCCGATGGAATTCGTCGTGCATGTCCTCGAACGGTTCTTTGGCCTGAGCCATGCGCAGGCGTTCGAGATCATGCTGACCGTGCACAAGAAGGGCCTGGCAGTGGTCGGCGTGTTCAGCTTCGAGATTGCCGAGACCAAGGTCGCCCAGGTGATGGACTTTGCCCGCCGTCACCAGCATCCGCTGCAATGCACCCTGGAAAAGGAGTAGGGCGCGGTCGCGCCCACCGATGAGCATGTCCCCCTCCGATCCGGCGCCGCGTGCGCTGCGGCTTGACCTCGCGTTCGAGGCCGGGCTTTCGTTGCCCGATGCCGGGACCATCGCCGTGCTGCACCCGCGCTTGGGTGAAGACCTGTCGCCCCTGCCGCAGGACCGCGTGCAGGTCGTCACGCCGCACGCCCCGGACCACACGGCCTTTCTCGCCCGGCGCTATGCCTGCGCAACAGCGTCCGAGGGGCGCTATGCGGCCGCGCTGGTCTGCCTGCCCCGGGCACGGTCCGAGGCGCGCGACCTGATTGCCCGCGCCGCGGCGCTGACCGACGGGCCGGTGATCGTCGACGGGCAAAAGACCGACGGGGTCGAAGCGATGTTGCGCGAGTTGCGCGGCCGGGTCGACCTGTCCGAGGCGCTGTCCAAGGGCCACGGCAAGATCGCCTGGTTCCCGGCGGCGGGCGTTGACCTGTCCGACTGGCTGGCCAAAGCCGCAACCGTCACCGACCCCGAGGGACACCCCTTCCGCACCCTGCCCGGGCTCTTTTCCGCCGATGGGATCGACCCGGGTTCGGCCCTGCTGGCGCAGATGATCCCGGCGGGACTGAAGGGCGTGGTGGCCGACCTCGGCGCAGGCTGGGGCTATCTCTCGGCGCAGATCCTCGCCCGCGCCCCGGGCATTGCGGAGCTGCACCTGGTCGAGGCCGACGCCCGCGCGCTCGATTGCGCCCGGCAGAACGTCACCGACCCACGCGCCCGCTTTCACTGGGCCGACGCGACACAGCCGCTGCCGGGTCTCGCGCTGGATGCGGTGGTGATGAACCCGCCGTTCCACACCGGCCGCGAGGCCCGTCCGCAGCTGGGCACGGCCTTCATCCGCGCGGCGGCGGCAATGCTGAAACCCTCGGGGCAGCTGCTGCTGGTCGCCAACCGGCACCTGCCCTATGAAACCGCGCTGACCGCGGCCTTTCGGTCGCATAGCGAACTGGCCGGCACCCCGGGCTTCAAGATCCTGCATGCCGAAGGCCCGCTGCGCAGCGCCCCCGCCGAACCGGCCCGCCGCCCCCGGGTGACCCACAGAACAGGACGCCGCGCATGAGCTTTTCGATCTCGGGCAAGACCGCCATCATCACCGGCGCCGCCGGCGGTGTCGGCCACGCCATCGCCCGGCATTTCCTGGACGAGGGCGCGAATGTCGTCTTTGCCGACCTCAGCGAGAAACGCCTGAAATCGGGGTGCGACGATCTGGCCGATCAGGAAAACGCCCGCATTTTCGTCGGGGATCTGCGGCAGAAACTGGATGTCGCGAACCTTCTGTCGATGACCATCGACGCCTTTGACCGGGTGGATATCCTGGTCAACGCGACGCGGATGTTTTGCGTCACCGATCCGCTCGACCCCGCCGATACCAGCGTCGAGCATTCCATCGACCACAACCTGAACACCGCGCTGAAGCTCAGCCAGGCGGTCGCCCGCCGGATGATCGCCCAGGCCGAGGCGGCCGAGGGCGCTACCACCGAGACCGGCACGATCATCAACCTGACCTCGATCGCCGCGCACCGGACCCAGCCCGAACTCATGGCCTTTTCGATCAGCTCGGCCGCGGTCGAGCAGATGACCCGCTCGCTGGCGGTGGCGCTGGCGCCACACGCGATCCGCGTCAACGCCATTGCGCTGGGATCGCTGATGAGCGGCACGCTGCGCGACACCATCGCCGAGCACCCGGAATACCGCGACGTCATCATCGCCGGCACCCCGCTGGGCCGAATCGGCACCCCGTCCGAAGCCGCCGAGGTCGCGCAGTTCCTGGCCTCGCCGGCGTCGAGCTTCATCACCGGGCAGGTGATCGGTCTCGACGGCGGGCGCTCGGTCCTCGACACGGTCCAGCGCCCCGCGCATTGACCGGACCCGCGCCGCGGCGCTAGCCTGTCGCGGCGGAGGGCACGATGGCGCGGCAGGACTGGACACCCGACCCGGAACAGATGGCGCTGATGCCCGAAATCTCGGGCAATGCGATCAACGGCCTGGGCGAGGCCGAACGCCGCCGCCCGCGCCCGGTCTACTGGGCGCTGGATCCCGCTGACATCCCGCACGGTCAGGCGCAGCTGTGGTTCTATCGCCAGAATGACCACCCCGACCTCAACGCCCTGCGCGCAGCCCGCAAGGCCGAAGAGGCGATCCCCCTACCCCCGGTCACCGCCCCCTCGGGCACGCCCGACGACCGGACGGCGGCGGACTGGACCGACCGGATCGCGGCGCAGGCCCGTGCCCTGGGCGCCGAGGCAGTCGGCATCGCCCGCGTCGACCCAGACTGGGCCTATGACGGCGGCGATCTGCCCTGGCGTTTCATCATCGTGATGGCGATCGCGATGGATTACGACACGATGGCGCAGGCCCCCGAGCTTGCCGCCGGTGTCGAAGTGGTGCGCCAATACGGGCGCGGGATGACCACAGCCAAGGCCCTTGCCGGCTGGCTCCGGCGGCAGGGTCACGACGCAGTCTGCGAGCACGGCCCCTTTACCGGCGCGCTGACGCTGATCCCCGCCGCCATCGCCGCCGGTCTGGGCGAGCTGGGCAAGCACGGCTCTCTGATCAACCGCGATCTGGGGTCGATGTTCCGGCTGACCGCCGTGCTGACCAACCTCGATCTGGTCCCTGACGCCCCCGACAGCTTTGGCGCCGACGGGTTCTGCGGCGCCTGCCGGATTTGCGAGAACGCCTGCCCGCCCGGGGCAATCCTGCGCGAGAAGCAGACCGTGCGCGGTGAAACCCGGTGGTATGTCGATTTCGACCGTTGCCTGCCCTATTTCAACGAAACCGCGGGCTGCGCGATCTGCCTCTCCGCCTGCCCCTTCTCGCGTCCCGGGATCGGCAGCAATCTGGTGGCCAAACTCGCGCGCCGCGCCCCGCGCTAAAGGCCCAGGCTCTGCGCCAGGTGATCGGCCTGCGCCTGCACCATCCGTCGCCCCTCGTCGATGCATTCCGCCGCGCGGTGAAAATCGACCACCGACACCCCGCCCAGCCGCGCGTTCAGCAAGACCTGCGGCGGCTCTCCCGCCAGACGCGAGCGGCGGATCTGGTCCGACATGATGTCGATCGTCGCATTGACCAGCGCCACATAGCTGGGCTCGGTGTGCTCGGGCACATCGTCGGGCCGGTCGTCGGCCCAAAGGCCACGCAGCTTTTCGGGCAGCAGCGACGACAGATCGGGGAACCCAGGCAGATCCTGCCCCGGCTCCCAGTAGGCGCCGCTGACCGCCGCGTTCGGGTTGACCCCGATCACCACATCCGCCCCCAGGGCCCGTGCTGCCGAGACCGGCACCGGATTCAGGACGCCCCCGTCCACCAGCCAGCGCCCGTCCAGCCATTGCGGGCGAAACAGCCCCGGGATCGACACCGACGCCCGCACCGACTGCACCAGATCGCCCTTGCGCAGCCAGATTTCCCGCCCGCGCCTGAGGTCGGTAGCGGTGGCGACAAAGGGCAGCGCCAGTTCCTCGATGGTCTCCGGCAGGTCGAGGCCGCGCAGCATGGTCAGGATGCCCTCGCCGCCGACCAGCCCGCCGCCCGCGATCCGCATGTCGATCAACGCCAGCATCGCCCGCAGGGTCAGCCCGCGCGCCCAGTCCTCCAGCGCACCCAGCCGTCCCGCCGCATGCGCCGCGCCCACCAGCGCCCCCATCGACGAGCCCGCGACCACCTCGGCCTCGATGCCCATCGCCGACAGTTCGCGCAGCACGCCGATATGGCACCAGCCGCGCGCCCCGCCCGAGCCCAGCGCCAACCCGATCACCGGTTTCGCCATTGTGCCCTCCTGTTTGCGGCCAGTGTGGGCGCGCCCGCGCGGCGGTTCAAGCCTGCCCGAACAGCCGTTCCAGAACCTTCAGCCCCTCGTCGACCCGTGCGCGGTCCTCGGGCGTCAGCGGCGCCAGCGCGGCCTCGGCGGCGGCCTCCATCTCGGGGCGGATCTGGTCGGCGGCGCGCCGGCCCTTGCGGGTCAGCGTGGCATGGGCAACCCGCCGGTCCTTGGGGTCGGTCGTGCGCGTGACCCAGCCGCGCTCTTCCAGCCCCGCCAGCGCCCGGCTGACCTTGGTCTTGTGCGCCGGCACCCGCGTGCACAGCTCGCTGGCGGTCAGGCTGTCGACCTCGGCCAGGTTCACCAGAACGCGCCATTCCGGCCGGGTGAGTCCATGCCGCCGCCGATAGATCTCGCTGGTGGTCTCCGACGCCATTTCCGCCAACAAATTCAGTCTATACGGAAGATATCCCTTCAAGAACATAGGTTTATCCATGATCATTGATAGTTACATTTTCAACTAATAACCTGCGCCACATGATTCGGAAACACTGGAAACAGGAAGAGACGCGCGCATGAGCAAAGCATTCGCATCGCAGGGCGACCTTTCGGAGAAGACGATCAGCTTCACGCAGGTTGGCGAGGGGCTCTATGCCTTCACCGCCGAGGGCGACCCGAACACCGGGGTGATCATCGGCGACGAGTCGGTGATGATCGTCGAGGCGCAGGCCACCCCGCGGCTGGCGCGCAAGGTGATCGACTGCGTGCGCTCGGTCACCGACAAGCCGATCAGCCATCTGGTGCTGACCCATTACCACGCGGTGCGGGTGCTCGGCGCCTCGGCCTATGGCGCGCGCGAGGTGATCATGTCCGACACCGCCGCGGCGATGGTCGAGGAGCGCGGGCAGGAGGACTGGGACAGCGAATTCGGCCGCTTCCCGCGCCTCTTCCAGGGGCACGAGGAAATCCCCGGCCTGACCCGTCCGACCACCACCTTCAGCGACCAGATGACCGTCTATCTGGGCAAGCGCCGGGTCGACATCCTGAAGCTGGGCCGCGCTCACACCGCCGGCGACGCGGTGATCTGGGTGCCGGACCAGGAGGTCATGTTCACCGGTGACATCGTCGAATACCACAGCGCCTGCTACTGCGGCGACGGGCATTTCAACGACTGGGAAGAGACCCTGGGCAACATCGCGGCCTTCGAGCCCAAGGCCATCGCGCCGGGCCGCGGCGACGCGCTGATCGGCGAGGAGATGGTCGCCGCAGCGATCGCCAACACCGCCGATTTCGTCCGCTCGACCTACAAGCCGGTGGAGCGCGTCGTCGCCCGCGGCGGCTCGCTGAAAGAGGCCTGGGACGCGGTGCGCGCCGCCTGCGACCCCAAGTTCAAGGACTATGCGATCTACGAACACTGCCTGCCCTTCAACGTCGCCCGCGCCTATGACGAAGCCCGCGGCATCGACACCCCCCGCGTCTGGACCGCCGAGCGCGACCAACAGATGTGGGCCGATTTGCAGGGCTGAGGGCCCGACCCGGAGGAGGAACGATGAACAAGATTTTCGAAATCCCGCTCTACCCCTACGCCCGCAGCGCCGATCAGGACGCCGCCGCCCCCGCGCGCCATACGGTCGCGGTGGTCGGCGCGGGCCCGATCGGGCTGGGCGTGGCGCTGGATCTGGCGCAGCTCGGCGTCGAGGTCGTGGTGCTCGACGACAATGACAAGGTGAGCTTTGGCAGCCGCGCGGTCTGCTATGCCAAGCGCCCGCTGGAAATCCTCGACCGGCTCGGCTGCGGTGTGCCGATGGTCGACAAGGGCGTGGAATGGAACCTCGGCAAGGTGTTCTTTGACCAGCGGCAGGTCTACGAATTCAACCTTCTCCCGGAAGACGGGCACAAATTCCCGGCCTTTATCAACCTGCAGCAATACTATTTCGAGGAATACATGGTTGCCCGCGTCCGCGAGATGCAGGCGGCCGGCAAGCCGATCGAGCTGCGCGGCGGCAACAAGGTGACGCATGTCACCCCGGCGGTCGACAAGGTGACCCTCGACATCGACACCCCCGATGGCCCCTATCAGATCGAGGCCGATTACCTGATCGCCTGCGACGGTGCCAACTCGCCGATCCGCCGGCAGCTGGGCCTCGAATTCGTGGGTGAAGTGTTCCAGGACAACTTCCTGATCGCCGACGTGATCATGGAGGCCGAGTTCCCCACCGAACGCTGGTTCTGGTTCGACCCGCCCTTCAATCGCGGCCAGTCGGCCCTGCTGCACAAGCAGCCTGACAATGTCTGGCGGATCGACTTCCAGATCGGCTGGGATATCGACCGCGCCGAGGAACTGAAGCCCGAGAACATCGACAAGCGCCTGAAGGCGATGCTGGGAGATGTGAGCTATGAGCTGGAATGGTCGTCGATCTACACCTTCCAGTGCCGGCGGATGGAGAAATTCCACGAAGGCCGCGTGATCTTTGCCGGCGACGCCGCGCATCAGGTCTCGCCGTTTGGTGCGCGCGGCGCGAACTCGGGGCTGCAGGACACCGACAACCTGGCGTGGAAGCTGAAGCTGATCCTCGACGGCACCGCGCCCGAAACACTGCTGGACAGCTATGACATCGAGCGGATTCACGGGGCCAAGGAGAACATCCTGAACTCGACCCGCTCGACCGATTTCATCACGCCGAAATCGGAAACCAGCCGGATCTTCCGCGACGCGGTGCTGGATCTGGCAGAGAAGCATGACTTCGCCCGGCCCTTCGTCAACTCGGGCCGGCTGAGCGTGCCCTGCACCTATGACGGCTCGCCGCTGAATAGTGCCGACGCCCTGCCCCAGGGTCCGGCGCGCAGCCGACCCGGCTCGCCCTGTGCCGATGTGCCGCTGGGCGACAGCTTCCTGCTGAGCCGTCTTGGCGGGCGCGAAACGCCGCGCTTCACGCTGCTGGCGATCGACACCGACGCGCCGGACAGCCTGACCGTGTCGGGGCTCGATGTCGCGGTGCTGCGGCTGTCGGCGCAGGACGCGCCGCTGCTGGCCGACCGCTATCTGGGCACGGCCGAGGGCGCGGTCTATCTGATCCGCCCGGACCAGCACGTCGCCGCGCGCTGGCCCGCCTATGACGAAACCACCGTGACCGCCGCGCTGGCGCGCGCCATCGGCAAGGAGCAGTGATCATGGCCAAGCTGAACACCACCCGCAACGTGGCCGGGGCCGACGATGTCTATCAGATGCTGATCGACGCGCATGAGGGCCTGTCCAAGGCCGAAAGCGACGCGCTGAACGCCCGGCTGATCCTGACGCTGATCAACCACATCGGTGACGGTGAAGTGATCGCCGAGGCGCTTGCGCTGGCCAAGGGCTGAGGCGCCCGACCGGGACAATCCTGGCACAATGAGGGGGCGCGTTCCGCGAGGGGCGCGCCCTCAACGCATGCCGATGCCCAGCTGCATCAACCCCTTGCGCACCGGCGCCAGCGAATAGAGCGCATGCAGAGCGGCGGCGCGGGCGTCGCGCAGCGGGCGGGATTCGATCATCGAGGCGCGGTTGAGCGCATCGACCCCGGCCAGCCGCAGGCGGATTTCCGGCATGCGGCGGCGCTCGTAGGCCTGCAGCATCGCCGGAGTGCCGATGGTCTCGGGCCGCGACAGGTCGATCAGCGCGGTCAGGTCGCCCAGGCTCATGTTCAGCCCCTGCGCACCGATCGGCGGCACCACATGCGCGGCCTCGGCCATCAGTGCCGTGCGCTGGCCGGTCATGCGTTCCGCATGCTGGGTGATGATCGGCCAGACGGTCAGCGCGCTGGCCTGTTCCAGCCAGCCAAAGAGGCCGCAGGAGCGGGTGTTCATCTCGGCCTCGAACGCGTCGCGCGGCAGGGCGCGCAGGCGCTCGATTTCCGGCCCCGTCTCCATCCAGACCACCGCCGAGCAGGGTTTGCCCTGATGATCCGGCAGCGGCACCAGCGTGAACGGCCCGCCCGAGCGGTGAACCTCGGTCGAGACATTGCCATGCGGCTCGGCGTGCGTGACGGCAAAAGCCAGCGCCTTTTGCCCGTAGCGCGTGGTGTGGGCAGGAATGCCCAGCGCCTTGCGCACCGGCGAATGCCGGCCATCCGCAGCGACGACCATCCGCGCCCGGATCTGCGCACCGTCGGACAGCGTCACCAGCGCCTCGGCCTCACGCGTGAGCATGCGCGAGAAGGCGATGCCAGGGCGGAAATCGACGTTGGGCAGCTCGTCAAGACGGGCCACGAACTCGCGCCGGAGCAGCCAGTTCGGCAAGTTCCAGCCAAAGGGCTGGGCCGAGACATCCGAGGCGTCGAAGTCATGGGTGATGCGGGCGACCGGTTCGGCCCCGCCGGCATCGACAATGCGCATCACCTGCAGCGGCATCGCGTGCGGTTCCAGCCGCTGCCAGAGGCCGGCGGCGGTCAGAACGGGGATCGAGGGCTGCAGAAAGGCGGTGGTGCGCAGGTCGGCACCAGGCGCGGTGCCGGTGGTGATCGGAGGCGCCGGATCGACGCAGATCACCGAATAGCCGGCAGATCCGAAGGCGGCAGCGGCCGCAAGGCCGGCAACGCCGCCCCCGGAAACCAGGATATCGACAGACTCGCGCATGGGCTCCCTCCGGTTGCTTGCGCCATTCCTAGCGCAGACCGGACCCGAGCGCGAGGCGGCAGGGCGCCGCGTCAGCCCCGGCTGATGGCCACCAGCATCAGGATCATCAGCGGCGAGGCGACGACGGCCGGCAGGTAGAGCGCGGGCAGACCCCAGGTGAAGATGGCGATGCCCCAGAGCGAGACCAGCGCCAGCACCAGATACAGCGGAAAATCCGCGTCGCCTTCGGCCCATTCACGGGCGATGGCGCCCAGGATCGGCAGGCGATAGGCAAAGGGGGTGCGGGGGGCGAAGCTGTCGGCAGTGGCCATTGGTATCTCCGGGCTAAAGGTTTTGCCCGAATATGGTTTTTTGACCGCATCCGGCCATCGGACGCATTGCCGCGCTGCGGCAAAGCGCCACCTGCGGACGAGTGTCGCAGCCTGCGCGCCCGGTGTTCAGAGGCGGCTCAGGAACCCGGCCAGATCGTCGGTGTGGTGGTGGACGTGGTCATGCGCCTCGGCCTCGGGGGTGACCAGAACCGTCTGCATGCCCAGGGCGTGCGGCACTTGCAGGTTGCGGTGATCATCCTCGAACATCGCAGCGCGCGCGGGGTCCAGCCCGTCCTTGCCGAACACCCGGGCAAAGGCCTGCGGCTGCGGCTTGGGGTGGTAATCGGCATCCTCGACGCCGTAGACCGCATCGAACACCCCCTCAAGCCCGCGTTCCGCGATCACCCGCCGCGCATAGGGGGCCGAGCCGTTGGTATAGACGATCCGCCGCCCCTTCAGCCGCGCGATCCCCGCGCGCAGCGCCGGATCGGGTTCGAGCACCGAAAAGTCGATGTCATGCACCTCGATCAGATAGGGCACCGGGTCGACCCCGTGATGCGCCATCAGCCCAGCCAGCGTGGTGCCGTATTGCCGCCAGTAGCCATTGCGCAGGCGGTCGGCCTCGACCGGATCGGTGCCGGTGGTGCGCATCACATAGTCGGTCATCTTGCGGTCGATCTGGTCGAACAGCCGCACGCTGGGGTGATACAGCGTGTTGTCGAGGTCGAAGACCCAGGTATCGACGTGCTGGAAACGGTCGCGGGGCATGGCGCAAGGGCTAGCGCGAAGCCGCCTGCGACACAAGGTGCCGGGGGACTGCCGCGTGCGAATCAGGTCTTTTCAGACCCGCGCGTCGCCCTTAGTGTTGCGCTCCTTCGGAGGAAGCCATGAACGAACAGCGCCAGACATCGCTCGATGCCTACTCGATGATCCTTGCGGCGATCGACGACGGGATCTATCGCCCCGGCGACCGGCTGGTCGAATCCGAACTGGCGGAACGCTTTGGTGTGTCGCGCACGCCGATCCGCGAGGCCTTGCAACGGCTGGAGACGCAGTCGCTGCTGACCCGCGACGGGCGCTCGCTGATCGTTGCCTCGCTCGACCACAACCAGCTGGCCGAGCTTTACGTCGTGCGCTCGGAACTCGAGGCGCTGGCGGCACGGCTGGCGGCCAAGCACGCGACGCCCGAAGAGGTGCGCGTGCTGCGCGGGATGGTCGCGGACGACCGGCGGCTGGTGAACGACCCGCCGGCCTTGAGCCGCGCGAACAAACGGTTCCACAAGCTGATCCACCTGGCCTCGCACAACCGGTTCCTGGTGCAGCAGCTCGACTTGGTGCATCGCTCGATGGCACTGCTGGCGACAACCTCGCTGGAGGCCGAGGGACGCGGCCCCGCCGCGCTGGACGAGCACGACGCCATTGTCGAGGCCATCGCCCGTGGCGATGGCGCGGCGGCGGACCAGGCGCTGCGCGAGCATATCAGTCGCGCCTTCGAGACCCGGCTGAAGCTGGAATCCGGCGACAAGGCGCGCAAACGCTGACCCCGCGCTACTGCGGCAGGTCGGGCTGCAGCAGCTGCGGCCCGTCGTGGATGCCGTGGGCAGTCTTGTCCCAGTAGAACGGGCTTGAAATCAGTTCCCAGCACCCCTTGTAGGCGGCAATCGCCGCCAGCGGGAAATAGAGGTGCAGCGTCGGCGTCCAGACCCGCAGGAAGCGGTGGCGCGGGGCGCGCAAGGCTGTGAGGTTGATCGCCAGCCCCGACACCTCGGCCGCCAGAAAGATCCCCGCCACGCCCGCCGCCGCCCAGCCCGGCAGAGCCGCGGCCAGCGGATGCCCCAGCCCGAACAGCATCAGCCAGAAACTCCACAGGATTGGCGCCAGCAGGAACTGGATCAGCGTGCCCAGGAACAGCACCTGCACCCCGGCAAAGCGCCACGTCCCCAGCTGTCGCCACAGCGTCACAGGGTCGCGCATGTGCACCGCATAGGTCATCGCATAGCCCTTGAGCCAGCGCGAGCGTTGCTTGATCCAGGGCCAGAGGCGGCAGTTCGCCTCCTCCATCGTCACCGTGTCCAGCAGTTCCGTGCGATAGCCGTGCCGCGCCAGTCTCAGGCCCAGATCCGCATCCTCGGTCACGTTGTGTGCATCCCAGCCGCCGAGTTCCTCGAGGATCTCGCGGCGAAAGAACAGCGTCGTGCCACCCAGCGGCACCACCAGCCCCAGCTTTTCCAGCCCCGGCAACATCAGCCGGAACCAGGCCGCGTATTCGATGGTGAAACACCGGCTCAGCCAGTTGGTGCGCGGGTTGTAGTAGTCCAGCACCCCCTGGACACAGGCCAGATCGGGGCCGCCACGGGCAAAGCGCTCGACGACGCGCTGCAACTGGTCGGGGGCCGGCGCGTCCTCGGCATCCCAGACGCCGATGATCCGACCGCGGGCATAGTTCATTGCATAGTTCAACGCGCGCGGCTTGGTGCGCAGATCGCTGTCGGGGACCGGAATGACCCGCATCCAGCGCGGCAGGTCGCTGGCGGCCAGCGCATCGCGGGTCAGGTGGTCGTCCTCCTCGACGACCAGCATGATGTCCAGAAGTTCACGCGGATAGGTCAGCGCCCCCAGTCGCTGCACCAGCCGTGGCGCGATGTCGGGTTCTCGGTAAAGCGGCACCATCACCGAAACCGGCGGCTGACGGAAGCGCGGGGCTGACCGGGCATCCGCCGGCGCGGGGGATCGGGCACCCCGCATCTGGAACACGGCGGCGGCGATCCGCAACGCGCTGCCCAGGACGAGGGCCAGGACAACGATCCCGAAGAGCACCAGAAACGCCATAAGCGGCGCCGCCAGCGTAAAGGCCAGAACCCCGGCCAGCGCCGCCAGCGCCAGATGGCTGAAGCGCCGCGCGTCCCAGTCGCGGCAGCTTTCCGAGGCCCGCACGCAGGTTTCCGCCATCAGCCTGAGCGTGTTGCGGCGCGAGCCGATCAGTGCGGCGTGCAGATCGTCCTCGGCCAGGACAGCCATCGTCACCGGGCCCAGCGCCGCCTCGATCTCGTCGCGGTGGGCCTCGAACCGGTCGGGCCGGGCGCTGGCCACCAGCGTCACCGCCCCGGCCTTGACCCAGGGCAGGCAGCCCAGCTGCAGGCAACGGCTGGGGCCGAGGCTGTCGATCAACCGCGGATCGGGGCGCGAGGCTGAGGCGTCCAGCACCGTGGTGCCGAACTGCTCGGCCAGGGCCTCGATCACCGCGCGGTCGCTGGCCATGCCATGCGCCCGCAGGATATCGCCCAGCCGCGCCTGCTGCACCGCCTGGATCTCCAGCGCGCGCACCAGATCGGCCGGCTGGATCGCCCCGCGCCTGAGCAGGATCGTGCCCAGTGGCGGCGGGCGGCGACGCCCCTGCGGCACCAACACCGGCACCGGTCCGCGCGGCGCGTCGGCACCGGTCCGGTCACCTGGACCGTCCGCCTGCTGGACGCGGTTCTGCGCGAATGCCGCCATGCTTCACCCCCGCCCCATCAACCGGAGCGGGTGTCAGCCTGCCCGTCAACCCGTTAATAGAGGGTTAACGGCATCGTCCGCTGCTCAGGCCGCCTTGCGCGCCGCCATCGCCGCGGCGAAGCGTTCGAACAGATAATAGCTGTCCTGCGGGCCGGGGCTGGCCTCGGGGTGATACTGCACCGAGAACACCGGCTTGTCGGCCATGCGGATGCCGCAGTTCGACCCGTCGAACAGCGACACATGCGTCTCCAGCACACCGGCGGGCAGGGTCTGGCTGTCGACGGTAAAGCCGTGGTTCATCGAGGTGATCTCGACCTTGCCGGTTTCCATGTCCTTGACGGGATGGTTCGCGCCGTGGTGGCCGTGGTTCATCTTGACCGTGCGCGCGCCCAGCGCCAGTGCCAGCATCTGGTGGCCCAGGCAGATACCGAAGACCGGCAGATCGGCCTCCAGCACGCCCTTGATCATCGGCACCGCGTATTCGCCGGTCGCCGCCGGGTCGCCCGGGCCGTTCGACAGGAAGACGCCATCGGGGTTCAGCGCCAGCACCTCTTCGGCGGTGGCCGAGGCGGGCAGCACGGTCACATCGCAGCCCGCCGAGGCGAGGCAGCGCAGGATGTTCTTCTTGGCGCCATAGTCGATGGCGACGACCTTGTGCAGCGGCGCGGTCTGCGGCGCATAGCCCTGCGGCCAGGCCCAGCGCATCTGGTCCCAGCGATAGCTCTGGGCGCAGGTCACGTCCTTGGCCAGATCGAGGCCGACGAGCCCCTTCCAGCCCCGCGCCTTGGCGAGCAGCGCCTCGAGGTCGAAATTCCCCTCGGGGTCATGGGCCAGCGCAACATGCGGTGCGCCCTGCTGGCGGATCGCCCGGGTCAGGCGGCGGGTGTCGATACCGCCGACGCCGATCCGGCCCTGCCGGGTCATCCAGTCGACCAGCTCGCCCGCGGCGCGCCAGTTCGACGGCTCGGTCGGATCCCATTTCACCACCATCCCCTCGGCCACCGCCCGCTGGGCCTCGTCGTCATCGGTGTTGACGCCGACATTACCGACATGGGGGAACGTGAAGGTCACCACCTGCCCGGCATAGGAGGGATCGGTCATGATCTCCTGATAGCCGGTCATCGCGGTGTTGAAGCACAGTTCGGCCACCGTATCGCCGGTGGCGCCGAAACCCTGACCGTAGAAGATGGTGCCATCGGCAAGGACGAGGCATGCGGTCGGGCGCGGCGACGTATGGGCTGCGGGCATCTCGGACGGCTCCTGTCTGAATCGGGCTGTCTCTAAGGGCAGGCGAGGCGGGAATCAAGGGTGAAGGGATCCGGCAGGGAGGCGCGGGGCGCGGGGGCATCGAGCCCCCGCCCCCCGCCGGGGGTTCCACCCCCGCGGCCTGCGGCCGTCCCCCGGGCGTATTTGCGGCAAGATGAAAGGGGTAGCCCGACGCGACGCGAGGTTGCAGGATGAGCAAAACGGCAAGGAGCGGACGATGGACAGCCAGCACTGCATCCTGATCGGGGCGCCGGTCGACAGCGGCCAGAAGCGGCCCGGCTGCCTGATGGGGCCGGCGGCCTATCGCGTGGCGGGGATTGCCGCGATGCTGGAAGGGCTTGGCTGCCGGGTCAGCGACATGGGCGACGTGCAGCCGGTGCCGGTCGAGGCCCCCGCCTGCAGCAATCCCGCCGTGCATCACCTGGCCGAGACGCTGGGCTGGGTCGAGGGGTTGCGCGCCGCGGGCATCGCCGCGGCCGACCGCGGCATACCGATGTTCATGGGCGGCGATCACAGCCTGTCGCTGGGATCTGTCGCCGGCATGGCCGAAGTGGCGGCGGCGCGGGGCCGGCCGCTCTTTGTGCTCTGGCTCGATGCGCACAGCGACTTTCACACCCCCGAGACCAGCGAATCGGGCAATCTGCACGGAACGCCGGTCGCCTATCTGGCCGGGCGGCCGTTTCCGGTCTTTCCACCCTTTCCGGCGCCCGTCGCGCCCGAGAATATCTGCCTGTTCGGGATCCGCAGCGTTGATCCGGCCGAGCACGCGGCGCTGCAGGCGCATGACATCGCAATCAACGACATGCGGGTGCTGGACGAGCGCGGCATCGCCGCCCCGTTGCGCGATTTCCTGGAGCGGGTCGAGGCGGCCGGCGGTATGCTGCACGTCTCGCTGGATGTCGATTTCCTGGACCCGGGTGTTGCGCCTGCGGTGGGCACCACGGTGCCCGGCGGCGCGACCTTCCGCGAGGCGCATCTGGTGATGGAGATGCTGCACGAATCAGGGCTGGTCACCTCGGTCGATCTGGTCGAGCTGAACCCGTTCCTGGATGAACGCGGGCGCACGGCGCATCTGATGGTCGATCTGCTGGCCAGCCTGATGGGGCGCAAGGTCTTCGACCGGGTGACGCGCAGCTATCGCGGGCAGGCCTGAGGCAGATTTTCGCTTGGCCGCCCCGGGCTGCATGCTAGGCTTTGCCGATCGGGGCGAACGCCGATGCGCCCGGACCAGACCCCATCAGGGAGACATCAGGGTGCGCCTTCTTCACCTCGCTGCCGTCTTTGCAACGATCGCCGCGCCGGCCCTGGCCAGCGGCATTCCGGTCACCGACTGCGACCGGCTGGCCGGGTTCGACATGGCTCGCCGCCTGCCGGGGGCGCCCGGTGTCGCCGTCGTGTCGCGCACCGATGACGCCGTTCCGGCCTGCGAGGCGGCGATGGCCGCCCATCCCGACGAGCCGTTCTTTCGCCTGCTGCTGGCCCGCGCGCTGATCGCCGCCGACGGCGACGCGGTGCGCATCCTGTCGCTGATCGAGGCCGGCGGCGCCAGCTACCCGGCCCTGGCCCATGCGCAGATGGCCTGGCTTTACCAGGAGGGCCGGGCCGGTTTCACCCGCAATCTGGCCCAGGCGCGCGCCCGGTTCGAGGACGGTTGCGCGCTGCACCCGGATCCGCTGGCGGCAGCCCCCTGCAACGCGCTGGCGGTGATGGAGATCACCGGCGAGGGCGGGCCCGCCGACCCGGCAGCCGGGGTGGCGATGCTGCAGGAGTTGTGCAGCAAGGGCTTTGCCACGGCCTGCGCGAACCTGGGCTATGAACTGGGCCCCGACGGCGCGCTGCCCCGCGACGCGGCGAGGGCGGCGGGACTGTTCACCACGGCCTGCGCGCTGGGCGATCTGATGGGCTGCAACAATCTGGGCTTTGCCTATGAATCCGGCGACGGGGTGGCGGTCGACATGGCGCGCGCGCTGATCCTCTATGGCCGGGCCTGCGAGGGCGGCGAACCCCTGGGATGCGCCAATCTGGGCGAGGCCTATCGTGTCGGCAACGGCATCGGCGCCGATGCGGTGATCGCGGCGGAGTACTTCGACCGGGCCTGCGACAGCGAGGATGCCTATTCCTGCTTTGCACTGGCCGGCATGTTGAGCGAAGGCGCCGGCTTGTCAGTGGACGGCGCGCGGGCGCTGGCGCTCTACGACCGGGCCTGTGCCCTGGGCGACGACGAATCCTGCGCCCTGGCCGAGGCGATGCGATGAGCCGTCGCGCCGGGATCCCGGCGATCGTTCTGGCGTCGATCTGGGCGGGGGCGGTGCAGGCCCAACCGGTGACCGCCTGCGACCGGCTGGCGGGCCTCGTGCATCTGCCGCGGGTCGAGGGTGAGCCCGGGGTCTATGCCCTTCGCGACCCGGACGAGGCGATCCGCGCCTGTGAAGCCGCTGCGACCTCGTATCCGGCGCAACCCTGGTTCAAGCTTTTGCTGGCGCGCGCGCTATTGGTTGCGAATACCGCCGACCCGCGGGCGATCCGTCTTTACACCGAGGCGACCGAGGGGTTGCCGGCGCTCGCGGCGGCGCATCTCGGGGTGCTCTATGAATACGGCTATGCCGGATTGCCGGTCAGCGACCGGACGGCGCGCGATTTCTACCGGCAATCCTGCGAGCATTGGCCGGATCCACAATCGGCGATGGGCTGCACCGGCGAGGCCGTGCTGATGATCGAGGGGCGCGGTGGCGACACCGACGAGGCGAACGGCTTTCGCCTGCTCGACTTCGCCTGCCGCGAGGGCTGGGGCCCGGCCTGCGTCGAGCAGGCATACCAGATCGAGCTGCGCGGCGAGGGCGGACCCGACGATGTGGCGGCGTTGTTTGCCACAGGCTGCGAGGCGGGCGACCTGCTCGCCTGCAGCCAGCTGGGCTTCCGGTATGAACTGGGCGAAGGCGCGCCGCTGGATATGGGGCGGGCGCAGGCGCTCTATCGGCAGGCCTGTGACGGCGGCGAACCCCAGGGCTGCTCCAACCTGGGTGAGATCTATCGGTCCGGGCTGGGCGTGCAACAGGACGTGGTCGAGGCGGTGCGCCTGTTCCAGATCGGCTGTGACGGACAGGATGCCTATGCCTGCCTGACGCTGGGCAATATCCTGATCGACGGGCGCGGTGTGCCGGCAGACGCCCGGCGCGCCCGCGCCGCCTTTGACGCGGCCTGCCACCTGGGCGACCCCGAGGCCTGCGATATGGTGCTCGAGCACCACTGACCGCCGCCATCGGGGGTTGCGGCGCGGCAACTCTGCCGCTATGTCCGCGCGCCGGATCGCAAACGGGGATGGAACATGGCACGCAAGGGCAAGGGACGCGCGGTTTCCGGCTGGCTGGTGGTGGACAAGCCCGCTGGCGTGACCTCGACCTCGGTCGTGGGCAAGGTGCGCTGGGCCTTCGGCGCCGCCAAGGCCGGACACGCCGGCACGCTCGACCCGGCGGCAACCGGCGTTCTGGCGGTCGCGCTGGGCGAGGCGACCAAGACCGTGCCCTATGTCACCGACGCGACGAAGTGCTATCGGTTCTGCGTGCGCTGGGGGGCCTCGACCACCACCGACGACGCCGAGGGCACGGTGATCGAGCACCGCGACACCCGGCCCACCGAAGACCAGATCGAGGCCGCGCTGGGTGCGTTCCGCGGGCATATCGAACAGGTCCCGCCGCAGTTCTCGGCGGTCAAGGTCGAGGGCGAGCGCGCCTATGACATCGCCCGCGCGGGCGAGGCGATGGATCTGGCCGCGCGGCCCCTCTTTGTGGAATCGCTGACCCTGGTTGCACGCCCCGATGCCGATCACGCCGAATTCGAGATGGTCTGCGGCAAGGGTGGCTATGTCCGTTCGATCGCCCGCGACCTCGGGCAGGCGCTGGGGTGCCTCGGCCATGTCGCCTGGCTGCGCCGGGTCTGGTCGGGTCCGTTCCGCGCCGAACAGGGCCTGAGCCTGGAACAAATCGACGCGCTGGCCAAGACGCCCGAACTGGACGCACATCTGCTGCCGCTCGAGGTGGCGCTGGCCGGGCTGCCGGAACTGCCGCTGACCCCCGAAGGCGCGGTGCGGCTGAAGAACGGCAATCCCGGGCAAGTCACCTCCAGCCGCGCGGCCCCGGGCGAGACCGCCTGGGCCAGCTGGCAGGGCAAGCCGGTGGCCGTCGGCACCTATCTGGGCGGCGAACTGCACCCGAGCCGGGTCTTCAACCTGTGACCTGACGCCGCGTTGTCCGGGCGGCTGCCCCTCTGGACGCCCCGGGCGCAGAGTGCTTAACTCGCGCAAAATCTACGGAGGGGTCAGTCATGGCAGTCGGTTCGCGCGTTCGCACCTGGTTCAACGGGGAATGGCACGAGGGCGATGTCCCGGTGATCCGGGCCGCCGACCACGGCGCCTGGCTGGGCACCACGGTGTTCGACGGGGCGCGCTGGCACAACGGGCTCGCGCCCGACCTTGACAAACACCTCGCCCGGGTCAACGCCTCGGCTCGCGCGCTGATGCTGACACCGACCAAGACCGTCGAGGAAATGACCGCCCTGGTGATGGAGGGCGTGCGCGCCTTCAACGACTCGGTCTATATCCGGCCGATGTATTGGGGCATCGACGGCGGCGCGCTGGGCATCGTCCCCAGCCCGAACCCGACCGGCTTTGCGATGTGCCTCGAGGAAATCCCGATGCCGCCGGCGGACGCCACCACCACCCTGACCACCACCCGCTTCCGCCGCCCGACGCTGGATTGCGCGGTGACCAACGCCAAGGCCGGCTGCCTCTACCCCAACAACGCCCGCATGCTGGCCGAGGCCAATGCCAAGGGCTTTGGCAACGCGCTGGTCTGCGACAGCCAGGGCAATGTCGCCGAAAGCGCCACCGCCAACGTGTTCATGGTCAAGGATGGCGTCGTCTTCACCCCGATCGCCAACGGCACCTTCCTGTCGGGCATCACCCGCGCCCGCCACATCGTCAACCTGCGCGCCGCCGGCTATACCGTGCACGAGGCGGTGCTGACGCTCGACGATTTCCGCGGCGCGGACGAGGTGTTCCTGTCCGGCAACCTGACCAAGGTCACGCCCGTCACCGCCTTCGACGATGTGACCTATGCCGTCGGCCCGGTGACGACGCAGGCCCGCGACCTCTACTGGGACTGGGCGGCCAGCACGCGGTGAGCGAATCCTCCCTGCAGCGCGAGGTCCGGCTGCTCTATGACGGCCGGAGCAAGCGGGCCAAACGGTTCCGATACGCGCTGATCGCCTTCGACATCGGCAGCATCCTCTATTTTGTCGCCGCCGCCGCCCTGCCTCAGACCCTGGCGCTGCACATCGTCAACCTGGTGCTGGGCATTCTGATCCTGCTCGATTTCGCCGCCCGGCTGTGGATCGCGCCAGACCGCCTGAAGCTGCTGCGCCGGATCGAGACGCTGGCCGACCTGCTCGTTCTGGTGTCGTTGCTGGTTGCGCCCCTGATCACCGACAACGTGGCCTTCCTGCGGATCCTGCGCGGGCTCAGGCTGCTGCATTCCTATCGGCTGATGCACGACCTCAGGCGCGACAGCGACTTCTTCCGCGCGCATGAGGAAAAAGTCCTCGCCGCGGTCAACCTGTTCGTGTTCCTGTTCGTTGCGACCTCGCTGGCCTTCGCGCTGTTCTTCGACACCCACACCGGGGTCGAGGCCTATGTGGACGCGCTCTATTTCACCGTGGCGACGCTGACCACCACGGGCTTTGGCGACATCACCCTGCATTCGACCGGAGGCAAACTGTTCTCGGTCGTGGTGATGGTGGTGGGCGTGGCGCTGTTCGTGCAGCTCGTCCGGGCGATGTTCCAGCCCAGCAAGGTGAAATACACCTGTAAAACCTGCGGTTTGAACCGCCACGACCCCGACGCCGTGCACTGCAAGCACTGCGGCGAGGTTCTCAAGATCCCGACCCCGGGCTATTCCGAATAGGGGCGCTGCGCGCTGGACAGCCCCCCGGGCTTGGGCCATGATGGCGCGCCGAACAGAGGTAGACCATGCGCAAGTTTCTCGTCGTGCTGGACGACAGCCGCGAATGCCTGAACGCGATCCGCTTTGCGGCGCTGAGGGCCGCACACACCGGCGGTGGAGTGCAGATCCTGTCGGTGATCCCGCCCGAGGAATTCCAGCACTGGGTCGGTGTCGCCGACCTGATGCGCGAGGAAGCGCGCGAGCGGATCGAGGCCCATTTCGAGGTCTTCGCCAAATGGATGCGCGACAAGCACGGCATCCAGCCCGAACTGGTGATCCGCGAGGGGCAGCCCGTGGACGAGATCCTCGGCCAGATCCAGGACGACCCCGAAATCGGCATTCTGGTGCTGGGCGCGGGCCTCGACCGCACCGGGCCGGGGCCGCTGGTGACCCAGCTGTCGCGGAACTCGGGCAGCCTGCCGGTGCCGGTGACCATCGTGCCCGGCGCGCTGTCCAAGGAACGGATGGAATCCATCGCCTGACGCCGTGCCGCGGATGGCGACCGGCCCGGACGCCCCATGAAAATTGACAGCCAAGGGTGATTCGGCTCACCCTTCCGTTACGTCATCTTCATGTCTGTCCATTTCCAGAGAGGAACATCCCATGTTCCCGACCTTTCGGCTATTCCTCGTTTGCCTTCTGACGGCCGCCCCCGCCGCGGCCCAGATCCCCACCCAGACCCGCCTTGCCGTCACCCCCTCGCCCTCGCAACGCGGGCAGGAGGCCACGCTCTTTGCCACGGTCTGGGCCACCGACGGCACGCCCGCCGGCGATGTCGCCTTTACCAGCGACGGCACCCCCCTGGGCACCGTCGCCCTGGCCGCGCTCGGCCCCGATCAGGGGCGGGTTGTCGGCGGCGAGTCACACGGCTGCGCCATCGCCGTGGATGGGCAGGTCCAGTGCTGGGGCTGGAACGGCGACCGGCAGCTGGGTGACGGCACGCTGACCAACCGCCCCGCGCCGGTCACGGTCCAGGGCCTGCCGGGCGGCGATCCGGTGGTCCAGCTGGCCGCCGGCGGACGGCACACCTGCGCGGTGACCGAATCCGGCGCGCTCTGGTGCTGGGGATATAACGCCTCCGGGCAACTGGGGGTGGGGACCATCACTCAGGTGTTCGTGCCGGTGCAGGTGCCCGGTTTCGGCGCCGGCACGCGCCATGTCGCTGCCGGTGGCAATCACACCTGCGCCGTCGACGCCGCCGGCGGGGCCTGGTGCTGGGGCAGCAACATCTATGGCCAGCTGGGCGATGGCACGCTCGACAGGCGCACCAGCCCCACCGCGGTGCCCGGCTTTGCCAGTGGCGTCGCCCAGGTCGCCGCCGGCGAACGCCACAGCTGCTTTGTGCTGACCAACGGCCGGGTGCGCTGCTGGGGCGACAACACCTTTGGCCAGCTCGGTGACGGCACCACCACCGCCAGCCTGCTGCCGGTCCCCGTCGTGAACGGGCGCCGGACCGCACAACTCGCCGCCGGCGCCTATCACACCTGCATGGTCCGCGACGGCAGCACCCGGCTGCGGTGCTGGGGCCGCAATGCCTATGGGCAGCTGGGCGACGGCACGTCGACCACGCAATCCGCGCCGGTGACGGTTCCGGGCCTCGCCGTTACGGCCTTTGCCCTGGGCGGCAACCATAGCTGCGCCATCGACACGCGGGCGCGCGCCTGGTGCTGGGGCCGCAACGCCGCCGGGCAGGTGGGGGATGGCACGCAGGTCAACACTACGTCGCCAACCCGCGTGCAATTTGCCGGCCGGGTCCGCAACTGGGCGCTCGCCGCCCAGAGCAACAGCAGCTGCGCCCAGCGCGAGAACGGCGCGCTGACCTGCTGGGGCTCGAACACCCTGGGCCAGACGGGTGACGGCACGACGACCTCGCCCCGGTTGTTGCCGGTCGCGGTGGTCGGCGGGGCCTTTGCCTGGCCGCGCGCCGCAGCCTTTGCCCGGCTGGTCACCAGCACCCTGCCCCGCGGCCGGCACGAGCTGCGCGCGGCGTATCCGGGCTCTGCCACACATGCCGGATCGACCTCGGCAGCGGTGCGCCACCGGGTGCAACGCTGATCACGAACCGGGCGGCGGCGTCTCGCCGCCCCGCCACGCCTCGAGCTGCAGCCCCACGGCGGTCTCGGGCGTGAACCCGCCCGCCGGACCCAGCGCCGTCGCAGGGTCGAGCAGCGCCGCGCGCGTGGCATCCCCCTTCAGATGCCGGTCGAGGAAGGCCGTGGCGAAATGCTGCGCCAGCGCATTCAGCCGCACCGTGTCCCAGACCGGATCGGCGTAATGGCTGAACGGCGCCCAGCCCAGCGCCTCGCTGAAGGCGTGGCTCTCGGCCGGGGCCGGGATCGGGGCAAAGGCGTTGTGGCCGGCGTTGACCGCGGACAGCAACCAGCGGTCCGCCTGCACCGCCCCCTCGGCGATAGCGCGCATCCCGGCATAGTCCGAGGTCTCGTCGACGCTGCCGGCCATCACCAGCAGCGGAAGGCTCAGCCCCGCCAGCGTCGCCGCCGTCCACAACCCGCGCCCCATGCCCCAGGGGCCGATGGCGATCACCGCGCGCAGCCCCTCGGGCGCCGTGGCCTGCCCCTCGGCATGCACGGCCAGCGCACCGCCCGGGGGCGCCAGCTCATGCCCGACGAAGGCCGCCGCGATCCCGGCCCCGGCGGTGACCAGCGCGCCGTATCCGCCCATCGAGAAGCCGATCAGCGCGCTGCATCCCGGCAAGACACGCCTGTCGCCCACCATCGCCGCCAGAACACGCCGCTGATCCAGCGGCCGGTGATAGAGCGTGGCGCCAAACGACCCCTGATCGTCATAGGTGCTCTGCGGGTGATCCACCGCCACCACGACATAGCCCTGCGAAGCCAGCGCCTCGGCCAGATGCGCCAACAGATAGCGGTTGCCCGGATAGCCGTGGCTGATCACCACCAGCGGAAAGCGACCCGCGGCCGGCATCGCGTCCCGGCAGGCGCGGCCATGCAGGGTCACCGGTGTCAGCCCGTCGCGCAGGATGGTGTGATAGGCAACGCCCGCGACCGTCGCCGCATTCGCCGGATACCAGACCTCGGCCGGCAGCAGGCGCGGGCCGGTGATGCCGGTATAGGGATCGAAGCGCGCCGGATCCTCGATCACCTGCGCCGCAACACCGACCGGATAGGCCCCCGGCCCCGCGAGTGCGGGCGAATCGGGGCGGGTGGCGTCGATGCGGTTCATGGAATCCTCGGGGGTCGCGCGCCAGACTGCGCCCTCTTTCCTCCCTGTGCAAGGTTGCTCCGACGCGCGGGCTGGCGTATGCGGCGCGTCAGCCCCCCCAGCCGAAAGGATCCTGCCATGACCCTGCCTGCCGACGACCGCCTGATCGTAGCCCTCGACGTGCCGAACGTGGTGCAGGGGCTGGAGCTGGCCCGCGCATTGGGTGACAGCGTCAGCTTTTACAAGATCGGCCTCGGCATGCTGACCGGCGGCGGGCTGGCGCTGGCCAACGAACTCAAGGGCGAGTTCGGCAAGCGCATCTTCCTCGACATGAAATTCTTTGACATCCCCGCCACCGTCGAAGCCGCGGTGCGCGGCATCGCCCGGTTCGACCTCGACTTCCTGACCGTCCACGGCGACCCGCATGTGGTGCGCGCCGCGAAACAGGGGGCAGCAGGCAGCGGGCTCAAGATCCTCGCGGTTACGATCCTGACCGCGCTCGACCGCGCCGATCTGGACGCCTCGCTGATCGTGCCCGGCGACATGGAGGACATCGTCGCCGAACGCGCCACCCGCGCCTTTGACGCCGGCGCCGACGGGGTGATTGCCAGCCCGCATGAGGCGGCGCTGATCCGTGCCCTGCCCAACGCCGCCGGACGGCTGATCGTCACCCCCGGGGTGCGCCCGGCGGGCAGCGCCGCCAATGACCAGAAACGCATCGCCACGCCGGCCGATGCGGTGCGCAACGGCGCCGACCACATCGTCATCGGCCGCCCGATCTGGGCGGCCAATGACCCGGCCGCCGCCGCCCAGGCGGTGCTGGCGGAACTCGCCGGGGTCTGATCGCCAAGAGGGTGCGCGCCCCGCTGCCGGGGCGCGTGCCGCTGGCGTCGCTCAGTTCTCGTTGATGTCGCGGTCGATCTTCTTGACCTGCCCCTGGCGCACCCCCAGCAACGAGCGCATCGCCAGCCAGGCAACCACCGACAGCACGGCAAAGACCACCAGGGCATTGATCAGCGACTCGGACATCCACCCCGTGCCGGGAATGCCCAGCCCGATCACCCCACCGGTGATCACCGCGCCCACGGCAAAGCCTGCAAACAGGAAGCCCGGCACGATGACTTCAAGGATCCCCAGCCCCAGACCCGCGGCGATCCAGACCCACCAGAGCGATTGCATCAGAGCTTCCCTTTCAGCATCTTGAAGGCGTCGCCGAAGGCATCCATCAGCTGCGCCGGCAGCACGATGGTCTGCTTGCCCTGCCCCTCGGCGACCTTCTTCATCGCCTCGACCTGGGCCAGCGCGATCTGGTATTGCGCGGCCTCAAGCCCGTTCTTGGCGATGGCCTCGGCGATCACGCCGGTTGCATAGGCTTCGGCGTCGGCGGTCACGCGCTTGGCCTTGGCCTCCTGCTCGGCGGCGTAAAGCTGACCGTCGGCGGCCAGTTCCACCGCGCGGCGGCGGCCCTCGGCCTCGGTCACGGCAGCACGGCGGGCGCGCTCGGCATTGAGCTGCTGCAGCATCGCCGCGCGGGTGGCCTCGTCCAGATACACGTCCAGCAGTTCCGCCCGCGTCACCACGATGCCCCAGTCATCGACCACATCGGCAATCGCCGCGCCGATCTTCTGCGTCAGACGGGCGCGGTTCGACTGCACCTCGTCCAGTTCCATCGTGCCGATTTCCGAGCGCACGATACCGGCCACGGTGGTCAGGATCGCCGCATCCACGTCGCGGATCCGGTAGACGGTCTTTTCCGGCTCCATGATGCGGTAGAAGACCGAGGTCTCAACCTGCACCAGCACGTTGTCGGTGGTGATCGCGTCCTGCCGCTGGTTGGGCAGCTGGCGCTCCAGGATCGACACCTTGTGCGCCACCGTATCGACAAAGGGCACGATCAGGTTGATCCCCGGCCCCAGAACCGCGCGCAGCCGGCCAAAGCGTTCGACCACATATTTCTGCGACTGCGGCACGATGCGGACGCCGAGAAAGACCGAAATGATGATGAAGAGGGCAAGCAGCAACAACACGATGCTGCCGCCGCCGATGAAATCGAAGGGCATGAATGGCTCCGTGGTCTGGGGCAGTGGGGTCGGAAGCTCGTCAGGTTTCACGTCACGGCCGGAACAACTTAAAACGGCGCCAGTATGCGCGGGCTTTGCCCAAAGGAAAAGAGCCGAGCCTTGCAGCTTTGCCCGCCCGCCTGTAGGGAAGCGGGCAAATCCCCGTTACCCTTGGAGCATCGACATGGCTTCGTATCAGTATGTCTACCACATGGACGGCGTGTCCAAGACCTATCCGGGCGGCAAGAAGTGCTTTGAGAACATCCGCCTGAACTTCCTGCCCGGCGTGAAAATCGGCGTCGTGGGCGTGAACGGCGCGGGGAAATCGACCCTGCTGCGCATCATGGCCGGGATCGACAAGGATTTCACCGGCGAGGCCTGGGCCGCCAAGGGCGCCAAGGTCGGCTATCTGCCGCAGGAGCCGCAGCTGGATGACTCGCTCGACGTGCGCGGCAACGTGATGCTGGGCGTCGCCGCCAAGCAGGCCAAGCTGGACCGCTACAACGAGCTGGCGATGAACTACTCGGACGAGACCGCCGAGGAGATGGCCCGCCTGCAGGACGAGATCGACGCCGAGAACCTGTGGGATCTGGACAGCCAGATCGACGTGGCGATGGAGGCCCTGCGCTGCCCGCCCGACGATGCCGCCGTGGCGACGCTCTCGGGCGGCGAGAAGCGCCGGGTCGCGCTGTGCAGGCTGCTGCTTGAGGCGCCCGACATGCTGCTGCTCGACGAACCGACCAACCACCTCGACGCAGAAACCATCGCCTGGCTGCAAAAGCACCTGATCGAATACACCGGCACGATCCTGATCGTCACCCACGACCGCTACTTCCTCGACGACATCACCGGCTGGATCCTGGAACTCGACCGTGGGCGCGGCATCCCCTACGAGGGGAACTATTCCAGCTGGCTTGAGCAGAAGGCCAAGCGCATCGCCCAGGAAGCGCGCGAGGACAAGTCGCGCCAGAAGGTTCTGGAAAAGGAACTGGAATGGATCCGCGCGGGCGCCAAGGCCCGTCAGGCCAAGCAGAAGGCGCGGATCAACGCCTACGAGGAAATGGCCGCCAAATCCGAGCGCGAAAAGATCACCACCGCGCAGATCATCATCCCCAACGGCCCCCGTCTGGGCGGCAAGGTGATCGAGGTCGAGGGCCTGAAAAAGGCGATGGGCGACAAGCTGCTGATCGAGGATCTGACCTTCAGCCTGCCGCCGGGTGGCATCGTCGGCGTGATCGGCCCGAACGGCGCCGGCAAATCGACGCTGTTCCGCATGCTGACCGGGCAACTGGCGCCCGACGCCGGCACCATCACCTATGGCGACACCGTGAAACTGGCCTATGTCGACCAGTCGCGCGACGCGCTGGATGGCAACAAGACCGTCTGGGAGGAAATCTCGGATGGTCTGGAAGTGCTGGAACTGGGCGACGCGACGATGAACAGCCGTGCCTATTGTGGGGCGTTCAACTTCAAGGGCGGCGACCAGCAGAAGAAGGTGGGGCTGCTCTCGGGCGGCGAACGCAACCGCGTGCACCTGGCAAAACTGCTGCGCTCGGGCGGGAACGTGCTGCTGCTCGACGAACCGACCAACGACCTGGACGTGGAAACCCTGCAGGCGCTCGAGGCCGCGCTCGACGACTTCGCCGGCTGCGCGGTGATCATCTCGCACGATCGCTTCTTCCTCGACCGCCTCTGCACGCATATCCTGGCCTTTGAAGGCGAGGCGCATGTCGAGTGGTTCGAGGGCAACTTCGAAGCCTACGAGGACGACAAGATCCGCCGGCTGGGCCCGGATTCGGTCGAACCGAAGCGCGTGAAATACAAGAAGTTCAGCCGCTGAACCCAAAACGGCCCCCATCCGGGGGCCGTTCGCCTTTCAGCCGGCGGTCATTCGCCCCCGGCGACGGCGTTCGGGTCGAACCCGGTGCCCGATCCCGGCTGGCGGGTCATCTGGAACGACATCGGCCATTGCACGCCCAGTGGCGTTCCCGTCATATCGATCAGCAACAGCCCGATCACCGAATCCGGCGCCGCGTCGATGGCGCTGTTCGCGCGGCCTTCGACCGTTAGCGAGACCTCGCCGTCAATGGTCAGGTTCATCGTGGCCTGGCAGCTCTGACGCCCCAGCGATACCGTTCCGACCATCGTTTGCGGACTGTGACGGCTCAGCAAATCCTGTGTCGAGGAACTCAGGCAGGTGCCCGAGACGTTGCCGCGGCGGTTGATGCTCAGATTGCAGACGGTGGTCGACCCTTCGGGGGGCATGGCGCCGCTCGTGTCGTCTGGAAAGTTGCCCAGAACGATCGCGGTCCAGTTACCCTGCATTTTCGATGTCCGGCAATCGGTGGCGGCATGGGTCGCACTGGCTGCAAGAACCATCGAAACGGTCAACAGGGTAAGGGCTTTCTTCATCGCGTGTCTCCTGTTCTTCGCAAGGGCGGTCAGACTGCCAGCCAACGCCCCCTGAGGCAACCGTTTCCGGCCAATCATCTGACATTTATGCCGAACCGATCCGTCCGCAATCCCGCCCCATTTCCGCCCGTTTGCCCTGCCACCCTGCGCGCATCGCCCCCTTTACGCCAGTTGCCCGGAATGCCCATGTCCAGTCGCCGCGTCTATGTCCATGCCCACAGCCTCAAGCAGGTGTGCCTGTCCGACCGCAAGGCCGGCGAGGAAATCATCGCCGCGATGATCGGCGTCGGCGTCAAGAAACGCCTGTTCAACCGGCTGGTGCAGGACGGACAGATGTTGCTGGGCCTCGACGAGGAAACGCTGGTGCCGGTGCGCATGCGGATCGGCGATCTGGATGGAACGAACCTGTCGCGCACCCTCCGCCGGGTTCATTTCCAACCGGCGCTCAACGGCAAGACCCGGCAGGGCACGCCCTGGACACCCCTGTTCGGCGCCGATGAAGAGGTCGTGGCCTCGTGCTTTGACGACAACTATTACACCTTTGCCACCGACTGGGACGCCGCCGACCGGATGTATGCCGATCATGTGCCGATCAAGGACCTGCGGCAGCTGCTGGCACAGCAGCCCGAGGATCCGCGCGTCGCCGACCTGACCCTGGTGCGGGGCAACCGGCTGTCCCTGACCGCCGTCGCACCGGGATCCGGCGCCGACTGCGCCCCGCACTGCGAACGCCTGACCCCCCGCGACCTGCGCCATGTCGCACAATCGGCGCAGGGCAAGGTCTCGGCACTGACGGAATCCCTGTTGAGTGACCTCGACCGGTCGCTGTTCCCCGACGCCTATCTGGGACTGATCCGCGACAACCTGCTGGAGTCGATCGCAGATGCCGCGCGACCGATCTGGGGCTCGGCGCACTGAATCCCGTCGGTTCCCCCTTTCGCCCCGCCACGGCAACGGATAATCTGGCCTCCTTCGCAACCCTTCTCCCAAAGGTTCACCATGACCCTGAACGCCCTGCGTTCGTTCGCCCTGGCCTCGGCCCTGGCGGTTTTCGCGATGCCCGCCCTGGCGGACGACATCGTCTTCACCCTGACCAACGCAACCGACGTCGACCTGATCGAGTTCTATGCCTCGCCGACCAGCTCGGACAGCTGGGAAGACGACATCCTCGGCGAGCATATCCTGCCCGCCGGCGAACAGGCCGAAATCACCATCGGCGGTGACCGCGGCTGCGACTATGACCTCAAGGCGGTGTTCGCGGATGGCGACGAAGTCACCGAACAGCTGAACATCTGCGAGATCGACGACTTCACCATCGGCTCGGAATAAGCCGCCTGGTGGCGTGACCTCGTGACGTGACACCGAACGCCGCGCGACCCGCTCGCGCGGCGTTTGCCGATCCTGCGACACCCAAACCCCTTGTCGCCCGGCGCCTCCTCCCCCATGTTTCCGTCAGATCCGACCATCAAGGAGCCCGTCATGGCCTATACCCTCGACCGCCTCATCGCCGGCGCCAGCATGGATGACGCCGACGCCCGCACCCGCAGCGCCTTGCAGGCCAAGGGGTTCGGCGTGCTGACTGAAATCGACGTCACGGCGACGATGAAGAAGAAGCTGGACAAGGACATGCCCGGCTACCGCATCCTCGGCGCCTGCAATCCGGGCATGGCCTGGCAGGCGATCGGCATGGAACCGCGGGTCGGCGCGATGCTGCCGTGCAACGTGATCCTGCGCGAGGTGGAGGGCGGCGTCGAGGTCTCGGCCATCGACCCGGTCGCCTCGATGTCCGCGATCGACAACGACACGCTCAAGGACGTGGCCGGGCAGGTGCGCGCAATGCTCGCAGAGGCCATCGCCGCGGTCTGAGCCGCTCTGTCTCAACCCCGCGGGCCCAGTCTCGCTGTCTCAGTCTCGCTGTCTCAGTCTCGCTGTCTCAGTCCCGCTGACCCAGTGTCCAGCAAGCTCAGTCCAGCAGGCGCTCCAGCGTCGCGTGAAACAGCTCGGCCGGGCGTGGCAGCAGCCCGCCCGTGCGGCGCATCAGGGTGATCTGCACCACCGGAATGCGCAGGGCCGCCAGGTCAACGTGACCGGCCTCGGCACCGTCGGGCACCCCGTCGCGCCACCACAGCCGCACCTGCAGATCGCCGGGCAACAGCCGCGGCGCCAACCGCACAAGTTCATGCTGCGCGCGGGTGCTGACGCGGGTGCGGCGCAGCCCGTGGTCGACTGCGGCCCGCATTCCACCACCCGGGGGCGGGACGATCAGCGCGTGATCGGCCACCTCGGCAATCCCCAGTCGCCGCCCGGACCGGGCGTGTCCCGGCGCCACCCGGCCGACGACCCGCGCCGGGTGTGACAGGATCACCGAAATTCCCGGCTCGGTCTCGGGCCGGGTGACCAGCGCCAGGTCCACATCGCGCGCCGCCAGCGCCGCACAATCCTCGCCATCCTGAATCGCCAGTGCGATGGACGGATTCGCCCGACGAAAGGCCTGCAGGGCCTCGGGCAGCAAGGTCTCGGCCAGATCGCCCGAAACCGACAGACGCAGCGTTCCGGCCGCGCCACCCTTCATTTCGGAAACGAGCGAAAGAAAGTCATCCATCCGGGAAACGTGCTCATCCAGGTGGCGGAACAACAATTCCCCCGCAACCGAGGGCACGACGCCCCCCGGTAGGCGGTCGAAGATCTCAACCCCCAGTTCCTCTTCCAGCGACAGGATCGACCGGTTCAGCGCCGATGGCGAAATCGCAAGGATTTCCGCCGCCTTGCGGATCGAACCCTCGCGCAAAATCAGGCGGATGGCGCGATAGAGTCGCAGATGGCGCATGGGGGAATCCGACCTCGTGTTGCAATTTATGCAACAGGCATAGCCAAATTTTGATGCAGACAGCAACAGCGAGAATCGCAAACAAATGCTGCATCTGCACAAAACAGGGACAGGGAAGGTAACTCCACATGAAAAAACTGCTCTTTTCGACGGCGCTTGCCGCTTTGATGACCACCGGTGCCCACGCAGAAATCCGCGTCGGCATCCTGCACTCGCTGTCGGGCACGATGGCGATCTCGGAAACCACGCTGCGCGACGTCATGCTGATGCTGATCGAAGAGCAGAACGCCCGCGGCGGTCTGCTGGGCGAGCAGATCGTCCCGGTGGTGGTCGACCCGGCCTCGGACTGGCCGCTGTTCGCCGAACGCGCCCGCGAGCTGCTGACCGTGCACGATGTCGACGTGATCTTCGGCTGCTGGACCTCGGTTTCGCGCAAATCGGTGCTGCCGGTGATCGAGGAACTGAACGGGCTGATGTTCTACCCCGTGCAATATGAAGGCGAGGAATCGTCGCGCAACGTGTTCTACACGGGCGCCGCGCCGAACCAGCAGGCAATCCCGGCGGTCGATTACTTCCTGAACGAGCTGGGCGTCACCCGCTTTGCGCTGCTGGGCACCGACTATGTCTATCCGCGCACCACGAACCGCATCCTCGAGGCCTATCTGCTGGATCACGGCATCCCGCAGGAAAACATCTTCGTCAACTACACGCCCTTCGGTCACTCGGACTGGTCGTCGATCGTCTCGGACGTCGTCGCCCTGGGCGAGAGCGGCGACCAGGTCGGCGTGATCTCGACGATCAACGGCGACGCGAACGTCGGCTTCTATAACGAACTGGCCGCACAGGGCGTCACCGCCGATGCGATCCCGGTCGTCGCCTTCTCGGTCGGTGAAGAGGAACTGGCGGGTCTGGATACCGCGCCGCTGGTCGGCCACCTGGCCGCCTGGAACTATTTCGAATCCGCCGACACCCCGGAAAACGAAGCGTTCATCGAAGCCTGGCACGCCTTCACCGGCGACCCCGACCGCGTCACCAACGACCCGATGGAAGCCCATTACATCGGCTTCAACATGTGGGTGAACGCGGTGACTCAGGCCGGCACCACCGACGTCGATGCGGTGCGCGCGGCAATGTATGGCCAGCAGGTTCCGAACCTGACCGGCGGCATCGCCACCATGCTGCCGAACCACCACCTGACCAAGCCCGTGCTGATCGGCGAAATCCGCGCCGATGGCCAGTTCGACATCATCAGCCAGACCGAGCCGGTTCCCGGCGACGCCTGGACCGACTTCCTGCCGGAAAGCGCCGTGCTGGAATCGGATTGGCCGGGCCTCGGCTGCGGCATGTATAACACCGAAACCCAGACCTGCGTTCAGATCCAGTCGAACTACTGATCCGAATTCGCGATCGACAGGGGCCGCGGACAGCCGCGGCCCCTTCCCCCCTTCCCTTGACGGGCGATTTCCCTCCATGATCCGGCCGATCCTCGCCACTCTCGTGGCCGTGTTTCTCTGTGCCACTGCGGCCGCCGCGCAAACCGCCCCCGCCGCCGAACCCGCCGCTGAATCGGGCCTGCAATCCATCCTGCAAGAGCATCACGACCTGGTCGAACGTGCCTCGCGGCAGACCGTGCAGACGGTGCTCGACGCGCTGATCGACAGCGAGGACGAGGCCGTTCCCGCCTTCCTCGAACGCTGGCAGGCGCGCGAACTCTACATGCGCAATGCCGACGGGCTGTTCGTCTATGTGCAGAACGACCGTGCCGATCCGCTGGTGCTGCTGGACATCGAGACGGGTGCCGAACTGGGCACCGCCGGTTCCCGCGATCTGACTGCCCTGCGCCCGAACCGGGGCGTGCAGACGGTGATCGGCGCGGCGCTGGTGCAGTTCCAGCTTCTGGCCGACGATCCGGCGACCCGCGCCACCGCCCTGCAGGCCATCGAACGCGCACCCGAACCCGGGCAGCTGCACATGATCGGCCGCATGCTGGACGAGGAAACCGACCCCGCCCTGCGCGATCAGGCCGAATGGCTGCTGACGCGCATGACCATCGCCTTTGCCGAGGACGAAGCCCAGCGCGTCGCCGCCATCGAGAGCCTGGCGGGCGATGTCCGCGTGCAGGCCCGCGCCGCGCTGAACCCGCTTTTGCTCACCGATCGCCGCGTGGCCGAGGCCCTGCCGCGCGATGCCAATATAGCCCGCGTGCTGGAGCCCGGCAGCGCCGCCCTGCCCCGCGCCGATGCCTATGCAATGCTGGTCGCGGCCGGTCTGGCCCCGCAGGAGGTGACTGCACAGATGCGCCGCGATGCGCTGATCGCCAACATCACCAACGGCACCGTTGCGGGCATTCAGGTGCACCAGCTGGGCACAGAGGCTGCGCGCGCGCGCGCCTATGCCGCGCTGGCCGCCGCCGGCGCCGTGCCCCCTGCCCCCACCGAGGCCGAGCAGACCGCCGCGCTGGCCGCGCATGTGTTCTACGACGAATACCGCGAACCCTCGACCGCCGTCACCGCCGCCGCGGCCGAAACCGTCGCCGCGATCAACACCCATGTCGGCCTGCTGGAGGCCATCGACCTCAGCCTTGACGGGATCTCGCTGGCCTCGATCTATTTCCTCGCCGCGATCGGTCTGGCCATCACCTTTGGTGTGATGGGCGTGATCAACATGGCACATGGCGAATTCATTATGATGGGCGCCTATACCGGCTATGTCGTCCAGCTGTTCATCCCCGATTACACCGTGTCGATCTTGGTCGCGCTGCCGCTGGCCTTTGCCGTGACCTTCGGCGCCGGCGTGGCGATGGAGCGGCTGGTGATCCGCTGGCTCTATTCCCGGCCGCTGGAGACGCTGCTGGCGACCTTCGGCATCTCGATCGCGCTGCAGCAGATCGTTCGGCAGGTGTTCGGCGCGCAGGCGCGCCCGTTCACCGCACCCGACTGGCTGTCGGGGTCGCTGGTGTTCAACGACGTGGTGGCGATCAGCTATATCCGCATCGCGATCTTTGGCCTGGGGGTGCTGTTCTTCGTGCTGCTCTGGCTGATCCTGAACAAAACCCGGCTGGGGCTGGAAGTGCGTGCGGTCACCCAGAACCCGTCAATGGCCTCTTCGATGGGGATCAACCCCGACCGCATCAACATGCTGACCTTCGGCCTCGGCTCGGGCATTGCCGGGATCGCCGGCGTGGCGATCGGCCTTTTCGCGCAGGTCACGCCGGAACTCGGCACGCATTACATCGTCCAGAGCTTCATGACCGTGGTCGTGGGCGGCGTCGGCAACATTTTCGGCACGCTGGCCGGGGCCACGCTGATCGGCTTCCTGCAAAAGGGGATCGAGTGGCTGAACCCCTCGAACACGCTGGCCGCGCAGACCTACATGATCCTCTTCGTCATCCTGTTCATCCAGTTCCGGCCGCGGGGCATCGTCGCCCTCAAGGGCCGCGCCGCGGGGGCCTGAACCATGATCGCGCTTTTCAGACAGAACCGGTCGGTTCCCGTGATGCTGGCGGTGCTGGTGATCTTTGCCGCCTTCGTCACGCTTCTGTCCGAGGGGGCGGGCACCGGCGCGCTGTCCACCTCGCTGGTCAAGACGCTGGGCATGACCACATGCCTCGCCATCGTCGCGCTGGCGATGGACATGGTCTGGGGCTATGCCGGGATCCTCAGCCTGGGGCACATGGCGTTCTTTGCGCTGGGCGGCTACATGATCGGCATGTGGCTGATGGTGGCGCGCACCGAAGGGGTGATCGCCGCCTCGCTGGCGCAGGCGCCGCTGCCGCCCACCCCGCAGGAGCTGACCGACGCCGTGGCTGTGCAGATCTTCGGCGTCGTCGGCGGCAACAGCTTTCCCTGGATGTGGGCCTTTTCGCACAGCCTGATCGCCCAGTTGCTGCTGGTCGTGCTGGTGCCCGGCCTGCTGGCGCTGGTCTTTGGCTGGCTGGCGTTTCGCAGCCGCGTCACCGGGGTCTACCTGTCGATCCTGACCCAGGCGATGACGCTGGCGCTGTCGCTCTACCTGTTCCAGAACGACACCGGATTGCGCGGCAACAACGGGCTGTCGGGGCTGCAAAACATCCCCGGCGCCGAATCCGTGCCGCAAAGCCTGATGTCGGTGTGGTTCCTCTGGGCCTCGGTCGCGGCGCTGGCGCTGGCCTATGTCTTTGCCGCCTGGGTGATGGCCGGCAAGTTCGGCAACGTCACCCGCGGCATCCGCGACGACGAGGCGCGCGTCCGGTTTCTGGGTTATCCGGTCGAGGGCTACAAGCTCTTCGTCTTCACCGGCACGGCGATCATGGCGGGGATCGCCGGCGCGCTCTATTACCCGCAGGCCGGCATCATCAACCCCGACGAGATGGCGCCCATCGCCTCGATCTATCTGGCGGTCTGGGTGGCGATCGGCGGGCGCGGGCGGCTTTATGGCGCGGTGATCGGCGCGGTGGTGGTGTCGCTTCTGTCGACCTGGTTCACCGGCGGGCGCGCGCCCGACATCAACCTCGGCTTCTATACCATCCAGTGGGTCGACTGGTGGACCGTGCTCCTGGGCCTCGGCTTTGTGCTGGTCACGCTGTTTGCGCCCAAGGGTCTGGGCGGTCTGATCGACCTGCTGGCCCGGAGGACCCCGCAATGAGATCGCTTCTCGAAGTTTCCGGCGTCTCGGTCACCTTCGACGGGTTCCGCGCCATCAACAACCTGTCGTTCCAGATCGGCGAACCCGAGCTGCGCGCGGTGATCGGGCCGAACGGTGCGGGCAAGACGACCTTCATGGATATCGTCACCGGCAAGACCCGCCCGGACGAGGGCAAGGTGCTGTGGGGCGAGACCTCGGTGTCGCTGCTGGGCATGTCCGAGGCGCAGATCGCCCGCGCCGGCATCGGCCGCAAGTTCCAGCGCCCGACCGTGTTCGAGGACCAGACGGTGGCCGACAACCTGATGGTCGCGCTGAAAAAGGATCGCGGTCCGTTCCAGGTGCTGTTCTTCCGCCCCTCGCCGGCCGACCACGCCCGGGTCGAGGACCTGGCGGCCGAGATCGGCCTGTCGGCGCATCTGCAGACGCAGGCCGGCATCCTCAGCCACGGGCAGAAGCAATGGCTGGAAATCGGCATGCTGCTGGCGCAGGAGCCGCGCCTGCTGCTGGTCGACGAACCCGCCGCCGGCATGTCCCAGCCCGAACGCGACCACACCACCGAGCTGCTGAAAGAGGCCGCCAAGACCCGCGCCGTGGTGGTGGTCGAACATGACATGGATTTCGTGCGCAAGCTCGATTGCAAGGTGACGGTGCTGCACGAGGGGTCGGTCCTGGCCGAGGGCAGCCTCGATCACGTCACGTCGAACCAGCAGGTGATTGATGTTTATCTCGGCCGTTGAGCCTTGCGGGGAAACGGGCCGTCGACGGCCCGTTCAACGCGCCGTCGACGGCGCGTCCCCCCACCCGAACCGGAGCGCCGCGCCATGCTGAAAACCACCGACCTGACCCTGCACTACTCGGGCAGCCAGATCCTCTATGGCATTTCGCTGGAGGCCGCGCAGGGCGAGGTCACCTGCGTGATGGGCACCAACGGCGTCGGCAAGACCAGCCTGCTCAAGGCCATCGCCGGCACGCATCCGCGGTCCGGCGGGGGGCTCAGCCTCGACGGGCAGGATCTGCCGGTGCTGCCGCCCTATGCGATGGCGCATCGCGGCGTCGGCTATGTGCCGCAGGGGCGGATGATCTTTCCGCTGCTGACCGTGCAGGAGAACCTGGAAACCGGGCTGGCCTGCCTGCCGCGCGGCGAGCGCCGGGTGCCCGAGGAGATCTTTGAGCTGTTCCCCGTGCTGCGCGAGATGAAGCATCGGCGCGGCGGCGATCTGTCGGGTGGGCAGCAACAGCAACTGGCTATCGGCCGGGCGCTGGTGACCCGGCCAAAGCTGTTGCTGCTCGACGAGCCGACCGAGGGCATCCAGCCGAACATCATCCAGCAGATCGGCCGGGTGATCCGCCTTCTGCGCGATCAGGGCGAGATGGCGATCGTGCTGGTCGAACAGTATTTCGACTTTGCCTATGAGATGGCCGACCGTTTCTATGTCATCGACCGCGGCACGGTGTCCTTCGAGAAGCCGAAATCCCAGCTGACGCGCGAGGAGCTGGCGCGGGTCTTTACCGTCTGAGCCGATCCGCTTGACGCGCCCCCGGGGATCGTCAGGATAGCGCCGCACGACACCGACCCAGAGACCCCGATGATCGACTCCCCCACCGGCGAACTGACGCTGCAGACCGTGACCTTTCCCGCCGACACCAACGCCGCCGGCGATATCTTCGGCGGCTGGGTGCTGAGCCAGATGGACATCGCCGCCGGCACCACTGCCGCGATCCGCGCCAAGGGCCGGGTAGCGACGGTCGCGATCAACGCGATGCGGTTCCATGCGCCGGTGCTGACCGGCGATCTGTTCACCGTCTACACCCATATCAAGCGGATCGGCACCACCTCGATCACCATCGGCGTCGAAGCCTGGGTGCGCCGGCTGGCCACCGCCGAGCACCTGCGCGTGACCGAGGCCGATTTCGTCTTTGTCGCCATCGAAAGCTCGGGCGTGAAGCGTCCGGTGCCCGAGGAATGATCCCGGCGAATAACCCGGCGGCGGGCGGCAACAAGCCGATTGACAATCCCGACTGAATAAATCAGTTATTAGGCGTCGCTCTTCGCCACCCGGTCCGAGTCCGGGAAGCCCGGGCATTCCCTCTGGGGTCTATCGCATGGGCCGCGGCCGGTTTCGCCGCACCGACACATCCGCCGTTTCGCGGCATGTGCAAGAGCAGCTGCGCTCAGCGTCCAGACCCTGAAAACCCGATGGCCGCGCGAACGGCCACAGCTAGGACTTGGACAGCATGACCACCCTGACCCGCCGCCTCGGCCTGATCGCCCTGGCCCTCGGCCCCGCCCCGGCGCTGGCCGATACCGACCCCGCCGCCATCATCGCCACCTATGCCGATATCGCCGCCGCCGGCTATGCCGACAGCCTGACCACCGCGCAGGCGCTGCAGCAGGCGGTCGCCGCGCTGATCGCCCAGCCCTCGGACGAGACCCTCGCCGCCGCCCGTGCCGCCTGGATCGCCGCCCGCGCGCCCTATCAACAGACCGAGGTGTTCCGCTTCGGCAACCCGATCGTCGACGACTGGGAGGGGATGGTGAACGCCTGGCCGCTGGACGAAGGGCTGATCGACTATGTCGACGCCTCCTATGGCGGGCCGACCGACGCCAACGAACTGGCAGCCCTGAACGTGATCGCCACGCCGCAGCTGACCATCGCCGGGATCGCGGTCGATGCCAGCGCCATCACCCCCGCGCTGATCGCCAACACCCTGAACGAGGCCGACGGCATCGAGACCAACGTGGCGCGCGGCTATCACGCCATCGAATTCCTGCTCTGGGGGCAGGATCTGAACGGCACCGGCCCGGGTGCCGGCAACCGCCCCTGGACCGACTATGCCCGGGGCGAGGCCTGCACCAACGACAACTGCGACCGCCGTGCCGATTATCTGCAGGCCGCGACCGATCTGCTGGTCGGCGATCTGGACTATATGGCCGCGCAATGGGCCCCGAACGGCGAGGCCCGCGCGGCGGTGCAGGCCGACCCCGCCGCCGGGCTGGTGGCGATGCTGACCGGGATGGGCAGCCTGTCCTATGGCGAGCAGGCCGGCGAGCGGATGCGGCTGGGGCTGATGCTGAACGACCCCGAGGAAGAACACGACTGCTTCTCGGACAACACCCACAACAGCCATTATTATGACGGGCTGGGCGTGCAGAACGTCTATCTGGGCCGCTATGTCCGCGCCGATGGCTCGGTTGTCGAAGGCCCGTCGCTGTCGGCGCTGGTCGCCGAAACCGACCCCGCGCTGGACGCCGAGCTGCGCGCCAAGCTGGACACCACGATGGCCGCGCTGGGCGCGATCGTCACCGCGGCCGAAGGCGGTTTCGCCTATGACATGATGCTGGAAACCGGCAACGCCCGGGGCGAGGCGCTGATCATGGGCGGCGTCAATGGCCTGATCGACCAGACCCGCAGCATCGAACGGGTGGTGACGGCGCTGGGCCTCGACGGCATCGCCTTCGAGGGCTCGGACAGCCTCGACAACCCCTCGGCCGTGTTCCAGTAACCCCGGAAGGCAAGCCAGTCGCCATGCCCCGCACCCCCACCCATCCGCCGCGCTGGCCGGGCCTGCTGGCCCTGCCGCTCCTCGCCCTGGGCACCGCCGCAAGTGCCCAGGTGCTGGGCGACCCGCATCTGACCGTCATCCCCCGCACGCCCGAGGAAGCCGCGCGCATTGCTGCGGTGGTGATCCCGGGCGCCAGCCCCTCGCCGTTCGAGGCGAACCCCGGGGGGGCTGCGACGGTGCGCGCGCGCACCAACGCCGACGCCTTTTCCCAGCCCTCGGGCAACATGAGCTTTGACCGCCGGGCGGACTTCGCCATCGGCAACGGGCTGTTTCGCAAGATCTGGGTCTCGGCGCCCTCGTCGACGCTGGCCTCGGACGGGCTGGGGCCGTTCTATAATGCGCGCGGCTGCCAGAACTGCCACATCAAGGACGGCCGCGGCCACCCGCCCGCCGGCCCAGGCGAATCCGCCGTGTCGCTGTTCCTGCGCATTTCGATCCCGGCAACGCCCGCCGATACCGAGCCGGGGATGGAGGGCATCGTGGGTTACCTCGCCACCCTGCCCGACCCGGTCTATGGCACCCAGCTGCAGGATTTCGCGACCGCCGGTCTGGCCGCCGAGATGCAGCTGCAGGTGACCTATGAGGAGTTCGAGGTCGCGCTGTCCGATGGCGAGACCGCCACGCTGCGCCGCCCGACCTATGCCGCGACCGACCTCGGCTATGGCCCGCTGCACCCGGATGCGATGCTCAGCCCCCGGGTCGCGCCGCAGATGATCGGCCTGGGCCTGCTGGAAGCGATCCCGGCGGCCGATATCCTGGCCCATGCCGATCCCGACGACGGCGACGGCGACGGCATCTCCGGCCGCCCGAACATCGTCTGGTCGCCCGAGTTCAACCAGCCGATGCTGGGTCGCTTCGGCTGGAAGGCCGGCGCCCCCACCGTGCTGCACCAGTCCGCCGGGGCGTTCTCGGGCGATATCGGCATCTCGACGCCGCTGTTCCCCGCCCCCTGGGGCGAATGCACCGAGGCGCAAACCGACTGCCGCGCCGCGCCGCATGGCGACGACGCCGCGCAGGACGGATTCGAGGTGGATCAGCAGGGGCTGGACCTGGTCACTTTCTACAGCCGCAATCTGGGCGTGCCCGCGCGCCGCGACGCCGATGACACGCAGGTTCTGCACGGGCGCAGCCTGTTCCTGGAAACCGGCTGCGCATCCTGCCACACGCCGGCCTTCGTCACCCACCGCCTGGCCGACCAGCCCGAACAGAGTTTCCAGCTGATCTGGCCGTTTACCGACCTTCTGCTGCATGACATGGGCGAAGGGCTGGCCGATCACCGCCCCGAAGGCCGCGCCTCGGGCAGTGAATGGCGCACCGCGCCGCTCTGGGGGATCGGGCTGACGGAACAGGTCGGCGGCGTGTCGAATTTCCTGCACGACGGGCGCGCGCGCTCGATCCTCGAAGCCATCCTGTGGCATGGTGGCGAGGCCGAGGCCGCGCGCGACCGGGTTGTCACGATGCCCGCCACGGACCGCGCCGCCCTGATCCGCTATCTGGAAAGCCTGTGATGACCCGCACCCTTGCCCTTGCCCTGACCCTGGTTGCCAGCCCGGCGCTGGCCGATGTCCCGAACGCCCTGACCACGCATCTGCTGCCCGGGTTCCACGCCTTTTCCACCGCCAGCACCGCGCTGGCGGCCAGCGCCCGGCAGGATTGCCGCGCCGAGGCCGTGCAGCCGGCCTATCAGGCGGCTTTTGATGCCTGGATGGCGGTCGGAGATCTGCGGATCGGTCCGTCGGAACAGGGCGCGCTGTCGATTGCCTTCTGGCCGGACGACCGCGGATTCACCGGGCGCACCCTGTCGCGGATGATCGCCGCCAGCGACCCGGCGGTGAACGATCCCGCGACCTTTGCCGAGGTGTCGATCGCCGCGCGCGGGTTCTTCGCCCTCGACATGCTGCTTTATGATCCGGCCTTTGCCTATGAGCCCGGCAGCTATCCCTGCACACTGGTGCAGGCCGTGGCCGAGGATCTGGCAGCACAGGCCGAGGCTCTCGAAACCACCTGGGCGGGCAAGTTCACCGAGGCCCTGACCAACCCCGGTGCCCCCGACAATGCCCTCTACCTGACCGAGGAAGAAGCCCTGCGCGCAGTCTATACCCAGCTTCTGGCGGGGCTCGAGATGACCGCCGACAGCCGGCTGGGCCGACCGATGGGCAGCTTCGAGCGCCCGCGCCCGCGTCTGGCCGAGGCCTGGCGGTCCGGGCGCAGCCTGCGCAACGTGGTGCTGTCGGTCGAGGCCGCGCAGGCGCTGGCACACGCACTGGCCGACTGGGATCTGCCACAGACCGACGCCGCCGTCGCGCAGGTGCATTTCGCCGCCGGCAACATCGACGACGGCTCGTTCCAGGACGTGACCGACGCCGTGCACCGGCTGCATCTGGAGGCCCTGCAACAGGCGGTGCGCGCCGTGCGCGCGGCGCTGGAAATCGAGATCGGCGAGCGGCTGGGCATCGCGCCCGGTTTCAACTCGCAGGATGGAGACTGACCGATGATCCGCCGCCGCGCCTTCCTCGCCTCGCTCCTCGCCGCCGGCGCCGCCCCCAGCCTCAGCTGGGCCGACGCTGGCAGCCCCGCCTATCTCGCCGCTGCGCGCGAGGGGGATGGCGGGTTCGCCCTGTTCGGACTGGACCGGGGCGGCGCCAGCACCTTTCGCGTGCCGCTGCCGGCGCGCGGCCACGCCGGCGCGGGCCACCCCACCCGGGCCGAGGCCGTCGCCTTTGCTCGCCGCCCGGGGGCCTATGCGCTGGTTCTCGACTGCGTGCAGGGTGCGGTGCTGCATCGGCTGACCCCGCCCGAGGGACGCCAGTTCAACGGCCACGGCGTCTATGCGCAGGGCGGCGCGGTGCTGTTCACCGCCGAGCAGGCCAGCGCCGACAGCGCCGGCGTGGTCGGCGTCTGGGATGTCGAGGCCGGCTATCGCCGGATCGGTGAATTCGCCACCGGGGGTATCGGCCCGCATGACCTGCGGCTGATGCCCGACGCGCGCACTCTGGTCGTCGCCAATGGCGGCATCGCCACCGATCCGACCGACCGCACCAAGCTGAACATCCCGCAGATGCGCCCGAACCTGTCCTATCTGGACCTGACCGGCGCGCTGCTGGACCAGGTCGAGCTGGCGCCCGATCTGCACCGGAATTCGATCCGCCATCTGGCGCTGCGCGACGACGGGCTGGTCGGTTTTGCCATGCAATGGGAAGGCGACGAGGGTGCAGCGACCCCGCTTCTGGGCCTGCACCGCCGCGGCGCGTCCCCGCTGCTGGCCGAGGCCCCGCTGGGCGATGAACTCTTGATGCGGGGCTATGCCGGCTCGATCGCCTTTGCTGGCGACGGCGCGGAACTGGCGATCAGCTCGCCACGTGGCGGGCGGCTGCACCGGTTCTCGGACGGCGGGGACTTCCTCGGCGCGGTGCCGCGCGCCGATGTCTGCGGGCTGGCCAGCCTCGATGCCGGGTATCTGGCCAGCGACGGGCTGGGCGGGCTGATCGCCGTCACCCCCGAGGGCGCACGGGCGCTGGCCCGTCATCCGGTCGCCTGGGACAACCACATCGTCGCGCTGGCGGGCGGAACCCGCCCGTTCTAGGGCCGCGCCGGCGCAGGTCGGACAGCAGGCTGCGACGCCCCGTCTGCCCGTCACGCAGCGGGATTTTCCGGCCGAGAGGGAGGCGATGACGCCGGCTCCCCGGCAGGCCCGCCCGCGTCGAACACGGACCGGACCGGGTTCACAGCTGCGAACTCTGGCCCCCCGCCAGGCCTCAGAGAAACCCGGCCAGCAAGCCGCGGAAGGTCGTGACCAGCTCATCCCGCGTCCGCGCCGGCGTGCCGATCTGCCCCTGCATCAGATAGCGAAAGACGCCGTCGAGCAGCGCATACGACATCGCCACGTTCTCGGGCACCGGATGCCCGGCCTTGACAAAGCCCATGCGGACGATGCCGATCAGCATCTCCTCGATCTCGGCCACCACCGGGCGAAAGCTCTGATCGAACATCGCCTGACAGCGGATGTCATACCACAGCCGGTGCGTCATCTCGTCGTCGAAGATCGAGGTCGCCAGCCCGCCGGCAAAGGCCTCGATCACCTGATCGCGGCCCTCGGCGCGCTCCAGCGCGTCGGTCAGGTTGGCGACGAACTGGTCCTTGTAGAGGCGCACGCAGTGGATGATGAGTTCGGTCTTGTCCTCGAAATAATAGTGCAACATGCCCAGCGACAGGTCGTTGCGTTCCGCGATGTCGCGCAGGCTGGTATTGGCATAGCCCAGCTCCTTCAGCGCCCCGATCGCGCTTTCCGCGATCTGGCGCTTTTTCTCGTCGCGCTTGGCCGTCTTTCGCACGGCGCGGGCGCGGAGTTTGGCGGGCATTTCGTTCATGGCGTGTAGATGAGGGCAAACCGGGCCGAGTTCAAGAACGATACGGCCCGGATCCCGGTCACCCCTTGAGTGCCTGCCAGAACACCCGCGGCAGCTTCAGCCAGCCGGGCCGATACTGGAACGCGGTCAGTGCCCGGCCGATCCGGTGCTGGCGGCGGTTGGTGATGAAATAGGGCGGCTTGGGCATCAGGCTGAACTGCCCCGACAAGAGCCCGCGCGGAAACGGCCGCCAGGGCGCCTGCACCACGGTGCGCTCGGTGTCCTCCAGCATGAAGGCGTTGTGCACGGTGCCGATGCCGGACTGCACATCCTCCAGTGTATGGCCCGGATAGGCGCCCCAGGGGCAGGCGGTGATCAGAAAGCCCAGCGCGCACCAGCCGTTGATGCCGATGGTGCCGTAATGCAGATCTGCCACGATCTCCTCGAACCGGGCGCGGCCGATCTGGCGGATGGTGCGCGGGTGGATCAGGATATTCGCGCCCAGCGTGCCCCAAAGCTGGGTGTTGGCATAGGCGATCGCGGCGCGCAGATAGGTCTCGGCATCGGGCGCTTCCAGTTCCTTGACGCCCAGCGCAGGGCCGAAGACCTCGCAGGTGCGGTTATAGGCGTCCTCGGCAATCTCGCCGATCACCACCGCCGGCGCATCCGGCCCGCGTTCGATGCGTTCAACATGACCGCCATGCGCCGCGTAATCGGCAAGCCGCGCCTCGGCCCCCGGATACCAAGTGGGCCTGTGCGAGCCCGCGACTACCCGTTTCAGCGCCGCCAGCAGCTGCGGGCCCTTGTTCCAGCCCCGGGGCAGGATCAGCGCCTGGGTGGCGATGCAGTTATGGCCCGCGTTGTGCAGCTTCATCGTGGCGATATTTTCCGCCTGAAAGCGGATGTCGGCGGCCGACCACGGCCCGGGCACGACGATTGTCGGGCTGACGGACCCCAGTTCCGAGGTAAAGCGCCGGGTGTTTTTCGGCGTGCCGGCGGCGCGGTTCCTCACGGCTTCCTCACCGGTGCCCCAGACGATGGCGTCATGGGTCTTGTCGGACCCGGTGATGTGCAGCTCCGCAACCAGCGGATGCTCGCACAGATAGCCACCCGCGACCCCGTCGCCCTTGACGATGCGCAGGGCATCCACGTCGATGAAGGGCTTCATCGCGATCTGGTAATACTCGGTCAGATAGTCGTTGATCGGGTTCATCTTCAGGATCACGACCTGGTTTTCCAGCATCAGCTTTTGCAGCACGTCGAGGGGCGTGATCGCCGCCACATTGCCCGCCCCCAGCACCAGCGCCACCTTGCCGGTGCGGCTGGCCTCGGGCTGGTCATAGGCGATGGCGGCATGCTGTTTCAGGTTGGCCGCCGTCACGCCCTTCTGCATCCAGACCTCGGCACTGACGCCCGACAGCAAGAGCCGGTCCCTCAGGGTATGCGGCAGGACCTTGACCGCGGTCTGGCCGGTCGGCAGCACCCGCACCGGCAGATGGTCGAGGAACGCCTTGCCCGGCATCTGCCACAGTGTGGCGATCAGCGCGTTGCAGCCGGCCATCGTCGCATAGGGACCGGCGATCCATTCCTCGCCCGCCAGCGGGTTGTCCGGGGTCAGGCCCTTCTTGCGCGCGGCGGTCTCGGCCCAGCCCTGCGCAACGGTCCTGATCCCGTCCTTCATCGCACCCAGCAGACGGATGCGCTCGGCGACCGGGGTGCGCGCCCAGCGGTCCTTGGCGGCGTCGAGGGCGTGAAGCGCCGCGTCAAAGGCTGCGAATTGCGCGTCGCGGTCGGTGATCGGTGTGCCGTCCATGTCAGAGCCCCCGCTCGATCAATGTATTGCCGAAAGCCTCGCGCAGCTTGTTCTTCAGCATCTTTCCGGTGCCGTTCAGCGGGATCGCATCGGTGAACACGACCGCATCCGGCACCTGCCATTTGGCCACCTTGCCGTCGAAAAGTGCAAGGATATCGTGCTCGGCCGGCTCCGCCCCTTCGGCCCGGACGGCGACGATGATCGGCCGTTCATCCCATTTCGGGTGTTTCGCCCCGATCGCGGCGGCCATCGCCACGCCGGGATGCGACACGGCGATATTCTCCAGATCGACCGAGGAAATCCATTCGCCGCCCGACTTGATGATATCCTTGGTGCGGTCGCGGATCACCATGAACCCGTCGGCGTCGATGGTCGAGACATCGCCGGTGTCGAACCAGCCATCGGCGGTCAGCGCGTTGTCCTGCCGGCCGAAATACGTATCGACCACCCAGTGCCCGCGCACCTGCAGCGCGCCCTCGGCCTTGCCGTCATGGGGCAAGGGACAGCCCGCATCATCGACGATGCGCAGATCGACTCCAAAGGGCGGCCGCCCCTGCCCCAGCCTGAGCAGCGCCATCGCATCGGCGTCCAGGTCGCCGTGCTTGCCCTTGGGCCGGTTCGCGGTGCCCAGGGGCGAGGTCTCGGTCATGCCCCAGGCGTGGATGGTGTCGCAGCCATAGAGATCGCGGAACGCCGCGATCATCGAGGGCGCCGCCGCCGAACCGCCGATCACGTTGCGCCTGAGGCTGTCCATCGTCGAGCCCGATTTCGCCGCAGCCGCCAGCAGCATCTGCCAGATCGTCGGCACGCCCAGCGCCAGCGTCACCTTCTGGTCGTCGATCAGCCCCAGCAGGCTGTCGCCATCCAGCCGCGGTCCCGGCATCACCAGCTTCGCCCCGACCATCGCCGCAGTATAGGGAATGCCCCAGGCATTGGCGTGGAACATCGGCACCACCGGCAAGACGGTTTCCGCGGCGGACAGCGCCAGCGCGTCGGGCAGCGAGATCGCGAAGGTGTGCAGCACCGTCGAGCGATGGGTATAGAGCACCCCCTTGGGATGGCCCGTGGTGCCCGAGGTATAGCACAGCGAACAGGGCATGTTCTCGTCGAGCGCGGGCCAGGCATAGGCCGGATCGCCTGCATCAACGAGATCGTCGAAGAACAACACGCCCGGCACCGCGGCTTCGACCTCAGGGTCACGCGGCCCCATGCAGATGAAATGCTCGACCGTTGTCAGATGCGCGCGGGTGGCGGCGATCAGCGGCGCAAAGGTCGTGTCGAAGAACAGCACCCGGTCGGCGGCATCGTTGATGATAAACACCAGTTGCTCGGGGTGCAGGCGCGGGTTGATGGTGTGGCAGACCATGCCCCCGCCCGAAACCGCGAACCAGATCTTCAGATGCCGGTGGTTGTTCCAGGCGATCGTGGCGATACGGTCGCCGGGGGTCATCCCCAGCGAGCCCAGCGCCGAGGCCAGCCGGCGCGCATCCCGCGCCACGCCGGCCCAGGTGGTGACGTGCAGACTGCCGTCGGTTTCGCGCGAAACGATCTCGGTATCGGCGTGGTATTTGCCCGCGTGCTCGATCAGGTCGCTGATCAGGAGCGGGCGGGTCATCATGGATCCCAGCATGGTATTTTCCTTTCCCGGTTCAGGCGGCGTGATCGGCCTTGATCATGTCGGCGCATTTCTCGCCGATCATGATCGTCGGCGCATTGGTGTTGCCGGACACCAGAAGCGGCATGATCGAGGCATCGGCCACGCGCAGCCCCTCAAGGCCACGCACCTTCAGTTCGGGCGTCACAACGGCCATGTCGTCGGTGCCCATCTTGCAGGTGCCAACCGGGTGATAGACGGTGTCCGCGCGGTTGCGGATCACCTGTTCCCACTCGGCATCGCTCATGCCGTCGCGGATGCCGAACAGTTCCTTGTGGCGGTATTTCGCCAGCGCCGGGGCCTCGAGCACATCGCGGGTCATGCGGGCGCCCCTGATCAACGTTTTCAGGTCGCGCTCATCCGACAGGAACCGCGGGTCGATGCCGGGATCGGCCATCGGGTCGGCCGATTGCAGGAAGACCTCGCCGCGCGAATGGGGGCGCAGCACGCAGACATGGCAGGAATAGCCGTGCCCGTAGTGCAGCTTGCGCGCGTGGTCATCGACCACCGAAATGACGAAGTGGGTCTGCACGTCGGGGCGGTCCAGCGACGGGTCGGTCCTGAAGAAGGAACCGGTCTCGGCAATCGTCGAGGCAACCATCGAATTGCCGTCCTTGCGCCATTTCAGCATCTCGCCCAGCAGCTTGATCCCCGCGCGCAGACCCAGGCCGATGGTGTCGGTGTCGCGGGTCTTGTAGCCCATGATGAAGTCGATGTGGTCCTGCAGGTTCTGGCCCACGCCCGGCAACTCGTGCAATTGCGCAATGCCGTGCGGGCGCAGGGCCTCGGCGCTGCCGACGCCCGACAGCATCAGGATTTGCGGCGACTGGAAGGCCCCTGCGGACAGGATCACCTCCTTGCCCGCGCGCACCTGTTTCACCGCGCCCCCCTGCCGGTATTCCACGCCCACCGCGCGCTTGCCCTCGAACAGGATGCGCGTGGCGCGGGCCTTGGTGATGACGGTCAGGTTCGGGCGCTGATCCATCACCGGGTGCAGATAGCCGGCCGCAGCCGAGCACCGCTCGCCGTTCTTGTCCGGCGAATGGAACTGGGTGCACTGGAAATACCCCGCGCCCTCGTTGTCGCCGGCGTTGAAATCCTCGGTCCGGCGGATCTGCATCTCGCCCGAGGCCTCGATGAAGGCCTCGGAAATCGGGCGCGGGGCCTTCTGGTTCGAGACCTGCAGGGGGCCGCTGTCGCCATGCGCTGCGTTCGCGCCGCGCACGTTGTTTTCGGCCTTGCGGAAATAGGGCAGCACGTCATCCCAGCCCCAGCCTGTGCAGCCCAGATCGGCCCAGGAATCGTAATCCTGCCGCTGACCGCGGAGGTAGAGCATGGCGTTGATTGCGCTCGATCCGCCCAGCGCACGGCCGCGCGGCTGATAGCCCCGGCGCCCGTTCAGGCCCGGCTGCGGCACGGTCTTGAAGGCCCAGTTGTTGATCTTGCCATAGCCGGGCAGCATCGCCACCACACCGAGGGGTGCGCGGATCAGGATGTCCTTGCCCGCGCCGCCCGCTTCCAGCAGGCAGACCCGCAGTCTGGGATCTTCGGTCAGGCGCGCCGCCAGGGTCGCCCCCGCCGATCCGCCACCCACGATCACGAAATCATAGCTCATCGGTCTTTTCCCTCCCGTTCACGCCGCCCGGTCTCTCCCCCCTGGCGGTGTGTGCACGTTTCCTCCCGGGCCTGCCGGACTTCGTGATCTACGCATTTTCCTGGTCATCCGTCCAGTTTATTTGTCTTGAATGCTGAGTCTGGACGGAATCTGGCGGGATCCAGCATGGGATGAACCGCCAGAACATCAGATCAATCCATTGATATATATTCGTTTATTTTCAGATCCCCTGTCACGGAGGGACCGCCGCAGACGCCGCGACCTCATGCTTCTTCACCGGTCGCGGTGCCGCGGCTCCGCCATCGGTGCAGTTCGCAGTTGCTCGGACTCGCAATACCTGCGGACCGCCCAGCCGTGCGGAACGACCCGAGTCGCGTGTCGGCCGACAGGTGTCGCCTCCCCCTCCAGACCTGCCGCGTTGACCGCGGTCAGCGCCAGCCGGAGCTTGCTTGACAAGACCGGGCATCTCTCGTGAAGTCCCCCGACCACGGCGAAAAGGGAACTGCATGAGCAACGAGCAGGAGGAAACCGCCGGTGCATCCGCACTGGTGGCCAAATACTCGGTCGTGCGGGCGCTCGTCATCCTTGGCGATGCCTGGACCCTGCTGATCCTGCGATCCGCGCTCGAGGGAACACGCCGGTTCTCGGACTGGCAGAACGATCTGGGAATTCCCAAAGCCGTGCTCGCCAACCGCCTCGACCGCCTGGTCGAAGCGCGCGTGTTCCGCAAGACCCCCGCGCAAGAAGGCGGCAAGCGGATGGAGTATGTTCTGGACGAGGCCGGGCTGGATCTGTGGGAACCCCTCGCCGCCATCATCCGCTGGTCGCGGAACTGGCAGCCCCCCCGCAACGAGACGACGCTGTGGTTTCGCCATACGCGATGCGGCAAGGCCTGCGATCTGGTCCTCAGCTGCAACACCTGCGCCCAGCCGCTGACCCCATTCAATACATTTGCCGAACCTGGACCCGGCAGCGGCCACGAACAGCGAATCGAACCCCATTCGCGGCGGCGCGCCAATTCCGCCGTTCGCCACGGCCGCGAGGCGCTCGGCTCGCCCGAGGCCCTGGCCCTGTTCGGCGACATGTGGGCCCCCGCCATCGTCGGCAGCGCCTTTCGCGGCATCCGGCGCTTCAACGATCTCGTCGCCTATCTGCAGATCCCGCCGCTGGTCCTGTCGATGCGGCTGAAGGAACTGCTGGCTATCGGCGTCCTGCGGCGCCGTTCGATCGAGGACAGCGAACGATACGAGGCCTTTCACCTGACGCGCACAGGATTGGAATTGTTCCCTTATATTTCGATGCTGGCGAAATGGGGCGACCGCTGGTGCGACGACGGAACCGGCGTGCCCGAGATCTTCTATCACCGCAGCTGCGGCCACCAGTATTCCCCGGTCTACCGCTGCTCGGTCTGCGGTGAGCGCGTCAACCGGACCGAAGTCGAGTTCCTCGACCACCACGCCTGACCCCACCACGCCCCGCAGACCCTTTGGCAATTGCGGCCAGGCCTTTCGGCCTTGGCCGAACGCCCGGAAATTGGGCATTCCGCGATTGACCATTGCCTGATAATATGTTCTTCGAATGAAGCTATACAGCCCACTCTCCGTGGCTCCGAACCGCTTTGAGAAAGAACTTCGGCATGATGGCACGCCTTGGATCTCCCGACTTGCGGGCAACCCTTGTCGTCCGGCCGTGGTCGATGACCGCGTCGGTGCCTCGGCCCGCCTCCAGCCGACCGCAGAAATCATCCCGGATTTGAACGCCGGGATCGCGACAGCCGTCGAACCCGCTGCAACCGGGCAAGCAAAAACCTACGACCGAGGATGCGCACCGTGACCGAAACCCTCTTCCCCCCCGATCTTGTCGACTTCCTGTTGTTCGACTGGCTGAATCTGGAACAGCTACTGCAGCGCCCGCAGTTTGCCGATCACGACCGGGAGTCGGTGACGGCGCTTCTGGATCTGGCGGACCGGATGGCACGCGAGGAGTTCCTGCCGCATTACAAGACCGCCGATCAGGTCGAACCGCGCCTGACCCCCGAGGGCGACGTGCAGGTGCTGCCGCAGGCCGGCGTCGCCCTGAGCGCCTATGCCGACGCCGGGTTCATGGCCGCACCCTTTGCCGCCGAGCATGGCGGGCTGGGCCTGCCGGAACTGGTGCACATGGCCGCGACCGGCAGCTTCTTTGCGGCGAACGTGGCGAGCGCCAGCTATGCGATGCTGACCGTCGGCAACGCCCGGCTGATGGTGCATAACGCCAGCCCTGCGCAGATCGAGGCCTTTGTGCCCAAGCAGCTGGACGGCCGCGCCTTTGGCACCATGTGCCTGTCGGAACCGCAGGCGGGCTCGTCGCTGGCCGATGTGCGCACCCGTGCGGTGGCCGAGGGGCAGGACGATCTGGGCGCGCGCTACCGCCTGACCGGCAACAAGATGTGGATCTCGGGCGGGGATCAGAACATCTCGGAGACGATCCACCATTTGGTGCTGGCCAAGATCCCCGACGCCGATGGCACCCTGCCCGACGGCACGCGCGGGCTGTCGCTGTTCCTGGTGCCCAAGCACCTGCCGGGGGGCGAACGCAACGACGTCGCGGTGGCCGGGCTGAACCACAAGATGGGCTATCGCGGCACCTCGAACTGCCTGCTGAACTTTGGCGAGGGCACGCGGTTCCGCCCCGGTGGGCAGGCCGGCGCCATCGGCTGGCTGGTCGGCAAGCCGGGTCAGGGCCTCGCGATCATGTTCCACATGATGAACGAGGCCCGGCTGGGCGTCGGCCTGGGGGCCGCGGCGATTGCGATGCGCGCACATATGCTGTCGGTCGACTATGCCCGCACCCGGCTACAGGGCCGCACCGATCCCGCCGGCGCGCCGGTTGCCATTGCCGCGCATGCGGATGTGGCGCGCATGCTGACCCGGCAGAAGGCGATTGCCGAGGCCGCGCTGTCGATCATCCTGTTCTGCGCCCGGTTGGTCGATGACCGCGACACCGCCGAAACCCCCGAAGCCCGCGCGCAGGCCGACCGTCTGCTGGGCCTGCTGACCCCGGCGGCCAAGACCTGGACCGCCGAATGGGGACTGGAGGTCAACTCGATCGCCATTCAGATCCACGGTGGCTATGGCTATACCCGCGATTTCGACGTGGAACAGCTTTACCGCGACCAGCGCCTGAACCCGATCCACGAGGGGACGACCGGGATTCAGGGCATCGACTTTGTCGGCCGCAAGCTGCTGAAAGAGGGCGGCGCCGGGCTGGACATGCTGGCCGAGCGCATCGCCCGCACCATCGACCGCGCCGGCCAGGCCGAGCTGACCGAGGAGGCACAGGGCCTGTCCGCCGCCTGGGCCCGGTTCCTGGATGTGCGTCAGGCCCTGCCCGCGATCCCGCGCGAGCACTGGATGACCTTTGCGACCGATTTGCTGGACGGCTTCGGCACCACGCTGGCCGCTTGGATGCTGCTGGATCAGGCGCTGGTCGCGGGCACCGAGGACCGCCGGACGCTGGCACGGTTCTTCATCGCCTATGACCTGCCCCGCGCGCACCGCGCCTTTGACCTGGCGCTGCGCAAACCCGTTCCCCTGCTCGACTTCACCGGAGACGCCCAATGATCGACCCAACCCGTCTGTTCGACCTGACCGGCAAGACCGCCCTTGTCACCGGCGGCGCCACCGGCCTTGGCCGCACCGCCGCCGAGGCCCTGCTGGCCGCCGGCGCCCGCGTGCTGATCGCCTCGCGCAAGGGCGACGCCTGCATCGCGGTGGCTCAGGAGCTGTCCGCCATCGGCCCGTGCGAGGGGTTCGCTGGCGATGTCGGCACCGAGGCCGGCGTGGACGCGCTGGCGGCCGAAGTCGCGGCCCGCACCGACCGTCTGGACATCCTGATCAACAACGCGGGCGCCACCTGGGGCGAACCCTTTGGCACCCACGGGTTCAAGGCGTTTGACCGCGTGCTGTCGGTCAACGTGACAGGCCTGTTCACCCTGACCCAGCGGCTGATGCCGATGCTGACGGCGGCGGGCACGGCGGATGACCCGGCGCGGATCGTCAACATCGGCTCGGTCATGGGCACGATGCCGATTGCCGACGGCGCCTATTCCTATGCCGCGTCCAAGGCCGCCGTGCATCACCTGACGCGCATCCTGGCGAACGAATTCTCGGGCCGCCATGTGACCACCAACGCCATCGCCCCCGGCCCGTTCGAGACCAAGATGACCCGCTACTCGCTGGGCGACGACGCGGGCAAATCGGCCGCGGCGGCGATTGTGCCGATGGGCCGGATCGGGCGCGAGGATGATCTGGCGGGCACGGTTCTGTTCCTGACGGGGCGCGGCGGGGCCTATATCTCGGGTGCGATCATTCCGCTGGATGGCGGGATCTCGGCCCGTGCGCCGCTGCATATGTTCCGCGAGGATGACGCATGAGCGCGCTGGCAGACCGGATCGGCGAGGTGGTAGGCGCCTCGGACTGGATCTTGCTGGATCAGGCCCGCATCGACGCCTTTGCCGATGTGACCGAGGATCATCAGTTCATTCATGTGGATCCCGCGCGCGCCGCCGACAGCCCCTTTGGCGGCACCATCGCCCACGGGTTCCTGACGCTGTCGATGCTCAGCCGGATGGCCGCACAGGCGCTGCCGGTGCTGGGCGAGGTGCGCGAAAGCCTGAACTACGGCTTTGACAAGATCCGCTTCCTCACCCCCGTGCCGTCCGGCGCGCGGGTGCGGGGGGTCTTCACCCTGCAAGGGACCGAGGACAAGCCGGGCAACCGGCAGATGCTGCGCTTTGCCGTAGCCGTCGAGATCGAAGGAACCGACCGCCCGGCGCTGGTTGCCGACTGGCTGGTCATGCTGATTTTTGGAGAGACGAAATGACCAAGGATTTCACCGGCCGCGTGGCCATTGTGACCGGCGCGGGCGCCGGGCTGGGGCGCAGTCACGCGCTGGGTCTCGCAGCCGAGGGGGCAAAGGTCGCCTTGTTCGATCTGACCGCACCGCAAGGCGTCGCCGATGAAATCCGTGCGGCGGGCGGCGAGGCCGTCGCCATCGCCTGCGACGTGTCGGACATGGCGGCGGTGGAAACCGGCGTGGCGCAGGTGATGGACGCCTGGGGCCGGGTGGATGTGCTGGTCAACAACGCCGGCATCCTGCGCGACAAGACCTTTGTCAAACTCGCGCCCTCGGATTTCGCGCTGGTTCTGGCGGTGCATCTGACCGGCAGCTTCAACTGCACCAAGGCGGTGTGGGAGATCATGCGCACGCAGGGCTACGGGCGGATCGTGCTGACCTCGTCGGCATCGGGGATCTATGGCAACTTCGGCCAGTCGAACTATGGCGCGGCCAAGGCGGCGATGATCGGCCTGATGAACGTGCTGCACCTTGAGGGCACGAAATACGACATCCGCGTCAACACGCTGGCCCCCACTGCCGCCACCGGCATGACCGAGGGTCTGATCACCCCCGAGGAAGCCGCCCTGCTGGCGCCCGAGACCGTGACCCCCGGCGTTCTGTATCTGACGCATGAGGACGCGCCGTCGCGGATGATCCTGGGCGCGGGTGCGGGCGTCTTTGCCGTGACCCATATCACGGAAACCGAAGGGGCGTATCTGCCGCCCGAACAGCGCACCGCCCGGGGGATCGCCGCAGCGATGGACCGCATCGCGGACCGGGCGGGCGAGGCCACGCATGAATCGGCGCTGGATCAGACCCGCAAGTTCGTCCGCATCGCCCGCGAGGCCGGCGCCTGAGGGTCTGACCTGCCCGGGGCAGCGGCACCGCTGCCCCCCTACCGGGGATTGCCCCGGATGGAACGGTCGCCCCTGTCTGTTTCAGGCCCGGACGGGTTACCGCCCGCCCGGGCCGGTCGGTCAGTTCGGGAAGTTCCGCGACAGCCAGTCCAGCACCAGCCCTTTGTAGACCTCGGGCTTTTCGGCAAAGCCGTAGTGGCCGACGCCTTCGATGATGTGGAACTCGCTGTGTGGTGCCGCTTCGTGCATCATCTGCATCCCGGCGGCCGAACAGGCGGGGTCGAATTCACCCGCAATCATCAGCGTCGGTTTGGTCAGCGAGGCGACCGCGGAGCGACCGTCATAGAGGGTGATCGCGTTCAGTGAGGCGCGGAAGGTTTCGGTGCGCATCCCCAGAACGACCTCGAACACCTTGTCCACCAGAGGGCCGCTGGCACCCTTGGCCATCATGTGGGTGATCAGGGGCCGCGCATACTCCTGCACCGTCATGCCCTGCTCCAGCGGGGCCAGCCGTTCGTCGAGGAACGTCTTCTGCTCCTCGGGTGAGCGGCTGGGCAGCCCCATCGACCCGGCGGACAGGATCAACCCGTTCACCTTGTCCTCGGCGTTGGTCAGACGGGGGCCGATCAGGGCCCCCATCGAATGCCCCAGGACCACGTTGGTCGCGGTGCCTTCCTTGCGGATCATCGCCTGGGCGGCTTCGGCAAAGGCCTCGATCGTCGCCGGCTCGCTGGCCGGGCTTTCGCCGTAACCCGGCGCATCCCAGTCGACCACGCGATAACCCGCCGCGGCGAGGCTGTTGGCGAGATCGTCGAAATAGCGCCCGTCGCCATAGGCGCCGTGCAGCAGGAAGACGGTGGTGTTACCGGAGCCACGGGTCCGGTAGACGGGAAGAGTGTTCATCGCTGGTCTCCTGTCACGTGCCGATTACGCTTCCATCGCGGCCGGTCCCGGCATCGCCGAGGATTCGCCACGGATCCGGTGCCCTTCGACCCAGCAGGCATGGGTGCCCTGGCAGATGCGCTCGGGCATCTCGATGGCGGCGATCGGACCGGCGGCGATATCGGCGGCGTCGAAGATCAGCGTTTCCGACATGTTCTTGATCATGTCGGTGACGATGGTGATGATATAGCCGTCATCCTCGGCCTTGGCGTTGGGGCGCAGCGCGACATGCGGTTCGCTGCCATACCGCTCGAGGCCATATTCAAAGCGGGTGTCGGTGCCGTTCAGCAGGTCGTATTTCTTGATCCCGGTGAACAGCCAGTCGCCCGGCTTGAACAGCGTGCCATAGCTGTAGCGATAGGGATAACCGCAGACCGAGTTCGCAAAGAACGGGAATTCGGTCACCTCGTCGTCGAGGAATTCCTCGCGGGTCTCGCCAGTCTTCAGGTTGAACTTCCAGCGGTGCATCCGGGTCTTGGTGCGGTGCTTGTCGAGGTGCCCCATGATCCGGTCAAAGACGTTGTCGATCTTGCCGACCGGCGGCTTGCCCGGATCGACCGAAATACAGCCGTCCATGATGATCCAGTCGCCCTCTTCATAGCAGTTCGACAGGTGCAGGATGTAGCAGGGCGAGCCCTCGAACCACTTGACGTCGGCATTGCTGCCGTGGCGCGGAATGATCCCGAAGCGCGACGGGATATTGCGGTGGAATTCCAGCTTGCGCTCGCCGCGCTGCAGGGCTTCCTTGTCGAAGAAGAACGGCAGGTCGTGCAGGATCGAATAGTTCTGCGTCACGCCCAGATCGTGCGGCCAGCGCGGGCCATCCAGTTCGATCGGGGTATAGTGGACCAGCTTGTTCTCGGCGTTGACCACGCCGTAGCTCATATAGGGATACTCGTTGGCGAAGTTGAAGAACATCATCTCGCCGGTATAGACATCGACCTTGTAGTGCGCCGAGACGCCGACCGGCATGACCTCATGCGCCCAGCTGGCGTCCGGGCCCAGGTTCTCCAGCGTCACCGGGTCGAGGCGCCACGGCTCGGAGCCCTGGCTCATCACCGCCAGGAGCTTGCCCGCGTGGCAATGCACGTCGGTGCCGGCGTTATCCTTCATCGCGCCGATCGCACCCCAGCCGCGCCGGGTGAAATGCTGCGGCGCCAGCAGGCCCGGCCACAGGGACTTGCCCGCCGCCTGCTCGGCCCACCATCCGGTGGTCTCGACGAAACGGTTGCGATAGGTGGCCTTGCCGTCGTGGAAATGCACCGCGTGCAGCATCCCGTCACCGTCGAACGGATGATAGATGCCGATCGAGTCGTGGACCTGGTTGTGGGTGTTGCGCACATAGATGCCGTGCAGATCCTTGGGGATCTCACCGCGCACTTTCAGGCTTGTGGTGTCGGCATTGTATTCGTGGATATTCGGCGCAAAGGGCCCTTTCAGGAACGGGTTGTCCGTATCCGCCGGAATAGTGGTGCGGGTCGTGCGAACGATCTCTTTCATGGCAAATCCTCAGTGGTTCAGATTTCAGGATTGGGGGACAGCAGGGCGAGCACGCTCTCGCACCAGCGCAGTTCTTCGGTCATCAGAGCCAGGCGTCGCTTCAGCAGGATCCCGCGCGAGAATTCCCACCGGCCGGGGTCCGCATCGTGGCCCGGCGCGGATTTCGTCAGATCCGCCTGCATCTGCTCGAAATGGCGAACCTCTGCGCGCAGCCATGCCTGACGGTCGCGGATCAGACGGCGGCGCTCGTCGGTCGGGGCGTGCCACAGGGAGTAGACCTTGCGCACGAATTCGTCGTTCTGCGCCGGGTGGGCGGTCGGTTCCGCGATCCAGGCATCCAGAACCTGGCCGCCCTTGGGCGTGATCTCGTGCACCCGCTTGTTCGGTTTGCCCTGCTGCATGACATCGTGGACGCGCACCAGTTGGGCAGCCTCCATCACCGCGAGCGATGCGTAGACCTGGCTGATCCGCACCGGCCGGAACCGGTGCAAGGCCTTCATCACGTCATAGCCACTGACCGGCGCACGGGCGATGACGCCGAGGATCTGATAGCCAAGGGGGTTGAGCCTGACCTCCGCCCCCTCCGGCCCGGTCTCAGGTGCCATTGGCCGCGCCTCCGGCTGCGGGCGCGCCGCGCTTGCGCAGCAGCTTGCGCACGGTAAAGCCCAGCATCACCACCATGACCGCCACCAGCACCGCCGAAATCGGCCGCGTCACGAACACCGTGTAATCGTCGCCCGAAATCAGCAGCGCCCGGCGAAAGCTGATCTCGATGATCGGCGACAGCACGAAGGCCAGGACAAAGCCGGCAACCGAGTAGTCGAGCCTGCGCATCAGATAGGCGGCGATGCCGATCCCCAGCGCCAACCACAGATCGAAGACCTGCGAGCGCGTGGTGTAGACGCCGACGATCGACAGGATCAGAACCCCGGGAACCAGGATGAAGTTCGGCGTCACCAGCGCGCGGGCAAAGCCCTGGCTCAGCAGTTTGCCCATCACGAACATGCCCACCGTGGTGACCATGAAGCCGATGAAGATGCCGTTGATCAGCTCGGGGTTGTCGCGGATCATCTGCGGCCCCGGCGTGATGCCGTGGATGATGAAGGCCCCGGCGATGATGGCGATGCCCGCGGTGCCGGGGATGCCCAGCGTCAGGAACGGCAGCAGCGCACCGCCGACCACGGCATTGTTGGCGCTGTCGGGCGCGGCGATCCCCTCGCCGCTGCCGTTGCCGAACTTGGCCGGCGTTTTGGAAAACGACTTGGCTGTGGAATAGGCCAGCCAGCCCGCGACGGTCGATCCGACACCGGGCAGGATGCCCAGCACGGTGCCGATCACCGCGCCGATGGTCGAAGCCTTGAACCCGCTCAGCATCTCGCGCACGGTCAGGGTGATCTTCATCCGGCTGGTGTCGAACTCGTAGCGGTGCCGCATGTCGCCGCCCATCATGTAGAACGCCTCGGAAAAGGCGAACAGGCCGACAACGAGCGAGATCAGGTTCAGCCCCTCATAGAGCTGCGGGATGTCGAAGCTCAGGCGCGGCAGGCCGGTGAACATGTCCAGCCCGATGGTGCCGGCAATCATGCCGAAGCAGATCGAGATGGCGACCTTGATCGGATCGCGCGCGGCAAAGGCGGTGACGGCGACCAGCCCCATCAGGCCCAGCAGGAAGAATTCGGCATCGCCCAGGCGCAGTGCAAAGCGCGCCAGCGGTTGTGCGAAGAGGATCAGCACCGCCCCGCCGAACAGCCCGCCCAGCGTCGACGCATAGAGCGAAAAGCCCAGCGCCTTGCCCGGCGAACTCTCCTGTGCCATCGCGCGGCCGTCCTGGACGATGGGTGCGGCCATCACCGTGCCGGGAATGCCCAGCGCGATGGCCGAGATCGACCCGCCGTATTCCGCCGCCTGATAGACAGCCAGCAGCATCAGGATCGCGTTCAGGGGTTCCATCGTATAGGTCAGCGGCAGCAGGAGCGTGATGGCGATGGTCAGCCCGAGCCCCGGCAGGGCACCGAACAGCATGCCCACGAACAGGCCGACAAAGATGCTGCCCGCAGCAGACAGCCAGGTCATCAGGTCAATCGACGCAAGGAAATCCATGACAGGCCCTCAGAACCGGACGTAGAGAACGTGGGTGAAGAAGAGATAGATGCACAGGATGACGACGGCCGATCCGATGCTGTTCAGCAGGACCAGTCTGGGCGTCAGCGTGCCATCGGCGGCATAGAGGCACAGGAGTCCGGTCAAGAACACAAAGGCCAGCGGGAAGAAGTAGCCGACCAGTTGCCAGAGCCCGAACAGTGCGACCATCGCCAGGATCGTCGCCACGACCTTGCCCAGGCCGGGGATGTCGATCCGCGGACCTTCAGGGCCGAGCGCGGTGCGGATGGCTCCGATGGTGCAGAGGCCGATGGCGGCGATCGCCATCAAGGTCGGAAAACCGCCCGATCCGATCGAGCCGCCAAACGGGTTGGGCAGGCCGTGAACCTGCCAGATGACCCCGGCCGCGATGGCGATCAGCAGCACATACATCATCAGGTTGGCAAGGCGTGAGGACATGGGCACATTCCTGCGAGAGAGTGACGAGCCTTGGAGGCGAAAGCGCCGACCCACGGGATCGGGGTCGGCGCAGGGGGGGGTTATTGCGAGATCAGCCCCATCCGCAGCAGCTCGTCATGGTTGGACGCGGTAGCGCGGGCCAGAATCGCCCCGAAATCGGCCGGGTTGGCATAGGAGATCGGGAAGTTCGCGTTGTCGAAGAGCGCGCGCAGCTCGGGATCTTGCAGGGCGGTGGCAACGGCATCGCTCAGGATCTGGACGCGGTCCTCAGGCGTGCCGGCCGGCGCCAGGATCCCCGAGAAGAAATCGGCCACGGCGGGAATGCCCAGCTCGGTCGAGGTCGGGATATCGGCATAGATCGGATCGCTGGGGCGCATCGAGGTCAGGAAGATGAGCGGCCGGACTTCGCCACCGCTGTGCAGGTCGGGCATCTGCATCGTGCCCATGATCTGCCCGCCCATCAGCGCGGCGGTCAGCGGCGCGGTGCCCTCGAAGGGGATGTGGCGCAACTGGATACCCAGCGCCGCAGCCAGCTGTTCGGACACGATATGCGTGCCGCTGCCGTTGCCGCCGGTCGAGGCATAGGTGAACTCGCCCGGATGCGCGGTCGCCCAGGCGACGAGGTCATCCAGCGTGCGCATGTCGGAATCGTTGCGGACGTTGAACGAGGCGGGGATCTCGTTGATCTTGGCCACCGCCGCAAAGCTGTCGACGGTATAGGGCGTAAGGCCATAGAGCGGCTGCAGCGCGATCGGCGAGCTGGTGGTCATCACGATCGTGTAGCCGTCCGGATCGGCGTTGGCCGCCTGCGTCAGGCCGATGGTGCCGGCGCCGCCGGGGGTGTTGATCACCACGATCTCGGTGTTGTTGGGCAGTGCCGCCGCAATGCGCTGCGCCAGGGCACGGCCCAGAACGTCGGTCGCGCCGCCAGCGGCATAGGGGATGATCATCTGGATCGGGTGATCGGGATAGCCATCCGCGAGGGCTGCGGTCGAGCTGAGCGCCAGGGCACCGAGGCCCGCCGCAAAAGCTTTGAATTTGTTCATGTTTTCCTCCTGATATGAACGTGCGTTTGGGATGTTCAGCGAACGCGCATGCCGCCGCTGGCTTCGAGAACCTCGCCGGTCACATAGCGGGCGTGGTCCGAGGCCAGGAACAGGATCGGCCCGGCCAGATCCTCGGGCGTGCCGATGCGGCCCAGCGGGATGCGGCTGACCAGATCCTTGTAGACGACGGTCGCGTCCTCCTTGTGAAACGGCGAGTTCACCAGCCCCGGCGAGGCCGCGTTGACGCGGATGCCATAGGGCGCCATCTCCTTGGCCAGGGCCCGGGTAAAGGCGTTCACGCCCCCCTTGGCCGCGGTATAGGCCGCCGACCCGACGATGCCGCCGCTGCGTTCGGTCATCGACGAGACGTTGACGATCCGCCCCTTGCCGCTGGCCTTGAGCATCGCGAAACAGGCGCGCTGGGTGCGGAACACACTGCCCAGGTTGCGCTCGATGGTGGCGTGCCAGATCGCGTCGGTGACGTCCCAGGTGGGGGCGCTTTCGCTGGGGCCGCCGCCGGCGCAATTGACCAGCACGCTGAGCCCGCCCATCGCCGCCTCGATCTCGGCCGCCATCGCGTTGACCGCGTCGGTGTCGGTCAGGTCGCCATCAACGACCAGGGCGCGACGGCCCATGCCGCGGATCCGGTCGGCCAGGGCCTCGGAGGCCGCACGCTGGTTCAGGCCATGCACCACCACATCCGCGCCGTGCTCGGCAAACAGAAGCGCCGTCGCGTGCCCGATGCCGGATGCGCTGCCGGTCACCCAAACGATATCGCCATTGAAATCAAACATCATACCACCATGCTGAAGGATCATTCGTCACGTTGGTGACGATCATTTTCTGCCGCACAAAGCGCAGGATCGACGCGGGACCGGTGCGCGAACCGCCAAGTCCGCTGTCGCCGAAGGAGTCGTTGGCGCAAACCAGCGCATCGCCGATGAAGAAGGGCGTGGCGCCGGCATCGTTCACGTTGATGCCGCCCGCGTTCATGCGCCGAGCAACCGCCATCGCCTGATCCTGCGGGCCAAACACCGCGCCGGTGAGCCCATAGTTCGAATCGTTCGCCAGCCGCACGGCCTCGTCCACGCTGTCAAAGGCCATGACCGGCAGCAGCGGGCCAAAGGTCTCGTCGCGCATCACGGCCATGTCGTGGGTCACATTTGACAGAACCGTGGGGCGCACCCACAGGCCGCCGCCGTGCCGCTCGATTTCGCCGCCGCAGTGGACGATGGCGCCCTTGGCGCGGGCGTCGGCCAGATGGGCCTCGATGATCGCCGCCTGCGGGGCAAAGATCAGCGGGCCGATCGGGCCATCATCGGGTTGCGGCAGCGCCAGGTCGAGCTTGCGCGCCTTGTCGGTCAGCAGCGCCAGGAACTGGTCGTGGATCGCGCGGGCGACATAGATGCGTTCGACCGAATAGCATTGCTGGCCGGTGCCCAGCGTGGCGCCGGTGACGATGGCCCGGGCCGCGCGTTCCAGGTCGGCGCCCTCCAACACGATGGCCGCGTCCTTGCCGCCCAGCTCGACAAAGCAGGGGATCAGGCGGGCGCCCGCCCGCGCGGCGACCTTGCGCCCGGTCGCGGTCGATCCGGTAAAGCAGATGCCATCAACACGGTCGATCAGCGCCGCGCCCAGATCGCCCGCACCGCGGATGTAGGTCAGCACGCCGGCCAGTTCGGGCACCTGCGCGATGCTGTCCTCGATCGGGCCGATGAAATGGGGCGTGACCTCGCTGGGCTTGATGATGACCGCACAACCGGCCAGCAGCGCCGGGATCGCATCCATCACCGACAGCGACATCGGGAAGTTCCACGGGCTGATGACACCCAGAACCGGGATCGGCGCGTGGTCCGAGGTATAGGTGAAGCCGGGCATCGAGGTAGGGCCATCGCTGGATGCCAGCGCGACGGGCGCGATGACCGACCAGCGGTCGATCCACTTGCCGATATTCGCCGCCTCGCGCCGTGATTCCCGGATGCGGCCGGTGTCCAGGGTGACCGCAGCGATCAGCTGATCCTGCATGCCCGCCAGCAAATCGCGCCACCGCGCCAGCACCGCGATCCGCCCTTCGACCCCGAGCGCCTGCCAGTTCACCTGCGCCGCGCGGGCCCGCGAGACGATGGCGTCCAGTTGGTCGATGGCGGTGGAAGGTGTGTCGCAGGACACCACGCCGTTGCGTGGGTTGCGAACGGAAAGTGTGTTCAAAAGTGTCGCCACCGGGGTCAATTCCTCCTCCTCTCACGAACCGGGCGAGACGTGCCCACGACTCGTCTGGGAGAAGGTATCTATGACATAGATTATATATGTCAAATGTTATTATTTGCCTCCAGCCGGCGCGCAATCCGCGCCAGATCCCGAAAATTGTCAGCATGAACGCCAAATTTCACCGAGAATACGGGGGTTTTCGGGGCGGAAACCATCAGAAAAGATGTGATTTCACCACATGATTTTTCATTACATATATAATTACTGTCATATGAAACGCCACCAACAGGCCACGCAAAACGCCCGGAACGCCCAGACATCCGGGCATCGCGCAGCAGCGCCGCGCCTTCCGATCATATCCATAGACCACCCACGGCCAGCGCCGATTGGCGCGGCCGCCACCCTGATCACGCCCCAGCGTCAGATCAGTCGTCGGTCGCCCCGGAGAGCTGATACAGCAGACTCAGGCACCAGACGCGCTCGGCCTGCGCCACCATCAGGCGACGATTCAGCAGGCTGTTCCGGTAGAATCGCCAATGCCCGGGATCGTGCATTTCCTGCGGATGCAGGGCGACCAGACGCGCGATGTCGGACTGCATCTGCGCGATCTGCCGGTCGAGCCGCACGATCTTGCCATCGACCAGCACACGGACCTCGTCGGGCGACGCGAGCCAGCCCGAATAGATCATCGTCAGGAAATCATCCCGACTATAGGGCGCCTCGGGCTCGGTCCCGATCCAGTCGATCAGTGCCTGCCGCCCGGCCTCGGTCGCAGAATAGACCTTCTTGTTGGGGCGCCCCAGCTGCTCGACATCCTCGGCGCTGACCAGGCCCGCCGACTCGAGTTTGGACAGGGTGGGATAGACCTGCGAGGTCTTGGCCGGCCGGAAATGTTCGAGCTGCTTGACGATGTCATACCCCGACCGCGGAAGCCGGGTGACGACCCCCAGGATCTGATAGGCAAGATTGTTCAGGCCGAAAGGCCGATCGGTGGCGGTCATCGTGCGCAACTCCGGTTCCTCAGGCACCCTACGCGGCGCCCCGCTCCACTGACAAGCACCCGCGCAGATGCCCCCTCCGGCCGGCCCGTCGACGCGGCAGGCGCCACCACAGGGCCGGGCCCGCGGCACCCCGGCGGACCGCGGCACCCGGACGGGCACGGACGCCGAACACACGCCCCTCGCCGGCCGGACAGCCCGCACAGCCAACCCCGCCCCCAAACACCACTATTTACATATCAAACAAGGCCCGCAAGGCAAGACGTCCCAGAGAATCCCAGGCATTCAGCCGGCATACCGGGAATATATCAGGGAACGCGCCTTGCTGATCCGCCATCCAATATGTAACTAAAGACACTACATCCCTGCACCCAGAACCGGAGCCCCCATGACCTTGCTCTTGATCCCGGGCATCAACAACACCGCGCGCACCTTTGCGCCGATGATCGCCGCGATGCCAGAAACGATCGACTGCACGGCCGTCGATTGCCCCGCACTGCCGGATCTCGACGCCATCGCGCGCGACTTGCTGGCCACCGCGCCCGCGCGTTTCGTCGTCGCCGGGCATTCCTTTGGCGGGTATGTGGCCCTCGCCATGCTCGATCTGGCGCCCGAACGGATCGACGGGGTGATCCTGATCAACTCCAGCACCGGCGCCGACAGCCCGGCGGTGGCGGCCGCGCGTGAACAGCGCGCGCAGCAGGCCGAGGCCGGCGGCTATGCGGCGCTGGCCGACGCGGCCTCGGCACGGGCCTATCACCCGGACAATGCCGGGCGCGACGACCTGATGGCGGAACGGGCCGAGGCACTGCGCGGATACGGCGCCGAACGCTTTGCCGCGCACTGCCGCGCCTGCGCGATCCGCCCCGACCGGACCGAACGGTTGCGCGCCAGCGGCAAGCCAGTGCTGATCGTCGCGGCCGACGAGGATCTGGTCATTCCAACCGAGAAACAACGCGACATGGCGCAGCATCTGGGCGCCGAGTTTGCCCTCATCGCCCGGGCCGGCCACATGCTTCCGGCCGAGCAACCCGCGGCACTGGCCGGTGTCGTTGCAGGGTGGCTGGCGCGCCAGACGGCCCAGGCAGCGGCCGCCCGGTAACCCCCCGGCGCGTTCGGGTCCGGCCGTTGCGGGATCCGGCCGGGATCGGAGGGATCCCCCAGGGGCCGCTATCGGCACGCCGTCAGCTTGAACGGAGTCGCGCCAGGATCATTTCCCGCGCCTCGGCCACCAGCGCGCAGCCGGTGCAGCAGATACATGCCCGCAAACCCGGCCCCCACAATCAGCACATCGTGCACCCCCCTGTCGTCCGTCATCGGCCAGTCCTCCTGTGTCATCCCGCCAGGATTGCGTCAGCGCATCGGTCTGCGATCATCATGGTCGGGGCGTTGGTGTTGCCCGAGACGAGGGCGGGCATGATCGAGCAGTCGGCGACGCGCAGCCCCTCGATGCCGTGCACGCGCAGGTCGAGCCCCACCACCGAGGCCTCGGTCGGCCCCATCCGGCAGGTGCCGGCCGGGTGAAAGATCGTCCGCGCCTGCGCGCGGATCGCGTCGTCCAGCCGGTTCGAGCCGATCGCCGCGCTGACCTCGCCGCCCGGCCAGACCTCGTCACCCACCAGATCCTTCAGCGGCGACTGCGCGCAGATCTCGCGCGCCAGCCGCACGCCCCGGCGCAGCGTGTCCAGATCCTCGGGCTCGGACAGCATCCGCGTCTCGAACAGCGGCGCATCCGCCGGATCCGTCGACCGCAGCCCCAGCCGCCCGCGCGAGCGCGGCCGCATCGTCATCGGATGCACCTGCACCGCATGGAACGCCAGCGGCGGATGGCCCGGCGCCCCCGGCGCGAAGGGCGCGAAATTGTATTGCACATCCGCCCGGCCCGTCCCGCCGGTATCCACGCAGGCCCCGGCCTGCAGCAGGTTCGAGGTCAGCAGCCCGCGCCGGAACACCCAGTAGTCGATGCCGTGACGCACCGCCCTGAGGCCCTTTTCCGCGCCGAACAGGCCGATCGGACGTTTCAGCCGCCGGGTCACCGGCGCGCCGACATGGTCCTGGTAATTGCGCCCGACCGCGTCGCTTTCATGCACGATGGCGATGCCGTGGCGCTCGAGCACGTCGCGCGGGCCGACGCCCGAGAGCATCAGCAGCTTGGGGCTGTGAAAGCTGCCCGCGCTCAGCACGATCTCGCGCCGCGCGCGGATCAGCACCGGGCTGCCGGCCGCGTCCCGGGCCTCGACCGCGACCGCGCGGCGGTTCTCGATCACCACCCGCCCGGCCTGGTGGCCGGTCAGCACGGTCAGCGTCTCGCGCCCCAGCTCGGGCTTCAGAAAGCAATGCGCCGCCGACTGGCGCTGGCCGTCACGGGCGGTGACCTGATACCAGCCGGTCCCCTCCTGCCGCGCGCCGTTGAAATCCTCGGTGCGCGGAACCCCGGCAGCGACCGCCGACTCGATGATCGCCGCGGCGACCGGGTGCCGGGCCGAGGGGTCGGCCACCACCAGCTTGCCCGCCTGCCCGTGATAGGCATCGCCCAACCGGGTGTTGCGCTCCTGCTTGCGGAAGGTCTTGAGAACGCTGGCGTAATTCCAGCCGGTGCAGCCGTGCTCGGCCTCCCAGTCGTCATAATCCCGCGCCTGGCCCCGCATGTAGATCATCCCGTTCACCGAACTGCCGCCGCCGATCACCCGGCCCTGCGGCACCGGAAACCGCAGCCCGTTGAGCGACGGATCGGGCTCGGACACCACCGCATCGGCCTCGGTCTGCAGCGCCTTGAAGAAGGTCGCCGGGATGTGGATCCAGCGGTTGCTGTCGCTCTCGCCCCGCTCCAGCAACCCAACCGTGCCACCACTCTCAACAGCCAAACGCGCCGCAAGAACACAACCCGCGGCTCCTCCTCCAACAATCACATAGTCAAAATCCAGCGTCTTCATCCGTTGCCCTCGCCTGTTGCCCCGGGACCATAGACCCCATCATAGTCAAAGCTGCTGTGCATGGCCGAAAGCCCCTTGCGTTGTGCCGCGTCGAACCGCGCGCGCGCGGCCTCGCTGAACAGACCCTGCCCATCGCCTGTCCGCCCCGAACGGATGATCTGCCCGTTCGCTTCGCTCCAGAGCGTTTGCGGCACCGGGTAGAACCGCGCGTTCATCGCCTTCATGGCGGCAAAGCCGGTGCGCTGAAGAACGCGCGCGCGCTCGTCCTCGGTCAGGGCAATCCCCAGAAAGCCGGCGATCCGGTCGACCGTGGCGCCGGGATCCCGCTTCATCTCTTCGAAGGTCAGGAACAGGATGTTGGGCCGGTCGCGCAGCGCATGCCACGAGGCGGTAAAGCGATCCCAGGCACCGAACACCGGATCGGGGCCGGCCATATAGTCCAGCCAGACATCCGGCGGCGGCATCTGCGGTCCCAGGACCAGCCCGCGGAAATAGTGCCAGGCCGAGGCCGCGCAATCCTTGGGGTTGCGCGTGACGCCGATATAGCGCGCCTCCTCGGTGATCGGCACCAGATCGGCCGGCAGATGCGACTTGATCACCCGCATCCCGGTTGGCGAGGCAAAGGGCGCACGGTCGAACAGGTCGATCCAGTAGCGCGGTTGCGCCGCATCCGGCCAGGGGATCACGTCCTGGATATGCGCGAACTCGGCGTTGCCGCGGTGGACGATCTGGTGGCAGACGGCCATCACCCAGTTGGTTCCGGCCTTGAAATAGGCCGAAACCACGACGTCACCCTGCCCCGGCGCATAACCGTCAAAAGCGGACGCCATGTTGCGATTCATCCGGGCGGCGACGCGGCGCAGCCGGGCCTGATACGCACCCGGCCCGAGGATGCGGCCGGAGAGCGTGCTCGCCAGCCCCGCCGGCCCCGCCAGCAGTGGTGCCAGCCACCGTTGCCGCCGGCGCAGCGCAGCCGTATCGGCCGCGCGCCGGGCGCGCGTGTCGTCCAGCGACCAACGCAGTTCGGACATCACGGCGTGACCAGATTGAACCACATCTCGAAGGTGTCATGCATGGCAAGCCAACCCTCGACCGACGCGCGCGCCCCTTTGAGGGTTGCCCCCCCGGCGAGTGCTGCGTCGAGCGTGAGTTGCCCGCCGGCCAGCCCTTCGAGCGCCGATTGTGAGATCGTCAGCGTGGCGTCGGCGTCGTCCGCGTGACGGTCCGTGCGGGTGAACTCCGTCTGCCGGGCGACCGAAACGCAGACCTTTGCGCCATCGACATTCAGGTTCAGCACCAGCGAGACGCCGCGCGCGCGGTCGGGATTCAGCCGCAGGGCATAGGCGTCGAACCAGTCGCGCAGGCTGAGCGTGGCGGCGAGGTCGGAATTGTGCCCACCCGCCATCGGCAGCGGTTTCACGCCCTCGTCCAATTCCTGCGCGCCGCTCAGGTAGCAGTTGCGCATGATGCCGGATTCGGCGCGGTAACCAAGGTGCCGCAGCACCTCGGCCAGCATCGCGCGGGCTTCAAGGCTGTTCGCGCCCGAAAACACGACATGCGACAGCAGCGTCGCGGCCCATTGCAGCTTGTCGTCCCGGACAGCCTGCGCCGCCAGGACCATCGCGGCATCCACCCCGCCGATGGCCTCGACGACATGGGCGCCCAGCACCTCGGGTGCCAGCGGGTCCAGGTTCACCGGGTTGCCATCATACCAGCCGTAATAGAACTGGTAGACGCTGCGCGCGTTGAAGGTGAACGAACCATAGTAGCCGCGGGCGTGGAATTTCTCCGACAGCCAGTCGGGTTCCGGCAGCGTCGCCGCGACTTCGTGCGGACCATTGCCGAGGCAGGCCAGCCGGATCACCTGATCGTGCAGGTACTTGTAGAGATCGCGCTGTTCTTCCAGGTAGCCGCGCACCGCTTCGCGGCCAAAGACCGGCCAGTTGTGGCAATTGATCAGCACGTCGGCGCCATCGGCAAAGCGGGTGATCGCCTCGTCAATCGTGTGTGCCCAGAGCCGGGCGTCGCGCGCCTGCGCACCGCGCGGCGGGATCACGTTGTGCATCGTCTGGGTGCAGACCTCGGCCATGCAGAGCACCCGGTGATCGGGCAGCATGAAGGTGAATTCGGCAGGGGCTTCGGTGCCGCTGGCCATCTGGAAGATGAAGCGCACGCCGTCGATGAGGTGTTCCTCGCCGGTCTCGTGCACATAGTGGGTCGGTTCGACGAAGGTCCGCGCGCCTTTGGCGACGCTCTTGCCGATGCCACCGTCGACGATGCCCTCGGGACCTTCGCGCAGGATCAGGCCAAACTGGTAGACCGCACGGCGCTGGAAATGAGCGCCACCCATGATCGCCTCGGACGCGGCATATTCCATGAATTCGGCGGGCGCATAGATCGGCACGCCATTGCCCGGCTGGACGACACCCTTGAGCCCGCCGAAATGGTCGGCATGCGTGTGGGTGACGATCACCGCGCTGACCGGGCGCTCGCCCAGCGTCTCGTTGACCACCTTCAGCGCCGCGGCCGAGGTCTGCACCGCCATCAACGGATCGACCAGGATCCAGCCGGTTTCGCCCCGGATCACCGTCATGTTGGCATAGTCGAAGCCGCGCGCCTGCCAGACCCCCTCGGCCACCTCGAACAGGCCGGCGTGGGTGTTGAGCTGCGCCATGCGCCACAGCGACGGGTTCACCGTGCCGGGGCATTCCCCCTTGAGGAAGTCGTATTTCCCCATGTCCCAGGCGACACCGCCGACCGCGTTCAGGATCGGATCTGCCGGCAGACCCGCAATCTTTCCGCGCGCGGCAGCGTCGAAGTCGCCCCGATCGCCCAGCGGCAACCGGGCCGCGACGGCGGCGTTGGCGCGCGCAGTTGCAGCCATCAGCGCGGATTTGAGGGCGTCGAGGTCAGGCATGGGAAAGTCCTTCGTCAGGGGGTCTGTGTCCGCTGCGCCCCGACCATGTGGCAGAACGATTCGACCAGGTAGGCGCGGAACCGCGGATCATCCGAGGTGAACATGAGGTGCGGGTTCATCAGTTCGTTGTTGAGCACGCCGAACAGCGACTGCACGGCAAAAGCCACCCGCTCGCGCACATCGGGCTGCGGCGGAAGAACGGGCAACAGCAGGTCCGAGAGCCGGTCACGCAGCGACTGACCGCGCGTGTTCATCGGCACCCAGCTGCCCTGCTTCTCGGGAATGCTGGCGTAGGCCTCGCGCAGGACACCGCGCCAGGGCCCCGAAAAGACGCGAATCATCGTGTCGACGAAGGCTTCGCAGATCTGCGTCGCCGAGGCGCCGGACGCCCGCGCAGCGTCGAAGGACTCATCGTGGAGGCGCCCGTTCTCGATCAGCATCTGCGCGCGCAGGAACTCGAACAGCGCCTCCTTGGTTTCAAACCGGGAATAGAACCCGCCGACCGAAGATGCCGCCTTTTTCGCAAGGTCCGGAACGCTGATTTCCGACAGCCGCTGCTCGCGCAGCAGCGCGCGCCCGGCCTCTACAAAGCGGTCCTGCAGCTCGCGGCTGCGGGCCTGTTCGGCCGGGCGCACACCCGGAATATCGGGCAAGTCGCCGCTGGCTGCGTCTTCCAACATGTCGATGTCCTCCCGGCAATCGCGACGCGATCACTGTGCGCCACAAGTATCGGAAGAACCATCTTGCTTTGTCAATAAGAATAAGTATTCTCATTCTTATTATTCATGCGAGGGAGGAGAATCGCGAATGGATTTTCAGAAGCTCGGACTTCTCAAGCACGAGGCCGGCCGTTCCTTCGCCGGCTACACGACCGTGTCGACGTTCCGCTCGAACACCGTGAAGCTGATCGACAATGACGGAAACGAGGTCCATCGCTGGACGCTGCCGGGCCAGCTCGGTTCGCTGGCGTATCTGCTGCCGGGCGGGCGGCTGATGTGCTCGGTGCAGGTTCCGACCGACATTCCGCTGAGCACCGCGCGCGGTGGCCGAATGCTGGAAATGGACTGGGACGGCACCATCCTCTGGGAGTTCACCGACCCCACCCAGCACCATGATTTCCGCCGCCTGCCCAATGGCAACACGGTCTATATCGGGTGGCGTGCCCTGCCCGACGACTACGCCGCACGCGTGCCCGGCGGCATCCCCGGCTCCGAGGCCGAGGGCAAGATGTATGAGGATTATTTCCGCGAGATCACGCCCGAGGGCGGGGTCGTCTGGGAATGGTCCATGTCCGATCTGGACCCGGCCGACTACCCGATCTCGCACGGGCTGGACCGGGGCGAATTCGCCCATGCCAACACGATCTGCCCGCTGGGCGACGGCACCTTTCTGGTCAATTTCCGCAACATGGACCTGATGGCGGTGTTGGACCCTGCGCAACGCAGGTTCACCTGGCAGGCGCGCAGCCAATACTGGGGTCGCCAGCACGATCCGCAGCCCGTCGATGGCGGCAAGCGCATCCTGTTCTTTGCCAACGGCGCCTTCGACAAGCCAAAACCGCAGCGTTCGGCGGTGATCGAACTGGACGCAACGACCGGCGAGCAGGTCTGGCGCTGGGAAGCGCCGATCCCGTGGACCTTCTACAGCCACGTCATGGGCGGTGTGCAACGCCTGCCCAACGGCAACACGCTGGTGTGCGAATCGGTCAACGGCCGGATCTTCGAGATCGAAGCCGGCACCGGCGCCATCGTCTGGGACTACATCAATCCGGATTTCAGTGCGCCATTCCCGAACATGACCGCTCTCGCGAACAGCATCTTCCGGTCCTACCGCTACGCCGCCGACAGCCAAGAGCTGGCCGGCATGCCTTTGTAATACCATTCCAAGGGAGGATAGAATGGGAACCGTCTCGAAGCTCAAGCTAACCGCGGCCGCGATGGCACTGATCGTGGGCGCCCTGCCCGCCGTGGCGCAGACGACGCTGCGCATGGCAAACTGGATGCCGCCCGCGCACCACATGCAGGCAACGCTGGCGCAATGGATCGACGGCATCAGGGCCGCGACCGGCGGCTCAGTGGAAATCGACCTGATGAGCGCCCCTCTCGCCCCGCCGCCGGGCCAGTATGACCTGGTGCGCAACGGGATCGTCGACATCGCCTATGGCATCGCCGCCTTCACCCCCAACCAGTTCCACCTGTTCCGCGCCCTGGAAATGCCGTTCCTGGCCGACGAGGCCCAGGCCGCCTCGGCCGGGTTGATGGACTGGTATACCGCGCATGACTTCGCCGCGCAGGAATTCGAAGGCACACATCTGATCGCCGCCTTCACCCACGCGCCGTTCCTCGTCCACTCGCGCGAGCCGGTGACGAGCCTTGCCGATTTCGACGGGCTGAAGATCCGCGCCGGCGGCGTCGGCATCGACATCTTCAACGCGCTGGGCGCTGCCCCCGTGTTCCTCGCCCCCGGCGACACCACCGAGGCGCTGCAGCGCGGGACGGTGGACGCGACCCAGTTCACCTGGGAATCGCTGCCAGCCTATCGGCTCTATGATCTGGTTCCGAACCACCTCGTGTTCCCGGACGGCGGTCTTTACGGCACAGCGTTCTGGGTAGCGATGAGCGACACCGCGTGGAACAGCCTGACCGACGAGCAGCGTGCAGCAATCGACGGCTACCGCATCGAGGGGTCGCGTCTGATCGGCGCCCGCTGGGATGACGTCGAGGGCGAAGCACGCGCAACCGCTGAGGCGAACGGGGATTCCATCGTCGTGCTGAGCGACGCGGATACCGCGGCGCTGCGCGAGCGGATCGCCTTTGTCGAGGACGGCTGGATTGATGCCACTGGAGAGAACGGTGCCTCGCTGCTCGGGGACCTCCGCGCGACCATCGACACCTATCGCTGACCTGCAACGGACGGACCTGTCGTCATGCCTTCGCTCATTCGCACCCGACCGCACGAAAGTGCTTTCGGCAGGTTCGTCGCCTTCCTGTCGGCCGGCCTTGCATGGGGGGCCATGCTGTCGCTCGTCGTGATGATGACGATCACCGTCGTCGATGTCGTCGGGCGCTATGCCTTCAATCGGCCTCTGCCCGGCTCGAACGAATACATCTATTGCCTGATGGGGCTTGTGGTGTTCCTCGGCATGGGGCTGTGCACCTATGAGAACGGCCATGTCCGCGTGGACGTGGTCACCCTGCTGGCACGCGGGCGAACGCGGGCAGCGATGGACGTCCTTGCCCATCTGCTCAGCCTGGGGACGGCGGCGGTGATCGTCTGGCGGCTGTGGCTGACCGCTCTCGACCACACCAAGCACCTGAACGTGACACAGGTTCTGCGCCTGCCCGTCTGGCTGGTCGAGCTGGTGATGGCCGCCTGCTCGACCCTGCTGCTGCTCGGGCTGGCCGTTCACCTCGCATCGGCGCTGAGCGCGCTTTTCGGACCCGTCAAACGCGCGGACAGTGCTGCGCCGAACGACAAGGCGGACTGAACGACCATGTCCACGGAACTGATCTCTGCCCTCGTCATGGTGCTGCTGTTCGCCATGATCTTTCTCGGAACCCATGTCGGGCTGGCGATGGCGCTTGCCGGCTTGATCGGGACGATGGCCATCATCCCCGTCGGCCCGACTTTCCGGCTGTTCGGTCAGACGGTCATGGAGACCTCGCTCAGCTTCGAACTGTCGGTGATCCCGCTGTTCGTGCTGATGGGGGCCTTTACCTCGTCGTCAGGCCTCAGCCGCGATCTCTACGAGGCCTTCAACGCCTGGCTTGGCGCGCGGCGTGGCGGGTTGGCGATGGCGACCATCGCGGCCTGCGGTGCCTTCGGCGCGATCTCGGGCTCGTCGGTCGCCACGGCGGCCACGATGTCCGAAGTGGCGATGCCGGAGATGCGCCGCTACGGGTATGCCAACAGCCTCGCCGCCGGCGCGATCGCCGCGGGCGGCACGATCGGCATCCTGATCCCGCCCAGCGTCATCATGGTCCTCTATGGCATCATGACCCAGACCAGCATCGTCGACCTGTTCATTGCCGGCATCGTGCCCGGCATCCTGCTGGTGGTCCTGTTCCTGCTTACCGTGGCGATCATCGCGCGCCTCAACCCGGCCAGTTGCCCCGCAGGCACGCCGGTGCCGATGGCCGACCGGCTGCGGGCGCTGCGCAAGGTAGGCGGCGTGCTGGCGCTGTTCCTGATCGTGCTGGGCGGGCTTTACGGCGGTGTCTTCACCCCGACCGAGGGCGCCGGGATCGGCGCCGCCGGTGCGCTGCTGATCACGCTGGTGATGAGGCGCATGAGCTGGGCTGCCTTTGTCCGGGCACTGGCCGACAGCGTCCGCACCACGGTGATGATCTTCACCATCCTGATCGGCGCGCTGGTGTTCAAGAATTTCATGGTTCTGGCGCAGCTGCCCGACCAGATCGAAGGGCTGCTCGCGGCGATGACCCTGTCGCCCTTTGGCACCCTTCTTGCGATCATCGTCATCTATCTGGTGCTGGGCGCCCTGATGGACACGATGGCCATGATCCTGCTGACGGTGCCCATCTTCTTTCCGCTGATGACCGCTCTTGGCTATGATGCCGTCTGGTTCGGCGTGCTGATCGTGGTGCTGGTGGAACTCGCGCTGATCACACCGCCGATGGGCATGAACGTCTTTGTCATCAACGGGCTGACACCGGATGTGCCGCTGTCGCAGATCTTCCGCGGCGTGATGCCCTTCTGCCTGGCGCTGGCGGTGTTGATCGCGCTTCTTGTCGCCTTCCCGCAGATCGCCCTGTTCCCACTGCCCCACGGAGGCTGACGGGTGGCACCGCGTAAAATCATCCTGATCGTCGCCGACAATCAGCAAGCCGCGACGCTGGGGTGCTACGGCAATCCCGAGACACACACACCGAACCTCGACGCAATGGCCGGGTGCGGATGGAGGTTCGATAACGCCTTCTGCCCGAACGCCATGTGCTCGCCCTGCCGCGCGTCGATCCTGACGGGAACGCTGCCCTCGGCACATGGGGTGCATAGCTGGATCGACGACCGGCAATCGCATGAGTGGCCTGCCGACTGGCACGCGCTTCGCGGGTTCGACACGCTGCCCGAGCGGCTGCAACGACAGGGTTATACGACCGGGCTGTTCGGCAAATACCATCTGGGCACGCCGGACACGCCCGCGCCGGGGTGGAACCGGTGGGTCACGATGGAACACGGTCATGTCCGCTCGTTCTATGGCAACGGCATCGTTGACGATACCGCGCGCTACCTTCATTCCGGCCATGCGGTGGATTTCTTTACCGACAAGGCGCTTGTGTTTCTGGCGCAGCAGGATGGCCCGGCTTTCGCCTATCTTCCCTACCCGGCCCCCTATGGCCATTGGCCAGCCACATCGGACGACACGCGCAACCGGTTTTCGGATCTCTATGACGACTGCCCGATGGCCAGCGTGCCGCGGTGCGGGCTCTCGGCCGAAGCCGTCGCGCATTACGATCAGATCAAGGCGGCGTCGGGGGACGGGCTCGACTTTTCGATGCTGCTTCGCGCACCCAATGACCTGCGAACACTGCGCAATTACTACAGCCAGATCAGCCTGATCGACGACGCGGTCGGCCGGATCCTGCACGCGCACCCGGACGCTGTGATCGTCTACACGGCCGACCACGGGCTCTCGTTGGGGCACCACGGGTTCTGGGGGCACGGATCGGCCACCTGGCCATCGAACCTGCATCGCGCCGCGCATTCGATCCCGCTGATCGTGCATGGCGCAGGGACCGGCGTTTCCCGGCAGATGGTTTCGAACATGGATCTGTTCACGACCCTCCTCGACCTCGCCGGAGCTCCGCCCCAGCCCGATGTTCCGAGCCGGAACCTCTGGCAGACCACCGGCCCTGACGAGGTCTATTCCGAGCAGGAGGAAACGCGCGTGTTGCGCACCCCGAACTGGGCGTTTTTCCAGCGGTTCAACGGGCCCGGCACGCCCCGTCTGCCCGATGCGCTCTTCGATGTCGCGAGCGATCCGGGCGAGACCGTCAACCTTGCCGGCAACCCCGCGCACCTGCAGACTGTGACCGAGTTGGGCGCGCGTCTCGACGCCTATTTTGAGCGCCACGCGAGACCCGAAGCGAATCTCTGGCGCGGCGGGCGGCCCTTCCAGAACACGCTCATTCCCGATTTCTGGCGATGCGCGTGGGGCGAGGACTGGTCAGCCGTTCCTCCGCACCTGCAAACCGCACCCCGGCGATGACGGCAACCCGAATTGCGCGCCCTCGCCATATTCAAGACTGCGAACCATTTGTCTGGCTTGCACCCTGCGAGAGTCTGGACCTTACCGTCTGGAATACTGAATAGCCCCTGGAGTCCCAGGCGCCTTCTTCCCTAATTTTGGGGCAAGGAAGGCGAGATAGGCAAAGGCAATTTCAGCGATAGGTCCACGCGCGGCCCGGCCACGCAGATCACCGAGGTGGATTCCCGAATCCAGCAAGGCGGGATTCACCCGATTTGCACCGCACCGGAAATCCCTGAATCGAGGAGCGGCAGCGCCCCCGAACGTTGCAAACCAGCCTATTCGACCTTCGCGCGGCCTCTCGGCAACCCATATTTCCGACCACGGAATATTCGTGTGAAGCCGAGCATTCACCGCCCCGCCAAGGCCCCCGACGACGTCCGGGTTGCAGGCATAGCCGACGCCGGAACCGGGCCGTGACCAAGATGCGCTGATGAAACCGCAAGCCCTGCAGCTCATGGCGCGGGCCTTTGACCGTCAGGCCACCGAGCGGCAAGTCCGCGTCGCACCCGGAACCTCTGGCACAAAGGTTGCAGGACAAATTCAGCGGAGGACAAGGGATCCCCGGCCCCCGCCATCAGCCGATTGTCGCAACAGCGCGTCGCGTCTCGATTGAGGTCAGGACCGGGCCGGGTCAGCCCGCCCCCACCGTGATCCCTTTCCTTGGACTCGCCTCCAACTCGGCCATCAGCGCCTCGATCCGTCGTTTGCGGTCCTCGGCCTCGGCGATCAGGGCGGTGACGGTCGCGTGCTTCTGGGCCAGCATGGCCGAGGCGTCGGTGCAGGAGACGATGTGCTCGCCCTTGCCGATCTCGACATCGGCAATCTCGCGCAGGGTGAAGCCGAGGCCCTGCGCCTGCTCGATGAAGCGCAGCAGCGTGATCAGCTCCGCCGGGTAGTCGCGATAGCCATTCGCGCCCCGGTCGGCGGGCGGGATGATGCCCTCGCGTTCGTAGAACCGGATGCGCGAGGTGGTGACGCCGGCAGCTTTGGCAATATCTCCGATTTTCATGCGAAGGGCCCTTGACCTTAAACCTAGGTTCAAACCCTATATAGGCTGCGAACCGACATCAAGGATCGCAATCATGTTCGACAACCAATCCGAATCGACCCTCTTCCAACCCCTCGTCCTGCGCAACGGGCAGAGCGTGCCGAACCGCATTGCCAAGGCTGCGATGGAGGAGAACCTGGCGGATCGCCAGCACCTGCCGGTTGCCGCGCTGCAAGGGCTCTACCGGCAATGGGGCGCGGGCGGGGCCGGGATGCTGATCACCGGCAACGTCATGGTCGCAGCGGATGCCGTGACCGGGCCGGGCGGCGTGGTGCTGGACGCAGGCCAGCCGTTGCAGCCGTTCCGCGACTGGGCGGCGGCGGGCAAGGCGCAGGGCGCGCGGATGTGGATGCAGATCAACCACCCCGGCCGGCAGGTCTTTGTCGCGACCAATCCCGAAGCCATTGCACCGTCGGCGGTGCCGGTGGCAATCGAGGGCTATGGCCGCCTCTTCGCCCAGCCCCGCGCGATGACCGAGGCCGACATCCAGCGCGTCATCGGCCAGTTCGCCGAGACCGCCGCACTCGCCGAACAGACGGGCTTCGACGGGGTCGAGATCCACGCCGCGCATGGCTATCTGTTGAGCCAGTTCCTGTCGCCCCTGTCCAACCGGCGCGAGGACCAATGGGGCGGGTCGCTGGAGAACCGCGCGCGGCTGCTGATCGCGATCGTCCGGGCGGTCCGGGCGCGGGTCCAGTCCGGGTTCGGCGTGGCCGTCAAGTTGAACTCGGCCGATTTCCAGAAGGGCGGGTTCGACGCCGCGGATGCCGTGGCCGTGGTGCGGATGCTGAACGCCGAGGCGGTGGATTTCGTCGAAATCTCGGGCGGCAGCTATGAAAGCCCGGCCATGCACGGTCGCCCTCGGCAGGAGAGCAAGCGCGCCAGCACCCGCGCGCGCGAGGCCTATTTCCTCGATTTCGCGCGTGACATCGTCGCGGTGGCCGAGATGCCGGTGATGGTCACAGGCGGCATCCGCCGCCGCGCCGCCGCCGAGGACGCCCTGGCGCCCGAGGACGGGCGGGATGGCGTGGCGATGGTCGGCATCGCCCAGGCGCTGGCCTATGCGCCCGACCTGCCGAACCGCTGGCGCGTCGGGGACGCGAGCGTCGCGGTGCCGGTGGTGCAGTGGAAACGGCGGGCGCTGGCCGGGGTGGCGACGATCGCGCTGACCAAGCTGCAGCTGCGCCGCATGGGCGCGGGCAAGGCACCGAACCCCACCGCCTGGCCGCCGCTCGTCCTGCTGCGCGACCAGCTGCGCACCCGCCGGCGCAACCGGGCCTATCGCCGCTGGCTGAGCCAGCGCGGTGCACGGTGAAAGCACAACCAGACGCATCCTCCCTGTCGTCAGCAATGTCGCGCGTGATGCGGATCCGACCCATCCGACCGGGCTGTGGCTTTCCGAACTGCCCGACGCCCGGGATGTCTTCGCCGCAAAGGGTTGGAACCAGCGCATCGTCAGCCCCGCGGGCGGGCAGACGCCGCTGGAACCCCGGGCCCTGAAATGGCCGCTTCTGGATGCCAGTGCGAAGGCCTGGCGGGACGACCCGGCGCGCATCGCGTTGCTGGAAGACACCGCCAGCCCGGAGCAGATCGACCCATCCGGTTTCGATGCGATCTATTTCACCGGCGGGCATGCGGTGATGTGGGATTTCCCCGACTGAGCCGGCCTGCACCGGATCACGCGCCAGGTGTGGGAAAACGGCAGGGTCGTTTCCTCGGTGTGCCACGGCTATTGCGGGCTTCTGAACACGCGGCTCTCGGACGGTCAGCGTCTGGTCAAGGACCGCAAACTGACCGGCTTCTCGTGGCGCGAGGAGGTGCTGGCGGGTGTGGTCAAGGAGATGCCTTTCCATGCCGAGGACGAGGTGAAGCAGCGCGGCGCACGGTATGACACGGCGCTGGTGCCCTTCGTCGGCCATGTCGACACTGACGACCGGTTGATCACCGGCCAGAACCCCGGCTCAGCCAGGGCGACTGCGAAGGCAGTCGCCGCGTTGCTCGGCGCCTGATGACCTTGAAAGGGCAGGACATGCAGAACACGGACACGATGACCGAAGTCGATTTCGGCCCGCACGAGGTCCCGTGATCAAGGGCGGGTTCTATGATCGGTTCCGTTCCAATCCTGATCTGGACGCGGCCGCCCGGGGAACCGCAGGCCGAAAACATCGACTTCTTCCGGCGCTTTCCCAAGCAGCTGGTGGAGTCGCGGGTGGGGCCGATCTGGGCGCCGAATTTCTACTATCGCGCCAGCACAGTGCAGGCGCTGTTCCTGGCCCCTCTGGCGCGCCTGCACCGGATGCGGCCCGACCCCCTGCAGCCGCTGCGGGCGTTCCCCGGCTATGGCCTCATTGCGCTGACCTTATCCACTACGCGCTCTGCAACAACGACCCTTACAGCAAGGTCTCGGTGGGCGTGGTCATCCGTCGGCCCGGCTTGAAGGGCTCGCATTTGGCAGAGCTGCTGGCGTCGATGCGCCGCGACCGGTTCCATGCCCATGTCCTGGCGCTGCCCGTGGACACCGCGATCGCCCGCATGCGCGGGGTCCACGCCTGTCAACGGCCCAAGTGGCTGGCAACGATCGAGCTGACCCTCGGCGACGATGTGCGCGCCTCGACCACTGGCACCGACGGCGCAGCCGATCTGACATTGCGCACCCCGATACCGGTGCTGACGCAGGTCGCGCCCCAGTCGCAGATCGGCACCTCGGTCATGGTCAACCGGGTCGACGGCCGCGGGCAGCAGACCTCGGTCCTGTCGAACACGCTGACGCTCGGGCAGACGATGCTTCCGCGCGACGTGACCCTGACCCGCTCGGGTGGCCCGTTGTCGCAACTCCTGGACGGGCTCGGCGCCCGGCGCATGTTACGTTTCGATGTCGTCAAGGACACGCAGATCGTCCTGAACCTACCGGTGCCCCTGCCCGAGGGGCGCGTTCGAGCGGGATGAACTCGCCGTGTGGCGTCACGCTGCCGTGTCGGTTTGGCGCAATTGGTCGCCTTGATTCCGTAAACACTGAGAAGCCAAGAAGCATCTTGATCAAACGACGGCTTCGATGACGTCGCTCACGCAAGCGCGCGAGACGGGTTTTCGTCGATTGTCCGATGAGCTGCTCCACAGCCTCGGCCTCGATCTGGCCGCCCTCCCCGGCTGATGGCGGGGCCGGCCGGCGCGCCTCCACGTCCGCAGCTAACGCGACGCACCCGGGCTCAGCTACGACCAACCCCGCGACGCCGGCGAGCCCGGAGGCCGTAGCGCCGCGTTCGTGAACTCCGACCGGTTCATGGCTCAGCGCGGAAGTTGGCCAGCGACAGGCCGTGTCACCGGCGGATCCCCGCTGGAATCCCCCACCCTCGGAGCGAAACCAAGACCCGCAATTCCTGCGCAGAAACTCAGCCGGCACGAGGAATGACATCGCTGGCGCAAGATCACTTCTGCAGCTTCGCGATCAGATCTGCCAGTTCACACAACGCCAAACTTATTGTTGCCGCTCAACCGCGCATCGGAGGATTTCGGCAAGTCTGTCAGCCGCCTCGAGGGGGGAAAGGTGGGCGACGCCCGGCAGCAGATCGAACATTGCACCCGCGGTTCGAGCCAGTGTCCGCCCCTCCTCCGCCGGCGCCGCCCCGTCCATCTCTCCGGCGACGACATTCAGGGGAGCTTGGAGGCCCGCAAGCCTATCCTGAACCGACAGGCTGGCAAGGGCGCCGGCGGCGGCGGCAAACCCGGCGGGCCTTGTGCCCAGGATCATGCGTTGTGCTTTCTCACGCAAGTCCGCTCCTGCGGATGCGCTCAACCAGCGCGCGGGAAACACGTCGACCAAAGATAGCATTCCTTCCGCAATGACCTGCGCTGCGCGCGCCCGCCAGAAGGCCGAGTAAGCCGCATTTGCCTGCGCAATGGCGTTGCACCACGTGACCCCGCCCGCCAGATCCGGCCGCGCAAGCGCCAGCTCCGCCGAGACCATTGCGCCCATCGACACCCCGGCAAGATGGGCCTGCCGGATGCCGAGGTCGTCCAGAACCGCTGCCAGCCGGGTGGCATAGCCTGCCAGATCCTGCGGCAAGGGATCGTCGCCACTCGCACCATGCCCCGGCCAATCGTGCCGCAAGACCCGGAAGTCCCGCGACAGGTCAGCCGCAATGGCATCCCACAGGCTCATGTCGGTGGCGATGCCGTTCGACAGAACCACCCACGTGCCACGCTCGCCGTCGATCCGGGTGGCGATGCCGTTGACCAGCCGCGCCACGCTCATGCCGAAGCGCGTTCGCTGGCAGCGACGGTCGTGCGCAGCTCCGGCACGACCCTTTCGGCCATCAGTTCCATCGAGCGGCGCCCAAGGGCGGGGTCTGCCCAGTCATGCCCGGCATAAACCAGGTGGTTGAACGGGCCCGTCACCTCGCGGAATTCGTGCAGCTTGTCGATCACCTCGACGGGTGAGCCGTAGGTGACCAGCTTGTCCACGACATACTCCAGCGTCACCGCGTCGTCGCTCATCGTCGGATCTTCCTTGAACAGGTTGGTCCGCCCACCCTTCTTCATCTTGGTCAGGATCTGGCGGTAGTAATGGACGTAAGGCCCGTTCGGATCCAGCGCATAGGCGCGGGCGGTGGCGCTGTCCTCGGCCACGAAGATCGACCGCGCAACCCGCCAGCCATAAGGATTGACGGCCAGACCGCCCTCGGCGCAGCCCTGCGCGTAGTTCGGGTGGTGCGTGGCCACCCATTTCGGCAGCAGGAAATTGGCCGAGATCGGTTCCCATCCCCGCGCCGCCATCGCGGTGACACCCTTGGAAAAGGGCGCGACGGCGGTGCCGACGATGGGCGGGTGCGGCGCCTGATAGGGCTTCATAATCGAACCTTGCCCAATCGCCGCCATCTGTGTGCGCCCGGTCGAGACATTCCAGAACTGGCCGCTCAGGTCGTAGGGCGGCTCGCCCGCCCAGATGTCCAGCACCATGTTGATGCATTCGAGGAACATCGCGTTGCGGTCCTTGTCCAGCGACCCGAAGGCCTCGGCATCCGACATCAGGCCGCCTGGCGAGATACCGAAATTCAGCCGCCCCTC